>NZ_CP095096.1:0-1372483 GCF_025561445.1 Staphylococcus sp. IVB6181 | reverse complement strand
TCGTCCTCCTTATTATCTAAGTAACGGCAAATATCTTTTGAGAAATACGTAATAATCATATCTGCGCCTGCACGTTTCATAGAAATCATTTGTTCCATTACGATTTTTTCTTCATCAATCCAACCTTGAAGTGCTGCTGCTTTTGTCATGCTGTATTCACCGCTGACATTATAAGCAATAACTGGAACATTCGTTCTTTCTCTAACATCTCTGATGATATCTAAGAAACTAAGTGCTGGTTTGACAATCATCATGTCAGCACCTTCTTTTAAGTCGCTTTCTAATTCAAGCAAAGCTTCTCTTCTGTTTGAAGGATCCATTTGATAAGTTTTTCTGTCACCGAATGATGGTGTTGATTCTGCTGCATCACGGAATGGACCGTAGAAACTAGATGCGTATTTAATACCATAACTCATGATTGGAATATTGTAGTAACCAGCGTCATCTAAACCTTTACGGATTTCAGCAACGAAACCGTCCATCATATTGCTTGGTGCGATAATGTCAGCCCCTGCTTCAACTTGCGATATAGCTGTTTTAACCAATAAAGGCAATGTTTTATCGTTATCAACGTCATGTGTATGATCATCGATTAAACCGCAATGGCCGTGATCCGTGTATTCGCATAAGCAAGTATCTGCTAATACAAGCATATCCGGATAAAGCTGTTTAGATTTGCATGTTGCTTTTTGAATGATACCTTCATGTGCATAAGCACCTGTTCCAACCGCATCTTTTTCGTTTGGGACACCAAAGAACATCACTGCTCGTATTCCTAAATCATACGCTTCTTTTAGCTCTTCATCTAATCGATTTAAGCTGATTTGATAAATACCAGGCATGGAAGGAATTTCTTCTTTAACGTCATCTCTTTCCACTACAAAGATAGGATAAATCAAATCTTCTTTTCTTACGTGATTTTCTCTAACAAGACTACGCATAGATTCATTTACACGTAATCTTCTGTGTCTGTCAAAACTCATTTATGATTCCTACTTTCTTTAATTGTATTGATTAAACCGTCGATTGTTTGTATTTTTGCGATATATGCATCGTATCCGTACTTATGAATCGTGTCATAAGTAGGTTGGCCGATAGCATAACATGAAAATGATAATTTCAAATGCTTTTGCTTTAAAGTATTAAAAAAATTACCCGCAGAAGAAGAACTGGCAAATGCAATGCCTTCTGCCTGATGCATACGTAATAATTGAATCGCTTTTTCAATGTTAGCTTTATGCTGAACCGGTCGATATAAGTCGACTTTTGTCACTTTGGCACCTCGTTGTGCAAGTTCGTTTTCCAGCAAAGGACGAGCAGCAGCACTGCTTGGGATAAAAATAGTTTCATCTTGATTGAAAGAGAACGCTGCTAAAAAGCCTTCTTGAGAGTAATCGTCAGGACAAAAGTCGACAAAAATATCATGCAAACCGCAAAAACGTCGGGTTTTTTCACCAATTACCGCAACTTTATCATACTTTACTTGATCTAAATAAGGTAAAAAATACCGAACTGCATTCTTTGATGAAAAGATAATCCAATGATAGTGATGAGTGAGTAAGCTTTCATCAAATGACAATGGTTGGATTTGTATGAATGGCAAATGAATCAAATCATTGCTTGTATCATGAATAGAACTCGTTTGTGTCATTATGACTGATGATGGCATAAGAATTCATCTCCGTATTATAGACTACTCTTCCTCATTTAATGCTTCAATAATTTTATCAGCGCCTTGTTTTTTCAAAACATCACTGACTTCTTTGCCTAATTCCACTGGATTTTGGCCTGTCACAGAATGTTCGAAGCGTTGTTTGCCGTCTGGAGACATTATTAAACCAGTGAATGAAAGCTGACCATTATCGCCGACTGTCGCATAACCGCCGATCGGCACTTGGCAGCTGCCGTTCATTTCTTTTAAGAATGTACGCTCTGCCGTTACACATTCAGCTACACTTTGATTGTGCACTTTCGTCAATAATTCTAATAATTCATCATCATCGCTGCGGCACTCAATACCTAATGCGCCTTGGCCGATAGCTGGAATCAGCATATCTTGTTCAAGATATTGCGTTACGATATCGTCAGACCATCCCATTCTGCGCAATCCTGCAGCTGCTAATATAATCGCATCATAGTCTTCTGTTTCTAGTTTATGCAGACGCGTATCAATATTACCTCGGATCCATTTGATTTCTAAATTAGGATATTTTGCTAATATTTGTGCTCCGCGTCTTAATGAACTTGTTCCTACAATACTGCCGTCCGGCAAATCTTGGAGCTGTACATGATTTTTTGAAATAAATGCATCAAAAGGAATTTCTCTGTCAGGAACACAGCCGAGTGTTAATCCTTCCGGCAACTCACTTGGTACATCCTTTAAAGAATGGATGGCAAAATCAATTTCATGGTCGAATAAAGCTTGTTGAATTTCTTTGACGAACAAACCTTTTCCGCCTACTTTAGATAATTGTCTATCCACGATTTGGTCACCTTTTGTGACAATTTCCTTTATTTCAATATCTAAATCTGGTTGTACCTCTTTTAACTTTTCAATAAATTGACGGCTTTGCGTCAATGCGAGCTTACTTCTTCTTGAACCAACGACAAGCTTGCGCACGTCAACTTCCTCCTCTGCTTAAAGGTTGTCATTACCCAAAAAAGTTCGGGAAATGCGAAACGAATATTAAGTTAAACATACTGAACATATAAATCAGCATATTAAACAATACTTGATTTATAGGGCTTACCCATTTTTTAGTGCGAATAAGAATATATATCACATAGCACACCATTACTATAATTGAAGATATCACTTTAGGGTCCAATAAGATATTATAACCTATTGTCTGAAAACCCCATTGTGCTCCAAGGATGACACCAATGACCAGCAAAGTAAAACCAATGATAGTCGAATAGAAAGTCATCTTTTCTAAGGTGTTTACACTACCTATTCTAAAATATTTTTGGTCAAAATGCTTTTGTTTAAGGTTGCGATACTGCAATACGTATAAAGCAGCATTCACAAACGCTAATGAAAAGAAAGCATAACTGACGATAGCCAATGAGACATGAATGATTAATAACTCATGGTTTACGTTAAATTCTGCTTTTTGAATAAACGTTTCATTCGGTCTGAATGTGTGAATCGCCATGACAATAAACCCTATTGCATTGAACAAAAATATAGAAAACTCCAAGTGCTTTACTACACTGATTACAATAGAAAATGATAAAATCAGCCAGTTTAAAAAATAAAACACATCAAAAACTGATCCTAACGGAACTGCTTTTGCCATATTGATATATAAAGACAAAGAGATTGTTTGCAATACCCAAACAATCCCTAGTGTGTAAAACCCTAACGTTCTAATTTTATGATTCTTTTTAAAAAAATCATAAAAATAGCAAGAAATACTGAGTAAATAAATCAGCAAAGTTACTTCATGGAAACGCACGAAAAACATATCTTGCATATTATCACCATACTATGGCTGCTTATTCAAAACCTAAGATTTGTCGTGCTGAGAGTTTGCGTTCTTTCTTTGCGACGCTCTTTTCATACTCGCTTTCAGCCTCAATATCAAAGATGTTTTGGAACAGCTCTAATTTTTCACTGCTATTTTTATCATTACTCAATTCTTTCGCTTGTTTAATCGGATCTTTCAGCATTTGGTTAATGATACTCTTAGTATGTTTTGAGATTACTTTGCGTTCACGTTCGCTTAAATCAGGTAATTTACGATCAATACTATCCATTGTTTCTTGCTGGATATTCATTGCTTTTTCACGCAATGCTCTGATAACTGGAACAACGCCCAGCATGTTCACCCAATCATTGTGTGAGGCAATTTCTTGCGGAATTTGATCAGCAATTTGAGCTGCTGCTGCTTCTCTTTCACGCAAGTTGGCATCTACTAAACCTTTAAGATCATCGATATCGTAACTGAACACATTCATGTCTGACTCAATAGCTGGATCAATATCTCTCGGCACTGCGATATCAATTAATACCATCGGTTCTTGTTTGCGTTGACGTGTAACAGTTTCCATCATGCTTTGAGTAATAATATATTCTGATGCACTTGTTGAACTGATTACAATATCAGCATTGACTAATAATGATTCTAGTTCGTCTAATTGTGCATAATCTACTTGATGCTTATCTGCTAAATCGCGTGCGCGTTCAGCAGTTCTGTTAACAACTGTAACTTTCTCAATTCCAGAACCTAACAGATTTAACAATGACAATTCGCTCATTTCGCCTGCACCGATAATCACCGCATGCTGTGATTTCAAGTTGCCGAATACTTTTTTAGCAAGTTCAACGGCCGCATAAGAAACACTTACCGCATTATCTGCGATATCTGTTTCGTTGTGTGCACGTTTAGCGAATGTGATTGCTTGTTTAAATAAATGATTAAATATCGTACCTGTTGTACCTACTTCTTGTGCTGTAAAGAACGCATCTCTCATTTGACCTAAGATTTGTGTTTCCCCTAACACAATCGAGTCTAATCCAGATGTTACATTAAATAAGTGTTCTACAGCTTCGTCTCCAACCAACGCTTCTGACATTGCCTTGATTTCATCTACTTCCAAACCGAATTTACGAGCTAAGAAGCGCTGAATGTAATAACGGCCTGTGTGGATTTGATCCGTAACAGCGTATACTTCTGTGCGGTTGCACGTAGACAATATTACATTTTCTAATATTGATTTTGTTTCAAACAAATCAATATGCGATTCATGTATGGCATCAGCTTTGAAAGCAACTTTTTCTCTCAGTGCTACATCAGCGGTACGATGGTTGATGCTTATCGCAATTATATGCATTTATAACGCCCTCCATACTATTGACAATACCTACATTATAACACACAAATTATAACCTTAAAGTCATCAAGCCGGTTTATTTAGAAATATTCTAATCTAGCATTTGTTCAGTCAAAAATTCGTCAAATTTAAGAATCAATGTAAAATCCATTCATATTTTAGACACAAGTGCTATAACGCTTGCTGTGCTTTTTGTATACATAGATTGTGATTGCACTTTCATGACACTTTTGACTGCTACATTAGAACGATTATAAATATTGCTCTATCGCATTCCAAATGACTTGCTGGTTTTTATTGTTAATGGAAGAGTAACTGATAATCGTATCTTCACTTTCCATCTCTAATTTTTCTCTGATTACTTTAAGATGTTTTTGAATTTTGCCTTTAGCAATTTTATCTTGCTTTGTCGCAATGATTAAGACAGGCAAATCATAGTACTTTAAGAAATCGTACATTAACACGTCATCTTCTGTCGGCGCATGTCTGATATCGATTAATTGAATCACAAGCTTCAGCTGTTCACGCTGAGTAATGTACTTTTCAATCATTTTACCGAATTGTTCTCTTTGTTTTTTGCTGACTTTCGCATAGCCGTATCCAGGCACATCGACAAAGATTAATTGGTTATCGATATCATAAAAGTTAAGTGTTTGTGTTTTACCAGGTTGCTGTGATGTTCTGGCCATATTTTTACGGCCAATCATACTATTGATAAATGTGGACTTCCCTACATTAGAGCGTCCGCTTAAAGCAACCTCATCCAGTCCTGATTCTGGATACTGTTCAGGTTTTACTGCACTGATCAATAGTTCTATATTATTCGGGTTGATATCCATTTTCGACCTCTTTTCTATCCTTTATAGATTGATTCGCGTTTCATTATATCAGATAACAAATTCGAAAGTGCAACGATTTCGAAAGAAAAGTATAAAAAAAGCATTCTCAGCACCTAATCAGTGCTGAGAATGCAATATGCAATACGATTATGCAGAAGTTTTTTCTAAGTTAACTTCATTACCGTCTTCGCCATATAATTCAGGCGTAGACTCGTTATTAATTGTATTTTCAGTGATAACCACTTTTGCTACTTCTTCAGTAGATGGGATATCATACATGATTTCAATTAATGATTCTTCGATAATTGAGCGTAAACCTCGTGCACCTGTTTTACGTTCGATTGCTTTTTCAGCAATTGCTGATAAGGCTTCTTCTGTAAATTCAAGTTCTACATGATCAAGCTCAAGCATTTTCTTGTATTGTTTTACTAAAGCGTTCTTAGGTTGTGTTAAGATATTTTTCAATGCTGAAATATCTAATGTTTCTAAGTTCGCTACGATTGGAATACGTCCGATAAATTCAGGAATCAATCCGTAAGATTGCAAGTCCTCAGGACGGATGTGTTCTAGCAATGCACTTTCGTCATATTTTGCAGCTTCATTACTAGCAAATCCAATCACTTTTTCACCTAAACGGCGTTTGATAACATCATCGATTCCGTCAAAGGCACCGCCTAAGATGAATAAGATATTAGTCGTGTCGATTTGGATGAATTCTTGGTTAGGATGCTTACGTCCACCTTGCGGCGGTACACTAGCAGTTGTACCTTCTAAGATTTTAAGCAATGCTTGTTGTACACCTTCACCAGAAACATCACGGGTAATTGAAGTATTTTCAGATTTACGTGCAATCTTATCGATTTCATCCACGTAAATAATACCTTTTTCAGCTTTATCGATATCGAAATCAGCTGCTTGGATTAAACGTAGTAAGATATTTTCTACGTCTTCACCTACATAACCAGCTTCAGTTAAACTTGTCGCATCTGCAATCGCAAATGGCACGTTCAACGTTTTCGCTAATGTTTGTGCAAGTAATGTTTTACCGCTACCAGTTGGTCCGATTAAAGCGACGTTACTTTTTTGTAATTCTACTTCATCATCTTTAGGCCCTAATTGTTGGATACGTTTGTAATGGTTGTATACCGCCACTGATAATGATTTTTTCGCTTTCTCTTGACCAATGACATAGTTATTTAGTTGATCCATAATTTCTTTCGGAGTTGGTAAATCTGTAAATTCTTCTGTAGCATTTTGGGCAAGTTCTTCTTCTACGATTTCAGAACATAATTCGATACATTCGTTACAAATGTAGACACCGCTGCCTGCCACAAGTTTCTTAACTTGATCTTGGTCCTTACCACAGAAAGAACACTTCAATTTTTCTTCATCTTCATTGAATTTAAACATTTATTATTTACACCTCTATTCCATAAAGACTATACGCAAACACTTTAAACTATGCAATGAATTTGTTTATAGACTTTATCGTTACTTTTAAACCAATCATTACAGTTCCTTAAATCAGGTTAAGAATTATTGATGATTGTATTGATTATATCTATGATGAGATTTTTACTTTATTGAACTTGTATATCGAATATATCATTTTGTAAAGTTTATGCAACAATGTTGCTTACAAACAATATAGCATAGGGTTTACTAAAACGAAATAATTACGATTACAAATCACTGTAGAGGATGAAACTACATTCTGCAACTCAAACACCTTGAATCTCTCAAGCTGATTGACACATTAGAAATGCAACTTCACCCTCTACCCATTCATTTATTCAATTGGAAATGAATTGATTATTTGTCTTCTTTTTCTTCTTTTTTATCTTCAGAAGCTTCAACAAATTTAGCATTATCCACTAATAAGTCGATAACTTTTTTAACACGTACATCACCTTTGATTAAGTCAGTGTTGCCTAATGTTTTCTTGATATCTTCAGCTGAGATGCCGAATTGTTCGCTCATTGCTTCTAATTCTTTATCGATATCTTCATCAGATGCTTCGATGTCTTCAGCATTTGCGATTGCAGTTAATGTTAAGTTTGTTTTAACACGTGCTTCAGCATCGTCTTTCATTTGTTCTCTTAATTGAGACTCATCTTGACCTGAGATTTGGAAGTAAGTTTCTAAGTTTAAACCTGATTGTTGAATACGTTGTTCGAATTCTTGCATCATACGGTTTAATTCAGTGTTGATCATTGCTTCAGGAATATCTACTTCAGCATTTTCAACAGCTTTGTTGATTGCTTCTTCCTTTTCAACGTTTTCAGCGTTGACTTTTTTCTCTTCTTCAAGACGTTTGCGAAGATTTTGCTTGTATTCTTCAACGTTATCCGCATCTGAATCTAATTCATTAGCGATTTCATCGTCTAATTCAGGAACGTTTTTGTATTTAACTTCGTTGATTTTAACTTTGAAAGTCGCTTCTTTACCCGCTAATTCTTCAGCGTGGTATTCTTCAGGGAATGTAACTTTAACGTCTTTTTCGTCGCCAGTATTCAAGCCTACTAATTGCTCTTCAAATCCAGGAATGAACATACCTGAACCGATTTCTAAATCGTAGCCTTCAGCTTGTCCGCCTTCGAATTGTTCCCCGTCAACATAACCATCGAAGTCTAAGTTTACAGTATCGCCTTCTTCAACTGCACCCTCTTCTTTGATTACCATTTCAGCTAAGTGACCTAAGCTGTGATCAATTTGTTCTTGTAATTCTTCGTCTGTTAATTCAGCATTTTGCTTTTCAACTTCAAGACCTTTGTAGTCTCCAAGTTTAACTTCTGGTTCTACAGTTACAGTAGCGTTGAAAGTCAAGTCTTTGCCTTTTTCAATTTGTGTAACTTCGATTTCAGGTTGATCAACTGGTTTGATACCTGTTTCTTCGATAGCTTCACCGTAAGCTTCTGGTAATAAAAGATCAACTGCATCTTGGTAAAGTGCTTCTACACCAAAACGTTGTTCAAAGATTTGGCGAGGTACTTTTCCTTTACGGAAACCAGGAATATTTACTTGTTTAACTACTTTCTTGAATGCTTGATCAATTGCTTGATCTACTTTTTTAGCAGGAACAGTAACTTCTAAAACGCCTTGGTTACCTTCCTTTTTTTCCCATGTTGCTGTCATGATATAAAAACCTCCATGATAATCGTAATTTTAATTTTTCAACTTTTTCATTATAGCATACGTACAATACGGTTACAAACCTTGTGATTAGTGTATTGCGAGTTGCTGCTGCAATTTAATCTTTTCTCTTAATTGTTGTAATACTATCATAATACCCTAATCATTTTGTGATATTCTGTTCAATCAGATGAATCCATTTAAGGACCTCATCATTCATCTTCAATTCATCAGATACAGACAGATTCAACATTGACTGTATATAATTGAAGAAGGTCGTAATCCACTCGTCAATTGGCGCGTATGTTTCAATTTCAAGCGGATAAATCCCAATCGCAAAGCCTTGCAGCATCTGAGAAATTTCCGGTCTCATTTGATCTCCGAAAGCATCCTCAAACCGCTGCATTACTTCAGGAATCACCTTTTGTGTAAAAGGTGCATACTCTAAGCCGGGCAAGTCTTTAGGTACGACATCGAACTCTGTTTTATTTTTAATGAATTTCACATGATGGCGGTATTGTGCTTTTTTCAAGTATTCCAAAATAATGGTTTGAACGTGTGCATGTAATGTTGTTTGGTTGATGATTTCTGCGAACGTATCTGAAAAACCATACTGTCCTTCATGCATCATATCGAACAATAAATACAACTGCTGATCGACTTGCAATTCGGTAAATTGTTTCATCCTGCTGATATAATGCTTTTTGTTTTCATTCAGCTGCATTTGGGCATCTTCTTTAATCGGAAACAGCTGCATGCGGATATCATGATCATTCACTTGATCTATAATCTGATTAAAGACTTCCACACATTCATAGTACTGTCCTAACCCATGCAAGCTGGTCATATAATAGACCATTAAGCGATTGTAGGCATCAAAACCCTGTTTCAATAGGATGATTGCTTCTTCTCTCAATTCCAAATATTGTTCCATTCTTAGAAGCATCTCACATTTTAATAAAGCTAATTCAGTATCTAATTCAAAACTTTTTTCGAATTTCATAAATGCATCGTACATCTCATCGTAATTTTCATGTTCAAAATGCGATTTAATATCTTTCGTCAGTTTTGCTTTGTTTTGAGGGAATGGAATTACATCAGACATGTTAACACCCGCTTCTAATTCAATGCTTTTAAGATGAGCGCACTCCAAGTTTCAAAATCATCATAGTCTTCGATTCTGCCTTGATTCACCCATTTGATTTTAAGTGTATCTGTTTCTTTGGCTTCTACATTTTCAGAATCCACTCTGATTTTAAAGACGATTCCTAAATGTACTTCGCCCACTTCATTCGTATCATCATTAATGAAACCGATATATTCCATATTTTGTGTTTTGCTTGTACTTAAACCGACTTCTTCTTCTAATTCTCGTTGTGCATTCACACGCAATACTTCATTAATTGTTTGTGCGTCCATTACATCATTCATATGTCCGCCTACACCGATAGAAGATTGACCATGCAAGCGGTCTTCGCCGCCGCCAGATAAACGTTCATATACGAGCGTTTCGCCTTTTTCATTTTCTAGCAAGCAATATGAGATAAGTTGTTTGTACGCAGGATCTTCTTCCATATCTCCGCGGCGTTTTACTTCATATTTATCTAACGTTTCAAAAATAGCTTCCCCAGTTGGATCATTTTGCGGTAAAAAGCCGTTGAAAGCATTTTTTTCATGATTAAACACAATATCTCTTGGTACTACAATGATTTTCTCATCAAATTTTGACATGGTTTTCTCCTTTACTATTTACATATGTACTCGTTGTTATTTTATCAAAGATTTGAAATCTGCGTAAAGCTGCTTCTAATAAAAAACTCAATCATCAGTATAAAGATTACCAATGATTGAGTATTGTAAGTTGATTATTTTAAAGCTGCTTTAGCTTTTTCTACTAATTCACCGAAAGCTTTGTCGTCTGAAATTGCGATTTCAGAAAGCATTTTACGGTTGATATCGATGTCAGCTTGTTTTAAGCCGTTCATTAATTTAGAGTAGCTTAAACCGTGGTTGCGTGCAGCCGCATTGATACGAGTGATCCATAATTTACGGAAGTCGCGTTTTCTTTGACGACGGTCACGGAAAGCGTATTGACCTGATTTCATTACTTGTTGTTTAGCTGTTTTATATAAAGTACGTTTTGCGCCGAAGTAACCTTTAGCTAATTTGATTACTTTTTTACGACGTGCTCTTGTTACTGTTCCACCTTTAACACGTGGCATATTGAATTCCTCCTTGGTTATATCTATAACTTGATTATTTTAATTTGGTTCAGTCTGCAATCTTTTCATCAAAGCTAAAGCAGAACTGATTATGCGTTTTGATTCTAGTCAATTATTTTTTGTAAGCTAATAATTGTTTTACGCGTTTCATATCACTTGGTGATACTAAGCTTGCTTTACGTAATTTACGTTTTTGCTTAGTGCTTTTGTTTGCGAATAAGTGAGATGTGAAAGCTCTTGAACGTTTTAATTTACCTGTAGCAGTTCTTTTAACACGTTTAGCTGCTCCGCGGTGTGTTTTCATTTTTGGCATAATGAAATTCCTCCTATAATATCTTTAAAAATTATTTTTCTGCTAGTGGTGCTAGCATGATAAACATTTGACGGCCTTCCATTTTAGGCTTTTGTTCAACTGTAGCGATGTCTTTGCATTCGCCTGCAAATTTCTCTAATACACGTTGACCAATTTCCTTATGCGTAATAGCACGTCCTCTGAAACGAATTGAAACTTTACATTTATCGCCTTTAGTTAAGAATTTGCGTCCTTGTTTCAACTTAGTTTGGAAGTCATGTTCCTCAATTGTTGGACTTAAACGAATTTCTTTAACGTTGATAACTTTTTGTTTTTTCTTCATTTCTTTTTCTTTTTTCTGTTGTTCGAATTTGTATTTACCGTAATCCATAATACGAGCAACAGGAGGTTTAGCATTAGGCGCGACTACGACTAAATCTAAACCTACACGATCCGCCATTTCTAATGCTTCACGTTTTTGTTTAACACCGATTTGTTCACCGTCTTGACCAATGACACGAATTTCTCTTGCACGAATTCTTTCGTTAACTTGCGTTTGATCCTTTGCTATGGTTAACACCTCCGTTATATTTACGAAATATCCCAAGTAAAAAGAGCGGACACAGAAGTGCCCGCTCTTTTCCATAAAGTCAACGTTGTCTTATTGCAACGTTGTTTTGGACCTGCCAACAGCCTTAAGCGTCGCTACAGGTGAGAAGCGGGAAGCTTCTACTTGGTTCGTTTCGTATTCAACGTATACAATCATATCAACATTGAGAGATAAAGTCAATTAAAATTTGAAACTTTATTTAAATTGGCTCATATTCACGTCTTGACGCAAATCTACGTCTTTCAATGGAATTTTTTTCGTTTTGTATCTGATTTTATGATACAAGAAGAATGCTAAGAATACTGGGATACCCATATATGTGATTAAAAATCTGTTAGGATCAAAGTCGCCTGTTTTAATGAAGTCGACATCTTGTCCGATAATAACAATCACACATAAGATACCTGCAAAGATAGGTCCGAATGGGGACCATTTTGCTTTATATTTCAATTCATATTTATGATGATGCTGTGCAGTGAATGCACGTCTGAAACGATAATGGCTGATTGCAATACCAACCCAAGCAATAAATCCAGTCATACCGCTCGCAGCAACAATATATTCATAAGCGCCGCCGCTTAATTTTTGTAATAAGAAAATAGCAACTGTAACTACACCTGTCGCAACTAATGCGATGAATGGTACACCTTGTTTAGATGTTTTGCCGAATACTGGTGCAGCAAGTTTATCTTTACTCATAGAGTACAGCATACGTGTTGATGCATACATACCTGAGTTGCCGGCAGATAATACAGAAGTTAAGATAACTGCGTTCATGAATGAAGCTGCGAATGCTAAACCGGCATTTTTAAATACTAATGTAAATGGAGATGTCGCAATGTTATCTTCCCCGCCCATCAATGCTGGATGAGTATAAGGGATAATCATACCGATAACAAAAATTGCTAAAATATAGAATAATAAAATTCTCCAGAATACTTGTTTGATTGCTTTTGGTACAGCACGTTCAGGGTTTTCAGATTCCCCTGCTGTAATACCGATCAGCTCAGTTCCTTGGAAAGAGAAACCAGCAATTAAGAATACACCTAAGATAGATAATAAGCTTCCGCCTAAATTACCGCCTAGGATTGGACCGTCGCCTGAAGTAAAGGTTTCAAATCCAATGAATTTTCCGCCCATAATTCCGACAATTGTAAGCAGCCCGATTGCGATAAAAACAATTACTGTTACAACTTTAATTAATGCAAACCAATATTCACTTTCACCATAGACACGAACTGACAATGAGTTCAGTGCAAAGATAATGATAAGGAATAAAACACTCCATGCCCAAGCTGGAATACTTTTCATCGGGTCCCAATACTGAATGACTTGTGCAGCAATGGTTACGTCTGCTGCGACAGTGATAACCCAGTTAAACCAATAGTTCCATCCTAAAGCAAAGCCTAATGACGGGTCTACAAATCGAGTGGCATACGTACTGAATGAACCAGAGACTGGTAAATACGTTGCCATCTCACCTAATGAAGTCATTAGGAAGAAAACCATAATACCAATAACAGCATACGCTAAAAGCGCTCCTAAAGGCCCAGCATCATGAATTGCGCCGCCTGATGTTACGAATAAACCTGTTCCGATACATCCGCCGATTGCAATCATGGAAATATGTCGGTCTTTCAGACCTCTTTGGATGCCTGCATCCTGATTAGATTGATTGTTCATAATCGATTCCTTTCTTTAGTATAGAGGCTTGCATGAATATAAAAATGATGGCCGCTATCTTGTTTGATATGCGACCATCATTAGAACTTTATAATATACGGTAGCACATCACATTATGTGACAGTACAGCTCCTATTAGGAAACTGTCCCAAAATACAATAGTTACGGCTATTGTAAATTTCGGCATCTTTGCCTTTAACTTATTCAACATACGCTCCGATAAAGCTTCTGATAAGCAACTCTTCAAAGATGCAACCTCTAACACTTTTTTAATATTTATTCAACTACATTGTAATATACATTAATTCTTCTGTAATATCAAGGAGTTAATTTTGTCTTTGTTTTTTCAATCGGATTTCGTCTACTAAATTCCAAATGAATTCATCTTTTTCAACTGTTTCTTGTTCTTTTGAACCATATTGACGTACGTTGACTTCATTATTTTCAATTTCTTTATCACCGATTACTAATTGATAAGGAATTTTATGCATTTGTGCTTCACGGATTTTGTAGCCCATTTTTTCATTGCGGTCATCAATTTCAACGCGTACACCTTGAGATTTCAATTCATCTTGAATTTGACGCGCATAATCATAATGCAAATTAACATTTACAGGAATGATTTCAACTTGCATTGGTGCTAACCAAGTTGGGAATGCACCTTTTGTTTCTTCTGTTAAGAATGCTACGAAACGTTCCATTGTTGATACTACACCGCGGTGAATAACAACTGGGCGGTGTTCTTCTCCGTCTTTGCCGATATACGCTAAATCAAAGCGTTCTGGCAATAAGAAGTCAAGTTGTGCAGTTGATAAAGTTTCTTCTTTACCCATAGCTGTTTTCACTTGAACATCTAATTTAGGACCGTAGAATGCCGCTTCGCCGATTGCTTCTTCATATGGCAAGCCCATTTCATCTACTGCTTCTTTAAGCATTGCTTCTGCTTTATCCCACATTTCATCGTCATCGAAGTATTTTTCAGTATCTTCTGGATCACGATAGCTTAAACGGAATTTGTAGTTTTCGAAACCAAAGTCGTCATACACGTCTAAGATTAATTGTACAACGCGTTTGAATTCTTCTTTGATTTGATCTGGACGTACGAAGATATGCGCATCATTCAAAGTCATACCGCGGACACGCTGCAAGCCTGATACAGCACCACTTGCTTCATAACGGTGCATTGTACCTAATTCAGCTAAACGAATCGGCAATTCTCTGTATGAATGCGGTTTGTTTTTATAAATCATCATATGATGCGGGCAGTTCATCGGACGCATAACCATTTCTTCAGTTTCATCCAATTTCATCGGTGGGAACATGTCATCTTGATAGTGATCCCAGTGACCTGATGTTTTATATAAATCTACGTTCGCCATTACTGGTGTATATACGTGGTCGTAACCTAAGCTGACCTCTTTATCCACAATATACCGTTCGATTTCACGACGGATAGTTGCACCGTTCGGCAACCATAACGGCAAACCTGCACCTACTAATTGGCTGTTCATAAACAATTCAAGTTCTTTACCGATTTTACGGTGATCGCGTTCTTTACGTTCTTCCAGCATTTTCAAGTGTGCTTTTAAATCTTTTTTGTCGAAGAATGCAGTTCCGTAAATACGTTGCAGCATTTTGTTGTTGCTGTCGCCGCGCCAATATGCACCAGCTGTTGAAAGCAATTTGAACTCTTTGATTTTAGAAGTTGATGGCACATGTACACCGCGGCATAAGTCAGTGAATTCGCCTTGTGTATAAAGTGTCACATTTTCATCTTCAGGAATCGCATCGATTAATTCTTGTTTGTACGGGTCGTCGCTGAAGAATGCTTTTGCTTCGTCGCGGCTGACTACTTTGCGTTCAATTTTATGATTTTCATTCACGATTTGTTTCATTGTTTTTTCGATTTCTGGGAAATCTTCAGAAGAAATTTTAGCATCTGTATCAAAGTCATAGTAGAAACCGCCTTCAATGACAGGACCTACACCGAATTTAACATCTCCGTATAAACGTTTAAGTGCTTGTGCCATTAAATGTGCTGTTGAATGACGTAATACTTCTAATGCTTCATCGCTGCCAGGTGTCACAATTTCAATTGTGCCGTCTGCTTCTAGCGGACGTGTTAAATCTACCATTTGTCCATTGATTTTGCCGGCAACTGCTTTCTTTCTTAATCCCGGACTGATTGATTGTGCGATCTCTTCAGTTGTAATACCTTTGTCGAATTCAGTACTATTTCCATCTGGAAAAGTAATGTTGATTTTATCCATTTAAAAACGCCTCCATTTTTAATCTCACGTAAAAATAAAAAGAACCCCGCCCTGTAAAGGGACGAGGTTCTCGTGATACCACCCTAGTTTAAGAAACAGGAACATTCCCATATAACTGTTTCTCATCTCTGCATAAGATAACGGTCTTGAGCCGGATATTCATTACAAATATCATATCTAAAAGGGAGTAACACTTTATTATGATAGCCGCATTCTCATCACCAGCAGCTTTCTGTATAGCAGGGAATAAATTGTCATATCCTCTTATGTTTACGTTGATTTAGATTTAATTCCATTATAACCTATTTTCTAAAAATATCAATCGTCACGTAAATTCTCTCCTACTAATTCGTAAGGTTCCGCTAACGATTTAATACGTTCCATAATTCGTGCAGCTTTTGTCTGCTCAGATCCATCTCTTGTAATCGAAAGATGATGTTCTAAGGCTTTGAAATCAAAGTTTGAACTGAAGAATGTCGGTAATTCTTGAACCATTCTGTAATGCAGCAGCGGTCCAATCACTTCATCACGCACCCACGGTGTAACTTCTTCAGCACCGATATCATCAAGCATTAAAATTTCAGCTTCTCTGACCACTTGCAGTTTGCGTTCAAAAGAACCATCTTTAAAACCGTTCTTTAATGTACGGATAAATTCCGGCAAGTAAACAATGGTAGACGGAATTAATTTAGATTTCAGCTGATTGGCAATTGCACCTAATATAAAGGATTTGCCTGTGCCGAAAGAGCCGTATAAGTATAAACCTTTGACCCTTTTGCCTTTCACGATATCATCACATAATCGACTGGCTGCCATTGCGACATCCAAACGTTCACGGTTATCCATATAAATATCGTTTAATTTCGCATCCAGCGTATCTCGCTGCATATGATGCGACGTAATCAAATGTGCTTCTTTCTGCTCTTGATCATGTTTGATTTTACATGGACATGGAAGGTATTTGATTTTGATTCTGCCATTTTCAATATAAAGTTCCGGTACATGCCCCTTTACAAAATTCGGACAATCTTTGAATTCATGCCCGTCGTATTGTTTTTGCTGATCTTTATACTCTTGCAAAATATTCAAATCTTCTTCAATCATACGATTTGTGACCTCTGATTGATGTGCTTCTAGAAATTTTTTGACATCCGGGTCATTGACAACATCTCTTTTTATCTTTTCAAAGCGTTTTTGAAAATCCGGTGATGTCTGCATAATATTGCTGAATCGTTTCATGTTTATTCATCCTCCTTCCATGTTTCATTTAATTGTTTTAAAAAGGCTTCTCTATCTTTTAAGAATTGTTCATCATGTGTATCTACTTTTCGTTTTTCGCCTTTTTTACGGCGTTTTTCATGCTGTCTGTTCAACAGCCAATCCGGAGTGATTTCTTTCGATACCGTTTGCTTTCTATAATTATTGAACTTGCTGCGGTTATTATAGGTTTGCGGCTGCTGTGCTTTCTCTTTTTGCGATTGCTGCATCGACTTGACATGCTTAAAGGCTTCTTTTGCCGAACTGAAACCTTTTTTCTTCCAATTCGAAGCTATTTCCAAGATATACGTTTTAGGCAGCTGACTATCATTTTTCAGCATTACATATTGCAGCAAGATATTTATCACTCCAAACGGCAGCTGTTCACGAACAATCAAGTCTTCAATTAAATACTTTTGACTTGGTGTCGGTTCTGAATCTGACCAGCTGGTTAACATATCTACCGGACTGGTTTCATCTAACAGTTGATACCACGCTTCAAACTCTTCGTCTGTTTTAGGCATTGTTGTCAGCGATACCGCAGTTTCTTTTGCTGGTGCAGCATTTGGTATATCTGCTTTAGCTTCTAATGAAGGCAGTTGATTTTCATGCTCAATCGCATAATAGGCACGCGCTTGTTTACGCAACTCTTCAAACGAAATCTTCTGTGCACTTGTCAGCGATTTTAAAATCAAGTTCTTCATACCTTCAGGAGTGATGCCGTATAATACTGCTAATTGTGTAATAAGATGCTTAGATTTTTCTTCAACAATTTCAGCACTGACAAAATGATTGCTCAGCAATTGATACAGCAGTTCGAAATCAAACTGAATCCGCTCTAAATTCATTCCTTCATATCGCGGTGTTTCCGTAATCGAATTGGTTGTATCCATCTGTTCAAATACATGATTCGGTACTTTAAATACATCTGTAAAATTGCGCGTCACTTCATGATACTCATCTAAATTAATGGGAGTGCTTTCAAAATAGCGTCTTAATTCATGGAATCTTTTACCGCCTGCTTCTTTATACAAATAGACAGACAACATAGGATCATTAAAGAATTTCTTAGATGTGGGAGGTTCTATTAATTGATAGACAAACTGTGAATATTGCTCGTTATGTTTGGCAAATGTTTTGACTAACCCTATCGCTTCTAAACGATTCATCTCTTCTCTGAAATCGCCTAAGTTTATCTTCAGTTCACTCATAATCACATAATGTGTTTTATTACTTTCAGCAGGATATGACGCAAACTGCGACAGATAATGGTATACACCGATAGCTGTTGTGCCGATTAACGGCGTAAATAAGCGATTAAGCACTTCTAATTGTGCTTCAGATAGTTTTTCAGCTTGCAATACTTTAAAAGGATCTTGAGGTCGTAAACCGAAATCACTTTGACGCATCATGATTATGATTCACTCCGTTTATTCTTTTCTTGCAAAATACCTTGCATCGACGCAAGTAATTGATCGACATCTTTAAACTCTTTATAAACTGATGCAAACCGTACATAAGATACTTGGTCTACGTGCATTAATAAGTTCATCACATGTTCGCCTATTTCTCTTGAAGAAACTTCTGCTTGACCTTCATCTCTTAGGCGCCACTCAACTTTATTGGTAATATCTTCAAGCTGCTGATAGCCTACTGGTCTCTTTTCACATGAACGAACTAGCCCATTTAAAATCTTATCACGTGAAAATTGTTCACGCGTACCATCTTTCTTCACAACGATTAATGGACTCATTTCAATATGTTCGAATGTGGTAAAACGAGTCCCGCAATTTTCACATTCACGGCGTCTGCGAATGGCATTAGCTTCATCAGCATGTCTGGAATCTATTACACGAGAATGTGTCGAATTACATTTAGGGCATTTCATTCATTTTCACCTCTTTTATTGATTAGGCCTATTATACTATAAAAATTGTTGTCACAAAAGAAAGGAAACTAAGACATGAAAAAACCAGTTAATTGGAGCCCTACTTCCAATTAACTGGTCAAAAATTTATGACAGCAGTATCAATTAAGCTGTTGCTGTTTCTTTAGTCTTTAACAATTCACCAATTTGAACTGCAATATCAACGACACGGTTTGAATAACCCCACTCATTATCGTACCAAGCGATAACTTTAACTTTCTTGTCGTCCATAACAAGTGTTGACATTGAATCAACGATTGCTGAGTTAGGGTTTGTATTGAAGTCTACTGATACTAACGGTTCGTCTGAAACTGCTAATACACCGTCTAAATCAGCATCTTCAAATGCTTTGTTAACTTCTTCAGCTGTAACATCTTGTTTTAAGTCTACAACTAAGTCAACAAGTGAAACGTTTTTAGTCGGCACACGTAATGCCATACCATGCAATTTACCTTCTAATTCAGGTAAAACTTCTTTCAATGCCTTTGCTGCACCTGTTGAAGTCGGGATAATACTTTCGTTGCATGAACGCGCACGACGTAAATCTTTGTGCGGATTATCAATATTCTTTTGGTCGTTTGTAATCGCGTGAACAGTTGTCATTAAACCATTTTCAATTCCGAAGCTGTCGTTTAATACTTTAGCTACTGGACCGATACAGTTTGTTGTACAAGAAGCATTACTGAAGATGTCGTATTCTTCAACATCTAAGTCTTCGTTGTTTACACCTTTAACAACCATTTGTACATGGCCGCCTTTTGAAGGACCTGTTAATAATACTTTTTTAGCACCTGCTTTAATGTGCGCATCTGCTTTGTCGCCATGATTGAATTTTCCTGTTGCTTCTATGACAATGTCAATATTTAAATCTTTCCAAGGTAAATTTTCTGGATTACGATCTGAAACTAATTTAATATCATGACCATCAATACGAATACCATTTTCTGTCGGTTCAACTTCACCGTCATATTTTCCATGTGTTGTATCGTATTTTACTAAATGTGCAATTGTTTCTGGAGGATAACTCGCATTGATTGCTACCACATTTAAGTCATCATTTTTAGAAGCAATACGCAAAACCATGCGTCCAATGCGTCCCATTCCATTAATTGCAATATTCGTTGTCATAAAAAGCACCCCTCGATTTTTATATGTGTTATACTTTATGGAATAAGTATAGCATATTTACGTAAAAATGAAAGCGTTTTATCAAAATTAACAAAAAAATTACTTATCATTAATGATAAGCAATTTTTGATTTCATATTTACATTGTTATTGAAACTGAATTAAACCTCTTCAGAGCTCTTAATATAGCCTTCTTGTACAAGCAATGCTTCTAGGTTTTGTTTTAATTCCAATAGTGTACCGCGATTATCAATCACATGATCAGCCATGCGGCGTTTTTTGTCTATTGAAATCTGACTGTAAACACGTGCTTTGGCTTCCTCTTGTGTTAAATCATTACGTTCCATTAAACGTTCCACTTGAATACTCTCAGAAGCATATACCAGCCAAGTTTCATCTACAGTATCTTGCAAATTATTTTCAAATAACAACGGAATATCCATGATGACATTATAGCCTTGTTCCAGATATGCTTCTTTTTGTTTTTCCATCAATTCTCTCACAATCGGATGAATGATATGGTTGAGTTCTTCGCGCTTTTTGTCATCGTTAAACACAATTTCGCCCACGTATTTACGATTCATTTCGCCATTTTCATCTATTGCTTCATCTCCGAAAGTTCGGCGGACTTGTTCTAAACCTTCAGAACCTTTTTCTACCGCTTCTCTCGCCGCAATATCAGCATCTACAATTTTAAAGCCGTGTACTGCTAACAACTCGGAAACAGTAGATTTTCCAGTTCCGATTCCGCCAGTTAGACCTATTACCTTTTGCATATTAAAATCTCCCTCGTTCACAATTTATTTTTGACAGTTTGGACAAAAGTGACTGTTTCTTCCTGCAATCACTTCTGTTTCAATCGGACCATTACATACCGGACATACCTTTTTCTTATATACATTCAAGTAATCTTGCATATGGCCGGTCTTTCCGTCTGCGTGGCGATAATCAGATATACTTGTACCGCCTTGTTCAATGCCTAATGCTAAAACATCCACGACTGCTTCAAACACACGCTGCTGTTCTTTTTGACTTAAAGATTGTACCGTGCGTTTAGGATGAATACGCGCATTGAATAAAGCTTCGCAAGCATAAATGTTGCCGCAGCCTGCTATGACTTTATGATCCAATATGACCTGTTTAATCGGTTTATTCTTATATTTACCCAATTTTAACTGTTGTTGGTAATGTGCAAACGCATTTTCATCAAAAGGTTCAGGTGCCATATCTTTATATGAAGCATATGCCGTAATGTCATCTACATTTCTGATTTCACCGAACCGTCTGATATCTGAAAAAATCAATTGCTTGCCACTACTCAACTTAAAATTGACATGCCAGTGTTTTTTGTAATTCGGTACAATAATCTCATCTAAATGATTCACCACAAAATAACCGCCAGTCATACCTAAATGACTGACAATTACTCTGCGGTCGCTATAATTTTCCAAATAGAGAAGGATATATTTGCTTCTACGTTCTACACGTGTAATTTTATATCCTTTTGTACGATTTTTAAACATGGATAAGTCCATTTGTTTAATAATTGTATCTCTGTTCTCTTTCTTTCCCGTTATAACTTTATCAGAGAATACTACATCTTCTATGGTTTGATTCACCACAAAAGGCTCTATTCCTCTTTTTACGTGTTCAACTTCTGGTAATTCCGGCAATCTTGTACCCTCTTTCTATTTTGCATCATACCAAGTAGGTCCGTAATTCGTATCTACTTGTAAAGGAACTTCAAGTTCTATCGCATTATCCATAATTTCTTCGATAAAGGCACTGAACGCTTCAACTTCGCTTTCAGGCAATTCAAAGATCAACTCATCGTGTACTTGTAATAATAAATGCGCATTAAATTCTGTTTCTTGAATTGCTTTGTCATAATTGACCATTGCAAGTTTGATAATATCTGCAGCACTGCCTTGAATCGGTGTATTCATGGCTGTACGCTCTGCGAAACTGCGTCGGTTGAAATTACGGCTTGTAATATCAGGAATATATCTGCGTCGATGCAGCAATGTTTCTACGTATCCTTTTGCTTTCGCATCTTTAACAATATCGCTCATATATTGTTTCACACCAGGGAGACTGTCTAAATAGTCATCAATAAATTGTTTAGCAGCTTTTCTTGTGATTCCTAAGCTTTGGCTGAGACCATAATCACTGATACCATAAACAATTCCGAAGTTGACTGCTTTAGCTTGTCTGCGCATTAAACCATCAACGTCATCCGCTTCGACATTAAAGACTTTCATCGCTGTTGCAGTATGAATGTCATGTCCTTCTCTGAATGCTTTCATCATACTTTCATCTTCAGTAATGTGTGCTAATACACGTAATTCGATTTGAGAGTAGTCCGCAGATAGTATCACATTGCCTGATTCTGCAGGTTTAAATGCTTTTCTGATACGTCTGCCTTCTTCTAAACGAACAGGAATGTTCTGCAAGTTAGGATCAACTGAAGACAGTCGTCCTGTTTGTGCGAGTGTTTGGTTAAAGTGTGTATGAATACGATTATCGTCTTGTATTACTTTTTGCAAGCCTTCAACATACGTTGATTGCAGTTTTGAGAGTTGGCGATATTCTAAAATATCTTCAATAATCGGATGTTCGCCTTGTAACTGTTCAAGTACATCTACGGCAGTAGAATAACCTGTCTTTGTCTTTTTAATAACAGGCAGTTCTAACTTTTCAAACAAGACCACACCCAGCTGTTTCGGCGAGTTTAAATTAAATGATTCGCCGGCTGCTTCATGAATACATGCAATCAATGTATCAAGTTTGCCTTGAATTTCGCTTTCCATCTCTTTAAGTTCTTCAACGTCCGTATAAACACCCAGTTCTTCCATTTTGCCTAAAATACGTGCTAATGGCAGTTCTAAGTCTTTGAATAAATCTAGTTGATTGTATTCTTTTAATTGGTCATGCATAATCGGCACACATTGATTAACAGCATCTAATATCGCCGCTATATAAGGATTAAGGACTTCATCCTCTGGAATTTGGCGTTTGCGTCCTTTGCCGTATACATGTACCGCTTCAGCCACATAATTTTGTCCATATTGGCTGACTACTGAATGTACATCATCAATCGAACGCGATGGATCTAAAATGTAGCTTGCAAGCATAATATCAAAGGTAATGTTTTGAATATCAATATTCAAACGATGTGCTTCTGCATACGTTTTTTTCGCATCATAGACATATTTTTTCGTATCTTTATTTTCTAACCATTGAACAAGTGCAGAGTGTTGTGTTACTTCTGATCCGTCAATCACCACATAATGGTCATCTGTATGCAGACCGAATTTTAAAATATCTGCTGTTAAATAGTCGCCCTCATCCACTTCAAAATGAATCGCAGCAGCGTCTAATTGATCAAAGTCGATAGCATCAAAATCTGTTTCTAATTTATATTCTTTTGCACTTTCACTTTCAACATCAGCATCCACATCGATTTGATTCAGCATTTGTTTAAAATCTAATTCTTTAAATAGTTCGATTTTTTGTGTTTGATCTGTATCTTCAGGTCGTTTCGTATCTTTCAATGAAACTTCAATCGGGCTCTCTACATTAATAGTGGCTAACTGTTTACTCATTAATGCATCTTCATGCCCGTTTTCAAGTTTTTCTTTTAACTTCTTGCCGGACACTTCATCCAAATGGTCGTAAAGATTTTCAACAGAATCAAATTGATTCAATAATTTGATCGCTGTTTTTTCTCCTACACCTGCAATACCAGGAATATTATCTGATGTATCACCCATTAAACCTTTCATATCAATAATTTGAGACGGTTTAAGTCCATTATATTTTTCAGCAATAAATTCAGGTGTATAGTGGTCCACATCTGTTACACCTTTTTTCGTATAATAAATGGTTACATTATCTGTCGCAAGCTGCGTTAAGTCGCGATCGCCTGTTACAATAATCGTCTGCATCCCTGCTTCATCAGCGGCTTTGCTTAATGTACCGATAATATCATCGGCTTCATAATTTTCTAACTCATAATGTTTAATATGATAAGCATCTAAAAGTTGTCTAATCAGCGGGAACTGTTCGCTTAATTCTGGTGGCGTCTTTTGTCTTCCGCCTTTGTAATCACCATATGTTTGATGTCTGAATGTTGTTTTGCCCGCATCAAACGCGACTAAGAAATGCGTCGGATTTTCTTCTTTGATAATTTTTTCTAATAACATCGCAAATCCATAAGTCGCATTTGTATGAATTCCAGCGCGATTCGTTAATAGAGGCAATGCATAAAATGCACGGAAACTTAAACTATTTCCATCAATTAACACTAATTTTTCCACACTATAACCTCCAGAATTGGTTTGGTTCTATTTTATCATATGTCTGTATGCCACTCATAAAAATAGCGCCGGAAATTCATCCGGCGCAAAGATTATGAGATTTTATTAGATTTATTTTTATTGTCGAAAAAGATAACTTTGAACGTTGTTCCGACACCGACTTCACTTTCAATTTGAATACGGCCATGATAAGCCTCAACAATGTGTTTTGTGATAGAAAGACCAAGACCCGTACCGCCAGAATCTCGGCTGCGTGCTTTGTCTACACGATAGAAACGTTCAAACACATGCTTTTGATCTTCAGGCGCAATACCAATACCATAGTCTTCCACTTCTAGGACACATTTCTCTTTATCTTTGTACACTCTCACATGGACAACACTGTCTTTTGGCGAATAGTTGATTGCATTGCTGACGATATTCACGACAACTTGTGCAATTTTAGATTCTTGTGCATCAATCAAGACATAATCTTCGATTTCAGTGTCTAATGTGATATTTTTCTTTTTGCCGTTCGTATACAGCGTTTTGACAGTATTTCTTGTCACTTCAGATAAATCAACTGGCTCTGTAGTAATTTCTGTCTGCTGCTCAATGTGAGACAAATCAAGCAAGTCTTCCACTAATGATTCAATGCGGTTCGACTCTTTCAAGATAATATTTAAGAATTCATCCAATGTAGTTTCATCATTTTTAGCACCGTCTATCAACGTTTCCGCAAAACCTTTAATAGATGTAATCGGTGTTTTCAACTCGTGCGATACATTTGCGACAAATTCGCGACGCAAGTTCTCAAGTTTCTTCAAGCTGGTAATATCATGGAGCACAACTACCATGCCTTGAAGTCTTTTTTTCTTGCGCGACAAAATCGGTACACACACTGTATCAAAGTATCTTTCATGTACATTGTTCAAGTAAATTTTAACTTGATCATTGATCGTTTTTTCAGTTTTGAATGCATCGATAATCAACGTATTAAGTTTACCCTTAATCACTCTATTATAGTTTTTGTTTACTACACTTGATTCCGGATTGAACATATCATAATAAGCAGTGTTCGCAATTACAATCTTGCCATACTTATCAATCATCAATACAGAACTTGGAATATTCTCAAGTGTTGTTTTTAAACGATTAGATTGAATCTTTTGTTCGTTATACATTTTCTGCAAACGGCGTGCCAACTCATTCGTCGTAACGAATAAATCACGTGTCTCTTTGACATTGCTTTCAGGGACACGAATATGGTAATGCCCTTGTGCAAGCAATTTCGTCGCATATGTCACATCATTGATGGGTCTGATATACGTACGGTTGATATTTCTGACAATTAAAAAGACAAGTACAATAATAAACAGTCCGATAATCGCAATATATTTCCATGCTTCAAATTGAAGCTGCGTAATCTCGTTGTTATACCCTGTAATGATGACAAAATGATCATTTGCAATAAACTTATACGTAAATCTGTGGTTGCCTTTATGCGTATCGTATAAAAGATTCGACGGGTTGCCGACAACATTGATGTTCTTGTTAGGCGGGACATCATTTCCTGCCTTAAATAATGTTTTGCCTCCATCATTGTTATGTATGGATACTGCAAAATTATTTAAATGTGCAAATTCTTTGATGGTCTGTTCGTGATGCTTTTCATATGACTCATTGATGCGTTCGGCATCATGCTTTAAACTTTCCGCATCCCTTTGAGAGATAGTCGTGTAAATCGCATGATTGATTAATAATCCTAACGCAATGAGACAAGAGATAATCAGTACGGCTAACGTAAGCAGTAAGCGTGTGTAGAACTTCAATTAGCTGACTTCGGTCTTTCTAATTTATAGCCTAAACCACGAACAGTTTTAATCAATTTCGGCTGCTTAGGATTTTCTTCTAATTTATCTCTTAAGTGACTGATGTGCACATCAACAATTCTTGAATCTCCTGTAAATTCATAGTTCCATACAGAGTTCAGCATATGCTCTCTTGTAATCACACGTCCTTGACGCTCGATTAAATATAATAATAACTCAAATTCTTTAGGGGTTAATTCTAATAATTCGTTGTTCTTATATACTTCAAAATATTCAGGTCTGATTTTGATTGAACCTATAATAACATCTTCGTTATCTGTTTCATCTTCTTTTTGGCTGTGCACTTGTTTAGATCTGCGTAAAATTGCTTTAACACGTGCGACGACTTCTCTTGGAGAGAATGGTTTTGTCATATAGTCATCTGCACCTAATTCCAGACCTAAAACACGGTCAAATTCATCATCTTTCGCAGTCAACATTAAAATCGGAACAAGATTTTTGTCTGAACGAATCGATTTGCAGACTTCGATACCGTCTAATTTAGGCAGCATTACATCTAATACGACCAAATCCGGTTGAACAGCGTCTAATTTTTGGAGCGCTTCTTCTCCATCATAGGCCACTTCTACTAAATAACCTGCTGTTTCCAAATTATATTTCAGCAACGTTACAATTGATTGTTCATCATCGACTACTAAAATTTTCTGAGTCATGGTAGTACCCCCTGTGTATTTTTCAACCTAATTATAACTTATATTTTCATAAAGATAACATACTATGTATTAACTTTACACAATCTTAACATTGGGTTAATAACAAAATAATTTGAAAGGTAAAAATAAAAGCTATACCGCTCCCCAAAGAGCAGTATAGCTTTCCATCTATTATGAATGGATTATAAGTTTTTAATTAACTCATCAGCGAATTCAGAAGTTTTAACTTCTTTAGCGCCTTCCATCATACGTGCAAAGTCGTATGTTACAACTTTAGATGCAATTGTTTTCTCAATTGAATCTGTGATTAAGTCAGCAGCTTCTTGCCAACCTAAGTGTTCTAACATTAACACTGCACTTAATAATTCAGATGAAGGGTTAACTTTATCTTGGTCAGCGTATTTAGGTGCTGTACCATGAGTCGCTTCGAAGATAGCATGACCAGTATCGTAGTTGATGTTTGCGCCTGGTGCAATACCGATACCGCCGACTTGTGCAGCCAATGCATCTGAGATGTAGTCACCATTTAAGTTCATAGTTGCTACTACATCGTATTCAGCTGGACGTGTAAGGATTTGTTGCAAGAAGATGTCCGCAATTGAATCTTTGATGATGATTTTGCCGTCTGCTTCAGCTTGATCTTGGATTTTGTTTGCTTCATCTTTGCCTTTTTCTTCAACTAGGCGATCATATTGCTGCCAAGTGAATACTTTGTCGCCGAATTCATTTTCAGCTAAATCGTAACCCCATTGTTTGAAAGCACCTTCAGTGAACTTCATGATGTTCCCTTTGTGTACTAATGTTACTGATTTGCGGTTGTTATCAATCGCATATTGGATTGCAGAACGTACTAAACGTTCAGTACCTTCTTTAGATACAGGTTTTACACCGATACCAGATGTTTCTGGGAAGCGGATATTTTTAGCACCCATTTCATCTTGTAAGAAATCGATTAATTTCTTAGCTTCTGGTGTACCTTCTTTAAATTCGATACCTGCATAAATATCTTCAGTGTTTTCACGGAAGATCACCATGTCAGTATCTTCTGGACGTTTAACTGGTGATGGAACACCTTTGAACCAACGTACAGGACGTAAGCATGCATATAAGTCTAATGTTTGACGCAATGCTACGTTTAATGAACGGATACCTCCGCCGATTGGTGTTGTTAAAGGTCCTTTGATTGCGATAAGATATTCTTCAATTGTATCTAAAGTTTCTTGAGGCAGCCATTCGCCTGTTTCGTCATAAGCTTTTTGACCTGCTAAGATTTCTTTCCATTCAATTTGTTTTTCGCCGTTATAAGCTTTTTCAACAGCAGCGTCTAATACGCGGCTTGCTGCTCTCCAAATATCTGGTCCGATACCATCGCCGATGATATAAGGGATGATAGGATTGTTAGGTACTAATAAACCGTCTTCTTGTTTTACAATTTTTTCTGGTGCCATTCTAAATTCCTCCGTTAATATAAATTATTGTGATGATTCCAAGTCGTCTCTTTATTTAATATTAGCGATCTTCGATAGGTACATATTCACGATTTGTTTCGCCGATATATTGTGCACGCGGTCTCATAATACGGTTATCTCTATATTGTTCGAAGATATGAGCTAACCAGCCTGAAGTACGGCTGACTGCGAAAATCGGTGTAAATAAATCATGAGGAATGTTCATGCTGTGATATACAGTTGCACTGTAGAAGTCAACGTTTGCGATAATGCCTGTATGTTCCTTCATTAAATCTTCAATTTTCACTGAGATATCATACAAGTGTTTTTGACCTGTTTCATCAGTGATTTTCTTACTCATTGTTTTTAAATACTTAGCACGAGGGTCGCCGTTTTTATATACGCGGTGACCAAAGCCCATTACTTTTTCTTTGTTTTTCAATTTATTATCAATATATGGTTCTACTTCATCTACTGAATGAATTTCAGACAGCATATTCATTACACGTTCGTTTGCGCCGCCGTGTAAAGGTCCTTTTAATGAACCTACAGCTGCAACAATACCTGAATACATATCAGATAGTGATGATACAGCACAGCGTGCAGTGAATGCTGAAGCATTTAATTCATGGTCAGCATGCAATACTAATGCTTTGTTAAACGCTTCTACTTCAATGTCGCTTGGTTCTTCACCGCGCAGCATATATAAGAAGTTTGCCGCATAGTTTAAGCCTTTTTTAGGATAAACAGGCTCTTTACCTTGTCTTACGCGTTCGAATGAAGCGACTAATGATGCCATTTTCGCTTGAATTCTGATCGCACGGTCATACTTTTCTTCTTCAGTTTCGCTTTCAGCATTTTCATCGAAATGCGCAACATAAGAAACTGAAGTTCTTAGTGCTGTCATTGGATGAACGTTGTCCGTTGCATAGTCTTCGAAATGATCATAAACTCTTTGGTCTAATTTCTTATACTCGTATAGTTTTTCTTGCAACTCATTTAATTCATCTTGTGTTGGAAGTCTATAGTTCCATAATAAGAAAATGACTTCTTCAAATAATGCGTTTTCTGCTAAATCATCGATGTCGTAACCAGCATATGTCAGTTGGCTATCGATAATTGAGCTTACCTTTGTTTCAGCTGCAATTACCCCTTCTAAACCTTTATGCAATTCTGCCATATTAATTTCCCCTTTTCTATAACAAATTGAAATGGCTTTCATTTAGTATTATATCCAATATGAACGCTTTTGTGAACAATTTAGAAACTTTAAATTGTGCATTGATACTATTGTAATTACCCGTACACAGCGAAAAATGCAATTTCTCCTCTTAAATTTGGTAATATATTACATTATTATAGCTTAAAGTAACGAAATCATCATGATTTCAACCATCCATTTTAAATTATTATCATTCATAATAACTATATTTCATTGAGAATTGCATGAAAATTCTCATTATTTCCAAAAAATATTTGTCATCTTGTAGGGATATGTGCATAATATTATTAAGGTGCAAAAAGGGAGTTGTTTTTAAACTATGGCAAACAATTTACAAAGAGAACTGAGCAATCGTCACATTCAGTTGATTGCGATTGGTGGCGCGATCGGTACTGGATTGTTCCTGGGGGCAGGACAGACGATAGCGATGACAGGACCTTCCATCTTATTAACCTACATCATTATCGGTTTGATGTTATTTATGTTCATGAGGGGCTTAGGTGAAATTCTGATTTCAAATACTAACTTCAAGTCTTTCGCCGATGTAACAAATGAGTACATAGGACCTTTTGCAGGGTTCGTAACCGGCTGGACATATTGGTTATGTTGGATTATTACAGGGATGGCAGAAGTTACAGCAGTCGCAAAATATGTCAGCTTCTGGTGGCCGCAGATTCCTAACTGGGTCAGCGCTCTGTTTTGTGTCATTATCTTAATGGCCTTCAACTTATTAAGTGCGAAAATTTTCGGGGAATTAGAGTTCTGGTTTGCGATCATCAAAGTGACAACTATCATCGTTTTAATTGTCGTTGGTCTTGGCATGATTTTCGTAGCGTATGAAACGAAATTCGGTCATGCAAATGTGGCTAACCTTTATAATCACGGTATTTTCCCTAAAGGTATTTCAGGTTTCTTCATGTCATTCCAAATGGCAGTGTTCTCATTCGTTGGGATCGAATTAATCGGTGTAACAGCGGGTGAAACTAAAGCCCCTGAAAAAACGATTCCGAAAGCAATCAACAGTGTACCTGCACGTATCTTGATTTTCTACGTTGGTGCACTTGCAGTGATTATGTCTATTATTCCTTGGTATAAAGTCGACCCGTCAGATAGTCCGTTCGTTCGATTATTCGCATTGGTCGGAATACCATTTGCGGCTGGTATCATCAACTTTGTGGTATTAACAGCAGCTGCTTCATCTTGTAATAGCGGTATTTTCTCAAACAGCCGTATGTTATTCGGATTATCAAGACAAGAACAAGCACCGCCTATTTTCCATAAAACAAATAGAAACGGTGTACCGCACATTGCGATTATCGTCTCATGTGCCCTATTACTTGTCGCAGCTTTATTAAACTATATTGTTCCGGATGCTACTTTAGTATTTACTTACGTAACAACAGTATCAACAGTATTATTCTTAGTCGTTTGGTCATTAATTACAATCGCGTATATTAAATACCATAGACGCGAACCTAAAAACCATAAAAATGCAATTTATAAATTGCCGGGCGGTAAGTATTCTGGTTATGCAATTTTAATCTTCTTCATCTTTGTATTCGGATTATTATTTGTTAACCCTGTCACAAGAACAGCGATTTTCTTATCACCGATTTGGTTTATCATGTTAGGTTTAATGTACTGGAGATACACACAACAACTTAAGAAACATCAATCATAAAACCAAAAAATAAAAAGCACCCAATAAACAAATCAAACGCCTGCACATCTTATTTTGTGCAGGCGTATCTTTTTGCGCTTATTTTTCAGCAGCTTTATTAGTATATTGTGTTAAAAGCGAAATGAAATATTCAATGAAATCCAAATATGTCTTTTTATCAACATATTCGTTGATTTGATGTGCTGTACTGCCAGGACCGTACATTAAGAATGGGAAGTTTTCATCTTTGCCTTTTAATAAGTTAGATGCATCTGTAACCCCTGGCATTGGTGTAATTAAAATATCTTTATCAAACATATCTTTTGCGATTTGGTAACCTGTTTCGATTAAAGTATTTTGACCTGTTGTAATGACAGGATCTAAATCTAAATATAAATCTTCTTTTAAATCTGCCCCGTTGTTGTTAGCGGCTTTTAAATGATGGTTGAAGAGTGCTTTAACATCGTCATTGTTATATTCAGGTACCGTTCTGATATTGAATTCAGCTGTTGCGCGATCTGGTACAGAATTGACTTGATTGCCGCCGTTGAAAATCGTATTGCTGATGACAAGACCAGATAATACTTTTTGCGCTTCATTTAAATCTACTTTATCTCCAAAGAGGTGTCCTAAATGATTAACCATTTGCGTGAAGTCTAATTGACTTGTATTCAATGTACGAAGTGCTTCTTGATAAGCTTCATCTATATTCAATACAAAGTGCATTAAAGGCTGAATCGCATTGCGTCCGATTATCGGCATAGAACTGTGTGCTGCTTCACCATAAGACGTAATGCGATAATCCATAGAACCTTTATGTGCATATACAATGTTTGTTTCTGACGGTTCCGCAATAATCAATGCATCGACATCATCCATGTATCCTTTTTCATACAACTGTTTAGAACCTAGTTGTTCCATTTCTTCACCGCTAGTTGCCATGAATTTAATGGTACCTTGTTTCAATAAGTCTTGTTCTTTGATTTCAATTAACGCAATCGCCAGTGCTGCTAAACCTGATTTCATATCAGAGGCACCGCGCCCATAAAGCTTGCCGTCTGTTTCAGTTAATTCGAACGGAGGATATTTCCATGCATCGCAATCCCCTTCTGATACGACATCCATATGTCCAGAAATACCGACTACAGGTGAACCGCTTCCGATTTTAGCGATTAAATTCACACGCGTCTGTGTTATCTCATCTATTTCAGTTTCAATTCCATGCGCTTCAAACAGCCCTTTCAAATATTGGGCCACTTCTATCTCATTATCATTCACAGAATTAATATTGACGATATTGCTCAAAATATCAACGCGTTCTTCATTAGTTAATACTGACATTCAGAAATCCTTCCTTTCAATAAATAACTTGTTTTATGTGCGCTGCTCTTTAATGAACAGACTTAATACAAAACCGATAATCATGATAATAGTAGTAAAAACAAATGCGGCATCTATCCCTTTGACTGTCGCCATTCTCGCAAGCATTTGCGATGAAACATGATGGTGTCCATAATCAGTAAAATGTTTTGCGACGGCTGACATAATTGTGATACTGATTGCTGTGCCCATAGCACCTGCAATAATACGTAACGCATTAATAATTGCAGTACCATGCGAAATTTCATGATCTTGCAATGCGTTTAATCCAGCAGTATTCAATGGCATAATCAATAAGCCTACAGAAAACATTCGTATCGCGTATATCACTACTACGTACCAAAACGGCGTATCTACCGTTAACATGCCATGTAAGATTGTCATCACAATCAGTAGAAGGAAACCAGGAATAATTAATACCCGTGCTCCAAAGCGATCGTATATTTTTCCTGTATAAACCGAAATCATGGCATTGAATACGGCTCCAGGCAAGATAACTAAACCTGATAAAAGTGCTGATAATCCTAAACCTGTCTGCACATACATCGGAATTAATAAAGCAGGTCCGACAATTCCGATAAACAGCGCCATAGACGCAAATGCGGATAAGGAGAAAGTTCTGTTTTTAAACACCTGCATATTCAGTAGAGGATGTTTTAATTTCAACTGTCTTAGCGTAAAAACAATGATAATTATAATACCAAGCAGTAATACTGAAATTACAATTGGTGAAGTCACACCTAATTTTCCCACCGTGCTGAATGCATATAAAATGAGTCCGAAACCAAATGTAGAATAAACCACTGAAATTTTATCCAGATGTGCTGCTTTAGGTTGATTTTGACGCTCTACAAAGAAGATACCGAAGATAAATACAACGACTGAAATCGCTGCTACAACAAAAAATGGTATGCGCCAAGTAAAATGGTCAATCAGCAGACCTGTTAATGTAGGACCGACTGCAGGTGCTGTTTGTGCAACGATGCCAGTCAATCCCATCGCAAAGCCCCGTTTTTCAACTGGGAACAGTGTGAATACTGTAAATTGCATCAACGGCAGTAGTATCCCTGCACCGATAGCTTGAATGACACGTGCTGCCATTAAAATCTCAAAGACAGGCGAAAGTGCCGAAATGACAGAACCTATTAGAAATGCTGCCATAGAAAATATATACAGCGTCTTCGTTGAATACTTGTCCATTAAATATGCAGTGAGCGGAATCATAATACCGTTCACAAGCATAAAGCCGGTAATCAGCCATTGTGCTGTTGTATCATGCACACCCAAATCTTTAATGATTGCAGGCAGCGCTGTATTTAGAATCGTTTGATTCAACATCGCCGCAAAGGCACTGATCAGCATGATCACTACAATCACATTTCTCTTTTGATGAGAAGCGTGCTTAACCTCCAATAGTAAACCTCCCTTCTGAAATAAATTACAGAAAAAAAACTTTATCATAAATAGTTAGCTTAACAAACCAATTTACTTATTAAATAATAATAAAAATTACCTTAAAATTATTAATATTTCATAGATTATGTATCATTACATGAATCATTTTATCTTTCGTACTTCTAACAATAAAAAACTGCCTGCTTCAAAAAAGAAACAGACAGCTTATATAATTTAATATGAAATTTTAACGCTTTTGATTAAAGTACGTTTGCATAACCGTCATAAACACGACCAGTGTTTGCATCTACAGTTACAACCGCATCATCATGGATTAATTTAGTTGCGTTGCTTGCACCAACGATTGTTGGGATACCTTGTTCTAAACCGATGATTGCGCTTGGAGAAGTAATACCGCCTTCTTCTGCAACTAAACCAGCAGCTTGTTCAACATAAGGTACGAATGTTTCGTCAGTAGAGTGTGTTACGATTACTGCATTAGTAAGGTCTTTGCCTTCTAATTCAGAAGCTTCGTTAACTACTACAGCATTACCTACAACAGAGTTGCGGCCAACGCCTTGACCTTTAACAAGTTCGTCGCCTACTAAATGTAATTTCATCATGTTAGTAGTACCTTTTTCACCAGTTGGTACACCGGCAGTGATAATTAACAAGTCACCGTTTTGTACACGTCCAGTTTCGATTGCTGTAGCCACTGCATTGTTTAATAAAGCATCAGTTGTTTTGCGGCCTTTTTTAACAACTGGGAATACGCCCCATACTAATGCTAATTGACGTGCAGTTTCAGGACTTGGTGTAACTGCGATAATGTCTGAATGCGGACGGAATTTAGAAATTGTTTTAGCAGTTGAACCACTTTCAGTTGCTGCAACGATTGCTTTAACTTTTAAATTAAGTGCAGTATGTGCAACAGAAACACCGATTGCGTTTACTAAGTTAGTTTCTTCTAATTTAGTACGATCGTTTAATAATTTTTTGTAGTTTTGAGCAGCTTCAGCAGCAACTGCGATATTTCTCATTGCTTTAACTGCTTCTTCAGGATATAAACCAGCAGCAGTTTCACCAGATAACATTACTGCATCTGTACCATCATAGATAGCGTTTGCTACGTCACTTGCTTCGGCTCTTGTAGCACGCGGGTTACGTTGCATAGAGTCTAACATTTGAGTTGCTGTGATAACTGGTTTGCCTAATTTATTACATTGTCTGATAAGGTCTTTTTGGATAACTGGTACATTTTCAGGTGGAATTTCAACACCCATGTCACCACGAGCTACCATTAAACCGTCAGAAACTTCAAGGATTTCTTTAATGTTGTCGATACCTTCTTGGTTTTCGATTTTAGGAAGAATGCTGATGTTAGTGTTGCGTTCTTCTTCTAAAATTTTGCGGATATCTAACACATCGCTAGGACGACGTACGAAACTTGCTGCGATGAAGTCAACGTTTTCGTCAATACCGAAGCGGATATCGTCCGCATCTTTGTCAGTGATACCTGGTAAGTTTACTTTAACATTTGGTAAGTTAACACCTTTTTTGTTTTTGATTTCACCAGAGTTTAAGACTTCGCATAATACTTCGCCTTTATCTTTGTTGATTTCTTTAACTTCTAATTCAACTAAACCATCGTCTAACAAGATGTATGAACCAAGTTCAATATCATTGATTAAATCTTCATAAGTTACAGAAAATTTGTCTGCTGTTCCAAGTACTTCAGTCATGCTGACGATAACATCGTTACCTTTTTCTAAATTGATCACACCATTTTCCATGTTGTGTGTTCTGATTTCAGGTCCTTTTGTATCCAACATGATTGCAATTGTTTTATCTAAACGTTTCGCAACTTCTCTGATACGGTCAATACGTACTTTGTGTTCCGCATGATCACCATGTGAGAAGTTTAAGCGGGCAACGTTCATCCCAGCGTTCATTAATTTTTCTAACATTTCTTCAGATTCTGATGCAGGTCCAATCGTACAAACGATTTTAGTTTTTCTCATTATAAAAGCCTCCTAAAAAATTTCACTAAATTTATCATTAAATTGATAATTCTTGTGCTAACTCATACATGTTTAAATCAAATTTATTACCTTTATTATTGAAGATATCGTCAAATGGTGTTTGAGTTAATTGGTTTTGTTTAATACCTACTCCCAATGCTGTTTTACCTTCAATTAACAATTTAACGGCATGACCGCCTAATCTTGATGCCAATACTCTGTCTTGACCAGTCGGGCTTCCGCCGCGTTGGATATGGCCTAATACAGATACACGTCCATCAACATGGATGTATTTGGCAAGTTCATCAGCGCAAGATTGTCCTGACATAACACCTTCAGCAACCATTACGATTGAATGTTTTTTACCTCGTTTAATACCGGCTTCTATTTTTTCTGCGATATCTTTGATATCAGTTTTTACTTCTGGCACTAAAATTGTTTCTGCACCAACAGCTAAACCAGCCCATAAAGCTAGGTCGCCGCAATCTCTACCCATGACTTCGATAATAAATGTTCTCGCATGACTTGATGCAGTATCACGGATTTTATCGACAGATTCAATAATTGTATTGAGCGCTGTGTCAAAACCGATTGTAAAGTCTGTACCTGGAATATCATTATCGATTGTTCCCGGTATACCGATAGTTTGAATATCAGGGCACTCTTCACTGATACGTTGTGCACCGCGGTAGCTTCCGTCACCGCCGATTACTACTAATCCGTCAATTCCATGGCTTCTAAGATTTTCAATTGCTTTCGCACGTACTTCTTTATCTTTAAATTCTGGGCAACGTGCTGAGTAAAGGAATGTACCGCCTCTTTGGATTGTATCTCCCACTGATCCTAATTCAAGCTTCTTAAGATCATCATTTATCAATCCGAGATAGCCTTGATACACACCGTAAACTTCAATCCCATTATAGATGGCTGTACGCACAACTGCTCGAACGGCAGCATTCATTCCCGGTGCGTCTCCACCACTAGTCAAAACTGCAATTTTTTTCATGACAACTGACCTTCCTAACTTGTATGATTTACATTAAAAATACCATAAAATAGCGTGGTTATCCATAAAAATACAATGCAATCTATAATGTAAACGTTTTATATTTCTCATTTCGAAATATAGCCACACTTTTTATTAAATATCGAATCGATACGGAGAAAATCTACTCATTATTCGTACCATTTTTAATGTATTATGCTACAGCCCATAAAGTGAAAATCAAGTGCACTTTTTGATACAAAAAAGGATTCTATACTACTTCATTAAAAAGAAGTATAGAATCCTTTTCCCTTATTGTTCCTTAAATTCACCCATTTGGCGGAATTTATTAAATCTATCGTCAGCAAGCGCTTGGCCATCTAACTTTTCAAGTTCAGCTAATTGCGCTGTAAATGCCTTTTTAATATTTTTTGCTTGTTCTTCAATATCTTTGTGCGCGCCGCCTAAAGGTTCAGCTATCATTTCATCAATGACACCTAATTCTTTTAAGTCAGGCGCAGTAATTTTCATTGTTTCAGCCGCAATTTTAGAAAGATTGCTGTCTTTCCACAATAATGCTGCTGCACCTTCAGGTGAAATAACAGAATACGTACTGTTTTCAAGCATCAATACTCTGTTCGCAATACCGATACCTAAAGCACCGCCGCTTCCGCCTTCGCCGATAACCAACGTGATAACCGGTACTTTCAAGCTTGCCATTTCAATTAAATTTCTGGCAATCGATTCGCTTTGGCCGCGTTCTTCGGCTGCTTTACCAGGATACGCGCCTTTTGTATCAATAAACGTAAAGATAGGTCGATTGAACTTTTCAGCTTGTTTCATCAAGCGCAGAGCTTTTCTGTATCCCTCAGGATGCGCCATCCCGAAATTGCGGTAAATATTATCTTTCGTATCTTTCCCGCGCTGTTGCCCTACAATAGTAACAGGTTGACCATTTAAATAACCCAGTCCGCCGATCATAGCCGGGTCATCTCTAAAGTTTCTGTCACCATGCAATTCGATGAAGTCATCGAAAATATACGGAATATAGTCTAAAGTCGTCGGACGCTCTTGCAATCTTGCTAATTGGACACGGTCCCAAGGTTTAAGATGCTTGTAGATTTTTTCAGTTTCCCTTTGGAGAGAAGCTTCGAGCATTTCGATTTCTTCTTGCAAATCCACATCATTTTTCTCCTGAGATTCTTTCAAAGCTTCTATTTTATTTTTAATATCAAATAACGGCTTCTCGAAATCAAGCATCTTTTTTCACCCCTTGTCCTGTATGCATTCTTAATAACTGGCTTAATGTAGCTTTCATTTCTTTACGGTGTACCACTTTGTCTAATTGACCGTGTTCTAATAAGAATTCAGCCGTTTGGAAATCATCCGGCAATTTCTCATTTATTGTTTGTTCAATGACACGGCGGCCCGCAAATCCGATTAAAGCTTGCGGTTCTGATAAGTTGATATCGCCAACAGACGCAAAACTTGCAGAAACGCCTCCTGTTGTCGGATGTGTAATATAAGAAATATATAATAAGCCTGCATCAGCGTGTCGTTTTAAAGACACACTTGTTTTACCCATTTGCATTAATGAAATAATACCTTCTTGCATTCTCGCTCCGCCGCTGGCTGAGAAGAGAATGAAAGGCAATTTATGTTCAGTACAATAATCTATAATACGGCAGATTTTTTCTCCGACTACAGAACCCATACTGCCCATTCTGAAACGCGAATCCATAACTGCAACACCATAAGCAACGCCATCTAATTTTGCAGTCCCTGTAACCACCGCTTCTTTTAAATCCGTTTTGCTTTGGTCTTTTTGAATCTTTTCCTCATATCCTGGGAAGTCTAATGGATTCGCAGACGTCATGCCTTTATCAAATTCTTTAAATGTACCTTCATCTGAAATTGCTTCAATTCGTTTATATGCGGTCAATGATAAGTGATGATCGCAATTGAAACATACATTGAGATTTTCAGAAAGTTCTTTAGTATACATGATTTTTTTGCATTTAGGGCATTTAGTCATGATACCTGATGGAACATCACTCTGTTTTGAATCTTGAACAGTAACATATTTTTTCTTTTTACTGCCGCGATTAAAAAAATCTTTAAACATTGGTCAACCTCCACATCACTATTATGCTGATTTCTACCGCATAACAGCGCTTTATAAAAAATAACTTATTTAATATCAGTTAATCTCATCGTTTTATTGTATATATCATCTGGATCAACTTCAACCCTTGCAACTCCAGATTCCATTGCTGCTTTTGCTACATTTCTGGCTACTGAAGGTGCAACACGTTTATCAAACGGCGCAGGAATACAGTACTCAGGTGATAATTCGTCCTCTTTTATCAAGTCAGCAATCGCTTCAACTGCAGCTTGTTTCATTTTTTCATTAATATGTGTCGCTCTCACATCTAATGCTCCTCTGAAAATACCAGGGAATGCAAGCACATTATTAATTTGGTTCGGATAATCAGAACGTCCCGTTCCTACAACTTTGGCACCTGCTGCTCTCGCATCATCCGGGTTGATTTCCGGATTAGGGTTTGCCATCGCAAAGATAATACTATCTTTATTCATTGATTTTACCATATCTTGAGATAAAGCATCAGCAACAGATACACCGATAAAGACATCTGCGCCTTTAATCACATCAGAAAGTTTGCCTTCTTGCTTATCTTTGTTCGTCCATTCCGCTACAAATTCTTTAGTTTCATTCATACCATGCGGACGGCCTTTATAAATTGCCCCTTTTGAGTCGCACATAATCATATCTCTGACACCATAAGAATAAAGCAATTTCACAATTGCGATACCTGCAGCACCGGCACCATTTAATACAACTTTGATATCTGATAATGATTTGCCAGTAATTCTTAATGCATTGATTAAACCTGCCATTGTCACAATAGCTGTACCATGCTGGTCATCATGGAAAACCGGAATTTTAGTTTCTTTCTTCAAACGGTTTTCAATTTCAAAACAGCGCGGTGCTGAAATGTCTTCTAAATTGATACCGCCGTAATTCGGTTCCAATAATTTAACAGTACGGATAATTTCTTCAGTATCTGTCGTATCTAGTGCAATCGGAACGCCTGCTACGCCAGCAAAGCTCTTGAACAATACAGCTTTACCTTCCATTACTGGAATACTTGCTTCTGGTCCGATATTGCCTAAACCTAATACTGCTGTTCCGTCTGTAACTACAGCTACTGTATTACCTTTTGATGTATAATCATAGACTTTGCGCGGATCTTCGTAAATTTCTTTACATGGTTCCGCAACACCTGGCGAATAAGCCAAACTCAATTCTTCTTTATTTGTTACTTTAACTTTAGGCGCTATGTCTATTTTGCCTTGATTTCTTTTGTGCATTTCTAAAGATTCATCTCTTAATGACAAACTGATCGCTCCTTTGTTCAATAAAATTGTTGCATATTATCGATATGAGTTCTATGATTTTTATGCTTCAATGATGCAATAGCTGTCTTGTCTTTATCTTGAAATTTAACCATTGCTATCCCAATTTTAGTATCACTTTGAAAATATGTACTGATTATAACACAGAAACAAAAGTTTCACTGATTCACATGCATGAAATCCTTAAAATTTGCAAGTTTTACGCATCAGCTTTCTAAAACTTCAGATAAGCTGATTCTATAGCACTTTACTTTGTACGCTATCACATCAGTCTGATATTTTCAGGTGATATCTGGCTGATGAGAGCTGCAATGGTTTCATGATTTCTATTAATTTGTCCCACTTTCTCCATTTTTTGTGATTGCTCATGGAATTCATAAATCGGCAGCTGATGATTATCAGAACTGCCCTCTCTATCAAAGGTTAAATCTTCTAACGCAACATTTCTCAGCACAATCATTTTTGCTTGTTTAAAGCGCATATCTTCAAACACCTCTAAGGATTGTACCGTGTTGATAATCAATTGATCTTGGTTATTTCTGACTTCAAACTTCCCTTGTACAATCAGCGGCACTTCTTCTTTGAGTTCAAGTTCATATTTTTGAAATGCATCAGGGAATATCACACCATCCATGTTCTTATTACCGTCATTCAACGTAACAAAAGCCATAGGTTGTCCATTTTTAGTACGGATTCTTCTCAATGTGTCGATTTGTGCCAAAACAGGTTGATAATTCAACGCATTGTCCAGCTTGAAAATTCCTAAATATTGTTTAGTTTCAAATAATTTTTCTACAGGATGCTTAGTAATATAGAAGCCTAAATATTCTTTTTCAAAATCACTGAGTGCCTGGTCTGGCAATTCTTCTTTTTTCTCATATTCTGCCTTTGGTGTCACAAAATCCAGCAGCATTTCATCTTGTTCCACTTGACTGACACCATCCAGCACTTGATCAAGAGTTCCTAATAAAGTCGCACGTGTTTCGCCGAATTGATCAAATGCTCCGACGAGAATCAAAGCTTCCAAAAGTTTGCGTGTTTTGACACGGCCGGATAAACGGCGGGTAAAATCAAAGAAGTCTTTAAACGGTCCGTTTTGGTAGCGTTCATCGACAATGGTTTTCACACTTTGATATCCAACACCTTTTACTGCACCTAAAGACAGGTATATACCATTTGGAGTTGCCTTATAATACCAGTGACTTTCATTAATATTCGGCGGCAAGATTTTTAAATCCATTGATTTTGCTTCCGCAATCATTTGTTCAGTTTTCTTCTCGCTGCCTACCGCATTCGTTAAGATATTGGCATAAAAGTAATTTGGATAATGTACTTTCAAATAAGCCATAGTATATGCAATTTTAGAATAACTTACCGCATGTGCACGCGGGAAACCATAATCCGCAAATTTAAGTATCAAATCAAAAATCTGCTTGCTGAGCTGTTCTGAATAACCATTTTGATTCGCACCTTCAATAAAGTGCTGGCGTTCGCTTTCAAGTACCGCTCTGTTTTTCTTACTCATGGCACGTCGCAAGATATCCGCCTCACCGTAACTGAATCCTGCGAACTTGCTTGCAATCTGCATAATCTGTTCTTGGTAGATAATAACACCATAAGTTTGTTTTAATATCGGCTCTAAATCCGGATGCAGATAACGAACTTTAGAAGGATCATGACGTCTTGCAATATAAGTCGGAATCTCCTCCATCGGTCCTGGACGGTATAAAGAAGTCATCGCCACAATATCTTCGAAATGCTGCGGCTGCAAACGTTTCAATGCATGTCTGACACCATCAGATTCTAATTGGAATAATCCGGTTGTATCACCTTTTGACAGCATTGCAAATACTTTTTTATCATCAAACGGAATCTTTTCCATATCGATTGATTGATTCAAATCTTTTTTAACTTGGTTGATAATCTGATGGATAATGGAAAGGTTTCTTAATCCTAAAAAGTCGATTTTAAGCAAGCCCAGCTTTTCATCTTCAGTCATTGTCCATTGCGTCAATAAACCTGTATCCCCCATTAATAATGGAACATGCTGATACAAGGGGCGGTCATTGATAATAATCCCTGCTGCGTGTGTAGACGTATGACGCGGCAGCCCTTCTAACTTCTTACAAATATCGAACCATAGTTCATGTCTGTGATTTCTGTGCACAAAGTCTTTAAAGTTTTGTTCTTGGTATGCTTCATTTAAGGTAATCCCTAATTTTGAAGGGATCAGCCTTGATATTTCGCTTAATGTTTTTTCTTCAAATCCCATGATACGCCCTACATCACGTGCTACAGCTTTTGCGGATAAATGACCGAATGTGACAATACCTGAAACATGGTATTCCCCATACTTTTCTTGTACATATTGAATAACACGTTCACGTCTTGTATCTTCAAAGTCGATATCAATATCCGGCATCGTGACACGTTCCGGGTTTAAGAAACGTTCAAAGAGCAAGTTGTAACGAAGCGGATCAATCGTAGTAATATTTAACAGATAGCTGACGAGCGAACCTGCAGAGGACCCACGGCCAGGCCCTACCATGACATCATGTGTTTTTGCATAATGAATCAAATCGCTGACAATTAAGAAATAGTCTTCATAGCCCATTTCTGTAATGATATTAAACTCATACTCTAAACGTTTGCGATATTGCGGTCGATCTAAATCCATTTTCGTCAGTGCTTGCTCTAATAGATTCCATAAATATGTTTTTGATGAGGATTTGTCAGGTGTTTCATACTGCGGTAATAATGATTGATGATATTGAAGATTAACATTACATTTGCTTGCGACCGCTTCTGTTGTTTCAATGATATCTTCTGACAGACTTAGATTATCGATATCTTGCTGGCTGTAGAAATGTGCATGTTGTTCGCTGCCGGTATTCACTAAATCCAAGGCAGTATTATTTTTAATCGCATTTAATGCGCTGACCGAATCTGCATCTTGTTCATCTAAATATTTAGCTTCTTGCATCCACACTCTACCTAAATCTAACTGTTCAGCTGCCCCGCTGCTTAAATGGTCTGTATATACTTCATCATGTGCTTTGAAAGCTTCAATCAAATTCAAGTGTTCAGCGTTTGCACGCTTAAAAATAATGACTAAATCATTTTGATAATGTTTTAGCCATTCAATAGAAATTGTGCGTTTATCTTGTATTTTAATCGCAGATGATAGTTGATAAAGTGATTTCAAACCATCGTCGTTTTTAGCTAATAAGACTGTTTCTATCTCTGTCAGTCCATCGCTTAAAACGACCGTCATGCCAATAATAGGTTTGATATTTGCTGCGAGACATGCATCATAAAATTGAGGGACTGCATATAAGACATTTTGATCTGTCATCGCGAGTGCTTGATAGCCTTCTGTTTGTGCTTTTTTAATGATGTCTGAAATACGCAAACTCGACTCTAACAAGTCGTAAGCAGTATGAATATTAAGATGTGCTTTCATGTCTGACAATCCCTCCTTTCATAGATTTCAATGTCTTAATCAATCAACTTTTGGTTTAACGCTTCAGCTAAGCGGTCGAACTCTTCCCAGCTGTCTACTGAAACGCCAGATGCATTCGGATGGCCGCCGCCTCCGAAAGCTTGTGCAACATCATTGATTACTATATTTTTCGAACGGATACGGCAACGGATTTCACTGCCTTCATCTACAGCAAATACCCAGATTTTCAATCCGCGCAAATCTGAAATAGTGTTAACAAATTGCGAAGCTTCATTGGGTGCTAAGCCGTATTCTTTTAATACTTCATCTGTAATTTGTACTTTCGCAAACCCATTTTCATTCATATCGAAATGCTGCAAAACATAGCCTTGGAACAGCATTAATTTAGGGTCTTTTTCTGCCATTTTATTCAATTCCGCATTATGTTCAAACGGATATTCCAATAATTGTGCCGCTGACTTCATTGTATGCGGTGTAGTGTTATTGAATAAGAATCTGCCAGTGTCGCCGACAATACCTAAATAAAGCAAGCGTGCAGTCTCTTCATTAATTACAGACGTATTGTTAAAATGACGAATGATATCAAAGATGATTTCACTTGTAGAAGAAGCTTCAGTATTGACATAGTTCAAATCACCATATTGATCAATAGGCGGATGATGATCGATTTTAATCAAGCCCTTGCCTGTATTATAACGTTGATCATCGATTCTCGGTGCATTTGCTGTATCGCACACAATTACAAGTGCATTTTGATACACAGCATCATCCACTGCATCAAAAGTTCCCATAAAATCAAGTGAAGATTCGCTTTCCCCTACTGCATAAATTTGTTTATTCGGAAATTTCAATTGCAAGTAGGATTTTAATCCAAGTTGAGAACCGTACGCATCAGGATCTGGACGTACGTGACGGTGAATAATAATCGTATCTGCTTGTTCAATTTGTTCCATAATTTCATTAAACGTGTTCATCTGAGTTACTCCTTCATTTTCAAATTCCAGGTGCGTTCGCCTATCAGCTTTCAAGCATTTGGCAAATAATCAATGCTTTTGCGACATCTTGCTGATCGGCTTGCATGCTTACTTCTATTTTAGCAAAATTACGCCCTACATCTAGCATGTTGTATTGGATTTCAAGTTCTGTTTCAATCGACACAGTTTTCATATAGATAATACTGAGACTTTCAATCATGACTTCTTGTTTTTTCAATTGTCTCATCTTAAAACGTATCGTTTCTTCAATGATTGCAACAAAGGCGCCTTTACTTAAAGTCCCGTATTGGCTTGTTAATTGCGGTGCAACATCTACTGTGATTTTATCTTTGTTAACAGAAATGTATTTGCCGACTTGGTCATTGATTGTTTCACCGACTTGCGGCTGACGGCCTAATAATTGCATCGCTCTCAATACGTCTTCACGGGAAACTACACCTAGAAGCTTTTTATTGACGGTTGTAACCGGAAGCAATTCAATACCTTCCCAAATCATCATATGCGCACAAGTTGCTACTGTAGTAGACAATTGTACGTTAAGTACTGGCTTTGTCATAACTTTATGCACATATTCATCAGAGTCTTTAGAAATAATATCTTTGCTTGTCACAATTCCTACGAGTTTAAAGTCATCATCAACAACAGGGAATCTGGAATGTCCTGATTGTTGAGAACGCTTTTTTAAATCGGCGACTGTCATTGACTCTTTGACAACTGTTTCATCCGTTACCGGTTTAACAATATCCTCAACGATGAGAATCTCTTTACGAATAATTTGATTATACATCGCACGGTTAATCATATTTGCGACTAAATACGAATCATAGTTTGAAGATAAAATCGGCAAATTGTGTTGATCTGCATAACGTTTGATTTCAGGCGTCGTATTGAATCCGCCTGTAATTAATACAGCACTTCCATGGCGCAAAGCCTCAAGCTGTACATCTGTTCTGTTTCCGACAATAAGTAATGTATGTTTTGTTAAATATTTGACTACGTTCTCTAGCTTCATTGCGCCTATCGCAAATTTTGACAATGTGTTATGCAAGCCGTTGCGTCCAGCTAATACTTGCCCATCTATAATTTTGACAATCTCCCCGAAGGTCAATTGTTCTATCTGTTCTCTTGTTTTCTTTTCAATTCTTACAGTTCCTACGCGATCTATCGTAGCAACGAGACCTAACTGTTCTGCATCTTTGATTGCGCGATATGCAGTACCTTCAGATACTTCTAAATCTTTAGCTATTTTGCGGACTGATATTTTCTGACCTACCGCAAGTGATTCAATATGTGCAAGAATTTGTTCATGTTTTGTCATTACTTACTTCCCTCATTCTCTACTTACTCTTCTTTTAATTATAACTTTCTTTGAAGTAAAAATCGAAGCTAACCTCTATTGAATTTTAACATGTATTCGTTGCTGTACCTAACGCATTATTTGAGAATTTGTAATTTAAAATCAGTTTAATTTGTTGAATATAAATTTAATTGGAAATGTTGACACATTTTTATTAGAATAAGTATTAAGGAGGGATAGAGAATGTATAAAAACATTTTACTTGGCGTTGATACAGATTTAGAAAACAAAAAAGCACTGGAAAACGTTAAAAAATTATCTGGTGAAGGCACAATTGTCACTTTATTAAATGCTATTTCAGAACAAGATGCGCAAGCATCAATCAAAGGCGGCACACATCTAAATGAATTAACAAAAGCACGCAGCAAAGAATTACAACCTACGCGTGATATTCTTGACGGCTATGGTATTGAATACGATGAGATTATCGTGCGCGGCAATCCGAAAGAAGAATTAGTAAAATTTGCGAACAGCGGTGATTACGACATCTTAGTAGTAAGTAACCGAAAAGCACAAGCAAGAAAAAAATTCGTACTTGGCAGTGTCAGCCATAAAGTAGCGAAACGTGCTCATATCCCTGTATTAATCGTAAAATAATCAGAAAAAATGCTTGTACAGATTGTTTGTACAAGCATTTTTATTATCTCTCTTTTTCAATTAGAATTGAACAGCTTCACCTGGTTTAAGGATTTGTACTTCCCCTTCTTTAGCAAGTGATTTGAACTCTTCTGGATCTTGTTCGATATAAGGGAACGTATTGTAATGTACAGGTACAGAAATTTTCGGTTTAATTAATTCATTAATCGCATAACTTGCATCTTCGATACCCATCGTGAAATTGTCGCCGATTGGTACGAAGCATACATCGACTGGATGACGTTCAGCAATTAATTTCATGTCGCTGAATAAGCCAGTGTCGCCGCAATGATAAATTGTTTTGCCTTCTAATTCTAAAATCAATCCTGTTGAAGCACCTAAGTAAACAGGAATGCCTTCTTCGTTTGTAATACTTGAACTGTGGAATGCTTGAACATATTTCACTGTACCGAAATCAAATTTCCATTTGCCTCCGATGTTCATCGGATGTACATTCTCAACACCTTTTGCTGTTGATAAATAATCTGCAACTTCTGCTAATCCCACTACTGTTGCATTATTCTTTTTAGCTATTTCAACAGTATCGCCAAAGTGATCAGCATGGCCGTGTGTTAACACGATATAGTCGACCTCTAGGTTTTCTGCATCTAAATCAGATAATTCGTTACCTGTAATAAACGGATCTACAATAACTTTCTTACCGTTTGCTTCAAAATAGATTGTTGATTGTCCATGAAATGATAATTTCATTTTTTATGCCCCCTATGCTTCTTAATCTTAGTTACAGTATAACATCTTCCCTATTTTAGTCGAAATCATTCCCCAGTACTTTTGAATTCTCAATTTATTTAGCTTAAAATATAGTTAATCAAGTAAATGGAGGTTGAGGATTTTGAAAACAGAAGAAATTGTTAAAGAAATACGTAATCAAGATGCTGGGGCTGCTTGGATTACAACACCGCTTAACGTATTCTACTTTTCAGGTTACTTAAGCGATCCGCATGAACGCCTTTTAGCCTTATTAATTACTGCTGAAGGTGAAGAAGTACTCTTCTGCCCTAAATTAGAAGTAGAAGAAGTTAAAGCATCACCTTTCAAAGGCAAAGTTGTAGGTAATGCTGATGGCGAAGACCCATTCAAATTAGTAGATTATCAATTCGACAAAATTTTAGTCGAAGAAGATCACTTAACATTGAAACGTCAAAAAGAGTTAGTCGAAGGCTTCGGCGCAAAAGACTTCGGTCCGATTGACGACACTATCAAAGCATTGCGTAATGTGAAAACACCAGAAGAAATCGAAAAAATCCAAAAAGCTGCTGAACTTGCAGATAAATGCATTGAAATCGGTGTAGATTTCTTAAAAGAAGGCGTAACTGAAAGACAAGTTGTGCGTCATATCGAATATGAAATCCAAACAAACTACGGTATCACTGACATGAGTTTCCCGACAATGGTATTATTCGGAGATCATGCAGCTTCACCTCACGGTATTCCTGGAGACCGTCAACTTCAAAAAGACGAATATGTCCTATTTGATTTAGGTGTTATCTATGAAAACTATTGCAGCGACATGACAAGAACAGTTGCTTTCGGCAATCCTAGCGATAAAGCAAAAGAAGTTTATAATGTAGTACTTGAAGCAGAAAAAGCTGCTATTGATATGATTAAACCGGGCGTAGTTATCGGTGACGTTGATCGAAAAGCACGCGGTATCATTTCTGATGCGGGTTACGGCGAATATTTCGTTCACCGTTTAGGCCATGGTTTAGGCTTAGAAGAACATGAATATCAAGATGTTGCCGGATTCAATACAAACAAATTTGTACCAGGCATGGTTATCACTGTTGAACCAGGCGTTTATGTACCGGGAGAAGTCGGTGTACGTATCGAAGATGATATTTTAGTCACTGAAGACGGACATAAAGTATTAACACACTACGAAAAATAATCTATATATAATTATTGGTAAATGCTCAAAGGCTAAGTCGCAAGGCTTCGCCTTTTTCAACGCACAAAAAGCGCCATCAGGCTCTGTTAAACCCCAAAACAGATTGCCCGATGGCGCTATTATTTTGATGTTTTCAAGGAAACAATATTTCCCTTTACATCCCATTAATTTAACGCATTCAAAATTAAATTAATGCTTGATCTACTGGTGTATACGGAAGTTCAAACGCTTTAGCTACACCTTCATTTGTAACTTTACCGTCAAATACGTTTAAACCTAATGATAATGGTTGGTTGTCACGTAATGCATTTAAATAGCCTTTGTTCGCGATTTGCAATGCATATGGTAAAGTCGCATTATTTAAACCGATAGTAGCAGTACGCGGTACTGCACCTGGCATATTCGCTACTGAATAGTGTACTACGCCATGTTTAATGAAAGTCGGATCATCGTGTGTTGTTACACGGTCAGATGTTTCGAAAATACCGCCTTGGTCGATTGCAATATCAACTAAAACAGAACCGTCTTTCATTTTCTTAACCATGTCTTCAGTAACAAGTTTCGGCGCTTTAGCACCTGGAATTAATACAGCACCGATAACTAAGTCGCTTTGTGTAACACTTTCTTCGATATTTAATGGGTTAGACATAATTGTATGCACACGTCCATCAAATAAATCTTCAAGTTCTTGAAGACGTTTTGGATTAACGTCTAAGATTGTTACATCTGCGCCTAAACCTAAAGCGATTTTCGCAGCATTTGTACCTGCTTGACCACCGCCGATAATTGTTACTTTACCTTTAGGTACACCAGGAATACCTCCTAGCAAGACACCCATACCGCCGTAGAATTTTTGCAAGAATTGCGCACCGATTTGTGCTGACATTCTTCCTGCAACTTCACTCATTGGCGTTAATAATGGTAATGAATTATCTGGTAATTGCACTGTTTCGTATGCAATTGCAACAACGCCGTTATCAACTAATTCTTTAGTTAACGTTTCGTCGTTTGCTAAATGCAGATAAGTGAATAAGATTAAATCCTTTTTGAAGTATTTGTATTCTGGCTCAATAGGTTCTTTAACCTTGATCACCATTTCTGCATCCCAAGCCTCTGCAGGTCCGTCAACAATTGTTGCACCTGCTGCTTTGTAATCTTCATTTGTAAAGAATGAACCTTCACCAGCGTTTTGTTCTACATTAACTGTGTGCCCTTTCTCAACTAATGCGTGAACACCGCTTGGTGATAACCCTACTCTGTTTTCATTATTTTTTATCTCTTTTGGAATACCTATTTTCATTCCGTACACCTCCCACGCTTATCGTAACGCGAAAGCAATGAAAGCGCAATCATTTCAGTAATAATAGATGATAAGTTTAAGTTATCATTAAAGATAAGGTTTTTGTAATTTTCAATAAATTGTAATATTAAGCATACGATTTTAATTTCTAATATTCAGTTAACTATGGTAAAATATAAGTGAAGAGTAGAAGGAGGTCATGTACGATGTTAACTTACAAACATATTTTAATCGCTGTAGATGGATCACAAGAAGCTGAATGGGCATTCAACAAAGCAGTGGATGTAGCAAAACGTAACGATTCAAAACTTATTATTACGAACGTTATTGATTCTAGAACATATACTTCATACGAAGTCTATGATGTTCAATTCACTGAGAAATCTAAACAATTCGCTGAAGAATTACTTAGAGGTTATAAAGAATTTGCCCAAAAAGAAGGCGTTAACGACGTTGAAACATTGCTTGAATTTGGTTCACCTAAAGCAATCATTCCTAAAAAAATTGCGCAAGAAGTCGATGCAGACTTAGTAATTTGCGGTACTTCTGGTTTGAATGCTGTGGAACGCTTCATCGTAGGTTCTGTATCTGAAGCTATTGTACGTCATTCACCTTGTGATGTTCTAGTGGTTCGTACAGAAGAAATGCCTGAAGATTTCCAACCTCAAGTTGCAACAGAAGAATTACGCAAACAATATCAAGCTAAATAATTTTTGCTCAATCAATCTTTCAATTGAGACCGATTAGACTTGTTCTAATCGGTTTTCTTTTATTTAAATACTTTTTCGAATTTGCATGCATGAAAAATCCGGCTAGAAAGGCAGCTGCCCTTCTAACCGGATTATTTTTAATGATTACAGACTACCGAATTTTACTGTGTCTCTTGCAATCATAACTTCTTCATTTGTTGGAATAACTAAAACTTTTACTGGTGAATGCGGATAGTTGATGAATCCTTCTGAACCATGAATTTGTTCGTTTTTCTTAGGATCCCAATATACACCCATAAATTCTAGTCCTTCTAATACACGTGCACGTACTTCGTCTGAGTTTTCGCCTACACCTGCTGTGAAGACAATTACGTCTACACCGTGCATTTTCGCTGTATAAGAACCAATGTACTTATGAATACGAGAAGCGAAAACATCTAATGCTAATTGCGCACGAGTTTTGCCTTCTTCAGCATCTTGTTCTAAGTCGCGCAAGTCGCTTGAAGTTCCTGAGATACCCAATAAACCTGACTCTTTGTTTAAGATATCTAATACAGCTTCAGCACTCTTGCCTGTTTTCTCCATGATATATGGAATCAATGCAGGGTCAATGTCACCTGAACGTGTACCCATTGTTACACCTGCTAATGGTGTGAAGCCCATAGATGTATCTACAGATTCGCCGCCGTCGATTGCAGCGATAGATGCACCGTTACCGATATGACAAGAAATAATACGTAATTCTTCAATTGGACGGTCTAAGATTTTAGCCGCACGTTGAGATACGTATTTATGGCTTGTTCCGTGGAAACCGTACTTACGAATGCCATAGTCTTTATAATAATGGAATGGCAAACTGTATAAGTAAGCTTGTTCCGGCATTGTTTGGTGGAATGATGTATCAAATACTGCCACATGCGGAATGTTCGGCAATAATTTACGAAACGCACGGATACCCATTAAGTTTGCTGGGTTATGAAGCGGTGCCAATTCAGTTAATGATTCTATTTGTTTTTCTACCTCGTTGGTAACTAACGCAGATTCTGGGAATAATTCACCACCATGTACAACACGGTGTCCTGTACCATCGATATCATTGATATCGCGGATGATACCATGATCGATTAAGTTGTCCAACATTAAGTCAACAGCTTGAACATGATCGTTGATTTCTCTTTCATCTGTAAATTTGCGACCATTGAATTCAACTGTTAATTTTGAACCTTTAAGTCCGATTCTTTCGATTAAACCTTTACATACTAGATTTTCTTCAGGCATCTCTATAAGTTGGAATTTCAGTGATGAACTACCTGCGTTAATCGCTAACACTAATTTTGACATAAAACTATGCCTCCAATATTTACATTTTCTTTTACCAATTCTATTTAACCATTAATACAGTTTAATTTCAAGATTATTACAGTTTATTTTTTGTGATGATTTTGTTGCAGCCATTCTGACAATTCTCGTAAAAATCCTTGAAATTGTTGCGGACATTTGAAATCTGGTATATTGGCGAGCAATACCTCAACAGAGTGGGTTACATCACGTTCTTTTTTCTGAAGAATCAAGATAGATTTGCGTGATTGTTCAGTTTTGAATAATGTTTTAGGCAAATTGAGGAATGCCTGCATTTCTGTATCTGTTGCAATGAAATTTTTGAGCTGTTTTATGTTTTCACCTTCAAAAATATTGCTCGGCACAATTAAGAATGCAAATCCGGCCCCTCTTAATGCTTCAACCGCTTGTTCGATTAAAAGGTAATGGGCATAACTATGTCCTTCTTTAAACCCTAATTTCATTTCGTGACTGCGTTCATCCACCGGATAATAGCCTACCGGCAAATCACCGATGACCACATCTGCCTCTTCAAACGGTAATGGCAGAATAGCATCTTGAGGATAGACATCAAACGGAATTTCTAAGAAATTCGCTAAGTGCACACTTACACGAGATAACACTGGATCAACTTCAACAAGATGGTGCATTAGTGTTTGTTCAGTCAACACTTCATGCACTGTCGCACTTAAATGTCCGCTGCCGCTCGTTAAATCTACAATATTTAATTCTTTCTTATCTTGTGTAAACTGCTGTACTAAGAATCCAAGAATTAAGCCGATTGAATCCGGTGTAATCTGGTGATTCGCTTGAATCTCTTGCTCTTGCAATAAACTTAAGTATGCAAATTGAAAGGCCTTGCGTCGATCTGATAATGTTGCCTGTTCCAGCAAATCACGATTATTTTGATAAATCTGTTCCATCGCAAGCCCTAAGTTTTCGATAAAGCTTTGCCCGTTTTCTTTATTCAGTTCCTTAGTTTTACTATCTAGTTCGTGGAATAAACGCTCCATTATAGTTTTTTCTTCGGCCATATTAAAATCCTTCCTAAAAAGACTGCTCATAATCAATGATTCACTTTCTTACACTAATTATGAGCAGTCTGGTCTTTATATTAATTTAAAAATAACTTTAAACGCATTGATTAGTCTAATTCTCTATATGCTTTTAATGCAGATTCGAAGTCAGGGAAATCAGTGCCTTCATTCACAATTTCTGTATAAACTACTTTGTTGTTTTTATCTAAAACAAATACTGAACGTGCTAATAATTGTAAACCATCCATTAACACACCGTAGTTTTTACCGAATGAATGTTTTTGATAGTCGCTTAGTAAGATAACGTTATCTAAACCGCTTGCTGCGCACCATCTTTTTTGAGCGAATGGCAAGTCTTGAGAAATAGTCAATACTACGCCATTTTCTTCTGAAGCAGCTTCTTCGTTGAATTTACGAGTTTGTTTATCACAAACACCTGTATCAATTGAAGGTACTGCACTGATTAATTTTTTCTTGCCGTCATAGTCAGCAAGTGTTACTTCTTCTAAATCATTATTTACAACTGTAAAATCTGGTGCTGTTTGCCCTTCTTCTACTGCATTACCTACTAATGTTACGGGATCTCCGCCAAATGTAATTTGTACCATATAAATAAACAACCTCCTAAGATTCTGTTACTATTTATCTCTACCCCATTATACCGATATCAACACTTCAACTCCAATGATAATCCTTAAGATACATTATTTTTTTAACTCAATTTTGATAGAACTCACATAGAAATGTAATATTTATCCATAAATTACAAATAAGCCGCGATTTTCATCGCAGCTTATTCAACACATTATCCATTATTGCAGATAATCATAGATATTCTTGATAATCAACGCGCTTGTAACGACCACAAACAATACTCGGACATAGCCGACACCTTGCTTAAGTGCAAATTGTGCCCCTGCATATGAACCAGCAACCATACTTGCAGCCATAATCAATCCAATGCCGTAATCGACTTTGCCTAAAATCATAAACAAAATCAATGCACCGATATTAGACGCAAAGTTTAACACTTTCGCATTGCCTGCCGCACTTAAAAAATCAAACCCTACAATCAATAATGCGAACAAGAAGAAAGAGCCTGTACCGCCGCCTAAAAAACCATCATAAAAACCGATGAGCAACAATACTGCAACAAAGATAACAGATTTGCCTTTCGAAAGTTTTTTGTACGTACGGATGCTGCCCCAATCTTTTCTGATCAGCGTATAAATCATTACTATAGATAAAATCACAATTACTAATGGTTTTAATACAGCTGCCGGCAGAAATGATGCTAAACTTGCACCGCCGACAGAAGCGATGAAAATAAACGGAAAGAGTTTGCCGACTATTTTCAAATCTACTTTGCCTGAGCGTACAAACTTAACAGCGCTCGTTAAAGAACCGAATGAACTTGCAAGTTTGTTTGTGCCTAAAGCTGTTGCGGGCGGTAATCCGATTGCTAATAAAGCAGGTGTTGAAATCAGGCCGCCGCCCCCTACTACAGAATCAATAAAAGCAGCTAAAAAGCCGAATACAATGATGATAATAATAAGTGTCAGATCCCATTCCACGATGTTGTCCCCTTTTCTTATGCTATTAGAATAAATCTTCCATTAATGCTTCAGTCGCTTTATCTTTTTGACTTTGATAATTTTTTGTTACTTCGATAGTTTCAATACCTTCAACAGCACGATCGATCATGTCGCTGAAATCATAAACACTTTCGTATTTTTCTACTTTTTCAAAGTTAGGTTCTGTGACAGGATTCTTCGGTGTAAAGATAGTACAACAATCTTCAAATGGCTGAATAGATGTTTCGAAAGTACCATATTCCTTTGCTTTAATAACGATTTCTTCTTTGTCTAATGTTAATAACGGGCGTAAGACAGGTGTTGAAGTCACATGGTTTATCGCATACATACTCTTAAGTGTTTGGCTCGCGACTTGTCCTAAGTTTTCACCGTTTACGATGGCATCTGCACCGATATCATGCACGACTTTATCTGCGATACGCATCATCATGCGTCGTGTAGATGTCATTGTATAGCGTTCATGTACTACTTTATTGATTTGTTTTTGTACTTCTGTAAACGGCACGATATGCAATTTAATCGGTCCGACATGTTCAGCTAAAATTCGTGTTAATTCAATCACTTTTTCTTTCGCTTTTTCACTTGTGAACGGCGGACTATGGAAATGAATCGCTTCGACTGTCACACCGCGGCGCATGATTTCCATGCCGGCTACAGGCGAATCAATACCGCCTGAAAGCATCAATAATGTTTTGCCGCCAGTACCTACTGGTAACCCGCCTGCACCGTCTATCACACGGTCATAGATATAAATGGCATCTAAGCGAACTTCTGTTTTGATGACATGGTCAGGCTGTCTCACATTAACGTGGACTTGCGGGTTGCTTTCTAAAACAGCACCACCTAAAATACGCTGTAATTGGTAAGTATCATATGGATACTGTTTATCAGAACGTTTCACATCGATTTTAAATGAATCGCCTTCATCATAAGCTTTTGCAAATTCGCTTGCTTGCGCTTTTGCATGTTCTAAGTCTTTGTCTAATTTCATAACAGGACTGATAGATTTTACACCGAAGACTTTGCTGATACGCTGCATAATTTCTTCGATATCCGCTTCCGGCGTAACTTCTATATACATTCTGTCTCTGTTCGCTTTAACGTGATAGCCTTGAAGCGGCATTAACGCTTGTTTCACATTAGAACGAAGTTTGTTCACAAACATTTTACGGTTGGCTCCTTTAAGCGTCAATTCGCCGTAACGCACTAAAATATGATCATAGATCATTTCTTCAACAACTCCTTCATTTCTTCATATACTGCTTTAAAAGCTGCTTTAAATCCTTTGATATCTTCTTCTGTCGTCACAGCACCCATTGATATACGAATACTGCCTTCTATTCTTGATTCGCTGATACCCATAGACAGCAAGACTTCATTCAAATGTCCGCGCTTTGATGAACATGCACTTGTAGTAGATAACATAACATCTTGCTTAGAAAAGGCATTGACTAATACTTCCCCTTTTAAACTGTCAAAACCTACATTTAAAATATGAGGTGCACTGGTATCCGGAGAATTCACTTTCACACCTGGATAATCATTGAAAAATCGGCGCAATTGCTGATTCCATTCTGTTAAACGCTGGTGTAAATCATCTTGTTGATGTACCGCATGTTTTAAAGCTTTAACAATCGCAATATCTATCGGTAAATTAACTGTACCGCTTCTCAACCCATATTCTTGGCCTCCGCCATGGATCACAGGCTCTAAATTATGAATATTATGCACGAGCAATAAACCTTGGCCTTTTAAACCGTTAAATTTATGCCCGCTGAAACTCATGCTATCGATACCTTTGAATGTTAAAGGTATTTTACCGATGGCTTGCACAGCATCAACATGAAAATGCGCTTTAGGATATGCTTCTAATATTTCAGCCATTTCTTCAATCGGTTGAATTTGTCCCGTAATATTATTCACGTGCATACACGTAACTAATCCTACGTTCGAATTCATTAAACTTTCAAAATGCTCAAGGTCGATTTTGCCTTCCTTCGTCACATTCACATAACGCAGTTTAAAACCTTCTGTTTCCAAATGACGCATCACCTCTAATACAGATGGATGTTCAAGCACTGAAACAATGATTTCATCAGCATACGGTTTACGGTTGTACGCTGCACCTTTTAACGCCATATTATTAGATTCCGTAGCGCCGCTTGTAAAAATAATATCGTATCTGTCTTCAAGATTCAGTATTTGATTAATCTGTGCTTTGGCTTGATTTAACAATTGCTCTGCTTGCAAGCCGGCTTGGTGCGGACTATTCGGATTAAAATATAAATTCTGATTCACTTTGACATAAGTATCCAGTACATCTTGTGCTGGTCGAGTTGTCGCCGCATTATCTAAATAAATCACTTTTATGTCACTTCCACTTATTTGATTCTCTCTTTTTGAGTCTTTTCTTCCAATTTTAATATTTTACCACATCTGACTAAATTCTCAATACGCAAAAAAAGACAAGAACAACGAATGTCCTTGTCTTTTGTATAACACTTATATTTTGCTTTGAGATACAACTTCATCTTCAATGCGTTGAGAAATGCCAGGATCGACTGAATCTAAAGCTTGCTCTGCAATTTCAATCGCACGTTTGTAGCGGTTGTTCTTGAATAAGCGTTCTGCTTCATTCAAACTCTTATCAATGCTGCTGTCGTCTTTACGGTAACGGTTGCCGTATTGGATAAGTTTTTCAGCAAGCACTGCATTCACTAAAACGTCCATCGCTTCATTTTCAAAGTTGTTCATGTGAAGTACGACTTTTGTCACTTTATCTTTAAGATGTTTGACATTAATCGGACGTTGATCAAACTGTGCATTGATTTCACGTACTTCATGATCAATTTCATTCTTCATGATAATGAAACGTTCAGGTACGCTTGTTAAGTTAGAAGCTAATAACTTACGATAAATCTCTTCTTTTTTGCTTTGAACACGTAGAAGATTATCTTCAGCTTCCGCTTCATCTTCACGTAATTGAATTAAGTGGTTTTGTAATTTTTCTTGTTTATCATTAATTACTTTGACATGTTCTTCAATATACGCAAGATTATCTTGTACTTCGCTGTAGCGTACAGCAGATTTTGCCATTTCTCTTAAAATTTCATCGTAAACTGAAATCAAGTTTTGAATTTCATTTTCGAATTGACGTACATTTTGAACATCTGTTTCATTGATGTAGTAATTTTCACGTACATATTCGATTTCTGTTTGTAATGTATAATTGGTATCTTTCGCACGGAATAAATCATTAGTAATGACTTCTTTTGTTTCATCCACTTTGTTTTTAGATTTTACTTCATGCTCGATTAAATCATACATTTCATCCAACTGATCATTGATAGCGATGAGCTTATCGTTCGCTTCTTCTAATTCCAAACGGCTGATCATCGGTTCAACGAAGCTTAATTCTGTTTTCATAGATTGAAGATTGCTGTCGACTTTAACATGATCTAAGTCGTACCCTTCGACTTTCAAGTCGCGGCAGCCGTATTTCAAATCTTGGAATTGCCCTGGAAGTTCTTTTTGTGCTTCACGAATCAATTCAGGGATTTCTTTCATATCTTTTTGCAGATAATTGATATCTTCGTTGAGCGTTTTGATATGCTCATGCGCTTGTTTGTAGTTCCCCTCTTCTCTTAGTTCTGTGTACTTAACAAGCTCAGGTTCGAATGATTCAATTTCTTTTTCAAGCGGTGCAGCTGCTTCGCCGAATTGGTGTCGGTTAGCCAGCACATCACGCTTCATTTCACGATATGAAACTTTGCTGTCTTCAAACAAGCGATCGCTTTCTTTATGAAGCGCCAAGATATCCTCAACTTCTTCACCTAGTTGTGCATGACGTTCTTCATAACGATCTAATAATGCGTTCGCATCATCTAATTCAGTTTGAGCAGCAGTAAATTTGAATTTATCGAAATATTCGTCAGCATTATGAATTTTCTCTTCAACCGGACTTAAATTATCATTAGTATTCTTTAATGATTCGCGCTTTAAGCGGTCATATTCTTGTTGTGTTTCACCCTGCAGGGTTAAATCGTCCAACGCTTTCAGACGATCATCTAGTGTTAGTTTCTCAACCTCTATCTTGCGCTCTTCGGTTTTTTCGACCACCTGACGTTTTGAAGAACGGAGATAGAACATGATACCGACAATTATAAGTGCAATAACTATAATTGCTAAAATGATATACAATGCCATTGTTTTCTCCTCCTATTTAATCACTTCTCATTATAGCGTAATTTTGGGTCGCATTAAAATAAAAATATTAAGTTTCTTTATACAAACTTTGATGAAAGTACTCTAAATTGAAGTTTCTTAATAGAACATATTATAATATGGAAAATGCAAGAGAGAAAAGAGGTCAATTATATATGGGCAGCAATACTACAAATTACAACACCATTCTTCAGCAATTAGAAGGCTTGAATGCGGATGAACGCTATTTGATTACTTTACTAAGCAACACATCTGCTTTATTAAATGAAAATTTATCTGACATCAATTGGATTGGTTTCTATCTTATGGAAGACGGCCAGCTTATTTTGGGTCCTTTCCAAGGCCGTCCTGCTTGTACCCCTATCCAATTAGGCAGCGGCGTATGCGGTACTTCAGCTCAAAAAGATATTGTTCAGCGTGTAGATGATGTACATGCTTTCCCTGGCCATATTGCATGCGATGCACGCAGCCAATCTGAAATTGTTATTCCGCTGCATCAAGACAATAAAGTCATGGGACTATTGGATATTGATGCACCGGTCAAGTCGCGCTTCTCACAAGAAGATGAAGATGGCTTGATTCAATTAATGAAAGTATTAGAAAAACAAATTGCACAAACAATGAAATAATTATTTATTTGAAGAAAAAGAGATAAAAGCTTGACTTTATCTGCCAGAATGGTAGAATACTCTTTGTGTGAATTAACGAAAGTAGCAGTTGTATATTATTAGGCGCTATGTTATTCCCGATGCGGACGTGCCGTGTAACCGGAGCTATGAGGCGAGGACACATAAAATAACATATCTTAATAAGTATACAACACTCTTTTTTGTTTTTTCATAACAATTAAAAACAAAAGGAGGAGTATTAACATGGCTCGATTCAGAGGTTCAAACTGGAAAAAATCTCGTCGTTTAGGTATCTCATTAAGCGGTACTGGTAAAGAATTAGAAAAACGCCCTTACGCACCAGGTCAACATGGTCCTAACCAAAGAAAAAAATTATCAGAATATGCAATTCAATTACGTGAAAAACAAAAATTACGTTACTTATATGGCGTAACTGAAAGACAATTCCACAATACATTCCTTATTGCTGGTAAACAATCTGGTGTACACGGTGAAAACTTCATGCGTTTATTAGCACGTCGTTTAGACGCTGTTGTATATGCTTTAGGTTTAGCACGTACACGTCGTCAAGCACGTCAATTAGTAAACCATGGTCACATCGAAGTTGATGGCGGACGCGTAGACATCCCATCATACACTTTAAAACCAGGTCAAGTGATCTCAGTTAGAGAAAAATCTCAAAAACTAGATATCATTGCTGAATCTGTAGAAATCAACAACTTCGTACCAGAATACTTAGAATTCGACGAAGAAAAATTAACAGGTACATTCGTACGCGTTCCAGAACGCAGCGAATTACCAGCTGAAATCAACGAACAACTTATCGTTGAGTACTACTCAGGTAAATAATAAATCTATTATTTCAATACTGCATGCCTTGTTTTCAAGGATGCAGTATTTTTTTGTTTTCTCCCCTTTTTACTACAACTTTCTCCCTAACCTTCTAACATTCAACATGTGTCATTTATTCCGTTTTTGTGTTGTGTGAAATCTAGTTTTATCGATGTAATTACGGCATAATAAAACTATTAAGGTAAGGGAGAAAATAATCATTGAAGAATTGGCTGAAAAATAATAGATTTATTATGATACTTGTTGCGTTGTATATCACCGGAGGGTTTTTATTATTGCCGAGTTTGGGAGACTATTTTAATAAAAGTTATTTTGATCACTCCATACTAAAAGTCATTATAGATTCATTTATGGCTATTGTTGGATTTGCGTTGTCGCTATCACTTGGTATTTCTTTCGTACTATCTGTCATCGTCATGACTTATCAGTATTTTAAGAATGATAACGTAGAAAATGTTATTAAAGAATTTGCATTTGTGGTAGTTGTTATTAACGTTTATGTATTCATTTGCACTTTAGCTTTGCTTTCAATCACAACTGATAATGGTGAAGCCATTTTTGCACTATTTGGATTCATCTACGGATTTACAAAGTACTTGCTTTGGGCTTACAATCTCATCAATAATTACTTTAAAAAACAACCTCTCCAAGCGGATAAAAAATAAGGGCGTTTGAATCACACAAACACCCTTGTTCTTTATCCGATTTTTATTGTAATTTCATCAGTACATACAAACCGGTTGATCTTATTTAGTTTTTTGCGCTTTTTTTCTTTTGACTACTCTATAAATAGCAACACCAATAATCACAACAATCCAATTTATCAGTTCTTTTTTGTCGATTTCTCGGATACGCTTTATTGGATGAATATCAAAATTGAGTTTCATAAATAATTGAGGAAAGCCTGTTGCTGATGACAGTCATGATGTTCCCTCTTGCCTTCCCTTCTGCATTTTAGATAATTTAATTATACAGTTGCGTCGTTTCCATTTCAATCTAAATCAAAGTAGTAATTCGGCCCATCTGTAATAATACCGTCTACCCCATCAATGATTAATTTTCGGATATCATTAATATCGTTAACTGTATATGGCATTACTTCTAATTTATGAATATGCGCTCTTTCAACAAATTTTTTGTTGACCAATTCGAAATTCGGGTTCGCATAATCACAAAACTTAGCCAATTTGTTAAAGTTCGGCATTCTAAATAGATATTTCTTTTTGCTTAGCAGCACGCCTAATTTATATTTGTTTGTTAACTGTGCTATTTTTTGAATACTTTTATCATCAAACGATTGAATAATTGTTTTATCCGCATCTAAACGATTTTCTTCTATTTCTTTGAGCAGTAATTCTTCGATATTAGGATATTTGCTCGGCTTTTTAATTTCAATTAATAGTGTTGTTTTATAGGGTTTTACAAGTTGTGCCACTTCTTTGAATGTCATAATACGTGCACCCGCAAATGTACTGTCTTTCCATGAACCGAAATCATAGCTTTTTAATTCATCTAGCGTATAATCTTTTACATAGCCTGATCCATTAGAGGTTCTATCTATTTTATCATCATGGATAACAACAAGTTGCTGATCTTTAGTTAAATGCACATCGATTTCAAGCATATCTATATGTGCACTGAGTGCTGCTTTATATGCTAATAATGTATTTTCGGGATAATCGATTGAAAATCCGCGATGTGCAATGACTTGCAGGTCTTCGCTTGGGATTACTTTTTCCATGGTATTCACCCTTTATCAATTTTTAGTTTCAGAATTAATCTATCATATTCAAAACGGAGGTCAAAGAAATATGACAAACCACGATTTTATAGTTACGACGCAATGGAGCGGCGGCAGAGATGAAGTCGGACTTGCTAAAGGCGATGTGATTAATGAATCTATTTCTATTCCATCATCGCTCGGCGGTGTCGGAGAAGGAACCAACCCAGATGAAATGCTGGTAGCGGCAGCTTCATCTTGTTATATTATTTCGCTTGCTGCTACGCTTGAACGTGCGCATTTCAACGACATTTCTATTAATCAGGAATCGGTTGGAACAGCCTCTTTAACCAATGGTAAATTTAAAATGGAGCAAATCAAACATCAACCTAAAATCTCAGTAGAAGCGTCACAAAAAGAAGCGCTTGAAAAGAGATTAGATAAACTTTTAAAAATCGCAGATAACAATTGCATGATTTCTAACTCTATTCGCGGTAATGTCGACATCAAGATTGAACCATACATTTTATAATCTTCTACCCAACTTTTTGAGTTGGGTAATTATTTTTAGTATTTTTTCTTTAAAAACGCTTACAATTCATATATTTTGTTAAATTATCGTAAAATCAGTGAAATAACACTGAAATACCCTTTCTTATTTTCAGAATATTTGATAAAATTAAGAAATCTTACGTTAGGGGGAAATCTATATGTATCATCATCCATTGTTATTAACACCCGGACCAACTCCAATTCCTGAACGCATTCAACGCGTCATTCAAGAACCGATGATTGGTCACCGCACAAAAGAATTTGAAGCTATTGCTGAAAAAGCTTATAAAGGGCTGCAACCTGTATTCGGTTCCAAAAACGAAGTCATGATCTTTACATCCAGCGGTACAAGCGCACTTGAAGCAAGTATGGTCAATATCTTAAATCCAGATGACCATGTGGCTGTCATTGTTTCAGGAGCGTTCGGCAACCGCTACAAACAAATTGCTCAAACATACTTCCACAACGTTCATGTCTTTGATGTCCCGTGGGGAGAAGCAGTTGATGTGAATGCCTTTATTGATTTCTTAAAATCACTGCCAGAACAAGTAACTGCAGTTTATAGTCAATATTGCGAAACATCTACATCTGTACTCCACCCTATTCATGAATTAGGTCATGCATTGCACGAAAATTATCCGGAAACTTATTTTGTCGTTGACGGCGTAAGTTGTGTCGGTGCTGTAGATGCTGACTTAGAACGCGATCATATCGATGTATTGGTTTCAGGAAGCCAAAAAGCAATTATGCTGCCGCCAGGATTGGCATTTGCAGCGTATTCAGACCGTGCTAAAGCACGTTTTGCTGAAGTCGAAACACCGCGTTTCTATTTAGACTTCAATAAATACATTGCTTCAGCAGAAAACAATTCAACACCATTCACACCGAATGTCAGCCTTTATAAAGGCGTTGCTGCGTATGCAGATTTTGTTGCTGAACAAGGTTTTGAGAATGTAATTCAACGTCATTATGTTATCAGAGACGGTTTAAGAGCTGCATTAAAAGCTTTAGACTTGCCTTTACTTGTTGAAGACGAATATGCATCTCCTACAGTAACAGCATTTGTACCGACTTCACCTACTGAAGTTTCAACAATCAAAAATGAATTACTTAACCGCTTCAACATCACAATCGCCGGCGGACAAGGTAAATTAAAAGGCCAAATCCTTCGTATCGGTCATTTAGGACAAATCGATACAGCTGATATTTTACAATGTGTCAGCGCACTTGAAATTATCCTTTCTGAATTACGTCACGAATCATATGTCGGAAAAGGAACTACAGCATACTTAGAGGTGGTAAAAGCATATGTATAAAATTCTAGTATCAGATCCAATCGCAAAAGACGGTTTGCAAACACTTTTAGATGACCCAGACTTTGAAGTCGATATTGATACAGGACTTTCACCTGAAGCTTTAATCGATAAAATCAAAGACTATGATGGACTTATTGTACGAAGCCAAACGCAAGTAACGCCTGAAGTCATTGAAGCGGCTGACAACTTGAAAATTATTGCACGCGCCGGTGTCGGCGTAGACAATATTGATCGCGACGCAGCCACAAAACGCGGTGTGTTAGTAATCAATGCCCCTGACGGCAACACCATTTCAGCAACAGAACACTCCATGGCTATGATTTTAGCTATGGCACGTCAAATTCCAGATGCCAACCAATCACTTAAAGCAGGCAAATGGAACCGCTCATCATTCAAAGGTACAGAATTATACCATAAAACATTAGGTATCATCGGTACAGGACGTATCGGTTTAGGTGTAGCTAAACGCGCCAAAAGTTTCGGTATGAAAATCATTGCTTTTGACCCTTATTTAACAGCTGAAAAAGCAAAAGAATTAGATATTGAACGTGCAACAGTAGAAGAAATCGCACAAAATGCAGACTTCGTGACTGTGCATACACCGTTAACACCGAAAACAAAAGGTATGATCGGCAAAGAATTCTTTGCTCAAGCTAAACCTAACCTTCAAATTATCAACGTAGCACGCGGAGGTATCATTGATGAAGAAGCCTTGATTGAAGCATTAGATAAAGGTTTGATTGCACGTGCAGCAATTGATGTATTCGAAAATGAACCTGCTACAGATTCACCTTTGACAAAACACGATAAAATCGTTGTGACACCGCACTTAGGTGCATCTACTGTTGAAGCACAAGAAAAAGTAGCCGTATCCGTTTCGAATGAAATTGAAGAATTCTTCCATACCGGCAATGTGCGCCATGCTGTCAATGCACCGAAAATGATTTTTGGAGAAGAAGCGGAAGAACTTCAAGAATACTTGAACCTTTGCGACATGGTCGGCAAAGTATGTATTCAATTATTAGGCAAAGCACCGCGTGAATTAAAAATCAAATTCAGCGGGGAATTGGTTAAAGAAGATACCAACATTTTGACACGTACAATCGCTAAAGGTATTTTATCTCAAGACTTAGGCGATCGTGTCAACTTAGTCAATGCCCTCTTCCTTCTTAACGAACAAAATGTAGTTTACAATGTTGAAAAAGATGCGAAGCCTCGTTCTTTCAGCAACTACATTGAATTAACAATGGTCAACAGAGATCGTAAAGTTACTGTCGGTGCAACTGTCTTAAACGGTTATGGTGCGCGTATTGTTCAAATCAATGACTACCCTGTTGATTTCAAACCTGAAAAATATCAACTTGTTATCCATCACCAAGACCGTCCTGGTATTGTAGGACGTACAGGTCAAATCTTAGGCGAATATGATATTAACATTGCCTCAATGCACTTAGGCCGTACAACTCAAGGCGGTAATGCAATGATGATTATCTCTGTAGATATGCCTGCCTCAGAAGAAGTTATTGATGCACTATACAAAATCGATGGATTTGAATCTATTCAATTCGTTGACTTAAACAAATAAAATTATAAAGGCAACACATAAATAAAGACCAGCTGACTCAGATTCTGATATCTAAGTTTGCTGGTCGTTTTATTTTGGTGTATTTTATAATAAGATTTTACGAATATCTAAGACATTATCAACAATACAATCTGCATGATGCGCTTCAAGTTCTGATTGCGCTGCTTTCCCTTTTAAACCTGTCAGCGTACCGATAAATGTAGCACCTGTTGTTTCTGCACTGAATAAGTCTGCGAGAGAATCTCCTACTATGTATATCTCTTCATCTCGGAATACTTGATCTTGCTGCTGTGCATAGTTTTGGTACTGGTCTAGCTGATTACCGTTGTATGCTGCAATATAGCAAAACGGATTCGGTTTGCCTAAAGGTTTTAATTCAGGGAACTGTTCTTCAGCTTTCAATACTTCAGAAGCTGACACGATATGCGATTCATCAAAGTACTTTAAGAAGCCCTTGTCTTCAAACGGTACGAGTGTTTCTGTTCTAGGGCGGCCAGTAGCTACTGCTAGTTTATAACCCGCTTCTTCTAAATCTTTCAGCAAGCCTTGAATTTCTTTAGCATCAGCCAACTCTTCTTCTTGATATATATAGCCTGTTTTAAAATCACTTCTCGGTGTTTTTTCTTCCACTTTGCGATATAAACGATGGCCTAAATACCATTCTTGGAAGACCTCTTGTGAAATTTCCCATAAAGGACTGCGGATTTCAAACAGCTCTGTATGTTCTGTATCTAGCTGTTCTGCCGCATAATTGCGCAAATCACGATAAATTTGAGTTTTACCAGATTCCGCATTTTCAATAAAATGCAGCGGCTTGATAAAATCAACTTGCTGTTTTGAAACTAAATCTCCAACCTCTTGAAGCGTGACATCTGTAAAAGGATGTGCTGTTAAAAATGCTTCTCTGTCTTCTGCTGAGAGTGTTTTAAGCAAATCAATCAAATGGATTGATAACACAATAAACAACATATCCCAGTTGGAATTCAAACCGCGCGACTTCATCGCATTCAAAATCTGATCTTGTTCAAACACAACTTGACGAATAAGATTAATTTCACTGTCATTAATCGTGTTGAATTTAACTGACGGCATCAACTTCAAGAAATGCTGGCTCATCAACATTTCATAGACAGTCAAAGCAGATACGTCAAAACATCTTTCTTCACTTAAAAATACACCATCAACATCAAATAATACTGCTTTCATTTCTCCACCTACTTCGGAAAATTCAGAATAATTAATATTATACAAATTTATACACAAATAAGCAATAGAGCGAAAGCACACTCTAAAGAATGCTTCCGCCCTTTAAGTTTATCATGACTCCATTTGTTTCTCTACTTCATCCGCAACTTGTTGCACATGTGTCCCTATAATAACTTGGACATTATGTTTACCGCTCGTAGTTACACCAGCTGCGCCTGCTTGCTTGATTTGATTCTTATTCAGCTTTTCAATGTCATCCACTTCTAATCGAAGTCTTGTTGCACAATTGGTTAACGTAGTAATATTTTCTTTTCCGCCTAACCCATCAATAATTTGTGCAGACATTGCAGAATACTTTCCTGCCGGTTTCTCTGAATTCTCATCAGATTCAGAAGGATCTGCAACTGGGTCTGTAATTTCTTCATCACCGCGGCCTGGTGTATTCAAGTTAAAGATTTGAATCGCAGCTCTGAAGACTACATAGTAAATCACAAAGAACACGATTCCTTGAACCATTAACATCAACGGATAATTCGACACAGGATTGACGAGTGATAATAGGAAATCAATCAGTCCTGCACTAAATGAGAACCCTGCTGTCCAATGGAATAATGCTGCAATAAAGAGTGATAAACCTGTCAATAAGGCATGAATCACAAATAATACTGGTGCCGCAAACATAAAGGCAAATTCAATCGGCTCAGTCACACCTACAAAGAATGCTGAAATTGAGCCTGCTAACATTAAACCAGCTACACGTTTCTTTTGTTTAGAAACAGCTGTTTGATACATAGCCAAGGCTGCTGCCGGTACACCAAACATCATGACCGAAAAGAATCCTGCCATGTAACGGCCTGTAATGCCTTTAATAGCACCATCGCCTGACTGGAATTTAGCGATATCATTTATACCTCCTAAATCAAACCAAAAGACAGCATTTAATGCGTGATGCAAACCTGTTGGAATCAGCAAACGATTAAATACACCATATAAAAAGGCTCCAAATGGACCAAAATTAATAATCCATTTACCGAAAGCTACAATGCCATCATAAACGAATGGCCATACGAAAAATAAAACAAGAGACAACAATACTGATAAAAATGCTGTCATAATCGGAACTAAACGCTTACCGCTGAAGAACGATAATGCAGTCGGCAATTCTGTAGCACTGAATTTGTTATAACAGAATGCTGCAATTAAACCGATTAATAAACCGACAAATACGTTTTGGTTATTCATTTGATCAAAACCGATGTTGATTGCATCCTTTTTGATACGCAGTATACCTGCAAGCTTTTCTGGTTTTAATACTGATGTTACGACAAAGTAGCCGACAACTGCTGCTAAAGCAACAGAACCGTCATTCTTCTTCGCCATCCCTAAAGCAACACCGATAGCAAAGAGTAAACCGAGCTGTTCTAAAACAGCCAAACCGCATTGGAAAATGAACTCTGCCACAGTCGGTGCTGTATTCATTGCTTTTAAGACGTTAGCAATTCCGATAATAATGGCAGCTGCTGGCAATACAGCAACCGGCAGCATTAAAGAACGCCCTAAGCGTTGTAAAAAGTTATACATATGCTTATCCTTCTTTCTCTCTATGGATCTATAAATAACGGCATGAAAAAGAGATAAAGCCAGATGACTTTATGGTTTCTCTTTATTTCATCTCACTTTATCTCCGTACATTACTTAGGCAAATGCTTTAATTCTTCTTGAAGTGCTCTTGTGCGTTTTGTAAGCTCTTGCGTAATATAATCAACTTTTTCATGACGTTTTTTCAAATGTTCAGGTAAAGCGGCAGTATCAATCGGTTCGCCGAAGATAATTTTCGCTTTTCCAGTTACCATACCTAAAATTTTGTCTGGTCCTTCATAAGCAGCTGGTACAATCGGTACTTTTGCCATCATTGCAATCGTTGCTGCACCGCGTTTCAAAGGTGTTTCTTCTGCAGTACGATGCCCTGCTGGGAACATGCCAATTGTTTTGTTTTTCTTCAATAAATTCACCGGTGTTTTAATCGTACTCGGACCTGGGTTTTCACGATCAACCGGAAAGGCATTTAATGATTTTAGAAAGCTGCCGAACGCTTTATTATAGAACAATTCTTTTTTAGCCATATAATGAATTTGGTTAGGATACATTGCCATGCCAAGCATTATAACTTCGTTGTAACTCTCATGGTTGCATGTCACGACATAACGATTAAGCTGCGGTACATTTTCTTTACCGTATACCTTAAGCGAATGACTCAGCTTTACAATGATTCCGTATAGAATACTACTGATAAATTTATACATTGGGTCACCTACTCAATTGTTTATTTAACTATCCAAAGTTTATCACTTCCAACCTCTGTCAACAAGCCTATTTCAGTGCATTATATATGTCAGACAGTTCAGATTTTGTTATGTTTTATATTGCATACATAGCAAAATGCTAGAAAATATTAACAAAACATATGATAATAATAGAAAGAAACATTCTGGGAGGAATTCAATGACTGAATACTATAATGAAAATCAAGAACGACGTCAACAGCCGCCTAGAAGGTCATTCCCTTGGCTGCGCGTCATTTTACTTGCCCTGCTTGCTGGTATTATCGGCGGGCTGCTTGTATTAGGTATCGGCAAGTTGGTAGAGCAATCTAATGACGGTGCCACAGTACAGCAAGCTAAAGACAGCAAAGGCGGCAATGTCTTAGATGGCAAAAGTTCAAAATATAAATCTGTCAATCAAATGATTACAGATGTCTCACCTTCTATTGTGGGTGTTATCAATATGCAAAAGGCACAAAGCTTAGAAGATTTCTTCAGCGGCAATGCTGGAAAGTCGCAAGAAGCGGGTATCGGTTCTGGTGTGATTTATCAAAAATCCGGCGGCAATGCTTATATTGTTACAAATAACCACGTTGTAGACGGTGCGAGTGAAATCAAAGTCCAATTACATGATACGAAACAAGTAAAAGCAGAACTTGTCGGTAAAGATGCTTTAACAGATATAGCCGTATTGAAAATTGAAAATGCGCCTGGTATCAAAGCGATTCAATTTGCGGATTCTGCAAAAGTCAAAACCGGCGACAGTGTATTTGCGTTCGGTAATCCATTAGGCTTAGAGTTCGCTAATACTGTGACATCAGGTATTATTTCAGCAAACGAAAGAACCATTGATACACAAACTTCAGCCGGCTCAAATAAAGTGTCTGTGCTGCAAACGGATGCGGCAATCAACCCCGGCAACTCCGGCGGTGCTTTAGTCAACTTGAACGGCGATCTAGTAGGTATCAACTCTATGAAGATTTCAATGCCTCAAGTTGAAGGTATCGGTTTTGCAATACCAAGCAACGAAGCGAAGATTATCATCGAACAGCTTGTAAAAAATGGTAAAGTCGAACGCCCTTCTATCGGTATCGGCACAATCAATTTAAGTGATATTCCTGAGCGCTATAAGAAAGAATTGCATACAGACCGTAATGATGGTGTGTACGTCGCAAAAGCGCAAAGTGATAGTGCACTACAAGAAGGCGATATTATCATTGAAGCAGACGGACAAAAAGCGAAAGATGACTCTGAATTAAGATCTTATCTTTACTCCAATAAAAAACCAGGTGAAACATTGAAAGTCAAAGTCATTCGCGATGGCAAAGAAAAAGAAGTTTCTGTTCACTTAGGTAAGAGATAACATAAAAAATAAATGCTTGTGCTTTGGAATTCTTTTCCTTAGCACAAGCATTTTTTAATGTTTATTGAATTATTGGTATTTCACCATGAAGTATTTCTTTTTACCTCTGCGGACAATAGTAAATTCATTATCGATTTTATCTGCATCGCTGATTTCGTATTTTAAATCTTGTTGGCGTTCGCCGTTAATGTAAATCGCACCATTTGAAACATCTTCGCGTGCTTGGCGTTTAGAAGATGAAATGCCTGCTTCTACAATGAAGTCTACAATGTTTGTAGTGTCATTGCTGACAGAAGCTTGCGGTACATCTTTAAAGCCTTGGCGCAATTCTTCGCTGCTTAATGATTTCAAGTCTCCGCTGAATAATGCTTCTGAAATACGAATTGCATCATCTAACGCTGCTTGACCATGAATGAAACGTACAACATTTTCAGCTAAAGCTTTTTGTGCTTCACGCAAATGCGGTGCTTCTTCTTTAGATTGTTCTAATTTTTCAATTTCAGCTTTATCTAAGAAAGTGAAGTATTTCAAGAACTTGATTACATCAGCATCTGATGTATTAATCCAGAATTGGTATAGCTCATATGGGCTTGTTTTATCTGCATCTAACCAAACTGTACCTGATTCAGATTTACCGAACTTTTTACCATCTGCTTTTGTGACTAACGGAATTGTGAAGCCGAATGCTTCAGTTTGACCGTACATACGGCGCATTAATTCGATACCGCTTGTGATGTTGCCCCATTGGTCTGATCCGCCGATTTGAACTTTACAGTTGAATTCACGGTTTAAATGACCGAAGTCGATAGCTTGTAAAATCATGTAAGTAAATTCAGTGTATGAAATACCTTTTTCTAATCGAGATTGTACTGAGTCTTTACCCAGCATGTAATTGACACCTACGTGTTTACCGTAATCTCTTAAGAAATCGATTAATGAGATTTGGCTTAACCAATCTTTGTTGTTTACAAGCTGTGCCGCTTCTTCGCCGGAAAAATCAAAGATTTTATCCATTTGTTCACCGATACCGCGTACGTTATCTTCAACTTGTGCTTCTGTTTGCAATACACGTTCATCCGTTCTGCCTGAAGGGTCGCCGATCATACCTGTTCCGCCGCCGATTAAAACAATCGGTTTATGTCCGTATTCTTGGAAACGGCGTAATGTTAATAATGGTAATAAGTGTCCGATATGCATACTGTCTGCAGTCGGGTCTACACCACAGTATAAAGTGACTTTCTCTTTGTTAAGTAATGCTTCTAATCCTTCTGCATCTGTTTGTTGATAAACAAGTCCACGCCATTCTAAGTCATTTAATAATTCATTTGTCATCTATTGTTCCTCCTCTGAATTGTTGTTAATATTTTGCTTTGGAATTTAAGGAAATAAAAAAACCCTTACAGCATTCACTGTAAGGGCGCATCTATTGCACGGTACCACCATACTTAAAGGTTTCTATCATTAATGATACGTTCATCAAGTCAAACGTTGGATACTTAAATATAAGGCAGCAGGTGTATTCGCTTATTTGTTGTTACTGGTTCGCAGCACCCACCAGCTCTCTGAAAACAATCAAATCAGTTACTTTTCCTTATCCAAAACTTATTAATTTGATTTCATTATAATCAACAGTTTTTTTAAAGTCAACTTGAATACAATTATGCTATACTATTGTTAATTATTGGAGGCAAAATATGAAACATACTCAAACAACATATACAGCCGCTTCTCCCCCATTACATTACTTTGAAAAATGGTATAAGCGGACCAAACATTTCTTTGTCATCCTATTTGTTATTATTCTTTTAATAATCAGTTTATCGACCGGACTTTTGATTGGTTTCTTCATGAGCATGACCTCTGATTCAGAAAATTTATCAGACGCTGAATTGAAGCGCGCAGTTTTAAATGTACCTGGCGATGAACATATAGATTATAGTCAAAAAGATTTTTTAACACAATATGATGCATCTAATAACCCTCTGCTTGTGGGACCGAAAAGCGTGAATGCTGTAATACCGAAGGCATTGATCGCATCGGAAGATTCTTTGTATTTAAAACATGACGGTATCTTGCCTAAAGCATTGCTTCGAGCAATTTATCAAGATATTTTCGAAACAGAAGTTTCTTCAGGCGGCAGTACGATCACGCAGCAAGTCATTAAAAATCAAGTGCTGAACAATGATAAAACATATAACCGCAAAGCTAATGAAATTGTTCTGGCTTTAAAACTTGAACGTATCTTGACCAAAGAAGAAATCATGTATACGTATTTAAACATCGTCCCATTCGGCCGCGACTATAACGGGGATAATATTACAGGTATCGGATCCGCTTCCTTCAGCTTATTCGGCAAACCGCCGAGCGAGGTCAATCTGCCTGAGGCTGCCTATTTAGTCGGTTTAGTACAAAGTCCTTACACATATACACCTTATGAAGCAGACGGAACGTTAAAACCAAAAGACGAACTGAAAATCGGATTACGACGCCAACATTATGTTTTATGGAGAATGCGTGTTGAAGGCGAAATTTCCGAAAAGGCATTTAAAAAAGCAGAAAAATACGATATTGTTTCACATTTAATGACGAAAAAACCCTAAAGCTGAGCGTATCATCACGCACAACTTTAGGGTCGTTTTTTAGATTATTTTAAGTTCTATTGTGAATTAGAATAATCCTTTAGCATGTCCGTCTTCAGTTACGTCCATGTTTAATGCAGCTGGTTTTTTAGGAAGTCCAGGCATTGTCATAATTGCACCAGTTAATGCAACGATGAAGCCTGCACCTGTTTTCGCTTGTAATTCTCTGATTGTGATTTCAAAGTCATTTGGTGCACCTAATAAGTCTTTGTCGTCAGAGAATGAGTATTGTGTTTTAGCCATACATACTGGATAGTTGTCCCAGCTGTTGTCTTTGATTTGTTTCAATTGTTTTTGGGCTTTGCTTGTGAATGTTACTTTATTACCGCCATAAATGTTCTTAACGATTTTTTCGATTTTTTCTTCGATTGGTTCGTCAAGTTCATAAGTGTTTTTGAAGTCTTGGTCTTCATTAATAACTTCTTTCACTTGTTTAGCTAATTCAACGCCGCCTTTGCCGCCTTTTTCCCATACTTCAGTTAAAGCGATACGTACGTTGTTTTCTTTTGCCCAGTCTTCAACAACTTTTGTTTCAGCATCTGTATCATTAACGAATGCGTTTAATGCAACTACTGGTTCAACACCGAATGAACGGATGTTTCTGATGTGACGTGCTAAGTTTTCTAGTCCGTCTTTAACCGCTTGTACATTTTCTTCTTTCAAGTCGTCTTTTGCTACGCCGCCATGCATTTTCAATGCACGAACTGTCGCAACAACTACTGCAGCGCTAGGTTCGAAACCAGCTTTGCGTGACTTGATGTTCATGAATTTCTCAGCACCTAAGTCAGAACCGAAACCAGCTTCTGTCACAACTACATCAGCTAATTGACGTGCTGTTTCAGTAGCTAAGATTGAGTTACAGCCGTGTGCAATGTTTGCGAATGGTCCGCCGTGGATTAATGCAGGCGTACCTTCGATTGATTGTACTAAGTTAGGTTTGATTGCATCTTTAAGAATCATTGCAAGCGCACCTTCAACTTTCAAGTCTTTAACTGTAACTGGTTTGCGATCGCGAGTATAAGCAATTGTAATATTCGCAATGCTTTCTTTTAAGTCTTTTAAGCCTGTGCTTAAGCAAAGAATTGCCATGATTTCTGATGCTACTGTAATGTTGAAGCCGTCTTCACGAGGTACACCTTGTGTCGGGCCGCCTAAACCTACAACAACTTGTCTTAAAGCACGGTCGTTCATGTCTAGAACACGTTTCCATTCGATACGGCGTTGATCGATACCTAATTCGTTACCTTGGTGAATATGGTTGTCGATGAATGCTGATAAAGCATTGTTTGCTGTAGTGATTGCGTGGAAGTCGCCGTTGAAGTGCAAGTTGATATCTTCCATCGGCAATACTTGTGCGTATCCGCCGCCTGTTGCACCGCCTTTAATACCGAAGACTGGACCTAATGCAGGTTCGCGTAATGCCATCATGACATTTTCGCCTAATTCGTGGAATGCATCCGCTAAACCAACTGTAACTGTTGATTTACCTTCACCTGCTGGTGTAGGACTCATTGCAGTAACAAGAACTACTTTACCTTTTTCCCCTTTATCTTCTAATTTGTTGATGTCAATTTTAGCTTTATAGTGACCGTAAGGTTCTAAAGCATCTTCTGGAATACCAACCTTTTCCGCGATTTCTTTAATTGGTTGTAATGTTGCTTGATTAGCAATATCCAAATCTGATAAATGACTCAATTCATTCAGCCCCTTATTAAGTATTTTATTTACAGTTGCGCAACAGTCTCTTTGTTTTATTTCATAGCAGCAGTACTGAAGCTCCCTCATAAACGAAAGCACTTTTCAATGAAGCATCACAAACAGACCTTGTTTCAACTGCATGAAAACCTTTTACATCATCAATCATATCGAAATATAGATTTAATGTCGAACATATTCATCTATATTATTTTAGTATTCATACTTTTTTGGTAATTTTACAAAAATCGTAGATATTATTTTATGAAAACCCTTTATATTTCAATAATGTAAGCGGTACCGAAATGCTTTAAACAACATCCCGATACCGCTTTGATTGATTGCCTATTCAATTAGAAATATATTATGGCAGAAAAGGGAATTAATCTTCCATAGTACTTAAATCGCCTTCAGGCAAATCAAGTTCCCAAGCTTTTAATACACGTCTCATGATTTTACCAGAACGTGTCTTAGGTAATTTTTCTTTAAATTCGATTTCTCTTGGTGCTGCATGTGCAGATAATCCGTTTTTAACGAACTTTCTGATGTCTTCTTTTACTTCATCACTTGGATCATAACCATGATTTAAAGCGACAAAGGCTTTGATGATTTCACCGCGGACCGGATCAGGTTTACCGATAACCCCTGCTTCAGCCACTGCTGGATGTTCTACTAATTTAGACTCTACTTCGAATGGTCCGACACGTTCTCCTGCTGTCATAATGACATCATCCACACGACCTTGGAACCAGAAGTAGCCATCTTCATCTTGGTAAGCAGAGTCGCCTGAAACATACCAATCGCCGATGAAATAAGAGTCATATTTTTCTGGATTCTTCCAGATTTTACGCATCATTGACGGCCAGCCTTTTTTAATGGCTAAGTTGCCCATGCGATTCGGCGGCAGCTCGTTGCCTTGGTCATCTACAATCGCTGCTTCAATACCTGGCAATGGTTTACCCATTGAACCGAGTTTCACGTCCATTGAAGGATAGTTGACAATCATATGACCGCCTGTTTCTGTCATCCACCAAGTATCAAGTACTGTATGGCCTAGCACTTCTTTCGCCCATTTAATTACTTCAGGGTTAAGCGGTTCACCTACTGAATATACTTCGCGTAATGATGATAAATCGTATTTCTTCACGATATCATCACCCGCACTCATAAGCATACGCAGTGCAGTCGGTGCTGTATACCAAATTGTAACGTCGAATTCTTCAATCATTCCGTACCAAGCTTCTGGTGAGAAACGACCGCCTGCGATACAATTTGTAACACCGTTTAACCATGGTGCGAAAATACCGTAAGATGTACCTGTTACCCAGCCTGGGTCTGCAGTACACCAGTAAACATCATCTTCTTGCAAGTCTAATACATATTTACCAGAAATATAATGTACAATCATTGCGTCTTGGACATGCAATACCCCTTTTGGCTGTCCAGTTGAACCAGAAGTATAATGCAAGATTAAACCATCTTCGCGGTCTAACCATTCAATATCAAATTCATCGCTCGCATCTTTGAGTGCTTTGTTGAAGTCTACATCTTCTTCTTCAACATCACCATTTTCATCAACAACGACGATTTTTTCTAACTTCGGTAAATCATCTTTCGGAATTCTGGATTTTAAATCTTTCGTCGTAACGATTACATTCGCATCACTATTGTCTAAACGGTCTGCGACTGCTTTTTCCATAAACGCTTCGAATAGCGGACCAACAATTGCACCCAATTTTAAAATTCCGAAGAATGCGAAATAAAGTTCCGGTGTTCTCGGCATAAAGATAAAGACACGATCCCCTTTTTCTACGTTGGCTTCATCTTTTAAGACATTGGCTGCTTTATTTGTCAGTTCCTGCATTTCTTTGAATGTATAGCTTTCTTTACTTTTCGCATCTTTGTAGTTTAAGGCCGTTTTATCCCCGAGACCATTATCTACATGACGATCAATACATTCATAAGCCATGTTGACCTTTCCACTTTCGTACCAAGAGAATGCTTTCTCTACTTCCTTCCAGTCAAAATTATTATATGTTTCTTCGTAGTTTTGAAGGTTGTAATTACCTTCTCCCCCTTTATAAATATCGACTTTCATTTGAATTGCCCCCTTCGTTTGAAATCGTTTTCAAAAACCATTATACAAAAGTTATACCCATTATTCAAAAATTATTGCGATAATTCTGATTTGTGTGTAAATTATTGCTTAAAACTATTATAATAAGAATTAATACGTAGATTTATATCAATTTACTTCAAAATCGGAATTACACATTACAACTAAGAAGAATATAAAAAAGGATGTGGCAATATGGAACATGTCAAAACGTATGTCAAAAATACCTATACACGCAACGATACTACGTATGTCATTGAAGGCCCTGTACCACGCAAACAACTAGAACAAATGTATTATGATGACGGGTTAGATGCGTTTAGAAGGCCGATAGAACAATTTGAAGCCATTCAAGAGATCAGTGAACTGCCTGAAGGACGCATTTATGTTTTGCGCTTAGATAACACAATTGTAGGCTATGTTACTTACCATTATCCTGATCCGTTAGAAAGATGGTCGACAGGTAATCTGCCCTATTTAATTGAACTCGGGGCAGTTGAAATCGCCTTGCCGCACAGAGGCACGGGTTTAGGCAATGAATTGATTAAACTCAGTCTGAGCGAGGATGAATTCGAAGACTATATCGTCCTTACGACAGAATATTATTGGCATTGGGATTTAAAGAATTCGAAATTAGATGTATACGAATATAAGAAATTAATGCAGAAACTGATGGCGCATGGAGGTTTAGAAATCTTTGCGACAGATGATCCTGAAATTGCGGGTCATCCTGCAAACTGTTTAATGGCAAGAATCGGTTCGCGCATTACATTAGACCAGATGGAAGCGTTTGATGATATTCGCTTCATGAACCGCTTCTTCTACTAAAGGGGAGAATGATATGAGTCAAAGTTATAAACAAACGGGGTATGTCTATTCCAATCAATTAATGCAGTACCGCTTCAGCAACGACCACCCTTTCAATCAGATGCGCTTAAAGCTGACGACGGAACTCTTGATTGATGCCGGCTTGCTGCATTCAAGCCAAATTATCACACCAAGAATCGCCACAGATGAAGAACTCACATTGATTCACACGTATGATTATGTCAATGCAATCAAACACGCATCCCGCGGCATTCTCAGCGAAGTGGAATCTAAAAAATATGGATTTGCGAACGAAGATACTTCACAATTCAAACATATGCATCAGCACAGTGCACGCATTGTCGGCGGCGCATTGAAATTAGCAGATATGATAGTCAGCGGCGAAGTCAAAAACGGCTGTCATTTAGGGGGCGGTCTGCATCATGCATTGCCTGGGCGAGCCAATGGATTTTGTATCTATAATGATGTCGCTATTACCGCAAAATATCTTTCAGAGAAGTATCATATGAAAGTCATGGTCATTGATACAGATGCACATCATGGGGACGGTGTGCAATGGAGCTTTTATACACAAAATGAAATCTTGAATTATTCTATTCATGAAACAGGCAAATTTCTCTTTCCTGGTTCTGGCCATTATACAGAACGCGGTAAAGAACAAGGTTTCAGCTATTCTGTAAATGTACCGTTAGAACCTTATACAGAAGACGCTTCTTATATCGATTGTTTCAAGCGCACTGTTACACCTGTGATTCAGTCATATCAGCCTGACATCATTTTAAGCGTGCATGGTGTTGATATTCATTACTTAGATCCGCTCACACATATGAATTGCACACTCGATTCTTTAAACGCTGTCCCCTATTACATTAAGTCTCTTGCTGATGAATATACCGACGGCAAAGTTTTAATGTTCGGCGGCGGCGGTTATAATATCTGGCGTGTTGTGCCGAGAGCATGGAGCCATGTCTTTTTAAGCTTAATGGATGTCCCGATTCAACATGGCGATCTGCCGAAAGATTGGGTCGACAAATGGAAACAGTATTGTCCGACAGACCTGCCGACGACCTGGGATGACCAGCGTTTAGATTATATGGAGATACCAAGAACTAAAGAAATTACTGAGAAAAATTTAAAACATGCTAATCAAGTCGCCAGCTGGTTTTAAAGACTTGAGACAAAACAAAAATGTCTGGAGGCACGCTGCATATTGCACTGCTTTTCCAGACATTTTTAATTATCATTTCGTTGTTCCGCGATATTCTACGCGATATGGCAAAATGACCGTTGAATCTTCAATTGTTTCATTATTCATATATTTAGTAAGTAAACGCATACCTACTGCCCCGATGTCATAAAGCGGTTGAATTACGCTTGATAATTGCGGGCGTACCATTTCTACAAGACGTGTATTGTTAAAGCTGACAATCTGCATGTCTGAAGGCACATTAACATTCGCATCTTCAGCCGCATGCACGATACCGATAGCTTGTTCGTCACTGATAGATAATACTGCATCTGGTTTTAAGTCTTTGATTTCTTCAAAAGCTTTAAGTCCGTCTTTATACGTTTCTTTACCTCTGAATGTAAGTTTGTCATCTAAATTCAAGCCGTGTTCTGATAATGTATCTTTTAATCCGGATAACACGTCATTCTCAGCTTTTTCTGAGTTATTGCCGCCAACAAAGGCAAATTTTTCTGCACCGGATTCAATCAAGTGATTCGTTACTTCAGCAGCAGCTTGTTTATAATCGATGTTGACAGAAGCAACTTTATTGTCGTCATCGCTTGTACCTGAAACAACTACAGGAATCGAAGAATTTTCAATCATAGATTCTAATTCTTCATCTAATGTGCCGCCAAGGAAAATAATACCATCCACTTGTTTGCTTAAAAGATTATTAAAGATTTCTTTCGCTTTTTCAGTATCATTATCTGAATTTGAGATAATAGAATGATATTTATACATTGTCGCAATATCCTCAAGGCCCCTAGCTAATTGAGAATAATAGACATTTGAGATATCTGGAATGATAACTCCGACAGTTGTTGTCTTTTTACTTGCTAAACCTCTGGCAACTGCGTTCGGTCTATAGTTCAGCTTTTTAATGACTGCGTTTACTTTATCTCTTGTTTCTGGTTTGACATTTTGATTGCCATTCACAACACGAGAGACTGTCGCCATAGAAACACGCGCTTCTCTTGCAACATCATAAATCGTAACGGTCATATTATTCACCCTTTCTGAAAGCGTTTCAAACACTATTATAATAAGTTTTCATAACATTTTCAAAGTTTACCATAAATCGTTAAAAACTCAAAATAAAAGTTTCTGATGTCACTGTTTTGTCACTGAATATTTATTTTACCACATCAAAAAGCCCTCTGGGTCAACAAAAATTACATTGACCGAGAAGGCTTAATTTCAATTATCTGATTAGCGTAATTGATTATTATCGTACATATCAGCTAATGGTTTCAATTCGTTGTAGAATTTATCGAATTGATCTAAATCCATTTGTTGTCCGCTGTCGCTTAATGCTACTGCAGGGTCTGGATGTACTTCTGCCATAACCCCATCTGCGCCAACCGCTAAAGTAGCTTTTGCTGTCGGAAGCATGATGTCTATACGTCCTGTACTGTGTGTAACATCGACCATTACAGGTAAGTGTGTACCTTGTTTTAAAATAGGTACTGCAGAAATATCTAATGTATTACGTGTAGCTTTTTCGTAAGTTCTGATACCGCGTTCGCATAAGATAATATTTTGGTTACCTTGAGATGCAATGTATTCAGCCGCAAAGATGAATTCTTCGATTGTTGCGGACATACCGCGTTTTAATAAGATTGGTTTGTTTGTACGTCCTGCTTCTTTTAATAATTCGAAGTTTTGCATGTTGCGCGCTCCGATTTGGAACACATCTAAGTATTGATCTGCTAATTCGAAGTCGGAAGGTGCTACGATTTCACTTACAACATTCAAGTCGTATTTATCTTTCACATTTTTAAGGATTTTCAAGCCTTCTAAACCTAAGCCTTGGAAGTCATATGGAGAAGTACGCGGTTTGAATGCGCCGCCTCGGATGAATTTCAAGCCTTTGCCTTGCAAGTCCTGTGCTACAGCGTCCACTTGTTCTTGTGATTCAACTGAACATGGTCCGAAGATGAATGATTTATTGCCATCGCCGATAATACCGCCGTTATCAAATTGAACGATTGTATCTTCCGGTTTTAATTTTCTTGAAACAATAAGATGTTTTTCGTTTTCTGATTTTTGTAAGTCAGTGGATGCTTTAAATATTTCTTTGAATAATTGTTTAATTACATTGTCGTTAAATGGACCATTATTTTTCTCGATTAAAGCATTCAACATCTCTTTTTCACGTTCAGGATCATAAACGTTTGTTCCTTGTTTACGCTTTTCTTCACCGATTTTTTGCGCTAAATTACCACGCTTTTCTAGTAAATCTAAAATTTGTTCGTTAATGTCTTGAATTTCACTTCTGTACTGTTCTAATTTATTCATTACTGGTCACCTCTATGTAATTATTTGCATCCAACTTATTACACTTTAAAGCGATAAAAAATTGAATTTATCAGTAATTCTAGCAAGAAGTTCCAAATTTATCAAGTAGGTTCATCCAATTTTCTTAACTTATTTGATTATTTTTAATTTTCTTACAATGATGTTACCAAGTTCATTAATAATTAAAGAAGATCAACCTCAAAGAACAAGGTTGACCTTCTTGAGAGACATTATTTATTATCGAATGTTTTCTTTTCTATTTTCTTCTTAGTTGTTTCCCCTTTTGGCTGGCTGCTTGATTTTGCATTTGATTTGCTGCCGGCTGACTTAGTTGTTTTCGTTGTTGTTTTTTGTGTTGTTGTTTTGCTGCCTTTAGCTGCTGGCTGCTTAGTTGTCTTTGTTGTTGTTTTTGTAGCATCTTTTGCTGAAGCTGCTTTCGCAGTTTTAGTTGTTGATGATGGCTTTTTCTTAGGTGTGTTCGTCGTTTTTGTTGTTTCTGATTTTGTAGTTGTTGTATTGTTGACTGTTTTAGTTACTACTTTGTCTGATGCTTTTGGTGCTTTAGATTCATCCGCTGAATGATTAGCTGTTGCTTTATCATGCGTGATAACACCTTTATCAAATGATGCTTTTTCGTGTGTTTGGTTAGTACGTTTTTCAGCATCTTTTGGTTTTGAAACTGCTTTGTCTGCTTTCTTAGCATCTTTAGTATCTGCTTTTTTAACTGCAGCTGTTGCAGCGGCTGCTGAAACTAATACCGGAACTGTTGCATAAGCACTTGATTTGATTGGGCTTGCTTTGAACAGTTCAGCAACTTTTGCTGCCACTGTGTTATCATTTTCAATTAATTTTGCCTTGTCATGTGCTGCTTTGGCAATACCTGTTGCTGTGAACTCATGTGCAGGTGTTGTTACTGATTGAGATGATTTTAATGGATTGTTATCCACTTGTGCTTCTTGAGCTTTTGGAGACACATTAGATAAATCATGTGCAGCTGCTTCATTACGAATCGCTTGTTTTTCAGCTCTTAAAGCTTTCGGATCTGTTTCTTGTTCATCTTTGTTGAATTTCTGTCTTACATCTGATTTAAGCTGTTGCGCTTTATCTTTAATATCTTGCAATTGGTTTTGCGCATTCGCTTTTAATGCGTCAGTTTGAGCTGCCACTTTATCTTTGACAGATGCTTTATTTTCATCTGATTCTTGTTGTACTTGCAGTTCTTGTTGTTTTTCGATTGCTTTGCGTCGTTTCACTTGATTGATGACGAATCCTGCTGCTGTACCGATAAATGCACCTGCAATAAATCCGTATACAAAGTCTTTGCGCACTGTATCAGACATTGCTTCGACTTCATAAATCTCTAATTTTGCTTCATCGTTTTTCTTTCTCATGTATTTGCCTCCTAGTAAAATAAAAGCACTTAAACAAAGTTGATTAACCTCATTTAAGTGCAATTTGTTCGTCTATTAATTGATAATGTGAGCTGACTGATAAGGTATCAATTCAATAATGCCTTATTAGCCTCTGTAGTTTGCACTTTCTCTGCGTTGCTTTCTGTATTGCCATTTATCAGCAATTTCCATTGCAACATTTGACCATTGGATGACTTGTGAAATCTTGTCTTCGTTTTGAGAAATGTTATGTGCAATTGAGTTAGTTACTCGGTCCACTGATCCATCTAAGTCTTGGATAGAGTCACCGATGCCTTTCACTCCGTCAACTACAGAGTTTAAGCGGTCCACTTTATCTTGAATATCTTCAGTTAAGCGGTTAGCTTTATGAAGTAAATCAGTTGATTCTCTTGTAATACCTTGTACTTGTCCTTCAATTCCGTCAAGAGTCTTAGCCACATAGTCTAAGTTTTTCTTAACTGAGAATAGGACAGCTACAATACCGATTACTAATACTAAAAATGCTATAGCTGCAACTAAACCAGCTACAGGTAAAATCCAATCCATTAAAAACGCCTCCTAAATTGCTTATGTCTTATTTTTTCATAATACCCAAATATATTCTAACATAAACATATTAAAATTCACTAGTAACGCCGTGATTGTCTAAATATGCACGTTCGATTTTTTGGATATCTCCTGCACCCATAAACAAAATAACTGCGCCATCTAATGATTTTAAGATATTAACATTATCTTCCCCGATTAATTGCGCACCTGGAATGCGATCAATTAAATCTTGGATCGTTAAGCTGCCTTCATGTTCACGAATTGAACCGAAAATATCACATAAGTAAACACGGTCCGCTTTATTCAGACTTTCAGCAAATTCATTTAAGAATGCTTGCGTTCTTGAATAAGTGTGCGGTTGGAAAACAGCAACTACTTCTTTATGCGGATATTTTTTTCTTGCTGTTTCAATTGTAGCATTAATTTCTCTAGGATGGTGGGCATAATCGTCTACTATTACTTGATTATTAACTTTTGTTTCATTAAATCTACGTTTTACACCGCCGAATGTTTCTAATGCTTCTTTGATGTTATGAACATCTAAGCCTTCTAAGTGGCAAACCATGATTACAGAAAGTGTGTTTAAAATATTATGATCACCATATTGCGGTGATAAGAATTGATCATAAAATTTTCCATCGATATATACGTCGAATTGTGTACCATGTTCAGTAATTTGGATATTATCTGCATAGATATCTTCATCTTTTTCTAATCCATAGTAATAAATCGGTACATCTGCTTTGATTTTACGCAAGTGCTCATCTTTGCCCCACGCAATGATAGCTTTTTTAACGTTATGCGCCATTTCTTGGAAAGCACTTGTAACATCATCAACATCTTTAAAGTAATCAGGATGATCAAAGTCGATATTCGTCATAATCGCATAATCAGGGTGATAACTTAGGAAGTGACGTCTGTATTCGCATGCTTCAAATGCAAAATATTCACTTTGAGGAATTCCTAAGCCTGTGCCATCTCCGATTAAGAAAGAAGTTCTTTTATCTCCATTCATCACATGCGAAAGCAGTCCTGTTGTAGAAGTCTTACCATGAGCCCCTGTCACAGCAACAGATGTATATTGTTCAATCACATGTCCTAAGAATGTTGGATAGTCGATAATTTCTAGTCCTAATTCTTTTGCACGTACAATTTCTTCATGTTTATCTGAAAAGGCATTGCCTTGAATAACAACCATGCCTTTTTGAATGTTATCTGGATTAAAAGGTAAGATTTTAACCCCTTTATTTCTTAATGCTTCTTCAGTGAACACATATTGGTCGATGTCGGAGCCCTGAACTTCGTGGCCTAAATCGTGCATGATTTGAGCCAACGAACTCATACCAGAACCTTTAATTCCGACAAAATGATAGTGTGTCATACTTAAACTCCTTCTTTCTTATTCCTCATTAATTTCAGCTGCAGTTAAATAAACTTCTCGTGGTTTAGAACCGTTTGGACCTGAGATATATCCCAATTCTTCTAATTGGTCAACAATACGTGCCGCTCTATTGTATCCGATTTGGAAGTGGCGTTGGATAGATGATGTAGAGATATTGCCTTCTGAAACCATAAATCTGCACACATCATCAAACAAATCGTCTTTCGGCTGCGCTTTTGTTTGTTTTAGTAATTCTTTCTCTTCAAATAAATATTCAGGTTCGCGTTGTTCTTTAATAAAATCAACGACTGCATCTATTTCTTCATCCGAAACGAAGCTGCCTTGTACACGGATTGGTTTATTCATACCATTACCTAAATATAGCATATCGCCATAACCAAGCAGACGTTCTGCGCCTCCGCTGTCAAGTATCGTTCTAGAATCCACACTAGATGATACCATAAATGCGATACGAGTTGGAATATTCGCTTTGATTAATCCTGTAATTACATTTACAGATGGTCGTTGTGTTGCGACAAGCATATGAATACCGCAAGCACGTGCTTTTTGCGCAATTCTTGCTATAGATTGTTCTACTTCTTGCGGTGCCATCATCATTAAATCTGCTAACTCATCAATAACAATGACGATTTTCGGCAATCGGTGTTCATATGGTGCTTTTTTATTAAACGCTGTAATATTGCGCACATGATATTTCGCAAATAATTTATAGCGTTTTTCCATTTCATCTACAGCCCATTTTAAACTTTGTGTAGCTGCTTTGACATCAGTAATAACCGGTGAAACCAGATGCGGTAATCCGTTATATGGTGCAAGTTCAACCATTTTCGGATCAATCAGCAGCAGCTTCAATTCTTCAGGGTGATTTTTATACAGTAATGATAATAAAATACTATTAATGCATACTGATTTACCTGAACCTGTTGCCCCTGCAATCAAGGCATGCGGTGTTTTCGCAATATCCATTAATAATGGCTCATTATTAATACGATTACCCATTGCTACGGTTAATTTAGATTCCGCATTCTTGAATTTAGAACTTTCAATGATTGATTTTAAATTGACCTTAGTAGGAGATACATTCGGTACTTCTATACCTACCAAGCTTGTACCAGGAATCGGTGCTTCTATACGGATATCTTTAGCCGCAAGCGCCATCTTCAAGTCATCATGCAAAGCAGTGATTCTTGAAACTTTCACACCTTTTTCTACTGATAATTCAAAGCGTGTCACACTTGGACCTTCCGTAACATTTTTAACTTCAGCCGGTACATTGAAATAGAAGAACGCATCATTAAGTTCTTGTTTCTTCTCATCAATCCACTCTTGGTCGACTTCATGCACTTCCGGTTCGTCTAAAAGATTTAGACTCGGTAATTTCAGGTTAGGTCCTCTGCGAATACCTTCATGATGTTGTTCATTTGACGCATTTACAGAAACTGCTTTAGGGCCATGCACATGTGTATGCTCCTGTTGAGCTTCTTGTGCTCTGTTTTGAACATGACGTTCGCCATTTTGTGTTGTTCTTTGTGTATTCACACTTGTCGTGATATGACCTTGTTCACCTTGCTGGTCTTTGTCTTCAGTTTGATGCGTTTGTGTTTCAGAAGACGGTTGTGCAGCTTGTGGTGTTTCTGTTTGTTTGTCTGTTTCTTGTGCTGATTGTTCTTGAGTTGACTTATCCTTGTCATCAGGTCTTAATACAGGTTCAGCTTTTCGTTTACGCGCATCCATCATTCTGCGTTTGTCTGATGGCGTCATCATCACATTGAATGGTTTTGCACCTTTACGAATTGGTTTTGAAACCTTCGGCTTTTCTTCAGCTTTTGAAGCCTGTTCAGATACTTGTGAAGCCGTGTTTTCAGATGATGTTTCAGCATTATCTTGTACATCGTCTGCAGTGTGTGTTTCTGATACATCTTCATCATTTGCTTTCGGCTGTGCTTCTGTCTCATTTGATACAGGTGTATCTGGTTTAAGCTGCGGTTCATAATTCGGTTTTTCTTCTTTATGTTCTGACACTGCTTCTGATTCATCTGTGTTTGAAATAAATTGTGATTGATCTTCTTTATTGTCAGGTGCTAACACAGGTTCATGTGTTTCTTGATTATCTTCTTGTGATACATGCTCTGTATTTGAAGTTTCAGTTGTATCAATATCTTCTTCGTCAGAAGATGTTGCTGGTTCTGTTTCATCTTCAAGTTCCGCAGTTTCAGCTTCTGCCTCTGCAGCTGCTTGTGTTTCTGCGTCACTATCCTCTTCTGATGCTTCTAACTCAGTATATTGCGCATCTGCTACTTCTGGTTGAACTTGAGATTCTGTTTCTTGAGTTTCAGATGATGCATCAGATTCTGTTAACACTTCGTCTGAAACGTTTTGTGCTTTAAATGGTTCATCATCCACCACTTTAACATCTTCTTCATTTAATGTTTGCACACTATGAACTTGGTTCAAGTCTACCTCTTCATAATCAAAGGCATCTTGCGGTTCTTCTGAAGTTTTATTTTCATCTGAAGGATGTGAAGCTGATACATCAGCCTCAGATGGTGTTTCAGACTGATTAGTTTCTTCTGTTTCAGCTGGTGTTTCTTGTTGAGCTGATTCAGCTTCCATCTCTTTTTCTTTTTCAAAGCCGTTTTCTTGGAAAACAGGATCTTGGACATACTGTTTAGCTTGTTCAGCATACATATCATCAATGGCTTTTTGAATCGAGCTTGTATCTTCTTGTTCACGCTTTTGCTGCAGTGCTTCTTTGAACTTTTTACGCTGCAAGACTTTACGTTCACGTTCGCGGCGGATTTCTTCAACGATTTGAGAAGCATAAATATTATTGATGTTAATCGTGTTATCTGCCTTAGAATAATTAGGTGTACGATTTGTTTTCGCATTGTTAGTATGTGTTTTTGCTGACTCATGCTTTTCATCTTTAGATTCATGCATTTCAGTCTGTGCATCAACTTGAGCTTTTCTCATACCATTTAAAGGATCTGTCGGAATCTTGCCTTGTTGTTTTGGTGTTTCTTCAGATGGTTGATTTGAACGTTGAATCACACCGTTTTCTAATGGATGACGCTTTTTCGTGCCGAAAATTGCCGAAGGTACTTCTTCTGCTTTAAATTCTCCGCTTTTATAATAGATATCTTTTGTATCATAGCGTGTAGAATAATTTTGCACACGTCTGCTTTGGTTTTCTCTTTTCGGCAGTTCTGATGCAGGTTGTGTGCGCTGTGCAGTCGCTTGTGATGACTTGCGTGAACTGCGTGTAGTTCGAAATGAACTATCTTCTTGTGTATCATCATGAAATGTACGTCGTCTTCTATGACGGCGATGGTCGGGCTTTTGGTAAGCAGCTTCTTCAGAATGTGCTGCTTGTTCATAACCTGGTTCAGAATGATTGGATGCTGTCTCTGATTCATCACTTTGATTATCGTCATCATTGACATGCAGCGGAAATCTGAAATTACCTTTTGGACGTTCGTAAATATCATTATTTTCTGGCAGCAATGCATGACGGTGACGTTCCTTTTCTTCTAACTTTTGTCTGCGTTGGCTGTATTTTCTTTGATAGACTTCTTCTTCGTCTTCATCGCTGAATAATTTATCAAACCAGTTCATAATGTCACTTCCTTCCAATCATTTTATTCTTCGAAAAATGGTTGCCCAACTTGGTAATCATCAGATAAAACCATAATACCTTTTTCTTGCGGTGCATTCGGCAGATTCAATTCTTTCATTGAGCACACCATACCGCTTGATGGTACACCGCGAAGTTCAGCATCTTTGATTACCATACCGCTCGGCATTACAGCACCTACTTTAGCAACAACCACTTTTTGGTCAGCTTCAACGTTTGGTGCACCGCAAACGATTTGCAGTGTTTCGTCTCCGACATCAACTTTTAAGATGCTTAATTTATCCGCATTCGGATGTTTTTCTTTTGTTTTAACATAACCTACTACAAATTTAGGTGATAAATCTGAATCTAATTGATCTTCAACACCTGCATCTGCTAGAACTTTTTGTAGACTTTCTAATAATTCAAGTGTTAATTTAATAAAGCCGTTGCCTTCAATTGATAAATGCTTAGAAGCATTAAAGATATTATAACCGACTGCTTTATTGTCTAAAGTAATTCTGACAACATCGCCATGTGTCGTATATTCAAAGTCGCCTTCTGCAGGTTCAACTTGTAAAAATGCTACATCTCCAACACCGTTTAAGTTATAAAATAAATTCATAGTATGATCTCCTTATTTCTTGTCATTTTTCTTATTATCTTTAACTGCGCTTAATTCTTGAACCACATTAGGACTTTTTCCTTTTTTATCTTTATTATTTTTCGCAAGAATAAAGATAGGTTCAAAGTGTCCTTTTTCATAAGCTAAGGACAATGAAGTAATCGGTACAAGACCGTTTGTGAAGAATTCCATAGTTAAATGTGCCATAACATCATAGCCTGTTTTGTTTCTGATATCAGCAATAATCAAAACATCTTGATGGGGAACGGCTACTAACATTTCGCCTTCGCACTTTTCTTCAAATTGATTCAATAATGGTGTGTTGAGAATGCGGCTTGCATCATATCCATCATTGGTATTAATGAAATAGAAGATATTGCCTTTAACTTCATCAGTTTTATAAGGCGTATCTAATTTTCTGATATTGAATAATGCCATCTCTTTAATTTGCTGAGCCGTGACATTTAATTGTTTTAACATTGATTCATCGATTAATCGATAGGACTTTCCTAAATCTAATGCGTAATAAACATTAGTTTCTGCTGTATGTTTATCGATTACAAACGGATGGCCCTCTTTTGTTTCTTTTTCAAAGCTTGCTGCACGTATGACAGGCATAATTTTTAAATCTTTCATATCTTGATGTGCTTGATCGCTCATTTGATGAATTGTCTCGTTAACATAATAAACAATTTCATCTACAATCTTCTCTTTGTGATCGTTATATTTTGCAACGATGGGTGTTAATCTAATCGTTACACCTTTCCCATTATCTTTACGTGCAATGCGCAAGGTATCTTCTTCTCTATTAAATGTAAAGTTTACGTCTAAATGGTTTAAACGTTCTTTTAATTTATCTCTCATTTGAAAGACATTCATAATTAACACTCCTAATTACATACCTTTTTATAGTTTACCGTAAAAATACCCTTAGGAACAGAAAAAATGTTAATTTCCTAAGGGTATTTTTATTTAAATATTCGCGATAAATTCATCTATTTGTTCAATTGTTTTTCTGTCTTTACTTACATAGCTTCCCACTTGTTCGCCATTTTCATAAACTAAAAAGCTTGGGATACCCATAATACCGAGTTCTGCAGCTAAATCAATAAATTGATCACGGTCTACAGAAACAAATGTATACTCAGGATGTTTTTCTTCTAATTCTGGAAGTCTAGGTGCGATAAAACGACAGTCGCCGCACCAATCTGCTGTAAACATAAAGATGGTTTTACCCTCTTTCAATTCATTAAATGCTTCTACTGATTCTAATTGTTTCATAAATCCTTCACTTCTTTCTTATATTTTATGAATGTTGTAAATGTTCGATTGTTTCATCATCTAATGCAGAAATAGATGCTTTGAGCAGTGTTCTGGCAGAATAATAATCTCTGATATCAAATACAGAGTCAGAACTGTGAATATATCTTGCACACACACCTATAACCGCAGTTGGAATACCAATGTTGGCTTTGTGAATTTCACCGCCGTCAGTACCGCCAGGAGAAATGTAATATTGTGTTTTAATATCATGTTGCTGAGCTTGTTCTAATAAGTAGTCTCTAAATGCCGGTTTCAGAATCATTGTACCGTCTTTGATACGAATTAGAGTACCGCCGCCTAATTGGCCTGACAGTTGTTGTACACCTTTCATATCATTCGCTGGCGAACAATCTACCACAAATGCGATATCTGGATTGATTTGTTCAGCTGCTGCGCGGGCACCTCTTAAACCAACTTCTTCTTGAACATTTGCTCCGACATATAAATCTACATCAAGTTCTTGGTCTTTAAATAATTTTAAAATTTCAATAGCCAATAAACAACCATAACGATTGTCCCATGCTTTACCAGCAAAGCGATGCTCGGATAATTGAATAAATTCAGTATCAGGTACGATTGAATCTCCGATTTCAATACCTCTCGCTCTGACTTCATCAGCTGAATCACTGCCGATATCTAACATCAAATCTTTAATCTGCGGCTGTCCTTCATTTCCTGTTCTGAAATGTTTTGGAATACTCGCAACTACACCAGTAATGATTTCATTCTTGCGTGATTTGACTTTTAAACGTTGTCCTTGCCAAATATCAGCAGCAACGCCTCCTATGTTTGTAAAATGCAGCATACCGTTTTTTGTAATATCTGTAATCATGAAACCTACTTCATCCATATGTGCTGCGACCATAACCTTTTTCGCATTTTCTTTTTTTGATTTTTTAACTGCATAAAATCCGCCCATATGATTATAAATAAATGTATCCGCATAGGGCGCCATTTGTTGTTTTATGTACGCTTTAAGATCTTGTTCAAAACCTGGGGCACCATGAAATTCTGTTAAAGTTTTAATATGTTTTAAAGTATCTTGTCTTGCAATTTCCATTATGTTATCGCTCCTTAATAATTCATTATCTCCCTATTGTTATGGTAGAATATTAATATAACGTAAGTGGAGGTATAAATTGAGATGTCTCGAAGAAAAATTTTGTTATTGATAGTATTACCAATTACAGTTTTATTGGGCAGTGTAATAGCTTACCTCACTATTTTAGGCACTAAAAAGTATAACCCTCAAAAGCTGATTGAAGAAGTAAAAAGCTACTTCATGAATGTCACAGGGTCATACATTGTCTCAGAACCTCAACCATTTGAACAAGACGGGATTCAATACGAAATCTATCGCGGCGGTGTAACAACTGAAAACCGCGGCAAAGTTAGTAATTATGAATTCATCGCCGATGCCGCAAATGGTAAAATCATTAACATAAAAGAAGTTTAATGATATTGGTATGCATACTTATTGCTGCAATGTTTCCGAAAAAACGGAAACATTGTTTTTTTATGCCCTTTTCTAACCTTTCCACCCTTTAAATGCTTTTTTTACTATTTTCGCTCAACCGCTGCTTTGATGGAATGGTCGCCTTTATCAAATTTTACCGCAAAATACGCAGCATCATGATAATATAAGAACCAATAATCCTGCATTATCAGCCAAGGCAGCCATCTTTCTTTCTCTCTTATAGACTGCATCGGATAATCATCGTAAGAAGTTACCCATAACGGATTTAAATGCGCATGAGATGGGAAAATATCAGCCATGTGTACTGCCTTTTCTCCCTCAGTCTCAATCGTGATAATACTATGACCGAAACTGTGCCCGCCTGTATGATACATATGAATACCAGTCACGACTTCAATATCGTCTTCGAATAAAATCATGCGCTTTTGGTAATCGCCTCGATTCATCGGCCAGTATGTAGCTTTACTTCTAAGATTTGGTGCTAAAAATTCATGCCATTCATCTTGTTGAATATAATGTACTGCATTTTTAAATATTGCATTGCCGTCTAAATCTGCTAATCCTGAAGCGTGATCATAGTGCAAATGCGTCATTAATACAATATCAATATCTTCCGGCTTAAGACCCAGCTTATTCAAATCTTGAGCAACAAGGCTTTCATTCTCAACCCCGAAATTGCGTTTTTGTTTGTCTGTAAGTTTTCCTTCTCCAAGCCCTGTATCAATAAGGATATTCTGTTCGCCGGTACGAATTAAAATAGGATGTGTTGTCATCGGAACTTGGTTTTTGTCATTAACCGGTATTTTTCTTTCCCATAATGGTTTTGGTACAGGTCCGAACATCGTACCGCCATCCATATTTGTCATTCCGCCATTTAAATAATGCAATTCGTATTTACCAAATTTCACCTGCATCACCCTTACGTTCAGTTATATAGTATAAGTATAGGGCGATTATTGCGTATTTTCAAACTTTATCAACGCATAAAAAAACTGCATTCATAAGAATGCAGTGCTTATTGATGAAATTTTGCTTCCATTCGGTAAATACGAGAACCTTTGTCCGCAAATTTTCTTTCATATTCAGTTTCAATATTATCTTCATCGTCTTCATCATGAAGATTCAAGTTGATTTTTGTAAAATACATGCCGAATTGGGACATGCTTTCTAAACTATAAGCAAATAACCCTCTGTTATCTGTCTTAAAGTGAATTTCGCCTTCTGCTTTCAATATTGCTTTATACAACGCTAGAAATGTGTGATACGTCAATCTGCGCTTTGCATGACGTTTCTTAGGCCATGGGTCTGAGAAATTTAAATAAATGCGATCAATTTCGCTTTCTTTAAAGTAATCTGTCAGTTCCATTGCATCATTGCAGATCAATTTAATATTAGTTAAGCCTTTTTCCAGTACTTTATCTAAAACACGAATCATGACGTTCTTGTCTCTTTCTAAAGAAACAAAATTGATATTCGGATGCAAGGCAGCAAGTTCAGTAATGAACTGCCCCATTCCAGAACCGACTTCGATATAAATCGGCTGTTCTTTATCGAACCAAGCAGACATCTCGCCAGCATGTGTGCCGTCTATATCTACCACATTATCATGTTTGCGCAAATAATCCTCTGCCCAAGGTTTATTTCTTAATCTCATTTAATTTGTCTCCTCAAATAAATACGTTGCTGTTCATTACTTCATTTAAGAATTTCAGCCAAATATTCATATCTTTAAAGCGTTTTTGTTCTTCAGACCATTCTACAAGACCGATTGCTTGTATCACTGTATACCATTTCATTCTCTTGCTTAAATCAATAGACTCTTTACAGCCGTATTTTTCTAGCCACTCTGACCACTCGCTGTGAGGAACGTAATTGTAAAGCAGCATTCCAATATCAATGGCCGGATCTGCTAACATTGCGCCTTCCCAGTCTACTAAATAAAGTTCATCTCGATCTGATAGTAACCAATTATTATGATTCACATCACCATGAACAACTGTATAAAAGCGAGGGTCCAAATGAGGCTTGTGTTCTTCAAGATAAGTCAAAGCTTTTCGTATGACATGATGCGAAAGCACTTGTCTTGAAAGCGAGGTATTGATTTTATTGTAAAGAATGTCAGGTGTGATTGGTTCCATTTCCATTCTTTTTAACATTGTTAACAATGTTTTTGAGCTGTGAATTTTCTTCAACAGCTTGGCAACTCTTGTTTGTGTCATCTCTTCGAATGTTAATTCTCTGCCATTCTTCCAATGCTGCGCTGTGACAACTTCCCCTGTTTCTATTCGTTTCGTCCAAACTAGCTTAGGGACAATACCCTCAGCAGACAATGCTGCTATAAATGGATTTGAGTTTCTTTTCAAGAACAGCTTTTGGCCATCTTGTTCAGCCATGTAAGCCTCTCCGGAAGCTCCTCCAGCAGAATCTAAAGTCCATCCTAACTGATAGAACTGCTCCAACACGTTCACCTCGCTTTCAATTAGAAAATGGCTCTAGAATCGTAGATCAAGAGCCATATTTTACATTTCTTTTACCAATTTTTAACAATTATCCGTTCGTAGCACTCATTGTTAATTCTATAATTTTTAACATTTCTTTTCAACCAAAAATGAGAAACAAAAAGACACATTTTACTTTCTTATTCGCTAATGAAAACATTTCAGTTTTTTAGCGGCGACAATTAAAAATTATACCATAAATTTAATGTCAGTTGGTAAAAATCACTAAATTAATGACTCTCATTTATTTTTTGTTCAAATCCTTTTTGCAATTGGCGTGTAATTGGACCGACTTGTCCGTTTCCAACCGCTTCTCCATCCAATTTAATTACCGGCATCACTTCAACTGAAGTACTTGAAACAATTACTTCATCCGCTTGTTTCAAGAAATCTACAGTAAATGTTTCTTCTTTGAATGGGATGTTTTGCTCATTTGCAATACGTTTGATTACTTTTCTAGTAATACCATTCAAGATGAAATTATCAGTCGGATGAGTATAGATCACACCGTCTTTAATTGCATATACGTTGCTTGATGCACCTTCAGTGACAGTTTCGCCGCGATGTTGGATTGCTTCTGAAGCATTATATTTCACAGCATATTCTTTTGATAATACATTACCAAGCAAATTCAAGCTTTTGATATCGCAGCGCAACCAGCGGATATCTTCAACTGTTACAGCGTTGATTCCGTTTTCTAATGCTTCTAACGGTCTGCCGTAACTTCTTGTGAATGCCATCATTTGCGGTTTGACGTCCGGACCTGGGAACGCATGGTCGCGCGGTGCTGCACCGCGTGTCACTTGCATATAAACGCCGCCGTTTTCTACGTTGTTTTCTTTAACAAGTGCTTCTGCTTTTTCTGTAAGTGATTCGATTGTTTCATCTAAATCAATATTCAGTTCAGATGCACTTCTTAAAAATCTTTCAAAATGTTCTTGTAAAGTAAAGAAGTGTCCATCATAAATTCGGATGTATTCATAAATACCGTCTCCGAAGTTATAACCTCTGTCATTATATGGCACAAGTGCCTCTTGTTCCTCTACAAATCGGCCGTTTAGCAACACTTTATTCGTCATAGTCATTCCTCCACACATAATGCGTACAATGCTTCTAAATAAATACTTGTAGCATTAAATAATTGTTTTTTAGTGATGTATTCGTTTCTTTGATGCATTAAGTCCTCTGAGTCGCTGAACATCGCTCCGAATGCTACGCCTTTATCTAGATTACGTGCGTAAGTACCTCCGCCGATTGTGTATGGCTCAGTCATATCGCCTGTTTGGTTGCGATATGCTTGAACTAAGGATTGTACAAACGGATCATCTTTATCAACATAATGAGGACGTTGTACTTTGCCTAATTCAAGTTCGAATCCTAATTCATTTACTTCGTGTTTAAAGCCTTCGATAGCTTCATCAAATTCAAATCCTTCTGGGTAGCGCAAATTAATACCATATTCGCCGCCTTTTCCTTTTTCATAAGAAATAATACCGATGTTAGTTGTTAAGTCTCCCATTTTATCGGTATGGAATTTCATGCCCATTTTTTCGCCGAAGTGTGATTCAAATAAATAACGTTCACTTAAATCCACAAATTTTGCAGCGTTTGCATCTAATTCCAAGCCGTTTAAAAAGTGAATTAAATATAACCCTGCATTAAGTCCGATTGAAGGGTCCATACCATGTACGGCTTTACCTTTTAAACGTAGTACTAATGTATCTCCTTCTAATTCGCTTGTGCCTGTTAATTCATGCGCTTCCAGATATTGCTGGTAGCGTTCTGTTACATCAGAATTGCTTGTTTTAACACTAAGTTTTGCCACTGCTTCATCAGGAACCATATTGTATCGTTGACCTGATTCAAGTGATAAAAGTGTCACTTCCGCTTCATCATCAGAAGCAGCATCAGCATTGAATTTGATGTCGAAAGTAGTAATCCCTTTCTCACCATGAATTGCTGGGAATTCAGCATCAGGCGCAAAACCTAATACCGGCATTTCTTCAGTTTTGAAATAACGGTCGACACATTTCCAATCAGATTCTTCATCTGTACCGATGATAATATGCACACGTTTTTTCCAATCTACATTCATTTCATTTAAGATTTTAACAGCATAATAAGCTGCGATTGTAGGTCCTTTATCATCTAAAGTACCACGTGCGATAATTGCATCATCAGTTACAGTAGGTTGAAACGGCGGAGTATCCCAACCTTCGCCTGCAGGTACTACGTCGACATGGCATAATACACCGAATAAGTCTTCTCCTTTACCTGCTTCGATTCTGCCTGCAATATGATCGACATCGTGGACAGTGAATCCATCACGTTCAGCAATTTGATACATATAATCAAGTGCCGCTCTTGGACCCGGACCGACTGGTGCATCAGATGTTGCTTTACTATCGTCTCTTACACTTTCAATGGATAGTAAGCCGCTTAAATCAGCAATAATTTGATCTTCATATTCTTGCACTTTTTCTTTCCACATTCGTGATCAACTTCCTTCTCGTTTTTTAGTTCACTATTTATTTTACCCTAACTGATTCTTAAACAACAGTAGGAACCCCATAAATTTTCTGTCAACTTTTCAAAATTGTTGTCATTGCAAGCCTTAAAACACAAAAATAATTTTTGGTATCAAAAAAGCACCTTAGCGAATCCGCTAAGGTACTTAAAATAAAAACTGTCTTATTTGTTGTCGTTAGAATCTTTGTTTTCGTTTTGTTTTAAATCTTCATCAGTAACGATTCTGATGTTGTTTTGCGCTTCATCTGAACCTTTAACATCTTTTAATGTTGGTGATGGCGCATCTCCTGAATTAGAGAAACGATTTTTTTGTTCTTGCAAGAAACCTTTAGGATCTTGTTTTACTTTTTCAGCATAACCTTTAGGATCTTGTTTTACTTCGTTGAAAGTTTCAGTTGCTTTTGATGCAACTTGGTTTGCTAATTCTTTAGCATTTTCTTTATATGATTCAGGGTTTTCTTTGTATTTATCATATTCTTGTTTTAAACGATCTCTGCTTTCTTTTCTGCTTAACGCTACAGCAACTGCTGCTGCGCCGATTCCTAGTACTGCTTTTAAGAAGTTATTTGATTTAGCCATAAATAATCACCTTGTCCTTTTTAAAATTTTAGCTTTTAACTAATTCCAATTCTGTTTCGGTTAATTCGCGATACTCGCCTTTTAACAGATTATCATCTAGTTTTAAATTTCCGATTTTAACTCGCTTTAACTTAGTTACCTCATTATCAATCGCATGAAACATCCTTTTTACTTGATGGTAGCGACCTTCATGAATTGTTACAAATACAATTTGAGGATCTTCTGTTATTTCGAGTTTTGCCGGTTTGACTTTACCATCCGATAATTCTATACCTTCTTTGAATCTTTGTACATCATCTTGCGTCACTGGTTGTGCTGCTTGGACTTGATATACTTTTGAAACATGCTTATTCGGACTCATTACATCGTGGTTGAATTGCCCATCGTTTGTAATCAACAACAACCCTTCTGTATCTTTATCTAATCTTCCAACAGGAAAAAGGTCTAAATATTGATATTGTTCAATCAAGCTAATGACTGTATTATGTTCTGCATCCTCAACCGCAGAAACATAGCCGGCAGGTTTGTTCAGCATTAAATAGATTTTATCAATATAAGCAATGACTTCACCGTTTACGCTGATTTCATCCGCTTCTGGATCGATTTGACGCTTGCTTTGTTTTTCTTTCTTTCCATTGACCATCACTGCATTTTTCTTTAACAGTTGTTTGACCTCGCTGCGTGTACCTGCACCCATATTTGATAAGAATTTATCTAATCTCATTATGAGATTCTCAACTTTCTGCGTAATTTGCTTGGCAATTCACCAAGGAATTGATCCGCAAGTCTTGTTTTCAGCGTGATACCACCATAAACTGCCATACCAATCACAACTCCTACGATTAAAATAATTAAACTGCCGAATTTTGTTTGCGGCGATACAACCATTTGCATCAACCAATAACCGATTTCGACACAAATCATCATGATGAAGCCGTAGATAAAGATTTTCGCAAATTGAATCCAAGTTTCTGTAAATGTGAACTTCGCATATTTCTTCAAGATATAGAAGTTGCAGATGTTCGCGAATAATAAAGCGATACCCGTACTTAGTACTGCACCTGCTGTATGGAACATAACAATAAGCGGGAAGTTTAATACAATTTTCACTACAACTGCCGCTAAAATAACGAATACTGTCAGTTTCTGTTTATCTATACCTTGCAGCATAGATGCAGTAATACTTAATAAAGATATCAGCATTGCCACGGGTGCATAGAAGAATAACAAACGGCTGCCGTCAAAGTTATTACTGTAGAACACAGTATATAACGGAGAGGCTAACGCCATAATCCCTAAACTTGCAGGAACTGTAATAAACATTAAGACACCAAGCGATGTTCTGATTTGTCTGTGCATTTCGCTCAGTTCGCCTGATTCATATGTCTTTGTAATATAAGGAATCAAACTGATCGCAAAGCCTGCTGCTAATGAAGTGGGGATCATCACAATTTTGTTTGTTGTCATATTTAATATTGTAAAGAAATAGTCGTGTAATTGCTGAGGTACGCCTGCAATGCCTAAAGCATTGTTATGTGTCAGCTGATCCACAATGTTGAAGAGCGGGAAGTTTAAGCTGACAATAACAAAAGGAATACTATACGAAATAATTTCTTTATACATTTTTGAATACGGAACATCCAAACCGGTTGTGTCAGACGCAACCATTTCATCTATATATGGTTTACGCTTGCGCCAATAATACCATAGTGTAAAGATACCTACAATTGCACCGATTGCTGCCGCAAATGTAGCTACACCATTGGCCATTAAGACTGTACCGTTCATCACGTGCAAGACAACATAGCTGCCGCCTAAAATAAAGATAATTCTAGCTACTTGTTCAGTTACCTCTGAAACAGCTGTAGGACCCATAGATTTGAAACCTTGGAATACCCCTCGCCAAGTCGCTAATAGCGGAATAAAGATAACAACTGTACTGATAATACGGATAATCCATGTAATATCATCAACAGTCCATCCGCCTTTTACGTTTGATTTATGTGCCAATGTGACATTAGCGATAAACGGAGATAAAGTATATAAGATAATAAACCCGATAATACCGCTGATCGACATGACAATAAAACTTGATTTATAAAGCTTTTGACTTACATGATATGCACCGATTGCATTATACTTTGCTACATACTTAGAAGCAGCCAGCGGAACACCAGCGGTTGCTACAGCAATCGCAATGTTGTAAGGTGCATATGCATAGTTGAATGGGGCCAAATTCTCCTCACCGCCGATAATTGCATAAAACGGTATAATGAACAGCACACCCAGTATTTTGGTAATCAAAATACTTACTGTTAAGAGAAAGGTCCCTCTCACTAATTCTTGACTTTCATTCATAACACTCTTCCTATCTGAAAATTAATTTAATCTTATCCCACTACCAACATTCATTAGCAGTTACTTTTTTTCATTAGTATTATAGCTTAAAATTGTGTTAACAGGAAAGATATTATAAAGAATTTAACAACAGAGTAGACTATGCCATATAATCTTACGAAAGTAAACGGAATACTAGTCTAAGCATTCACAATAACCTAAATACTTATTTCAAATCAAATCAAAGGAGGTAATCACGCTAAATTTAATGCGTGATAATCGATATGTACCAAACAATCATTATAGGCGGCGGTCCCAGCGGTTTAATGTCAGCTGCAGCCGCAAGCCAAGACAAACAAAAGGTTTTGCTGATAGAAAAGAAGAAAGGACTCGGCAGAAAACTGAAAATTTCAGGCGGAGGCAGATGCAATGTCACCAACCGATTGCCCTACGATGAAATTATCCGTCATATTCCAGGCAACGGAAAATTTCTTTACAGCCCCTTTTCAGTTTTCGACAATGAGTCTATTATAGAATTCTTTGAATCAAGAGGCGTAAAACTTAAAGAAGAAGATCACGGCCGAATGTTTCCGGTTTCTAACCGTGCACAAGATGTCGTGGATACCTTGATTCAAGAACTCGCTCAAAATCATGTTGAAGTTAAAGAAGAAACAGCAGTCAAACACATCCAAAAGAACGATGATGGAAGCTTTAGCGTTACAGATCAAGATAACCGCGACTATTTAGCCAAATCAGTGGTTATCGCTACAGGCGGCACAAGTGTACCGCACACAGGTTCAACAGGTGACGGCTATACATTTGCGGAAAGTTTAGGCCATACCATTACAGAACTCTTTCCGACAGAAGTTCCGATTACTTCTAAAGAACCTTTTATAATCAGAAAGACACTCAAAGGCCTCAGCTTAAAAGATGTCGCTTTATCTGTATTAAGAAAAAATAAAAAACCGCGTATCACCCATCAAATGGATATGATTTTCACACACTTCGGCGTCAGCGGACCTGCTGCTTTACGCTGCAGCCAATTTGTATACAAAGAACAAAAGTCTCAAAAGAGACAAGACATCAAAATGCAGCTTGATGTCTTCCCTGAAAAAAAAGAAAATGAAGTGCAAGCACGCATTAAGAAATTAATTAAAGATGCTCCGGATAAATATATCAAGAACAGCTTGCGCGGCATTATTGAAGAACGCTATCTGAATTTTATTTTAGAACAAGCCGGCGTAGCTGAAGACACAACCGGACATCATATCTCTAATCAGCAAATCTTGGAAATCGCACATCTGTTCAAAACATTTACGTTTACTGTAAATGGTACCTTGCCGATAGAAAAAGCATTTGTCACAGGCGGCGGTGTCTCTATTAAAGAAATCGAACCGCATACGATGATGTCTAAAATTACACCTGGCCTTTTCCTTTGCGGTGAAGTACTCGATATACACGGTTATACTGGCGGCTATAATATTACCAGCGCTTTAGTAACCGGACGTGTTTCGGGTCTTAACGCAGGCATCTACAACAGCACAATGTAATGCATCACACAATGAAAATAGCCGAAACAGCACACTGATAAAGTGCCCTGTTTCGGCTATTACTATGTTAAAACTTATTAAATACTATCGACTTCTAAACCTTCGTCGCCCCATGCTTTCATGCCGCCTTCTACATTTACAGCATGAATGTTAGGGTTTTGTTCCTTAAGATAGTTGACTACATTTGCACTGCGTACACCGCCTGCGCAAATAATATAGTACGTATCATTTTCATTAAAGTCTTTGACATGGTCAGGAATTTGATTCATCGGAATTGTTGTTGCTCCAGGAATAATACCTGTAGCTGTTTCCTCATCTTCTCTGACGTCAACAATATGAACAGGTGAATGTTCTAGCATTTTCTTTTTAAGTTCATCTGTTGTAATTGATTCCATCACTTAATCACCTTCCTTAATTATTTAGCTACAATGTTCACTAATTTATGCGGAACAGCGATGACTTTCTTGATGTCTTTTTCCCCTATATCTAATTTAACATTTTCATTTTTTAAAGCAATGTCTTCCATTTCTTCTTTTGACGCATCTTTTGGAATGAAGACTTTCGCTCTGACTTTACCGTTGACTTGGACAACAATTTCAACTTCATCATCAACAAGTAATGATTCATCGAAATCTGGCCATGGTTGGTAACTGATTGTTTCATCATGTCCAAGTTTAGACCATAATTCTTCACCTAAATGCGGCGCAATCGGTGACAACATTTTCACAAATCCTTCAACATAAGGTTTGTAAAGCTGATCAGCTTTGTAGCCTTCGTTAATGAATACCATCAATTGACTGATAGCAGTGTTGAAGTTTAATGTGTCATAGTCTTCTGTTACTTTTTTCACAGTTTGGTTATATACTTTTTGTAATGATTTATCATCATTATCTACAATTTTAGAAGATAGTGTGCCATCTTCATTTACGAACAATCTCCAGACACGGTCTAAGAAACGACGAGAACCGTCTAAACCTTTTTCGCTCCATGCGATTGCCGCATCTAAAGGTCCCATGAACATTTCGTATAAGCGTAATGTGTCTGCACCGTGTGAACGTACGATATCGTCTGGGTTGACTACGTTGCCGCGAGATTTACTCATTTTTTCATTACCCTCACCTAAAATCATACCTTGGTTGAATAATTTTTGGAATGGCTCTTTCGTCGGTACAACGCCTAAATCGTAAAGTACTTTATGCCAGAATCTTGAGTAAAGCAAGTGAAGTACCGCATGTTCTACCCCGCCGATATATAAATCAACCGGCAACCAGTGTTTTAATTTTTCAGGGTCTGCTAACATTTCATCATTTTTCGGATCAATATATCTTAAATAATACCAGCAGCTGCCTGCCCATTGTGGCATAGTATTTGTTTCGCGGCGGCCTTTCATACCTGTTTTAGGATCAACCACATTCACAAACTCATCAATATTAGCAAGTGGTGATTCGCCTGTACCTGAAGGTTCGATTGAATCAGTTTCAGGTAATAACAATGGTAATTCTTCTGTCGGAACCGTTGTCATTGTACCGTCTTCCCAATGAATAATCGGAATAGGTTCGCCCCAATAACGTTGACGGCTGAATAACCAGTCGCGTAATTTAAAATTGACTTTTTTCTCGCCGGCACCTCTTTCTTCAAGCAATTGGATAGCTTTAGGAATCGCTTCTGCATTGTTTAAGCCATCTAATGCACCTGAATTGATATGCGGGCCGTCGCCTGTATAGGCTTCTTTCACAATATCTCCGCCTTCGATGACTTCTTTAATCGGCAAGTCGAATTTTTGTGCGAATTCATAGTCGCGTTCATCATGTGCCGGTACAGCCATTACAGCCCCTGTACCATAAGTAGACAATACATAATCCGCAATCCATATCGGAAGTTTTTCGCCAGATAATGGATTAATCGCATATGCGCCTGTAAATACACCAGTTTTGTCTTTTGCTAAGTCTGTACGTTCCAAATCAGACTTCATAGATGCTTCTTTTTTATAATTTTCAACTTCTGCTTTATGATCTTCTGTTGTAATTTGATCTACTAATTCATGTTCTGGACTTAGTACCGCAAAAGTTGCGCCGTAAATTGTATCCGGTCTTGTAGTGAATACGTCGATTTTGCCATCATTATTTTCGATATCAAATGTAACTTTCGCACCTTCAGAACGGCCGATCCAGTTACGTTGCATATCTTTGATAGATTCAGGCCAATCTAAGTCATCTAAGTCTTCAAGCAAACGGTCTGCATATTCAGTAATACGCAATACCCATTGTCTCATCGGACGGCGATAAACAGGATATCCTCCGCGTTCAGAAACACCGTCTACAACTTCTTCGTTAGATAATACCGCTTTAAGTTCAGGACACCAGTTCACCGCAACTTCATCCACATAAGCTAAGCCTTTGTTGTAAAGTTGAATGAAAATCCATTGTGTCCATTTATAATAATCAGGATCTGTTGTACTGATTTCTCTGTCCCAGTCATAACTGAAACCGAGCTCTTGAATTTGACGCTTGAATGTTTTGATATTTTCTTTAGTAAATTCACGCGGGTCATTACCAGTGTTCAATGCATATTGTTCAGCAGGCAAACCGAAAGCGTCCCATCCCATAGGATGAAGAACATTATATCCTTGCATACGTTTGTAGCGTGAAATAATATCTGTTGCTGTGTAACCTTCAGGATGTCCTACGTGCAACCCTGCACCTGATGGATACGGGAACATATCTAATGCATAAAATTTCTTTTGACCTAAATTATCGCTAGTTTTAAACGTTTTGTGTTCAGCCCAATAATTCTGCCATTTCTTTTCAATTTCTTGATGATTAAAACTCACTTTGCTTTCCTCCTAATAAAAAAATACAACTCAAACTATTATGATTGCTTTATGAAGGACGACTGACGCCGCGGTACCACCTTCATTCGTATTTCTACGCACCTCATACATAATAGCTCGAGCTGTACTTATTCTTAATATTATTCGTTGGTAAGTTCACTTAAATTCCTAAACTGGTTCGCACCGACCACCAGCTCTCTTGATAAGCAATTTAAATTACTACTCCATATACATCTATAACTATATTTTATTCTAACCTTTAATGCAAGCCCTAAATACTTTGCCAGTGCTATCTAGAACCAGAACCTGTGAATAACACACCGATTGTTTTGAATGCGATAAATAACTCCAAAGGAATAGATGCATGGAGGATATAACTCATATCGTATTTCAGCTTTTCATTCGGTTTTAAATCATAACCGCCGCAAACTTGTGCCCAGCCGCTTAAACCTGGCAAAACTAAACAGCGTTGTTCGAATCCTTGATACTGTGAACTGAATAATTCCACAAATTCAGCCCGTTCAGGTCTAGGACCGATAAAACTCATTTCGCCTTTTAACACGTTAAATAATTGCGGCAATTCATCAATTCTTGTTTTTCTGATAAAGTGGCCGACACGTGTGATTCTCGGGTCGTCTTTCTCCGCCCACTGCATGCCGTTTGATTCCGCATTTTTCTTCATGGATCTTAATTTATATATTTTAAACAGTTTTCCCATTTTACCCACACGCATCTGCGAATAAATCGGACTGCCGAAACTATCCAAACAAATGATAATCGAAAATAAAATCATAATCGGCAAAGTGATGAGTATCAATGTGAAACTCAATACAATGTCTACGATTCTTTTTAATGCAAAGTATGGTTTTTCAACCGGATGTTGCAAGTTCAATTTCTTTTGAAATTGATACTCATATACACCTAAATCCAGTGTGATTTCGCCTTTATTGATCTTTAAAGGCGTATGCAGCACGTCGCTGTTAAATTCTTCAGTTGTTTTTGTCATGTTGTGTACCTCTAAGTTGTAATTAATATTTCCTAAAAGTAGCTTAACACTTCAACTCGTTTAATACAATACTATTAATAAACAATTATATGTTATGAAATACTTTAGAAGTGCAAAAAAACAAGACATGGTATCCATATCTTGTTTAAATATCAAATTCACTTGGCGTTAAATGTTTATCATAAATATATAAAAAGAACATTGAAATGATTAATAAGCCCATCATTGACAAGAACATCACTTGCATGTTGAAACTATCTACTAAAATTCCGCCGATTAGTGGACCGAATGCTTTACCGACCGTTGACGCTGAATTGACAATACCTTGATATGCACCTTGTTTTCCTTCAGGTGCCAACTGGTTCGCAATTGTAGGTACAGCCGGCCATACAAACATCTCACCTAATGTCAGGATAATCATACCGATTACAAAGACAGAGAATTGATGCGCAAAGCTTGTAACGAAGAACGATAAAATAAAAATACAAATACCGACAAACATTTGTTTCTTTAAATTGCCTCTTAATAAGCGTATAACAGGATAAATCAAAGGTTGTGCAACTAAAATCATGATACCGTTGATAGTCCATAATACACTATATTGCGATAATGAAATGTTCATTTGCTGCGTAAATGATGCAATCGTACTCTCCCATTGAATATAAGCAATCCAACATATCGCAAACATTACACATAACAGTAATAATGCAACAAAGCGTTTGCGATATTTCTTTTGCGCCCATTGATTCGTCTCTGGGATTCTGACTTTCCCGCGATATTGTACATTAAATTGTGTCACAGCTACAATAAAGAACACGACATACATTAATAAGTTTGCGATAAAGATATAATTGAAACTTAGTTCTGCTACATAGCCGGCCATGGCTGCGCCGAAGGCCACACCTAAATTTTGTGCTAAGTAAATCGCATTAAAGGTTTGACGTCCGCCATTCGGCCACACTGCTCCGGCCATCGCATAAATCGCAGGTACGATTACACCCCCGCCGAAACCTAACATTACAAGCCACACCGCATATAACGGCCAGCCGTGATAAAAGTTTAATAAAGTTGTAGCGCATAAACAAATAACTGCGCCGCTGATAATTGTTGTAAAGCCGCCTAACTTATCAAATAATAAACCGCCAAGCAAGTTGCCGATGACCATCCCTAATGAATTAATCATCAAAACTAACCCGGCAGTTGTTAAGCTTTTACCTAATTCCTGACTCATATAAATTGTATTTAAAGGCCATAAAAAACTGGCACCCATAATGTTGATTGCCATTCCTACAACAAGCCACCAAATTGATTTGGGCATGTTCATACTTATACACCTGCTTTCTCTTTTCTTTTTTCAGATTCAAGTTTTTAACCTCTGCTTTTTTGCCAATTAAAAATTTTCGCCTACGCATCAAAATGAGCGAAGCGAAAACACATTTTACGTCTATTTATTAAGTACTTAGATTTTGCAACCAGACAATCTTACTATAATTTCTATATTAAGAAAAGACCTAATTCAGATTTTCTTCTCAACAAGTTACCTTAAATTATGGTAAAATCTTACAATGGATTAATTTAAGAAAGGAAAATGTCATATGGGTCGATATTTTACGTATGCATTTGAAGATAAACGCTATCATACATGGAATTACCATTTAAAAAATAAATTCGGACATAAAATTTTTAAAGTCGCATTGGATGGAGGTTTCGATTGCCCTAACAGAGACGGTACTGTTGCACATGGCGGCTGTACATTCTGTTCTGCTGCGGGCAGCGGTGATTTCGCGGGCAATCGTGCAGATCCTATCGAAGTGCAATTCAAAGAAATCAAAGAACGTATGCATGAGAAATGGTATGAAGGCAAGTATATTGCATACTTCCAAGCCTTTACTAATACTCATGCACCAGTAGAAGTCTTAAAGGAAAAATTCGAACCGGTGTTAAAAGAACCAGGTGTTGTCGGTTTATCTATCGGAACTAGACCTGACTGTCTGCCGGACGATGTCGTTGAATATTTAGCAGATTTAAACGAACGCACTTACTTATGGGTAGAACTTGGATTACAGACAGTACATCAAGAAACTTCAGATTTAATCAACCGCGCGCATGACATGCAGACGTATTACGATGGTGTGGCTAAATTAAGAAAGCACAACATTAATGTATGTTCGCACATTATCAACGGACTGCCGGGCGAAGATTACGACATGATGATGGAAACTGCTAAAACAGTCGCACAAATGGATGTACAAGGAATTAAAATTCATTTGCTACACTTGCTTAAAGGAACACCTATGGTCAAACAATATGAAAAAGGCATGCTGAACTTTATGTCGCAAGAAGAATATGTCAGCTTAGTATGCGACCAATTAGAAATACTGCCGCCTGAAATGATTATCCACCGAATTACCGGCGACGGCCCTATCGATTTGATGGTCGGGCCTATGTGGAGTGTTAATAAGTGGGAAGTATTGAATGCAATTGATGCTGAATTAGCACGAAGAAATTCAGCACAAGGACAGCACTACCAACCTGCAAAGGAAGCGCATCAATCATGATAGTAGAACGTATTTTACCGTTTGCAAAGTCTTTGATTCAGTCTCATATCAACAGTAAGAGTACAGTCATTGACGCAACATGCGGCAACGGACATGACACGTTGTTTTTAGCACAGCATGTTCCGAATGGACATGTTTACGGGTTTGATATCCAAGTCGAAGCAATCGAATCAGCAAAACAAAAAGTCGCAGATTTCGATAATACAACATTGATTCATGATAGTCATGAAAACGTTGCACAATATATTAAAGCAGCTGACTTGCCTGTAGATGCGGCTATCTTTAATCTCGGCTATTTGCCAAAAGGCGATAAACATATCGTGACGACATCAGAAACTACGATTCAAGCAATTGAAGCGATATTCGAAATGCTTTCAACAGAAGGCATTATTGTCTTAGTCATCTATCCAGGACATCCGGAAGGACAAGTAGAAAGCGAGACAGTTTTTCAGTATCTTCAAAACTTCGATCAGCAAAAAGCACATATATTGCAGTACGGATTTATTAATCAGCAAAATAATCCACCCTATATTTGTGCAATTGAGAAGCGATAAACAAGTATTGAAGCAAAGAAATCTACAAAAAGATCAAAAAACAAGAGCCATTACCGTGTTAAAGCGGCAATGGCTCTTGTTTTATATATAATTAGTTGAATAATTTATCTACACTTTTAGTTGTTTCTTTTAATACACTTACAGAGTGATTGAACTCTTCAGTTTCTTTTTCATTTAAAGGTGTTTCATAAATTTTAACAGCGCCGGCACGGTTAACTAATGTTGGTACACCGATGTACACATCTTTTTGACCATATTCGCCTTCTAAATAACTAGATACAGTTAATACGATGTTTTGGTTGCGTAAAATTGCTTTAGAAATGTGTAATAAGCCCATAGCGATACCGTAGTAAGTAGCACCTTTAGCTTTGATGATGTCGTATGCAGCATCACGTGTGTTTAAGAAGATTTCTTCAATACGTTTTGCTCTTTCTGGATCGCTGTTTAAAATATCATATAAGTTTTGACCAGCAACGCTAGCTTGAGACCAAACTGCTAATTCAGAGTCGCCGTGTTCACCGATAATGCTTGCGTTTACGCTGTCTGGTGAAACTCCGAATTCTGCACCTAATTCATATTTGAAACGTGCAGTATCTAAGATTGTACCAGAACCGATAACACGTTCTTTTGGTAAGCCTGATACTTTTTTAGTGACATAAGTAAGTACGTCAACTGGGTTTGCAGCAATTAAGAAAATACCATCGAAACCGCTGTCCATGATTTGACCTACAATTGATTTGAAGATTTTAGTATTTTTTTCGACTAAATCTAAACGTGTTTCACCTGGTTTTTGAGGTGCGCCTGCAGTGATGACTACTAAGTCAGCATCTGAACAGTCAGCATAAGTACCTGCAGAAACTAGAGTTGGTGATTCACCGTATGGCATACCATGATTTAAATCTAAAACGTCACCTCTTACTTTTTCTTCAACTAAGTCGATGATGACTAATTGATCAGCAACACCTTGTGCTACCATGGCGAATGCATAACTAGAACCTACTGCACCATCGCCTACTAAAACTACTTTGTTAGCTTTTACATTACTCATATTACTTACCCTCTCCATTATGGAATATCTTCATGTGATATATTTCACATATTAAAGATACCAACTTCATTGCATAATTGCAATGTGTTGAACTCAAAAATCTTCATACAAGTGAACAAATTTTTACAATGTGAATCAAAAAAAGGTCAAGATACAATTTATATCTCAACCTCAAACGTTTTTAAATTTCAATTTGATCATCCATATCATTCGGAATAAACCCTAATGCATTAACTTTATTATTCAAGTAACTTAGGACATAACGCATTACTAATGGACGTTCCGGCTCATTATGAATCTCATGATATAAACCTTCCCAAGCTTTAAAATATAATTCTTCTGTTTTAACACGTTTCTTTATATCTATGATAGTTTCTGTATCTACGATTTGATCCTCTGTACCATACATCAGACACATTGGAATACTTTGAATATCTTCTAAGTGTTCCATAGTTTGTTTCATTATATTTACAACTTCTTTGTACCAATGGTATGAAACTTTTGTCAGCATCAATCCATCTTCTTTAGTTTCTTTAATCACTTCTTCATTTCTTGTTAAATGTTCGGGTTCAATCCCTAGATTGAAGCGCATATCTTTAACATTTGAACCGATATTAGATGTAAACATGTTTTTGCGTGTTTTAGCATTTTTTTGGAATGCTGTTAAAGGTGAAATTAAAATAATGCCTTCAATCGGCAGTTCTGTACGCTCCATTAAATTCAAGGTAATCAGTCCGCCCAGACCGACGCCCATCAAGAATGTCGGAAGCTTATATTCACTCGCGATTCTTAGCCACTCTAAGATATGTTCGTGATAAATTTCAAAGTTGTCGATTTGGCCTTTATTAGATCTTGATGTCTGACCTTGTCCAGGCAAATCTCCCATGATGACATGATAACCGTTACGTCTTAATGATGTAATGACATATGCATATCTGCCTGTATGTTCTAATAAATTATGAGCAATGACTATAACGCCTTTTGCTTCGCTTTCTGTTTCCCACTTCCACATATCAACGACTACCCTTCTAATAAAATTAGTTTATTTTATTGTATCAAAAGCTGACATCTAAAATCTATTTAGAACTCACGCCAAAATAAGAAAGAAGTATTTTTGAATAGATTTCAAGCACAATAACTACAGAAAACATAATTACATTGTCTCCTCATTATGTAATTATTTATTATAATGTGTATTATTATATATTGTTAACGTTTTCATACCTTAAAGAAACATGATACACTAACTGAAACAGAGTTGTATGGGAGGAATTTACATGTCACTAGTCAAAGATTTTTTTATAGGTTTGTCAAATAACACTTTTTTGAACAATGCAGCTAGAAAATACGGACCTGTACTTGGGGCTAACAAAGTTGTTGTCGGCAATTCTATTGATGAAGTCATTGAGACAATCAAGACACTAAACGATAAGGGGATTACAGTGACTGTCGATTGTCTTGGTGAATTTGTAGATTCAAAGGAGCAAAGTCTTAAAGAGAAAAACATTATTTTAACTGTGCTTCAAAATATTTACGACAACAATTTAAAAGCACATCTTTCAGTTAAAATCAGTCAATTGGGGGCTGAATTCGATTTAGGCTTAGCTGAAGAGAATTTAAGAGAAATTGCTGCGAAAGCAAAAGATTTAGGCAATATCCATATTAATATCGACACTGAAAAGTTTGCAGGGCTTTCCAATATTCTATATGTATTGGACAAATTATCTGAAGAATATGACAATATCGGAACTGTAGTTCAAGCATATTTATATTCTGCAGATAATATGATTGAAAACTATCCACATATCCGCTTGCGTTTAGTAAAAGGTGCTTATAAGGAAAATGCGTCGATTGCTTATCAAACGAAAGAAGATATTGATGAAAACTACATTCGTCTTATCGAAAAAAGACTGAAAAGTGCGAAGAATATAACATCTATTGCGACACATGATGATAAAATCATCGATCATGTAAAGCAGTTTGTGAAGGACAATCATATCGATCGAGATAAATTCGAGTTCCAAATGCTATACGGCTTCCGCTCTGACTTAGCCTATGAAATTGCAGATGAAGGTTACCACTTCTGTATCTATGTACCCTACGGCGAAGATTGGTTCGGTTACTTCATGCGCCGTTTAGCAGAAAGACCGCAAAACTTGAATTTAGCATTGAAAGAATTTGTAAAACCAAGAACACTTGCTGTAGGTGCAGGCATCTTATCTGTATGTATCGGTTTAAGTTTCTTATTCAAAGGTTTAAAGAAGAAATAATTAAGACACAATTATCATTAAAGAAAGCAAGGACGCGCGTCCTTGCTTTTCATTTGTTGCTGTATCCTATTCAATTATCTTTTATATCAGCCTTCAATTGATTTTAATAAGTTAGCCATTTCAATTGCTGCCATAGCCGCTTCAGCACCCTTATTACCTGCTTTAGTCCCAGCACGTTCAACAGCTTGTTCAATCGTTTCAGTTGTTAACACACCGAAAATGACTGGTAATCCGCTTGTATCGCTTACTTTAGATACACCTTTTGCTACTTCGTTGCAGACATAATCATAGTGAGAAGTTGCCCCTCTGATGACACATCCTAATGTAATTACTGCATCGTATTTTCCGGTTTGAGCTAATTTTTTCGCTGCCAATGGAATTTCAAATGCACCTGGCACATAAGCCACATCGATTTGGTTGCCATCTACTTCATGACGTACTAAAACATCTTTCGCACCTTCTAATAAGCGTCCTGTAATAAAGTCGTTGAATCTGCTCACAACGATACCGATTTTTAAATCCAGTCCTAATAATTTTCCTTCAAAGTTCATTATTAATTCCTCCAATTATTTAATGATTGATTCTTTTACTTAAATCATATGTCCCATTTTCATTTTCTTTGTATGCATATAATCATGGTTATGTTCACATTCAGGAACAATCAGTTCAATACGTTTTTCCACGTCAATTCCGTAATGTTTTAAACCTTTGAATTTCTCTGGGTTATTGCTGAGTAAATTGACTTTTTCTATGTCGAAATGTTTTAGAATTTCAGCCGCATGATAATAATCACGCAAGTCTTCATCAAAACCTAAAGCTAAATTGGCAGTGACTGTGTCGTAACCTTTTTCAATCAATTCATAAGCTTTTAATTTATTGATTAAACCGATTCCTCTGCCCTCTTGCGGTAAATAAATAATCATACCGCCATGCTCATTGATGTATTTCATTGCTGCTTCTAATTGCGCTCCGCAGTCGCATCTCTGACTGTGGAAAATATCGCCTGTTAAACAAGAGGAATGAATCCGTACATTTTCTACATTTTGAACATCGCCTTTTACAATAGCCACAATTTCATCATGTGAATAATCCGATTCAAAGCCATACATATCAAACGTACCAAAATCTGTCGGCATCTTAACTTTTGCTTTAGCATGCATATGCGTTTCGTGTACTTTGCGGTAATGGATCAAGGCTTCAATGGAAATCATTTTCAACTGATGTTTTTCTTTAAATGCTTGCAGCTGTTCACCTTTTGCCATTGTGCCGTCTTCATTCATAATTTCACATATCAACCCTGCAGGTTTCGAACCTGTCATTTCAGCTAAATCTACTGCTGCTTCTGTATGGCCTTGTCTAACCAACACCCCTCCCGTTCTTGCTATTAACGGGAATAAATGTCCTGGTCGATTGAAGTCGCTTGCAGTACTGTTCTCATCAATCAAAGCACGAGCTGTCATCATTCGTTCATCGGCACTGATGCCTGTTGTAGTATGAATATGGTCGATGCTTTCAGTAAACGCAGTACCGAACTCATCGCTATTTTCTTTAACCATCGGCTCTAAATTCAATGATTTAGCTAATGATAGTGAGATCGGCGCACAAATTAAACCGCGGCCTTCTTGTGCCATAAAATTCACGGTATTATCATTCATTAATTCAGTAATCGCAACTAAATCACCTTCATTTTCACGATCTTCATTATCGACAACAATGATACTTTCACCTTGTTTAAGTGCTTCAACAGCACTTTCTATAGAATCAAATTGCATTTATCAACACTCCTCTAAAAGCCGAATTGCATAAGTTTCTCTTTAGTCAATTCCGACTTGTCATTTGAAATTGCTTTTTGTACATATTTAAATAACATATCCGCTTCTAAATGAACTTTATCGCCCACACGTTTCTGACCTAAAACCGTCGATCGTTTAGTTTCAGGAATCAAATGGATATCAAATTGTCCATGGTCAAGTCTGAAAATCGTCAAACTTGTTCCATCAACAGTGATAGAACCTTGCTGAACCATTTGATCTGTAATCGATGCAGGACATTGTACAGTTACGATGTTAGAGTTGGCAGAAGGTCTGATTTTAATAATCGACCCTACTTCATCAACATGTCCTAATACAAAATGTCCGCCGAACCTGCCTTGACTGGGCATGGCACGCTCTAAATTCACACGATTGCCTTTTGTCAGCTGCGATAAATAAGTTTTGTCTTCGGTTCCTTTAATGACATTGACATCAAAGGAAGATGAATCAAAGGAAGTCACTGTTAAACATGCACCATTCACACTGATTGAATCACCGATATGCATATCTTCTATGATAGTTTGACATGCTATCGTCATTTTGATGACATTTTGTTCTGTAGTCATTCGATCAATCATACCGATTTCTTCTACAATACCGGTAAACATGAAATCACTTCTTTCTTAATACAACTTTGATATTTTGATCAATGATTTCAGAATGGTCAATTTCAAATTGAGGAACTTGTTCCAGCGGTAAAATGCTGTCAGTTTGATAAAACTGATAAGCGCCAGAACCTCCAATTACTTTCGGGGCGTAGTAAATAATCAGTGTTTGTACACACTGCGATTGGAGAAATTGGGAAGTCACTTTAGGACCGGCTTCAACATAGACTGAGCCGATACCTTTCTTATATAAATCTTTTAAAACAGTTTTAATTGAACAATCATCAAGTACAATCACCTGTAAGTGAGATTGAAGTTCATCTGTTTTTATTTGGTTATTTTCTGTGTATACATAGACGGGCGAAGTCGGATCATGAAATATGTTCTGGTTCCAATCCAAATTACCGCTGCGTGCTAATATCACGCGAACGGGCTGGCGTTCACCTTCTAACCTCACCGTTAAACTCGGATTATCCGCAGCAACAGTACCTGCACCGGTCAAAATTGCATCATGACGTGCACGCTGCAAAAACACTTCTTGTTTAACGCCAGGATTGGTAATCCATTTGCTTTGACCCTCATCCGTAGCTTGTTTACCATCCAAACTTACACTTACCTTTAATGTTACTTCTGGTATTTGTGCTTGTTTAGCTTTAAAAAAGTCTGTATACATTGCTTCTGCCTCAGGCTGATGCTGATAATCCACTTCAATACCTGCCGCTGCTAAAATATCATCTCCAGGAGAATCCAAAGTAATGTCTTTCATAGCATAGACAACTTTTTTAATCCCCGCTTCGATAATTTTATTAACACACGGCGGCGTGGATCCAAAATGTGTACAAGGTTCTAAAGATACATAGATGGTTGCACCTTTTGCTGCATATCCAGCCATATCTAATGCTTGTACTTCAGCATGTTTTTCTCCCTGCTTCAAATGTGCGCCGAGTCCGACAATTTTGCCGTCTTTGACAACCACAGAACCGACTGCAGGGTTAACACCTGTTTGGCCTTCAGCCATTTTTGCTAATTGTATAGCATATTGTAAAAAACGATTCAAACAATCACCTCATTAAAAAATCCGCTGTCTCAAATAAAGAGGCAGCGGATTAGAATATATCAACGTTGGATAATTAAGCAGACCAGTCCCTATAGTAAGAAAGCTGATTTCTGTATAGCGAACTAGACCCCACTTAAATACCAATTAAAATTAATATTTAATGACGTCTTGATTCTTTCTCCCATCCAGACTTTAACTGTCGGCTCTAGATTTCCACTAGATCAGCCATACTCATCAAATGAGTACAGGTCGCAGGCTTATAATTTACTGCCGGTTGGGAATTTCACCCTGCCCCGAAAGAATATTATGAAATTGTTTCTGAATCGATCGAGCATGTATTTCGTGCTCATAAGAATATCATAGCTTACTTTATTTTATATGACAATAATTTTAACTTATTTGTTATCTGTTTTCAGCATGATATTCATACAGGCTCTCAACAGCCTGTACAGATTGACGCACTATCATATTGACACCGTTACGTGCTTGATTGATACCATTAGTGATTTGACCGATCGCAATTAAATGCGGCAAAGTCCCGTATCTTGGACTAATTACTTGATTGGTCTCCGGCACAATTTGAATCCCGCCCATCGGGTGCGCTTGAACAATTTGTCTATTCGCAATATCTATTAAGAATGCATCATCTTCATCTAGATCTTTAAGTTGTGTGCGCGGTCCTGTCGCATTAATTACAACGTTGTATCGTTCTGTTTTGGTATCATCATTATATTTGAAGATAAACGTATCATTTTCTTGTGTCACTTCTGCTAAATCTTTTTTAATAATTAAATGACCGTTTTCAATCTCTTCAATCAATAAACGCGCAGTACGCGGCGGCATCGGATTAGAATTAGCTTTAAGTATCGGCATGTATTCTTTCATGAAAATCTTTTGATCTTCGATGCTCAAACTATTCCAAATCCAGTTCATATTTTCTTTGATAGTTTCTAACAAACTTTGGAAAACACTTAAGATTTCAGGATGCGCCAAATCATATTTTAAATCCTTGATCGGATCTCCGACACGTCGATGTACTAATTGTTCTAACGGAATATTCAATTCTTCGCACTCTTGTTTAAACAAATGGATAGCAGATTCTAACGGTACCACGCCGAAATGAGATTTGATAATATTGTTAAAGTTGTCTTTTGTTACATATTTCAATGTAATATCAGGCATTTCACCTCTGACACTCGGCAACTCTCCTTTTCTGCTTACAGCTGTTAAAGGCAAGTTGGGATGATGTTTAACAACATAACGAATAACATCTAAACTGGATAATCCAGTACCGATAACTGCGATATCATCTGTGCCATTCACTGTATTCAGCGTTTCATATGTCGGATACGGTGATTTGATAAATCCTTTTAATCCCTTGAGTTTGTATGGATCATGATACGACATTGTTCCGACAGTCAAGAAGACATAGTCATATTGTCTGCATGCTTCGTGCTGATGATTCGTACATACAAAATATTGAATCTGTGCATCCTTTTCAAACCCTTTTTCTAAAAACATTTCAGTCGCTTTTTCAGTAATGATATGTATATTGTCATACTGATTGCTGAAACGTTCCAAATAGCTTTTCATGTAATGGCCGAATACAAATCTCGGCAAATACGCAGCGTTATCGAATTTAAATTCATCTTGGTCTTCATACCATTTATAAAATTCTTCTTGGTCATTTAAATTCAACGACATGTCTTTACTCGGCAAGTTGATTAATAATTGGGAACTGTCGTTTTGAAAAGGCACACCTTGCCCCATATTTTTCGCATTATCATACACATCTATTTCTAGTTCTTTAAAATATGAATGCTGCTCTAATTGTCTTAAGATACTGACGCCTGCCGTACCCATTCCTATAATTGCAACGCGCATCGTTGATAACCTCCTCTTAACCAATACTTTTAGTTATACACTGTCTATTATGCTATAAACAAAAATAAAGCGAAACAATTAAATCTCAAACATTTAATCATTCCGCTTTAACTTTATTCAATATTAAACTATTATTGGTGTTTTTTATCGTCTTTATAAACAAATAATTTGAAGTATTTACCTTCAGTGTTGATTTTTTCATAGAAGTTCGCAATCAATGATGCGTTGCTTTCCGCCCATTTTATATCTGTCGCATATTGATGTTCACCTGGATTCTTAGGATTCCATCTCATGCTGTATAATGTATTTTGATCTGGGTTGGATAAGAAATGTTTGTGGATGAATTCTGCACCGCCGTCAATGGCTTTTTCTGGTGTATCCCATCCATGTTTCTTAGCGTATTCTGCACCTGTTTTGACAGGGTCTTTATCTAATGCGCCTACACCGTAGAAGTTATAATATTTCTTACCGTCTATCTCTACACCTTTTGATAATTCACTTTTAACAGCGCCTGTTTCCAAGACAGCATGCGAAATCAAGTAGACTTCGTTCACTTGGCGTTTTTTCGCTGCATGTATAAAATCTTCTGTATGAGATAACAAGGTAGGTCGGTCCGCAAGCATACGCTTAATTCTATTCTTATCAATACCTTGATACTTAGATAAATCTAAAAATTGATATTTTTGAATATCATCGTCTATGAAGTTTTTACTATCCATCGCTTTTTTAATTTCTGTACCAGTTGCATCATGCCATCTGTCATTCTTGTCAGAAACCTGCTGGCTTGTATAGTTATCGATTTGTTTTTTCGCTGCCTCTTCTAAAGTCACATCTAAATGTTCAACCTTCTCTACTTTCTTAACGTGTTTAAATAAGACTTGATCTGAAATCATAGAAAAGAAAATAAAGCCAGTAACAGCTAAAATAACAAGCAGCCCTATTATAGCGAAGATAGAGCCCTTCTTGTGCTTCGTCATAATTACACCTCTTAGGTCAAGTTAAATTAAAGTTGATGCGTATTGATTCTAAATCTTAACAATTTTTTAAGTGTATAACAATTCAAAGTTGTCCACTCCACATTTTATCATACCTTTTGAAATGTGACTGGAATGAAGTCAGAATGTAATATTGCTGTAGTCTTCATATAATATTTTTATAACGTCAGTAATAATTAAGTGCAATATAACATTACAAAATAAAAAAAGCCTATTTATTTACAGTGAAACTGTAATAAACAGGCAGAATTCTATAAAAGCACGTTTATTATTCCGGACGTTTATACTCCATCATAATAAAGCTGGCTGCTTCTGATCTATTCTTATAATAGTAACGATTCAAATCGATCGTTCCTTCTATTTTTCCATCGCGATACATCATTTCATTCGTCATATTATTAATCATTATAAAATCTGAACTATCTTTAATCATGTCCAATTCATCATGGCGTGCAAAAAAGTGTTCCAAATTTAAATGTGCGTAATCCATAGAATCCTCCCGTCTTATAGTGAATTATGCTTTATCGTTATGTTTCGGTTCATTTCTGCAATCAAATTCAGTTAAAAATTTATTTCTACCCTTCTATTTAACACTTATTTTGTACAATAAGCAAATGAAATAATTTATAAACTTCGTTAAACTTATTTCAACTGGAAATAACATGTTATGCCCATAGATTGAATAGGTACGAGATGAATATAGAGACATTAATCATCCGTAACCAAGGGATTATTTACACATTGTTGAAGAGATATAATATCAAGTATGATGTCGAAGAATATGCCCAATTACTTTCCATTAAAATGTGGTCATTATTGCGACAATTCGACATGTCTATTCATAATAGCATGAGCGGATATTTATTTCAAAGGCTTAATTTTTATTTAGTGGACCAGTTCCGAAAGAAAGGAAAATGCCTGGAGGATACGATTGGAGACTTTAGTCTTATTGAAAATCACAGCGCTATAAACTCTACTAAAAATCATCTATCGCAACTCATTGCATCAGAGTATTATGCATTGTTGAATGATTGCGAAAGAATGTGGCTGAACCTTAAGCTTTGCGGATATAAACAATTCGAAATTCAAACGCTGATGAAAAAATCTGCGACAAGCATCCGCAAATATCAAACACAGGCACGCACTAAATTAGCGCCTTTGAAAAAATTTCTAAAAGGAGCGTCGCATGCATGACAAATTACCGCAGACCCAAAATTTTATATTTCACATCTTATCCGCATCAAACGTTTCAAATTGAATGTGCATATAATTTGTTTCATGAACTGATGAAAGTTCCATTGAGTTCGTATATGAATGCATTACTCAGACACTACCATTACACTCCGAAATATTCATCTCATGAACTCAAAAGTATGCTGAACATACGTAAACATCTGCCATTGATCATTATTAATCAGCAAACCATTCTGTTCCCAATCCGCAATAAACGCTCTCCTATCCAGCATTTTATTAACGGACTGGAAATTTCTGGTGTGCAATGCCATTACTCTATGACACGATTGGTTTTCAAAAATGGCGAACAACTCATAGTAGATGCCCATTATGCATTGATTCACCGTAAATGGCTAGAATGTATCTTTTTATATCATCTGACTTTTAATGCTGCTGATTAAAACGACATTCAAGCAGCTTTTTGGTAAAGTACGCAGTGACTTCCTTCATTAAAATACTAGATACAATGATTGCTAATATTCCGCCTGTTAAAATCAATATAAGTTGCAGCATCGATAGATCGACTTGAGGATGTACAAAATATTGAACGACATTCAGGCTTGATAATAAGCCGAATAAAAACAAACCAAGTAATAATGCATTGATTAACAGCATTCCTGCAATAATTAAGAAGAAAGAGGCTGTTCCTTGGTTGCGTTCACGAAAAATGTGCGTACGCAAAAACTGATTAGAAAACTTAATCGGCTTCTTGTAAATTGCTTGAGGATCCTGATTTTGTTCTACTTCAGATAAAACTTGATTCAGCTGTGCTTTTTCTTTATTATTCAAGAACCAAAGCTGCTTTTTTACTTTTGTTTCAAAATGCTCTTTTTTCACTACACCTATACACCTGCCCGAATCTTATTTAAAAAAGAGGCAGAAATAACTTTTAATAAGGGAATCTGCCTTATGAAAAGTTTATTTCTGCCTTTATTTTATACTAGCTTTAAAGGTTTAGATACCTTTAATTTTGTTTGAATTAAAGAATTGAAAGTCCTGATTTTTGGATATCTTTCGCAAATCCTTCAACAGTATCTACTGATAGCTCGTTGATATCTCTTCCGATATTAGGAATTTTGCTGATAACACCTGCTGGGCAAGTAATAATATCTGTACCGATTTCGTCTGCTTGAATGACATTAAATAATTCGCGGCAGCTAGCCCATAATAATTTAACGCCTTCTTTAGAATGAGTAACTTCTACAGATTCTTTCATAAGCGGTAATGGGTCTACACCTGTATCAGCGATACGGCCTGCGAATACAGAAACATAAGTCGGTACACCTTCAGTTACTGCTTCAGTAATTTCTTTAACTTGTTCGATTGTATAAACAGCTGTCACATTCAACTGAACTTGATTGGCTGATAATTTTTTAATTAAAGGAATTGTTGATTCGCCTTTTGTATTAACAATAGGAATTTTAACAAATACGTTTTTACCGTATTGTTTTAAAATTTCAGCTTCTTTTTCCATTGTTTCAAGATCATCTGCGAAAACTTCGAATGAAATTGAAGCATCAGGAATTGCTTTAACTGCTTCTTCTGCAAATGCTTTATAATCTGTTACACCCGCTTTAGCCATTAGACTTGGGTTTGTAGTAAAACCATCTACCTCGTTATTTTTATAGGCTCTTTTCATTTCTTCAATATCTGCACCATCCGCAAATACTTCAACATTTAAATCTGCTTTTACCATAATATAAGTGCCTCCTTAATATTACTTGCAATCCTTTTGAAAGTAATTTGATTATAACACTCAGACGTTCAAATCGCGATTGATTAACTCAAACGTCCATTCCTATCTTACGATTTTGTAAAGAAAATGGTTGCACCTTCATAATCTATGATAATATTAAAGAATGTAAAGAAATGGAGGTCATCATGTCACGGTCAAAACTTTATTTTTATCTCACACTTATACTTATTGTTATAAGTTTTAACTTCAACATGTTTAATCCACTATTAAACGAACAATTTCATTCTATCGTCAAAAAGATTATCACCAGCAGTATCATTAATGTCATTATTTTGATTGTTGCTATTATTCTAGCGGATAAATCAATCAAACATGCCAAAGATCGTAAAGATTGGATTAGACCAGCAAGCAAATTCCTGCCAATCCTTTTACTGATTGTAATTGTCATTCATATTGTTGCGTCATTATTCTCTTTCGGTATGCTTAAATAATTTTAAAACAAGATTGACATTTTATGAGCATCGTAGAATAATTTATATATTACGATTGTAAGAGGCGATAATGTGCAGTATTTATATGTTTTTGCAGGCGGTGCCATAGGTGCATTGCTGCGCTATTTATTTTCATTTTTAAATTCCGGACAAGGTTTTCCGATAGGCACATTTACCGCAAACTTAGCTGGTGCCTTTTTGATGGGATTGATTTCAGCATTGGCTATCCAATACTTTAAAAATCATCCATTAGTCAAGAAAGGCATCACTACAGGTTTGCTAGGTGCATTGACAACCTTTTCCACATTTCAATTTGAACTGGTTAAAATGCTTGCCCATCAGCAAATACCTTTACTCATTATTTATGCCCTTTCAAGTTATGTGTTAGGTATAATTTTATGTTATATCGGAACTAAATTGGGAGGTGCGTTAAGTAATGATTAATTTACTTTTAGTGATGCTTGGCGGCGGTTTAGGTGCAGTTGTACGTGCAGCTGTCACAAATAGTTGTAAAAATCTACGTACGCAGCTTCCGATTGCGACATTAATCGTTAACATAGCCGGCAGCTTTTTGATCAGTATTATTTCAGGTATGGCCATAGGACATGCGTTTGTGTCGCCATTGCTCGTTACAGGTTTTTTAGGTGGTTTAACCACTTTTTCTACGCTTTCTTCAGAGCTGTCACAAATGCTAATGAATAAAACAAAACTGACACTGTTCATTGTTTATAGTTTATTGCAGTATGGTTTATGTTTTGCGGCTTGTCTGATCGGCTATCATTTAGTTTAAAAATGAAAAGATAAGCAAAAATAGAGAAGCAGGTTTTGTAGTGAACCCGCTTCTCTATTTTCATTCTATGTTATCCTCTTTATTTATGACCTTCATAATGTTCTGGGTCAGGCCCTACTCTTTTATTTTGATTCAAATTATCAAGGCGCTGCATTTGGTCTTCAGTAAGTTCGAAATCAAAGACCTGAATATTCTCTTTGATGCGAAAAGGTGTTACTGATTTTGGAATTACTACCACATCATGTTGAAGATTCCAACGAATGATAACTTGTGCTGGAGATTTATCAACTTCTTTTGCAATTTGTTTTACAGTTTCATCTTCAAGAATTTGTGCATTCATTAAGGGCGACCATGATTCCATTTGAATACGCTGTGCATTTAAATATAAGTTTAAATCACTTTGTGTCAGATAAGGATGAAATTCAACTTGATTGATAACAGGTTTGATAGAAGCATGTGATAATAGGGCTTCTAAATGATGGGGATGGAAATTGCTGACGCCGATGTTTTTAACTTTATTATCTTTCAATAAATCTTCCATACCCTGCCATGTTTCTATCATTAAATCTTCATCTGTACCAGGCCAGTGCATTAAGTATAAATCTAAATAATCCAATCCTAATTTATCCAGTGATGTTTGATAAGCCGCTTCTACATTCGTTCTTCCATAATCATCCAACCAAAGTTTAGAGGTAATAAACACATCTGAACGTTTTATTCCTGCAGCGGCTATACCTGCTTTAATACCTTCTCCTACTTTTTCTTCGTTTTGATAAATCATAGCAGTATCAATACTTCTATAACCTTGTTCAATAGCATATTGAACAGATGCTTTTAATTGATCATTATTTTCTACTCTGAAAGTGCCTAATCCGACTTTCGGCATTGTATTACCATTATAAAATGTAATATACTCCATCTCTATCTCTCCTTTAGCCTTCGCTTTTCTCAACCTTTACTATACGCTTAATTGTTAAACAGTGCATGAGTGAAAGTCCTGGTTAAAATGAAAAAGTACCATCCACTGCAATACTTGCAGTCAATGGTACTTTGTCGTTTAGTTGAATGATTCGATTTCTTCCATGACACGTTGCAAATCTTCAACATTATATTGAATACGTCCATGGAATACGAATTTATTAAAGTATTCATCTAACTGTTCAGGTCCAACCAATACTTTTGTATTCGTTGTTTGAGAATAGTTAGAAATCGTTACAGCACCCTCATTTTTAGGGTTGAAGTAAAGCAATGCCATTGGTGTATATTTCAAATCTAATTCGCGTTTCAACGTTTCAGCAAGCTGTTCTACACGTTTTAATTGATTTGAATAATTCACAAATGAAGCTGATTGCTTATCATCATTCTCATCTAACACTAGTGTTTGAGGATGACGTTTATCTAAATCAAGTACATCAAAGACTTGTTCAATTGTCGGTAAAGTACTGAATTGTTCTTTACTGATACCGTTATAAACATGCCCTTTCAATAACTGTGAATCAATAATGTATAACCCTGTACGCGTTAACACTAAATGACTGATGCGATCAATATCATTGAAATCGTTCTTCGGCAAGAAAATATTCGCCATGATGTGCATATCTTCAGGACGGATACGTTTTTCTTTGACCAAGCGATCTCTGATACCGATTAAACGCATATCTGTCACATATTCACTATGATTTTTAGAGAAGAGCTTCAGCGCATCAATTTCACGGTCTTTCGAAGTTACTGTTTCATCAAAATCAGCGCGTTGTTTAGTGACCGCTTTTTTATGTTCGACGCGTTCTTTTTCCAACTCGTCTTCATAATTTTCTTTTAAACTTCTTTCTTTTGCCTCATATTGTTCTTCTGCTTGCAATTTTGCTTTCTTCTTACTGTTTAACGCAATTAAGAAGAGTACAAAACAGATAACAGCTACAACAATTGCTGCAATTAAACCAATTTCCAATGGTCCCATAACATATTTCCGCTCCTTTACTTATCTTACTACCAATTATAAAGGAAATTTTCAAATGTATCGATAATAAAGCGTATTTTATTCAAAAAGTACGAAATTATGCTTGGACTGCTGCTTTCAATACATCCACTTTATCAACACGTTCCCAAGGTAATGCAACATCTGTACGGCCGAAGTGACCATATGCTGCTGTTTGTTTATAAATCGGGCGCTTCAAGTCTAACATCTTAATGATGCCTGCTGGGCGCAAATCAAAGTTATCTCTGACTGCTTGAACTAACACACCTTCAGACACTTTGCCTGTACCAAATGTATCAATTGAAATCGATACTGGTTCAGCAACACCGATTGCATAAGCAAGCTGTACTTCGCATTTATCTGCTAAGCCCGCAGCAACAATATTCTTAGCCACATAACGTGCCGCATAAGCTGCTGAACGGTCCACTTTTGTAGGATCCTTACCGCTGAAGCATCCGCCGCCGTGACGTGCAAATCCGCCATAAGTATCTACAATAATCTTACGGCCTGTTAAACCAGCATCACCTTGCGGTCCGCCGATTACAAAACGTCCTGTAGGATTGATGAAGAATTTTGTTTCTTCATCTAATAATGCTTTCGGTACGATTGGATCGATAACATGCGCTTTGATGTCTTTTTGAATTTGATCTAAACTTACATCTTCTGCATGCTGTGTAGATAATACAATAGTATCAATACGAACAGGCTGATCGTTTTCATCGTATTCAACAGTCACTTGAACTTTGCCGTCCGGTCTTAAGTATGTTAAAGTACCGTCTTTTCTAACATCTGATAAGCGTTTTGCTAATTGATGAGAGAAGTAGATAGGTGAAGGCATATAAGTTTCTGTTTCATTAGTCGCATAACCAAACATTAAACCTTGGTCCCCTGCTCCTGTACTTTCGATTTCTTCTTCCGTAATTTCATTTCTGTATTCCAGCGCACGGTCAACTGCTTGAGCAATATCAGGTGATTGTTCATCAATTGCTGACATAACCGCCATTGTTTGGCTGTCATAACCATATTTTGCTCGTGTATAACCGATTTCTTCTACTGTATCTCTGACAACTTTAGGAAAATCAACATAAGTTGCTGTAGAAATTTCTCCGACAATCATAGCCATTCCTGTAGTGACTACTGTTTCGCAAGCTACTCTTGCATCCGGATCTTTCTTTAATAATTCATCCAAAATAGCGTCTGAAATTTGGTCCGCTATTTTATCAGGATGCCCTTCTGTAACAGATTCTGACGTAAATAATCTTCTATTATTCGACATAACTGACTCCTTTTGATTTTTTTACGAAAATTCTCTATCTACGAGCTCAAATAAAAAAGGACTTTCTAACTATATACATAGAGAGAAAGCCCTTAAACGTCCTTTCGCTCTTATCGTTCAAACGTCTTCTATGACATTTGCAAACGGTTTGGCACCTTTCTCCAATAAGGAGAGGTTGCTGGGCTTCTTTGGGTCCATGTCCCTCCGCCACTCAGGATAAGAGAATCCGTTACACACAATACTACCCAAACAATTTACACTTGTCAATTCTATGTTTACAAAATCTTTAATCTGTTGTGGAATAATCATGGTAATATGTTATACTATGAAAATGTAAAGGCTTACAATTACAATTAATACTTAATGCTCTGGAGGGGTTATTTAAAATGGCAGTAGATGCACAAACTAACCGAAAAAAATTGGAACATTTAATTGGAAAATCATCATCACTTTTCCAACTGACTAAAACACAGCTTTACAACAAGATTTTAGACAATAACGAAGGCGAATTGACAGAACTAGGTGCAATCAACGCACTTACTGGACAATACACAGGTCGTTCTCCTAAGGATAAATTTATTGTAAACGAACCTTCCTATAGAGATGCAATTGACTGGGGATCAATTAACCAACCTATCGAAGAAGAAACTTTCTTAAGACTGTATGACAAAGTATTAGATTACTTAGATCAAAAAGATGAACTCTATGTCTTCAATGGTTATGCAGGCAGTGACCAAGATACTCAGTTACGTTTAACTGTAATTAATGAAATGGCTTGGCATAACTTATTTGCGCACAATATGTTCATCCGCCCTACTTCAAAAGATGAAGCTGAAAAAATCAAAGCTAACTTCACAATCGTTTCAGCACCTTATTTCAAAGCTAATCCTGAAGTTGACGGCACAAAATCAGAAACATTCGTTATCATTTCATTCAAACACCGTATAATTCTAATCGGGGGAACAGAATATGCTGGTGAAATGAAAAAAGGTATCTTCTCAGTAATGAACTACTTATTGCCGCAGCAAGATATCATGAGTATGCACTGCTCAGCAAACGTTGGAGAAAAAGGCGATGTCGCATTATTCTTCGGTTTATCAGGTACAGGTAAAACTACTTTATCTGCAGCACCTGATCGTAAATTAATCGGTGATGATGAACATGGTTGGAACAAAAACGGTATCTTCAACATCGAGGGCGGCTGCTATGCAAAAGCTATCAACTTATCAAAATCAAAAGAACCTCAAATCTATAATGCAATCCGTTACGGTACAATTTTAGAAAACGTAGTTGTTGAAGATAATGGTTCTGTTGACTTCGATGACAATGAGCACACTGAAAACACACGTGCTGCTTATCCGATCGATTATATTGAAAATATCGCAAAACCTTCAAAAGGTGCACATCCAAATACAATTGTGTTCCTTACTGCAGATGCATTCGGCGTGTTGCCGCCAATCTCTAAATTAAATAAAGCGCAAGCACTTTATCACTTCTTAAGTGGTTTCACTTCTAAACTTGCAGGTACAGAACGCGGTATTACAGAACCTGTACCATCATTCTCAACTTGCTTTGGTGCACCATTCTTACCATTGCATGCAAAAGTTTATGCTGAGCTTTTAGGTGATTTAATCGATAAACACGACGTAGATGTTTACTTAGTAAACACAGGTTGGACAGGCGGTAAATACGGCGTAGGTCGTCGTATCAGCCTTAAATATACACGTCGTATGGTAGATGCTGCCATTAAAGGTGATTTGAAGAAAGCAGAGTTTGAAAAAGATGAAGTCTTTGGTTTAAGTGTTCCAAAAGAAATTGAGGACGTTCCAAATTCAATCTTGCAACCTATCAATGCTTGGAGCAACCAAGATGCTTACCGCGAACAAGCACAAGATTTAATTTCACGTTTCGTTGAAAACTTCAAGAAATTCGGTGAAGAAAGCCAAGAAATCGCTGATAAAGGCGGATTCAAAGCATAATCACCCTTTCAATAAAATAGATAATCTATTACAAAACGACCGAAAGCCATCGCTTCGGTCGTTTTAGTTTTGCTGATTTTCAACTTTTGCCATCCACTGACGGATGACCTTTAATACCTCTTTTAATGCTTTAGGACGCGGTACATGTCCTTCTTTCATTTGATAGAAAGTTTGATAACGATGTCCGATACGTTCTAAGTATTCCTCTAAATAATAAGCTTGATGTATCCCGACTTGAATATCTTCACCGCCATGCACAATAAGTATCGGCGGACTGTCTGCATCAATATATTGCAGTGCTTCTCGTTGATCGTAGGCTGCGTCATCTTTCTTAGGATGTCCTACCATACGTTTCAACATGCCTCTTAAATCTACACGTTCTTCATACATGAGATGCAAATCAGAAACACCGCCCCAAATAATATAACTATCTGCCGGCAAATCTTGGAATGTCAATAATCCTTGCAAACCGCCTCGTGAAAAACCAATGATATGCACAAAAGCATCAGGATACTTAGCATTCAAAATACGAATAGCCTGTGTGACATCGTGCAAATCATCTCCGCTGAATTCATCTCTTCCTTCACTGCCGTTGTTGCCTCTGTAATACGGACCGAAGACTAAAGTATGCTCATCTGCAAACTGAAGCATACGTCCAGCACGTACACGGCCTACTTTGCCTTTGCCGCCTCTCAGATAAATTACAATCCGCTTCACATCTTTTTTCGGCTTCATCATTAACCCTTTCACGCGCAAATGATCCACCAAATACGTCACTTCTTCACCAATATGCGTCGATAAATCAATCGGCATTCGTTTCGTTTTGATAAAGTCCAAGTTGTATCACTCTTTCTACACATTTTAATATTGCTTCGTCTTCCAGCAAATAACTTTTATCCTCATCACGAATTGCGTCTAACGAACGATATAAAACAGGGCCTTCTGTTTCTAGATAATCCGACTTCTCATCCAAACGATCGACGAGAACAGCATACACATCTTTCGTAAACCATTTTTCTCCATCAGGATGATACACAGTATACTGCGCAATATAAGTCATTGCTTTGGCATGTCCCCCTGTTTCCTCATGCAACTCACGTAAAACAGCTGCTTCACTGCTCTCGCCTGCTTCGATTTTTCCTCCAGGAAATTCAATCCCTCTTTTCTTATGACGTGTCAGCAAATACTGCCCCTTCATACACGTAATTGCTAATACATGTTCTCCATCCGGCTGATCATTTTCGTCAGTAAAATGGAGCCTTATCTCTTTATCAAATTGATCATGCATAATCACATTCCATCACATTCCTTTGTATTCTATGCTAAAATAGATTCGTTACGATTTAGTTTATATAAAGCGGAGGGATTGATTTGAAGAAGCTCTTTTTAGGCATCATTTGGCTGTATCAGCATTTTATATCACCGTTGACACCGCCCACATGCCGCTTCTACCCTACTTGTTCTAATTATACGAAAGAAGCCATTGAAGTTCATGGACCGATTAAAGGTGCTTGGCTCGGTATTAAACGTATTTCTAAATGCCACCCACTCCATAAAGGCGGCTTCGACCCGGTTCCGATGAAACACGACAAAAAGCATCATCACCACCATCATCATTCATAAGCATTTAATAATTGAACATTGACTTCAGGGGGCACAAAATGGATGTGCCCCTCTTTTAATATGCCGTTTTTCGACACAAATTCTTGTTCGAAATAATAACCGTACGGTGTGACATCACCAGGATAGTCTGTAAAACGGCTCAAGTACGCTGTAAAATAACGGCTTAAACCAAATTCATACATCCCGCCGATAACCATTTTAATATTATATTGCTCAAGCTTTTCTATAGCTGTTAACACTTTGTCTATACCGCCCAGTCTGAACGGCTTTAACACCACTGTATCTATCGGATAGTCCTGTACATATTTTAATATTGTTTCTAGGTCGCGTGCTTTTTCATCTAAAGCCACCGGCGGTATCTGAGCACTATCTATAGCATTTAATATATTTAAATCTTTAAAAGGTTCTTCGATATACAGTAAGTTAGCGCCCGCATGCACTTGTTTCAATGACTCACTGTCTAGTTCAGTTAAAGATTCATTGGCATCTAAAGCCAGTTCTGGTTGAAAAGGCAATGCTTGGAGCTGCTTTAAGTCCTCTAAAACATGTTGCGACCATTTCAATTTAATCCGTTTCGGCTGTGTTGATAACAGCTGCTGATAATTATCTTCAGATAATCCGCTGATTGTTGCCCCGTAAGCAACATCAAAAGCAGGCAGTATATGAAAAGCTTGGAATAACGCCATTGCTGCTGTACTTCTTGCAGTCGGTGCCGCATCCAGCGCATTTAAATAATCCGCTGCTTCTTCAAAATCAGTAACATCTTGTCCTTTTAAATGATGATAAAACCAATCTTTAATTGATGTGTATACACTTTCGATGGTTTCTTTATCATACCAATCTGTCTCAAACGCATTTGCTTCACCAAAATAAGATGTACCTGCTTCATTGACTAATTCTATAACCAGCACTTTTCTGCTGTTCAAATTCACTTTAGGTGTCTTAATCGGGTGTTTAAAAGGTGCCTCGTAGGAATAAAAGCGAATAGTATGGAATCTCATCATTTAATCCTCGATTTTTCCTCTTTTTAATTTACCTGTAGATGTATACGGCAATGAAGTTTTGCGCTGGTATGCTTTCGGCACCTTATATTTAGCTAAATGTTCTTTTAAGAAGGCTTCTAATTGTGCTTCATCCATCGAATGTTCACTCACATAATAAAGCGCAGGCACTTGCCCCCATACATCATCATCTTGAGCATAGCACATTGCATCAGTGATGCCTGGAAAACGCTTGGCTGCTGTTTCGATTTCATATGGATAAATATTTTCTCCGCCACTGATAATTAAATCTTTTCTGCGATCATAAATCATCACAAAACCATCTATATCAATACTTGCGATATCACCCGTTTTAAAATAACCATCTTCAAATACATCAGTTAAATGTTTTGGATATAAATAACCGTCCATCACATTATCGCCTTTTAATAACAGTTCCCCATGACCTTCGTGATTGGCATTAATAAGTTTTACTTGCACATTAGGACTCGGTTTCCCTACTGTATTCGGATTTTGTTTCAGCATTGTCGGTGACGCTGTTAAAAATTGAGAACATGTTTCTGTCATTCCGAAAGAGTTATAAATAGGCAATTTTGCATCTAAAGCCTGATCAATCAGTGTTTCAGATAATTTCGCACCGCCAAGTAAGATTTTTTCCAATTGGTAAGGTTGATTCAATCCTTGATTCATCAGCCACTGTAATGTTTGCGGGACTAATGAAATATGCGTGATTTGTTCTGTTTGAATTTGTTTTAAAATTTGTGCAGCATCAAACTTTTGAACGATACGCACTGTGAATCCTACAATGATACTGCGCAGCAACACACTTAAGCCTGAAATGTGATAAATCGGCAATACTAATAACCATTTCGTATGACGGTCAAAACCTAAACTTTCTCTGCACCCGTTTGCGCTGGCTAAATGATTTGTGAAAGTTTGCGGCACTGCTTTTTGCGGGCCTGTTGTCCCTGATGTAAACATAATCGACGCAATCCGATCTAAATCCAAGTCTGTCTCATACGTTTTTGTTGAACGCTGTGCTTCGATGTCACTCCAGCTGATAATATTAAAACCATCTAATTCTAACGGTAATACAGCGACAATCGTATTTGTTTGTACGGATTTCAGCTGTGCTTTGATTTCTTCATATGTAAGTCTGGTATTAATCATTACCGCTTCTACCCCAGCAAGCCATGCTCCGTAAACAATCAATGCGGAATCAATACGGTTATCAATATAAAATGCAATTCTCTTTTCATTTTGCTGTTTTAATACATATGCATACTGCTTTGCTGCTTGATAAGCATTCGCAAAAGTAAGTTGAGTCGTACCATTATCTAATGCAATATTTTGCGGTACACTTTCTGCACTTTGCTTTAACCAAAAATCCATACTATCTGCCTCCTAATTTCTATACTTATCTATCATAACAAATTTCTATATTTTACCCTTAATTTTCGAATTGAAAAAAGAGGATGCTGCACGCACCCCCTGAAATTGATTATATTTAATTAAACAGCTGGCTTAATTTATCTTTAATACTTTGAAGCTTACTGTCGATATCACTTAACAAGCTGTTCACTTTAGATTGATTTTCACCATTATGCTGTGCTTGGTTCGCTTGTTTTAATTTATCAACTGCATTTTGATATTGATCTGTCACATTTTGGTCTGTCGCATTTGTTGCTTTATCTTTTAACTGGTTCACTTCGTTTTGTGCAGATTCAATAGCACTTTGACTGTTTTGGCCGTTTTGAATATTGTTTTTAGCACTTTCAATCTTTTCTTTAATGATTGTTTCTTTTTCTTTGATGATTTCTTTATAGTTGTTTGTTACCGGTTTTTGGCTTGAATTATTGTTTGCTTGCGTTTGTTGTGTTTGCGCATTTTGATTAGCAGTTTCAGTACTATCTTTCGGCTGCATCATGTTTCTGACTATAAAGACAGCAACGACAATCAATAATATCACAACAATGGCTGCTAAGCCTTTTTTCCATTTGCTGTTTTTACGATTTTCATCTTCCAGCATACGTTCGCGTCTGTAATCTCGTTCATTATAATAACGGCCGTCTTCATCAGAACGTCTGCGGTATTCTTCTTCGCGCGTATCACGATAACGTGGATCTTGCCCATCTCTAGGGTCACGAGGGTCGCGATTATAACGGTCATAATCAGGTTGATTTCTATCTGAGCGTTTCATGTCTATCACCTTATTTCGAAATAATGTTAAAGTTTTCTTATATTACTCTTACCACTATTGTACCACGCGTAGTCATCTTCCACCTCGTATAAAAGTCGTATCTATGACAACATCTCTATTGCTTTTAAAACAAAAGCATAAGATAATAATAGAAATTACTTGAAATGAGGAAATTGTTTTGCGCCAATCACCTGCAAAAATAACACGCACAATTATTAAATACTGCGGCTCAATCACATTATTGTTACTCATCGTATATTATCTCTATGCAAATTACGGCAACAATCTATTCAAAATAGACATTCCAAAAGACTCGTCTATGTATTACATCATTCATCTTGATTGGAATCGCTATGCAGAAGCTTACGTTGCAACATTGACTACGATCATTATCCCATTGCTTTTAATCGGATTAATCGTATTCATTCTGACACGCCTTTCTAAAGGCACACTAAATGGTTTGTTAACCAAAATACTGCCATTGATTATATTTATTGCACTCTTTATTTTAATATTTGTGCCTATGCTGTTTGTATTGAATGTAACCCACTTTTCTTTTCTAGCAACATTTCTTTCCTTCCTAGCATTATCAAAACCTGCCTTGATGAAAATCTTTCGCTTCAGTCAAAAGAGTGTAGATGATATCGACGAAAAACAAGTAACTAAATCAAAGCGCCTAAAAATTAATGAATAGCACTAATACCAAACAAGCCGCTTCAAACTTGAGGCGGCATTTTAATTACAATCAATCTACCAATACACAATTAACTGCCGTGTTATTTAAATTTCACACAGGGTAAATAGTTAACATATATAAACTTAATGGAGGTGCAGCAAATGAAATATTTAGTAACCCTTCTATTGTCCTCTGTGTTAGTATTATCGGCTTGCGGTAATGAGGAAAGCAAAAAGGGAGAGAATAAAACAGAAACAAATAAGAAAGAAGATAAGCAAGCCAAGGAAAAGAAAGCGGACAAAGAGAATAAGAATAAACAAGAAGAACAAACAAAGAAAGAAAGTGAATCAAAAGAACAAAACGAAGATGGTTCACAAACTGCTCAAACACAAGAAAACGAGCAACAAGTTGAGCAGCAACAATCACAAGAAAATCAAGTGAACGACCAACAACAAAACCAACAATCAAACCAAGAACCACCACAACAAGAACCATCATATGAGGAACAAATGCGTGCTAATGCCGAAGTTGCTAAACAACATGATTACACTGGTATTCCTAACGGAGACGCTGGAATGATTGATTATGATGAAGTTGAAAGAATTTTAGAAGAAAACCGTAATATTAATGAAGACGAAGTCGGAGAAATGCCTACACCTGAAGAAGAAGAAGCTATCATGGAACAACACGAGAGTGAATTAGATCAATAAGGATTATTTGTCGTTTTAATTGAGGGTACATCTCGTACCCTTATTATTTTTTCTATAGAGTGAATCATTCATTTGCGAGGTTCAAAAACAAGTGTTTCAGATCATATTTTAGAAGTGATTTCAAAAGACTTTAATTTGATTAAAGAAATTATCCAAGTTGCCCGAAAGAGTAGACGACAACTATTTAAAATAAGTCACAACACCGTTCAAAAAGCGTTTAATCATGTTAAGATAACAAGAACTTAATTGATGATGAAATTTCCCCCTACTCACTTAAACACATGCATGCATCTTATTTATTTTTAAATGACATTCCTATTGAATATATTAACAAGCACTTAAGACTTTCGAGTATATCTATCCCGCTTGACACTTATTTACATATGCTTGATTAGCATAAAAAAGGTTCTCCACCATTTGTGGTGGGTGAATAATTTAAAGAACTTAATTTTGATTGGAATTCTTCGAATTCTATCATTTAGACAACCATCCGATGTACGGGTCTGGTTGTCTTTTTCTTTTTGTTTTTAAATAAACTAAATACCAGCATTATACGGTTTCTTAAGTTATTAAAACTTCTGTATCCATATGAAATTCGCTTAATTAGCTTTATTTTATTGTTAATACCCTCGATTGCACCGTTATTTAATAAGGGATTGTAAATCGTATTTCGAAGTATTTCTTGATGCTTTCTAAAAAATGTTACTACTTTCCATATGTTTTTACTGATTGAGTTTTTATCAACGTCGTTCAAACGATTGATAAAATCTTTCCAATTACATAATTTTAAACTTTCGCGTAAATCATGTACTAGTTCGTATGAATTTTTTAACTTTTCATCTGTTTGAAGCATAAAATTCACTAGATCATAACCTTTTTTATAACATCTAAAGGAACCGTCCCAAATACCATCCATCATGAAGAGTTTACGTTTGTCTGTTAAAAGAAGCCTCCATTTGTTCTTTAAAACAGGGTATTCCCTTCCATCTTTGTCTTTATAACGATTCATTACTTCTCTGCGATAGAAGTTTAACTCTCTATTCATGTGCTGAACGATATGAAATCTATCAAAGATTATAGATGCATTAGGAAAGAGCTTTTTAAATAAGAATAAATAGGGTTCAAACATATCAATAGTGATTGTTTTAACTTTAAGTCTATTTTTTCGATCAAAGCGTTCAAAATAAGCTTTTAAATAACCCGAAGTTCTGTTTTCTAAAACATCTAGAACTTCATGTGTGTCATTGTTAATAAATATAAAACTCATTAAGCCAGTCACACTCTTTACACTTCTAAATTCATCGATTGCCAAATGTTCAGGTAGATTATCGAAAGGCTTGATAAGTAAAGTATTGACTGCTTTATTTCGAATACGACGTACTGTAGATGGAGAAACACAGTTGTCTTCTGCAGTATCTATTTCTGTTTTGACTTTCGTGGCTTCTTCAATTATTTTTTGATTCACATAATTAGAAATAAATCGTGTCTTATCTACGACATCAGTTTCAGCAGTAAAAGTTGTATTACACTCTAAACACTTAAAGCGCTGTTTGGCTAAGTTTAGATATGTATTATAGCCTTGAGTTTTAAGCAAGGTAATACGAGAAACTTGTTTACCATGCTTATGAATTTGTCCTTCATTTTTAATTCCGCAGCAAGGACAAGCCGAAGGCTTATACGTAAGTACAGCATTAACAACCGTAGACTTCTTTCCTTTTACTATTACATCAATATCTTGGCTAACAAATTTGATATTTTTATCTTTTATTCTTAGTGATTATAAGTTATCATAGTTCATAGGCGCACTTGTCTCCTTTAATTTGGGTTTAGGCACTTTAAATTATAGAGGCAATTGCGCTTTTTGCGTATCAAAAAAGGCGGGAAGTTTTACCTTCCCACCATAAAAGATGAAGAATCAAAAAAAGAGCAAGGCCAACATGTCAGAGATTACCTTTCATGACACGCATTTGACACTTGCTCATACGAAACATTGCTATATTAAAATGTACAACGTCTTATTAACGGAGAGTGAGGGATTCGAACCCTCGAGACGCTTGTGGCGCCTACACACTTTCCAGGCGTGCTCCTTCGGCCAACTCGGACAACTCTCCATATAATGATAAAAAAATCAGAAACGTGATTACGTTTCTGATTGTGAATGACTCCTACGGGACTCGAACCCGTGTTACCGCCGTGAAAGGGCGGTGTCTTAACCGCTTGACCAAGGAGCCATGGCTCCACAGGTAGGACTCGAACCTACGACCGATCGGTTAACAGCCGATAGCTCTACCACTGAGCTACTGTGGAATAATAATATTTGGAGCGGGTGATGGGAATCGAACCCACAACATCAGCTTGGAAGGCTGAGGTTTTGCCATTAAACTACACCCGCATTAACGATTATGGGGCGGCTGATGGGAATCGAACCCACGAATGTCGGAACCACAATCCGATGTGTTAACCACTTCACCACAACCGCCAAACTACAATAAAAATAGAATGGTTCAGGACAGAGTCGAACTGCCGACACATGGAGCTTCAATCCATTGCTCTACCAACTGAGCTACTGAACCGTAATTAAAATGGCGGTCTCGACGGGAATCGAACCCGCGATCTCCTGCGTGACAGGCAGGCGTGTTAACCGCTACACTACGAGACCTACGTGAAAACTATGTAATTGCGGGAGGCGGATTTGAACCACCGACCTTCGGGTTATGAGCCCGACGAGCTACCGAACTGCTCCATCCCGCGATAATAATATTAATCTTGCGACTTACCTATTTAATATATCACACTTTGTTAAGCAATGTCAAACCTTTTTTAACAAAATATGAATTTTATTTTCAAAACTTAAAAGTTGTTTTGAATTTGCAATCCCTTTTTTCAAGACAATAACTAGTATATCGAGTTCCCTAGTCCAAGTCAACAACATTTCAATAGAAATAAGTGTAATAAATATATAATTGTTATAAATTTTTATGTTTAGAGTGTAAACAACCCTTTTTTCTCTCGGATTATGAGGATTTTTCACTGTTAATACCGTTAATATTATTAAGCTTCAATCGAAAATCCTCTCTAGATACACCCTTTCCTTGCTATTTTAATATAAATATCGGCCTCTAATTTTAAATTTTGCTCCTGGTATGACATCGGAACATCTATATATATGTAGAATAAAAACACCTCTATGCATGACATAAAGGTGCTTATGATTAAACAGGTGTTTCGCTTTCAGCAAGAAAACCTTTTTTATCTAAATCTTCTATCGCATTATCTAAAATCTTTTCTGTGTCTGCAGATAGTGTATGCAAATGGATACCATCTGTAAGCTTGGCTAGCATTGTTCCTTGATAACGTGTCATTTCTTCAATAAATGTCTCGACATCATCTAAGGTTTCAATCATTAACTCCGCTCTGATACTGCCGTATACAGGATGTTTTACTGAAACATCATCAATCATAGCGCCGTTTTCTACTATTAATGTCAGCTCCGCTTCCATCTCTTCAACACCATGCTGGCACATCACAACCCGCTTGCATGGTTTGCCTTGCGGCGGTATATCCATAAAATAACCTTTGCTTGTGGAATTGATCGCATACTCCCTTGTTTTGAGATGCGAAATATCTTTAACAATAATCTGTCTGGAGACGCCGAAACGTTCACTCAGCTCAGATCCTTTTACAGGACGCTGTGCGTCTTGAAGCAGTTCAACAATTTCTGTTCTGCGTTGATCAGCTTGACTCATTCGCAGCCACTCCTTCTATAATTTTATCTAATTGATCGAAACCTTCAGCAACAGCTTCTTTTGAAGTTGTTTTTGAAAATGAAATTCTGATATATTGATCAGCTTCTTGGCGGATATTTTTGATTTTATCAATTAATCCGTCACTCAATAATAAACCATGACCGCATGCAGTGCCAGTTGAGATACAAATATTGCGGCTGGATAAAGACTGCATTACATACTGGCCTTCAAATTTAGGTGTTAATAATCCGATAATATGCGGTGCTTGTTTCGGATTGCTTAATACAGTAAATCCGGCAGCTTCAGCACGCTCTTGTGCATAAGTGTGCAGCGCTTCTAAGTGATCATACGCAGCATCAAGCGATAAAGCTTTCGTCATTGCTAGAATACTCGGCACATCCAATGTTCCGTTGCGTGTTCCCTCTTCATGGAAATAATGTGTGTTAATCGGACGTACAGACTTGTGCTCAATTAATAATGCACCGCTGCCTTTCGTACCATTGAATTTATGACCAGAAAAAGCATAAGACGTAAAAGGCGCAATATTCTTTTCGACGATTTTTTGTACAGCTTGTACCCCATCTACATGAAATGGAACATTGTGTGATTGTGCAATTTCCGCGATTTCATACACCGGCAGAATATAGCCTGTTTCAGAATTGACATGCTGTGCTATAAAGAGCACGCAGTTTTCATCAACTTGTGCTTTTAGTGCAGTTACATCAATATTACCCTCTTTTGTAATCGGCATTACTTTAATTTCGAATTGTGCTTGATACGGTTCAAGTGCCGCAAAGATAGAAGGATGTTCATAAGGCGATACCCACACAGTCCCTTCTTCTGCTTGAGATAAATAAATACTGATTGCAATTTGGTTTGCGTGTGAACCGCTTGTTGTAAATAACACTTCTTTGTCGGTATTGAAATAACCTTGGATAAATTGTCTGCTTGAAGTCAATGCTTCTCTGATCATTTCTCCGCCTGCATGTAAACTTTCGCTATTAAAGAATAAAGCTTGTTGTGCTTCATTATAAATATTTAACACTTCTTTTGTTGGTTGTGTTGTAGATGCATTATCTAAATAAATCATATATTTTCTCCCCCACTTGCAATTATCGTACTTTTATGACAAAATCATTGCATACATACATGTTAACATTATTGTATATATTAATGTAAATAGAGGTGTAAACATGAAACGTGTCATTGTCGTTGGGAGCGGAATTGCTGCACTCTCGTTTGTTCGTCAATTACAAGATAATATCGAAGTGATTTGTATCACTAAGGACAAGCTTGCTGAAAACAACAGTAATTTTGCCCAAGGTGGCATATGTTTTTCAAAAAATGAAAATGATGAAGGCATCAGTCACTGTCAAGATACTTTTGAAGCTGGTGCTGAAATGGGAGATTTCCCTATCATTCATGAAGTTATCACAAAAAGTTACCCGCTGATTCAAGAATTAATAGATGAAGGTGTTCCATTTGATAAGGATGCAAAAACGCATAGTCTGGATTATGCCATGGAAGGTGCGCATTCTGCACCTAGAATTCTGCATGCCGGCGGAGATCAAACCGGTAAATATATTGCACATCATATGGTCCATCATTTATCCCATCCGCATCTGACAATACTTGAAGAAACAGAAGCGGTTGATTTTATTTATAATGAAGCGCATGAAGTATGCGGGGTTATGATTTTAGACAAAACAGATCAACTAGAAACTATCGAAGCAGACAGTGTTGTATTAGCCACTGGCGGTATCAATAATCTCTTCCCTACCAACTCTAATATTCCGCATTCTATCGCATCAGGGCCAGTCCTTGCATTGCGAAACAAGATTGCGTTAGAAAGTATGGAAATGATTCAATTCCACCCTACTTTGCTGGGCGAGCCGAAACATGCCTTCAGTTTGGTTTCAGAGGCAGTCAGAGGCGATGGTGCTGTGCTGGTCAATGAATTAGATGAACCATTTATGGATAAATTGCATCCGATGAAAAGCTTAGCACCGCGTGATGTCACAAGCCGTGCTATCTATCATCATCAGCAGCTTGGCCATCAATGTTTCTTAGATATAAGTGCCATCGATAATTTCGAAACACGTTTCCCTACTATTTACAAAGCCGTTCAAGCACATTATCCAGGTGCCATGGAGCGTCAACGTATTCCTGTGACACCAGGTGCGCATTATACCGTCGGAGGTATTCAATCAGATGTTAATGGTACAACCAGCTTAAGCCGTGTGTATGCGATCGGAGAAGCGGCTTGTACCAATTTCCATGGTGCTAACCGACTTGCAAGCAACTCGTTGCTTGAAGGTTTAGTCATGGGTGCATGCTGTGCGCAGCACTTAAATCAAACACTTACATCTGTCAGCCAAAGTCATTTAAATGCAGTGCATAAAATCCCTGCTATCAGTGCTGAAGATGTAGAACGTTTGCAGCAGCAAAGTTTCGACGTATTAGGTGTAGAACGCAACGGTACTCAAATGCAGCATTATTTAGATGCAATTGAAACAACATTAAACAATGCACCTTTAACAGAACATATCAGCAAAACAGCATGGCAGCATTATTGTATTGTTAAATTATTACAGATTGTATGTACTTCTGCCCTAGCACGCAAAGAATCCAGAGGCGTACACTACCGATTGGATTATCCGAACCAAGTCAATCAATTTAAAAATGAAGTTATTGAAATATATTCAGGAGGCATGGAACATGTTAAATCCGTTACTCGTCAGAGAGAAAATCACTCAATTTTACATTGAGGATAATCAATATGGCGATTTAGCCACACACATCTTTGACCAAACACAAGAAGGAACTATGTATTTAAAATCAAAAGATAATGGTATCTTTTGCGGTGAAACTATCATCAAAGAAGGCTTCAAATTACTCAAAAGCCACATTACCATTGAGCAGAAAGTAAAAGACGGCGAAGCTGTTAAACCTGGTGATATCATTGCTGAAATTACCGGTCCTGTTTATGTTTTGCTTACTATGGAACGTATCGTACTGAATTTAATACAACGTATGTCAGGTATCGCAACACAAACACGCCGTATTGTAGATAAAATTTCACATACATCTACACGTATTGTGGACACACGCAAAACAACACCTGGTTTAGGTATGTTTGAAAAATTTGCGGTCACTGTCGGCGGCGGATTGAACCATCGCCGTTCTTTGAATGACGGTTTAATGTTGAAAGATAATCATATTGCATTCAGTGCATCTATGGAAGCAGCCATCTCGAATGCAAAAAAAGTCGTTGGTCCAATGGATAAAATAGAAGTTGAAATTGAAAATGCGGACATGCTGCAAACAGCAATCGAACAAGATGTTGATATCATCATGTTCGATAATCAAACACCAGAATGGATCGCTGAACACATCAAAGCAGTTCCAGCTAATATTCAAACTGAAGCTTCTGGCAATATTAACGAAAATAATGTCGTCGATTACGCACAAACAGGTGTCGACTACATTTCAATGGGTGCTCTATTTTATGCGCAAAATGCGCTCGATATTTCTGCAAAGGTTGTGATTTCAATGTTTAACCCAATGTTATCAGTTTCAAAAGAACTACCGGAAAAGTATCTTAAGATGTCAACAGAAGAATTAGAAAACCATATCCAGTCTATTAAAGATGAATTAGGCGATCGTTTATTTATGCCTACTCACCACTATCAAAAAGATGAAGTCGTACAATTTGCGGACATCACAGGCGATTCTTTAGAGCTTGCACGTATTTGTAAAGAAAATACAGCTGCCGAATACTTTGTATTCAACGGGGTACACTTCATGGCCGAAACAGCTGATATTTTAACAGATGACAGCCAAGATATTTACTTACCGGATTTATCAGCAGGCTGTTCTATGGCAGACATGGCTAATATCACACAAGCATTGCATGTTTATGATGTTTTAACAAAAGAATATAACCTTGATATTCTTCCGCTTACTTATGTGAACTCTACAGCCGCAATTAAAAAATTCGTTGGCGAACACGGCGGTTCATGTGTAACCAGCGGTAATGCTAAATCAGTCGTAGATTGGGCATTAAAACAAGGCAAAGTTATTTTATTCTTGCCTGATCAGCATTTAGGACGCAACACCGCATATGATTTAGGTATTCCATTAGAACAAATGGCGGTTTGGGACCCTATTGCTAAGGAATTAGTTTACGAAGGTAAAGTTGAAGATTTGCGTATTGTTTTATGGAAAGGACATTGTTCAGTTCATGAGAAATTCCATAAAGCACATATTGATCTAGCACGCGAACGCGACCCTGAAATCAATGTTATCGTTCACCCTGAATGTGAATTTGAAGTCGTACAAGCTGCGGATTATGCAGGTTCAACTCGTTACATTATCGAAACGATTAAAAATGCGCCGAAAGGTTCACGTTGGTTGATTGGTACTGAAATGAACTTAGTCAACCGATTAAAAGCCACATACACAGATATTCAAATCGATTCTCTTAATCCTTTGATGTGTTCTTGCTTAACAATGAACCGTATCGACTTGCCTCACCTTGCATGGTGCTTAGATAAAATTCTAGACGGCAATCGCGACAACATCATTAAAGTAGATGCTGAAACAACAAAATATGCGAAAGAAAGTTTAGATCGCATGTTAAGCATTACTTGATTATACAAAAAACGTCTCACCGTTTTCATGCGGCGAGACGTTTTTTTCGTATCTCTTTATCATCTACCTTATTTAGACATACGTTTCATCATATTATTTTTTAAAGCTAAGAATGTATCATAACCGTCATTCGTAGTAAAATGACCGCCATCTTTAATAATTCTTGTTTTGCCTCCGAATGCTTTTACAATGTCTTCTGTTGCTTGATACGGCACAAAAGGATCATCCTTAGAAGCCAGTCCATAGAAATAATCAATTCGCGGTTTAAGCCCTTCTATGTCCAATGTCACATCTGATGCATGGAGTTCTGGGTTGATATCCTTTGCATCCGGTCCAAAGCCTGCAATACTGAAGAAACCTTCAATATGTACATCAGGTTGCTGCTCTAAATACTTCAGCCCTGCAAGTGTACCAAAGCCATGTGTCACGAAATAAGTTTCATAATTAGTAATATCAATTTGCTCATTTAATTGTGTCAGCCACTCATCCATATTAACCGGCAGACTATGTTCAATATTCACAATATCTGATTGATAACCTTCTAATTTAAGCGATTGTTCTAACCATTCATACCAGTTTTCATGTGCATCTGCACCTTGTGCATGAATTAAAATAATATTTGTCATCAACTTCACCTCTTGCACTTTCAAATAGAAAATGACCTGAATAACAGGTTCAAATTCCTGAAAACAAACTGCTGCCTCTTGTGCTCATCAAAAGGTAGCCGTTGTTTCAATACTAATAGAACCTAGGTTCAGGTCATCTTTCTCTTGTATACTTCTTCTATCTATATCATACAATCCATTATATTATCTCACTGTCTTCCATATTCAGATTAATCTTATTTGATAAAAAGGTCAATCTTTTTTTCAGAAATTTCATCGTTTCTTAATAATTATTGTACAGCGCTTGCTAATTCTTCTGCAGAATCTTTACCTTGTTGAATACAATCTGGTAAACCAACTGCTTCAAATCCCGCACCTGTTATACGCAAATGCGGATACGTATGTCTGATATGGTCTTGTATACGTCTAATATGCTGAATATGACCTACATGGTATTGCGGCATGCTCTTCGGCATACGATGGACGATTGAGAATTCAGGGTCGCCTTTAATCGTCATCATTTGACTTAAATCTTTTCTCACTGTCGCAACAATTTGTTCATCATCCATCTCTTCGAGAATCGGATCGCCTGGTTTGCCGACATATGCACGCAGCAAGACTTTGCCTTCTGGTGTTGTAAACGGCCATTTCTTGCTGGTCCATGTACATGCTGTGATGCGTGTATCTGATGTTCTCGCAATCACAAATCCAGTACCATCATAAGTGTTTTCAACATTTTTTGCATCGAATGCCAGCACAACAGTGGCTACTGAGGTACTGTCCATTGTTTTAAAGTAATCTAATGCCGGATCTTCAGAGAACCATTGCATGAACGTTTGATGCGGTACAGTTACAAGAACACCATCATAAAAGTGTTTCTCGCCTTTATATACCACATTGTAGCCTTTTTGGAAGCCGATAATATCTTCTACTTTCGTTTGATATTGAATCGTTGTACCTTGTGCTTCAACTGCTTGCGTCAATGCCTCTATAAATGAACTTAAACCATGTCTGAACTGTTTGAATTGTCCTTTAGGCGCACCTGGATACAATTCTTTTTGGCGTTGGCGTTCGAGCTTTTCTTGACGCATACCTTTGATAAGACTGCCGTATTCTTCTTCTCGATGTTTAAAGTTAGGGAAGGTACTCATCAAACTTAATTGATCGATATCCGTACCATAGATACCGCCCATTAAAGGTTCAATTAAATTTTCCAGTACTTCATCTCCTAAACGTTGTCTGAAGAAGTCGCCGACAGAAATATCGCCATCCATTTCAATCGGTTTTTTAGTTAAATCCAATGCTGCTCTTGCTTTCTCTTTTAAAGAAATCAGCTTAGTCGTCATAAACGGTTTGATATCAGTCGGGATACCCATAATAGAGCCGCCGGGTATCGGGTATAACTGATTGCGCGCATAAATGTAGGATTGTCCGGTTTGATTGGTAATCAAATCATCACCTAACCCTACCTCTTCTGCTAGTTCTGTCATAATCTTCTTACGGCCTAAATAAGATTCCGGTCCGAGTTCAATCGTAAAGCCGTCTTTGCGATACGTTTGGATTTTACCGCCTGTACGATTAGCAGCCTCGATGATTGTCACATCAAAGTCCGGATGTTCTTTTTTCAAATAATAAGCTGCAGATAAGCCTGTAATACCTGCACCTATAATTGCTATGTTCTTACTCATGTTCATCCACTTCTTTCACTGTTAAGAGCTGATAAATTTCATCTGCCATAGCACCGATGAATAGCGGTTGTGTATTCGGCATCGGCGGACGATGATACGTTGCACCTACTTCATCACACACAACTTTGCATTCATGGTCATTGTCATACAACACTTCTAAATGATCGCAGACAAAGCCTAACGGCGTATAAATGAAATGTTTATAACCATATTCTGCAGCTAAACTTCTTGTTAAATCTTGCACATCCGGCCCAAGCCAAGGCGTTCCTGTATTCCCTTCTGATTGCCATCCGCGTGCAGTATGCTGAATATTAGATAGTTCTTCTAACAAACGTGTGTTATCTTTCAGCTGTTCTGGATACGGATCATTTGATTCAATAATCATTCTTTCTGGCAAACTATGTGCAGAAACAACTAAAACTGTTTGATCATGTTCAGCTTCAGGTATCGTTTTAAGTGTTTCATTCACTTGTTTAACCCAATACTGAATAAACTTAGGCTGCTGGTAGAAACTTTTAACATGTTTTAATTCAATACCGTAAGGCTCAGCTGCTTTTGCTGCACGTTTGTTGTATGAGCCAACGGAGAAATTAGAATAATGCGGTGCTAAAACAATCGTAACCGCTTCAGTAATACCATCTTCATGCATTTGATCTACCGCATCTTCAATAAATGGATGGATATGTTTTAATCCAACATAAAGTTTAAATTCAATCTCTTTATCTTTATACATATTGTTGAGATGTTTTTGCAGTGCTTCTGCTTGTTCATCTGTAATTCTTGCAAGCGGCGATAAACCGCCGATAAACTCATAGCGATCTTTTAAATTTTGAATTTCTTCTGGTGTCGGCTTTTTACCATGACGGATATCTGTATAATACGCTTCAATATCGCTTTCTTGATACGGCGTACCATAAGCCATCACTAGTAATCCTATAGTTCGAGTCATTATAAACCCTTCCTTTATCTTTCGTTTCACAATTCATTTATTTTCTTTTCGTATATTGATGCACGTAATCCGCAATTTGTTTCAACGTTTCCGGTTTCACTTCTGGGAATACACCATGACCTAAATTAAAGATATGTTTGCCATGTGCCATACCTTGATCCAAAATTTCATCTAATCGCGGTTGAATTACTTCCCAAGGAGCAAGTAATAATGACGGATCTAAATTACCTTGAATTGTTTTTGTTACGCCTGCATCTGCAGTAGCTTTAATTGTTGTACGCCAATCTATGCCTAACACATCAATCGGCAATGTATTCCATTCTTCGATTAAATGCGTCGCATTTACACCGAATAAAATAACCGGCACATCATGTTCAGCTTTGATACCTTTAATCAAACGTTCCATGTGCGGTTTAATATAATATCTGAAATCAGGCGCATTCAATGCTCCGATCCATGAATCAAAGATTTGAATTAATTCTGCACCCGCTTCGATTTGCGCATTCGCATACGTAATCGACATGTCGACTAAATGATTCATCAACGCATTCCAAGTTGCCTCATCACGATACATCATTGCTTTTGTAAAATGATAATTCTTAGAAGGTCCGCCTTCAATCATATAGCTGGCTAATGTGAACGGTGCGCCCACAAATCCGATTAACGGCACGTTCAGCTTCTCTTCTGTTAATAATTTAATTGTATCTAAAACATAGGGAACGTCCCTTTTCGGATCGATTTTGCCCAGCTTTTCAACATCTTGATACGTTTTAATCGTATTATCGATGACAGGTCCGATTCCTGATTTAATCTCAACATCGACACCAATCGGTTTTAACGGTGTCATAATATCTTTATATAAAATTGCTGCGTCTGTTTGATAATGATCGACAGGCAAATGTGTAACATAGGCACATAACTCAGGTTGATGTGTAATTTCAAATAACGAATATTTCTCTTTTAAGGCACGGTATTCAGGCTGTGAACGCCCTGCTTGTCGCATAAACCATAATGGTGTATGCGGCACCTCTTCTCCCTTAATCATTTTTAAAATTGTATTATTTTTACGATGCACCACAGTATCCTCCCACAATAATAATCATTCTAATCAATTCTAGCATATCTAAAGAATATGCGTATTTTAATCATTGGAAATGTCATAAATACGACATAGGAAATTAAAGAAATAGAACTTTTCAATCACAATTTCTTTCTTAATTTCTCATCAATCTATATTATGACATAATTCAGCACAACTCTCATTTTCGCCGTTTGCAATTTCGACAACTTTTTGAACTTCCTTTTCATATTTTTACCACTTTATCCATTTAATGCTTTATAATGTAAGTACTAGCAAAAAATTGCGCTAGCAATTAATATTGTTTATTGCAAAATAAGACAAAGGAGGAGAGTACCATGAAATTCTATGCATCCTATGGTACATTCGGATACCTCAACCAAATCAGATTGAACAACCCAGACCATCACTTATATTTATTTTCAGCAAATGATACATCATTAATATTTGAAGAAACTGATATGCCGAGTGCATTAAAAGAGCCTTTAACTTATGAGGTATTATCAAGAGTTAAAGAGCTTGAAGAAGAATGTTTCTATGCAGTTGTCTTTGTACCGACTGCTGAAAATCATGCTTATCAGTTAGAAAAACGTTTAACATCATTATCTTTAGACTTTGAAAAGTTCCCTGGATTCAAATGTTATCGTTTATTGAAACCAGACAAAGGCACAACTTATAAAATTTACTTCGGCTTTAATGAACGCCGTAATTTTGAAGATTTCAAAGCTTCTTCAGTTTATCAAGAAAACTTTTCAAAAGCTGCACTATCTCAATTCTTCGGATCTAGCGGACAACATTCAAGTTACTTTGAACGTTACCTCTACCCCGTGGATAAAGACTAAGCCAAAAGCGATAGTATTAAAAGAACGCCGATTAACTAAAAAGTTAATCAGGTGTTCTTTTTTGCTGTTAATCTCTCAGCAATGCTTCTTGATATTTTAATTTCTTCACAATATTTATGATAGTTAAGAATCCGACAATAAAGAACAATAATGCGAAATAAAATTGTGCCGGGAATAAAATGACATATGCGATAGTTAAAATAATCGCTACTGCAAACATAATATGATAAAGGAATTGAGCATATCCTTGAATCACTCGTTCTTCAGGAACCGGCCAAACTTGCGGCCAAAGCCCATATGCTTGCTGCGTATAAAATTGTGCCGTCTGCAAAATAATGATGTACATGAACAATCCGCCTACAATCAGCGAAATCCATTGGTTAGATAACCATATCATTAAAATTAATGTCAAAATCACCAAACGCAAAATAATATTCAATGCATCTTTCCCTCTTAAGAAACTGCGTTTGAATAAGAAGAGATACATATGTTTTGCATTATATTTATTAGCACTCGGACGTACAAGCAAGAAATCAAGATAACGTCTGCGTACTGCCATCGAGCGCAAATGTTTCACATCTGTAAACATATTGACGAATTTATAGTAATTCATATGGTGCTGCTGTTCTATCGCAATTAAGCGTTCCCAAGGCAATAACCGTTGTTGATTCCCTTTCTTTAATAACACAATCCAACCCGCAAAGATGAAAATCAAAATGATACCGAGCCATTGATGTGCACCAAGAATAATGAAGTAAGTCAGAGCAAAATAGACCCATTGCATCAACTGCATCACCCAAACAGAACGATTGGCTTGTATCCATTCCAATTTAGCAAGCAGCCCTAAATACGGATATATTAATGCACTGATAGCAAATAAAACAAAGTAAATGAAATTACTGCTGTCTAGTTTATTAAATAACGGGAACAGCACTATCAATACTACTATCTGCAAAGCCACTCTGCCCAAATAACTATAAAGCATACTGTACTTTAAATAACTGGACATATGGCGTTCAAACGGCAGCAAGAATAATCTGTCTGCTTCTTTTAATAATGTTCTCAGCGGAAATATGGAAATAACAGCTACCGCTAAACTTGCAAGCAATGCATAAGGAATACCAGTCGGAATATGTTTCAGCCAATTCCCATAGCCTAAAAGAAATGCGCCGAACAATATCAATAAGAATACGGAAAAGTGCCCATTAAAAATAAACTTATTGTAATGCGCTTTTTCTTTGCTGATTGCTTGTCTTCTTTGATTAAATAATGCTACTGCTCGGTGATCTGTCATACTGTCTGACCACCTTGCGTTACATGAATATAAATTTCATCTAACGTTTTATCATGCAAACCTGTTTGTGCTCTTAGTTCATCTAAGTTGCCGAACGCAACAATTTTCCCTTCATCTAAAATAATGAATCGGTCGCAGTAACGTTCTGCTGTAGCTAGGATATGCGTACTCATCAATACAGTACGCCCTTCATTTTTCTTTTCTACCATCAAATCGAGCATCGATTGAATACCGAGCGGATCTAATCCAAGAAATGGTTCATCAATAATATAAAGCTCAGGATTAACGATGAAGGCACAGATAATCATTACTTTTTGTTTCATCCCTTTAGAGAAGTGACTTGGGAATACTTGTAATTCCTTCTCTAAGCGAAACGTCTTTAATAAAGGCTGCGCACGTTTCATCGCTTCTGCTTTATCAATACCGTATGCCATTGCAGTCATATCGATATGTTCTTGCAGTGTCAGCTCCTCGTAAATTACGGGCGCTTCAGGAATATAAGACAATTTATGTCTGTACTGTTCTATATCTTCTTTTATATTAGTACCGGAAATCGAAAGTTCGCCAGACGCAGGCGTCAGCAAGCCGAGCATATGTTTAATTGTCGTACTCTTCCCTGCCCCGTTTAATCCGATTAAACCTACGATTTCTCCATCATTCAATTCAAAATTAATATCTTTAATTACAGGCTTCTTACCATAGCCGCCTGTAAGATGTTCTACTTTTACAGTCATCATTCATAACCTCCAACTGTTTTAATTGTACCAAAAAGCGAAACATAACTCATAGAGATATCATTCACTACATGACGTTTCAAGGCGGGTAATGCTATAATGTAGATTAAGTAAACCTTTTAAGGAGTGAATTGTGATGTCAGAAACTATTTTCAGCAAAATCATTGATGGTGAAATTCCAAGCTACAAAGTTTATGAAGACGACTATGTCTATGCATTTTTAGATATCTCTCAAGTAACGAAAGGCCATACGTTATTGGTACCTAAAAAAGCTTCTCCGAATATCTTTGAAACAGATCCAGAAACAATGCAGCATATTGGTGCTGCGATGCCTAAGATTGCAAATGCGATTAAGAAAGCATTCAATCCAGACGGCTTAAACATCATTCAAAACAATGGTGAATTTGCAGACCAATCAGTATTCCATTTACATTTCCACTTCTTGCCTAGATATGAAAACGATGTGGACGGTTTCGGTTATAAATGGATTACACATGAAGATACGATTGACGATGCAGCAAAAGCTGAAATCGCAAAAGAGATTCAAGCACAATTTGAATGATTGCCTAAAAATCGGGTATAGCATACTATATCAAATCTGAACATCAATTAATTAAGGAGACTAACCTATGAAAGTATTACGTATTTTAGGTGGATTAGCAGCCGGTACAGCAGCTGGCTTAGCAGTTACTGCTTTTAACAAAGACCAATCTAAAACTAGTCAAGGCGAATTTGACGACAGTACACGTGCAATTAAGCAATCTACCAACAATATCACAGGCTATGTGAATCAAATCAAAGAAGAAACAAAACAAGTTAAAACGATTGTCGACGAAGTCAAAACATTAATCAGCGACTTCATGAAAGATATTCAACCGAATATTAATCATATTCAAGAAAATATCGAAGACATTCAAAAACGCGGTGATGTTATTACAGCTACGGTTCAAGATATTACTAAAAGCCCAAGCAAGAAAAACATTCCGCCTTACACACCTAAAACGCAAGCTATCGGCAGAGATGAAAAAGAAACTGTTTATCAAAACCAATCAGCAGCTGTTCAACCTAAAGATAAAAAAGTTGATACTGAAGCTGAATAAACATTCAATTAAGATTAGGACAAAATCATTTTGTTCTAATCTTTTTTTGTGCTTTTTTAATGCATTTAATCACGCTTTAATATGCATTATGACAACATTTATTCCCTTTTCTCTTTCCTTTAAAAACACCTGTCAAAATTCCTCGTAAATAATGCTTGACTCTTTTGAAATAAAGATAGATAATACCTAAGTATTGATAAGAAACAAGCAAAAAAACATCCAAAAATTTCAAAAATATACATGCGAGGAGGTATCGTGATGTTCATGTGTTCTCGTCAAATTGACATTAATACTAGATTTGGCTTACCGCGTATCTTTTTCATAGCGCTCGTTACTACGATTATTACTTTTTTAATTAGTTATGAGGTATTGATATTTTTATCTCACAAGGAAATTACAGATCGATACTTTTTCGTCTTTTTAGCTGCGGTGCTGTTGTTGTATCCGATTCATAAAATGATTCATTTAGTGGTACTGGCACCCTACTATAAACACTTTAAAAAGAAACGTTTAACAAAACGTCCTTGGATACCTTTATATAACTTATATGTCAGCACACCTGTGAACAAATACCTGTTCTGCTTAAGCTTAATCACACCGTTAATCGTCATTACAGCAGCTAGCATTTATCTCGCTGCTTTATTACCGCAATACGGTCATTACTTTATGTTTTTACTTTCACTCAATGCAGGATTTTCAGTGATGGACTTCATGTACTTGAAATTGATTTTATTCTCTAATGAAGGTAAATATATCGAAGAACATTGCACAGGTTTCAATATCTTAAACAAATACGATTATCCATTAGATCCGAACTTTAATTAAATTTGAAATACTATTCAAAGGTCTGAACATTGCACTGCTTTGTTCAGACCCTTTTTTATCTTCTCCTTCATACTTTGGTCTTAGTACAACAGAAATGAATTTGTATCACATTCATAGTATGGTATATTAACATTGTTATATTTAAAAAAGGAGATTGTGATATGAGATCATTTAAGAAGATTATGATTCCTGTCGCAGCAAGTGCTGTACTATTAGGCGCATGCGGGAATCAAGCAACGGACTCTAAAGATAATGTACTGATATCTTCAAAAGCCGGAGATGTTAAAGTTGAAGATGTTATGAAAAAAATCGGCAATGAACAAATTGCGAACAGTTCTTTTGAAATCCTGCTCGGCAAATTGCTTGAAAAGAAATATGCGGATCAAGTGGATGATAAAGAAATTGATAAACAAATCAAAGAAGAACAAAAACAATACGGCGGCAAAGATCAGTTTGAAAGTGCTCTAAAACAACAAGGTATGACACTTAAAGATTATAAAGAGCAAAAGAAACTTCAAGCGTATCAAAAACAACTGCTGACAGATAAAGTTAAAGTGTCTGATAAAGAGTTGAAGGACAACACTAAAAAAGCTTCTCATATCCTTATTAAAGTCAAATCAGACGACAAAGATAAAGAAGGTTTAAGTGATAAAGAAGCAAAACAAAAAGCTGAATCCATCCAAAAAGAAGTGAAGAAAAATCCGGATAAATTCGGTGAAATTGCGAAAAAAGAATCAATGGATAAAGCAAGTGCCAAAAAAGACGACAGCTTAGATTATGTCATCAAAGGCCAAATGGTCGAACCATTCGATAAAGCTTTATTCAAATTAAAAGATGGCGAAATCTCAGATGTAGTGAAAACAGATTACGGCTATCACATAATCAAAGCTGAAAAACCAACGGACTTCTCTTCAGAACGTAAGAAATTAAAATCTCAAATCGTTCAAAATAAAGTTCAAAAAGATCCGAAAATCTTAGTAGATGCTTATAAAGATCTATTAAAAGAATATAATGTAGACTTTAAAGATAGAGATATTAAAAAAGCAGTCGATGATTCTATCTTAAATCCAGAAAAGCTTAAGCAGCAGTCACAAGGCGGCGGCAGTTCTGGTGAGGGTATGTCTACTCCTTAATCAAATCTGAATGCATAAAAATAACGCTGAATTCCTCGGCTCTATAATAAATTCGGTTGATGAGATAACCTAGCGGTTATTTCTCAATCGAATTTTTTGCATAAAAAGGGCGCAACCCCCTAATATTTAAGTTACCAACACAAATAAAGAGAGGAATTGCGCTTATGACACATTGTATAGCAAAAACACTTGATTATAAAGGGAAAAATATTACTTTTTCTGATGATGTTCAGGAAGTTTACTTTAACTTGGTAAGAACTTTACTATTTAAAGGCACTTTGACATAAACACCAGATTGTTGTGAAAACTGCGGAGCAGTAAATGAAAACCATAGAATAGTAAAGAATGGTAAAAGAAAAACGATGATAAAGCTTATGAAGATTCAAGGTAGTCCCAGTTATTTAGAGCTCAAAAAACAAAGGTTCTTTTGTCGTTCATGCCATTCATCATTTGTAGCAAAGACGAATTTTGTGAAAAAACATCATAATTTCTGTAATAAATTAGCGCTGCATATTCTGTATCAAAGCCATGAGAATAGGTCTTGCAAAGGCATTGCTTACGATAACAATGTTAGTTCTGCTTCTGTAATACGTTATATTAATAAAACTGCAAATAGTGTTAAGTTAGGTCCATTTAATGAACTGCCCAAACATATCATGGTGGATGAATTCAAAAGTGTTAAAAATGTAGTAGGTAAAATGAGTTTTATATTTTGTGATGGTGATACGCATCAAATCGTAGATATTTTACCTGATCGTAGAAAGCGTGCATTATTTGCTTATTTTATCCGGTTTGATAGAGAAGTAAGAAAAAGAGTTGAAACAGTTACAACCGATATGTACAGCCCATATATTTCTTTATTTAAGCAGTTATTTCCAAATGCGAAAATCATTTTAGATCGATTTCACCTTGTTCAAGCATTAAATAGAGAACTCAATAGAGTTCGTATCAGGATAATGAATGAAAAAAGACATAAGGATGGCAAATACTATAGAAAACTTAAACATTATTGGAAGCTTATTCTTAAACCTTCCGAATCCTTGAATAGTACGCTTTATAAAGATAACAAGCTTTTCCCTGGATTAGAATCAGAAAAATCAATGATAAATTTTATTTTGGGTGAAAGCCCAGAGTTAAAGGATGTCTATGACAAAGTAAATGCGCTTCGTACATCAATAAAGACCAATGAAAATCATAAATTAACTCATCAAATTCTTAAATACCTTAAGGATAGAAATACTGATGGCGGACTTAAAAGAGTACTTAAAAGCTTTAGAAATTTTTTACCAGAAATTATGAATGCATTAAATCATCCTGGTCGCTCAAACGGCCCTATAGAAGCTATAAATAACAACATTAAAGTACTAAAAAGAATCGCTTATGGATACAGAAATTTCTATAACTTCAGAAATAGAATTCTAATCAAATTCAAGCTATTAGCTAAGAAAAAACATCGCTTCCATACTCCATTGCCTAAAGCAGCTTAAAATAAAAAATGCTCAGTTAGTAATACTAAATTCCATAGGAATTAAAGCAATACTAGCTGAGCGACATAGTTTATGGTAACTATAATATTTGATTTCAAATTTTATGCATCAACCGAATTTGACATAGAGCCAATTCCTCGTGGGATTCAGCGTTTTATTATGCATTAATCTAAACTTTGCGGATTATAAAATTGTCTGTTTTCCATTGCGAAAAGACGTTCAGTGAACTGCCCTTTTCCAGTCTTTTTGAATGCTTTTTCAAACATGTTCATTCTTGCATCAATATTATCAATATAAGTTAAGATTTCCGCTTCTTTCAGCATCGGCAACTTCGGTGAACCGTATTCCAGTTTTCCGTGATGCGATAAAATCATATGTTTCAGCAACATCACTTCTTCGCCTTCAATACCTAAATCTTCTGCGGCTTTCGTAACTTCTTCGCTGGCAATAGAAATATGTCCTAACAAATTACCTTCAACCGTATAAGATGTTGCGACAGGTCCGCTTAACTCTTTAACCTTGCCGATATCATGCAAGATAACCCCGCTGTATAACAAGCTTCTGTTCAGCATTGGATAAATGTCGCATAATCCGCTTGCGATTTTCAGCATCGTTAATACATGATAGCTTAAACCGCTCGCAAAGTTATGATGGAAAGAACTGGCTGCAGGAAATACATAAAAAGCATCGTGGTGCTTTTTCAATAAATGTCTCGTCAATCGCTGCAGGTTGCTGTTTTCTATATCTAATAAGAAATAATCGATTTGTTCTTTAATTTGATCAGGTGTTAAAGGTGCCCCATCAATAAAATCTTTCGCAGATAAACCGTCTGCCGGCTGTGCAAGTTCAAAGTGATTAACTTTCATTTGTTTGCGGCCGCGGTAATTAATGACATCACCTTTAGCTTTGATAATCGTTTCTGGTTTAAGTACTTCCATATCTTGTTTTGTGACTGTCCATACTTTAGCTTCAATTTCACCGCTTTTATCTTGCAAGTATAAAGTCATATAATCTTTACCTTGTGCAGTTACCCCCTGTGCTGCACGGTGAATCAAGAAGAAATGATCAACTGAATCTCCTGGCTGAAGCTTTTCTACATTTCTCATTTTTTGCCTCCTTCTTCTAATTTTTCTAAGACTACCGTTTGTTTAGACGGAATATAGTTTTCTTTCGCGCAAGTAAAGTATAAAATTTGGTACTTCGCAGCTAATTCTTTGAGGTATTCCATCATAGCTGCTTTACGATGTTTATCAAAATGAACGAAAGCATCATCAATAATAATCGGCATTGAGTAATAAGGTTGTAAAATTTTGATCAAACTTAAACGCAATGCAATATACAATAATTCTTTCGTAGATTGGCTGATTTCATTCGGATGATACATTTGACCGTTGCGGTGTTTGACTCTGACATCTTCATTGGCATAAGTGACTTGTGAATAGTTGCCGTTCGTTAAGCGGCTGAAAATGTCGGTTGCTTCATCAATCACTTGCGGTAAACGTTTGTCTTTGATTTGTTTGATATGCGCATCGACAAGTGCTTGCAAGTAGCTGAGACTCGCCCAATCTTTCGCATTTTCATTCATTTGGTTTCTTAGCATGTAATATTTATGACGTAATTGCGCTAATGTGTCGTCAGTTTCCATATGCTTGATTTGCGCATTTAAATCACTGACTTCTGTTTGCAATGCAAGATACTTATCATTGTATTCATCAACTTGAGAAGCTAAGACATTGTTTTCATCTTCTAGTTGTACTTTTGTTTTAGCACTTAAATCAGAAGCATCGTCATACATCATATTTTGATTTTCCAAGTATTTGTTTAAATCTTGATATCGGCTGTGGTTATCTTTATAAGTTGTATAACGGTTATGATAACGATAGAATGCTTCTTCATCCCCTACATTGACAAAAGTAAATAAACTTTCGATAGACTGTTGATGCTCGTTTAAACGTTCATTCAATTGTTCGATTTCTTTAGTCAACAACTGGATGTCTTCATCATTACGTTTCCATTTTGTTTTATTATCTTCAGCTTCTTTTAACCATCGTTTCGTATCATGGAATAATGCTAAGGCATTAAAGCTTGTTAATTGATTTTTTGTGACCGCTTCTGCATGGTTATAGAATGTATCTACTTCTTCTTTCAATGCTTTTTGCTGGTCTGTTAATTCTGCAACACGTTGTTTTAATGTTTGAATACGTTCAATAGTTTTAACACCGTCAATAATCAAATCATCAGACATTTTGTCAGAGACATGCAAGTCGGATTTGACTTCTTGAATGTTTTTATCGAAGTGTTCAAAATTTTGTTTTGCTTCTTTCAACTTATCTTCGGTCAATTCGATTTTAGAACGCAATACATCTATCGCTTTATTCACACTGTGGTTTTGTTCTCTTAAGCGATATTGTTCATCTAAATCAAAATCTAAGTCATAGTTTTGTTCTAAATCAGCATTTTGCTGTTCCAATTGTGCAATTTCATTTGAGAATGTCTCGCTATGGCCGATTTCTGATGATTTAAACAAGATAGCGCCAAACACAAAGCCGATCGCCGCAATGACAAATATCACCGCAAACAACATTGCTTGAGTCACAAATGAGAACGCTGCTAAACCAGCACTGATAAGCGCTAATATAATAAAGATGATGCGTGTTGTTTTTTGTTTGCGATTACGTTCTTCTTGTTCTGTATCAAATGCTTCTTTCATTTTTTGATATAGATTTTTCTTTTCGCCAAGTTCAATAGATTGCTGATTATATTGTTTTTTCTTGTCGAAAACTTCATCAGAAACAAGCGCCGCTTCAACCGCTTCTTTTTCTTCATCGTTATTCGCTTGTTCAATTTGCTGTTCTTCTAACGTACGTTCAAGCTGCGTAATATAAGATGATTGATCGTTCTTCTTAGAAATTTGTTTGCTGACAAAGCTTTTCACACTATCAGACGTATCAATATTTTCATGGTCTTCTTGCCATCCGATATTAGATTTTAAGCCTTCGATTTCTCTTGTTTTATCTTCGATTTCTTTATTTAGCGCATGCAACTGCGTTTCTTTTTGTTTAATTTCATCTTCTTGTTTCACAATATTATCTAATGCTTCGATATCAATCTGTTTAGGTACAGAAATATGTTCATTTTCATTTTGCAATTGTTCAAGCTTTTCTTTACGCAAGCTGATATCTTTTTTAAGCTGGTCTTCACGTGCTTTAGACGCTTCATAACGCTCGATACCTTGTTCAGGGAAATCAAGCGGTTCGATATTCAATTCATGCTCTAACGCTTTCCATTCTTGTGCTTGATCCAGCAATGCTACTTCTTTTTGTTTTGATTCATGCATTTTAGACAGCTGCATCAAATTTTGTTTCAAATGATCTAATCGGCGCTCTGCTTTATCACGTTCATCAATCAGACTATGATATGACTCAAGTTCGCTTTCATGCGCTCTGATTTGATTTTGAAGGTCATTCAGCTGTTCTAACTGCTGATTAATGATTGGATTCTTGCCTGAGCGTTTATACAACTCTGCTTTTTGTGTTTCCAACTGTTCGCGCATTGTTGTAAATTGTGTAGAGCCTAATGCCCCTGCTTGCAGCAAATATTCTTGCAGCTGCTTTTCATCCATATTGCGATGAATATTTTGCAGACCTAAAACGTCGAAGGAATAAATACCTTTGTACGTATTTTTATCGATATAATTTAATTTATTTCTAAGCCACTCTTCATCACGGATACCGCCGTTTTCAAGAAAGACTTTCACATCACCTTGTGCTGCACCTTTCACACGCTCAACTTCAATCTTTTGGCCGTCATCTAATTGAAGATATAATTTACCGCCGTATTGATTGCCTAATCTCGGTTCAAAGCGCGGTTCGTTTTCGCGTTTTGTAGGGAAACCGAACAAAATAGAGTGGATAAAGGCTTGAATCGTAGATTTACCCGCTTCGTTTTCACCGAAAATCTGTGTTAATGTTTTGTTGAATTTAATCTTTCTTTCAACAAATTTACCGTATCCATAAATGTCTAATGCAAGAATCTTCATGATCTATCACCTCTCAAATCCGATTTAAGCAATGCCTCAGCGCGGTTAATCAATTCTGTCTTATCGAAGTCATCATAATTATCCAAGAATCTCGAAGCCTTAGGATTGAGATACAATTCATTCATTGCTTGATCGAAAACGGCTTCATCCGCTTTTAACTCTTGAGAGAATTCTTGTTCTAATGGTCTTGCATCGTCATCTTTATAAGATACAATCAATGATTCAATAAACACAAAGTTCTTTTCATTCTCTTCATATTCTTTCAGCATCTCATCAACTTGCTGCAAATCCTGTGCAGGGACAGGTTCATCGCTGTCGATTTCAAGGTAAACTCTATAGAAAGCTTTACCTTGCTTACGCACTTGATCTTTGAATTTTTGAATAACGTCGTAAATCTCTTGTTTTGTCGTTGCTTCTGTTTCGATTTTCACTTCATCAAAGCGAATATAATGCGAAGGTTTGAATTCGACATTTAATTTGAACTCATCTCCTTCAACTAACAAGAAACCTTTGTCGCCCATTTCATTGAAATGACGGCCTTGCGTATTGCCGGGATAAAAAGTCGGCGGCATATCATTAAGCTGCTGACGCTCATGAATATGACCTAATGCCCAGTAATGATACAACTTAGAATTCAAATCTTCTAAACGAAACTCAGTATAACGGTGTTTTGTTGAGGATTTGCTGTAAGTACCGTGTAATACACCGATATGCAGGCCTTTCTCGCCTTGACTGGAAGGATACTCATCTAATTTATTTTCATAGCTTGCTTCATCTTGATAACTGAAACCATGAAGATAAATCTTTTCTCCGCCTTTTGTGATGGTTTGATATGTTTCAACATTTTTATCGAATACCGAAACATTCTCCGGCCAATCTGTTGTAACATTATCAGAAAGCGGATCATGATTGCCGTGACACATATAAACAAATATCTGTTCTTTCTTTAAGCGTTCAAATTGTTCTTTTAAAAATACTTCTGCTTTCAATGTACGATTTCGATGATCGAACACATCTCCGGCAATTACAATAAAGTCCACTTCTTCTTGCAATGCAAAGTTGACAATAGATTTAAAACTTTCGTATGTACTTCTTTTAACATCTTCATAGATGTTTTCACTCAAATGACTATGCGTTTTAAACGGACTATCCAAGTGTAAATCTGCACAATGAATAAATTTCACCATATTGGTAAGCTCCTTTTCAATATATCATCCATATTTTAAATTACTTATGTAAAATTCAATGTTTTCGCAACCAAAGTATCATCTTATTTTACCATACTACGCGTTAACGGTCTAAAGAACTTAGGTTCAAAAAGACATAAAAAAACTGTCGGATACTACTCCGACAGTGAGAAATTTAAACCTTATTTTTCGTCTTCAGCGTAAACTTCATCTAAAGGTTTTACGATGATTTGGTTGATTTCTTGGAATACTTGGCTCATTTGTTGTTCAGCAGACATAAGCTCAGCAATGTTTTCGTCTTTTTCAATTGCTTGTGCTTGCTCTTGAGCTTTTTTCAAGTCATCTTCTTCGATTTGTTCACCTTGCATTTGCATTTGTTGGAATTTCAATTGTGTTTCACGGAACTCATCGAATAACTTTTTAGATTCTTCGTTGGCTTTAACTTTATCATAAGCATCTTTAATTGCTTGATATTCTTTGCTTTCTCTTAAAGCCTCTTCTAATTTGTGTGCTTGTTCTTGTAAATCTACTGCCATTTCAAATTCACTCCTATTAGTTATTTTACTACGTCGTCAATAAACATAACATAAATGTTTAACACTGTCGAAACATTTAATCATCACTGCTATTAACTGCCCTTTAATACATTCCCAGACATTGCTGTTTTAAACAAATAAAGCGATAATTCCTTGGAAACAGCCGATAATACCGCCAAGAATGAAACCAAGCAGCATAATCAGATTCAATTCTTTGTTGGCAATATCAATGATTAAACGTTCAATATAATCCAAATCGAATGAATTGATTTGTTCTTCAACAATACCGCTGAGATTCACTTGCTTCATAATGGATGAGATATGCTCAGCTGCTTTATTGACAATTAAATCTGTCATATAGCCAGCTGCATGCTGCTCTGCATAAGCCACAAGTCCAGGTGCAAGTTCTTTTAACGGTTGATTAACTTTAGTCGGAATATCGATATAAGCCATGATAATCGGTGTTGCTTTATCTTTAATGTTATTGAATTGTGCAGGCGACAACACATGATCAAGCGGCTTTTCTTTTAAAGTCTGATATTCGTTTCGAATCAGCTGTGCTGCTATTTTACGCGCTTTCGGATGATTGGTTAAACGGATTAATTCCATTTGGATACGTTCAGCAATGCTTTCTTTCGTCATGAACATTTGAAGTAAGCCGACAATTTTGCCTTTTTCTGCAAAAAACGTATCGAGCATATTGTATATATCTTCTTCCCCTTTTGAAGAAGATAAATAAATACGAGCACGGTCGCATAATAACGGTGTTAAGGCTTCAACTTTTTCATCAATTTCTTGTTCTAATGATTCAGGCAGTAATTGGTGAATTTCTTGTTGGCCATTTTCTTGATAATATTGGGTTAACTTTTCGTCAATCATACGCTGTACTTTAGTTTGTGCTGCTTGTTCTAAGTCAATATCTAAAGACTGTGCAAAATTCTGCAATGTTGCCTTGTCGTTGCTCAACTTATGCATTTGCTGCCCTATAAAGCTTTCTATTGCTGTTCTAGCACTCGTTGAACTGATTTTTTCTTTAATTAAATCTTCTGTGATCAGATGTTCTTCAATCACACGTCCGATTTTATTTGCGATTTCTTCTCTGCGCTTAGGTACTAAACCTGGCGTGAAAGGAATTCTCCACTTGCCTATATGATAGGCTTTTTGCGGGTGGAATAACATTTTGATAGCGATGATATTCGTGACCCCGCCTATAATTGCACCGATAGCAATCATAAATAATATGACTAAAAATTCGTGCATAATTTTATCTCCTTTTACTGACACTCGTATTAATAATACTACAATAGATTGGAATCCATTCACAATTGAGAGGTTTCGCCAAATAAAAAAAGATTGATGACCATAGCCACCAATCTTTTTAAGTATCATGATTCAAATCGTTAAAAAGTGTATCAATCTCTGCAAAAGATTCTGTTATCACTCTTTATCGGTTATGAATTAAGCATGCACTAATTCATCTTTAGAGATTCTTCCGAAGTATGTTTCGGCTTCTCTTAATTTAGAAGTTCCAAAAATAGGTTGTTTATCCTTATTTAATACGCGGTAGATTTCACTGACTTTGTTGCTTTGTAAAATAAATCCGTTTTTAGCATCCAATGTATTCCAATAAATATCGCTTGTTGTTGAATGTTTAGGATATGCACAATGATTTCTGGAAATCGTTTGAACGATTTCTAATGGATCACATCCGAATGTGCTGTTTAAGACATCTGAGTCTCTGAATAAAGCACAAATTGAAACACATGTTGTCCAGTTAGGTAAGACGCGCTCTTTCTCAATTTGAACAAGGGTTTTTTTCGATAAGCCTATCGTTTGAGCCATTGTATCTTGAGTATAGCCTGCTTCTATTCTCACCATTTTGAACTTCGTTTGAATTAAATCTGTAAAACTTTGTCTATCCATCATTACTCTACCTTTCTATTATGTGATTCTTCCGTACGCAAGAAATTGCAATTATACACATTTCTTGAAACACAAATTACATCTTAATACAAAATAACAAAAATTAAAAGACCGAAATCGTATTTATAACGTATTTTGTTAAAGCCGAAATTATCAAAATAATCAAACACTTTTCCGCTTATATTTTCACCGGTATCCCTATGAAATAGAGTATCTCGGTCATTTTGATTAGGATTTTTAGCTCTTACTCTATTATGGCGAAATTTTGCGATTTTTCAAGTCATTTTTGCTTTTTAAGTTAATATTACCTTAAAGTAGAAATATTTATTTCAGTTGTATAAAGTGTATTTTAGTCAAAAAAAAGATTGAGATGCATCTGTCTCATCCCAATCCAAAATAAAAACTATACACGCTTTAATTCTTTTCTATCTTCTTGCTTTGAAATCATAAAGGCACATGCTGCATCACCTGTAATATTGACAGCGGTACGCGTCATATCAAGCAATCTGTCGATACCGATGATGATACCGATTGCGGCTGGATTTAAGTCTACTGCTGTTAACACCATAGCTAACATGATTAAGCCTACACCTGGCACACCTGCAGTTCCGATACTTACGATGACTGCAATCGTAATTACTGTCAAGATTTGAATAATGGTCAAGTCAGCCCCAGATATCTGTGCGATGAATACAGTTGCTACCCCTTGCATAATCGCTGTACCATCCATGTTGATGGTTGCTCCCAACGGCTGCACAAATGAAGCAATCGCTGGTCTGACTCCCATTTTCTTCGTACATTCCATCGAAACCGGCAAAGCTGCATTAGAACTTGAACCGCCGAAACCGATTGTAATAGCCGGAATAAATCCTTTGAAGAATTTAATAGGACTATCTTTAGCTATGAATTTGATAGTACCGCCGTAGATTAAAAAGAAGTGTAAAATCAACGCAGCAAGTACAACGATAAAGTACAATCCCAGCTGACGGATTGCGCCTAAGCCTGCACCTGTAAAAGCATGTGCGACTAAGCAAAATGTTCCAATCGGCGCAAATACACGCATAATCATAGAGATTATATACATCAGCACCTCATTGAATTGTTCAAAGAACTGCCGAACAATGAGTGCTTTTTCTCCCAAAATCATAATTCCGATTCCGATAAATATTGAAAACGTAATGACTTGCAGCATGTTGCCTTGTGTCATGGCTTCAACTGGATTTTTCGGAAACAGATTAATCAATGTTTGATCAAATGTTTGTTTTGCAGGTGCATCTGCACCTTCGTTTTGTTTATCTAATGTCTTTTGATACGATGATACATCTGCACTTTTCATTAAATCAGAATGTCCTGCACCTGGTTTAACAATCAATGCCAGTACAATTGCAATAGTAATCGCTATTGCCGTAGTACATAAAAAGAAAATCAAAGTCTTCAAGCCGATGCCTCCGAGTAATTTCGGATCCCCTACACCGACAACGCCAAGCACAATTGAAACAAAGACCACTGGAACAACGAGCATAAAGATCAAGTTCAAGAAAATTTGACCGACGGTATTAAAGAAATACTGGTCTACCCCTTTAACTAAACTTGTTTGCGCATAAATATCGCAAATCGATCCAATGATTATCCCTGCAATTAAAGCAATGACAATATTCATTGTTAAGTTTTTGCTTTTCATTGGCTCCATCCACCTTTTATTTAGTTATATATATTATAGTCAGATTTTTCAGAAATAGCAAATATATATCTTACTTATATTTTTACATGACAAAGAAAACGTGCGGAAAAAGGTTTTGATTTCGCCTTTTCTGCACGTTTTTAATAAATTAAATTAATTTGTTTTCCATCGCATAAATTGCTGCTTGGGTTCTATCTGTGACTTGTAATTTAGAAAAAATATGGCTCACATGTGTTTTGATTGTTTTCTCAGACACAAATAAGGCTTCTGCTATTTCTCGGTTGGTTTTGCCTTTTGCCATTTCTTTTAGTACGTCTTTTTCTCTATTTGACAGTTTGTTAATATGATGAGGTTTTCTAGCTACATCATCCATTACTTTTTGAACCTCTGGGTGAATGATTCTTTCACCTTGCAGTACCTTATGTATGGAATCAATCAAGACCTCTGGTTCTACATCTTTCATTTCATAACCGTCAGCACCTTTATTGAGCGCTGAAATGACATGTTCGTCATCCGCATAGCTTGTCAGTACTAGAATCTTGATATCCGGATAATGTGCTTTTAACATTTCGGTTACTTCAATGCCGTTCATTTCCGGCATAACCAAATCGAGCAGAACAATATCTGGATAGGTATCTGTATTTTGCAAGCTGTCGATAAATTCTTTTCCATTCGCAAATGACCCTTGAACTGTTAAATCATCAATTGTTGAAATTAAAAATTCAATGCCTTGCCGAACAATGTAATGATCATCTATCAAAACTACTTGGTTCATGATTTATCTCCTTCTTTGCCGACGTTAAAGGAACATTCAAACGAATTGTCGTTCCTTGATTTAACTTAGAATTAATATCAATACTTCCCTGTATTTGTTTGATACGCTGACGCATATTATGAATACCATGAGAAGTCTGGTTGACCCATTCTGGATTGAAACCCACACCATGATCTGAAATAACTACTTCAAATTCTTTATCTTTTTGGTGCAGCAAGATATAAGCTTGGCTGGTTTGTGAATGTTTTTTAACATTATTCATGGTCTCTTGCAAGATGCGATAAATATGTTCTTCCACCGTGCTGGATAAATCGATCAAACCTTCTACTTCAATATCCGGCTGAATACCGATCAGTTTGCAGTATTGTTTTAATGCACTGACTAAACCGTGTTCTAAGCCAATCGGTTTTAATTGCCATATCAATGCGCGCATTTCATTGACTGCTTGCTGGCTGGTTGTTTCAATCGTTTCAAAGGCTTTCTTTGCTACAGGCTCCTTAGTCATACCATAAGCCGCATGTGCCGTTAATTTCAAAGAGAACAGCATTTGATTGACTGAATCATGCAAATCACGTGCCAAGCGGTTGCGTTCATTTAAACGTGCTGCTTCTTTCTCTTTATTCGTCAGTTCGATTCTCTTAATAGTCGAACCGATTTGAAATGCTACTGATTCGAGCAACTCTAAATCTTCTTCTGAGTATTTCTCGGTATAAGGCGAAGCTACGTTTAACAACCCGAAACGTTCACTGCCTGAACGCAGCGGGACTGTCGCATGATGTGTAATCCCTTCTGATTCGTCAAGATACGCTTGATTGGCTGCACTGATTCTGGAACAATGGATAATATTTGAAGCCTTCATCAGTTTTTCGCTATGGTAAGCTTGTACGCACCAGCAAGTGCCTTCATTCATTCCTTGGCATTCATTTTTCAACAAAGAAGGCGGCAAATGATAGTCCGCTGCCATTTCTTGCTGCCCGTCTTCATTGATAAAGAAAATCCAGCCGGTAGTAAAAGCACTGCCTTCCACTAATAGCCGTAAAGCACCATGCATCATTGTATAGATTTCTGTTTCTTCATTCAGATATTCAGCGATTTCCTTTAGTAAAGCAAGGCGTGTCGGTTTAACCAAAAAGCGTCACCTCTCAATGTCAATTTATCTATATTATACCGATTCAGCTATCTTAACGATAGCATTCTACTTCAAGTCTCGACGCATTACTAACAGAATATGTTATCATATTAAGTAATAATCGAGGAGGACATTATGGAATTTAAAGTACCTGAACAATACAATGGCTATACATTGCGTGAAATTTTTCAAGATGTGAAATTACCTAAAAAAGAACTGCATCAATTAAATATGTCAAAAGCCATTACGATTAATGGCAAGGAAGCTAAATTAACAGATAAAGCTGCACAAGGCGATCAAGTCTTTGTGCCTACGCCTGACGAAGTCAGCAACTATTTGCCGAGTTACCGTTATGCGGATGTTTATTATGAAGATGAGGATATTGCGATTATCAAGAAGCCTAAAGGCGTAAAAACGCATCCGAATGATTTAAAAGAAAGCAACACACTGATGAACCACGTCATTTACACGATTGACAGTGATTATGTCGAACCGATTCATCGTTTAGACCAAGAAACTGTCGGCTTGTTGATTGTGGCGAAAAACCCATTGATGAAAAAGCTGCTTGACCGTATGTTGGAAGACAATCAGATTGCACGTATTTATAAAGCAGTAGTTAAAAGCCAACTGCCATTAAAACCGCAAACGATCGACCAGCCTATCGGTAAAGACAAATTTCATCCGAACCGCAGAAGAGTTTCGCCAACAGGACAACATGCTGTTACGCACATTTTAGATGCACGTATGCTTAAAGAAAACGAATGTGAACTAGATATTAAGCTGGATACAGGACGCACACATCAAATCCGTGTACATTTAGCTGCCATCGGCCATCCAGTTCTTGGAGACCCTTTATACGGCGATTCTAAACTGAGAAAATTGCGCTTGCATAGTCATAAAATTGAATTTACACATCCGCTGACAAAACAATTGATTTCTGTTTCATTGGATGACAAATAAAAGGAGAAGGCATTGCGCCCTCTCCTTTTATTTCTTGATTATCTATTTTATTCTTTTGGTTCTACCATGTTTTCAGGTTTAATCCATTCATCAAATTGCTCTTCAGTCAGATAACCTGAATCAATTGCTGATTGTTTTAAAGTAATGCCTTGTTTATGTGCATTTTTCGCAATTGAAGCTGCTTTTTCGTAACCGATATGCGGGTTCAATGCAGTCACAAGCATCAATGAACGATTTAAATATTGATCGATGTTTTCTTCAATCGGTTCAATGCCTTGTGCACAGTTTTCATCAAATGTTCTCATACCGTCTGCTAATAGGTAAATAGATTGTAATGTATTGTCCATAATCACTGGTTTGAAGACGTTTAATTCAAAGTTTCCTTGTGATGCCGCAATACCTACAACTGTATCGTTACCCATAACTTGAACTGACACCATCGTCAACATTTCACATTGTGTCGGGTTCACTTTACCAGGCATGATTGAAGAACCTGGTTCGTTTTCAGGAATGCTGATTTCAGCTAAACCTGCACGCGGACCTGAAGCTAACCAACGGATATCGTTCGCAATTTTCATCAAGTCAGCTGCTAAAGCTTTTAATGAACCGTGCAATTGAACCACTTCATCATGTGCTGTCAACGCATGGAATTTATTTTCTGATGATACGAATGGATAGCCTGTATTTTCTTTAATGTTTGCTGCTACCATATCGCCGAATTTAGGATGCGCGTTGATACCTGTACCAACTGCAGTACCGCCGATTGCCAAATTTAATAAATGCGCTTTTGATTCCCCTAATAATTGTTCGCATTTATCGAGCATATAGCGCCATCCGCTGATTTCTTGTCCTAAACGAATCGGTGTAGCATCTTGTAAGTGTGTACGGCCGATTTTAATAATGTCATGGAAGTCTTTTTCTTTCTTTTCAAATGTATCGCGTAATTGTTTCAACGCAGGTTCCAAGTTTGATTCGATTTCATGGTATAAAGCGACATGCATTGCTGTTGGGAATGTATCGTTTGAACTTTGTGATTTGTTAACATCGTCATTTGGATGTACTGTATCTTCGCTGCCGTGTTTTTTCAAGTAATCATTCGCCACATAGCTGACAACTTCGTTGACGTTCATGTTGCTTTGCGTACCGCTTCCTGTTTGCCATACTACTAATGGGAAATGTTCATCCAATTCCCCTTTAATCACACGATCGCATGCAAAGACAATTGCATCTTTTTTATCTTCGCTTAATTTGCCTAGTTCAAAGTTTGCTAATGCTGCTGCACGTTTTAATTGTGCAAAGCCATACACAACTTCAATCGGCATACGTTCTTTACCGACTGGGAAATTACGTTTACTTCTTTCAGTTTGTGCACCCCAGAACTTATCTCCAGGTACTTCGATTTCTCCAAAAGTATCATGCTCAATTCTTACTGACATTTGACTTGTCTCCCCTTTTTGAATGGTATTTATCACAAGTATAGCATTAACCCTTTTTAAATTAAATCGCTATATAGTTAACGCTTTCATTAATGTTTCCAACTTCTCTGATAATGTATTATGTAACAAAAAAGAGCCTAGTCAAGACTAAGCTCGATTGAATATACGTATTTAATTTATTGTTTTCCCGCAAAGTAGTGTTTAACTGCTTGTATTACTGCAACAGCTGTAAGGATATAAAGGATAATACTGATAACTAATAGAATTGGACTCAGTGTGATTAAAGTGCCTAAAAAGCCCATTAAACTCGCATAGAACTCACCTAGCGGTTTAAACAAAATAAAAGTTATCGCTATACAGCAGATGACACTGATAATAACACCCTTTTGGTTGCTTTTGATAAATAACTGCGGATCTCTTTGACTGACTAACCCTTCTGACAGATTCATTTGCAGTTTTACTACTCTGAAAAGTACTGGCAGATATAATGCGCCTAGTGCAATTGGAAACCCTTTTATAGACAGCAAACTGACAATGAACGTAATGATCATTAATAATTTCCAATGTTTATGTAAGTTTTGCATGGTAATGTTCCTTTCTGATATTACTCGCTCATAAAAATAATAAATGAATTGATTTAAGAATACAAACAAAAATCCGAGTTATATCGAAATCCTTCAACATAACTCGGATACTTCTGCTTTATTTGATTTCCTTAAGAAAAACGCTCAGTGAAATAATGACGTACATCTTCTGGCAAGCCTTCAGCTGCTGCTTCATCTAAAATTACATTGACCATACGGTGTGCTTTTAAGTCAGATGGCACATAGCTTGAGTTACCATTTTCTTCGTATAATTTTTTCACTAATTCCGCTTTTTCCGGTCCAGTCACGACTAAAATCACTTCACGTGCAGGCATTACTCCGGATTTCACTGCAATATCTAAGCTGCCTTTATCGTTGATTGTTAAAACTTGCAATGTGAATTTTGCTTTATTTTCTTTTGATTTGATATTTTCTTCGATAAAGTCTACGACACCATCATTGTATGATAAGCTGTAAACTTGTGTGCTGGGCACACCTAATGTTTCGTAGTATGATTTGTTTTCATCATAATCTAGAATGTTGATTTGACTGAAATCCACTGGATTTCTCAACACATTTTGTTTTAAGTCTTCTAAAACAGGTGCATTGTCATCTGCTAGATGCACACCCATGATTGTTGTTGGATTATTATTAAATGTCTTTCTGATAATATCCGCAGAATAACGTGCTGCTTTATCTGCAGTTGGAAAAACCTTAAAGTTCATTGCCATAATGTACACTCCTCTAATTATTCTCAGTTCGTATATAGCGTTATTTGCTAGATTATTTACCCTCTCTATCATAGCAATAAACGCATTTGTATACAGTGAATTCAACTCTATTATACCTTTTGTGTATCGATTTTTCACTCAATCTAAAAATTTACTAATGCAAATTCGGATAATTTTGCTGTCTTAGCGCTTCATATACTAAAATTGCAGCCGTGTTGGATAAGTTTAAAGAACGGATATGGTCGTTCATCGGTATTCTTAAAGCTGTGTCCGCATATTTTTCTTTCACCCAGTCCGGCAATCCAGTCGTTTCTCGCCCAAATACAAAGTAATGATCTTCATCTGAATCTGAATAGTCAAAGTCTGTAAAGGTTGTTTGACCGAACTTAGTAATTAAGTAATAGTGTCCATTTGTTTGTTCGAAAAATGCTTCGATACTGTCATAATACGTAATATTGACATGTACCCAGTAATCTAATCCTGCCCGCTTCAGCATTTTATCATCTGTGCTGAAACCTAAAGGCTTAATCAGATGCAAATGCGTATCTGTTCCTGCACATGTTCTCGCAATATTGCCGGTATTGGCTGGTATTTGGGGTTGGTATAAAACGACATGGTTCGTCATGATAAGTTAATTCCTCTTTTCTAATCCTTTTAACATTTCTTCTTGAACTTCTTTTTCTTCGTCATCAAAGTTAGTTTCGATAAAGGTGCGTTCGTCTTCGCCTGCAATTTGACCGATAGCCCAGTACGCTGTCCCTCTGATCATAGGTCTCGGGTCATTAAGTGCTACTTCTTTCAGCTCTGGAATCGCTGATGTCTCATTAAAGTGTGCAAGTGCGACAATGGCATTGCGTTGAATCGGCTTCTTGCCTCTCCAAGCTCCAGCTAAATGACCATAAGTATTTTTAAACTCTTTATTGCTCATCTGAAGCAATGGAATCAATCTCGGTTTAAGTATTTCTGGTTCTAATACAATATCATCGTGTTCAGTATTAATACCTCTGTTTTTTGGACAAACTTGCTGGCATGTATCACAGCCATAAAGACGGTTGCCGATTTTATAACGGTATTCGTCTGGGAGATAGCCTTTAGTTTGTGTTAAAAATGAAATACATTTTTGGCTGTTTAATTGACCGTCTCCTACTAAAGCGCCTGTAGGACATCTATCTACACATATTGTACAATCACCGCAGCTGTCCAGCAGCGGATCATCAGGTTCAAACGGAATACTGACCAGCATTTCGCCTAAATATGTCCATGTGCCTAAATCTGGATTGATAACGAAGCCGTTTCTGCCTGTAAAACCAAGTCCAGCACGTTCTGCGACTGCACGATCTGACAATACGCCTGTATCTACCATCGATAACATTTCTACATCAGGCACTTTTTCCTTAATGAATGCACCGAGCTGATCTAAACGTTTACGCATAATTGTATGATAATCTTGGCCCCATGAAGCTCTTGCGAACATACCTCTGCGGTCGCCGCGTACACTTTTCGGTGCGCCTTTTAATTTATTCGGATAACCCACTGCTATCGCTATAATAGATCTTGCTGTCGGCATTGATAACTTAGGGTTGACTCTTAATTCAATATTAGGTTCTTCAAAACCAGATGCATAACCTTTAACATGATAGTCTACTAACTTTTGTTTCAGCTCATCAAAGGGATCTGCAGTCGTAAAACCGATACTGTCGATACCGATTTGATGCGCAAAATCTATTATTTCTTTCTTTAATTGTTTATTATCCACCATAATGCCTCCATATTAATGGTCCATTCTGTATTTTAACACAAATTGTACAGTGAAAATGAAGAAATTCTTCAAAATTAAAAGCCGATGCAGATGCACCAGCTTTTAATCAAATTTATTTTTGAATGGTTGTTACGATGGAGTGACCTTTAAAATAGTCTGCGATAATATGCGGTTCGTATCCTGGTACAATCATAACTTTCGGGCACCCTTCATCCAATGCTTCAGAAGCATCTTTAAGTTTAGGAATCATACCGCCGCATACAATATTAGATTGAATTAATATATCCAGATTCTCTTGTTGAATGGTTGGTATCACTTTCCCATTATCCAACACACCCGGAATGTCGCTTAATATGACTAAAGGCGCTTTTAAAGCAGAAGCAACTTTATAAGCAAGTGTATCCGCATTTACATTATAAAATTGATTATGATAACGCCCGACAGATGCCATAATCGGTATATAAGCGCTGCATAACTGTTTTAATGCTTCAGTATTAACTGAGTCAGGCACAGCCACATATCCTAGTGCTTTGTTGAAGGGATGGCATTTAAACAATGGGAAGTAAGCACCGTTAATCCCGATGAACTGCTGGGATAAGGTATTGGCTTGTTCCACTAAATCCACATTGACTTTGCACAATAACGTATTCACTAATATTTTGAGTGTAGCTAAATCCGTTTTGCGTATGCCGTTTTCAAATTCTGATGCTATGCCTTGTTCTTTTAATGCTTTATTAATCATCGGACCACCGCCGTGAATAATAATGGGAAAGTAGCCATTCTTTTTACTCTCCGCAATTTCTTCAAAAACAGATAAAGACATTTTCTCGATGATACTGCCTCCGATTTTAAATACGATGTATTTCATAAGATGACCTCACGTTCTATAAGATGCATTGATACGTACATAATCATAAGATAAGTCGCAGCCGAATGCTTCTTGTTCATATTTGCCTTTGCCGATAGTGGCAGTAATGTCTATTATAGAATTGCCCATTTGTGCTTTTAAATCAGATTCATTAAAGTCTGCAGGCAATCCATTATTAACGACTAATGTACCGCATAACCAAATATTGACTTCATTAGGACGTACATTCGGATAGAAGTTTCCGATTGCTGAAGATAAGCGTCCGACATTAGGATCTTCACCGAATAAAGCTGTTTTCACCAGATTTGATGAGATAATACCTTTAGCGGTTTGACCCGCAATCGTTTTAGTCGGTGCACCGTTTACTTTTACTTTAACGAGTTTAGTTGCACCCTCTCCATCTTTCGCGATAGCGATTGCTAAATGTTTTGCAACTTTCAAAAATGCTGCTTTAAATTGATTCCAAGCTGGATGCTCTGGTGTTAAGGGATTTGTTGATACTTTTCCGTTAGCGAGTACCAGCACCATATCATTAGTACTCGTATCGCCATCCACGGTAATCATATTGAATGTGTCATCCACAACTTCCTTTAACAGTCTCTGCAAATGTTTGCTGTCAATGACCGCATCTGTAGTCATAAACCCTAACATAGTAGCCATATTAGGATGAATCATACCTGAACCTTTGGCTGTACCGCCAATCGTGACAATTTGATGATCAATTTCTACTTCAACAGCTATGTGTTTTGCAGTTGTATCTGTTGTTAATATGGCCTCGTTAAAGTATTGACTATTTTGATAAGCCGCTTCCTTTATTTTTGAACACCCGTAATAAATTGCATCCATCGGCAACAACGTTCCGATGACACCTGTAGAAGCAATGGCTACTTCATTCACAGGTACTTCTAGTTCTTGAGCGGCTTTACTGCGCATGGCTAATGCATCACGATAGCCTTTTGGACCTGTACATGAATTTGCTACTCCAGAATTCACTACAATGGCACGTAATGTCTGATGTATTTTGACTGTCTGTTCTGTTACTTTCAATGGTGCTGCTTTAAATGGATTGACTGTATAGACACCTGCTGCGTTGGCAGGCACCTCGCTGACAATCCAGCCGAAATCACGTTTCTTCTTTTTTAATCCTGCATGCATGCCGCCTGAACTAAAACCTTTTGGAGATGCCGCATCTCCAGCTTCAATCACTTTATATGCGTGTTGTGTTGTATTCATAGTTGTCACCTTCTTTTATTGATATACGGGTGTTTGATTTAATCCTGTTTGTTCATTCAATCCGAATAACCGATTCATATTTTGTATTGCTTGTCCGCTGGCACCCTTTACGAGATTATCAATGACACTGATGATAATACCTGTCTGACTGGTTTCATCAACATAAAGTCCGATATCGCAAAAGTTGCTGCCTGAGACTTCTTTAGTTGCTGGAAAATTATTACTTGATCTGATTCTGATAAAAGGTTGGCTGTCATATTCATTTTGATATAGTTTTCTGATTGCTTCTTCAGTCACAGGGCGTTTAAACGATACATAACATGTTGCTAATATACCTCTTGTCATCGGTACAAGATGCGGTGTAAATCTGACTTTAACCTCATGACCTGCAAGCTGGATTAAAAATTGATTTATCTCTGGCGTATGCTTGTGTTTGCCTATCGCATAAGCTTGAAAGTTTTCATTCAGCTCTGGAAAGTGTGTCTGCTGTTTAATAGTTCTCCCTGCCCCTGAAACGCCTGTTTTCGCATCGATAATAATCTGTTTCTTATCAATAACACCTGCTTTGATAAGTGGTGATAACGCTAATAATGAAGCTGTTGGAAAACATCCGGGATTAGCAATTAATTGCACATCTTGATAATTATCCTGCTGTTCAGCTAAACCATATACTGCTTGTTTCAGCCATTTTTGTGCTAATGGATATTCTCCATAATATTGACGGTATATCTCTGGATCTTGCAAACGGAAATCACCGGATAAATCTATTACTTTAATACCTTTGTTTAACAAATCAGGCACAAACTTTTTGCACACGTTTGACGGTGTCGCAAAAAATATCGCATCGCATTCCACTTCATCAATATCTAACTCAGTAAACATAATATCTTTATGATACAGATTAGAAAAAGTGTCTTTTATCGGTTCATTTTGTTTTGAATGTGAAAATACATATTTGATGTGGACGGCAGGATGATGTTGAAGTAATCTGATTAATTCAATTGCCCCATATCCGCTTCCGCCTACTATTCCAACTTCAATCATTACTGCCATCCCCTTACTTAATTACAATGCACGTTTCAAAAATTGCTGTGTTCTTTCATGTTGCGGATTGCCGAAAATTTGCGAAGGTGCACCAGCTTCTGCTACTACACCGTCTGCCATAAACACGACTTTATCGCTGACGTCCTTCGCAAAGTTCATTTCATGTGTAACCACAACCATGGTCATACCTTCTTTTGCCAAGTCTTTCATAACTTGCAATACATCGTCTACTACTTCCGGATCCAGTGCTGAAGTCGGTTCATCAAACAACAGTACATCTGGATGCATTGCTAATGCACGCGCAATGGCAACCCTTTGTTTTTGTCCGCCTGATAATTGTGAAGGATAACTGTCTCCTTTTTCCGCAAGACCTACCTTGCTTAAAAGCTCTTGTGCTTCTTGTTTCAACTCTTGTGAATCTGTATGTTTAAGCAATTTAGGTGCTAACATAATATTCTCTAACACAGTTTTATGCGGAAACAGGTTGATATTTTGAAATACCATTCCCATTTTCTGTCTTAATTCATTTACATGAACACCTTTATCAAGAATGTTTGTACCTTCAAAAATGATTTGACCGCCGTCTGGTTTTTCTAATAAATTAATACAACGTAATAATGTACTTTTGCCTCCGCCGGAAGGACCGATAATCGCAACCACTTCGCCTGCTTTAACTTCTAGTTCAATATCTTTTAATACCTCGTTTTCACCGAAGTTCTTCTTTAAATGTTTAATATTAATCACTGACTTTCATTCTCCCTTCCAAGATGTTCATCACTCTAGATAATGTGAATGTTAAGATGAAGTATAAAATTGCTGCGACAAGCAATGGTGTAAATGGATCGAAGGATGCACCTTGCACAACTTGCGCGTTAAACATAATTTCGCTGACACCGATTACAGATACAATTGAAGATTCTTTAATCACTGTCACAAACTCATTACCTAAAGCCGGCAGAATGTTTTTGACTGCTTGCGGCAAGATAATGTTTTTCATTGTCTGACCATAGCTTAAGCCTAAACTTCTGGCTGCTTCAGTTTGTCCTTTATCTACTGCGTTAATACCAGCTCTGATGATTTCTGCGATATAAGCTGCACAGTTGATAACCATCGCTATCATACCGCAAATCAATGCTGAAATATCCCAACCGAGTACCGCTGTTGTACCAAAGAATACTAAGAATACTTGTACTAATAACGGTGTACCTCTGATAAATTCGATATAGACTGAAGCTAACCATTTTAATGGTTTTATAGAACTTAATTTCATCAATGCGAACAATGCACCGAATAAAGCACCTAAGACTACACCGACAATTGAGATTAGAATTGTGTTTTTAATACCGGTAATGAAGAATGAGCTGTATTTTGTGAAAAAGTTGCCGTCCTCTTCCATAGATTGTGCTGCTTTTTCCTTGTATTGTTCCATCAAGCCTTGATCTTTCATATCTTTAATTGATTTATTCAATTGTGCTAAAAAGACCGGTGAATTTTTAGGCAATGCAATACAAGTGTCTTTGTCTGGTTCATGGAACTTCACATTCGCAAATCCTAATTCAGGATTTTGTTGTAAATATGCTTCTGCGACTGGTTTTTCAATAATAATACCGTCTACTTTTCCGCTTTTTAAAGAAAGAATCGTTTCAGGCAAACGTGTCATAGCATGTACATCTGCATTACTGATTTCTGTTTTGGCTAATTGTTCTTGTGTAGTTTGTTTTTGAGCTCCGATTCTTTTATTATCAAAGTCTCTTAAAGATTTATATTTATCTAAATCTGTTTTTTTCACGACCATTGATTGTCCTGATTTTAAGTATGAATCAGAAAAGTCGACTTCTTTTTTACGTTCAGGTGTAGGTGTCATACCAGAAATAATCATATCGATTTTTCCTGTTTTCAAAGCCCCTAATAAACTGTCGAATGACATGTTTTCAATCTTTAATTTCAAATGATTGTCTTTAGCGATTTTCTTCGCTAGTTCGATATCAATACCCGCAAATTCACGTTTTCCGCTTTTAGTTGTTTCGAATTCTAATGGGGCATAATCTGCAGATAACCCGACTCTTAATTCTCCTCTTTTCTTAATTTTTTCCCATGTTTGATCTTGTTCTTCAGCACCCGCTTTTGCTGAGAAGAATGGGAAAATCAATCCGCATAATAATACGGTACAAATGATAACCTTAATTATATTCGTTGCTTTCTTTTGTATCATAGTGGTGTCCTCCTTAACTCATGGAATTATTATACGTTTATATGTATATATATGCAATACTTATTTTTAAATTTTCTGATAATTAAGTAGAGTAAACGTTTTCATTTACTAAAAATGAAAAAGCCTTGCCCCAAATGAATGGAACAAGACTCTGAAAGATTACTGTTTCGGTATTTCAAATTTATAAATATCGTCATGATAGCCGGGCAAAATGCGCTTGCAGACTTGATGGATAATAAATCCTGCAACAAACGGAATGATAAAGTAGCCGAAGACAAGGAGAATAATATTGGTAAAAGCATCCCCTTCCATTCGGTTAAAGGCATTGATCGGTCCGACCAGACCAGTATAACCGAAGCCGGCTGACATCGGTGTACCTTGTACATTGATAAAGTAAGCGACTAATCCCGCTACAATACCGTTTAATGCTAAAGGTACTGCAATGATAAGATGCTTGAAATATACAGGAATCATCATTTTCGCTGCACCGATTATCAACACTATGTTAACCCCTGCTTTATTGACTCTCAGCGAGCCCCAAATAAAGGTTACACATGCAGCAACGATACCTAAGTTAGCTGCACCGCTGCCTAATCCTGTTAATGAAATCGCAGTTGCGATAGCCACTACTGAAATCGGTGTAACCATTAACAGTGAATATGCCATTGCAATTAAGATACTCATGAGTAATGGATTCAGCTCTGTAAATGAATGAATCACAGCGCCTAATGCTTTTGTAATACCTGAGACATACGGTAATGTCGTCAAACCGATAAAACCAGCAACTACTGGTATCACAACAGGCAAAATAATCATTTCAAGAGAACCTAAGCGACCACTTAATAACAAAATTAATAGACATGCAATAATTACAACAATAATCACATTAATAATGTCGCCGATTCCTTTTAATGCTAAACCTTTAGGTGTAAACTGCAATGCACCTGAACCAATCATTGCGGCAGTACCGATCATTGCAGCTGAAGGTCCGCTGAATTTAAATTGATGTGCTGCAAGTACACCAATAATAAAAGCCATAAATGACTGTATAGCAATTACAATTTGAAAGATTAATTCTAAATACTGATTGCCCTCTTTAAAAACTTTAAGAATTTCACCCAATAATGCATTAGGCAATAATGCTACAACAACACCTGCTCCTACCGCATTTAGGATGTTGCTTAAAAATACTTTAATATTTAATTCTGACTTTGCCATAAGCTACTTGTATATCCTCCGTTCACTAAGTAATGCCTTTATTCTATTACAAAACATTCAAAGCAACAATACGCAGAATGAAACATAAGTAACAATTGGTTACAAAGCAACTTCTCATTTGTATACTAATTTTGTATAATTAATTTAATATCTAACATCAAAGGAAGTGACATCATGGATAGTAAAAAAGATTTAGCCAAAAACAATGGTAATAAAAAGTCAAAAGAACATGGTATACAAAAATACAAAGTGCATATAGGGTTATTCATTACCCTTGCGTTATTTGTATTTGTAATATGTATGCAAAGCTTAATTTATATGTAGAATCTTATAAAGATTGGATAAATGAGCAAATAGAAAAAGCAGGATTAAGAAATTAATAAAACCATTCAGGTTCCCTATCTTTTCATCAGATTTAAAAAATTATATGAAGGAGGTTGAAAGATGGAATAGGAATTAAAGGAAATGGAGTGAAAAATAATGGAAACTACCGAACAAAAGATGAATGAGTATTTTAACTGGTTAAAACAAAGCTATAAATATAGTGAGTTAGATAGTTCTGTAGAAATTACCACTCCGTTCAGAAATCATATAAACGATTATATAAGAATATATGTTGATTTCTTACCTGATGACTCAATCATATTATCAGATGATGGTTTAACTTTCAACGAACTAGAGATGTCTAATATAAACACAAACACCAAAGCTAGAAATAGAATAATCCAAAGCATATTAAATCAATTTAATTTAACTTTAAAAAAAGGCGAAATTATTGCTCATGTTAAAAATGAAGGTTTTGCTCAGTCTAAACATAATTTAATACAAGGTATACTAAAAATTTATGACCTTACTATAACATCTAGAAACAATGTTTCCTCTCTATACTATGAAGATGTATTTAACTTCTTGTATGAAGAAGAGATCGGAGGAACTGCTGAAGTCTCAGTAGCTGGTGAATCAGGTATAAAGTATTCTATCGATTACATTTTGCCAGGGACAAAATCTAAACCAGAAAAACTTATTAATTTTGCTAACAACTTAGACTTTAATAAAGTGACAAATGATGTTTATATGTATAGAGATGTAAAAACAAATAGACCTTTTAGAAATAATTTATTACCAAGAATGCTTGTTATAGCTAATGATATAGATCACCCTGTTAATGATAAAGCTCGCCAAGCTGCAGAACATGAAAATCTTTCAATTTTATATTGGTCAGACAAAGAAAAAATCATTTCATCTTTAGCAACTTAATTAATATTTTAAGGGTGCAGATTTGTCCTCTTATTATTTGTCCCTCTCCTTTTGTAGTGGCAGGATTATTTAAAAAATTAATATTGATTGTAATTCTTCGAATAATATCACATAGACAACCTTACGATTTATGAGTCTGGTTGTCTTTTCATTCTTATTTCTAAATCAACTAATACCAACGTCAAACGTTTTTTTATATTAAAGCTTCTATATCCACATTAAAGCCACTTAATCTATTTTATTTTATTATTAATGCTTTCGATTTAGGCACAATAAATTCTAAAGACAATTGTACTTTTGGTGTATCAAGAAGGCAGAGAGTTTTACCTTCCCACCATAAAAGATGAAGAACCAAAAAAAGAGTAAAACCATTGATTATCTCAATAGTTTTACTCTTAAAACTTTTATGAAGTTTGTAAGCTGATACCGCTGGCCGGGAAAATTATACTCTATAAACATTGATATATCAACATTGTTTAATAAAACGTGTCCAAAACGTGTCCAAGTGTTTAATAATAAAAAGAGGACTGCCTTAGAAGACACTCCTCTTTATATATCGATAGTATGCTCACTTTACATGTACAAAGAAGCAAAACATGTAAGACATAATTATATAGTAACATATATATATAATCAATACTACCATAGCTATTATTAAATATTTAGATGGCACCTAAAAATGCGTCACTCAATCTTGTAAAAGAAAAGCGACGCATAACAAGTAACAAATTTACTATTAGATAGGAGTTGTTAGTGATTTCATTATACTACTTTTCACTTATTTTTCAAATTTTTTAATACCCCTCTCCAATTCATGCATATTCTTGGAAATTTAAGTTAATTAGAAATTTAATTATGTTTGAAAATTGAGAAGAAAGGATATACATTTAATGTAAGTCATGTCCCAGACTTACATTATTAAAGAGCAGTGTTGTTTATAATACCTCTCTGTATGATCACTTGCTGACTGGCCCCCTTGCTCTCTCGTGTAGCAAAGGGGTCTTTAGTATGTATTAGTGTTTTAGTTGGAAACTAAGAGGTTAATTAAAAATCAAATTATTATTAATTTGTTAGGACAAACTATATATTAAAAACCTTTATACATAAAAACCACCCCGTAGGGTGGTTGTATTCTCGTTGGGATAGTTAGGAAGAAAGTAACGAAAATACATATAGATGCCTAAGATAAAGCATCCAGAAAGTAAGGGCGCAATATGCACGACATGCATACTGCAAAACAAATCATAGCACGCTTCTTTTACATAATCAATAAAAAAGAGGGCTCCCCTGCAAAGACAACCCTCAAATCATGATCACAATTTTTTAAAAATCATGGAAAACATAATATAGTATCAATTGTTGTAAGTGACATCAGCAGTCTATGTCTAAGATAACATATTTGTTTAACTGATACTACCCCAAAGTTCACCTACTCCATGATTAGGTTGTGCGACACCGTCCCATGTACGGATTGGTAGATAATATCGTTGTCCTTCCCAGTCATAGCCGATCCAAACATGACCATCTTGCAACATTACCTCATCATAATCACAATATCCACCAGGTTGGAAGTCATAAGCATGTGGGCAACTTGTGAATGGTCCAACAGTTCGTACCATAATCGGCTGATTACCGTTCGTAAATTTTGCCTTTTCTTCCATATAATAGGTACCATAACTATTACGTCTCCAAGCGCCTGCAACTGGTTTTACCGTATTGCTTGATGCGCTTGTACCTTTTACTACGGTTGCGACTGGAATCTTTCCATCCATGTATGATCTGATTTGTTTAATGAAGTAGTCTTTAAGCTTCAATTGCTTATCTTTAGGCAATAACCCCTGTGTAACTGGATTAAAGCCTGTGTGAAGCTCTGCGCTTCTGTGTGGGCAAGATGTAGATGTAAATTCATTGTGTAGTCTGATAGTATTCCTGTTTGCCGGTAGTCCCCACTTTTTCAATAATCTTGCGCATTCTTGGAAAGTGGCTTGTTCATTTTTTAAAAATGTTTTATCATCTGCTCCGATTGATTGACAAATCTCAATACCGTAATAATTCTTGTTGCCGTATTGATTAGCAGTATGCCAACCGACTTGTGATTCATCTAGTGCTTGCCAAACAGTATTTCCCGAATAACTATGTGCAATACCTTCCTCTAAGCGTGATAATGGCGCGTTGACTAAACCGTTTCTGTACGCTTGTGCAGTTGCCCCTTTACTTCCTGCATCGTTATGGATGACAATCCCTTTAGGATTATATCCACGCTTGGGTAAGTTATAACCTTTTACTACATCTTTAATAATGTTTAATTTAACCGGCTTTGCTTTCTTTTTAGAATTAGCTTTTTTAACACTTTGTGTAGGTGATTGCGCTGAACGTGTCGCTGTTGCTGTCTTGAACTTAGGACGAATGAAAAACATAGGGAAGTCATAGGCATGTTGGCGACGTGTTACCTTTTCCCAACCCCAACCAGGTTGTTCGATACCGTCAGTCCATCCACCGCCAAGCCAGTTTTGCTCTAATACGATAATATAGTCTAAAGTCGCTTCAATCACCCAAGCTACATGACCGTATCCCGCACGATAGTTGCTTCCAAATACAACTAGATCACCAGGTTGCGCTAAGAAATCAGGCGTGTTTTGATATACTGTCGCTTCATTAGTGAAATCATTAGCGTTTGGAATGTCTTTTGCTCCGATTCCTTTTAGAAGGTGGCCGAATAACACTTTCCAACCTGCATTAGCATAATCGAAGCATTGAAAACCATACCAAAGGTCCTCGTTATATTGCTTCCCCACAGAATTATTAAGCCACTTTATAAATTCCTCTTTAGTCAGTGTTACTGTGATTTGAACCACCTCCATGTTCATATTGATTCACATCAAATCCGATTTCGTCACTATCATCAACAAACGGTTTTGACGTGTCATATTGTTCTGGTTGGAACTGTTGCACTTCAGGCACATGTGCTTGATTCTGCCACTGAACCATTTCATCTGCATTATTACTATCTCTAGGTTTTGTATATGTCTGTACAATACCGCTGTCTTTAATACCTTTCGTCGTCGGGTCTGTAAGAACACCTAAGCCAGCTAACAATGTAAGAATTGCGCCAATAACTCCGCTGACTTGTTCTAATTGTGTTGATAAGTCTAATCCAAATAACTCAGTCATTTGTTTCACAAATAATAAAACAGCACCGACTAATCCAGTCAGCACTGCCTTGTTTTTAAATCTTAATTTCATATTTATTTTCATTTTCATTTGCTCCTCTCTATATTCTGTGTTAAATTGAATATAGAAAAAGGGCTCACATATAGTGAGTCCCCCTGCAAGCCCGTTAAAAAGACGGTGACCTTATTTATATGATTATTTAATAATAACCATCAAACTCGCCAAAGTTAGTGATGGTTATTTTTTATTGCTTAATTCAATAAGCTTGATTACAAGACCAATTAATGCAATAAGGAATAAACCAAATTGCAACATGGTACTTATTGTAATCATTAGGCGTCTCCTTTCTAAAGATTTCGTTGATACGCTCATACGCATCACCTCACTTTGTACTAAGATAGCCACCATCTATCCAACTTGCTTGCTTTTTCTATTGTAACACATTCATTAATAATTAGACGTTTTAAAAAAAGACTTGCGCAAATCCGAATGCCGCAACGATAACCGCAACTACGCCGGATATAATTGCGACACCTATCTGTGTGTTGCCTTTTTGCTTTTCAGAAATGACGCTTTGGACATTATGCAAGGTGTCATCATGTGATTTGACTTTATATTTAATATCAATCACTTCATCTCCTAAAATCTCCTAAACGTTCCATTGTTCCACTCAGCTTTTCTAAATGCTTCTCAGAACGCTCTTGTGATTCGAAGGAGCGCTCTTGTAAGGATATTTGCCGATTGACCGTCTTTTCTAATGTGTTAATTGCTTCTGTATGCTTACGGTCATTATCATTGATACGTTCGTATATCTTATTCTTAGCAGCTTCGAATTCATGTTTTGCCAGATATTCACTTGCGTTTGTCATTGAGCATCATGCCTCCGATAAACGCCATACCGCCGCTTTTGGCAGTCAATACCGCAAATTGCGCCCATGTCAACCAGTTAATCGCATTGTATATACTTGCGCTTGCCATTAAAAAATAAATAATCGACGCACCGATACCGCCGACAATTAAAAATATTTGGCATGTGTTCGTCAAACGATACCTCGGTATCAACCATGCTGCCGCGAATAGAATTATTGCGACAATCATTAACAATAACCCCCATATCCAGATGGACATCACATCATTCAAAGCTGAATAAAATGCTGAATCTGCAATCACTTCATCATCTTCTACAAACCAAAATAATCCTCTCATAAATGTAAAAATTGCATAGCCTGCAATCATTACAAAAGCGAGTGATTCGCCTAAGTCTGTTCTTTTCATTGTTTCACCTGCTTTCTATAGATAAAAAAGACCAGATAAAACCGGCCTTAATATTATTGCAATGTTTCTGCATCTGGTGGATTAACATATTGACGATCAATTACTTCATGAACAATACGGATTTCATAGTTATCACCTGTTAATGTGTATAATCCATTCAAAGCGGCTGCGATTTTTTGCGCCTTATCTGTATTCTCGAATGCTTGTGCTTGAGCAGGGTCTTGCACAGGTGTGTAGCCTCCGCCATAAGGGTTTCGCATAACTACACGTTCTGTATTAGTATCCAAGTTCACTTGTACTAAAATAGTTCTTTCTTGTTTGTTTACGATTTCATTTGCCATGATATATTCCTCCTAAAATTTTGTATAAAAATAGCGGTAAAGGACTCTCACCTCTACCGCAAGTTATTCTGCTTCTTTTGTATTTTCTTGCTCTGCTTGTTCTCTAAGCAACGCTTTTAATTTTGCGTTTTCCATTGTCAATTCTACATTCTTGCTCATCAATTTATCAATCACGTAATTCGGATTGACTTGTACACCTTGTTGATTATTTTCCATTTATTTGTTCCTCCAATTTTTCATTTAATTGTTGAATAGCGCGCATACAATACGCAATCATTTCATAAGTTTTAACACCATCACCGTCAATAAAATCATCAGGTGTTGCATAATCCTCGCCAATGACAAAACCATGACGTTTTTTCTCGTCAGCTAAATCATTTTTGTAGTTGTATTGATAAAGTTGTGCATTTGATATAGACGTAAGTGCATCATCATTCCATTCTTTTATATCGCGTTTATATTCTTCTAATGACCCTGGTAAGTATTCTTTTGCACGCACACTTTGGTACGCAGGCTTACCTCCGTTGTATCCATTTACATCAGTAAAACAGAATGTTTTGTTAGGCATAATGCCAAAGAATACATCATTATCGCTATGGTTGGTAAATGCTAAAGAAGAATGTGTTTTAATGCCGGCTGCACGCACTGGAAGATACGTTGTATTACCGTTATTGTACCCCGTTGTACTTGTCGCACGTATCTCACCGCCTGCACTATCAGCCATGATATATAAATGCGTGAGCCTTGTCTTTTAGTCGCCATAAAAGTTTCGCGCACTAAACGATCCGGTGCTCGCATTGCCTGCATTATCTGTTGCATATATCATCGGTTCGTACTCTCCGGTTGTTTGTCTTTTATATCCTTTCTTTCTGAAACGAATACCTGAACCTGCTAATCCATCAGGATTAGAAACTTCACCGTAAATAAAATAACCATCAGTCTCTTCCGGCTTATCTGCTTCTACAACCTTATAACTAAATTCATTATAACCGGGTCTCGTTAAATTATAAGGTCTAACATAAATACCGGCATCGGCTGTTTCAATATTAGTCGTTTGTTTTGAACGAATATAAACACGATTTTCTTGAGATTGCAGATATACCATGCCGTAATACGAATGCAGCCTTACACCTTCTGTATTATCTGTAGGACTTAAAAAGTGAAACTCTAATGTTCCGCTTGTCCCTTTTAAGTTACCAGCCATTGTAGTTGATAGACCTTTTTCAGTTAAATACAAGTTTCTCGCAGATGTTTCATTTTGCATAATAAGGTGTCCATCATAAATCCCTAATTTACAGTAAGGTCGATCTGTGACATCTCCCCATGTTCGATCAAAGAAACCGCGCGATAATAATTTGGTATTTTGAATATCCAAATAGGTTGTACCATCTCCGCCTCGAATGCCAACTTTATTTGCATCAATAGCAATACCCTCATTCGATACATTAATGCTGTTAATAACTTCATGTTTACCAACTTTGTTATTAATAGCATTAGTCATGACTTTAAAGTCTTCATTAACTGTAATATCTACATGATCACCTTTCAGCATAATCCCCTCAGGGCCGACTGTACTTGATGTGATGTTGCCATTTTCATCATAAGACAGTGTAAGGCCGGTTGTTGTATTGACAGTTAAATCAGATATTACAGACGATAACGTCTTGCGTGTCTGATTAAATTCGTCTTTGGTAGCACGTAAGTTAATATCTGTTCCATTTTGGTTTATCTGCGTTTGCATAGTTGTTAAAGTCTGGTCTGTTTGTGCTTTTTTATCGTCCGTGTACTTATTAGCGCTTGCTAAGGTTGCCCCGTCTTGCGTCTGTGCGTATTGCTGCGCTAAGTTTTGCGCCTCGGTTGCTTTTGTTTCGGCGTGTGTTTTTGCCTCTGTGAGCTTGTTCTGTGCGTCTGTGATTGCGCGTTGTTCCTCTGCTGTCACTTTGCCGTCTGCGTACGCTTGCGCCTCGGTCTTGCGTAGGGCGTCCTGTGCGTCTGCGTACGCTTTAGCGGCGTTGGTTGCGTCTGTTTGTGCCTTTGTTATCTGTGCTTGCGTGTCCTCGGGTGCTGGCGTCCAATCATTTGCCGTGTTACTTTTTTCTAGTTGTGAATTTGTGTAAGTTAACTTTGCGCCTGCTGTTTGTGTACGTAAAATTATCGGTAAGTTATCAATATCTTGCATGATTTTGAAAGTAAATGCTATCCGTTTATATTGATTGGCTGCGACTGAAATAAATTTGTTCTTGGCTGTGCTTTGATATTGTTCAATCGCTGCACTGTTAATAGATAATTCTACGGTAGTATCTACTGCCGGTTTAACATCTAATGAAAATGTGTAGTAAACATTTTTTTCTAATGGTTGTGATGTCAATTTTTTATTTGTGTATTTGAAAAAGTAGTAACTCGATATGATTTTGTCTGCGTCCGGTGTAATCGTCCAGCTTTTGTCTGCGTTTTGCACCGGCGTTCCTAATCCAACATTATTAGGTGAAAACACTGCGTTTAAGCTATCTAGTAACAAGTTACGTCCGCCGACTTGGATATTATTAACGGCTGTATTAATCTGATTGGTTGTCGCTGTCTTGTTGTCGTTGAATTGCGTTAAAGTTACACGGTCATTGATTGCATTAGATAACTGCGTGCGTTGTGTGTCGGCTGTGTTTAAGCGTGTCACGATATTGTCGACATCTGCGGTGTATTGCGTATTTGATACCTTGCTGTCGATTTTGTCCGATTGAATTTGTAACTGTGCTGTGTTGTCGTTGACCTTTGTTTCTAAAGGTTTGATGTTGTTGTCGTACAATGTTGTTACTTCCGACTTGTCCGCCTTTAATAAAATGTTATCTTGCAGCTGCTTAATGTCAGTGCTTTGTGTTGTTTGTGTCGACTTAATCGGCAGCAGTTTTCCGTCTATGTCTTGTTGTGCAAGGAATAAAACTTCTGAGTCCCTGTCTGCTGCGTACCTTTTCGCCTCCTCAAGTTTAGCGGTAGCGTCTGCGATTGCTCGTTCTTCCTCGGCTGTAACGATTCCGTCCGCATAAGCCTGTGTTTCTGTTTTCCTTAATGCGTCTTGCGCGTCAGCGTAAGCCTTGGCGGCTGCTGTTGCGTCTGTCTGTGCTTTGATGATTTGAGAATTAATGTCTTCGGGCGCTAGTGTATAGTCTGTCGGGATTGTGCCTTTTTCTAGTTTCAAATTAGAAATTCTTATCGTGTCGCTTTCTCTCGGGTTCGTACTTAAAGTACCGTCCGGCGTTTTTAAGTTTGAATAGGCTATTAATCCCCATTCGCCCGGCGTTGCCGTAAACGTTTGCGATACATGATACTTATCGCCAACTGTTCCGGTTACTCTTGCGGCTGATACATTGATGAGTGTTTTTGTTGTCGTACGGTCATAAATACGTAATGAATAGTCTAATGCATAAGGCTTAAGTGATGATACATTTAGAACCTCAACATCAAAAGTCAAAGTATATTGTTTTCCACTTTCAAGTAATGGCGAAAATATTGACGGTTGGTAGATTGTTACGCCCCAACCAATAAAAGTAAATGATTTTGTATCAGTAATTACTGTTGATATATTGCTCGAACCATAATATGACCTTAGTAAGTTCCTACCGCCAACCTGTAAATTATCAACCTTGGTGTTAACGGCTGTAATGTTGCTGCTTAACTCGTTTTTTGTTTGTGTTATCTTGCTGTCGATTGTGCTGTTTAACAAGTTGTTTAGCTTTGTAACCTCGCCGTCTGTGTATGCCTTGATTGCTGCGGTCATTTCGTCGTTGTTTGGAATATCTGCGATTAACTGGTTGGTATCACTATTCCATGTGCCGCCTATGCTGTTTGCTACTTTTGTCATTGCCTCGTTGTACTTTTCATCTGTATATTGCGATTGTAGCAATTTGAAATATTTATCTATTGCGATCTTCGCATTTTCTAATGAAGTATAAAGCGCCTGCAATAATTCACGATACTGTAAAAATAGCGATTGTGTATCAACCAATTTGCCAATCGTCGCGGTTTCCGGCGTCATGCTGTCAAGATTCGACTTAATGGCATTATATACAGCTACCGTATCATTAAGTTTAGCCTGCACATCTTGTTCTAATACGTTATCAGTTAAATATTCACTATTTATTACTTCGTATACTTCACTTAATAATTTTGAGTGTTGGATACACAAATTAATAAACGTATTGTTTAACTCGCTGTGCAATGCTTTTTCACGTGTGATCCCGCCGATTTGTTCGACGTTTTCAACAGTAGATTCTAACCACTCACCATTCCAATATCTACGCAATACCGCGACTTCCAGATTGCTGGTATCATACCAAAGCATATCATTGACAAGATTAGGAGGAGGTGTAGAAGATTTTATGATTTTCTTTTCAAAGTATTCAAGATTACCTGCTTGTGTCTGTTCAATAATTGTATTAATATTACTTACTTTATCATTCAGCTTTTGTTGAATGTCGCGTAATCTTTGCTCGAACGCTTTCTTGAGTTCGGATTCTGCATATTCCTTATACTCCCCAAAACTGTACTCGGAATCTCCAGAAATCAAATCGTAATCTTCACCGATTACTTCTGCTTCCAGATATAAACTAGGTACAAAATCTTCATTTTTAATTCTGATTTTATCACCTAAACGAATCACTTCATGTGGGTAATAGCGTTTAATATCTGCTGCTTTAACTTCATAACTGATAGCAGCTGCTTTGCGCTTATTTAATTCAGTAGTTGCTAAAGTACGCAAACGTGATTCAGTCATATTTTCATCTTCAGTTTCAGGTGAATAAATCCCCCACAAGTACCGTCCTGGAAGACTGTATCGATTATTTGCTTCATCATCTTTGACAGTCAACGTGATACCTGGTGTCCCATCTTCCTTTTGTGGTCCGCTGGCAAGCAATGCAGTTTTAATTTCAGTCATATCTACTGTACGCTTCATTTCTAGCAAATCTTTACCATACACAATTTCTTTGCCTTTGAATAAAGGAGCGCGCGTCTTTAATACAACATATCTTCCTTCTACACGATTACGCCCGACTTCCACATAAAAATCAGGAATCATTTTATACGTCGTGCATAACTGCATCAATACTTCATAACGTGTTTGAAAACTTGTCCAAGAAGTAGAACGTGTGCCGCCGTATTCAGTTCTATCCGAAACTTGCCAACCTGTATCTTTTAATACATCTCTCAATGCTTGTGATGTGGTCATACTAGGTAATTTACCTGGACTGTAAGGTTTGCTTTTAGAAATATCTTCTAAATAACTGGCGCTGGTTTCTACCTCGGTATAGCCGTCGATATCTTGTGAGATATGTTCAATAATGAACTCACGATACTGTTCATTCGAATCTTGTATAATGATTCTGTTTCTGTCTTGCAAATGTTCAGCGCGCTCAGACAATATTGTAAAATCAAACGTTTCAGATCGTTCATTTATATTTTTATGGTGCACCGCACTGATAACTGCATTATCGTTTTGAGCTATAAAATCAATAATCTTACCTTGATAATCCAAAACATGAATCATATCAAACCCTCCCTTCTCTAGTAGTATCTATCTTGCCATTTAACTGTTGTATCGAAAGTCTTTTCAGGATAAATCATCAACTCTGTATGACCCGAATCAATATTAAAGAAATTACTGCCAAAGCTTTTTTCAGTTAAAAATGATTCTTCATTTACCATTACAAGATTGCTCCGCGTATCGATAAGGATGTTGTCTCCTTCTTTGATAATCATATCGTTAGCATCTTGTGGTTTTGGCAGTATTTCATGGTTAAAAGTTCCAGCGATAAAAACAGGAAACGTTTTGTCTGTCCCATGCTTACCTTCATACACGCTCACGCTGGATACAGGTCGTTTATAAAAGTTTCCTCGATCTGTAAAGACTTGGCGGTGTTCATCAAAGATTACGCGTTGTTTCTGATCTGTATACTTCCAACTTCTCAATGTAAATTCGTTGCCTACACGCTTGATTTGAACATAGATAACAAAATCATTCATTCTTTGTACTTTCGGCGAATTAGCATACTCATATACTTTACGTTGATTACCGCTTTGGTCGAATAATGTGATAATCACACGTCCTATATTTTGTGTTGGGCTTGGGTTCACGTAACCTAAACTTGCAATGACACGATTATCTGTATCATAGATGTATTGTGCTGCACGGACTGCACCCTTGTTTTTCTGTCCTATAATAAAGCGTACGCTTGAACGAAAATCTTGTGCAGACTTAGTATAACTGCGCTTATACATACCGCCAATCCAGCCTTTTCCTTCAACACTTTCGGGTTCTAAATAAACACTGTCCTTAGTTTCAGACTGTTTGAAGTAACCGCCGACTCCGCCTCCTGTATAATTGTCTGTAAAATCAATCGTAGACTGTTTGCTCCAGTCCACCATTGTCGTAATTTCAGATGAATAAATCGAAGGAAGATAGTTTTTGTAGACCTTGTTAACGTTATCGTCACCTATCATAAAATAATCCTCATCGCCTTTAGCTACCATAAAATAACTCGCTGGTTTTAATGCACGTGCTTCTATGACTACGGGTGTGTCAGCAGTACCGCTATTCACAATAGATACTTGGTCTGATATTGCAGTGTTTTTATTACCTTTTACAGCGTACTTGTACGGGTCAGTTAAAACTACTTTTAAATTAACCACATTGATTTGATTTTCAGTTTTGTTAAATAACTCGATCGGTCCTTCAAAAAACGCATTCCAATACCATGATTTTGATTTGAATTGAAGTTTAACCTCTTTATCGTAATTCAAGAACTTGACGAGTTCATTCAATATATCATCGTGCGATTTAAAGCCATTATGCGATAAATAGTCATTGTGGATAATCAATGGTAATTCAAACGCATACTGTTTCAATTCTCTTCCTTGGTATACTGAACCACTTCGCCCAGGTACTTCTTCCGTTTTCACTTCAAAATTAAAAGAGGGTATTTTAAACCCTCTTTCAACAAATAGCCACGGAAGTGTTTTGTCATTAACTATAATTGTATCGTTCATTAAGTAAATACACCTCCTGCATTAAATCTTTGTTTACGTGAAATGTTGCGTTCACGTTTGTCTTGATGTCTATTATGCATACGTTCCATCGATGACTCGTCAACGATTAATTCTTTCGCAGCGATTTCCATTAACACCTTCATTTGTGCTTGTTGTTGGTTAATTTGCGCTTGTTGGTTTTCAATCATTTTAAGCAATAGTGCTGTGTTATCCGAACCACCACGATTCACATTCGGTAATTGTCCAGGACGTTTATTACCTGATTGTTTGCCACGATTGATGTCTTGTGCCGCAAGCGCTAACAACTTCATAGCGTCACTACGTCGGTTAGGGTCTGTAGGAATGACCCACTCTGGATAGCCGTTTTCAGCTAAATTGTACCATCCTGAATTTTTAATCAATCCGCCAGTAGCATATGCATAATCACCAGCACGTTTGAAAGCTGCACGCCAAGAGCCCATACGCGGCACCCATTTACCTACAATATAGCGCATTGCTGAAATAGCTTGATGCGTCGGATTTAATGGGTTGCCATAGCCTGATTTGGCATATGCTCTGAATGACGGATCTATCATTTGGAACATACCGCGCGAAGGTGTACCGTTACGTGCGTTGATATCCCAATTATTGACAGCATTTGCGGTGTAATTGGATTCACGGCTGGCAACACGCATCATTTCATTTGTAATAAAACCTGATTTGTAACGACCACCTAAGATATTTTGAGCGGCCTTAATTGCTCTGCGGGCATTAGCTGCACCGCTGCCACCGGGTGCTTTTTTGCCACCGCCGGTTTTGTCATTTTTCTTCAGCCAACTTGTCGGCTCGATTGAGTAGCGGTTGGCTTCTCCGCCCTGATTGACTTGGAAATGTAAGTGTCGGTAGTTCGTCATAGAACCTGTGTTACCAGACTTACCTACAAGCTGACCTGCTTTAACTTGTTCTCCTGTTTTTTTAAGCTGCTTGCTAAGGTGCATGAACCATAAGAATGTTTTGCCTTTTGAAACAGTGATAGCATTACCGCCGCCGTAGCTGTCGTACCAACTTCTGACACGACCAGCCATCGGTGTACGCACAGGCGTACCAACAGGCATGTCATAATCGACACCGTGATGGACTCCGCCATTAAATGGATAATTTGGGTTGGGTGGATATGGCGGAGCAGAATATTTTTGTAGGATTCCATAACCTTCAAACACCGAACCGTCGCCCGCTTGTGCTTCAAATCCATTAGTTATCCAATCAATTGCGCCTTTTTTAATCTTCTTCCACGCAGCACGCGTAATATCTCCGACAACACCCATACCTTTTGTAAGGGAGTTGAAGTCGACGCCCATCATGGAAAGCACTTTGTTAAGTAATTTTCCTGGATTGTCCATGTAGTCCATAACGTCTCCGATTTTGTCGGATAGCCAATTAGCGCTATTACCGACGGCTTTACCGGCACCTTTAAGCTTATCACCGACCCAGTCTTTGGCATTGCCGAACCACGTACCTATACTCAATCTCGGCAATGTACCTGTGCTAAAGCGAGGTGACATACCTGCACCTTCAGCTTCTTCGTATTTTTGTCGCATTCCGCCACTTATGACACGTGATCCTCTAGGTAAAAATGTAGTAGTGTCTTTCGCAGGTGTTAACGCAGTACGTCCGTTTGGATATTGAATTAATTCACGTCTACCATCAATACCTCTTCCATTACCTGGGCCTTTATCTCCAACGACTGCCATCGTACCTTGTTTTAGTCGACCATCTGAAGTAGTAGTGATGTGGCGATTAACTCTTTGTGTACCAGTTGATAATTTAGGTATTTTAGGCAAGCTCAACTTAGAACCTACCCAATTTAAACCGTCAATTAATCCATTTAAACCTTTCTTAATGGCGCTAACCATGCCGCCGATATGATCTTTTATTTTACCAATGATATTAGCTAATCCATCACGCATATTTGTAAAGGTCTTCTTAACAGAACTCCATAACGCACTAGCAATACCGGTTACAGATTTCTTTATTCCTTGCCAGATACCTGTTACTTTTCTCTTAACATTATTAGTTATATCACGAGTACCGTTGTATAAATTATTAAAAGTCTTCTTGACTGATGCCCATAACTGTGAGGCGTATCTAGTTACTGTGTTCTTGATATTTCTCCAAGTATCTGATAACCATCTGCGTAAGCGACTAAAAATATTACGAACACCTTTAGATAAAACATTAAATGTATTACGTACGCCGGCCCATAAGCTTTTAGCGTATTTTACAACTGTGTTCTTAATATTTGACCATGTTTTGACGATAAAACTTTTTACAGCAGTAAATATTTTGTTCACAGTATTTTTTAATGCGGTAAAGTAACGTTTAACTCCGTTATAAATAAATTTAACCGCTCCAACGACGGCATTTTTTATACCATTCCATATATACTTAATGAATTTTGCGACAGCACCGAATATCGTTTTAGTGATACTTAATATCCGTTTGAAAATCGTGCTGATAATAGACCAAATAAACTTCAGAACTGTACTTATTACACTTCTGATATGTTTAAAAGCAGAACTTATAACACCTTTGAAGAGTCCGCTGAATATCTTAACAACTTTAAGTATTTTGCCGATAAACCAAAGTTGGATAAGGTTCCATATAAGCGTTAATGCACCACTGAATACTTGTTTAACACCATTCCAAACTTGTTTCCATTTGCCAGTAAATAGTCCGCTGAATATCTTAACAATACCTAAAATGATATTCAAAGCTCCATTGATAATATTTTTAATATTATTCCAAGTATCAACGACTAATGTCTTGATTAGGGGCCATAAAAACTTCATTACATTCCATATAATCCCCATTGCTATTTTGATAATTGGAACTATAACATTCATAAATATCGTTTGAACAAGACCGCCCAACTCTTGTAAAATAGGCCATAAAAAGTTCTTAATCTCTATAAAAACAGTCGATATGACACTCCAAATATTCGCTAATGCCTGGATGATAGTATCTCCATTTTCTTTCCAAAAATCAGATAACTTCTTACCTATTTCTTGTATATATGACCAAATACCGTTAAAAGCGTCTATAAATACTTGTCTAATTTGCATTAAAGTAACGGTCACTTTTCTAGCAGTTTCTTTAGGCATAATTTTGGATAATAAATCCACTGTTGGTAATGTTTTACCAGATAATAAACTTCCTAAAGCATTAAATATTTGGTTAGCAACATCCCACATCTTTTTTAGGCCATTCATTACTGGATCTATTACAGAGTGAACTATATTTCTGAATGTTTCAGATTTTTTATAAGCAATTACAAATGCTGTACCGATTGCTACTATTGCTGCAATTGCTAAACCTACTGGACCAAGCATGAATTTAAAAGCTCCACCTACTAAAGTTAAACCTTTAGCAGCAAACGGCGCTTTGGTTCCCAAGAAATTCATTACGCCACCAGCTTTAGCTATGCCTGTCATCACAGGACCTAAAGTAGTCATAATGCTACCTATTGCAGATGTAAACATCCCTGTAACAAGAATAGCTGGTCCTAATGCTGCAGCAAATAAACCAACACTTACTATTGCAGTCTTAACCCAACTAGGAGAATCTGACAACTTTTTCGCTAAGTTACCTAAAGTTTCTGCCGCTCTTTTAATGTGAGGTGCTAACACATCTCCGATACTTATAGCTAAAGATTCTAAAGCGGATTTCATTTTACGGATTGAACCACCAATTCCGCCTTCCATTTCATCCGACATTCGTTTAGCTGCACCTGTTGAGTTATCAATAGACTTAGTCAACTTTTTGTAGTCCTCATCTGAAGCATTAATAACAGCCAATGCACCACTCATTGCTTCTTTACCAAAGATAGTTGCAGCTGCGCTTGCTTGTTGGTCTTTTGACAATCCTTTAAACTTGCCACGTAACTGATCCATAACATCACGCATTGGTAGCATGTTGCCACTACTATCAGTAATGGATATACCTAACTCATCCATTTTCTTTTTCATGTCGCCTGTGGGCTTTGATAAGTTAGTAAACATGGTACGTAATGCAGTGCCGGCTTTTTCACCTTTAATCCCAGCGTTGGACATTAACTCAATAGCTATGGATGTATCTTCCACAGTATATCCCAACGCACCTGCAACTGGAGCAGCATATTTGAACGCTTCACCTAAACCACGTACATCGGTATTAGCTTTAGAACTTGTCTGTGCTAATACATCTGCAAATCGTCCACTATCTTTAGCTTTCATACCAAATGCTGTTAATGAGTCAGTAACGATATCGCTCACTTGTCCTAAATCTTCCCCAGAGGCAGCAGCTAATTGCATAACACCATCGATACCGCCTAACATATCTTTAGTATCCCAACCTGCAAGCGCCATGTAGTTCAAAGCTTCTGCTGATTCAGATGCACTAAACTTTGTTTTAGCTCCCATTTCAAGCGCTTTATCACGTAGTTGTTGGAATTCACTACCTGTAGCACCTGATGTAGCTTTTACTTTACGCATAGAGTCGTCAAAGTCTATACTCTTTTTAACCGCTGCACCAAACCCTGCAATTATCGGTGCGCTGACATACATACTCATACTACGTCCTACAGATTGCATTTTACTGCCAATTTCTTGCAGACGTGGTCCCAACTCACTGAATTTGCTGCCGATTTTTCCCATGGTTGTATTTAACACTTGTTGTTGACGCTCTAAGACTTCCATTTCGGCTGTTGCTTCATTAAGTTCACGTTCGTATTTATTTAATTCTGCATAGGCTTCGTTGTATTTAGCGGCAGCAGCCTGTGTTTTAGCACTATTTTCTCCTGTTTCTCTTGATAATTGATCATAATTGTTTTTTAACTCTTTAACTTTTTGAGCCTGGATTTGTTGACGCTTGGTTAACCCATCAACTTTCACTTTTGACTTTTCAAGTGATTGATCATAACGCCCAAACTTTGAAAGGTTAGCACTCATTTCTCTTGAAACCATGCGCATTTGTCGATTCAAACCAGTAATACCACGGTTAAATCCCGACCCGTCTAAATCAACTTTTATGACCATATTACCTATAGGATTTGCCATTTAGTTTCCTCCTTTCTTCAAAAAAATTAGCCGAACACTTGAGAAAAGCTTGTCGCCTTTTTCTTGTGTTCGACTCTTGAATTTACAATTTCTAAAAAGAAGTGAATCGGCATGTTAGCCACTTTTTCAGGGTCCATGCCCTCATCGATTAATTGCTTCGCAACTTTCATATAGTTGTTGTATCTACCTTCAGGTGTCAAATCTTCAGGATTTATTTCTTCTTCTCGTTCACGAACTTTTTTGTGTCGTCCACATCTCCTGCGATAAGCTTTTCTAACACTGTTACTAAAGTATTCAGTCCTTCTGGCCCCGCTGGAATACCTTTTTGTAATTCTTCAGATGTAAATTGGTTATCGAATCCTTCAGCAACAAATGTCGTCACCTCATCTAGAACATCAAATTGCTGAGCGACTTGTTCTTGGTATTCTTCAATCTTAGCTTGGTACTCTTTTTGTTCTGTTTCACTTAAATTCTCGAATTCTTCTTGTGATAATTCTTCAAAGTCTGGTTGTTTGAATGATTTAGTTAAACGTGTTGATAACTTTGAACCTTGAATTGTGTCAAAAAGTGACATCATCGGCTTCGCTAAATATTTTTTCTTCTGAGGTTTCCCTGCTTTTGTGTATCCTGTAATTAGTTCAATTGAAGTTCTTGCCATTTTAAATTCCTACTTTCATTTTTTTATTTTTGCGCAAAAATAAAAGAGGGGTTGGTTGCCCCTCTTAAATTACATTTCTAAATTACTTATTACTTCTACATTAATTGTATCTGATTGGTCACCAGACGTAGCAGTTACAACGCCATGTCCAACTCGATCTGCATTCACTAAACCTTCAGGACTCACGCTAATATATTCTTCGCCTTCAGTAACTTTATATGTTACGGGTTGTCCTAGTGGCTCAGTTGTAGCTGATAACTGTTCCGTTTCACCTTGTTTAATTGTTGTTGACTCTTTAGAAAGAGATACACTTATTACCTCTTTCTTACTCGTCTTTCCCGGCATCGCTTTTTCATCCTCTTCCATCTCGAATTCTTGGTCAATGTCTTCAATGAACTCTTCGTACGTTTTACCAAATGTCTCAGTAAATACATAGTCACGACCTTTAGTAGAACCTTTATCGTCATATCCTGTCACATGTGAAGACTCATCATATAAACGATCTACGAAAGAACCTTCTACTTCATCATTTTGGAATTCAACTTTATCTTGTTTCGTTTGTCCTGATAAGTTCGGACGCGTGAATTTACCTTTGAATAAGCCTACCCATTCAGATGAGCCGTCATGGTTAGTACGCTCAAATACAACTGCCACATCTGGTGGAATGTCGTTCGCACCGTATTTAAATCCATTTTCGCCTTTTTTAGCGCCTGCTAAGAATGCTTTTTGTTCTGCAGGAATTGATACGAATGTTGTTTTAACTGATAATTTACCATTAGACACAGCAGTAGCAGCGACCATGTTATCTCCGTATTCTTCTTCTACTTCTTGTGGACGGTCAACTTCGATTTCTTTTAAGAAACGTGTACGATGACCACCTTCTACGTCAAACTTCTTATCTGTATCTGTTTTAATTGGCGCCCAATAAAAGTTAGTTACACCAATGGCAATACCTGAAACACCTTTTTGTTCAGCGAAATGTTGTAAATTTAGTTTTAATTTTTCCATTATTAATCCTCCTAATTTAAAAGAGAGCCAGATACACGTATGATTTCTCTAAATGTTAGAGTCTCAATTTCATACATAGGCTCTCGATAATATGATTTAAAATTTAATTGCTTTAGATTCTCCACAATTGCTTCTGCTTGCGCATGCGGTTCATCTGTTGACCACCAAATATCAATTTGGAAGTCATATTCTCTCGTAAATTCCTCATTATCCGCATATTCATCAGGATTATACGGCAACGGGGTAATCCTTACGATGGGTTGATTCGTAGATTCATGGAAATTTTCAGGAACCACGTATTTAAAAATATTATCTTCAACCGTGATACGTTTGTCGGCGATGAGCTTCTTGTAAACCACATCTGTTACATTCATTTCATCACCCTTTTCATAGCAGTCAACATAGCTTTGTACACTAACTTACTGCCGTTTTTCTCTGTCTTTGTAATCCACATCTGTGGACGCTGATACATAGTTCCAAATTCAGTTGCATGTATACGGTGCGAATAACCTTTTGTATATCCAATAAGCACGTACTTTTCACTTGAATCACGGTCAGTTCGAATGTTCGACACGGCGATATTATCCTTTGCATGTCGCTTGTTTTCACTGACTGGCGTGTTACGTTTAAGCAAAGGTGTAAGTGCCATTGCACCGGCTTTTAATACACGATTCTGCGACGCCTTAAACTCTAATTGCTTTCTAACCAAACCTTGTTCTATATCGTTTTTTTCAATCTTTGCACCCATTAGAAAACCACCTCGCAATAAACACGCACATAGGATTTATCTTGATAATCCTTTTTGACGTACTTAATTTGATACCTTTCGCCATCATGGATTACATAATGTTTATTGTTTGGTTTATAATCTCCTCGTGGATCACGTATGATTATTGTTTTAATAAATTGTGAACTTGTGGTTAAGCTTGTCTGCATATCTGATTCTCTTGCGTCTTGAATACATGCGTAGCAACTGTATAACTCCTCTGTAATCGGCTTTTGTGGTAGACCATTGATTGATTTACTAGTGTCATGGCAAAAAGTGACACGTTCGTTTAATCTATTCGAATTGAATTTCATACGCTGATCGTAACTTATGCACGACACTTAATACCATGTGAGGTGCATAACTTAAATTCCTTTCATTAAATGCTAAACGATTTTCAAAGTAATAAGCAGTGAGTGGGTATACTGCAGTTTTAAATAATCTTTGCTTCTCTAACCAAGCCATATCATCAGTCACCGCACTCGCTATATCCTCTTTTGCCCATTCGTAATACATTTCTAGTAAATCATCTTCTGAATTATGGTCTATCTTGCAATGTTTTTTTAATAGCTGTAAGTCACTCACTGCTATCACCTACTTAACATCGATACGTTCTAAGATGCCGTTTTGTGGTGTCCCTTTTTTATTAACCTCATTAGCACGTTTTACCGTCATATCAACTTCGTCGCCAACCTTTAACACCTTTTGTAATTCTTTATCAATATAAGCCGTTTTCACTTTATATTTCGCCATTTTCAATCACTCCTATAGTGTTTCCATATGGTCTGATTCTTCTTCTGGCAGTTGGCTATCATCATATTCAATGACAATAGCTGATTTATAATCTAAAATACGGCAATCTTGACGTACTGCAACCATTAAGCACTCACCAAAGTGCATGTAATCAGTCCATGACGCTTGGTATTGAGAGCGGTCAAATAACACAATAGCGTCTTTTAAGTTACCGATAATCATCGTATTTTTGCCTTTTTCACCGAGCATTTCATCAGGCAAGATTTCCACTTTAGCGCCTAATAAACGTTGTTGCGTTTTCTCTTTAACGTCAGGTTGGATTAAGTAGTTACCTAGCTTATCTTTCATTTTGTCTAATTTCGCAAACATCGTTTGAGACACAATAGCTACATTATGCTCGTAGTTAGGTTTCACATTTAAATTCACAGCGTCTTTAATATCGTCTAATGATTTTGCTTTTTTAGTTTCAAGTTTAGCGCCTTCTTTTTCAAAACCGCTATCTTTAGAACCCGTTGAACCTTTAGTAATTACATCAATAATCGCTTTATTACGTGTAGCCGCAATTGTACGTGCCATCCATAATTTTAATTCTTGCAGTACATTAACTTTTGCATCTTCGATTGATTCACGAGAAACACGGAAGTAACCACGGTGTGTGTGTCGATGTCGTATGCTAATTGGAAGAATGGCTTAACCGCTAATTCAGAGTTTTCTTCTAATTCTTCTACCTTTTCAAGTGCTGCAACTTCTGATTGACGTACAACAGGGTATTTACCAGAACCATTAGTAACACGTTTAACAGTTACATATTTATCAAGATTAAACTCTACTTCTTTTAATTTAAGAATGACAGTTACGATTTCTTCCGGAATAACTACAAAACCTGAATCCGTTTTTAAAGAACCACCCTTAATATCTTCGCGTGTTTCAAGATAATTAGTAAAATCTCTAACTTCTTGTGAAGTTACTTTAGTATCTTGAATTGAAATACCTAAATCATTTAAGTTAGGCGCTTGACGGTATGAACGTTCTTGTTCAACCACTACAGGTTGTGGATTTGCATTTTCTACTTCGTCGTCTTTATCTTTTAATTTCTTTAGCTCTGCTTCTTTCTCTTGAATTTTAGAGCGCAAGTCTGCGATTTCCTTTTCTAAAGTCTCTGCTTTCTCTAATTCGTCATTGTCTAATGCACGTGTAGCATATTTGATTTTTAAGTCAATACTACGTGTTAAATCCAAAATTTCAGAATGTAAAATATTTTTTCTATTCATTTAAATTCCTCCTAAATTCTTACATAAAAAATAGACGTCGCTTTTAAGCACGTCCTATGGTTGCATTTGTTAACGGTGTCCAACTTCACCAAGCTTATTTCTAATAAAATGTTTTTTTAGTTTTAACTCTAACACCTTTTTGCGTTCTTCAGTTTCAATGTTTTCAATGCTGCGTAATGCCGGTTTAACATCCGTGTCTTTATACGCGGGATATGTTACCACAGATACATCTGTGAGTTCTCTAATGGATTTTAAAGTTCTTTTGTAGATATTTTCTTGTTGGTCAAAACGCATTTCATCACCTTGTTCATCGAGCATAAATCCGAATGAACATTGATTGATGTTACCTACACGCATATTCTCATATAAGTCACGTGCAAATGTTGTATTCGGTAATTTACAACGGTATTTAAGGCCAACATCATCAGTTTCAAGTTCTAAAGTACCTGACTTTGTTCGACCTATAATTTGTGAAGGTACATGATCTACTAAACAACGCACATCAGATAAATCAGTGTTTTCTAAAGCGCTGCGTGAAATCGTTTCTTTGAAGCCACCTAAATTTTCTGACCACGTGTCAAATTTTAAAGCGTAACCTTCAATGACCATTTCGTTATCATCATTCGAACGTACTTCTGTAATATTTCCGATTCTCATTTCCTTGCCCATTTTCCTCGCCACCTTTCAATTTTTTGTCAGTACCACGTGATTTATTCATTTGATACTCATCAACAAGTGCTATATTTACGTGGTTAAGGTCAACACGATGTATACTACCGTAGCCACCTGGTATAGGCGGTAATCCATCACGTTTACGGACTTCATCAATGTTTGTTTTACCTGAATCAATATTAATTTTATCGATTTCAGCTTGTGTTTTTTCATCAACCACACGTATTTCAGTCGTATCAAATTTGAATTCACAAACATTATCTGTATATTCATCATTAAATTTGAAATTCAACTCTGCACACACACACGTAATGTATGGTTTTAACGTTGAAAGATAGTCAAGATTAGCGTCAGTAATGCTCATATTCGTTGTTTCAATACCGAATTTATGCAATGGTATGACAAACACACCTGCAATCTCACGTGTGGACGATTTATTCTCACGAATCAGCTTTAACACTTCTGTATCAACTTCTAATTGGTCGAATGTCATCGATTCATCAAGTACAACCACTTTACCGGCTTGTTTAGTGCCACTAAACGCTTTGTGGAATTCCTCTCTCGCACGGTTTCTTGCTTTTTTATCGTTTAAGACGCCTTTCATCTTAAGTATTCCGCCTGCATGCGTGCCATTACGCAAGAAGTTGTTTAAAAAGTCCTTACCATTGTTATCCGAATCAATCGTTTTACTTAAAGTATCTAACAAAGATAACCCATGAATCCCGTCTAACGAGTAGAATTTAATGTCTAACATATCTTCGTATTTAATATTTCGACTAATAAATTGACCATTATCATCGGTGCGTTCATGTAAATAGTACGGACGTCCCGTTCGGTCAGATTTTAATTCAACTTCTGAAGTCTTTCTAAAAGTTAAACTAATAGGGTTACCTAACTTATCACGTGTGATTTCAACGTAACCATGAGAAGTCAATAAAGCATTGGCAAATACAACCAATTTAAAAATATAGCCGTTATACAGTGAATTTGGTCTTGTATTTAGTAGATTGACAATCTTGTTGCTATAATCAATCTGACCGTTCACATTTAATCTAATCGGCATACGTGCTAAATCGGATGCAATCATCATAACTGCTGTAAAAATGTCACTGTGCTTAATGGCATCTATAGGCGTATACTGCCTTAAATTAGTACCCTGAAAACCAGGTAACGTCTGAACCATCATTTGTAGATCATCTTCGTTATACTGTAAATCTCTATTTTCGTTTCTTAAGAAGATACCCACTTAATCACCTCCTCTCGCGTGATTCGTTGTCAATGATTAACGCAATAACCACTAGGAAAACGCCTGTAATAACCAAACCATATACAGCGCCAAACCCTAAATATATTGCAGTGTTTATAATAATTAAACCTAATAAAAAAAGGATGCTGACAATATTAACAATCATTAATTTTAAAGGTATTAAAAGTTTGCTCAATTTCATCATGGCACCTCCTTTAAAAGCCGAATTCTTCATTTTCATATATTGATGACCAATCAACCTCGAATTCATGCATACTTGCTTCACTAAAAGCAGTTATAACAGAGATGATAGGGTCAATCTTTTGTCGATTCATCTTTTTGTTAATCTTAACATTGTCCTCACCGTCATAAATCAAGACGGCATTATTGACTGCAATAGTTAATAGGTTATTACCGAAATGTTTAATAGTCTTTTCAGCAACCCACATTCTAAATTGCTTAATGGGTTGTGAGAGGCTTCTGAAACTTTGACCGACTTCAATAAGCGGCCAATCAACCACCATAGATTCTAATGTTGTCACAAATGATTGTGCATTCCATGGATCATAACACAATGCTTTAACGTTTAACCGATACTCTTCCACAATGTCGAAGATGTATTCAATGACGCGCTTGTAATCAATCATACCACTCTCGGATGTTGTCACTTCTGCTTCACTTGTGTTGATTAACTTTTCGTAATTAATTTTGTCACGTTTCGACTTTTGTTCGAGTGTAGTTCTTAAACCTATAAATGAATGGCTATCAATTAACATATCTCCGTCATCTGTCGGGAATATAAAACCTACTGATGTTAAGTCATCAAGTCGTGATAAATCGACGCCGATATACACGTCTTTTCCGTACAAATTATAGTTATCTCGATTTACTTCGATTGCTTCCCATTCGTTAATATTGATTAAGCTATCCTCTTTGTTAGCCTGCCAAAGATTAAAGTTTTTAATCAAAATTTTATGAAATGACGTTCCTTTTTCTAATTCATCTTGAATATCCGACTTAATATTACGTAGTATCGTGTCTCTGTGTTCATCCGACTCTAAAAGCGGCATTGCCTTAATCCATTTACTCTCATCATTCACTTCTTCTTCGGAATCCATTTCAGCACAATAAACAAAATAATTATCTGCTTTAACTTCACCTGATAATATTTTTGTAATGTATTTATATTCTTGATACATTTGACTGTTCAAGTTGTCGCCTGCAGTAGAAATCAAGAGTGTAAGCGGGTTCTTCTGTAATGTCATACCTGTTTTAAATCTTGAGTACATTTCGTCGTCTGGCATACTTGCCAATTCGTCCAATATAGCCACAGTTGGATCTTTACCATCTACAGCATCAGGATTGTTAGAAAGTGGCTCAAAAACACTAGTTGAATCAATATGCGCTAAATCTGTCTTGCGTACATCTGTTGACTTACGAATAAAGTCACTTTTTGAACGTAACAACTTGATTTGTTGGCTAGCCATTTTGAATATTGTTTGTGCCTGTTTATAAGTTGAAGATGAAACATATATTTGACGGTTGAATTTAGGATATTGACCGAACAGTAATTCATTTAATGACATACCTGCTACAATTAATGACTGTCCCTGTTTTCTTGCCATACTAATGTATCCTTTTGTATATCGTCTAAAGCCGCCTTCACGACGCCAACCGTAAATACTCCCTACAATAAATTTCTGAAAGAGCATTAGAGGCATAGGCTGATTGGTTTTAGGGTCAGGTAACATCTCGATGAATTTGATAGCCTTGTTAGCTTTTTTAGCATCCCAATAACAACCTTCAGGTGGATGTTTTAAATCATTTAAATGGCGTTCAGCCACTGCGTAGTTCTTTTCACTAACTAGTATATCGCCACTTAAAACCTTTTCTGCGTAAAGTGTTGCATAATCAACCATTAGTCGTCACTCACAAATTCTTTAAACGGATCATCAACTTCTTTTTCTTCAGGAACAACAATGCGTAATCTACTATCGATTGTTAATCCTAGCGTGTTAGCTACTTGTTGCATTCGCGTACCTGCTTTCTCTTTAGCAGTAAAAGCCGGGTTCACTTTCGGCTCTCCATTCGTTCCTTCGATTAATACCCCGCCAGTCTCTTCAAGATGCAAGCTCGCTCTAACAAAGTCACTGTAAAAACTGCAATATTGCGAGAGTTGCGCTTTATCCAAGTTTGATATGGGTAATTCTTGCATATACGGCAATATTCTTAGGTATTCTTCCTTGGCAATGTCATCTAAAAAGTCGGGTGGTTGTGAATCTATTTTTGAAAATTTGTTTAATTGTGCTTCTTGGCGTTTTTTTTCAATTATTTCTTCCTTTGTATAATTTTTCTTTGTATTATTCAGAAGTTTTCGAGGTCTACCTGCCATTTTTAGCACCTCCATTATATTTTAGTACCTAGTATTAAAAATTAAGGGAAATCTTTGAGAAGAAGAGTGGGCCTCGTTCTTCGGCACTCTCCTCACCGCCCCCGTTCTTTGATGTGGGGGACTTCCTTTTGTTCTCGTTTCGTTTTTCTGTTGTGGCATTCGTAACACAATGGCTGTAAGTTTTCTTTTTCCAACCGTTTTGACCAATCAGCTTTTGTTGGGATAATATGGTCAACCATTTGTGCTTGTCGTCCACAAGATTTACAAATATAATCATTCTCCATCAATACAATTTCACGCATCTTCTGCCACTGCTTAGACTTATAAAAGCGTAAGTATTCAGGATCATTGTTACGTAACATCTTATTAGTAAGTAAGCGAGTAGCCATAACTTCTGTTGTGCGTGTTGGCTCTCCTTTTTGCATTGGTCCGTATATAATATTAGAGTCTGCTTCTTTATATGGATTTAATATTTCCATCCTCAACCTATTAATTTCTTTCTTATTATCTTGATGGTTATATATTTCGGACTCAATATATTTAAAAGTCCCAGGTTTTATATCTACACTCATCTAATTCCTCCACTTACTTATCTTTTCTCAACACTTCTATAATTCTATTCTTCAACTCCAACTCTTCATTCAACTCTCTGTTCGCCATATAAAGCACAAGAGAGAGGAGAGCGAAGAGAATGGTTAGTGCTATCCACATTTATACATTACTCCAATCTATAATAAGTCTTTCCTCCGGATGTCTTCTAATATTTACACCTCCATATCCTTCTTCAAAATAAATATAGGCTTTAACCCCTTGTTTTTTATAGTGGTGTATAACCGCTTGAATAGTGTCATTATTAATTCTTCCTGTATCGCTAGAAATAACAGTGAGATGTAAAGCAAAAACATTTAAAGACACTCTGTATATACCATTATCAATCGCCTGCTTAATTTCCTCGTCAATATGTTTAATGCAGTAATGATAACCCTTTATGAGAAGTTCTCTTTCATTTTCTTTTGTTTTATCAAAGTCTAATTTTTTGTTCTCTTCGTTTACCTTTTCGCCCATATCAATCACTCACGTTCCTTTCCTGGCGGCATTCTTGTACCTTTATCTTTCTTTGGTGGCGTCGGTTCTTTCTCTGGTTTAGGTGAAATTCTATGACTCTCCGGTCTATTCACATGGTTACTATCTATCTTATAGACGGTGTAACAAATAATCGCAACTATCAATATAATAGTAAATAATATATCTTCCATTTAATCACTCACCTCTGCTTTTAAATCATTAAGATGTATGTGATCGTTTATATCGAAGTCTGCAGGTGCTTCCACATCATCGTTCTGTGTACGGTAAATGATAAGTTGTTCAGTGATGTATTTAGCTGCTTCGTATAGTGTAAGCGTTAAGATTATTTTGAGTATCGGTTTAATCATTGTCTTCCTCCTAAAAGCAAGGCGGAAGAACCGCCTTACACATATCCTTTGTCTTTATCTGCTTTACCGTCTTGTCTATCGTGATTACGTTGCATTTTCTTTTTGTATGCTTCAACGAGTTGGTTGATTGAATAGTAATTTTTTGCGTAGCCAAATGGTGAAGTAACTGCATCTAACACAGATTCATCACTATCACTCAAAATCATAAGGGGGAGTAACTTAACAATAGTCAGCGTGTTATCTTTTTTAGACAAATCGAATTTACCACCCTTTTCTCTTTTTTGAATCCAAGAATATAAATTGTCTACTAATTCTTCTTTTTCATCTTCGTTACAAGATTGATTCGCTATACTCAATCCAAATGCCAATAAGTCAGCCAACTCATCTAACTGTACATCTAATGGTTTGCCTGGTTGCTTTTTCCAATTTTTAAAAGTTTCTAGAGTATTAAACCATTCAAAGAATTCTACAATGTAAGCTACTTTGCTATCTTCTAGGTTTAAAGTTGGTATTCTGTCATCAAATTCCTTTTGAATCTGCAATAATTCTTTTAATTGATCCACTGTAATTGTGTTAGTCATTGTTTTTATCCTCCACTTTCGATATTTCATATCTTATTTCACTCAACACTTCGCTATCTGGTTCGCCTTCTGCTTGTTGGTCATCAATCATTTCTTTAATACGGTCAAACGCCTTTGCCTTTTCCAGCACCTCTACATGCTCTCGATAAATATCTTGATGTGTTTGCATGTGAGGGTATTTTTCTGCCAATGCTTTAGCACCTTCCACTTGTTTTTCCATGTATTTGTATTTCATCATTCACTGCCCCTCTCTAGTAATTTAGGGTTTTCATAAACGTTTCCAACAACTTCCCCGATTTTTGATATGCGATAAATATCTTCGTAATATTCGTTGTTATCTTCAATTAATCTGAATCTTGCTTGTTCCTTTTCATATGTGATAAAACCATATATTGTAGCTTGCCATCCATGACCATGATGTCCTAACCATTTAAGAATATCGCCCTCATAGATTTCTTTTCCGTTTTTGTCTTTCAGACCAGTCGACATCATCACAATTCTATTAATGGTGCCATCTTTTTCGATTAAATCCAGGTCTTCAATATGGTCGAACCAAATAGTGAATCCCATATCAAAGTCTTGTTGTTCACCATAACTCATGCCTTTCTGATAATCAGTTCTATGTCTTTCTCTATCAAACTCTCTGAATTTAGGTATCATTCCAATTCCTCCTTTACTTTGCTACGATCTGCATTTGCGTTTTAATCTCATCACGATAAGGTGAAAGTATCTCAAACCATTCATATGCTGTTTCTCTGCTACCGCATGACATACAGAAAGGTAATTCGAAGCAATGCCATTGTTCTGGTTCTAAGTCCTCTGACTGTGCAGACGGTTGGTATCTCGCTTCCATACGTTCTACAACTTCTTCTGGCAAGGTAATTCCTAATTTATCTAAAACTTCTTCGATTTTGAGGTTGCCTAATCTGACTGCCATCCCATTTCCTCCTGTTATTCAAATAATCCTCTCTAGCAACGATTGCAGTGATGCGTGAAGGGCTTGCATCAATCACAAACCCCTTTACACCTCTGCTTTGTAACTCTTGCTCTAGTTGCGTTAAACTACGTCCTCGTGTGCCAGCCATTACAAAATTCCTTCATCATTGAATTTATGATTTAGTGATTGTCCTTGCTCTAATTTTTCAACAATTCTCTTGATACACAGCTTTGCATGCTGCTCACGCATGTTGTCCACATATAACTCTCCTGTACATGTATTCAATTGAGCGTTTGCGTATTTAAGCGCCTCTTTTAAGGTCATTTAAAGCCCCTCCTTGAGACGTTGTGCATAATCTATGATTTTATCCAGCTCTTTATCTAATGCGTCTTTACGACCTAGTCTTGTGGCGTATTTGATGATGTTAAACTTCATTGATGCAATCCACTCATCTTTAGTAAATTGTTGACGTGTAAATTCAATTACATCTGTTTGACCAGAATAATGTTCAGGAATGTTTTTTGCAATCTTCTGAATGTTCAGCTTTCTTGAAAGATATTGGAAGTTTGTCGAAGTAGTCTCTATCAGTTAATTCAATTTCATTAACTTCCCCATCCAACAATACACTTGCAGTTTCTTGAGTAAAATTTTTGTAACTGAATGCAGTAACACTGCCACACTTGCCCTCTTCTCCATCATCACTCCAAATAATAATACGATCGTTCAAATTCAAATCCCTAACTTTCATTTAACGCACCGCCTTTACAATTAAGTCATTTTCACATAAGTGCAAGTACCAAAGACCAGCTTCTACACTCTGCGGTGTACCGTCGTATAACCAAGGACGCTCTGCTCTTTTGCGTGCTTCCGCTTGTTCTTTTTGACGTTCTTTGAGCAAACGGTCCTTATAAACCAAATTTCGCAAAGCATCTTTTTCATGTTCCACAATATAAAACTCTGTTTCCAGCGGTAGAATATCGTCCATAATGTGTCCGTCATTTAAATATTTAATAATTGTTTGCGGAGGCACTTTAGACCTTTTCAAATCTTCAGCTACGATATAAAAAGTGAGTCCTTTATGTTTAATCTTTCGGCATATTTTCCCTTTGTACATCACGTGTTTGAAATTGTATTTAAGCGCATCTTCTATATCCCAACCTTTATCAAATCTTTCTTGCAAATCTTTAGAAGATACTTTTAAATTTTGAGATGCATATAAGATTTTTTGAGTTCCAATCTCAATCGTTTCACCTTTATAAATAAATTTTCCCATTACTCTAACCTCCTACAATAACCGCTCTACATCTGTGACTTCTAAGTCATCCATGTAGGCTTCTGGTTCTTCATAAATTTTATTGATCAAACTATCTTCCATAGCTTGTAAATCAGTGTGTTTGTGAAATGTATCTTTGACTTTAGCTGTAAACGTCACTGTGCATTTGAATTGCATTTCTACATCGTCATTGTCGATATTCAATTAATATCACCTTCTATAATTTTGATTGCATCGTCCACACTGCGGGCTACTCCATAAAGTATCGGCATGTTCTCTGCAAACTTTTTAAATTTGATCTGTTCTGATCGTAATCTTCCACTTTCAGTTTTAACTTCGATTACAATAAATTTTCCGTCTGTTTTTCTGAATCCAACTGTATCTGGAAAACCTTTAGGCATAAGCTGCACAATTCGATTGTCTTTTGTAACAATTCTTCCTGCGTTGCTTCTCCACAATCTGTGACCGCGTTGATTAGCAGCTAAAATAATTTCGTTTTGTATTGCTTGTTCTGTTTTTTTCATGATTTCCTCCAAAAACTGAAATCGTGTACCCCAATCGTGTACCCTAAAAATGCCCTCCAAGCCTTACTGGCACTAAGTTTGAACCAAATCGTGAACCCCAGCGTCAGAAAAAGTCTCCTATGGAAATACATACATTTTTATACACGTATATATACTTTTATTACTTTAGGGTTCACTATTTATAAAAAAGAAGTAATAAACGTTGATATAATAGGGTTTTTCGAGTGAAGTAGGGATTCACTTTCTATTCACTTTGAGTTCACTTTGGGGTTCACTGATCTAAAACATTTTTCAAACCATCAAAACGTTCTCTCGTTCTAATTCCGAGATAATGGTATCCATTGTTAAATCTTTTTCTTTTGAATTTCTCCATCATTTTTTTACCGAATTTATTGTTATCCATTTTGTAAACACCGTTTTCATTCGCCCAATCTTTATAAGCACTGTAAAGCATACTTGCTTTGACTCTCGCACCATCTTCTTTAATACATTCATCTTCGATAAACTGTTCGACGACATCCATTTCAGTACGATAGGCTTGGCTTGCTTCTTTTAATTTATCTGGCATTTTTAAGCCTTCCTGCATCCACATGTATGCACCCTCTGTCATCCAGTTAAGGATTGCAGGCGCTTCTCGTAAAAGTTTATACTTTAGATCCTTATCTACTTTTTCTTCAGGTATCTGTACTTCAAAAGGAATCAGTATCAATCTTCGCCAAATCCCGTCATCAGTACCTCTGATTATCGGTTTGTGGTTAGTAGACACCCAAATTTTGAATTTAGGTTGATATTCGAACTCTTCTGCATACAAGAAGCGTGCTGTAACTTTATCTCCGCCTGTAAGCTGCTTGATTAGCCCCTCATCAAATCGAAATCCTTCGTTTGGTTCGGATGATGTGACAAATCGTGCTTTGCTTAAACGGGCAATGTCTGTATTGACGTTGTCGTTCTTTTGTACCATCAAAGATTTGGCTTGCATATTGTTTGAATAATCACCTAATATTTCCGAAATTGTTTCAACAAAAATACTTTTACCGTTACGTCCTTTACCATGCAAGATAAACATTACCTGCTCTCTCGTACTGCCTGTGAGTGAATAATCGAGTGCTTTTTGAATGTAGCGGATAACTTCTTCATTGCCGTCAAAAATGTCATTTAAAAAATCTAGCCATACAGAAGGCTGCATCTTCTCTGAATAGTCTGTATTGGCAATCTGACTGAACATCTTATTTCTATCATGTGGATGTAACTCTCGGCTTGTTAAATCAACATAACCGTTAGCAACATTAAGCAGCATGTCATCTACGTCAAATTGGTCTGGTGTAATCGGCTTTCTGTGCATTAATTCGTTTGTAATATTTTTCTTAGCTTGTGTTCCTCTGGTTTTCTTCAAGAATTTTTGGAACTCTTTCTGCGCATCTTCTTCTCCGGTATCTTCTGAAACAATAATTTTTTCACGTTTCATGCTTTCAATCATTTCATCAATTAGTTTTCTGATTAACCCTCTGTCATCCAGTGTCCACTTCGTGCCGTCGTAAATGTAAAATTTATTGTTGATATAACTGAAACGGTAAAGATTGCCGTATCTGTCTATAAATCTGTCTGCGTTGCCTGTGTCGTCCCAGCTTCTTGGAGGATATTCTTTAGGTTTGTCTTTATAATCTTCAAAGATATGATCAAGTGCATATTTCAATGGTTCTTTTTCTTGTTTAGGCGTGTAGATATTACTGGTTTCATTGATTGCTTTGAATAATGTTTGTTCGCCATAAGTCGAGTTTTTGCGTTTTTCATCCCACTTATCACGATAAAGCCCTGATTGTCTGAAAATACTGTCCATCTGAGAATAATCTTTCGCACACCAGAATGCTAAAATGTTTGCTATTGCAATGTCTGCTTCTGATTGCGACGTGTAATGTCTATCCCAATGACCTTTCATCAAGTCATCGAACAGCCTAGCTTGTTTCGACTTATAAATTTCATTGAGAATATCCATTTCCGACAAATTATGAATCGTTTGTACTGTATTTCTTGTCGGAATCGGAATTGTATTATCCGGTAAATATTTGCTATAAATTTCTTTGAATACTTTCGGATTGACATTGTTGATTTCTGAGTATTTGCTGATTTTGTTTCCTGTCATTGTGAAAAAGCGTCCGCTGTCGTACATTTTGATATTGCCTTTACGTTTGCGGTTGCCAGGTATTTTGCCTTTGATAATGATATGCAGTCCGTTGCCTGATGGACTGACTTCGGTATAGCTTTTGAATGCATCAGTGAATTCTGCCACGATATTGTCTAAACGCTCCCCGTTTTTATACAAGTGAAGATCATCTTCGATATTGTCTAAATCAATGCCCACGTATGGAGGTTCGAAGAAGAACCCCACACCGTCTGCACCTTTACAATTAACTGCTGTTTGATAATCACTCCATGTGGATGAATCGTTAGACTTAGCGAATTCGCCAGTTGCTGCATTAAAAGGTATTTTAGTTTTTTTACCGTTGCGTTCTTGATACTTCCAAACGCACCAGTTTTTCAGCTGTTTTAATTCGCTTGGTATGTTGTCATACATTTAAATCATCCTTTAATTAAAATGGTAAATCATCGTCATCAATATCATTAGTACCGTTAAATGGATTATTATTGTTCGGCTTATCGTCCTCATTTTTCCATTGATGGTTGACTTGTTCGAATTTTGTACGTTTAAAGCCCCACGGTGCGACACGATTGATTGTTTTTGTTTCGCCTTTGTACTCATTTTCTTCTTGTTTTACATAAACTCTGACAGGCTTTCCGCGGAAGAGACTTAACAAGTGTTCGAAGTCTTTGATTTCTGTTCCTTCTGGTACACCGACACCATTTAGATAATGCATGAAGTTTTCCATTTTGTATTTGTAAGCACCATCAATATGACGTTTCCATTCATCTACAAAGATATAGCGGTTCGGATATTTTGCATTTGTTTCTGCTAGATCAGGTGCTTTTTCCAAGTCGTTGCGGACCACTAAAGTTAATTGTGTTGACTCTTTGCCGTTAGGTGTTGCTTTTTCTGTTGCGTTTTTGATAACTACTTCGTATTCACCTTCTGGTAATGGTCCGTAATTGCTTTCCTCGATATTTGAATAATCAGTTGTAAATAATGACATAATATAAAACTCCTTTAATAATTGTATTTTTGTTTGATTGGTTTTAAATCTGAATATAAAACTGGAAACGGTGCATTTTGATAATATGGATAATTAAACTTAATCCAGCTTTCTTTGTAACCATTTGCTTTTGCATACAAATAGTAATCTTCCAAAGTTTTAAGTTCTGATTTATCTATGTTGCTTTTGCTGTATTTAACTAATGTGTAATCAATTTCGAATGGGTCGATTTCAGTCAATTCTGCTTCGACATGTTCCATTTCACTTTTTTTGACTTCTGTTTCATTGACATGTCCGCATGCAGGACAAGCAGTATTTTCGGATTCATACACTGTAAAGCATTCATCACATGTGGTTAAACTGGGTGCATCCTCGTCTTTACGTTTCTTTTTCTTATAACCTTTGAAGTATTTATTCCAGTTATGCGGATAATCTGGCAAGTTGTGTCTTGCATAATTCCCGACATGATCAATGATTGTTGCTGCTTTGTTTGGTTGATAACGCATTGACCGCATAGCTTGCTGCATGTATAACACTAATGAATCTGTTGGCCTTGCAAGAATGACGCATGTACAATCTGGCACGTCGAAACCTTCACTGATTAAGTCCACATTGCATAAAACTTTGATATGACCGTCTCTGAAATCTTCCATAATCTGTTCTCTTTTGACTGCAGGTGTATTTGCGTCTGCATGAACCGCATTTATACCTTGATGTTCAAATTGATATGCAATTGCTTTGCTTGCTTCAACACTGTGGGCGTAAAGAATAGTTTTTTGACCATCAGCAAGCTTTTGATAATTGCCGACGATATCCCCGTAAATCGCTTTAGGTATAGCCTCATCCATTGATTTTTTAGTATAATCACCTTGCGAATTTTTCTTTAATTTATCGGTATCTGCTAGCACAACACTTTTGTATTTATAAGGCGCTAGTTTCTGATTGTTGATTAGCCAGCGTACTGATGGACCTTCAACCATGTGAGGATAGATATCGGTAAAACCATCGCCTGATGCCCTCCATGGTGTTGCGGTAAAACCTAACCGCAATGCTTTGTCAAAATGTTTATAAATGTCTTTGTACGTCTGCGCTCTCGAATGATGCGTTTCATCTGTCAGAATAATAGCTGGTGTTTGTATTGCATGCAGATTGTTCTTAGCACGCTTTTCCGAATAGATATCAACTTGCGATAGATCAACACCATGTTTATTCAAGGTGTTTGTAATCTGAAATATCAATTCTCGTCTGTGTACGATGAACAGAACCCTGTTTCGTCTTTGTGCCGCATTCTTAACAATTTCTGCAATCATGACTGACTTACCGCTACCTGGGAGGCGACTGTATTAATACGCCATTTGTTTCCGAAAAAAGTTTGCGTGCTTTATTTACAAGTTCTAGTTGGTAGTCATAGAGTTTAAACATGTCGCTTTTCACCGTCCTTTAAATTAAAACTGCATTCAGGGCATACCTTATTGCCAGTAACTATAACTGAATGGCAATTTGGGCATTCTGGTAATACTACCTCACCCGTTCTTTCAATTGCAGTTGCAATTTCAATTAAACTATGTGAAATATCTGTAAGAGGAATATCCAACATAGTATCTGCTTGGTTATTTCTTACACCCTCTTCTAAAATCTCATTTCTTTTTCTCTCTTGTTCAGATTTAACTAATTCAATCGCTAAATGTGGTAGGATATCCTTTGTTATCCCTAATTTTTTATCTTTAGAAATTACTTTTATATCTTCGATAGCGTCCATAAAGTCATAGCTTGCATTTAACTTAACCATCACTGTCACCTACCTTAAACAAATCCTCTTGCAAGCAATGTTCTCTGTTGTCTAATTGATTTTTAGCAAAGACGTTATTGCTTGGCGTTAGTATAAAGCCACGTTTACCAGACTTCTCGTTAAACACTAATCTCGCTACGACTTGACAAAGACCTGCTACGTTGTCGCGAATGGTTTTACGTATATCTGGGACAGCTTGCGTAATTTGTTGCCCTGCAGGCGTGTAGTTTTCATAATTCGTTTCCCAAGCAAGAAATACTAAACGTTTTTTTAAGCTTTGAAGGAAGCGCAAACTATCAATAGTGAAGAAGTCTACACGTTGGTAATGACTCATCTCTGGTACACGTTCGTTTTTACCATTACGCCCTAAGTTTGCTAACATTGATCTAAACAATTCTGAAATGTTGTCGATAGCGATAGTGTCGTATTGGTTAAGAATTTCTTTATTGTCCGCTAACCATTTCATTAATTCGCCCCACTCTTTCCAAGCTTCGTGGGTATTAAATTCTAAGATATCGATATTTTCGTTACCTTTTAATGGACGTTCTGATTTGTCCACATTGATATATAATGTTCTGCCTGGTAAGAAATTCAATGTGTGTGTTTTTCCTGTTCCAGGTTTCGCATAAATAAGATAAGTTGCTTTGTCTGTCTGAATATCTTTAGCGCTTGTAATGTTAAAACTCATTATTTAATCACCAGGCTTTCACTCTCACGCAATTCTGCACCATGCACATCTGCACCGTTTTGAATATCTACTTTGAGTGCTTTCTTATCCAGTTTTGGTGCTTGTTCAATAAAGTATGATTTATCAATCAGTTTTTCATTTGTGATGTAGACGCTCGGTGCATTTCTACGTTTATAAATGTAGTTTGTAGATGTTCGATAATTTTTTAAATCACGATATTCAAGCATATCCTGCAGCAATGTTTTAAGCGTGTGGATAAAAGTCTGCTTCTGTTTCTTCACTGTCTGCAAACGTTTGATTTCTTTGTCCACAGTTTCAATGTCGCCCTCTACACTTCGAATAAGTCCGATTGTGTTATCGACTTTGACATCAATACTCGCTTCGATAGATTCCATTGTGTCTTTCAAAACTTCTGGGTCGATACCTTGTTCCATCTGATCCAACAATTCTTTGTAATCTTGATTAAGATTGAATAGGTTTGCCATTGTGTACGACCTCCTTCAAATGTTCAATTTTGTCTTCTAAGTAATCTATTTCAATACGTAAGTTTTGACAAGTTTCTTGTAGATCCTCTATTTGTATATTTTTACGTTCATTACTACGAATCAAATTATCGTATGTTTCTAAACTAATTGTGATATATTCTTTAGTCATGATTGACTACCTCCAATAATTTTTGTAAGCTTGAAGTGGATAATTTCCCACTCTTTTGACTTCGACTGTTAGCAATTGCCCTTGCTAGCAGTCTTTTTTAATACTTAATCGTAAATAACGTAATATACTCTTCGTCGTCATCGACTGCTTCCTCTGCTTCATCTTCTTCGAAGTACCAGACATCGAAGAACAGAAAAACTGCTAACGAAGCTATAAATCCCCACGCCATCGATATAATTGCATCGCTTGTTATTGCACTTAGAATGAATGACGTTACAAACCAAAATGCGTATGCTATCCAGAATGACTTCATTGTTTCACCTCTTTTAAAATTCATCTCTATATTTACGTAAAAACTCATATGCCTTTGGTCCATCAAATCTAAAATCTCTTATTCCATCACGTGGATAAGTAGCGATACCTTCATTTTCTAAAATCTTTCTGAATCTTGCTTTCTGTAAAATCCTTTTATTCACAGTTGTTTCTGACTTAAATGGAGATTGATCAATAAAATCTTTCTTGGACCATATCGCTTTTTGTTGATTCATCAACAACTGTGTGTGAATATCTTTTTCAATCAATACATATTCTTCCGGTATATTGATTTGCACACTGAGTGTTTGTGTCATTAGTGGAACCTCCTATCTTGTATACTTGTATATCTATAATTCATTAGTTTTTATTAATTAAATACGTGCTATAATCCTTTTATAGCTACTGCGTTGGATTGGGGGTGTTAAGAATGGTTAATATCCAAAAATTCCCTTTTACTTATGAAGTCAAGGCTCCTAAGAATGGTGGTACTAAGGAATTTATAATAGATACACCTTGGCTTGACGAATATGAAAATTGGCAAGATGGAATGCAGCATGATGAAATTTACCAAACTGATGATTTAAAAATATTTGAGCAACAATATGATAACGGCTTTCATGTAATGTTCATTCAGTTTCCTGACAAGATCATCATCAAGAGTAATTGGGCGTTAGATTATAATAGTAGAGAGGATAAGTATTTACCTCGCATTCAATAATTTTTAATTAATGAACCGTTTTTATTTATGGATAATTTAATTCCATGTCTTTTTCTTTTCGGCACTTTCTCTAATATCGTTGCAGCGATATATAAGAGGAGTGCTATTTTAATTGCTTTGAGTTTGCTCATTTTGTTTCCTCCTTTCGTGTATAATGTTGTTATCTCCTAGTGGAAGGAGGTGCGATTAGTGGATAAAATTCCATTTGATCCTCAGCATTTTGCTAATGCATATCTAAGTGTTCAAAACTTTAATCCAAAAGATTACACGAGTGAACAAGATATGATAAAAGAAGCGTTTGTCATTTATTTAATGGCATATGAACATGCTAGAGAATATTTTGAGAAGACCCAAAGCGACGATTAGTTTTTAATTTGTCGAAGTTTTTTATTTTAATCATTGGTCTTCTTGAATTTTTTTCAATCTTCCAAACCTTCCAAGTCACAACTGTCATTGTGATGAGGAGGGTTATTTTGTATAGTTTGTTCACTTTGTTTCCTCCTTAGTTCGTTCGATTATGGGATTTGTTCATAAATTTTCTGCTATACTCCTGTTAAGGGAGGTGAGTTAATATGAAATTAAATCATGATTGTGTAAGGCTATTATTATTAGAAATTGAATCTAATAAGAGAATTGGAGAACCACTTACTGAACACAATTTCAAAGATAATATCGTCTTTAAAAAATATGGTTTTGATACGGTGATGTATTCACTGTTAAAACTGAATGAAGCTGAATATCTCAATGTTCAGTTACTTTGAAAATCTGGATCTGTTCAAAGTTTTTTAATCAATGATATGACTTGGGAAGGTCATGAATTCTTAGACAATATCCGAGACAATAATACTTGGAAAGAGGTTAAAAGACTCGCAAGTAAAACCTCTAGTATGTCGTTGACCCTGATGAGTAAACTAGCTGTTCAATACCTTTCTCAAAAATTTAATCTATCTTAAATTCGATACCATCAATCAAAGCGTAAAAGTTATTTTTTAAATATGGATATTTTTTTAAAACCTTACTGATAAATATTTCTTGAATCATCAAGTTATATCCATCGTTGACTTGAAAATCTAACGGTCGTCTATTACCTGCTTCGTCATAGTAGTAATAGATGACTTTTTTATTTTGTTCTTGAATGTTCATTCCGTTTCCTCCTTTTAAAATAGAATCACTGAGAGAATTCCGAGAATCAGAGCAATTAGTGACATTGATAAAATCAGTAAATAAGGTAAATGCTCTTTCCAACCCCAAGGGTGGTTTTCTAAAGAAGTTTTTACATCATTTAAAAACTTGAACATTTGCGTTCCTCCTTTCTGCTATACTCCTATTGAGGAGGTGATAATATATGAGTTATAAAGAATTAAAGTGTATTGACACTTTGCTTAAATTAATCAGCAATGACCTGAAATTAGATTTTTTATACAAAATAATTTGTAAATGGAATAATCAATTTGTAACACTAGATCTTGTGATTCCTTTTGAATGGGATGATGAGTTTTATCTTTCAGAACCTAAAACTATCGCTTCACTTTCAGATGATAAAGCGAAGTTGTATACGGAAGTTAACTCTCAATACAATATGGTGAAAGAAAAATTCAAATTTAAGCAGTTGATAAATCATTACAAAAACCAAGAAACTAATTATTTAATGCTTTATCTTTTAGAAAATAATGATTTTTACGAATTTGATATGAATTGTTCTGATTATGCATATAACATCCAATCTCTAGATAAAAGCTGGAATATACCAATCATAAAAATTGATGATGATTTAGAATTCATTTCTTTACATTTGGTAAAACATGAACAAAATTAGATTCGAATTGTAACTTTGCATGAACGAGATTTAGGACCGCGTATGCTTCCTCATACGTTGGTTCTTTTTTCTTTATTGCTTGAAGAATTTCATTAGCTAACTCTTGGTGTTCTTGTGAGTAAAATTCTTCGAATGCTTGTTCTTTCAATGTATAAACCTTAAAAATTTGACTTCTACTTAATTTTTGATCTTACATGTTGTTTCCTCCTATTAAGTTGTTTGTGATTCTTTTTCTTTAAATCTCAATCTCTGATAATCTAACATCCTTGATAAATTGAATTGCTAAGTCTACATCTTTTCGTTTGATGTGGTTGTTAGGTGCGTTACCTTTCATTCCTAGATATTTTTTAGATTTAACTAATAATTTTGATTTAACTTTTCCTAATTGGTATCTGTACTCTTCTTTAGCTTTCTTGTTTGCTAATGCTTGTTCATATACATCTCCGATTAAGAATTCATCTATCGTTACTTGAATGCCAGCTTTTCCTAATATTTGTTCAGCTTTAGACTTGATAGCAAATTTGATAGCGTCAATGTCTTGTGGCGTTACATATTCGCCTTCGAATTTTTCGTTTAATTCTTCTAATTTTTGATTACTTACTTTTCCTGTTGAGATTAAATAATCAAGTTTATCACTTACTAACTGTTCAATGAGTTGGTTCATATCCTCTAATGAAGTAATTCCATAAGCGCTTGCTAATTGATTATGCTGTCTTTCTACTTTGATGAAGTAACCTCTGATTTTTCTTCCGATGTCACTACGTTGTATCATCGAAATTTCCTTTGCCATGTCGAGTGTCATGATGTGGTCAGTTATATTTGTATATGGATTGCGTGGATTATTGGTTAGACTTTTTTGACTAACCAAAATGTAATCAACATTTTCTTCAAAACCATAACCAATCATTCGGTTAATCCATTTAGTATATTGAGTTTCAATTTGTAAACCCTTATGCAATTCACGTCCACTTACTGCCACTGTTCCGTCTTCATTTCGTTTTAAGTTAAATAGTTGTTGAATTTCGTTCATATTTTCCTCCTATTAAGTAATTCGGTGCTTTTTGTTACCGTTTTGGTGACATATAATGTATAATAAATTTAACAAAGCAACGGAGGAAATTTAAAATGACTCAAGAAGAACTAGCAATTCATGTAGGCAATCAGATAAAGGTTTATAGAGAGAAACGAGGTTTAACTCAACAAGATTTAGCTGACAAATTAAATGTTAGTAGACAAGCTGTAAGCAGATATGAAAAAGGTCTTAGAAAAGCAAATCAAGATACACTTTTCGAGCTTTCTCATATTTTAAATTGTAGTATTGATGATTTCTTTCCTAAAGAAAAGAGAACAAAAGAACCTACTACTCTTGCCGCACACCTTGAAGGCGAGTTAAAGCAAGAAGATATAGATTACATCATGAGTTTAGTAGAAAGATTTAAAAACGAAGATAAATAAAGGGATTGGTTTTATTGTCACGTTATGAAGATTTATTAATGGAAATTGATTATGTAGAAATTAAAGACCACGTTCATTTACCTGATGGCTATAAAGGTTTTTATTCAGATGATTTAATTCTTATAGTCAAAAAGCTTAGTGATGCTGAGAAATTAGAAAACCTTTTTGAAGAATTAGGTCATCATAGATTTACGCATGGTAACATACTTGATCAATCAACTTTCAATAATCGTAAATTTGAAAATTACGCACGAAGACATGGTTATGAAAATTCTATATCTTTAAACAAGATTATAGACGCATACAAATACGGAGTAAGTAGCTTACATGAATTTGCTGAATATGTTCAATTAAGCGAAGAATACGTACATACAGTGTTACAACATTACAAAAACAAATTCGGTTTATCAACCTGCCACAATGGCTATCTTATACGTTTTGAGCCATTGCAGGTTTTTAAATATAAAAATTTAAATGAAGGAGAGTAACAATGTCGGAAAGAAAAGAATTAACAAACGAGGAACTTTTAGAAAGACAACAACAGCAATTTGAGCAGTACAAAAAAGAACAATCATCTAAATCTAAAAAGAAATGGTTATGGGGTTGTGGAGGTTGTTTAATTTTTGTAATTTTAATGGGAATAATTTTCAGCGCATGCTCAGCTACAATGGTCAATAGCGTAGATAAAGAATTGAATAAAGATAGTGCGGAAGTCAAAAAAGATGCGAACGCTACAAGAGAACAAACAGCCGCACTAAACTCTGCTAAAAATTATTCGGACACTTTGCACATGTCTAAACAAGGTATTTATGACCAATTGACATCTGAGGCAGGTGATAAGTTCTCTGCTGAAGATGCACAATATGCGATAGACTACTTAAAAGCCGACTATAAAGAAAACGCTGTTAAATCAGCGGAAAACTATGCTGAAACAATGAACATGAACATGTCTGACGATGCAATTTATGATCAATTAAAATCTGATGCAGGAGATAAATTCACTCCAGAAGAAGCAAGATATGGCGTTGACAATATGAGTAAATAACAGGGCATTCACTTGCCCTATTTTTATACCCCCTCCACTCTGGGGCGAAGGAGGTAAGAAATGGAATTTAAAAATTGGAAAGTTAATCTTGTGAGAATAAAATTGAAGAGTAGCAGAGATAGATATATTTGAGGTTAATATAATGGAGCGCCAATATCCCTAGATGATTTGAAAAGGGGCAAATAGACATATTTCAAACATAAAATATCTCATCTTATTTCGTTATTTATAAAATGTTCTTGCCAACACAGTAATTATTAATATAATTTAAATATAAACACTAAAACATCTAAGGAGATTGCTTATGAAAAAACTAAAATTATTATTTGAAGATAACCACTTAGTCAACAATGATGTCTACTGGAAGGCTGTATTAAAAGCTTTATTTCTCTCTTATATCTTTTATAATGCATTCGCATTAAGTGATTACGTTACAAAAAACTATATATTTGCAATCATTGCAATTATTATAATTATAATAGGAGTGTGGGCTACTAATAGATTAAAATTTAATTTGTTGCAATTTAAAAAAATAAACAAAAAAGATATATTAATTACTATACTAGGTTTCATTCTATTGTACTCTTTCGATGAAATATTTGAATATTTTAAACCTGGATTATCGCCTAACGACACATTAATTGTTCATGAATTCTCAGGAACACCTTTTATACTTCTAATAATTAGTATCGCACTTATTCCTGCTATTGTAGAAGAAATTATTTTAAGAGGATTTTTACTCCGTGTAGTTTTTAGAGGACATTTATTTATAGGATTAATTATTTCAAGTATTATTTTCGCGTTATTACATGAAGGAAATACTTTTATAGACTATATCCCTTATTTTTATTTTGGTCTTATTGTTGGTATATCTTATCTTATTACTAAAAGATTAGAAGTTGCTATAATTATTCATTTCTTAAATAACTTTATAACTCTTTTTGAATATTTTAACTAATCTAATTGGATATAGGGTACACCACCGTACCCTTATTATTTTTATACTTTTTTAGGAGGTATTGTAATGAATATAATTAAAAGAAACGGAAAGTGGCAATACGATTTCAGAATAGATACAAAGCGCTATAGAAAGCAAGGATTTCGAACCAAGAAAGAAGCCGAACAAGCAGGTGTAAAACGTTATAACGAGATAACAAAAGGTATTGATATTGAAAGTAATATTTCTTTTGAGTCTTATGCATCAAAATGGATAGAGACTTACAAAAAACCTTATATTTCATCAAAGACTTATAATGACAATAAAAGAACAATTAGCCGAATCGAAAAATATTTTAAAGGTAAACAAATGAATAAAATTACGCGTACACAATATCAAAACTTTCTAACTTACTATAAGGATAGATTATCACAAGATCAACTGGGCAGAATAAACTCGTTGTGTAAAAAAATAGTTGAATATGCAATATATGATGGAGTAATCATTAAAGATTTTACTGTAGGAATCCAAGTGAGATCCTCTAAAGAACCAATAAAAAAATAAACCGACAAATACCTAAATTTAAAAGAACTTAAATGTATCAAAAATTATTATTTAAATCGTCGTCATTACTTTGCTGCGTCAACATATTTAATATTACTAATGATAGAAACAGGAGGCCGTTTTAGCGATTGTATATACCTAAAGAGAAAGCATATAAACGAAGTTACTAACACCATTTTTCTTGATGGTAACAAGAATAAACACGCAAAAAGAACCGTAAAAGTTGCCAAAGAATGTATAGATCTGTTAATTACATTTGCAAATAATCACCCTAGCAGCTCAGAGGGCTATTTATTTACTCATAACGGTAAACTCATCACTAATGAGTCAATAAACAAGTCTATTAAACAAGCATGCTCAACATTGAAAATAAAAAGAAATATAACAAGTCATGCCTTCAGACATACCCATGCATCTTATTTAATATCCCAAAACATCAATATATATTATATTTCTAAAAGACTTGGCCATTCCGATATTAGTATGACACTCAATAAATATGGCCATCTTCTCGAAGAAGTTAGAGAGAAAGATGAAGATAAAACTATAAGTTTACTAAGAGCGTTATAGAAAAAGTGTGTCCAAAAACGTGTCCAAAACGTGTCCAAAATTTTAAAACCTTATGGTATTTTATGGAATCATTAAAAAAAGAAACCGCGTCATTATGCGGTTTCTAAAGTTTATTGGTAGGTTATGATGTCACAGAAATACCGGTGGCCGGGATCGAACCGGCACTCCATTGACTGGAACGGGATTTTGAGTCCCGCGCGTCTGCCAATTCCGCCACACCGGCATAATATGGAGCGGAAGATAGGATTTACACCCATATCTCATTCCGGGAAGGAATGTGTTCTAAGAGTTGAACTACTCCCGCATGTATAAAATATATGGAGCGGAAGATAGGATTTGCACCTATACCTCGTTCCGGGAAGGAACGTGTTCTAAGAGTTGAACTACTCCCGCGTAAATTAAAAATGGAGCGGAAAATAGGATTTACACCTATACCTCGTTCCGGGAAGGAACGTGTTCTAAGAGTTGAACTATTCCCGCATAAAATAATATATGGAGCGGAAGATAGGATTTACACCTATATCTCATTCCGGGAAGGAATGTGTTCTAAGAGTTGAACTACTCCCGCATAATAATTCATGGAGGCGGCAACCGGATTTGAACCGGTGAATAAAGGTTTTGCAGACCTTGGCCTTACCACTTGGCTATGCCGCCAAAAGCAAACTGGGCTAACTGGATTCGAACCAGTGAGTGACGGAGTCAAAGTCCGTTGCCTTACCGCTTGGCTATAGCCCATTAATAATAAAGGGCGACTGATGGGAATCGAACCCACGAATGTCGGAACCACAATCCGATGTGTTAACCACTTCACCACAGTCGCCATGGCAGGGGCAGTAGGAATCGAACCCACATCAAAGGTTTTGGAGACCTCTATTCTACCGTTGAACTATGCCCCTATTAAAAATAGATGGTGGAGGGGGGCAGATTCGAACTGCCGAACCCGAAGGAGCGGATTTACAGTCCGCCGCGTTTAGCCACTTCGCTACCCCTCCTGAGATGGTGCCGGCCAGAGGACTTGAACCCCCAACCTACTGATTACAAGTCAGTTGCTCTACCAGTTGAGCTAGGCCGGCAAAAATGGTTCAGGACAGAGTCGAACTGCCGACACATGGAGCTTCAATCCATTGCTCTACCAACTGAGCTACTGAACCATAATTAAATTAATGAATGGCGGTCCCGACGGGAATCGAACCCGCGATCTCCTGCGTGACAGGCAGGCGTGTTAACCGCTACACTACGGGACCAACATAATAAAATTGCGGGAGGCGGATTTGAACCACCGACCTTCGGGTTATGAGCCCGACGAGCTACCGAACTGCTCCATCCCGCGATAATGTTATTTTATAAATGGCGGAGGAAGAGGGATTCGAACCCCCGCGAGCCGTTAAGCCCCTGTCGGTTTTCAAGACCGATCCCTTCAGCCAGACTTGGGTATTCCTCCAAAAAATTATATGGACCTTGCAGGACTCGAACCTGCGACCGAACGGTTATGAGCCGTTAGCTCTAACCAACTGAGCTAAAGGTCCTAAATAATTTTACAACCTAATAATTAGTGGCGGTGGAGGGGATCGAACCCCCGACCTCACGGGTATGAACCGTACGCTCTAGCCAGCTGAGCTACACCGCCATTGTAAAGTTTGTTATGTTGTAATGAAATATATGGTGGAGACTAGCGGGATCGAACCGCTGACCTCCTGCGTGCAAAGCAGGCGCTCTCCCAGCTGAGCTAAGCCCCCATATTAATTTCTAAGGTTATCGGGAAGACAGGATTCGAACCTACGACCCCTTGGTCCCAAACCAAGTGCTCTACCAAGCTGAGCTACTTCCCGCAGAAATAAAGCGCGCCCGATAGGAGTCGAACCCATAACCTCTTGATCCGTAGTCAAACGCTCTATCCAGTTGAGCTACGGGCGCATTATTTAATTGGTGCCGAGGACCGGAATCGAACCGGTACGATAATCACTTATCGCAGGATTTTAAGTCCTGTGCGTCTGCCAGTTCCGCCACCCCGGCAAAAAAATGGAGCAGAAGACGGGATTCGAACCCGCGACCCCAACCTTGGCAAGGTTGTATTCTACCGCTGAACTACTTCTGCTTATATGCGGGTGAAGGGAGTCGAACCCCCACGCCGTAAGGCGCTAGATCCTAAGTCTAGTGCGTCTGCCAATTCCGCCACACCCGCGTTTAAATGGTGAGCCATAGAGGATTCGAACCTCTGACCCTCTGATTAAAAGTCAGATGCTCTACCAACTGAGCTAATGGCTCTGAGATGGTGCCGGCCAGAGGACTTGAACCCCCAACCTACTGATTACAAGTCAGTTGCTCTACCAGTTGAGCTAGGCCGGCTATTTAAATGGTGGAGAATGACGGGTTCGAACCGCCGACCCTCTGCTTGTAAGGCAGATGCTCTCCCAGCTGAGCTAATTCTCCATTTTAATACATTGCCTGGCAACGTCCTACTCTTGCGGAACGTAAGTCCGACTACCATCGGCGCTAAAGAGCTTAACTTCTGTGTTCGGCATGGGAACAGGTGTGACCTCTTTGCCATTGTCGCCAGACAATGGAATGTATTATACATTCAAAACTAGATAGTAAGTAAATTTCAATTCAACCAATCAAAACTTGAAATTTGATTAAGTCTTCGATCGATTAGTATTCGTCAGCTCCACATATCGCTATGCTTCCACCCCGAACCTATTAACCTCATCATCTTTGAGGGATCTTATAACCGAAGTTGGGAAATCTCATCTTGAGGGGGGCTTCATGCTTAGATGCTTTCAGCACTTATCCCGTCCATACATAGCTACCCAGCTATGCCGTTGGCACGACAACTGGTACACCAGAGGTATGTCCATCCCGGTCCTCTCGTACTAAGGACAGCTCCTCTCAAATTTCCTACGCCCACGACGGATAGGGACCGAACTGTCTCACGACGTTCTGAACCCAGCTCGCGTACCGCTTTAATGGGCGAACAGCCCAACCCTTGGGACCGACTACAGCCCCAGGATGCGATGAGCCGACATCGAGGTGCCAAACCTCCCCGTCGATGTGAACTCTTGGGGGAGATAAGCCTGTTATCCCCGGGGTAGCTTTTATCCGTTGAGCGATGGCCCTTCCATGCGGAACCACCGGATCACTAAGTCCGTCTTTCGACCCTGCTCGACTTGTAGGTCTCGCAGTCAAGCTCCCTTATGCCTTTACACTCTATGAATGATTTCCAACCATTCTGAGGGAACCTTTGAGCGCCTCCGTTACACTTTAGGAGGCGACCGCCCCAGTCAAACTGCCCGCCTGACACTGTCTCCCGCCATGATCAATGGCGCGGGTTAGAAATCCAACACAGCTAGGGTAGTATCCCACCAGCGCCTCGGCGTAAGCTGGCGCTCACGCTTCTAAGGCTCCTACCTATCCTGTACAAGCTGTGCCGAATTTCAATATCAGGCTACAGTAAAGCTCCACGGGGTCTTTCCGTCCTGTCGCGGGTAACCTGCATCTTCACAGGTACTATGATTTCACCGAGTCTCTCGTTGAGACAGTGCCCAAATCGTTACGCCTTTCGTGCGGGTCGGAACTTACCCGACAAGGAATTTCGCTACCTTAGGACCGTTATAGTTACGGCCGCCGTTTACTGGGGCTTCGATTCGTAGCTTCGCAGAAGCTAACCACTCCTCTTAACCTTCCAGCACCGGGCAGGCGTCAGCCCCTATACATCACCTTACGGTTTAGCAGAGACCTGTGTTTTTGATAAACAGTCGCTTGGGCCTATTCACTGCGGCTCTTCAGAGCGTGAACCCTAAAGAGCACCCCTTCTCCCGAAGTTACGGGGTCATTTTGCCGAGTTCCTTAACGAGAGTTCTCTCGCTCACCTTAGAATTCTCATCTTGACTACCTGTGTCGGTTTGCGGTACGGGCACCAGTTATCTAGCTAGAGGCTTTTCTCGACAGTGTGAAATCAACGACTCGAGGAAAACATGTTTTCCTCTCCCCATCACAGCTCAACCTTGAGAATGGCGGATTTGCCTACCATTCAGTCTCACTGCTTGGACGTGCACTCCAACAGCACGCTTCGCCTATCCTACTGTGTCCCCCCATCGCTTAAAACGATAAATGGTGGTACAGGAATATCAACCTGTTATCCATCGCCTACGCCTGTCGGCCTCGGCTTAGGACCCGACTAACCCAGAGCGGACGAGCCTTCCTCTGGAAACCTTAGTCAATCGGTGGATGGGATTCTCACCCATCTTTCGCTACTCACACCGGCATTCTCACTTCTAAGCGCTCCACATGTCCTTGCGATCATGCTTCGACGCCCTTAGAACGCTCTCCTACCATTGTCCTACGGACAATCCACAGCTTCGGTAATATGTTTAGCCCCGGTACATTTTCGGCGCAGTGTCACTCGACTAGTGAGCTATTACGCACTCTTTAAATGATGGCTGCTTCTAAGCCAACATCCTAGTTGTCTGGGCAATACCACATCCTTTGCCACTTAACATATATTTTGGGACCTTAGCTGGTGGTCTGGGCTGTTTCCCTTTCGAACATGGACCTTATCACCCACGTTCTGACTCCCAAGTTAAATTGATTGGCATTCGGAGTTTGTCTGAATTCGGTAACCCGAGAGGGGCCCCTCGTCCAAACAGTGCTCTACCTCCAACAATCATCACTTGAGGCTAGCCCTAAAGCTATTTCGGAGAGAACCAGCTATCTCCAGGTTCGATTGGAATTTCTCCGCTACCCTCAGTTCATCCGCTCACTTTTCAACGTAAGTCGGTTCGGTCCTCCATTCAGTGTTACCTGAACTTCAACCTGACCAAGGGTAGATCACCTGGTTTCGGGTCTACGACCAAATACTCAACGCCCTATTCAGACTCGCTTTCGCTGCGGCTCCACATTTGCTGCTTAACCTTGCATCAGATCGTAACTCGCCGGTTCATTCTACAAAAGGCACGCCATCACCCATTAACGGGCTCTGACTACTTGTAAGCACACGGTTTCAAGTTCTTTTTCACTCCCCTTCCGGGGTACTTTTCACCTTTCCCTCACGGTACTGGTTCACTATCGGTCACTAGAGAGTATTTAGCCTTGGGAGATGGTCCTCCCGGATTCCGACGGAATTTCACGTGCTCCGTCGTACTCAGGATCCACTCAAGAGAGAATAAACTTTCGACTACAGGACTCTTACCTTCTCTGGTTCAACTTTCCAGTACGATTCGTCTAATTTATTCCTTTGTAACTCCGTATAGAGTGTCCTACAACCCCAATGAGCAAGCTCATAGGTTTGGGCTCTTCCCGTTTCGCTCGCCGCTACTCAGGGAATCGATTTTTCTTTCTCTTCCTGCGGGTACTAAGATGTTTCAGTTCTCCGCGTCTGCCTTCTGACATGCTATGTATTCACATGTCGATAACACAACATAACTTGTGCTGGGTTTCCCCATTCGGAAATCTCTGGATCAACGCTTACTTACAGCTACCCAAAGCATATCGTCGTTAGTAACGTCCTTCTTCGGCTTCTAGTGCCAAGGCATCCACCGTGCGCCCTTAATAACTTAATCACGTTATTAATATTGTGAGTAATCGTTTGCCATCGGCAATTGATTACTAGCGATTCATTTAAATGAATAAAGCTTTTAAAACTCTAATTCACTCGGTTTTGCTTGGTAAAATCTATTTTTACTTACTTATCTAGTTTTCAATGTACAATATATATGGTGGAGACTAGCGGGATCGAACCGCTGACCTCCTGCGTGCAAAGCAGGCGCTCTCCCAGCTGAGCTAAGCCCCCAATATAAATTTTAAATGGTGGGCCTAAGTGGACTCGAACCACCGACCTCACGCTTATCAGGCGTGCGCTCTAACCAGCTGAGCTATAGGCCCATTTAAAATTGAATGATAAACATTCAAAACTGAATACAATATGTCACGTTATTCCTATTTCAGTTTCTAACGAAACTGTTCCGAATATATCCTTAGAAAGGAGGTGATCCAGCCGCACCTTCCGATACGGCTACCTTGTTACGACTTCACCCCAATCATTTGTCCCACCTTCGACGGCTAGTTCCTAAAAGGTTACTCCACCGGCTTCGGGTGTTACAAACTCTCGTGGTGTGACGGGCGGTGTGTACAAGACCCGGGAACGTATTCACCGTAGCATGCTGATCTACGATTACTAGCGATTCCAGCTTCATGTAGTCGAGTTGCAGACTACAATCCGAACTGAAAACGGCTTTATGGGATTTGCTTGACCTCGCGGGTTCGCTGCCCTTTGTACCGTCCATTGTAGCACGTGTGTAGCCCAAATCATAAGGGGCATGATGATTTGACGTCATCCCCACCTTCCTCCGGTTTGTCACCGGCAGTCAACTTAGAGTGCCCAACTTAATGCTGGCAACTAAGCTTAAGGGTTGCGCTCGTTGCGGGACTTAACCCAACATCTCACGACACGAGCTGACGACAACCATGCACCACCTGTCACTTTGTCCCCCCGAAGGGGAAGGCTCTGTCTCCAGAGTTGTCAAAGGATGTCAAGATTTGGTAAGGTTCTTCGCGTTGCTTCGAATTAAACCACATGCTCCACCGCTTGTGCGGGTCCCCGTCAATTCCTTTGAGTTTCAGCCTTGCGGCCGTACTCCCCAGGCGGAGTGCTTAATGCGTTAGCTGCAGCACTAAGGGGCGGAAACCCCCTAACACTTAGCACTCATCGTTTACGGCGTGGACTACCAGGGTATCTAATCCTGTTTGATACCCACGCTTTCGCACATCAGCGTCAGTTGCAGACCAGAAAGTCGCCTTCGCCACTGGTGTTCCTCCATATCTCTGCGCATTTCACCGCTACACATGGAATTCCACTTTCCTCTTCTGCACTCAAGTTTCCCAGTTTCCAATGACCCTCCACGGTTGAGCCGTGGGCTTTCACATCAGACTTAAGAAACCGCCTACGCGCGCTTTACGCCCAATAATTCCGGATAACGCTTGCCACCTACGTATTACCGCGGCTGCTGGCACGTAGTTAGCCGTGGCTTTCTGATTAGGTACCGTCAAGGGATGCACAGTTACTTACATCCTTGTTCTTCCCTAATAACAGAGTTTTACGATCCGAAGACCTTCATCACTCACGCGGCGTTGCTCCGTCAGGCTTTCGCCCATTGCGGAAGATTCCCTACTGCTGCCTCCCGTAGGAGTCTGGACCGTGTCTCAGTTCCAGTGTGGCCGATCACCCTCTCAGGTCGGCTACGTATCGTTGCCTTGGTAAGCCGTTACCTTACCAACTAGCTAATACGCCGCGGGTCCATCTATAAGTGACAGCAAGACCGTCTTTCATCATGAAACCATGCGGTTTCATGTATTATCCGGCATTAGCCCCGGTTTCCCGGAGTTATTCCAGTCTTATAGGTAGGTTACCCACGTGTTACTCACCCGTCCGCCGCTAACGTCAGAGGAGCAAGCTCCTCGTCTGTTCGCTCGACTTGCATGTATTAGGCACGCCGCCAGCGTTCATCCTGAGCCAGGATCAAACTCTCCATAAAAGTTTATGATGTTTGACTAGCTCATAAAAACTATTTGTTATAAAACGTTTAAAACGTTTGTTAATTTGGAATTAACGTTGACATATTATCATTCAGTTTTCAATGTTCATTTTTTCGCGTTACAATAATTAATTATACCGCTTTTCATTTTTGAAGTCAAGCACTTTTTAAAATTATTTTTTAAGGATGTTTGGCTTCGTTTTTTCAACAATAACTATTCTATAATGTTCTTTGTTGATTTTCAATAGTAAAATTTACACTTTGTTAAAGTTTTTAATTCAAACTTTTACTTCTCAATGTTAAATTTACTGCGCCGTTTCAACGACCTATTCATCATATCAAGTCTTCTGTTAAGAGTCAATAAAATTCTTTAATAAAATTTGTATAAAATTACTTAATGTGCGTACGATTGCAACCAACAGCAACTATTGCCGTATAAGTGTAAATAGACCTAATGCCCTCTCACCCTTTGTGTGTAGTAATACTAGTATTGTACCGCTTCCTCGAACATATTTTTATTATTCCCATGTAAACACCACTTCATATTCTTGTAATATGAAGTGCAGCATATACTTTTTACTGATCAGCTGAAATCCCCATATATAGAAAAAAGACCAAATGCATTCCGCATTCGGTCAGTTAACCTTGTAATAATTTCTTATTCTTCTTTTTCTTGGCATTCTGGGCATAATCCGTAAATTTCCATTCTGTGATGAGAAACTTTAAATCCCGTTACATGTTGTGCTAACTGTTCGACTTCATGTAATTGAGGATAATGAAAATCAACGATCTTTCCGCAATTTTCGCAGATTACGTGATAGTGATTATGCGTATTAAAATCAAAGCGACTGGATGCATCTCCATAAGTCAATTCATTGACAATCCCTGTTTTCTTAAACACTCGCAAGTTATTATATATCGTAGCAACACTTATGTTTGGAAAATCTGGTGACAGTGCCTGATAAATTTCATCTGCTGTTGGATGAGTTTCACTGGAAATCAAAAATCTTAGAATGGCTTGTCTTTGCGGTGTAATTCTGATTCCGGCATTTCTTAAAGATGCAATAGAGTCCTCTAATTGATGCTCAATAGTTTCCATTTCTGCACTCATCTAATCCACCGTCTTTCTACTTAATAATTATTATTACTTAATATTAATATAACGGTTGAAGCACTGAAATGTCAATGTTTGCACTTAATTTAATCAATATCCTTTAGATAAATCAACCTTATTCTCAACTACATCTCCATTGTTGAGAAAATGTTTGAAATTCCTAATGAATATTTGCGATGCTTCATTGAAATTTTCTTTACCATTGCCTGTGATATGTGCTGTAATACTCACATTATCCAGTTCATATAAAGGACTATCCTCTGATAAAGGTTCTTTTTCAAAAACATCTAGATAAGCATGTCTGATTTTGTCTTCTTTTAAAGCATTAATAATCGTTTCTTCGGAAGCAATCGTTCCTCTTCCGATGTTAATGAACAATGCACTTTCTTTCATTGCATCGAATTGTTCTGATTTCAATAAATGGTACGTATCTTCAGTTTCAGGCAAAACGTTAATAATAATATCCGCTTTAGGCAATACCTCATTTAATGCATTTAATGGATAGGTTTCATCAAATCCATCTACTTCATGACCAGTAGTATTGATACCGATCACTTTCATTTCAAACGCATTTGCAAGTTTAGCAATTTCTTTTGGAATATTACCTGTACCTAATATAAGGATAGTATCTCCATCTAATCGTCTGCCTGTTACTTTAGAATCATACACTTTATTATCTTGATTGTGTCTTGAAACTCTCATTTGCTTATAATCGTCTAGAATATATGCAAACGCAAATTGACTCATTTGTTTTGCGTGGATACCTGATGCATTGGTTAATAAAACATCTCGCTCTGCAAGATATTCAAGCGGCAGATTGTTCACACCCGCAGCATACCATGCAATAAATTTAAGATTCGGCATACCTTCGAAGAAAGCTTGATCAGCTTTGCCGCTGTATCCGATCACAATATCCGCATCTTTTTTATCCTCTTCGCTGATTTCATCTACATTCTTACGAAATACGAATTCTGTTTCTGGAAAAGTTTCTTCCAATAACTGCTCTGAGTCTTTTAATCTATTTAATGAAAGAACCTTCACATGCTTCACCCCAATATTTCTTTTAGTTGATCCATTTGTTCTTTAACTTTTACTTTCTCGATGACATGGTCGATAACCCCTTCTTCGTCAACGATAAAAGTAGTTCTTACAATGCCCATTGATTCTTTACCAAAACTTTTCTTCAATTGGTAGACGCCTGTTGCTTCTGATAATTTATAATCTTCGTCTACTAATAAATCGAAGTTTAAATCATGTTTTGCGATAAAGTTTTGGTGTTTTTTCTTAGAATCTCCGCTTATTCCATAGACAGCAATATCTAAATCATTGAACATTGCCATGTTGTCTCGGAAATCGCAAGCTTCTGTTGTGCATCCTGGTGTATTATCTCTAGGATAAAAGTAAAGAATTGCTTTTCTTCCTTTGATTGTTTCGTTAGTAATTACTTCTCCGTCTTGATTTTCTAATGCAAATTCAGGGAATTTGTCTCCTTTTTTCAACATATGCTCACCTTTTTCTTCTTATAGTTAATTATATGATACGATAGTAAGCGGAATTATTAAATTAAAAGAGGTTGATAAATAATGAATTTTACTGAAAGCGAACGACTTCAAAGTTTGTCAGATGAATATATCCTAGGCGGTGTCAACTCCCCTTCCCGCTCATTTAAAGCAGTTGGCGGCGGTGCACCGGTAGTAATGAAAGAAGGTAAAGGTCAATATTTATTCGACGTAGATGGCAATCGTTATATCGACTATCTGCAAGCATACGGCCCGATTATTACAGGTCATGCACATCCGCACATCACTAAAGCCATTCAAGAGCAAGCAGCGAAAGGTGTACTCTTCGGTACGCCGACTGAATTGGAAATTGAGTTTGCTAAGAAATTACGCGAAGCCATTCCTTCACTTGAAAAAATGCGTTTCGTCAATTCAGGTACTGAAGCAGTGATGACTACAATTCGTGTTGCACGTGCGTATACAAACCGTGATAAAATCATTAAATTTGCTGGTTCATATCATGGGCACTCAGATTTAGTACTTGTTGCAGCAGGCAGCGGCCCTTCACAATTAGGCTCTCCTGATTCAGCAGGCGTACCAAAAAGTGTAGCGCAAGAAGTTATTACTGTACCTTTCAATGACATCGAAGCATATAAAGAAGCAATGGAACATTGGGGCGATCAAATCGCAGCAGTATTAGTAGAACCGATTATCGGCAACTTCGGTATGGTTGAACCGCTTCCCGGTTTCCTAGAAGAAGTCAATGAAATCACTCATCAATACGGCGGTTTAGTTGTCTATGATGAAGTCATTACTGCATTTCGTTTCCATTACGGGGCAGCGCAAGACTTATTAAATGTCTATCCTGACTTAACTGCCTTCGGTAAGATTGTCGGCGGCGGATTGCCAATCGGCGGTTACGGCGGACGTCAAGATATTATGGAACAAGTCGCACCGCTCGGACCTGCATATCAAGCGGGTACAATGGCAGGCAACCCATTATCAATGAAAGCCGGCATTGCATTATTAGAAGTGTTAGAACAAGATGGTGTGTACGAAGAATTGAATCGTCTCGGCAAAAAACTCGAAGATGGTTTAAATGAATTGATTAAAAAACATGGCATTACAGCTACTATCAATAGAGTCTATGGTTCATTAACTATGTACTTTACTGACGAGAAAGTCACACATTACGAACAAGCTGAAAACTCAGACGGTGATGCATTCGCTAAATTCTTCAAACTTATGCTGAACCAAGGTATTAATTTAGCTCCATCTAAATTCGAAGCATGGTTCTTAACAACTGAGCATACAGATGAAGATATCGAAGAAACATTACGTGCTGCTGATTATGCTTTCTCTCAAATGAAATAAACTTGAAAATCATTCAAATTCAATGTATAACTTTATTATACGATTTGTTTTCAGTTGCCATTAAAACTGAGAATGAATGTGCATAAACAGGAATAAAGGAGCACAACAATTTGAAATTAGGTGCAAGAATTTTTAAAACTGGTATTGCTATTATCCTGGCAATGTTAATTGCGTCATTTTTGCCTAAAAGTGCGGGTATTCCTACAGTTGCAGGAATCGGGGCAGTTGTTGCAATGCAGCCGAGCGTATTCCGCTCATACAAAACAATCAAAGAACAGTTTCAAGGTAACTTAATCGGTGCATTTCTATCCGTCTCCATGGTTAGTATCTTCGGTGATACTATCATTATTATGGGCGCCACAGTTATCGTGCTGATTGCTTTGCTCTTCCAATTAAAGCTCCAGCACGTGGCTACACTGGCTACCGTTACAGCTCTGATTATTATGGGGCAAGGCGGAGAGACTGGTAATTTCTATGCTTCTGCGTTTTATCGTTTCGTATTAGTAATGATCGGTGTTTCAAGTGCGTTTATTGTCAACGTTGCTTTCTTCCCGCCGAAATATGAAACAAAGCTCTACTATAATTCAATGAATGTCGCATCTGACATCTTCATTTGGATTAAATTAGTAATTAATGATACGACTGAGTTTTACCATGTAAAAGAAGATACTAAAAGCATTAAGAAACGTTTGAATAACTTGCAGCAGCTCTTTGATTATTATAAAGAAGAGCGTACTTTCTTAAAAAAGAATGCATTTGAACTAAACAGAAAGAAGATTGTCTTTAAGCAAGTTGTCCTGACGACAAAAAGTGCATACGATGTTTTGCGTCGCATGCACCGCTTCCAAAACGACTTGCACAACATGAGCGATAAACTTAAACTTCAAATTAAATTTGAGCTTGATGATTTAATGAATTCTTATGATCAGATTATGTTCAGCATTGCGCAAAAAGCAAGATATGACTTTGAGAATTTCCAAGCACCCATTGATATACCGCAAAAAATCGAACTCTTGGATGCATTTAAAAATGAATTGCATGAGCATCCCGGCACATCTGAATACTCTATTTCAAATGTCATGCAGATTATCTCAGCTATTGAAGAGTTCAGCTATGATTTAGAGCATTTAGATCGTTTAGTAATGAGTTATTTTGAATATCACCAAGATGATTCAAACATTGAAATCGATGATGAAGATTTAGACTTATAAAAATAGAGCAGAAGTTGTCTCATAAGGAGACAGCTTCTGCTCTTTCTTAGTATAAATCTTGAATTGTATATAGATGATGATAGGCACCTTGTTTTGCTAATAATTCTTGGTGTGTACCTGTTTCGATAATTTGTCCGTTTTCAACTACTACAATCTTATCCGCATGTGTAATAGTAGATAAACGGTGCGCCACAATCAATGTTGTTCTGTTTTCGCTTAAGTGCGCAAGCGCTTCTTGTATAATAGCTTCACTTTCTAAGTCCAATGCACTTGTTGCTTCATCAAGAATAATAATCGGCGGGTTATTTAAGAAGATACGTGCTAAGGAAATACGTTGTTTTTGTCCGCCTGATAATTTCACACCGCGTTCTCCTACTTCTGTTTCATAACCCTCTGGCAAGCTCATGATGAATTCATGTGCATTTGCAAGTTTAGCAGCTTCGACCACTTCTTCTTCACTAGCACCAGGTTTTCCTAAGAGAATATTTTCTCTGATAGTATCTGAGAATAAAATGTTGTCTTGCTGAACAAGGCCGATTTGATCTCTTAAACTAGATAACATAAAGTCTTTTACATTATGCCCATCTATCGCTATCGTACCTTCAGTCGCATCATAGAAGCGAGGGATTAAATTGATGAGCGTTGACTTTCCTCCGCCTGACATGCCGACAAAGGCAACCGTTTCGCCATGATGTACATCAAGATTAATATCATCCAGCACTTTAGGTGCATGCGGATTATATCTGAATGAGACATGGTTCAATGAAATATTGCCTTCTGTAATATTTAACGGTTTGGCATATGCTTCATCTTTCACATCATATTTTTCATCTAATAAATTGAACACACGGTCCATAGACGCAAAACTTTGTGTCAGTGTTGTAAATGATGAAACTAAACGGCGTAAAGGTCCGAAAAGCTGTTCTAAATAACCGACAAAGGCTGCTAAAGTACCGACAGTGATAGAACCTGTTACTGCTAAGTAACCGCCGACACCTATAACAATGATAGGGCCTAAGTCAGTCACTGTATTAATAGCCGCAAACGAATACGCGTTCCAACGTGTATGTTTAAACGCACGTTGCAAGAAGTTGCTGTTTTTCTTATCGAAGTTCTTTGCTTCGTTTTCTTCAATCGCAAAACTTTTGATGACAGAAATCCCTTGCACACGCTCATGCAAGAAACCTTGTACTTCAGCTAAAGCTTGTGATCTTTGACGCGTTAATCCGCGCAGTCTGCCGAAGAAATAATAAACCGTTAAAATGTAGAACGGGAAAATGACCATGGCAGCGAGTGTTAATTTAACATCTAAGAAGAACATAATAGACAATGCGATAATAATCGTCACACAGTCTAGCCATATGTTCATCAAACCCGTTAAAATAAAGTCTTTGGTCTGCTCAACATCGTTAATCACACGAGAAATAACTTCCCCTGCTTTATTGTTGGCATAAAATCGTGCACTTAAAGCTTGTAAATGATCGTAAAGCCGCTTACGAATATCGTATAATATTTTGTTACTCGTCCATTGCGCTAAATATTGCCGCATGTATTCAATAGGCGGACGAATGACAGCAAATATAAAGAAGGCTATCCCGATTGCAATTCCTAGATGACTCAGCTTATCACTGACATTCATATTCGGATTGTTAATGACATCATCAATCACATATTTGATTAATAATGGAATCAGCATAGGGATACCGAATTTAATGATACCGATAATGATGGTTGCAGCTATCCGCCATTTATACGGTTTAACAAACTGTATATACCTGCGTATCATTGAGGCAGCTCCTCCCTTTCTCTTCTTTTATGAAAACAAATAAATCAACGAGGCGAGACATTTTTTGAAGCAATGTCCGCGCCTCGTACAACCCTTATTATTCATACCATAGCTATTATAATTAAAAGCACAAGCTGTAATAAAGCAATCTGCTTTATTGACTAGCCTTGTCTTAATTTTTTATACCGATCTCTCCAGACTTTAATAAAGTCAGGCGCAAACGGTCCTTTCTTTTGTTCAATCCATTGCTGTAAAATATCAACATTTCTGCGTAAAATCGCATCAATATCTTTCGGATAATTCATTTGCTGCATATGCTGCTGATACTCATCTTCATCCAGCAAATGATATTTGCCGTTCGGATAGACTTTAATATCCAAATCATAATCAATATATTTCAATGCCTCAACATCACACACAAACGGTGAAGAGAGGTTGCAATAATAATAAATACCATCTTCTCTGAACATACAGATTACATTGAACCAATACTCCGAATGAAAATAAACAATCGCAGGTTCTCTCGTAATCCATGTACGGCCATCGCTTTCAGTCACAAGTGTGTGGTCATTGCCTCCAATCACAACATGGTCTGTCCCTTTTAAAATAGTTGTTTCGGACCAAACTCTATGAATGTTGCCATCGTGCTTGTAACTTTGAATTTTAATACGTTCTCCTTCTTTCGGTATGGACTCTTTTACCATGTTCCACACCTCCTCCTGGCTTTTTTTCACATTCTCAATTATAACATAACGCTATTTTAATCTCAGAAAAGACTACTTAGTTTCTAACGCATCTAATACTTTGTGCATGGACGCTGGAAAATTGAATTGATCTCTATCTTCTAACTTCATCCATGTGAAGTTCTCTGCTAATTCAACTTGATCCGCATCAATCGTGTCATCTACACTGAATACTTTAATATCCCATGTTAAGTGTGTAAACTGATGCTTCAATTTAAAAATCGGTGCTTCACTGATTGAAACATCTTGTTTTAATAAATCATAAACATCTTCTTCACTATGCGCTGCTTCATACATCGGAAATTCCCACATACCATTCAGCAGCTTTTCTGTCCGCTGTTCGATTAATAATTCGCCTTGTTTATTTTTAATGACATAACAATTTTGATGAATCGTTTTCTTTTTGACTTTCTTTGTTTTCACCGGCAAGTCATCAACCGTACCTTTTTCTAGTGCTTCACAATGCGATTGCACCGGACATAATAAACAAAGCGGTGATTTAGGCGTACAGATTAAAGCACCTAATTCCATCATGGCTTGGTTGAATTGTCCTGCTTGTGTCGCTACATACGGACGCAATTCGTCCTCGAATTTCTTTCTTACTGACTGTTTAGTTGTATCACTGAAGTCATTATTCAAGCGCGACCATACACGAAAGACATTGCCGTCTACTGTCGGCAGCGGCAAGTCGAAAGCAATACTCATCACAGCAGCTTGTGTATACGGTCCGACACCTTTAAGCTGCTTAAATAAATCAGGATTGCTCGGGACTTGGCCGTTATATTTCGTTTGTACTTCTTGGATAGCATGATGGAAGTTGCGTGCACGGCTGTAATAACCGAGACCTTCCCAATACTTCAATACTTCGTCTTGATGGGCCTCGCTTAAATCCGCTACTGTCGGGAACCGCTCTGTAAAGCGATGATAATAATCAATGACTGTTTTCACTTGTGTCTGCTGCAGCATGACTTCGCTGATCCAAATATAATAAGGATTCGTAGTTTCGCGCCATGGCATAGCTCTTTGGTTTTCATCAAACCATGAAAGCAAGTCTTTTTTAAATGAATTCTGGTCCAGCATATCTTTTAGACGCTCCTTTTTATTTGCTTTTAACTCATATATTTCAGTTGGATTTATTTTGTTATTACGTAATATGTTTTATACTATATGTAAGAATATTTGAAATGAGTGAACTATTATGGATACAGGAACACATATTGTCATGGGTATCGGCCTAACAGCATTAGCGATGCATGACCCTGCCCTGTCAGATCAATTCGGTGCAGCAGCGACGACTTTAATCGCCGGTTCATTGATTCCTGACAGTGATACTGTATTAAAATTGAAAAATAACGCTGCTTATATATCTAATCATAGAGGGATAACACATTCAATCCCTTTCACAATTTTATGGCCGATTTTGATTACCTTGCTGGTCTTCACATTCTTCAGCCATATTAATCCGCTGCATATTTGGCTGTGGGCACAACTTGCGGTCTTCCTGCATGTGTTTGTTGATATATTCAACTCATACGGCACACAAGCATTGCGGCCGTTTTCAAACAAGTGGATACAATTAAGTGTCATCAATACATTCGACCCATACATCTTTATCTTATGGTGTCTCGGTATTGTATTCTGGGCATTAGGATTTAATGCATTTTTAGTGTATATTCCAATCTTTATCATCTTGGTGATTTATTACATTGTACGCTTTATCTTCCGAGCGTCTATCAAAAAACGTGTATTGCGTATGGTCAGCAGTCAAGATAAAGCACATCTCGTCAAAGTGTTTGTGGCACCTACTATGAAATTTATGGAATGGCGTGTCGCTGTACAAACAGAAACACATGACTATGTGGGCCGCAGTTACGGAACAAACGTAGTCTTTGCGGACAAAGTAAAACGCCAGCCTTTCCCAGAAGAATCATTAATGCGTGTACTGCGCAATGATCCGAATGTCAAAGCCTTTCTAAACTTTTCATCTATTTACAGATGGGATACGCGCCAACTAAGCGATAATATCCAAGAAGTCCGTTTTATCGACTTACGCTATCTCAATAAAGACCACTATTCCTTTGTGGCCATTGTACATTTAGATAAAAACCTAGAGATTACACATTCTTATACGGGCTGGGTCTTCAGCGAACAGAAATTAATGAAAAAACTTTATGCACACTAAAGAAAATAACGAGAATGAAAATGTTCAAACGACATTTTCATTCTCGTTTTTATATTCAATCTCTTAATGATCGAAATTATTTTCTTTTACTTTGTCAGGTTCTGCTGTATTTTTCAAATGAATCGAACGATGCGTTGTCATTCTGAATTTTTCATAAGCAATATGCGGTCTTAAAATATATAGCAACAGACTCCAAATACCTAACCAGACAATAAAGAAAAAGTGATAAGGTATATTGCCTAAACTGTTAATACCGATAATCACCGCTTCTTCAATACCAGAAACTAAGTAAAACAACGGATTCAGCATAAGAATATGCATCCACCATGTCTTATGTTCATTCGGAATAAAGATAATCGGCACGATAAAGAACATCACTGCAAAACAAACATACATTGTTATATCAAATACTTTGTAGTTGCTGATCATACGGATTAATCCTAACACTTGAGAAACCAAGATAACAAACAACATCCACATTACCCAGTAGAAACCGATGGCCCAAAATGAACTGTCTAAATTCACAGGTTTTACAAGTACGACAAGCGCAATTGAAAGCAATAAACCGATTGAGAAGATGACAGTATAGATAATACTTTTAAACGATGTCACATAATCAAAGTTCTTATACTCATAATAATCTCTGCGGTAGCGCATTGTATTAAAGTACAATGTGACAAGTGTCCAAGATAATGTAATGAAACCAATATAGCGGTAATACCATACGGCTTGTGTTTCTTCTGTCGAATTATTAAGCTTCAACATCAGAAGCATCAGAAGCAATAAAATTATAGAACAGCCCAGCGGAATGACAAACCATTTCCAATTCCGCTTCAAACTGCCGCTTAAATGTCTCAGCATTTGAGGCAAGCTATAGTAAAAATTTATGATTTTATCTAACATTTCGTCTCACCTACAATTCTATATAAATCCATTTATTATCTTTCATGTCCGCAATGAAGTAGCCTTTACCTGATTTCGTTACCCAGTAATCGCCTTGAATTCCGAATTTATCTTTCAATTTGTCTTTTTCAACAATCGGGAATACAAATCCAGTTAAATGATCGGAATCATTAAACAATAAATCCACCGGCTGCTGCGTGACAGGTGCGACAAAACGCTGATCCTTTTCAGGTACTAAACTTTTAACTGCTTTCTTATGTGATTGGCCGATATGGCTGTTATAGAAATCCACATAGTTGATATAACTGTCTTTCATATAATCTTCTAATGTCGATTTGCTGTGGCGTTCATAAAGCGCTGCCGGATTGAAATGATACAGTTTATTTTTGCCTGTTACATATTCTTTGTCATCGACGACAATTTTATAGTTATTATCATTTTCTCCAATGATTGTCACAAACGCATATTTCGGCAAGTTGAGCTTTGTATTGCCTTCCCCTTTGACTTCCAAATTATTTTTGGTCACTAAGCCGTACGTTAAAGTTTCGTTGAAGACACCTTTTTGATTCGATTGCAATTTGCTTTGTTCTGTGTTCTGTGCAAAATGGACAATACCTAAATTATTGAATAACAGCACAGCCATGAACACGAAGCCGACTAATAAGACAATACTCCATCCAATTACACGCGCTAAGAAAGGTGTCGGTTTTGCATGTTTATACCGCTCTACACGCTTAAAGTTATAAGTCATTTCCGGAATGCGCGTACGTTTCTTTTTCCAATCCACATCAAAATGTGCTTTTTCTTCTTCTGTTTTTAACGATTGACGATCACGCTCATGTTCTTTAAACGCAGGCAAGACTCTGCTCAACGGTCCTTCCATACGTAATTGGCCATGAGAAATCCACACTGCATAGTTGCATATCGTTTGAATCACATTCAGGTTATCATCGATTGTAATCATGGTCTTTTCATCATCTATGTAGTCTTGCGATAACTTAGAGGCTTTTTTCAAAAAGGCTTCGTCTAAATAATGCAAAACGTGGTTGAAAATGATGATGTCTGCTTTTGAAGTGCGTGCCAAGCTGACGATAAGCTGGGCATATTGCTGATCGGTTAATTGATAAACAACTTTATCTTTTAATTCAAACAAATCTGCATAACGCAATATTTGTTCCACTTTATGTTCGTTCACAGAGTATGTAAATAATTCGACTGCATTTTGAACAAAGGCTGAGACCGTTTCTTCGTGCAGATGTTTATCTTCAATGTCCCCGAAATATAAACTGCCATTACGTTTGATACGCCCCTTATCCGGTTTGACTTCACCTGCTAAAATTCTGCCGATTAACGTTTTTGAAGCGCCCGGTTCTCCGATAATTCCAAGCGACTCTCCTTGATAAAGGTGCAGAGAGACATTGTTCAACTCAATATCTTCAGCATCATAACCATATGGGAGATACCATTTTTTTCTATTCTTTTTTCGATAATAGTGTGTGATATTCAGTAATTTTAATACAATTGAACTCGCCATTTAACCTACATCCTTCTAAAGTTTTAATAATGCGACTGGGATGCCTTGTTCGCTTTGCCCGCTGTGCAGGATTTTCCCCCAAGCAAAGACACCTTTAAAACGATCTACACGCATATAACGTTTGGTACCGTCATTCAATTCATAAATTTTACCGAATTCAATTTTATCTTTATCTACTAAATAACTTTCAGCTATGATGACTTTTGTACGGTAAACATCATACTCATTTAAGATTCCATTCATTTCTGCTTTACGCATCTTTTCTTTATACTTTTGTATTTCATTTAAAATTTCGCTTTTTGTCATATCGCTTAAACTTTTCTCAGTCATCACTAATCCCGCTTTCTCTTAATTTATCTTTAATTGTATCATACTCATAGCCTTTTCTGAGAAGTGCTTCTGTCGTTTTCATAACAAGCTGCTGTCCGCTGTATTTGCGTTCGTTCTTTCGATATACTTTTTCTAATTCCTTTTGAAGCAATGTATCGACTTCATCCGCATCTGGTTCGAAATCCAATGCTTGCATCGCTTCATTGACAATCTCGAATGAATAGCCCTTTTGAAGCAGTGATTGTTTCACTTTATCTGAACGGCGTTTCATCGGCCCTTTTTTCTGATGCATCAGCTTATCCGCAAGCGCAATAACATCCTCAAGCGGCTGTTCTTGTTCGTAACGTTCCCCGTAATCTTCAATCAATGCTTTTTCAATGCCGGCTTTATATAGTTTTTGCTTATAAATTTCAGGGCCTTTGTCTGTGGTGCGAATCATAGTGTTTTTCAAGCTTTCCGCATAATCTTCATGGTCGATATAGCCTTCTTTATGACAATAGGCAATGACTTCTGCAATAGCTGTTTCATTGATTTCATGTTTTTCCAAATGCTGCACAACTTCTTGTTCTGTTCTTTTGCGGTAAGACAGATAAGCGACAGCGTGATGCAGACCTAAACGGTAATGTTCATATTTTTGAATATGCATCATATCTTCAGCGGTGAGGACATCACCTTTTTTCAAATTAAAATGTACCAAAGTATCCATATCAATACCCATTTCAAAGGCACCATCTAAAAATAAGTTGAAGCGTTCTTTATTTTTCTTTTGAACTTCAATCATAGTAATCTTAGGCATTGTCTCACCTCATTTCTGTACGTTGTTAAAAGTATTCGTCCTTTATTGTAAAACAAATGCGGTCACATTTATAGCGTTATACCCCTTGTATAACAAAGAAAATGAAATCTTCACTTGTCCTAACAAAACTTCATTTCATATTAAAAAAGGCAATCCGGATGATGTTATCCGGTTGCCTAAATTCAGACACCTAATTGTGCGAGTGCTATTTTATATTGTTCATCGTTGATGTAGCCTTGCTGCTTCATTTTCTCTAAATTGATTTTGACTCGGTTGATATAGTTTTGCGACATGTTGTTGACATCATATACGCTCGGTGCATTGATTTTACTTGCTAAAATTGCACTTTGCAGTACAGAAATGGTCGGCATGTGTTGACTGTTCTTAACTGTCGTTGTACCGAAATAATGGTTCGCGGCACTTTCAACCGTATATTGGTTATCGCCGAAATAAATATTATTGACGTAAAAACTCAATATTTCTTCTTTCGAATAAGTCTGTTCCATACGGCTGGCTACTAAAATTTCTTTGACCTTTCTGGTGAAACTTTGTTCATTTCCATAATAATAATTTTTAACAACTTGCTGGCTGATGGTACTGCCGCCTTGTACCGATTGATCGCTGAGTGTCGTAAACAAGGCTCTGAAAATACCTTTGACATCAAATGCGCCATGATCATAAAAGCGCTCATCTTCCATTGCGATAAATGCACCTTTGGTGTATTCAGGCATATCATTAATCGGTACGAATGTGGATTTATTTTCAATTGTTTTTAAATCTTCAACATTTGCACGAGAAGATAATACATACATCGCACCTAAAAACAGCGCAATGATGATAATCAGTCCTAATAAAATTTTTAAAAATAACCCTTTGCTTTTTCTCTTCCTCGGCGGTGTGCCTACGGGTTGATAATAAGTATTATAATGGGGTGTATTCTGTGTGCTATTTCTAGAATCGTGATTAGATCTAGACAGCCTTTCGCTTCGTTTCATACACAGATCTCCTCAATCATATTTTTTGTAATTCACACATATTATAATTGAGAAACGCTTGATATGAAATAAGAATTATACGATTTTAATCAAAATCGGTCTTGAGTAGTAGCCAAAAATAAGGCAATATATGTAAAAAACCGAGGCAGCTTCAACTGCCCCGGCAAAAATTTATTTATTACTCATCATTTTTCTTTAAAGTGTCAACAATTGCTTTGTTGAAGTCATCTAAATCATCAGGCGTACGGCTTGTTACTATGTTTTTATCAATTACAACTGATTCATCTTTAACAGTTGCGCCAGCGTTGTCCAAGTCTTTGCGTACGTTTAATACTGCAGTTAGCGTACGGCCGTTTAAGTCGTCAGTATCGATTAATACTTGAGGACCGTGGCAAATCGCAAAGATTGGGTCGTCTTCTTTGATAAATGCTTTAGCAAATGTACCGAATCTGCCTTCTACATCTCCGCGAAGATGGTCTGGTGAGAAACCGCCAGGGATTAATAGACCTGAATAGTCGCTTGGGTCAGCTTCTGCAATGCCGACATTTGCTTTTGCTTTAGTACCATGTTTACCTACAAGTTCTTCGCCTTCTTCAGATCCGACAATAACTGTTTTGTAGCCTGCTTCTTCGATAGCTTCTTTTGGACTTGTTAATTCAATATCTTCAAAGTCGTTACCTAAAATAATTGCTACGGGTTGTGTCATTATTTAATCACCTTTCTCTAATTAACAATAATATATTTATCATTTTTGTTTTCATCGATTATATTTATAGTATAGACGAAAGCAGCAAAGTTTAAACATAGCACCGCAATAGGCTTTATTTTTCGCGTTGATACAATTTTACTTTTTCTTCTAATTGGTCTAATAAACCAATCCACTCATCTACATCTTCAACGCTTACTTTATCAGGATCTACATGATCGATTTCCTCTACAAATTCAGATAATCTTGTTTTGACGTTGCTGATTAAATCATTTTCACTCATATTCATGGTAATCTCCTTTTTTAAAAATATAATAATATCTTAACATGCAATTGACAAAATTCACTAGAGTATTAATAATATGAAATGACTAAAATGTTTTGTGAATGAGTACTTCCACTTCACATTACCCCTTTTTTAATAGGAAATACATTCAATAGAAAGAAGGCAAAACTAATGATTGGCCCAACTACTCAAACGAAAAAGCCGATTACAATTCAAAATGATCCATGGGAGGCATATAACGATGTCGAAGCATTCGGCAGCTTGGCATTAAGCAATATCGAGTTTACAACGACAAACTTATGCAATATGCGCTGCAGTCACTGTGCTGTAGGTTACACGCTGCAAACCAGAGACCCTGACCCATTGCCGATGGACTTGATTTTTCGCCGCTTAGACGAAATTCCAAACTTGCGTACATTGTCTATTACCGGCGGTGAACCGATGTTTTCTAAAAGGTCGATTCGAAATGTCGTTAAACCGTTGCTTAAATATGCAGATCAGCGCGGTATTTATACGCAAATGAATTCCAATTTGACGCTGCCTCAAGATCGTTATTTAGATATTGCTGAATACATAGATGTGATGCATATTTCACATAACTGGGGCACTACAGATGAATTTGCGAACGTCGGTTTCGGCGCTATGGAAAAACAACCGCCGCTTAAAGCGAAATTGAAACTTTACGAACAAATGATTGATAATGCACGTACATTATCTGAACAAGGGATGTTTGTATCAGCTGAGACAATGCTGAATCAAAACACTAAACCTTACCTTGGAAAAATCCATCGCGAAGTAGTCAACGACATGAAATGCAGCAGACATGAAATACATCCGATGTACCCTTCTGACTTTGCGAGCGAATTAAACGTATTAAGTCTGCAAGAAATCAAAGATACCATCCGTTATCTATTAGAAATACGCGATGAATCAGTATGGATGTTATTTGGTACCTTGCCGATTTATCCATGTATGTTAGATGAAGACGACAAACAGTTATTCAATCAGCTGCATTCAGCCAAAAATGTGACATTGCGCAACGATCCTGACGGCCGCAGCCGATTAAATGTCAATGTCTTCACAGGAGATGTCATTGTGACAGACTTCGGTGATGAGACTGGTTCTATTTCAAATATCAAAACAGATCGTTTAACCGATGTATTTGATAAGTGGCTGGCTTCTGACTTAGCACAAAGTTTAAATTGCCACTGCAGTCCTGTGCATTGTTTAGGCCCTAACTTGCTTGTAAAAAATATGTATTATCCTGATACAGATTTTCGTAAAAACGAAAAGAAAATGCATCAGAAATTCAAAGCTGAAGGTTATCAATTATAAAATAATCTTTGCACAATAACCTTTAACAGCTATTAAAATAAACCGGTACCTTTATTGTCTAGTTTCAGACTTTAAAGGCGCCGGTTTTCTTTATTTATTATTCAATATGTCTTGTTTGCGTTAAGAAAGCTAAAGTATCTTTACTTTCTTGTCTGCGTTCTTTTCTGCGTTTCACACGTGCAGGTGCTGTGCTGTGGAACCATTCTTGAATTTCATTTTCTGGATAAACATCCGGCACTTGTGTCGGTTTGCCATCCTCATCTAATGCGACAAATGTTAAGAAACTGAGTGCTGCCATATATTTCTTGTCATTCATCACATCTTCTAAAATGATTTGCACACATACTTCCATAGAGCTTGATCCTGCATAAGAAACCATCGCTTCATATGAGATAACATCTCCGTTTCGAATCGGCAGTAAAAAGTCGACTGAATCCGTAGAAGCTGTCACTACTGGAGAACTACTGTGCTTCATTGCGCAAATTGCTGCAATTTCATCAATGTTTGCCATCAGCAAGCCGCCGAACATCGTATGATGATGATTGGTATCTTGCGGATAAACTTGGCGATCCTTTACACTTTTTGACGCTGACATTGGTCTACTTTCTCTTTGTTCCACAATTGATCTCCTTTGTCTTTATATATTTTTGTTTTTACTTAATATGCCCAGTTGCCATCTTTAAAGACGATTTCTTCTTCACCGTCTTGTGTAATACCGTAAATAGTTAAATCTGCACTGCCGATCATGAAGTCAACATGAATAAATGCATCGTTCAAACCTTCTTCTGCCAATTGTTCGCGTGACATAGTTGTTCCGTCGATAATCGTAAACGGATAACCTGCACCGAGTGCAATGTGGCATGAAGCATTTTCATCTAACAATGTATTGTAGAAGACACGGTTGCGATTTGAAATCGGCGAATCATCCGGGACAAGTGCAACTTCGCCTAAATATTTAGAACCTTCGTCTGTTTCAAGCAAGCTGCGTAATACATCTTCCCCTTTTTCTGCTTTGAAATCAACAACTTTTCCTTCTTTGAATGTAAGTGTAAAGCCGTCAATCAAAGTACCATTATGGCTAAGCGGAAGTTTGTTAGTTACATGACCGTCAACACGGTTGCGGTCTGGTGCTGTAAAGACTTCTTCTGTCGGAATGTTTGCGATAAATTCTTGACCTTTATTTGTAAAGCTTGTCGCATCTTGCCATAAATGATTGTTCGGCAAGCCGATTGTTAAGTCTGTACCTTCAGAAATATAATGCAATGCTGAATAATGTTTATCTTGCAGATATTTCGCATGTTTGCTTAAGTTGTCGACATGTTTATTCCAGTTTTCAACCGGATCATTGCCGTCTACACGTACGATATCTAATAATTCATCAATGAATTTTTCATACGCTTCATTTTCGCTTAATTCCGGATAAACTCGTTGTGCCCATGCTTTATTCGGATAAACGACAACACACCAAGGGAAATCGTTATTCTGACTCGCTTCCATGTAACCTTTGAAACCTTTAGAATACGTTTTGCTGAAGGCTGCTTTTTTATCACTATCCGCATTACTTAATAAATCCGGATCACTGCTGATTAAGGCTAAGTTTGCAGCTCCTCTTTCGACATAATCCATACGTTCAGCAACATCATAATCTTTTAATGTATTTTGTTCAAAGTATTCAACAGGTTCATATTCGAATTTAAGACGTGATAGTGTATCATCCGCATATTTTACACGCACATCAGATGCGCCGCGCTGATAAGCAGCCTCTACAATATCATGTGTTAAATCCAATGCATCCACTGATGAACGGATAAACACAGGTTGCCCTTCTTGAACATTCATTCCAACATCCACTATCAATTGTGCATATTGTTTTAATTTTTCTTGTAGTTGCGACATAACAAAGTTCCTCCTTATTCTGACTGTTGTTTAATCTTATGATTGTCGTAATTCGCCTAGTTCAGATGCGATGGCTGTAACTTCGCTCGGTGAAAAATTATCTTTTGAAGTTACAAAGCTGTGAATCTCTTCAATTTTGTCTTCATCTGCATCTTCAAATTTATCAGGATCTATCAGGTTAACGTTAACCACATTCAACTTTTCTCTGATTTCAACAATCTTGTCTTTATTATTTGATGCCATTTTTACTCACCTCTTTATACGTTTATATTATCAAACTGTACAATTCATGAAAACTTTTATCAAGTTATGTTATTTAAGACTTTAGAAGTTGAACAAAAACCGATAAGATAATGATATGTAGGTTATTTCATCTGAGTTCGGGTAAATATTATCTATGGAACGTTAGGTTCATCTTGTATCTGTTTTAATGATACGCTTTATTTATCCAACTGAGAAACAAAATGGAGGTAGAATATGACTACAGTAGCATTTGTTTGTTTAGGCAACATTTGCCGTTCTCCAATGGCTGAAGCGATTATGAAACAACGCCTTAAAGATCGCGGCATCGATGGTATCGAAGTCGAATCACGCGGAACAGGCAGTTGGAACTTAGGACAATCGCCGCATGAAGGTACACAACGTATCTTAACTGAACACAATATTCCTTTTGACGGAATGATCAGCGAGTTGTTTGAACCCACTGATGACTTTGATTACATTATTGCGATGGATCAAAGCAACGTGGAGAATATCCAGCACATCAATCCGAATTTAAAAGGCAAATTGTTCAAGTTGCTTGAGTTCAGCGACATGGAAGAACAAGATGTACCTGATCCTTACTATACAAATAACTTTGAGGGTGTCTTCGATATGATACAATCATCATGTGATAATTTAATTGATTACATTCTTAAAGACTCAAATCTAAAAGAGGGGTAGATGAATTATGAATAACAAATTAGTACCAGGTATCTTATTAGGCGCATTAGTCGGCGGAGCTATCACACTTGCTGACAAAAATACGCGTACTTCATTACAAAACAGCTTTAAAAACTTGAAAGAAGGCAAATCTTCAAACAGAGGACCTTCAAAATTCAACTTAATTAAAGAAGAAATCATGTACTGGAAAGACGCGATTGAAGAAATCCGCCGTAATAACCCAGAATTAGAACGCGCACTTAAAGATGCTAAAAATACGTTGCAGCAACGTAAACAAAACGACAAACACTTAAACTAATTGTTTAAGCTGCAGGAATTGATTACAAAGGGGTAAGCTGAGCGGCTTTGTCCGCTTAGTGTTATCCCCCTTTTTTCAATTCAAATACAATTTAATCAAGTAATAAAGGAGTACACATTATGTCTAAATCAACAGACCACGACAAACATGAAAAAAACGAAAGTCTTTTTCAAAAAGTCAAAGAAAAGTCTGCTGGTATCACGCACGAAGATAATAATTACTATGTAGCACCGCAAGAATTCCAGTCGAAATCACCAAAGAAATCTAATCAAACTTTCTTTGTGGCTAGAAACAATAAACCAGCTAAATATACGAAAGATTCGAACTTTTTATCATTTTTAATCTATCGTATCGGTAAAGATGATGCTGCGGGATTAGCAGCGCAACTATCCTATTATTTCATGTTGTCGCTCTTCCCAATGCTATTATTCTTATTATCACTTTTACCGCTCTTTAAAATCGATCGCAATAAGATTGTCAATATGATTACTCAAAATGCCCCTGCTTCTACAGCAGATCTATTATCGGGCATCATTGAAGATATTATGAAAAACGCCAGCGGCAGTATTTTATCTGTCGGTTTGATTTTAGCGTTATGGTCCGCTTCAAACGGTATGACTGCACTTATGAACGCTTTCAACGTTGCCTATGATGTTGAAGACGGCAGAAATCCTATCGTTTTAAAATTAATCAGTGTCCTATTTACTGTCATTATGGGCGCAGTATTCATTATCGCCTTAATCTTACCGGTATTCGGTCAGCAAATCGGCCACTTATTATTCGGACCGTTAGGCTTAGACAGCCAAGTTAAATGGATATTCAGTATCTTAAGATTCTTATTGCCGTTTATTATTATTTTCGTACTGTTTGCGACATTGTACGCACTTGCGCCAAACATCAAAATCAAATTCAAATCTGTACTGCCAGGTGCACTGTTTGCTTCAGTAGTTTGGATTTTAGGTACAGCAGGATTTGGTTTCTATGTCAGCAACTTTGCGAACTACTCAAAAACATACGGCAGTATCGGTGGTATCATCGTCTTAATGTTATGGCTGTTCATCACAGGCTTTATCATTATCGTCGGTGCTGAAATCAACGCGATTATCAATCAGCGCAGAACATTAAAAAATCAAGATTCACTTGAGGAAAGAGAGTTCGAACTTTCTGAAGCTCAAAACCCTCATGCTGAAAGAGAATAGTTAATTTCAGAGCAAAATCATTTTGTAATAATTCAAAGTGATTTTGCTCTTTTTTCTTAGATTTTTGATAAAATTAGGTTTTTTATTGTATAATATTGGGTAATGAGTCTTTGGGCAGATATCTGATAGCAGGTGTCCCCATGCTTATAACACATCTTGATATAACTAAAAGTACAAATTTAATGAAACAGGAAGTGTGGAACGAATGACATTATTAGAAAGCATTTTATCTTATAATAAAGACTTTGTGGAAAACAAAGAATTCGAGAATTATTCAACAAGCAAAAAGCCGAATAAAAAAGCAGTTCTATTTACATGTATGGATACACGTTTGCAAGACTTAGGTACAAAAGCGCTCGGCTTTAATAACGGGGACTTGAAAGTTGTTAAAAACGCAGGTGCAATTATTACTCATCCCTACGGTTCAACAATTAAAAGTCTATTAGTCGGTATTTATGCTTTAGGTGCCGAAGAAATCATTATCATGGCACACAAAGACTGCGGTATGGGCAGCTTAGATGTCAGCACAGTTAAAGATGCGATGAAAGAACGCGGTGTAACTGAAGAAACATTTGATATTATTAAACACTCAGGTGTCGACGTAGACGGCTTCTTAGAAGGATTTGATGATGCTAAAGATAACGTACGCCATAACATCGATATGTTATATCATCACCCTCTATTTGATAAGAGCGTCCCGATTCACGGCCTAGTTATCGATCCGCATACGGGTGAATTAGATTTAATTCAAGACGGTTATGAATTAGCAGAACAAAATAAATAATCAGTCCAAGCACATCTATCAAAGCGGCTTGAACTAAAGAAAAGACAAGATTGAAAATCAAAAGTTTTCAATCTTGTCTTTTCGTTTATTGAATTAAGTCATGTTGGAAAGCATAAATCACAGCTTGTGTTCTGTCTTGCACTTCCAGCTTGCTTAAAATATTACTTACATGTGTCTTAACCGTTTTAATTGTAATATGGGAGGCACTTGCGATTTCTTGGTTTGAATAACCTTTAGCGATAAGTAATAAGATTTCCATTTCTCTATCTGTTAACAGCTCATATAATTCTGCACGCTGATTCATACGATTACGCATTTTAACCAGTACTTCTGCTTCAAAGACAGCTTCATTGCGCTGTGTTTTTCTGATTGCTTCTGCAATGTCGCTGGCACTTGTTGTTTTTAAAATATAACTGTCCACCCCTGCATCCAATGCACGGTAGACTTCGTTATCTTCAATATAACTTGTCAGCATCAGCACTTTGATTTGCGGCAAGTCTTTCTTGATTTGCATTGTTGCTTCTACGCCGTCCATATCATCCATTAATAAATCCATTAAAATCAAATCAGGCTTTAATTCATGCGCCTTTTCAATTGCTTCTTTCCCGGATTTGCCTTCACCGACGACCTCAATGTCAGGTTGCGTAGATAAATAACTTGAAATGCCGATTCTGACCATTTCATGGTCATCGACAAATAATACTTTAATCGCCATCATTTTCCTCCTTATTCAATGGAGCCTTCACTTCTATTCTTGTCCCTGCACCAGGCAATGAAACAATATGCAGTGTTGCCCCGATTTCTAACGCACGTTCTCGCATATTCTTTAAGCCGTAGCTTTTTTCCATTTTTTCATCTACGTCAAAGCCTTTGCCATCATCTTGAATACGCAATAACAGATAATCATCTTTATTAAATAAATCAATTGTCAGCTTAGTACCTTCAGCATGACGCAAGGTATTAGAAATACCTTCTTGTGTAATTCTGAATAAATGATCTTCAATTCCTTTTGGAACTTCAAAGTCTTCGATGTCATAGACCACTTTCATAGGCACTTTCTTCTGCAAGTCTACAACAAGGTCTTTGATACCTTCGCCGAGCGAACGATCTTTTAACCCTAACGGTCTCAGATGCAATAATAAAGCACGCATTTCTAATTGCGAGTCTTGGACCATCTTTTCAAGTGTCGGGATTTGCTGGTCTAAAGGCGGTTCTAGGGGTGATTCCTTAATTGCGGACAACATCATACTCGCCGCAAACAATTGCTGGCTGACAGAGTCGTGCAGCTCTCTGGCGAGGCGTTGTCTTTCGTCTTCAATAATTTTCTTTACCTTTACATCATTAAGATTATACGTTTCATTTGTTAAATCTTGAGTTTTAATACGTAAACGATGCAATTCTTGATTCAAGGGTACAAGCGTATGATAAATATCCAGTGTCTCTTGGTACAACTCGATATTTTGATCGTTGATTCCTACGACTTCCCCTTCAATCGAATGCTCGATTTGTTCTTTGATCCAATCATTTTGTTCATTCACTTTATACGCAAGTACAGACCCTACGATGATACTCATTAATATCACTAAGATATTTAAGAATAAGAACACCGGAATGCCGAAGATCTGCGTATAAAACATACCTTGAAAGTAAATAATATTAACAAATACTTTATCGATAAAAAAGAATATCGCTAAAATACTGTAAATCAGTATCAGCATCGAGCCGATCGCTCTGATATAGTGGTTCATCTATAAACCACCTCAACATCTCCGATAAAGGTAGAAGTATAAATATTAATATTATAGTTTTCTTCTTTAGTCTCTTCTTTCAACTGGATATGATTGTTTTCAATTTTTACTGTTTCTTGATTCACCGTTGCATTCCCGTAAAAGGCAGCTGCATGCAGATTGATATTATAATTCATCGGTACAATAATTTGGATTCTTCCGATGAAATGTCGAATCACAATCGTATTATTTTCTTTGATATTTGCGGCTTTCGTTAAATCAATGTGCACATCGCCGATACCATGCTGAATCTGCAAGTCTTCCCACTTATACACATAAACAGGTGTTCTTTGGTTGCCGAACCACTTCTGTTTGATAAATTGCGGGGACGTCACATCTTCGTCCGTTGCGAAAATTTTCATCGGCTTAAACTTGAATACGATATAGCGAATAATGATGAATACTAAGAAAATAAACAAGATAATAATCGTATATTTGTTTGAAAGCAGCGTAAATGCGACCATCAGTACCCCTATCCAAAAGGCTAACAGCCCTCTGATTTTATGGAAGTACAGATAGCCGACATAGATTAATATCGTCCCTAATAACAGAACGAGCAGGAAGCCTATTTTTTCAAAAAAGATATAATAAAAATTGGCAATAATCATTAATGCGGTAAAGATAATCAACATTTCTGTTGAAATATATTTATTTGTCATGTTTCGCCACCTTTTCTATGCAACTAAACTCATTTGTGCAATCATATCACATTCTCTTTCTAATGTAATTCGTGTTTTGTTTTGACGTGATAGGTCCGCTTCAATTTTTGCACAGTCAGATTCCGCTTCATTCAAATCTTCCATCAACGCTGATAATTCAGCATTATCAATATTTTCCATGCGTTGGATGTTTGAAATCTGATACTGATCCATTAAATCGATATATTTATTTTCAACTTCCATTGTCAGTTTTTCGATATATTCAACAATATTTTTTCTTTTACGATTTAAGTATGCGATATATTGCTGTGTTGAGTGCAATTTTCGATTCAAATGCTCTTGGCAATTGACAATACTGTTTCTGATTGTACTGTGATAGAAATTTTCTAAGTAAAGACTCAATATATTCATGGAACCACCTCATTTATTATTGATTCCATTATAAAATAATTCCAGCAGCCTCTTAATAGGCTCTGGAACCATTTTACTTTCATACTTTAGTCCTAAACATGCATCAAATGCATCTCTATCTGCAGACTATGCTTCAGTTTTGTCGATTTTAGTAGTAAGCAATGGGCCGTCTTTCGTCACAATCACTGTGTGTTCGATTTGTGCCACATAACTTTTATCGCTTGTTTCAAATGCCCAATCATTTTTACCTTCTGTCACAAATGTTGCGTTTGAAGAAATGAATGGTTCAACGGCTAAGACTAAACCTTCTTTAAGCAATGTTTTGTCTTTGGGGTCAAAGTAGTTCAAGACATAGTTCGGTGCTTCATGTAATGAACTGCCGACACCATGGCCTGTTAAGTTGCGGATGACTTTCAAATCATTTTTGCGTGCAGTCGCATGAACTGCTTTGCCGATTTGGCTTAACTTGCTGCCTGGTTTTACTTTTTTCATCGCATTATCAAATGCTTCTTCTGCCACTTCGCATACTTTTTGTTTCATCGGATCGCTTGGTTCCCCAACTACAAATGAAATACCAGTATCCGCATATAAGCCGTTTTTCAATGCAGAGACATCGATATTTACTAAGTCCCCTTCACGGATTTTGCGTTTTCCTGGAATACCATGTGCTACTTCTTCGTTAACACTGATACATGTTTGTCCTGGGAAGTTTTCATCATGGATAGGTGCTGATAAAGCACCATGTTCTTCAAATAAATCTTTTGCGATGTCATCTAATTCTTTTGTAGTGACACCTGGTTTAGTTGCGGCTTGCATTGTATCTCTGACTAATGCACAGATGTAGCCTATTTCTTTTAATCCTTGTAGTTCTTCTTCTGTTTTTACAATCATGTGAGATCCCTTTCCTTATACATAAAATATTAGTTAAGCGTACACGCGCTTTATAAAGTTCACTATAATACGAATTTATCATAATTGATACTCATTCTTCCTTATTATATCAAAAAATGTTTGTTATACTAAATTTGTACAACACAGGTAGAAGAATGTCTGCCTGTTGAATGGATGTATGTTTCAACTGAGTTGCGAATATCAAGCGAGGGAATAAGAAATGACAAAGGACAAATGGTATCACAAAATTATCGGAGCTCGGACGATTAAAACAGGGCTTGCCACTTTTTTAACCGCCTTCTTCTGTATGGCTTTAAACTTAAATCCAATCTACGCCACACTCACAGCAATCGTTACGATTGAACCCACTGCTAAAGCTTCACTTAAAAAAGGCTATAAACGACTGCCTGCTACCGTTATCGGTGCATTGCTGGCGGTATTGTTTACGTATATCTTCAGTGATCAATCTGCACTTGCTTATGCGATGAGTGCAACTTGTACAATCTTTATTTGTGCAAAGTTGAAATTGCATGACGGTATTACGGTCGCAACCTTGACTGCGATGGCAATGATTCCAGGTATCGGCGATCATTACTTCTTTAATTTCTTTTCACGACTATTAACAGCGGTAATCGGTTTGGTCACTGCAGGTCTGGTAAACTTAGTTATCTTGCCGCCGCGTTATTACGATCAAGTCGCACAATCAGCACAAAAAGTCGAAACAGATATGTATCACTTATACAGTTTGCGTCTTAAAGAATTAGTGAACGGAAAATTCAATTCTACTAAAACCAACCAAAAATTAGAAAAACTGCTTTCAGCGATTTTACGTGTAGATACATTGATTCGTTATCAAAAAGATGAGCTCGAATACCACAAAGACCAAGAAGATTGGGTGAAATTAAAAGGCTTATCCAACCGTGCGCATACTGACCGTCTCTTTATTACGCATTTATCTAATATTGTTTATCTGCCTAAGAAAACAGAGTTTACCTTTACAGAAAAAGAAACACAAGCCATATTGAAAATAGCAGAAAGTATTGATGAGATTATTGAAACCGGCGGCTTCGAACGTGAAGATAATTGTTCCGAAACATTAAAACAAAGTATTATTCGTTTAGATGAATTTGAGAAGCAGCAAGTCAAAAGCCATATCATATACGAAATATTAATGACGTATCGTATTCTAGATGAGCGTTATGCGTAAAGAAAGGTCACCTTCCAATGTACTGCACCCCAAAAGTTGAACCTACAAAATTCAACTTTTGGGGTGTTTAATTATGAATAAAAGTTATAGTTTAGATTTCAAACTTAAAATATTACAAGAATACAAAAGCGGGCAAATTGGTTATGGTTCATTAGCTAAAAAGTACAATATTCATCATTCTTATATCGAAAGATGGATCTATCAGTACGATACCTTCGGTATTCAAGGTCTTACTTTTGGTATGACAAAAAGAAAATATTCAAAAGAAGAAAAATGTGAAATCATAGAATACCGATTGGAACATCATTTATCGTATAAAGAAACTGCGAAAATATTTAATATTCCTAACCCTTCCTTAATTGCTCAATGGCAGAAGAAATTTAATGAGTATGGTATTCTTGGCTTAAAACCAAAACCGAAAGGTCGTGTGTCCAAAGCCATGAAAAATAAGAAGAGTGAATCGTCTAACCAACCATTAAACGAAACTGAAAGAGAAGAACTTGAAAGACTACGTTATGAAAATAAATTGTTGGAAATCCAAATTGAACTCGAAAAAAAGTTACAATCCTTAGCTCGAAAAAATCAAACAAAGAAATAGTTTCAGCTATTATTGAGTTAAGGAAAGAGAAAGATTATCAGCTGAATCATATTCTAAAAGTAGCCAATATAGCTAAAAGCAGCTATCATTATTGGAAAAACAATTTAGGTTTAAAAGAGTATAAGGATGCACCTCTGCTGAAGTTGATTAAAGAAATTATCGAAAAAAATCATGAACGTGTTGGTTATCGTAGAATTACCTTAGAGCTTCATGCAATGGGGATTATAGTTAATCATAAGAAAGTTTTAAGAATAACAAGAGAAAATAAACTTTTATGCACAAAGTTTAACCATAGAAGCAGAAACTATAAATCTTATAAAGGAAGCACTGGAAAAGTCGCTAAAAATATACTAAATCGAAGATTTGTATCAGATAGACCTTATCAAAAATTATTAACAGATATTACTCAATTCAATATTAAGAATACAAATACAAAGCTTTATTTGTCACCTGTTTTAGATGTATTTTCAAAAGAAATCATCGCTTATTCTATTAGTAGGCACCCAAATTTAGAATGTGCTTTGTCATCTTTAAATCAGGCTATTAAAAATATACCTGAATTAAATTATCGGACTACAGTACATTCTGATCAAGGTTGGCACTACCAGCATAAAGCTTGGGTAAAAGCGCTCAAAGACAATCATATATTTCAAAGTATGTCGCGTAAAGGGAACTGTTATGATAATTCTCCAATGGAGAATTTCTTTGGCCTATTAAAACAAGAGATGTTTTATGGAGAAGAATTTAATTCTTATGAAGAGTTGGAATTAGAAATACACAAATATATCAATTACTATAATAACGTAAGAAGAAAAGTAAATTTAAAAGGCAAGACTCCTGTTGAATACAGAAATCTTGCCTTAGGAAAATAGCTTAATCAAAAAGTTCAACTTTTTGGGTTCACTACACAAACCTTGAAAGGTGACCTTTTCTTTGATTAATGTTGTTTTTCAAAACGATCGACAATGGCTTGTTTCGCCGCTTCTTCTTCAGTATTATCCAATTGACGCGGTTCAAATGGAATACCTTTTCTTTCGCATGCTTTTTCTAATAAATAATCTGTCAGTTCATGATTCTTCGGTAAAATCGGTCCATGCAGATATGTTCCTAACAAGTTTTTGTAATGAATACCTTCTCGTTTATCTTCTTCATTATTGCCGTAACCATGTTTGACTTTGCCGAATGTATCGAAGTTATGATACGTTCTGCCGCCATGATTTTCAAAACCGACAATTGTACCGAATGTTTCGCTTTCAATAACGATATCGCCTGTCAAACGTTCATTTTTAGACTGTGTATAGAAATCTAAAATGCCTAAGCCTTCTAATTCTGTACCGTCTGGAGTGATATATTTAGTACCTAAGAATTGATAACCGCCGCAAATAGTCAAACCAGGCATGCCGCCTTCAATCGCATCTTTCAGCTGTCCTTTGATTTTACTTAATTCTTTCGTAGCCAGCGCTTGTTCACGGTCGCTGCCGCCGCCGATAAAGAAGATATCGCAACCGTCTAAGGTTACACCTTCTGTTTCATTGACTTCCACAACATTCAATTTAATATTGCGCCATTTTGCACGCTGCTTAAGTGCGATGATATTGCCGATATCGCTATATAAATTCAATTTATCTGTCATAAAATGATATAACGTTAATTCATTCATCTTTGTTCCCTCATTTCAAACGAACGATTTAATTGTTCCAGCATAGGCGCTAGAGACGTATAGTTCGGAATTGCGACAGTCTTGCTTGTGTAATCCATTGTTTTCGCTGTAGCTTTGTAAATGTCTCGTTCAACAGTGACAGGAACATCTACTTCAGCTAATTTAAAACGCAGCTGTAATTCTTCTGCACGATTGCCTGTCACAATAATCGCTTCGATATCTTGATTGCTTAACTTTTCGAAGTCCGCATCATAGATCCATGAGATATCACGCCCATCAGCCGCATGGTCATTTAAGCTGATAACATAGACTTTTCTGCCTTCTAATTGTTCTCCCATAGAAAGACTGGCATTCATACCTGCAGGGTTCTTCGCTAAGTTAATCATTGCTTCTTTAGATCCTGATTTAAAGTACTGCATACGTCCGTTATCTGACGTATACGTTTCGAATCCTTTTTTGATAGACGCATCGTTTAAACCAAGTTCATGCAGCACACTGTATGCCGCAATCGCATTATACGCATTAAAGTCCCCTGCAATTTTCATATCGAAAGTTGTATCGCCGATAGTTAAATGGATAAACGGCGACACTGTAAATTTGTCGACTTCATATTTCGGCTGTTCACGTTTAAAGCCGCATTTACAATGATAATGTCCGATTTGATTGTAATGTATATAATCATATACTAATAAACGGCCGCAGTTCGGACAGTATTTGCTTTCATTCATTGTACTTTGTTCGAATTCATGCGCATGTGCTTTCATACCGTAATAGATGTTTGATGCACTTGCGATTTTCAAACGGCTGACAAACGGATCATCCGCATTCAACAGTAATTTAATACCTTTGTTGCTGATGGCTTTCGCAATGTTGTCTACCATAATATCAATTTCTCCGAAGCGATCCATTTGGTCGCGGAAGAAGTTGGTAAACACCATCATTGTCGGTGTCATTTCTTTTAATACTCTAGGAATAGAGCCTTCATCTATTTCAATGACTGCGATTTTGGTATTAGGATTGCTTTGTACGATAAATGCTGAAGTAATCCCAGCAGCCATATTCGCACCTTCATTGTTATGAATAATATCTATATTGTTAGCTTTTAATGTATGTCCGATTAAATTCGATGTTGTTGTTTTACCATTCGTACCGCTGATAAACACAACGTCATCTACTTTTTCTGCTAAATTTCGTAATATATCTTTATCAATTCTTCTTGCAACTTGACCCGGCAAATCTGTTCCGCGTTTGCCGACTGCTCTGCTGGCTTTACGCGCTAACTTTGCTAAGTTAATCGCCGTCCATTGTCTCATTCGCTTCACTCCTCTAAGTTTTAACCTGAATAATTATAACATGACAAAGTCTTTAAATAAAAATAATCTACGTCAAACATCAAAATCAATTGCTTGACTCCTATTATGCTTTCCAGTAAGATTTTACTGCTTAATTATCTTATATATGAAAGGTCGATCTGTTTGAAACAAGAAAATGCATTTGTTGCTTTAGACTTTGAAACCGCAAACGGCAAGCGTACAAATATCTGCTCTGTCGGGATGGTCAAAGTCGTGAATAATGAAATCATCGAAACCTTCTATACTTTAGTCAATCCTCATGACTATTTTTCTCAACAAAATATCAATGTCCATGGCATACAGCCTGATGATGTAAAAACATCACCGGATTTCAACTTTGTACTGCCCTATATGATGCAGTTCATAGATGGTTTGCCGGTTGTCGCGCATAATGCCGCATTTGATATGACTGTCATGCATGCGAGTATTCAAGCTTTAGGTTTGAAGACACCTGAAATGACCTACTTTTGTTCGCTTCAACTTGCACGCAGAACCATTAATAATAACCGCTATGGTTTAAAATATATGATGGATTATTACCATTTAGATTTCCATGGCCATCATGATGCCTTAAATGATGCGAAAGCCTGTGCGATGATAACTTTCAGACTGCTTAAACATTATGACAGCTTGTCTGATATGCTCGCTATCTACGGCAAAAACTTATCAGATAAAGGTTAACCGATTGAACATTTCCTAACCATTGTTCAATCGGCTTAATTCCTTCTTTCTTCTTACTTTCTCCTATATAAAATCATAAATCGACATATTTTGATATTCCGTTTTTTCTAAGTTCCCTACTGTCACACCAATTAAGCGAATCGGCACATCCGGATCTTTCAATTCATTGTAAAGTGCATAGGCTGTGTTATAGATATCTACTTCATTTCGTACTGGATCTCTTAAACTGCGTTGACGCGATAGTGTTTCAAATTTATGTGTTTTGATTTTAACGGTGACTGTCTTGCCGTATTTTTGTATCTTGCTTAAACGTTCGGCTGTTTTCTCGCTTAATTCTCTTACTTTTAATAAAATTTCATCGTCATCATTAACATCAGTAGAGAATGTTCTTTCTGTGCCTACAGATTTTCGGATGCGGTGTGATTTCACCACATTTGATCCTCTGCCGCGTGCTTTCTCATATAACGAATGACCGCGTTTACCGAAGACACGGATTAATTCACGTTCATCTTTATTGTATAAATCTTGACCGGTATAGATGCCGTGTTCATGCATGACTTCTTTGGTTGCTTTGCCTACACCAGGAAAACCTCCGATATCTAATTCCATTAATAAAGCATGAACATTTTGGTAGTTGATAATCATCATACCGTTTGGTTTATTCATACCGCTTGCGAGTTTGGCTAGGAATTTATTGTAAGAAATGCCTGCAGAAGCGGTTAATCCGGTTTTCTCCCAAATATCATTGCGTATATATTGTGCAATGACCGAAGCAGGCAGATCAGGCCGCACGAGATGAGTGATATCCAAATAGGCTTCATCAAGCGACATCGGTTCAACCACTTCTGTATAGCTTTTAAAGATATCCATAATGATTTTAGATGTCTCTCTATAAGCTTCAAAGCGCGGTTGAATATAATAACCGTCCGGACATAATTTATGCGCTTGTGCCATCGGCATAGCAGAATGAACACCATACTTGCGTGCTTCATAAGATGCAGTGGATACAACCCCGCGTCCGCTCGCTTTACCGCCGACAATCACAGGCTTTCCTTTTAGTTTAGGATTATCCCGCATCTCTACTTGGGCATAAAAATAGTCCATATCTATATGGATAATCCGTCGCTCACTCATCTCATTCACCTCCCTTTTTATCTTCTCTCACTCTACATTATATATGACATTAGCCAATCATGAATTTTAAATGCTTATAGCACAATTTTTCCGAAACACCTTATTTATTTTATCATCACATTAATTATTTATAATTTCTTTTTTAACTTTGTAAATAATGGAGTTAAACCAGTTTATTACCCTCTTAATAAGGAATAACAAAATAGACTTGAATGTTAACACTTTACTTAAAGTCCTAAATCTTAAAATAAAGGAGAATGCTTTATGACTAATAATGAAAACAAAATGAGCCATGAAGAAGCTGGACGTAAAGGCGGAGAAACTACTTCTGAAGAATACAGCTCAAAACATTTCCAAGAAATCGGTAAAAAAGGCGGAGAAAGTTCTAACAACACGACTGCTCAATCTAATAATAATTCTTCCAACTCAAACAATACATCTAACTCTAACCAAAAAATGAGTCACGAAGAAGCTGGACGCAAAGGCGGAGAAACTACTTCTGAAGAATACAGCACAGAACATTTCCAAGAAATCGGCAAAAAAGGCGGAGAAAGTTCTAACAGCACGACTGCTCAATCTAATAATAGTTCATCCAACTCAAACAATACATCTAACTCTAACCAAAAAATGAGCCACGAAGAAGCTGGACGCAAAGGCGGAGAAGCTACTTCTGAAGAATACAGCTCAGAACATTTCCAAGAAATCGGTAAAAAAGGCGGAGAAAGTTCTAATTCATCTCAAGACAACTAAAGCAACTTTTAATTAACACCTTCTTCCAAATCAAGTGAAGATAAAGTACTGATTAAGGTGTGATGGATACTCATTTTGATATAATTTTTTCTTTATTGAACTTCAGCAACTTGTACTAGTTTCATAATAATTACCAAAAAGACAAAACGAGATTTCTGTTATCGAAACAGAATCTCGTTTTTATTTTGTTCAATATTTTGACTGTTACAGTTGATTGATAAACTTTATAAAACAGTAATCTCAAAAGATTTTTTATCTGTTTGTCCGCTTTCCACAAAGGAAACTTGCGGTTTTTCTTCTAATACATCACTTTCTTTTAATGATGTAGATAAAGCACTCCACGGTTCTATAGCGATAAACGGACTTTTGTTAGTTGTTGACCAAAGAATGATATTAGAGAAATCTTTAAAGTCTACTCTCACACCTTTGTCATGTTTATGCGAACGTAATGCAATACTGCGTGAATGTAATCGATCTAAAGTCACTGCATCATAATCAAATAAATCATAAGTTAAATCTAAAGTCTTTTGATCAGTAAGGAAAGATGTTCTGTCTAATACATCTAATAAACCAGTTTCTGGAAATGGTTTTGGTACATTCGTTGTTTCCGCATGTTCAAATTCTAAGTAATAATCTTCGTATTGGTCTCCCTCAACAAGCGGACAATTAAATCCAGGGTGCCCGCCGATACTATACGACATACGTTGAAAATCTTCATGGTTCGTTACTTGGTATTCAACACGAATTGTTTTACCTGTTAATGTATAAACAATTTTCAGTTCGAAATGGTAGGGATAATTCTCTAGCATTGTTTCATCAGGTATAATAGAAAATGCGACACTGTTGTCTGAGACTTGTTCAAATTTAAAATCTTTCTTTCTCACAAGCCCGTGTCTTGGTATATGACCTGTCACATCTTGTTTGCCGTTTAAATGATAAATTGCTTTGTCATCTCTTAAGCTTCCGCAAATCGGAAACAATACAGGTGCTTGACCGCTCCAATATTCAGGATCCCCTTGCCAAAGATATTCTACGCCATCGTTATCTTTGATAGAAGATAATGCCCCTCCAAACTCTTTAAATTGCACTGTTAATTCATCGTTCTTTAATTCAATAGTCATAGTTGTCCTCCTAAACCAAAATAAGCGGTATTAAACGCTGCTTATTTTACGTTGTCTATCTTATTTATGTATAGAACAATATTATCACAATGATAAGTAAAAGAAACGTATTATCACAATGATAAGTAAAAGAAACGTTTTATCACAATGATAAGTAAAAGAAACGTTTTATCACAATGATAAGTAAAAGAAACGTTTTATCACAATGATAAGTAAAAGAAACGTTTTATCACAATGATAAGTAAAAGAAACGTTTTATCACAATGATAAGTAAAAGAAACGTTTTATCACAATGATAAGTAAAAGAAACGTTTTATCACATTAAAAAGCGAGATTTCTATAACCAATAAGAAATCTCGCTTTTTAACTATGTCTTTATTTTTATTTACGTTCAAACAATGCCACGGTCTCGATATGTGTTGTCTGCGGGAACATATCTACTGGTGTGATTTCTTTAAGTTCATAACCTTCTGCCAGAATATGTGCATCTCTTTGTTGGGTTGATGGATTACAAGAGATATAGACAATCCGCTGAGGATTCAATTCTAGTAAAGTGCGTAAGAACTGTTCATCGCAGCCTTTGCGCGGAGGATCTACCATCACAACATCTGGTTGAATGCCTTGTTGTTTCCAATCCATAATGACGGATTCTGCTTTTCCGCATACAAAAGTAGTATTATCGTAGCCATTCAGTTTGTCATTTTTCTTCGCATCTTCAATAGCCGCTGGTACAACTTCTACACCATACACATGTTTCGCTTTTTCTGCCATATATAAACCAATAGTACCGATACCGCAATACGTATCGAGTACAGTTTCTTCACCCGTTAATCCTGCATACTCTAATGCTTTATTATAAAGTTTAACTGTTTGAGAAGCGTTGATTTGATAGAAGGATTGATCGCTGATTTCAAATTCAACTGAATCCAGCTCATCTGTAATTTCATCTTTACCGTAAAGTGTTTTGGATTTTTTACCCATGATGACATTCGAGTGTGTTTCGTTAATATTTTGAATCACACTTTTAATATTAGGTACTGCTTCAACCATCTGCTTAATTATCGCTTTTGCTTGTTTGAATTTCTTTCCGTTCGTCACAAAGACAACCATTACTTCTCGTGAAGTATAGCCTACACGGATTATCACATGACGCAATAAGCCTTCTTTTCGCTTCTCGTCATAAACCGACACATTATGTTCTGTAAGCAATGCACGAATCATACGCATAAGTTGATTTTGAATGCTGTCTTGTATTAAGCACTCTTCCATATCAATGATGTCATGGCTGCGTTGGCGATAGAAGCCCATAATCGGCGCATCCTCGCTATTTTGTCCCACAGGAATTTGTGATTTATTACGATAATTCCATGGATTCATCATACCAATCGTTTCATTGATCGGCGTTGACGTAAACTTGCCTTTGCGATGGAATAAATTCACCACTTGGTTGCGCTTCATTTCTAATTGCGCTAGATAATCTAAGTGCTGCAGCTGGCAGCCTCCGCATTTATCATAATAAACACATGGAGGTTCTACTCTGTCTTTGCTTTCGGTAAAAATTTCTAGTAATTTCCCTATCGCAAAGTTCTTATTAACTTTAATCAGTTTGAATTCTATTTCTTCGCCCGTAAGTGCTTTAGGGACAAATACAGGATATCGATCGATTTTAACTACACCATGTCCTTCATGTGTTAAATCAACGACTTGTCCTTTAAAGACTTGGTTTTTCTTTAATGTTTCCACACTTTAACCTCCATAGAAAAAAGGTCAGGCTTGTTTGACTAAGTCCTAACCTTTTCAATGCTTACTAATCTTGTTCTGTTAATTCTTTATTGTCGACATTTGCAGGTGTAAATACTTCAATATGCTGCTTTAAGTTCAAGAAGTTGGCCGGTAATTGTCCGCCATACTCGCCATCCACATTTAAAGGCATTTGTTCAAAAGATGATACATTGATTGATTTTGCTTTTTCATAAATTACTTTAGGGTGCTTGATATGTTCCCCTCTTGAAGCTAATGTCATGATGTGTCCTAATTCAGCTAAGTTGGCTTTCTCAACAATAATCAGCGTGAAGTAGCCGTCATCTAATTTAGCATCCGGTACAAGTTTCTCAAAACCTGCCATAGAGTTCGTTAAACCTAATAAGAACAATAAAATCTCGCCTTGGAAGACTTTACCGTCATATTCTACACGTACATCGACATTTTTCATTTCCGGCAGCATTTCCATACCTTTGATATAGTACGCAAACGGACCGACAAATGTTTTCAGCTTGCTGGAAGTCTCATAAGACACTTCTGTAATACGTCCCCCAGCTGCCAAGTTGATAAAGTAGCGACTGTTCATTTTACCGATATCTACTTTCACAGTATGACCTTTGATAATCACATCTACCGCGCTTAAAATATCCGTAGGCAAATGAAGCGCACGTCCGAAATCATTTACAGTACCCATAGGAATTACACCGATTTTAGGGCGATTCGGATGTTCTGCTACACCATTCACTACTTCATTTAATGTACCGTCACCGCCAGCTACGATTAACATTTCATAGTCTTCGTGTAAGGCACGTTTCGCTTCGATTGTCGCATCTCCAGCCTTCTGCGTTGCATATGCACTTGTTTCGAATCCTGCTTGTTCCAATTTAATCAAGACTTCTGGAAGCATTCTTTTAAACAATTCCTTACCCGAAGTCGGATTATAAATAATTCTCGCTCGTTTTCTCATAAATAATCCCTCATCATTTTTACTCACATTCAATTTTAAATGATTTCAACGCTACTTAAAAGTATTAATGGTTCAATTCACTAAATTCCTACACAACATCAACATATCCATCAAAACCAAAACCATTAAACAAACATCTTCTGTAACAAACCTCTCTTTTGTTCTTTAAGCTGTTCTACCTTTTGTTCAGCTAATTCAATGCGTTGATCAAGTTTACTGAAGAAAGCGCCGATTTTTTGTTGTTCATTTTTACAAGGTATATTTATCATTGAATCAAAAAATTCTTTATCACTTATATTTAATAAACCATCCATTCGAGCCGTTGAAGTTATTTTTTTACGTAATTGCCGATCTAATTTTTTGGCATGAAAATATTTTTCTAAGAAAAATGAGTCAATATTGTTAGAAACTCTAAAACTTTTATATACATTTGGGACTAAAGCTTTTGAATAAGGTATTCGATAAACAATTCCAAATGGTGCTACTTTAGAGTTTCCTTTGTTGTATGATAAATCACCCTTATTTAACTCAACATATTTTTCTAAACTTTTACCTGCAATCACTTGTGAAAATCTATCTTTTTGACTCATCCAGCCATTTCGAGCAGATATTGTCATTACTTCAATATTATATTGAGATTTATTTCCTTTTAATACACTAACTTCATCACCCAATTTCTTCTCTTCCCACTCTGGATAATCATTTCCATTTTCGTCTTTAAAACGTAACTCTTGAGAAAAAATCTTCTGCATATACCCTTTCTTTTGTTCTTGTAGCAAGCTTACTTTATTTTCTGCTAGTTCAATTTGATGATCAAGTTTGCTGAAGAAAGTGCCGATTTTTTGTTGTTCATTAATTGACGGTAATTTTATTTTTAATTTTTTTATCTCCGAAGATTTGATTAATAGCTGTCCTGAACCAAAAACAAATCTTCTTAAATTATATTGTTCTAATTGAAAATATAAAAATACCCTACTACTTCTTATTTGAATAAAAATAGTATTATCACTAATATTTACTTTTCCTTTGAATTTATAAAGACTTCCTGCATAATGACCTACTCTTGCTATTAAAATAAATTGGCCATGATAATCATATTTGTTAGCTCTTCCAATTATTCCTGTGGAACCTAAATTAATATATTGACCATTTTCAATATTAGCAACATTACTTTTCCCCGTATTTATTTCTGTTACTTCCCCCAACTTCTTCTCTTCCCACTCTCCTTCAAACTCTGGAAAGCGTAGTTCTGGTACATTCTTTTTAGTTTGTGTGTTATGCATTATGTCACTTCCTTATGATTTTGCTTGTGTGTTTGTTTATTGTTGCTTGGTTGGTTATGTATGATTTTTAGCGTATTACTTTTATTATAATCAAAATGATGGGATTGTTGTATGGTTTAGTTTTTGTTTGATGATATAAAAAAGACTAGCGATTGCTCACTAGTCTTTGGTGTTTGTGTGTATTAGCGTTTGTCTAATTCTTGTGCTAATAGTTTGTTTACGATTTGAGGGTTTGCTTGTCCTTTAGAAGCTTTCATGATTTGACCCACTAAGAAGCCTTTTGCACGGCCTTTACCGTTTTTGAAGTCTTCTACTGATTGAGGATTGTTGTCTAATGCTTCTGTAACGAAGTTTAATAGTACTGATTCGTCAGAGATTTGTACTAAGCCTTTGTCTTCCATGATTTGTTTAGCGTCTCCGCCGTTTTGTGCAAGTTCAGGGAAAACTTTCTTAGCGATTTTACTGCTCATTGTACCGTCTTCAATCAACTTAATCATACCAGCAAGGTTTTCTGGTGTTAATTTTGTATCTTGAAGTTCAACTTGGTTTTTGTTCAAGTATTCGTTTACGCCGCCCATTAACCAGTTAGAAGTTAATTTAACGTCTGCGCCTTTTTCAACTGCTTCTTCGAAGAAATCTGACATTTCTTTTGTAAGTGTTAATACGTGCGCATCGTATGCTGGAAGACCGAATTCTTCAACGTATTTTTTCTTACGTACGTCTGGTAATTCAGGAATTGTTTGACGTACACGTTCTTTCCAAGCTTCATCAACGTATAAAGGTACGATGTCTGGTTCTGGGAAGTAACGGTAATCGTCTGATCCTTCTTTAACACGCATTAAGATTGTTTTACCAGTAGATTCGTCGAAACGACGTGTTTCTTGAAGTACTTCTCCGCCGTTTAACAATTCTTCTTCTTGGCGTTTTTCTTCATATTCTAAGCCTTTACGCACATAGTTGAATGAGTTTAAGTTTTTAAGCTCTGCTTTTGTACCGAACTCTTCTTGTCCGTATGGACGTAATGAAATGTTCGCATCACAACGAAGTGAACCTTCTTCCATTTTACCGTCAGATACGCCTGTATATTGGATAATAGAACGTAATTTTTCAAGGTAAGCATAAGCTTCTTGAGGTGAACGGATATCTGGTTCAGATACGATTTCGATTAACGGTGTACCTTGACGGTTCAAGTCTACTAATGAATAGCCGTCTTTATGTGTTGATTTACCCGCATCTTCTTCCATGTGAAGACGCGTAATACCAATACGTTTTGTTTCGCCGTCTACTTCGATATCGATATAACCATGTTCCCCGATAGGTTGGTCAAATTGTGAAATTTGGTAAGCTTTCGGGTTATCTGGGTAGAAATAGTTTTTGCGATCGAATTTAGATTCCGTCGCAATTTCCATGTTTAATGCCATTGCAGCACGCATAGCCCAGTCAACGGCACTTTCGTTAACAACTGGAAGCACACCAGGGTATGCTAAGTCGATAACATTCGTATTTGTGTTTGGTTCTGCTCCGAAATGCGCTGGTGATGGAGAGAACATTTTAGAATCTGTTTTCAGTTCTACGTGGACCTCTAGTCCAATGACTGTTTCAAAATGCATCATTAACACTCCTTATAAATTTTGATATGCATCATGTAAGTTGTATTGTTGTTCAAATTGATAAGCGACACGGTAAAGTGTTTTTTCATCAAATGGTTTGCCGATAAACTGTAATCCGATCGGTCTGTTATTAGTTTGTCCGCAAGGTATAGAGATACCTGGTAAGCCGGCAAGGTTAACTGGAGTAGTTAATAAGTCGTTTGCATACATTGTCAACGGATCATTAATTTCATCACCAATGTTGAAAGCAGCTGTTGGGGTTGTAGGACCTACAACTACATCGTATTCTTCGAAGACTTTATCAAAGTCTTGACGGATTAATGTTCTGACTTTTTGTGATTTTTTGTAGTAAGCATCGTAGTAACCAGAACTTAATGCGAATGTTCCAAGTAAAATACGACGTTTTACCTCTTTACCGAAGCCTTCGCTGCGTGATAATTTGTATAATTCTTCAAGAGTATTCGCTTCTTTTGAGTGGTAACCGTAACGAATACCATCGAAACGAGATAAGTTAGAAGAAGCTTCAGATGATGCGATAACGTAATAAGATGGAATACCATAGCCTGTATTCGGTAATGATACTTCTTCTACAATTGCGCCTTCGCCTTCTAAAATTTCAACCGCATTGCGTACCGCTGCTTTCACTTCATCAGAAACACCTTCGCCTAAATATTCTTTAGGTAAAGCAATTTTCATGCCTTTGATGTCTTTTCCGATTTCTGAAGTGAAATCATTATCTTCAACTGGTGCGCTTGTTGAATCATTTTTATCTACACCTACAATTGTTTCTAATACAATTGCGTTGTCTTTAACATTACGTGTTAAAGGTCCGATTTGGTCTAATGATGATGCGAACGCAACTAAACCAAAACGTGACACACGACCATATGTAGGTTTCATACCTACGATACCGCAATAAGCTGCTGGCTGACGAATAGAACCGCCAGTATCTGAACCTAAGCTGAATGGTACTAAACCAGCTGCTACAGCTGCTGCTGAACCGCCTGATGAACCGCCAGGTACAGCTTTGTGGTCAAATGGATTAACAGTTTTCTTGAAGTAAGAAGTTTCTGTAGAACCGCCCATTGCGAATTCGTCCATGTTTAATTTACCAATCAACACTGCATTTTCATCATGTAATTTTCTCATTACTGTTGATTCATAAATAGGTACGAACCCTTCTAGCATTTTACTCGCACATGTTGTTTCAAGACCTTCAGTAATAATGTTGTCTTTGATACCCATTGGGATACCGAATAGTTTACCTTCCATTTGGTCTTTCGCTTGCAATTCATCTAGCTCTTCTGCTTTTTTGATTGCATTTTCTTTATCTAAAGCTAAGAATGATTTGATTGTAGGATCTGTTTCTTCAATTGCATCATAAATATCCTTAACAACTTCAGAAGGTTTGATTTCTTTGTTCTTAATCATTTCGCTTAACTTTTCAACTGATTCATAACGAATAGACATTACGCATCCTCCCCGCTGATAACTGATGGCACTTTAAATTGTCCATCTTCTGTTTCTTTTGCATTTTTGAGTGCAAGCTCTTGAGGAATGCCTTTGATTGCTTTATCCTCTCTTAATACATTTTGTAAATCCAATACGTGATACGTAGGTTCAACCTCGCTCGTATCTGCTGTATCAATTTGTTGGGCAAAGTTTAGGATTGTTTCTAATGTGTCTTGCATTTCAGTTGTTTCCTCTGGTGAAATATGAAGTCTAGACAAATTTGCAATATGTTCAACTTCTTCACGTGATACTCTAGCCATTAATGAATTGCCTCCTTAATAATACTTCATCATAAAATTGTATCAAAAAAATCGTCAAAAATCTAAATTTTTTAGTTCAAAATACCCGTATATCAGGTAATGACTCCCCTTTAACTTAATCATTCTGAACTTCAAATGCAAATTTTTTCCATTCGTTATCAAAAAGAAATAAGGATTCATGGACTTTTATGCATATTGAGTTATAAAGATACTGCATATTTGCTTTAAAGCGTTGAAAACACTTTCTTAGCAAAAACCATCCTAAATACTGTCGTTATCACGATTTATTTTTCATTTTGCAAAAAATAAATATTCCCTTTTTTCAGAATTGTTGTATAATAATGCATATACATTGAATCATCAATGAGAAAAAGGGGAAACCACGATGTTTATTTTAGGTACTTCAGTGAGTAGTCAAATCGATGCTGACTGGCAAACATACATCATGATTGGTGTATACTTTCTTGTTTTAGTTATCATCGGTATCTATGGCTATAAACAGTCAACGGGAAATTTAAGCGAATACATGTTGGGAGGCCGAAACATCGGCCCCTACATCACAGCACTGTCTGCCGGCGCTTCTGATATGAGCGGCTGGATGATTATGGGATTGCCTGGTTCTGTATATGCAACAGGTTTATCCGCAATTTGGATTACGATCGGTTTAACATTAGGCGCATATTTAAATTACTTTATTGTCGCACCAAGATTACGTGTTTATACAGAACTAGCCGGCAACGCCATCACCTTGCCAGACTTTTTCAAGAACAGATTAGATGATCATTCCAACATTATTAAAATTATTTCCGGTTCGATTATCGTTATCTTCTTCACGTTATACACGCATTCTGGATTTGTTTCAGGAGGTAAATTATTCGAAACCGCATTCGGTCTCAACTATCGATACGGCTTGATTATGGTAGCTGTTATCGTTATTTTTTACACTTTTTTAGGCGGCTATTTAGCGGTTTCGATTACAGACTTCTTCCAAGGTGTCATTATGTTAGTCGCAATGGTCATGGTTCCGTTTGTCGCATTATTGAAATTGAACGGCTGGGATACATTCAGCCAGATTTCAGATATGAAACCAACGAACTTAGATTTATTCAGAGGTACTACAGTCCTTGGCATCATTTCATTATTCTCTTGGGGCTTAGGTTATTTCGGACAACCCCATATCATTGTTCGTTTTATGTCGATCAAATCATTTAAGTTATTACCAATTGCACGCCGTGTCGGAATTTTATGGATGGCTGTCGGTTTAGCAGGTGCCTGCTTAGTCGGTTTAACAGGTATTGCCTTTGTGCCTGACTATAAAATCACACTGCATGACCCAGAAACATTATTCATTATAATGAGCCAGATTTTATTCCATCCATTAGTCGGCGGCTTCTTATTAGCAGCTATCCTTGCTGCTATTATGAGCACAATTTCGTCTCAATTATTAGTGACTTCAAGTTCATTGACTGAAGACTTCTATAAATTGATTCGCGGCAAGAAAGCCAACGCAGAAAAGCATGAAAAAGAATTTGTCTTAGTCGGCCGTTTAAGTGTTATGGCAGTAGCCATTGTCGCAATATGGATTGCTTGGTCGCCAAACGATACTATTTTAAACTTAGTCGGCAATGCTTGGGCTGGTTTCGGGGCATCATTCAGTCCCCTTGTCCTCTTCTCTTTATACTGGAAAGGTTTAACAAGAGCGGGTGCAGTCAGCGGTATGATTGCCGGTGCAGCAACGGTTATTATTTGGATTGTTTGGATCAAACCGCTTGCGGACATCTCAGAATTCTTCAGTATGTATGAAATCATTCCAGGATTTATTGTGAGTGTCATTGTTACTTATGCAGTTAGTAAATTCACACGCAAACCAAGCGAACGTACAATCAACGAATTAGATGAAGTAAAACAAATTTTGCATAGCTGATCAATGAGGCAGGAACACACAGATGTTTCTGCCCTTTCTTTTTACCTAACACAAAAGGTGCCTTCAATCGAAGACACCTTTTATCATTGCGTATTAATTTTTATAGATATGAACGTGTGGGTTTTTATCATCTTTATATTTAGTAATTAACGCACGCGCATTATTACCATCTTTAATATGGATTTCATATTCATCAATGTTGCTGAAGTATTTGTCAACTTGTTGTGTGATGAATTGTGTGATACCTGTTAATTCAGCTTTGCCGTAATAATCAATCGGTACTTCAATTGTCAGATGCGATGGTTTCTTGCCGTTGAATTTTGCTTTCCCTACTGCTTGTGTGAAGTTAGGGAAATAAGACTGCAGATTATCATTGAACTGTTTGAAGTTGTTGTTCAAGTTTTCATTCAAATCGGCCGCTTCAGATGACGGCAATAAGATCGATTTCTCTTTGATTTCTTGCCAGTTGTTGATTCTTGTTTGTTCATCATCCGCTGTAGCCCCAGCTACAAATTCACCAGGAATAATATCGCTTTCTCCGGATTGAATGTAAATCGCAAAATGAATCGGAATCTTTTTCAATGCTTTATGTTCGCGTAAACGCGATAACATTTCATCCGCCATTTTTTTGCCTTCTTTTTCAACTTTGGCTTTATCTAATTGCTTGCTGTAAGTCGGGCCGTCTTTTTCTTTTTGATAATAATATTCGCTGTTCATCGCAAGTCCGATAGTCATACCTTTGATTTTCTTGCCTTTTGTATCGCTGCTGCCGTAAAAGTCTTGTTCCAAAATATTAGAAAGATAAGCTGGTGATTTTTCTGCGATTTTCTCTTCATCTTTTGTACCATGATGAGATGGATTCAATCCTAGATTTTCGTTCGCATTTTTATCTTTCTTTTCGTCTTCTTTCATCTTATCGATTTCAGACTTCGTATACTTAGGTCCGAGGTAAGCAGAAATGGTTTTCTTATCTAAAAACTGTCCATCTTGATATAAGTATTCATCTGTTGGGAACACTTTTTTGCTTTGTTCAAGCAAACCATCTTCAAAGTCGTCGCCATTGTAGCCGTTTGCCATATTCTGCTGCAATAAACCTCTTGCTTGGCTTTCTTTGAATGGTAACAGCGTACGATAGTTATCACCTTGTACATTCTTATCTGTCGCAATATGTTTTACATTGCCAGAGTCAGATTTTGCATCTTGTTCTTTCGTTGAATTTTGTTGCTCATCCTTATTGCCACACGCCGTGAGAATCAATAAGAGAGAGATGAGTAATACACATGTTTTCTTCATTCCCGATCTCCTCTATTGTTTATTGGTCAATTTCATTTTGCTTCTTGATAAAGTCTTCTTCAGACCAGATTTCAGTCCCGAGCTTTTCAGCTTTAGTCAATTTAGATCCGGCGTCTCCGCCAGCAATCACCAAGTCTGTATTCTTCGTAACACTGCTGGTTGTTTTAGCACCTTGTGCTTCTAACCATTTAGAAGCTTCTGTACGCGTCATATTGTGTAATTTGCCTGTTAATACAACCGTTAATCCGTTAAATTCAGAATCCGACTCTATCTCTGAAGTTTTGATACCTTCATACTTCATATTAACATTTTTTGCGCGAAGTTTTTCAATTAAAGCGATAATGTCGTCATTATTTAAATAAGTGATTAATGAGGTCGCAAGTTTATCGCCGATATCATGAATTTCCATCAATTCATCTTCAGTCACTTCAAAGATACGTTCCATAGTTTCAAAACGTTCCGCAATCACTTGGCTGGCTTTCACACCTAAATGTCTGATGCCTAAACCGAATAATAAATGTTCTAAAGAATTTTGTTTAGACGCTTCAATCGCATTCAGCAAGTTATCTGCTTTCTTCTCACCCATACGTTCCAGCGGCAATAAGTCTTCTTTCGTCAGATAATATAAATCCGCAACATCTTTAATAATTTCATTTTCATACAGCTGCATAATCAACTTCGTACCTAAGCCGTCGATATTCATCGCTTGTCTCGATACAAAGTGAATCATACCTTCAACGAGCTGTGCAGGACATTTCGGATTAATACAGCGTAAAGCGACCTCTCCGTCTAAACGTACTAATTCGTGGCCGCAGCTCGGACAATGTGTCGGCATATGATAAGTTTCTGCGCCTTCTGGTCTGCGATCAGGCAGACTGCGAATCACTTCAGGAATAATGTCCCCTGCTTTTTTAATCACTACACTGTCTCCAATACGAATATCTTTCTCATGAATCAAGTCTTCATTATGCAGCGAAGCACGAGAAACTGTTGTACCTGCAACACGTACAGGTTCTAATACTGCAGTCGGTGTTACCACCCCTGTTCGTCCGACACTCAACTCGATATCATGCAAGGTTGTGACCACTTCTTCAGCCGGGAATTTATAGGCAATCGCCCATCTTGGCGATTTTTGCGTATAGCCCAGTTCATCTTGCTCATCGATATCATTGACTTTAATAACTATACCGTCAATATCATAAGATAGTTTCTCTCGTTGTTCTGTCCAATGCTTAATGTAATCTAAAACACCTTCAATATCTGCGACACGCTGACGGTTTTGGTTGGTTTTAAAGCCTAACGCATCTAATTCATCCAACGCTTCGCTTTGTGTTTTCGCATGGAAGTTCGTAAAATCATTCACACTGTATAAGAAGATGCTTAAACGGCGTTTAGCTGCGAGTTTAGAATCTAATTGACGCAACGAACCTGCAGCCGCATTTCGCGGGTTCGCAAAAGCTTGTTCACCGTTTTCTTCTTTTTCTTTATTCAAATGTTCAAATGAACGTTTCGGCATGAAAGCCTCGCCGCGCACTTCAAACGTCAACGGCTCATTGATTTTCAAAGGAATCGCACGAATGGTACGCAAGTTAGCTGTAATATCCTCTCCGACCGTACCGTCTCCGCGTGTTAGTCCCTGTACAAAGCGGCCGTTTTCATATTTTAAAGAAACTGCTAAGCCATCGATTTTCAATTCGCACATATATTCGACTTGCCCTACTGCCTCTCTGACACGTGCGTCAAAGCGGCGCAAGTCTTCTTCATTAAAAGCATTGCCTAAACTCAACATAGGCGTATCATGTGCAACCTTGTTGAAAGTAGCTTGTGCTTCTCCGCCGACACGTACTGTTGGAGAATCTTCTGTTTTAAACTCAGGATGCTCTTCCTCTATATGAATCAATTCATGCAGCAGCTTATCATATTCGCTGTCTGGCACAGATGGATTATCCTGCACATAATATTCGTGGTTATATTGATTTAATAAACGATGCAGCTGATCCACACGTTCTTTCAATTCACTCATCCCTTAGTCCTCCTTCTTTTCAATCGGCGCAAAGTTCGCAAGCAAACGTTTCGGTCCTTCTGACTTAAAGATTATATCAAGTTCAACTGTACCGTTTTTCTCGTTGACATTGCTGACCATACCTTCGCCCCAAGCTTTATGCATCACTTTATCGCCGACTTTCCAAGTACCTGATGCTACTTCTGCACGTTTTGTCGTACGTCTGCTTGGTCCGCGTTTTGCAGGTTGTTTGCTGCTTGATTGGCCTTGATAACGGCTTTCTTGTTTCGTTCCTTTATTAAGCAAGTCTTCAGGAATTTCTCGTAAGAAGCGCGACTGAGGATTCGATTGTGTTTTACCGAATAACGTTCTTGAAACCGCATGTGTTAAGTACAGCTCTTCTTCTGCACGTGTAATAGCCACATAACAAATACGACGTTCTTCTTCCATTTCATGATCATCATCGCTTAAGATAGAACGAATATGCGGGAAGATTGATTCTTCCATACCCATAATGAAGACAACTGGGAATTCCAAACCTTTGGCAGAGTGCATTGTCATCAATGTCACACCATTTTCAATGTCTGCTTCATCAATATCTGCGACAAGCGACAAGTCTGTTAAGAAGTTGATTAATGATTGTTCTTCTAATGGTGTGTTTTTCTCATAATCCACCGGTACAGACATAAACTCATCAATGTTTTCCAAACGGCTGCGTGCTTCAAGTGTCTGTTCTTGCTCCAGCATAGTTTTATAACCGGATTTATTTAAGATTTCTTCCACAATTTCACTGATTTCTAAGAACTCTTGTTCTTTGATTAAGTTTGAAATCAAAGTGTAGAAATCAATGACAGCTTTAGTTACTTTCTTCGTTAAACCGATAAAGTCTGCTTCAGCCAATGCATCAAACATGCTTAAATCATTTTGTCTGGCGTAGCTTTGAATCTTTTCTACAGAAGAAGGCCCTACACCGCGTTTCGGCACATTAATAATTCTTTGCAGACTAATATCATCATTGCTGTTAGCAGCTAATCTTAAGTAGCTTAATAAGTCTTTGATCTCTTTACGGTCATAGAACTTATGGCCGCCGACCATCGTGTAAGGAATATTCGATTTCATGAATGTTTCCTCTAACACACGTGATTGTGCATTCGTTCTGTAAAGAATTGCAATATCATTATAGCTCTTATTGTTTTCACGCTGCTGACGCATGATTTCTTTCACGACATATTGTGCTTCGTCGCTTTCGCTTGAAGCTTGGTAATAATTGATTTTTTTGCCTTCTTGGTTTGCTGTCCAAAGCCCTTTAGGTTTACGTTCTGAATTGTTTTTAATGACTTCGTTAGCCGCATTCAAGATGACTTTCGTTGAACGATAGTTTTGTTCTAAGAATATCGTTTTCGCATTCGGATAATCTTCTTCGAATGACAAGATATTTTGAATATCAGCGCCGCGCCAACCATAGATAGATTGGTCAGAATCCCCTACGACACATAAATTTTTAAATTTAGAGGCAAGCAGTTTTACTAATGTATACTGAGCTCGGTTCGTATCTTGATACTCATCCACATGAATATATTGGAATTTATTTTGATAGTATTCCAATACATCTGGGACACGTTCAAACAAATTAATCGTTTTCATTATTAAATCATCAAAGTCCATTGCTTCATTACGTGAAAGCTGACGCTGATAGCCTGTATAAACACGTGCTACCATATCTGACATAAAATCTGTCGCTTCTTCTTCAGCATCTTCAGGTGTTTTCAATTCGTTCTTCATGTTGCTGATAGCTGATAAGAACATTCTAGGGTCATAACGTTTGCTGTCGATATTCTCTGTTTTCAATACATCTTTAATAACCGACTTTTGATCTGTCGGGTCTAGAATTGTAAAGTTGCGCTCAATGCCGATACGGTCTGCATCTCTTCTTAAAATACGGACACACATTGAGTGGAAAGTAGACATCCAAATCACTTGTGCTTCTTCGCCTACAAGCTTTTCGACACGTTCTTTCATCTCGCGTGCTGCTTTGTTTGTAAAGGTAATTGCGAGCACATTATAAGGAGACACGCCCTTTTCATCTAATAGATATGCAATACGATGTGTGAGAACGCGCGTTTTCCCTGAACCTGCGCCAGCCATAATAAGCAGCGGTCCTTCTGTTGTACGCACCGCTTCACTTTGTTCGGTATTCATATTGTCTAATAACGCATTCATCTTAAGATAACTCCTTTATTTTAACTGTTTTCAATGCCTGCTTGATATCTGTATATACAAGGTTGCCGACGACAATCGTATCTGCTTCTTGTGCAGCAGCTTTGGCATCGCTGAGCGATTGTATTCCGCCGCCGTAAAATACATGTGCTTGTTCTGTATTTTGTTTCGCAGTACGGACCAAATCCATATTGCCGAAGGTGCCGCTGTATTCTATGTACATAATCGGAAATTGATACACTTTATCCGTCATCAACGCATAAGCTTCAATATCTTCCTCATTCAAGTCTGTCTTGGCTTTTGTTTTTTGTGCCACTTTCGAATCTGGATTTAACACGATGTAGCCTTGGAACATAATTTCATCAAAGTCCATCATATATCCGTAATCTTTTAAGGCTTCAAGTAATAATCCGTTGTGATATTGTACGTCTGGACTGTTTAAGACCATCGGGACAAAGTAGAAATCAAAGCCCGGCATGATGCTTTCTAAATTGGAAATTTCGAGGACGAGTGGAAGCGGATAACGACGGACACGCATCATCAATGAAATCACATTGTCTTCAGTCACATTGTCAGTTCCACCAATCACAATTGCATCTGTATCAGACATACAGATTCTATCTAAATCTTCATCACTTATTGATTTTGCTGGATCTAATTTAAATACATGTTGCCACTTTTTTATGTCGTACATTTCATCGTTTCCCTTCTTCTAAACATACATTTGATTATATCATTTTTACTTATCATGTTCTAAACGGATGCGTAAGATTTCATAGAGAATTTACATGCAGAAAAAAGAACCTACCGCATCTTAAGATGGATAGGTTCCTGCGCATTAATCATTAGTTTCAATGTTTAAGCGATCTAATACAACTGTATAAGCATCATTACCCCATTGTAATGAACGTTTTACTCTGGAGATGGTTGCTGTTGAAGCACCTGTTTCTTTTTCTATCGTCGCATACGTATAGCCTTGCTTAATCATTTTAGCGACTTGGAGTCTTTGAGATAATGATTGAATTTCATTTACTGTACATAAGTCATCGAAAAACTGATAACATTCTTCTCTATTTTCCAGGGTTAAAATCGCATCGAATAATTCATCCAATGCTTTCCCGCGCAACTTCTCAATTTGCATATCAAACAACTCCTGTTCTTAGTAATACTTGTCACTCTATTTTAACTTACTAATACGTTAAAGTGTAGTATTCTTATTAAAAGAATTTAATTTGATATACAAAATACAATTAAATAGATTATTCCGCAAGCCCTGCACGTTCGAAAATAGTGTCTACTTGGTTTAAATGATGTTTAGGATCAAAGGCTTTATCTAAGTCTTCTTTGCTTAATACATCTGTGATTTGGCTGTCTTGTTCAAGCAATTCTCTGAATGGTGTTTTAGTTTCCCAAGATTCCATGGCTTTAGGTTGAACTAAGTCATAAGCTTGTTCACGCACCATACCTTTATTGATTAAAGTTAATAAGACACGTTGAGAATAGATTAAACCGAATGTTTTATTGATGTTAGCCATCATATTGTCTTCAAAGACAGTTAAACGGTCAATGATATTTGTGAAACGATTCAATGCATAGTCTAATGCGATTGTAACATCTGGAAGCATAATACGTTCAGCAGATGAATGTGAAATATCACGTTCATGCCATAAAGGAACATTTTCATATGCTGTTGTGATGTAACCGCGGATGACACGTGAGATACCTGTAATATTTTCTGAACCGATAGGATTACGTTTATGCGGCATTGCTGAAGAGCCTTTTTGGCCTTTTGCGAATGCTTCTTCTACTTCTCGTGTTTCAGTTTTTTGCAAGTTGCGCACTTCTACTGCGAATTTTTCCATTGAAGTCGCAATTAAAGCTAATGTCGCAATGTAGTAAGCATGACGATCACGCTGCAATGTTTGTGTTGAAACCGGTGCATAGCCAATACCTAAATGTTTTGTAACATATGCTTCGATTTCTGGCGGAATGTTCGCGAATGTACCCACTGCACCGCTCATTTTACCGACTTCGATTTCTTTGCGCACTGCTTTGAAACGTTCGAAGTTGCGGATCATTTCTTGATACCATAATGCCATTTTCACACCGAAAGTTGTCGGCTCAGCATGTACACCATGTGTACGCCCCATCATTAATGTATATTTATATTTTTTAGCTTTCGCAGCTAAAACTTCGATAAAACGTTCAATGTCTTTTTCCAAAATTTCGTTTGCTTGTTTGATTTGGTAGCTTAACGCTGTGTCTACTACGTCAGTTGAAGTTAATCCATAGTGTACCCATTTACGTTCTTCGCCTAAAGTTTCAGAGACTTGGCGTGTAAATGCAACGACATCATGACGTGTTTCTAATTCGATTTCTTTTGCGCGATCTACATCAACACGTGCATTTTCACGGATTTTCTTAACGTCTTCTTTTGGGATAAAACCTAATTCACTCCAAGCTTCGCACGCTAGAATTTCAACCTCTAACCATGCTTCATAACGATTTTGGTCTGTCCAAATTTGTGACATTTCTTCACGAGAATAACGTTCAATCATTTCATAAACTCCTATCTTAAAGTTTGATTTTTAATGTGGACGCTTTGCAAAATATGTACATTTTATCAATAACTCTGCAAAACGTTCGACTTTTACCTTATACTCTCTAGTTTAACAGAATGTTTTTCAAATGTATAAACTTTTCCAAAGTTTTTATGAGAAAAGCCCAATCTGCATTACATGTGCAAATCAGGCTTTTCGCTTGTTTATTGAATTTTCTTGCCGACAAATTGAATATGCTGGCGTTCTACTTCTATGCTGCCATCTTTATTTTCGCGATAAACAGGTTTTTCAAAGCGTTTGACGGGCATGTAACCCGCTGCTCTCATACGTTCTAGACATTCTTGAATTGTTTCGTTTTCTTCTACTTCAAATTTCATCTGTATCATACGCTTTCAATTTTTTACTTCTAACGCCTTTAACCCAGAACCCGCCATGCAATGTTCTTGCTTCATACGCAATCACAAATGCTTTATCATCTAATTGTTTGATGGTATCCATCAATTTAAGTTCAAAGCGTCTTGGCGTCAGGATTTGCATGACTAAGCGTTCACCATCTCGGCCGTATGCCGGGAAGTGTGTTACACCATAGCCTAAATTTCTTAATTGTGTAGGGAGATCTAATTCGTAATTAGCCGTTGTCACATTGACGACTGAATAACCTAAAGCAAGTTTTTCCTCAATCTTCATACCTACGATAATACCGACTGAGAAGCCTAATGCATAAGCAACTATATTTTGGAATTTATCTAAGTTCGCCATAACCAAACCTAGTCCGATAATATAGATGAGTACTTCAAGGAAACTCACCGCAGCCGCAACATAACGATAACCTTTTAACGTTAAGATTGTGCGTACGGTTAAACATGTGACGTATGCGACGTTGATGATAAAAATAATTAACAGCATCAACCAAGGGTTTGCCGAAATAACTGACAAAATACATACCTCTTTTCTTATTGAAATCTAGCCTACTTTATCAGTCGCGTTCTATTTTGTCACTCTTTTTCTGAATCATTTTCAACTTTCGGCCAAGTGTAGCGTGTATATGCTAATTCACGCTTATGTGCATTTTTCAAATAGTGGTTTTCTATTACTTTTTGATCTGCTTCTGATACCGGTTTGCCTTCTAAATAATCATCGATGGCTTGATATGTGACACCTAAAGCTTCTTCATCCGGCAATTGCGGTTTATCATCTTCTAAATCAGCAGTCGGTACTTTTTCATAAAGATGTTTCGGTGCACCGAGATATTCTAATAATTGACGGCCTTGACGCTTATTCAAACCGAATAAAGGCGCAATATCTGCAGCTCCATCGCCATACTTCGTAAAGAAGCCTGTAATGTTTTCTGCAGAATGATCTGTACCGACAACTATACCGCTTTGGTTAGCCGCAATCGCAAATTGCACTTTCATACGTTCGCGTGCTTTTTCATTGCCGCGCTGGAAATCAGTCAATGCAATACCCGCTTCTTTCAATGCTTTGACACTTTCATCTACAGCAGGTTTGATATTGACTGTCACTGTTTCATCCGGTTGAATAAAGTTCAATGCATCTTCAACCTCATCCGCATCTTTTTGCACACCGTACGGTAATTTCACTGCGATGAATTTGACTGATCTGTCTTCTGAACGCAAAGCTTCCACCGCAAGTTGGCATAAACGTCCTGCTAAAGTCGAATCTTGTCCGCCTGAAATTCCTAACACTAAAGATTGGATAAAACTATGGCTTTGAACATAGCGTTTAATAAATTGCACAATCTCATGCACTTCTTGCTGACTGTCTAAAGACTGTTTGACTTTCATTTCGTTAAGGATTATCTCCTGCAATTCATTACTCATGTCGTTCCTCCATTTCTTTCACATCTTCTGCTACTTCAAAGATTTTTTGCTGTTTGTTTTCCCAGCAAGCTTTGCTTAAGTCGACTGGATATTCTTGAGGGTTTAAGAAACGTTTGTTTTCTTCCCATAGATGTTCAAGGTTGGTTTGCAAGAAATCTTGCGCTGTCTTTTCATCAGGCAAGTCATAGACTAATTTACCTTCTGTATAAATATCTTTATGCAAATCAATCGCATCAAACGATTTTATTTTTTTGCTTTTATATGTGTGTACAGGGTGGAACAATTTCAACGGTTGTTCCGCATAAGGGTCTTCATTCGCTAATGTAATATAATCCCCTTCTGCTTTGCCTGTTGCTTTATTTATAATACGGTAAACATTTTTCTTGCCTGGCGTCGTTACTTTTTCCGCATTATTCGATAATTTGATGCGGTCTTGATAATTGCCGTTTTCATCTTCGATCGCGACTAATTTATATACGGCACCTAAAGCAGGTTGATCGTTGCCTGTAATCAATTTCGTACCAATACCCCATGAATCCACTTTAGCACCTTGTGCTTTCAAGCTCATAATCGTTTGTTCATCCAAGTCGTTAGATGCAATGATTTTAGCGTCTGTAAAGCCCGCTTCATCCAACATCTTGCGTGCTTCTTTAGATAAGTAAGCAATATCGCCTGAATCTAAACGAATGCCGATGAAGTTGATTTTATCTCCTAACTCTTTTGCGACTTTAATCGCACTCGGCACACCTGATTTCAATGTGTGGAAAGTATCGACTAAGAAGACGCAATCTTTATGACGTTCCGCATATTTTTTAAATGCTACATATTCATCGCCGTATGTTTGTACAAATGCATGGGCATGTGTACCTGATACCGGAATGCCGAATAGCTTGCCGGCTCTGACATTACTTGTAGAGTTGAAGCCGCCGATAATGGCTGCACGTGCACCCCACAATGCCGCATCTTCTTCTTGAGCACGTCTTGTTCCGAATTCCATTAAAATATCATTCGGAGCCACTTGCTTAATACAGCTGGCTTTTGTCGCGATCAGTGTATGGAAGTTCACAATATTTAATAAAATTGTTTCAATCAGCTGTGCTTGAATCAGTGGTGCTTCCACTCTGAGAAGCGGCTCATTATTAAAGCAGACTTCGCCTTCTTCCATTGCACGGATACTGCCTGTAAATCTCAATTCTTTCAAATAATTGATGAAATCATCTTGATATCCGATTGATTTTAAGTATTCTAAATCCGTTTCTGTAAATTGGAAGTTTTCGATAAATTGAATGATTCTGCGTAATCCATTGAACACAGCGTAACCACTGTCAAATGGCATCTTGCGGAAATACAAATCAAAGACTGCCTTTCTTTCGTGGACGTTATCATACCAATAACTTTCAGCCATGTTAATTTGGTATAAGTCATTATGAAGCATTAAGCTGTCATCTTTAAATTGATACATAATTTTCTCCCCAATCAACCTTTTTTGTTTAGTTTATCACATTCTAGCAGCCTTTTATATAATACGGATTATAGTCAAATGCTGCAGAGCTACTCTCTTGTTTTCCCCAATTTGAATTTAACAAATAATATTTGTAAATACTTTTTTCGCCAATGTAAGAATTTTGTCAGATTTTTATATTTCTTCAAGCAGTCTGTTGTATCTTCACTAGGGGTTTTCCCTGATAACTCCTATAATAAAGATGAGGTGAAGAAAATGTTAATAGAGAAAGCAACTGAATTTATTCACACAATGTATCGAGAACTTGGTTATGACGAAACAATAATCAAACAACGCTTGGATGACATCCAAGATCAAATCAATCAAACAGGGACTTATCGTCATACTTCAGAAGAACTTACTTACGGTGCCCGTATGGCTTGGCGCAACTCCAACCGCTGTATCGGACGTTTATTTTGGGAAACTCTGATTGTACAAGATGCACGAGATGTTAAAGACAACGACGGATTTATCGATGCCATTCATAAGCATTTGGCCGAAGCAACGAACAACGGCAAAATCCAATCTTACATTACAATCTTCGCACCTGAAGATGATAATCCTCCGATTATTTATAATAATCAGCTGATTCGCTATGCAGGTTATGAAAATGCAGGAGATCCGGCTGAAAGAACTATGACACAGCTTGCACAACATATGGGCTGGGAAGGCAAAGGCACAGACTTCGACGTTCTTCCTTTGATTTATCAGCTGCCCGGCGAGCAGCATCCAAGGATGCATGAACTGCCTGAATCCCTTGTCTTTGAAGTGCCGATTGAACACCGCAGCTATCCAAAACTTAAAGACCTCGGCCTTAAATGGTATGCTGTGCCGATTATTTCCAATATGGATTTGAAAATAGGCGGAATTACTTATCCGACGATTCCATTCAACGGCTGGTATATGGTCAATGAGATTGCGGTCCGCAACTTTACAGATACGTATCGCTACAATTTGTTAGAAAAAGTTGCAGAAGCGTTCGAATTTGATACACTTAAGAATACTTCATTCAATAAAGATCGTGTGATGGTAGAGTTGAACGATGCTGTCTACCATTCATTCAAAAAGGCCGGTGCATCGATTGTCGATCATCTGACGGCCGCAAAACAATTCGAACACTTCGAACGTAATGAAGCACAAGCAAATCGTGAGGTCACAGGCAAATGGTCATGGCTCGTACCTTCATTATCACCTACGCTTGTATCCAACTATCATCATGGATACAAAAATGTGATGAAAGAACCGAACTTCTTCTACAAGAAGAAAGCTGAAAGTACTGGCTGTCCTTTCCATTAATTGCACCTTGCTTCAAAGGGGAAATGCACATGAATTTATACTATTTAGGTCCAAGGGGAACGTTCTCTTATTTAGCGTCTAAACAATACCTTTCAGAAGACCAAATCCATTATCAGCCGAAATCCAATTTGTACGAAGTCGTACAAGCTGTTCAAAACGACTCTGACAGCGTTGGGATTGTCCCGATTGAAAATTCTATCGAAGGCACCATCAATATCATCGCAGATGGTTTAGCCCATCAAAATATTTACGCTATCGGCGAAATCCATCTCAACATTCACTTTGGTCTGTATGCCTTGCCGGGCACAAAAACAGAAGAGATTCAAACGGTCTATTCTATCGCACCTGCGATCAGTCAGACGAATCGTTTTATCCAGCAGCACCAATTCAGTATCGGCTATTCTGAAAGTACTGTTCAAAGTTTAGACTATATCGACGCACATACAGGCGCAATCGCACCCATGGGAATCAATGAAACACATACGTATGAAACGATTGAAGAAAATATTGAGGACTTTCCGCACAATGTGACACGTTTCCTCGTTATCGGGAATCGTTTAACGCTGTCTGACAACGCCACAGACACGATGCTGATGATTACACCGAAATACGATAAAGCAGGTTTGCTCGCAAATATTCTCAATACATTTTCTATTTTCAATATCAACTTATCTTGGATTGAATCACGACCGTTAAAAACACAATTAGGTATGTACCGCTTCTTCGTTCAAGCAGATGCTTCTTTAGATTCTGAACTGGACAAAGTCATTAAAATTCTTGAAACGCTAGATTATCAAGTTAAAATTATCGGTTCATTTGTGAAACAAATCGAAGATTAATCCAAACAAAGCAGCAAGGCAAAGACCTTTTGATACACGTCTTTGCCTTGCTGCTTTTTGCATACGATGAATTGCTATACTCTTTTTATTGTCTGTTCCCTACCAGTTCAGTACCTTATTTAAATAAGTTTTTAATGTAAGAGAATTTCCCTTTATATGGCGGAAATACAAGTCCAGATTCTAATCGTGTTGTTTTATAAATATACGATTTCTCATGTGTAAATGTATAGAATGAATATTTGCCGTGGTATTTGCCGAAACCTGAAGCACCTACACCGCCAAACGGCAGATTAGGATTCGCAAGCTGCATTAATGTGTCGTTAATCGCACCGCCTCCGAATGAAAGTTCATTCAGTACGCGATCTGTATTGTTTTCATCTTCACTGAACAAATACAGCGATAACGGACGTTTTCGAGCTTGAATAAATTCTACCGCTTCATCAAATGTTTGATAGGTCAACAGCGGCAAAATCGGTCCGAAAATTTCTTCTTGCATCGTCGGGTTATCCGCATGGACATCTTTTATAATTGTCGGCGCAATATAGCGTGAAGGTGCATGTGTTTGACCGCCGATTACAATTTGATCTTGATTGTCATCAATCAGTGCTTGAAGTCTGTCAAAATGACGTGCATTGACAATACGGCCGTAATCAGGGCTCTTATCAGGCTCTTTGCCGTAAAATTCATTGATTGTACCTTCCAATGCTTTGATAAATTCATCTTGAACTGATTCATGGATGAGTACATAATCAGGTGCGACACATGTTTGGCCTGCATTGATAAACTTGCCTAAAGCCACACGTTCACTCGCTACTTTTAAATTCGCTGTTTCATCAATTATCACTGGAGACTTGCCTCCAAGCTCTAAAGTCACAGGTGTTAAATGACGGCTTGCGGCTTCATAGACAATACGGCCTACGCGTTCACTGCCCGTAAAGAAGATATAATCAAAACGGTGCTGCAACAAGCTTTGCGTCTCCTCTACACCGCCTTCTACTGTTGTCACATAAGCGGACTCGAATGCCTCTTCTATGATTTTGCTGATGACAGAAGCGACATTCGGTGTCAGTTCAGAAGGTTTGACAATAGCTGTGTTCCCTGCGGCGATTGCACCGATTAAAGGTTCGAAAACGAGCTGTACCGGATAATTGAAAGGTCCGATAATCAATACTGTCCCAAGCGGTTCTTTTTTGATATAGCTTTTAGATGGAAAGAGATATAACGGCGTATTGACTTGTTTTGTCTTCGCCCATTTATGTATATCTTTGCGTGCCGTATTGATACTTTTCAACACCATTCCGATTTCTGTCGCATAAGCTTCCACTTTATTTTTACCTAAGTCTAAATGCAAGGCAGCTAAAATTTGGTTTTCATATTTAATGATTGCACGTTTAAGCGACTTTAACTGTTTTCTGCGATATTTAATATCTTTAGTGATTTGTGTACGATAATAACTTTGGCAATCATTGAATTTTTCTTCGATGGTTTTCAATACACTTCAAACTCCTTTCGCATTCAACTGCTTATAACTCATTTACCCTGATTCGCAAATTTATAATGTAATCATGATTTTCTATACCTTTTATATTATACATATGTGAGAAAAAATAAAAAAACTGGAAAACGGGAGATGATAAAAATGAACGTTATCATTCCTATCATCTTAATCCATTCCAGTTTAAATTTCGAGTTATTCGATTATATTATAGAACCTTATGATAATTCGTTAGTAATTGGCGGAACAATTTGTTTCTTACGAGATACAACACCTGGCAAGAATGCAGTGTTATTATCTAATTCCACACCAAATGCTTTGGCAATTTTATCTTTGTCTTTACCAAGCACTAAGATTGTTGAGTCGCTGTTTAAGATATCTGTCGCAACTAATACGAAAATGTCGTATTCCGCATTGCTTAATGTTTCAGTAATGGCTTGTTCCAATTCAGCTTGACGGCCTAAAATTTCGTTTAAGTCAACTGTGTTCACTTGGCCGATACGTACCGTATAGTCGCCCATATTGAATGATTTAGCATCCGCATTGATAATTTCAACTGCAGATTTATTTACTGTTGAAGCACCTGCTTTCAACATTTCCAAACCATATTCTTGTGCATCGACATCAGCGATTTTCGCTAATGCTTCTGCAGCTTTTTTATCTTGCTCTGTGCAAGTCGGTGATTTGAATAATAAGCTGTCTGAAATAATCGCAGATAACATTAAACCGGCAATTTGCGGTTTGATTTCAAAGTCTTTTTCTTTGAACATTTTATAAAGAATTGTTGCTGTGCAGCCTAGCGGTTCAGCACGATAGTATAATGGACCTGCTGTGTGGAAGTTCGCAATTCTGTGGTGATCCACTACGTGAAGAATTGTTGCGCCTTCGATTGAATCAGCACTTTGCTGGAATTCGTTATGGTCGACTAAAATAACGTCTTTACCTGTTAAGTCATCAGATAATAATTCTGGTGCTTCTGCTTTGAAATAATCTAAAGCATATTGTGTTTCAGCGCCTACTTCACCTAAACGGTAAGCTTTTGCTGATTCGTTTCCATTTAATCTTTCGAATTCAGCCATGATTAATGCTGAGTTGATTGCGTCTGTATCTGGACTTTTATGCCCGAAAATGTAAGTACTTTCCATGTCCTGAGACACTCCTTGTCGTTAATTATTGTAATTCATATCTAATTAATACTATTTTATCACGATTCTTAACTGTTATTCTACCTTCGCACCTAAGACATTTTTAAAATGTTCTAACGCAAAAGTATGTCCTTCCTGATTAAAGGATGCAACACCTTTAGTCGGAATAGTAATCGTATACCCTTTATTATAACCGGAAATTGCAGTATGCAATACACAAATATCCGTACATACACCGACAATTTCTATTTCAGTGATGCCGCGTTCGCGCAATAAACTATCTAAAGGTGTACCAAAGAATGAATCATAACGGCGTTTATCTAAATAATGGACATGTTCATGATCTTTAATGTCCCCATAAACTTCTTTTACTTTACCGTATAAATCTCTTCCTGATGTCCCTTCGATATTGTGCGGCGGGAATAATTTACTTTCTGGATGATACGGGTCATCTTCATAATGCAAGTCCATCATGACAAAGACTGCGTCCCCCTCTTTATCATACGCTTGCATTCTTTCTGCGATAAATCCATCAATCGCTTGACCTGGTTCACCGCATGTTAATTTACCGTCCGGTGCTACAAAGTCATATGAATAATCTACAACAATCAAGGCTTTATTGGCCATAATGCGTTACCCCCAATTTTGTGATATCTTGTTAATTAATAGAATAACCTACTTCACACAAATTATCGAGCGACTACCCTTTCACTCAATCAAAAAGAATCTTAAGAAAGCAGGTCAAAATCATGATCATCCATCCAACTGAATTCGGACTTACAGGCAAACATAAACATAAAGACACTAAAGCACTTCAACACGCGTTGAATCTTGCCAAAAAACATCCTGGAAGCATTATCTTCATTCCTAAAGGAGAATTCCATATTAAACGCGCCTTAACTATTTATGAAGGCACTACGCTGTTTATGCATGAAGATACTGTACTTAAACGCCAAGGCAAAGATGCTTTATTGAAAAACGGTATCCGAAACGGCTTTTATCATCATTACAGCGGCAACAGCAACATTACAATCATCGGCGGTACATTCGATATGAATGGCAGCCGTATTCCTGACAACAACACTGCGATGTGCCTAGGTCATGCGCACGACCTTGTCTTATATAATATTAGATTCAAAGATGTTGTCGGCGGACATGCGATTGATGCCTGCGGTGTAGACAACTTAATTATTACCAGATGCAGTTTTGAAGGGTTCCTTGATATCAATGGAGATCGCGGCTTTTCAGAAGCTATTCAATTAGATATTCAAGTCCCAGGTGCTTTCCCTAAATTCGGAACAAGAGACGGTACCATCACGCGTCATGTTATGATATCAGAATGTTATTTCGGCCCTTCTGATACACCAGGATTTACCAGCTGGAATCGTGCTGTCGGCTCTCATGCGACACGTCATAACAAGTTCTATCAAGACGTCTTTATTTATCGCAATACTTTCCATCAAACTTTAGATTTTGCTTTAACACCTTTTAAAGCAGACGGTTTATATATCGTAGATAACCATTTCTTAGATTGCGCTGGCGGTATCCGCTTCTTAGGTACTAAAGACGATAAACATACTGCTGATGTGCAAACCGGACAACGTATTGCTGCTCAAGGCGGACGTGATTTAAATATCATCAACAACCGCTTCGAAGGCACAATGACAAAAGATGCCATTAACATTCGCGGCTATTTCAATACGCAGCATCAAGATGTTTTCATTACTGAAAATCATTTGGACGCAACACATACATTTACTTTAAATGATATAAACGGCCTTTACTTCAACCAGCCACAAGTCACAAAAGCTCAAATTAAAATGCACAATGTTAATCATCAGCAGTTACTCATTAAATCTTAAAGATTGAAAATATGTAAAAGCATACAAAAGTCAGCCCTACGTAATTAAGGCTGACTTTTTTCATTTAACTTATATGTCTATTTTTGATTGATGCATTTTGTATCAATGCATTTTCTATTATTTCAATGGTTTAAGTGGTTGGCTGACATCGATGCCTAATGCTAACGGCATTAAGAAGTAAACTACTAAGATGATTAGAATGGCACTAATTAAGTTGACCCAGAAACCGACACTTGCCATTTTCTTGATGGAAATCAAGCCTGTACCGAAGACAATGGCATTCGGCGGTGTGCCGACCGGCATCATATAAGCACAGTTTGCGGCCATCGCAGCGGGTACCATAAGTAATAGCGGATGTACACCGATTGCCACAGATAATGTCGCAAGAATAGGCAGAATCATAGTTGCTGTAGCTGTGTTTGAAGTTACTTCAGTTAAGAAGAGTACGAACATCGTAATCACGATAACGATAAGCAATGGACTGACACCGTTTAAAGCAGTTAATTGTCCGCCCAGCCATTTTGCTAAGCCGCTTTCTGAAATGCCTTTGGCTAACGCTAAACCGCCTCCGAAGAGAATTAATACGCCCCATGGCAAGTCTTTGGCGACTTCCCAATCAATGATTCGTTTATGCTTTGTGTTATTTTTTGTCGGAATAATAAACAGTAAAATAGAAACGAACATGGCGATTGTCCCATCTTCTACTAACGAAGTCGGTCCCCATTGTTTCAATAGAAATTCGCGTACAATCCATAAGATACTGGCTAACGCAAAGACAGCAAAGACTACTTTTTCTTCATAGCTGATTTTGCCTAACTCTTTTAATTTTGTCTTGATTAAATCATCTCCGCCTGGAAGGTGCTTCATATCTTGTTTAAAGGCAATGAATCTTAAATAAATCCAAGCTAAGAATAATAAGATAATGACCGTCGGTATACCGATAATCATCCACTTCGCAAAACTGATTTCTTCGCCGAAGGCACTATTATATTGGCCTTTTAATATAATCAGCGGCGGAGTTCCGATTAAAGTACCCATACCACCGATAGTACCTGCATAACCGATTGCGAGCACCAATGATTTCTCGAATTTTGACAAGTTATTTTGACTGCGTTCCCCATCATTTAAGGCTTTAGCTTCTGAAATAATCGCTAAACCGATAGGTATCATAATCATGACCGCCGCTGTATTTGAGACGAACATTGATAAACCGCCGGTTGCGAGCATAAAGCCTAATAATATCTTGCCTGTACTTGTACCGATACTATTAATAATAATTAAAGCAACGCGTGTATGTAAGTTCCAACGTTCCATCGCAATCGCAAGAATGAATCCGCCCAGGAATAAGAAAATAATATCGTTTCCGTATTCAGAAGTAACTTCTGCCGGATCCATTACATGCCCTATCGGCATTAATACCAGCGGCATTAAACTGGTTGCCGGAATCGGAATCGCTTCTGTGATCCACCATACTGCAATCCATGCGGTACTTGCTAAAACGAATACCCCTTGATACGGCAAGCCTTCTGGATGTACAAACATTAAAATCAACGCAAATAATAATGGTCCCAAAATCAATCCAATCATCTGGCCTTTATTATACGGCTTATTCTTTTTCTGCTTTGAAAAGAATGTCAGACGTCCTGGAATGTGATAATCACTGTTATGTTGTTGATGCATAACAATCCCCCCCTTGTTTTCAACATGTTTAACCTTAAACTAAAATACAATTTAAGTTGCATATAAATTTAAAGTACCCCTGAACATGTTTGTTTTTAATTTTATCACATTTTTCCGTATATCTAACCAGAATTTGCAAACGTTTACATAAATATTTCCAATTTTCTTGATAATATTTTCTTATATTTTGGCAAAATTAAAACCAGCCCCGTTAAAGGACTGGTTGAATATATTGATGGCGGATTAGTCGAAAATGACACAAACACCTTCTGCAGCTTGTTGCTGATCATCTGTTAATGTTAAACGGCCTGTTGCTTTATCACGTTTAAGCACTGTGACTGGAGAACTACCTTCTTGATGTGCACATACGATGAATTGATCATCATCTGAAATATTGAAATCTCTTGGGAATTCTCCGCCTGTTTTAACAATCTCAACCGGAATCAAGTCATCCCCATCATCTGTTACTTCATATACAGCGATACTGTCATGGCCGCGGTTCGAAACATATAAGAAACGTTGGTCATGTGATAAATGTACTGCTGCTAATTTTGTATCCCCTTCAAAGTCTTCAGGGATGGTAGTATAATCTTTAACTACTTCGAAATGACCGTTCACATATTTTGCGACACTCACTTTATTTGAAAGTTCATGCACTACATACGCATACTTGCCGTTGCCGTGAAATGCAATATGACGCGGTCCGTATCCTGCAGTAAATTCAGAAACAGCAGCAACCTCGTAACCATTTTCATCATATTTGTAAGCGACGATTCTATCTGTACCTAAGTCGCATGCTGCTACAAATTTACCATCTGGTGTTTCTTGTGCATAGTGTACATGTGCGTGGTCTTGGCGTTCATGCGGGCCGACTGGATACTTATGTTTCAACTCTTCGATTAAGCGTACTACTTCACCTGTCGATGCATCTAATTCATATAAACGAATAATCCCTGCACCATAAACCGCTTCAAACAAATAGCCGCCGTCATTAGATACTGAAATATAACATCCTGTACCTTCTACTGAATCCAAGCATTTGTTCAATAGTGTCAATGTACCGTCGTTTTCTACTCTGAAACTCGCAACACCGCAGCGTTCGCCTTCTTTTGTAATTGCATATAAGAATTGATTGCGGCGTGTAATAAATGTTGATGCTTCAATCTCATAAGCTGTTGAAACTTCTGATACTTTTTCATTTGCTTCATCTAAAACAAAACGATAAATTCCTTTACCATCTTTCTTAGTGTAAGATCCAATATAACCTGATTTCGTCATATTATTACCTCCTCGTATTACCTACTATTGTACGGAATTCTAAATAAAAATGATAATACTACAGTCTAAATAATGTGATTATTCGAGCAATATAACTTTAACTTGAAAATACGAACAAGTGTTCGTATAATAGAATTATCAACTTCTACTTAAGCAGGTGATTTTTGATGAAAGCACAAAATACGGAAACAGATTATCGTAAAATTCCAAGAAGCCAATTAGATTCTAATATTCCAGTAGGCAGAGGCATGGTAAAATGGGCCCCTTTTGCGACCTTGCCCGAACAATTCGAACGATTGCATCAGTATGCGGTAGACCAAACTAAAATTGAACGTCCTATATTATCCGAGGATCAAATCAATGAATTGAATCAGCAGATTCATATTGCCTTTCAAGAACAATGTGCAATTAAAATACGTTATTTCAGAGACGGTTGGATCCGCACTTTAGAAATGGTACCGAAAAAAATTGATTACTTGAATCAGCTGCTCATCGGCAGTACTTTAAAACAGCAGCACATCCAGCTTTCTTTGTTGGATATCGTTCAAATTACATTATGCCGAACCTAAAAAACACTTGCTGGATTATCACCCAGCAAGTGTTTTAGTTCATCATCATTAATTATTGCCTGATTCAATATCAGCAACAATTTCTTTTGTTCTTCTTTCGATATCTTCAAAATCTTTTTTGAAAATGAAAGCGAATACGGCTACACCCACGCCAACTACTACTGAAACGATGAGTGCTAAACTAAAGAAGAATTTAAAAAAGCCTTTAATAAAGTCTAACATTTTGATTTCACCTCTATAAAAATAATCGCCTGCATGCTCTTATGATAGCATACTTAAATTGGTCATTAAAACATATACCCTATAATAAAAATGTTCAAGCATATACAAGTTCTATTATACTAAAAAAAGGGCTAACACTAAATGGTTAACCCTTGGAAATGTAAGATTATTCAAGCGCCCCTCCACCATCTGTATACAGCAGCACATGCTTTGCTATAATAATCTTGAACCATCACTATCACCTCTAAACGTAAAATTTCTGCGTTTCAAGTGACATTTTTAAACCGTATTAACAGGTTTTTCTCTACAAATATATTATAATACGGATTGATTTCTGAAGTCTATTAACAATAAATTACATTATTGTAACAAACTATAAAAGAATACGTTAAGGAGTTATTTCATATGCAAAAGGTACAATCAGATATTATGACTTTTAAAGGGTCGCATTATGATTTAGGCGTTGAAACCGGTAAATGGATGCAATCCACACGCCTGATGCAAAACAGAGAAAAAGAATGGAAAAAACGCCTGCCGCGTTTTGATATAGACATCAATGCAACACACGATATATTCAATCTCTATGCCCCTCAAATTTGGGAGGAATTAATGGGCATGCGCGAGTTATTAGAATTGCCGATGAGACAAATTGTATTCAACTTTGCGCATTATCGTTTCACCCCTAATAAGAAAGACAGTGGGTGTACGGTCTTCCTTGGGGATAATTATTTAGTCCGCAACTACGATTACCACCCTGCAACCTATGACGGCCGTTATCTGCTCTATGAACCCAATGACGGAGGATTAGCACAAATCGGTCCTACTTCAAGAATTACAGGCAGAATGGACGGCTTGAATTCAGCAGGCTTGGCTATGGGCTACAACTTTATGCATCGCAAACACCCGCAAGATGGATTTGTCTGCTATATGATCGGCAGATTGATTTTAGAATTATGCAAAGATACCGATGAAGCGATTCGTCTGCTCAAAGAAATTCCGCACCGCAGTTCATTTAGTTATATCGTCATGGATAAAAATAATCAGCACGCCATTATCGAAGTCACACCAAGAGGCTTAGATATCCGTTACGATCGCACATGTACCAACCACTTTAAATTGCTGACGCATGAAAACCGCAATTACACTAAAGAATCCAAAGAACGTTTAGCACGTACTTTGAAACAAACAGATATCCATATGGATAAAATGAAAGCGTTAGAACTCTTCAATGATCCAAAATATGATATCTACAGCAAGCTCTTTGGCAGCTGGTCAGGTACTATCCACACTTCTATGTATGAACCAGATCAGATGAAAGCTTGGATTGCTTTAGGTGAGAATGGAACACCTGTATGTATTGATTTTGAACGCTGGTTGAACCACGATGAATTAGATATTACAAAACTGCATGGCGAAATCGATACAGAGATTCAATTTGCCTCAGAATAAATGCCTTAATATATCAAAGGAATAAAGAAAAACGATTTTCATCTGACTTTTGATGAAAATCGTTTTTTTACTTTAATACAATCATTCTAAAACCACTATGGCTTAGAACGTTCATTATTCAATTTTGATATTGCCCTTATTGGTATAAAACTCTAACACATTCTCTCCGTTTCCGACTTTATCATTTTTGAAATGCGGATTCGAAACAATCTTTTCACCCTCTGCAGGATTTAATTTCAACAATGTGTTTTGAGGCGGTTTTTCATAAGATAATGTGATATTCCCTCTCTTCGTAGAGGCTTTTAAGTCACAAGCATTGGCCATTTTTTCAAATGTAATACTGCCTTGTCCTAAAATAAACACGCTCTCCTTCACTAATGCATGTTTGCCTAAAACACTGCCGGAATTAATTTTGAAATAACCGTTTTTAATTTTGCTGTCTTCAAAAGTTAAATTACTGCTGTCTGATTTCATTTCAACATCTTCTAAAGTTGAACGTTTGATAGCAACATCTGAAACGTTGTTCCAAATGGTTGTCGTTGCTGAATGAATATTATCAATTTCGATTCTGCCGATATCAGTTGAAATATTAATATCATTTAATTGTTTCTTCGGTACTTCGATGATCATTTTCTGCCTAGTTTTCTTAAAAGGATTGATGTTCGGTGCAAAATCATTTTGTTTGTCTTCTGATATTTTCAGAATGTTATTATGTTCAGAGTAATTAATCGGACGCTGTCCTTTATAATTTAATTTCAGCTCATTCCCTTGGACTATCTTTATATCTGAACGATTACCGCTGATAGAAATATCTCGGATACTTTCATTATGAAATGTCTTTTTAACATTTTCTTGCGGTAAATTACTGCGATCATGTACGAACCATACTAACGTCCCCATCGAAAAGAAGGCTATAAATACAATCATTCCAATTAATAATAATTTCTTCATGAATTTATGCTCCCTCTAATCAATTTCAAGTTCCAACGCAAGTACTTCAATATCAATTTATAAATCACTTCAGCTAATTTGAAGATTAAGACGATAAATATAATGCCTAATCCTGAATAACCAAAAGCGAATAAAAAGTCGCTGAAGATAAAATGCGTAAAGCCGCTTAAGATATTAGCACTCAGCATAATCACAGGCGACAGCAGCAAGACCAGCGAGGCTAACAGCAGTATCACCATAAACATCACTACAAACAGCAATGGAATCAAAATGATCACTAACGTTAAGATGCCTATGCCGAGCGTCGCCAGTACTGCTTTTGTGACGTTTTGCGCATTCGGCGCATATTCCGCATTTTTAATTGCTTTTTGTGCATATATTTCTTTAGCAATTTTCTTTGGGCTTTCCATTCCTTTTAAAATTTCAACTTCAGAACGGCCTTCCCTTTCACCTTCATAAAAGATATCTTCATACTCATACATGATTTTATCTTGTTCATGTCTAGGCAACCATCTCAGTTCACTTTCTAAATCATTTAAAAATGTAATTTTGTTCACAGTGGTCACCTCCGAAATCTACTTGAATTATACTGCAATTTATATAATTTTAAAAATAATTATATCTGCTATTTTTTGAAAGTTTCACAACAACGTAAAAATATTAAAAAGATGGCTCCCCTTTTCTATAATTCCAGCTTGCCATCTCATACATCACAATTATTTAAAATATTCAATTCGTCTGATTTCATCATTTTGGTATAAAATTTTGAGTTTGAGATGATGTGTTTTATCTACATAGTTCAATGTTTTATAACCATTTTTGCCTTCAGTCAATTGATAGCCGTTGCCTAATGCTTGTATCGCATCATCAACTGACGCGCCGACTTGAAAATCCATATTCGTTTTAATACTGCTGTCTTTAATGACTGCCATGCCTGAAATAGCTTTTTTATGTTTATTCACTTTAACAATGAAATCAGGATGTTTTTCATTATAGTAGAATCGATAACGTTCGAGTTGAATATTGCGGTTTTCTTTAAAACCAGATGGATTGAATGTTTGGTTAGGCTTCATATCATTAATGGTAATTTCCGACAAATCGACGGATTTTGTACTACTTATATACCCTGAAATCAATAAAGTTATTACACTCAATATTGAAAATACTGTGAAAGCAACCAATTTATACTTCAAAAGAATCACTCCTCTTTGATGTCGTTGATATTCTGTATTGTCTCTTTTTAATCATACTACTTTTTTTAGCAATTGCACTGTGCTATTCAACTTATATAATACGATAAATACAAAAGTTATGAACAACATTTACAATAATATATATTGTTTTGAATTTTCACAACATTTTCTTTTAAATCTGAATCAAATGTTGCTATAATGTTATCAATAAGCGAAGGGGGTTATATCGATGGCAAAATTAGAAACATATTATAAAGACAGCCAAGATCTAGATACTTACATCTCACAAATGAAAGAGAATAAAGAAGGCTTGCTTAAAATCTATGAAGATTTTAAAGTGCCTGAAAATGATACACGCATTGATCAGATTAAGCAGAAAAATTATGATAAAGTGCTTGTGATTTCTGAAGACTGGTGTGGGGATGCCATGATGAACGTTGCAATTCTCAAGCATATCAGCGAATTGCTTAATCTAGAAGTTCATGTCTTCCATAGAGATCAAGATACAGATTTGATTGATCGTTACTTAACAAACGGTAAATCTCGTTCGATTCCGATTTTCATCTTTTTAAATGATAAGTTCGAACAAGAAAACGTTTGGGGTCCGCGTGCTAAAGCAGCACAAGTCTTTGTGGAAAAGACAAGAAGCAAATTATTACCAGAAAAAGATGCACCTGATTATGATGAAGCCGTACAACATTCGCATGTTGTTATCAGCAACCGCTTCAAAACAGACTCTAACTTATGGAAAGAAGTATATGATTCCATTATCGACAAATTATTAAACCCGTAAAAGAATTGCCGGAAGCTAGACAAGTGTCTAACATTCCGGCTCTTTTTTGACTAAATATCTTTTTTAGAGATATAGAATGTATTCGCTATAAAGAAAATAACGATGGAAGCTGCTGAAATGAACCATTGCCAGTTGCTGAAAGTATATTTCCCTGATGTCGTCTTGCTTGTCAGGTAACTGAATGGAATATACTTCAATGATTTTTGAATGTCATCGCCGATTTTAGGAATCATCGGCAAGAACGGTTCCGCAAAAGGTACAATCAATACTAAGAAAATACCTAAAGCGTAAATCAATGCTGGTTTCGGCACAATTAATGCGACTAAGAAAAGCAATAATCCAAAGAACAATAAGAACACCAAGTAGAACCATAAGATCTCAATCAGCTTCTCATCTTTCACATCCGGTCCTTTTGTTACGGCTTGGATAATTAATACTAATACGTCCAAAATTACTGTGATAAAAACAGCGATAAATGCGATTGATAATGTTTTTGCAATAAAATATTTAATACGGCTGCTGACTTTATTTAAGTAGAGTTGAATCGTTCCTTGAGAGATATCTCTTGTAATTGTTTTAATTACAAAGAGCAAACCTACAATTGAGAAGAACCAGCTTCCCATCGCTAAGATGACATCACCGTCTACTTTTTTCATTTGCTGATTGACTAACGCTGTCATACCGATAATCGGAAGCAGTGTTAACACGAATGCTAAATAAGTTAATGGACTTCTTAGAATACTGATAATATCATGTTTGACTAATTGAAATAGATTCACTTGTTCTCACCTCTTTGGTTAATATTGAAGTACGTATCACGCAGTGACGTTTTGCGTGTTTCAATGTATTTCGGAAAGACATCTAAACCTGCAAGCCCTTTTAATAAAGGTTGGTAATCTTTAATCGATTTCAATGAAATTTCCCCAGATTCTTTATGGCTTTGAAGAATACTGTAATGCACCGTCAAATAGTCCAGCACTGCTTTGAATTGTTCGTCTGAAAGTGCTGTACCCAGTTCCAATACTGTTGTATCTGTCGGTGTACCATGTGCCATATCGACATCTTGTACAAAATGGCCGTCTCTTAAGAATACTGCACGGTCGCAAATCAATTCGATATCTTCTAATTTATGACTCGAAATCAAGATCTTCATGTCCAGCTCTTTCACTAATCTTTGGATTGTTTCTAATACATCGATAGAGCCGTCTGGATCCATTCCGTTTGTCGGTTCATCTAATATTAAGTATTTCGGTTTATTCATCAGAGATACTGCAATCGCTAGTTTCTGCTTCATCCCCATTGAATACTTCTTCACTTTCTTTTTAATGTAAGGCGACATACCAAAAGCATCAATAATGCTTTGAGCATAAGCTTTGTCATAACCTTTACCTAGGACTTGCGCAAAGATTTTCAGATTATAGAGTCCTGACTTATTATCATAGAGTTTAGGATGTTCAATTAAATACCCTATGCGTTCTTCAGGCCCTAAATTGACCTTTCCTTGATAATTGATAATATTACCGTTCATTACTTTCATCAAAGTTGTTTTACCAACACCGTTTTTACCGATTAAACCTACAATACGGCTTTGACCGAAATTAAAATCGATCGCATCTAATACTTTGTTTGTTCCGTACTTTTTAGTTATTTGTTCCAGTTTCATTGCATTGCCTCCTTTAATCCAATTGCTTTGTTTGTTTGATTTTCTTGAATTGATATAAGTATGTGAATATAAAGCTCAATATTCCAATGATAAAAATTACGACTGATATCATATTGACCAAATCGTCTTCACTTGGCAGATGATCCCATCCGACACCCCAGAATTTCACAAATAGACCGATACCTATGACATAAATGATAGGCAGTATGATATTCATTCCGATGACATACAAAATAAATGGGACATAATCTTTTTTCACTTCTGAACACTTTGGAAATGCCAACGCATGACCAAACAAGTTCACGCCTATGAAGTACATCGGGGTCGTAATGTGACTGTCTCCTAACACTACACCTGTCGGCACTCTTTCATACAGTGAAAGAATCGCTCCAGCAAAAAGTGTCATTATTAAAGTTGTAAGATAGTGTGCATTCAACTGCTGCATCGCATTAAACGGCAGACTGTGATAAAAATAATAACTCTCATTTTTACCTAGTTGCGCATGCAGCAAGAAAGGTTGACCTGACTCTATAATAGTGATGTAACTGATGAATGCTGTTAAAATCACATAGAGTACCGACCCGAACAGCGGATTATAGAAAAAGTAAAAAATCGGCGACAGCAAGAGTAATAATATATAGAGCAGTATTGAATATTTTCTAAGCTTTAAATTTCTAAGTACTAATCGCTTCATCTTAACTCACCTGCTTCATTAAAACTGACGCCTGCTTGTTCAATATTGACCATCAGCTCTTCTATTGAGGGCTGCGTTATCTCAACACGGTTGCCGAATAACTCCTTGAAGGCGTTCGCTTCTGTAGTTAAGCCTTCAAAACCTGTTTGTTTGATTTTCAGATTAATAAAGTAGCTTTTCAGCTCTTCATCCAAATCTTCTGTGCTGCCTCTGACGATTTGATAATCCGTCAGCAATACATCTTTTTGTTCATTAAAGATGATTTCACCGTCTTTAAGATAGACAAGATGATCTGCAATCTTTTCGATATCTGAAATAATATGTGTTGAAAAGAACACTGAAACATCTTCTTTAATCAGTTCGTCTTGAATAATCTCTAATACTTCATTACGAGAATTAGGATCTAAACCAGCAGTGGGTTCATCTAAAATAAACAATTTAGCGTGATGGCTGAATGCAATCGCAAAAGAAAGTTTCATCTTCATTCCAGTAGAAAATGTTTTGATTTTCTTTTTGAGCGGAAGATTAAACTTTGCTATGTAATGATGAAACAGCTCAGAATCCCAATTATCATACATGGGCGCAATATATTTTTCGATTTTAGCAATTTTCCATTTTTGATTGAGGTATAGCTCAGAGTAGATAAAACCAATCTGTGCTTTAATCGCACTTTCTTCTTGGGTTAATGGTTGGCCTAACACCTTAATACTGCCGGACTGACGGTGAAGCAGATTCATAATCAATCGGATAATTGTGGTTTTGCCTGCACCGTTCGCTCCGATGAAACCTGTCACAAATCCTTGAGGTACATGAAAAGAAATATTGTTAAGCTCGAAATTTTTTCTGCGGTAATCTAGTGACTGAACATCGATTGCTTTTTCTATCATTCATTTTCCTCCTCATAGATAAGTGCTAAGATTTCATTTAGCTCTTCTAAAGGCATGCCGATTGTTTTGGCTTCCTTTACTAATGACTTAGTTAAATCCTCAATAACTATGAATTGTTTTTCTTTTAAAATCGCATTGTCTTGTTCTTTAACGTAAGTGCCCTTTCCCCTGATAGTAGTCACAAATCCATCTTTTTCTAAATCTTCATATGCACGCTTTGTAGTAATAAGACTCACACGTAAATCTTTCGCAAGTTCTCTCATAGATGGAAGGTGATCACCGGGAGAAATATAACCTTTGAGTATGTTCTCTTTGATTTGCTGCTTAATTTGTTCATATATCGGATATTCACTATTATTTTTAAGCAGTATTTTCATTTAACTTCCTCCCTAACTGTATATACACACTATACACAGATATAACAATTTTGTCCACTATTTCTGCTAAATTCGTATAAAAAAGTTCAAAAATACCTCCAACTGTATATCGAGTATATATACTTTAGGTCAAAAAAGAACTGCACATCCATTTTGTGCAGTTACTTCTTTCGATTTTGTTCTCTTTTTTTGCGATCATTATTTCGACTGATAAATGCACAAATCATAAACATAATCGCCGCTAAAAACATCTTGATGCTTGCGCCTTCATCGTTAGCCGTTTGAAAATATACACCTGCTAAAAAGGTAATTATTGCGATGATGACAAAAATTTTTGTTAAATGCTTCACTGTTTTCACCCCAAACAAAGCAAGTATAACAAATTATAGTGTACTGTTCATCGATTCATCTTCCCTTCTTCTTATCGCACTACTTTAGAAAACTTCTATCATTTTATTAAAATTGCCTTTCCCACTTTCTATTTAGGCCTATTCAAGATAATATAGTAATGTATGAAGACTTAAAAAAGTGAGGCGGAATTATTATGAATCCATTAGCGCTTGATTTAAACGAGCAACTTACACAATCCAATCCAGTCATATTAGATATGTTATCTGATTTAGGTAAACATATGTTTTATCCTAAAGGTATTTTATCTCAATCAGCAGAAGCAAAAGCAACGAAGTATAATGCAACTATCGGTATGGCTACAGATGATAATGGAAAACTGTATTCACAAACTATCTTTGATCTATATCAACATTTGGATCCAGATGAAATTTTCCCTTATGCACCACCGCAAGGTTTAGAAACATTGCGTGAATTATGGCAAGCAAAGATTTTAAAAGAAAACTCGGATTTAACAGATGAACAAATTTCAAAACCTATTGTCACAAATGCTTTGACACATGGCTTATCTATCTTAGCTGATTTGTTTGTTAATCCTGGCGATACATTATTATTACCTGTTCAAAACTGGGGCAACTATAAATTAATCTTTAATACACGCCATGGTGCAGATATTCAAACTTATTCCATCTTCGATAAAGATAACCGCTATACAACAGACGGCTTTGTGGAAACATTGGAAAACTATGAAAATGATAAAGTCATCTTATTATTGAACTACCCGAATAACCCGACAGGTTATACACCTACTGCAGATCAAGTTAAAGTGATTGCAGACGCGATTAAAAAATTAGCAGATCGCGGTACAAAAGTGATTACAATCGTAGATGATGCTTATTACGGTTTATTCTATGAAGATGTGTACACACAATCTTTATTCTCAGCACTTACTCAACTTGAGTCTGAAAATATCTTGCCTGTACGCTTAGACGGTGCGACAAAAGAATTCTTCGCATGGGGCTTGCGTGTCGGTTTCATTACTTTCGGTGTAACAGACAAAGCAACAAAATCTGTATTAGAAGCGAAAGTCAAAGGCTTAATCCGCAGCAACATTTCAAGCGGACCTATGCCATCTCAAAGTGCAGTTCAATATGTATTGCAGCCTGAAAACCGAGAAGCGTTTGAAGCAGATATTCAACGCCATATCGACACATTGCGTGAACGTTATGAAGTCACTAAAGAAGTTGTTTATGATGAAAAATTCGCAACTTATTGGAGACCTTACGATTTCAACTCAGGTTACTTCATGGCTATCCAAGTAAGCGGTGTAGATGCAGAAGCATTGCGCAAACACTTAATTGAAGCATACTCAATCGGCACAATTGCTTTAAATAAAACAGATATTCGTGTCGCATTCAGCTGTATTGAAAAACAAGATACTCCTCATGTCTTTGAATCTATTGCTAAAGGTATTGAAGATTTAAGAGGTTAAAGTCCATCAGATTAAATATTTTCCCACCTACTCTTTATTGAAGGTTCTCTACCATTTGCGGTGGGTGAATAATTTAAAGAACTGGGAATTGGAACTTAATAAAAAAGCAGGCTCTATAATAAATTCGGTTGATGAGATAACCTAGCGGTTATTTCTCAATCGAATTTTTTGCATAAAAAGGGCGCAACCCCCCTAATATTTAAGTTACCAACACAAATAAAGAGAGGAATTGCGCTTATGACACATTGTATAGCAAAAACACTTGATTATAAAGGGAAAAATATTACTTTTTCTGATGATGTTCAGGAAGTTTACTTTAACTTGGTAAGAACTCTACTATTTAAAGGCACTTTGACATACACACCAGATTGTTGTGAAAACTGCGGAGCAGTAAATGAAAACCATAGAATAGTAAAGAATGGTAAAAGAAAAACGATGATAAAGCTTATGAAGATTCAAGGTAGTCCCAGTTATTTAGAGCTTAAAAAACAAAGGTTCTTTTGTCGTTCATGCCATTCATCATTTGTAGCAAAGACGAATTTTGTGAAAAAGCATCATAATTTCTGTAATAAATTAGCACTGCATATTCTGTATCAAAGCCATGAGAATAGATCTTGCAAAGGCATTGCTTACGATAACAATGTTAGTTCTGCTTCTGTAATACGTTATATTAATAAAACTGCAAATAGTGTTAAGTTAGGTCCATTTAATGAACTGCCCAAACATATCATGGTGGATGAATTCAAAAGTGTTAAAAATGTAGTAGGTAAAATGAGTTTTATATTTTGTGATGGTGATACGCATCAAATCGTAGATATTTTACCTGATCGTAGAAAGCGTGCATTATTTGCTTATTTTATCCGGTTTGATAGAGAAGTAAGAAAAAGAGTTGAAACAGTTACAACCGATATGTACAGCCCATATATTTCTTTATTTAAGCAGTTATTTCCAAATGCGAAAATCATTTTAGATCGATTTCACCTTGTTCAAGCATTAAATAGAGAACTCAATAGAGTTCGTATCAGGATAATGAATGAAAAAAGACATAAGGATGGCAAATACTATAGAAAACTTAAACATTATTGGAAGCTTATTCTTAAACCTTCCGAATCCTTGAATAGTACGCTTTATAAAGATAACAAGCTTTTCCCTGGATTAGAATCAGAAAAATCAATGATAAATTTTATTTTGGGTGAAAGCCCAGAGTTAAAGGATGTCTATGACAAAGTAAATGCGCTTCGTACATCAATAAAGACCAATGAAAATCATAAATTAACTCATCAAATTCTTAAATACCTTAAGGATAGAAATACTGATGGCATACTTAAAAGAGTACTTAAAAGCTTTAGAAATTTTTTACCAGAAATTATGAATGCATTAAATCATCCTGGTCGCTCAAACGGCCCTATAGAAGCTATAAATAACAACATTAAAGTACTAAAAAGAATCGCTTATGGATACAGAAATTTCTATAACTTCAGAAATAGAATTCTAATCAAATTCAAGCTATTAGCTAAGAAAAAACATCGCTTCCATACTCCATTGCCTAAAGCAGCTTAAAATAAAAAATGCTCAGTTAGTAATACTAAATTCCATAGGAATTAAAGCAATACTAGCTGAGCGACATAGTTTATGGTAACTATAATATTTGATTTCAAATTTTATGCATCAACCGAATTTGACATAGAGCCAAAAAGCAAGCCACTAGCAAAAAACTAGTGGCTTAAATATTATTTAGATTTGAATGTAGTATTAATTTTTGTATCTACGCTACAACGTCGATTCTGTAAATGCAGTATTAATTTTTATATCTGCGCCACAACGCCGATTCTAATTCGTGCAGTATTAATTTTTATATCTGCGCCACAACGCCGATTCCTTGAAATTAGAATAAAAATCGACGAAAGTCGATTACAGTTTTCACACACGAACTAAAATTCGTATGAGTGTACCCTTACAGGATTTATCTAGATTATAATAATAAAAGTTAGATCTGTAAAGTAATTATCATTGTGGTACAGTTTATTAAAAAGGAATGGTTATTTTGAAGTCGTTTTTATTTATTTTGCAAATAATTTTAGGTATTTTCTTAGCATTTTTTGTTTATAAGCAAATGAATCACAATCATTTTAAAGACTAAACTTAAAATAATTGTGATGCCTTTTTTCAATTGTTTCGTTTCCTTTTCATTAATTTATAGCTTACTTCCACTCTTTTGGAACAATAAATCCTTTGTATTTTTCCTGTTTTTGATACCAATCTTGGAATGTTTTAGAATAGTATGCTTTTTTCAAAGCCTTCGCCCATTCTGTGTCTTTATCTTCTTCATTGATTGTTAATACTACTTTATGCTGTTCAGGTGTCTTTTCAACTAATAATCCATCCGCAATGACACGGTCTGAATCCGCGATATAGTTGCCGTTGACGACACCACAATCCACATCATCAAGTGCACGCAAAATTTGTGCTGGATGCAGTTCCTTAAATTTCAAATCATATTTGCCGGGCTTGACACTCTTTTGATTAAAGTTGACAGTACCAGCATCTTTATCGATTTTGACCCAGCCTTCCTTTTCAAAAATACGAAATGCTCTTTCTTGGTTAACCGGATCATTCGGTATAGCAATCGTTTGTCCGTCTTTTATTTCTTTCAAAGAGTTATGCTTTTTAGACCATAATGACTGTGGTGCAGTCGGGACGTCGTTATTCACAATCATATGTCCGCCTAACTTATCATTAATACTGTTCATATAGGCACGGCTTTGGAATACCGAAGCATCTACATCCCCTTTAATCATTGCTGGATTAACCTGGTCATTTTGAGAAAATGTTTTGATGGTCACATCATAGCCTTCTTTTTTCAAGATCGGCAAGATACCTTTTCTGAACTGTTCCTCATAAGTACCAACCCCAAAAGCAATGGTAAATTTCTTTTGCTTGGCTTTGCTTTCTTGTTTATTCCCGCAACCGCTCAATACCACCGCTAAAATAATGGTTAAAACTAATAAATACTTCTTCATCGAGCTTCCTCCCCTTTAATCCTTATTATTTTGATAGGTATTATCTATTATACATCATTCCTTCATAGTTGGTAGTGTCAATTATAATTTCTTGTTATTTTTCAAGCTGTTTTTATAATTGTTGAAAAACTGATACAAATTCAACAATCGTTGGTTGTTAAGGGGTTGAAGCTGTTTCAACAGAGTACACACATTCAGTCACATACTGAGAATAGTTGACACGTTCAACCAACAGCTATATTATAAAAACATTAAATCGCCCACTATTGAAGCAGTGCTATTAAATTCAGAATATTAGCACTACTTTAATAGTACAGCCTTAAAGTTCCCTATCATCAAGTTATATTGGAGGAAAAGAAAATGATATCTTTTGAAAACGACTATCTAGAAGGTGCACATGAAAAAGTATTAGAAAAATTAGTAGAAACGAATTATGTACAAGAATCTGGATATGGCAATGATGAATATACACATGAAGCCATAGCTAAGATCAGAGAAGAAATCGGCCTTCCAAACGCCTCAGTTTATTTTTTAATCGGCGGTACGCAGACAAACCAAGTAGTCATTAATGCGATGCTGAATAAATATGAAGGGGTGATAGCCGGGAACACAGGGCATATCAGTGTACATGAATCAGGAGCGATTGAATTCAGCGGACATAAGGTACTAACATTACCTTCTGACAATGGTAAAATCACATCGCAGCAAGTTAAAGCATATATCGATGATTTTTATGAAGACTCAAATTATAAACACATGGTTTATCCGGGTATGGTTTACATCTCCTACCCCACTGAATACGGTACGCTATACTCTAAAGAAGAATTGGAAAGTCTATCCAATACCTGCAGATCTTACAATATTCCTTTATATATCGATGGTGCGCGTTTAGGTTATGCTTTGGTCAGTCAAGAATCTGATGTGACCATGGAGGATATTGCTAACTATGCGGATGTCTTTTACATAGGCGGTACTAAAATCGGCGCATTGTGCGGAGAAGCTATTGTATTTACGCGTGATAATGAACCTAGGCACTTTACTTCTATCATTAAACAACATGGTGCTTTGGTCGCAAAAAGCCGCTTAATCGGTGTTCAATTCAGTGCATTGTTTACTGATCACCTTTATCTTGATATCAGTAAACACGCCATCAAAATGGCATTAAAACTAAAAGAAGCATTTGTGAACAAAGGCTATCAGCTGTATTTAGATTCACCAACCAATCAGCAATTCTTCATTATGGATAACGCTACTATTGATAAACTCTCACAATTTGTAAAATTCACTTGTTGGGAAAAATATGATGATGCCCATAAAATTGTAAGATTTGCGACAAGTTGGGCAACTCGAGAAGAAGATGTTGATTATTTGAAAAATCATATTTAGAACAAATTTCCATTAAAAAAAGGACGCTCTCCAAAGTATTAAATATACTTTAGAGAACGTCCTTATCATTATTAAAATTAATTTGATGCTAGAAAGTCTCTATTACATCATTCCCGGCATACCCATTCCTGGATTGCCTGCATCATTATTTTCTTCTGGAAGTTTAGCAACAACAGCTTCTGTAGTTAAGAACATTGCTGCGACACTTGCAGCATTTTGCAATGCTGAACGTGTTACTTTCGTAGGGTCTACAATACCTGCTTCTAACATGTTGACCCATTCGCCTGTAGCTGCATTATAACCGATACCTGGTTCAGCGTGTTTTAATTTTTCAACGATAATTGAACCTTCTAAACCTGCGTTTTCAGCGATTTGGCGAACTGGTGCTTCTAATGCTTTAAGTACAATGTTGATACCTGTTTCAACATCGCCTTCTGCTTCGATTTCGCTTACACGTTTATAAACGTTTACTAAAGCAGTACCTCCGCCTGCTACAATACCTTCTTCAACTGCAGCACGTGTAGAGTTTAAAGCATCTTCGATACGTAATTTACGTTCTTTTAATTCAGTTTCGCTTGCTGCGCCTACTTTAACTACAGCAACACCGCCTGTTAATTTAGCAAGACGTTCTTGAAGTTTTTCACGATCAAAGTCTGAATTTGTTTCTTCGATTTGTGATTTCAATTGAGATACACGTGCGTCGATAGAGTTTTTATCGCCGGCACCGTTAACGATTGTAGTGTTGTCTTTAGTAACTTCTACTTTATTCGCTGTACCTAACATATCAACTGTCGCATCTTTAAGGTCATAACCTAAATCATCTGTGATGAATTGTGCACCTGTTAAGATTGAAATATCTTCTAACATAGATTTGCGGCGGTCACCGAAACCTGGTGCTTTAACAGCTACTGCTGTGAATGTACCGCGCATACGGTTTAATACGATGTTTGTTAATGCATCGCCTTCTACTTCATCCGCAATGATTAAAATAGGACGATTAGATTGAACAATTTGTTCTAATAATGGAAGGATATCTTGGAATGAACTGATTTTTTTGTCAGTCACAAGAATGTATGGACGTTCTAAAGTCGCTTCCATTTTTTCAGAATCAGTTACCATATATGGTGATTGGTAACCTCTGTCAAATTGCATACCTTCTACGACTTCTAATTCAGTGTTGAAACCGTTAGATTCTTCAATACTGATTACACCGTCGTTGCCGACTTTGTCCATTGCTTCTGAGATATATCTGCCGATTTCTTCATCAGCTGCAGAAATGGCACCGACTTGCGCAATTTCATTTTTATTTTCAACTTTTTGTGATTGATCATGTAAAGCTTTAACCGCTTCTCCAACTGCTAAATCAATACCTTTACGCAATCCTACTGGATTTGCACCGCTTGTTACGTTTTTCAAGCCTTCTTGAATCATAGCTTGTGCAAGTACTGTTGCAGTTGTTGTACCGTCACCAGCGATTTCGTTTGTTTTATTTGCAACTTCTTGAACTAATTTTGCACCCATATTTTCATAAGGGTCTTCAAGTTCGATTTCTTTCGCAATTGTAACCCCGTCGTTTGTGATTAAAGGCGCAGTGTATTCTTTATCTAATACCACGTTGCGGCCTTTAGGTCCAATTGTTACTTTTACTGCATTCGCAAGTTGATCAACACCGCGAAGCATAGATTGACGTGCATCTTCAGAAAATTTGATTTCTTTAGCCATAAAATAATAGCCTCCTGTTATATGATTGATGAGTAGTTTGTTAATGTATTATTGAACGATAGCTAATATTTCTTCTTCACTGATAACAAGGTATTTTTCATCGCCAACTTGAACTTCACTGCCGGCATATTGTTCAAATACCACAGTGTCGCCTTCTTTAACTTCAGGTGCAATTACATTGCCGTTATCTAAAGTTCTGCCTGGTCCGACTGCGATAACTTTACCCTCATTAGATTTTTCTTTCGCTTTATCAGTTAATACAATACCGCTCTTTGTTGTTTGTTCAGTTTCAACTCTTTTAATTATTACGCGATTTCCTAATGGTTTAAGCATGGTCGTTCCTCCTATTATTGTTGCAATAAATATTTTAATTTAATTTTTATGATCAATTTCATCTCGTTTAGCACTCTCATATCATGAGTGCTAACCCACTTCCTATATTAATCAAAATTGGTCAATACATCAAGCAATTAGAATTTATTTTCCTCGCACCTGCTTTTAGTTTAGAATAGGTATAACAACAAGATAACATGGAGGCGTTTGACAATGTCACGACTTTGGTTTTCAATTCTTACCTTAATTGTATATGGTCTTGCACTGTTCGGTCCTCAAGTATTATACCGTGCAGGTGTTTATGATAATTTTAAAGGTAAACAATTGATGCTTGCGACATCATATACACAAGTCATATTAATGATTGCCGCAGCACTTATCATTCTTTGGATGAATTATAAAGTTAAAAACAAAACACAACTAGAGTTGCAAAAGAAAGTCCAAAAACGTTTTGTAGTGCCATGGGCGCTTTTAGGACTAGTCGCTGTACTGATTTATCAAGTCATTGCTTCTCTAATTAATCAATTTGTATTTAAAATTGATCAACCCAGTCCGAATACGACAGGGATTATGAAAATTATTCAAGAAGCCCCTATATTTATAGTATTGGTCGCAATTGCCGGACCATTGCTTGAAGAATTTGTCTTCCGCAAAGTTATATTCGGTGAAATTTTTAATATCCTTAAAGGAAATAAAATCATCAGATTTATCATTGCCGGAACAGTCAGTTCGGCATTGTTTGCGTCAGCGCATAATGACCCTGACTTCATTATTATTTACTTTGGTATGGGCTTCATTTTAGCTGGTTTTTATGTATTTACCAAACGAATTGCGGTGCCTGTATTGATTCATATTTTTATGAACAGCTTTGTCGTCGCAATACAAATCTTTTTTGCAGATGATATCAAGAAGATGCAAGAGTCTGTTTCTTTTATTTTTCATCTGATTCACTTTTAAACCTGTTCACTTAACAAGTTATCTTTGCTTGTTAGGTGATTTTTCTTTTCTATAGAAATAAGGATAAGACCTATAACGTCCTATCCTTATACTTCATCTTTATCATCTTTTTTTCTGCGCTTCATGATCATAAGTATTACAAACCATACAAATGCTGCTCCGAATGCAATTAGTAAGGCATTCATCATTCTTGGATACTTTTTCGTATCAGCAGTTTTTTCATCGTTGCCTTGTTTTTCTTTAGATGATTGCTGATTTGAAGTGTCTGCAGTTTTGTCTTCATTTTTCGTTTGCTGCGCATGTGCTTTTTTATCTTTTTTGATTTCTTTCAAGTCAGGCATTGAACCTAAGTCACTTGTCACAAGCCCTAAAATCTGCAAGTCAAGATTTGCATAATATTGCTGAGCATGAGCAGGACTGAAGTATTGATATTTAAAGTAACCGGTACTTTGCTGTAAGTGATCTAAATTTCGGTTGCTGCTGAAATTTTGCGGTTTCAATACTGCATTGACATCTTTCACTGTAGCACGAGTATCTTCGCTTAAAGTCCCTACTTGATGCACGATAAACGGATTGTATTTAAATGACCCGGTAATCAAATGACCGAATCTGTCGGTATTCAGTCCATAAGCCGCAAACGGCATGCTGTTGTAATCTGAATAACTGCTGTCCTCATTTTGTCCGCTTTGATTTGTCCAAGGAAGCGGGTTCAGCATACTGCTGTAATTCGGAATCGATGCATATTGAGCAGCATCATAATTTCCTTCTGGTCTGCTTTGAGATGGAACGTTCACCGAAGATCTGTCAGGTCGATTCGGGCGCGTTGGATACTGTGCTTGCGGATATTGTGTACCTTGATGATTAGATGAATCATCCGGCTGTTCTGAAGGTCCGTCAGGATTGGTTGGTGTTTCAGGTGTCGGTTCTTCTTGATGATCAGAATCTGGTTTTTGTTGTCCTTCCCCTTTTTGAGGTATCGTTGAACCGCCGCTTTGGCCAGAGTTAGAACTTGAGCCTTGCTGATTCTCTGACGGCACATTTTGATCTGGTTTATCAGGCTTAGGCTTTTCTTGATTTGAATCTGAAGATGAGCTGCCCCCAGACGGCTTGCTGGTATCTGTAGAACCACTGTCTGTATTCACACCGTCCGTTGAACCGTTATCTGTTGTACCATTATCTGTATTTCCGCTGCTATCCGTATTTGTACCGTCATCTGTGCCAGTACTGCCATCATTTGTATGATTACTGTCTGAACTGCCAGTATCTGAGTCCGTTGGAATATCTGTATTTGTGTCAGTGTTTGTATCTGTGTTCGTTTCTGAATCCGGCTGCGTTGTATTATCGGATGGCTGACTATTTTGTGTTGCATCCGTTTCACTTTGTGTTGTATCACCAGAAGTTGAATTGTCAGGTGCTTGAGCATCTGTATTCGTATTATCCGTTGTCGGCTTTGTATTCTGTTCAGCTTCTGGTTGTGTTGTATCAGTTGTTGGATCAGATGACTGTGTATTAGATTCTGTTGTGTTTTCATCCGGTGTATTTTGTGAAGCTTGTGTAGTATCTTGCACTGGTTGATCTGTATTTGTTGAGTCTGTTGTCTGTTCAGTTTGTTCAGTCACAGTATCAGCTGTCGTTTCTGCAGCTTTTGTGACCGCATTGGGAAAGAGTATACCTGTTGTCGCAATCGTGACAGTCAAATGTTTCCATAATCTTTTTTTCATGTTCAAAGCACCCCCTTTTTTAGAAGTATAGCAATCAACTTAAGTATATAAGAAGTTTTCTTTAAATTCTATATGTATGTGCGAATGAAAAGAAGTATTAATATATTTAACACTTTGTAACAATCCTTGTAACACATCGAAATAATCAGATTATTATAAAAATTGGAAATCCTGTTTAGAGTCTAGTACAGTAATACTATGAAGAATGGAGTGGAAGAACTATGAAAGTCCAATTATTTCAATTTAATTTAGTACACGGTAATGCAAAAGCAAACCAAAATAAAATAGAAGCACTATTCTCAGAGCATCTTGAAAATGATACAGATGTCGCTGTCTTACCAGAAATGTGGAACAACAGTTACGCATTAGAACAATTATCACAGCTTGCAGATGATGAATTGAAGCAGAGTCTTACTTTCATTCAACAGTTATGTAAAAAATACCAAGTCACAATTGTGGCAGGTTCTGTTTCAAATAAAAAAGAAGGCAACACGTATAACACAGCTTTCACTGTTAATGCTGAAGGCGAATTGATTTACCAATATGATAAAATCCATCTCGTTCCTATGCTGGATGAGCACCTGTATTTAACAGGCGGAGAAAAAGTACCTTATCTTTTCTCTCTAAGCGATCAAGTAAAAGCATCTCAGATTATTTGCTATGACTTGCGTTTCCCTGAAATTGCACGCCACCCAGCTGTTGAAGGTGCAGATATTCTTTTCTATGTCGCAGAATGGCCGATGGCAAGATTGAATCACTGGCGTACATTGCTTCAAAGCCGTGCTATCGAAAATGATATCTTTGTCGTAGCATGCAACACATGCGGCTATGAAAAAGACGGCAGTACTGAATATGCGGGTCATTCTATTGTCATTAATCCTAATGGAGAAATATTAGCAGAAGCTGGAACACAAGAAGAAATCTTAACTGTTGAGCTTAATTTAGATGAAGTCAAACAACAGCGTAAAAATATTCCTGTTTTTGATAATCGTCGTCCGCATTTATATCAACATGATTAATATCCTTATATTAAGACAAAAAAAATTAACCCATGAGTTTGGGAGTAACTCATGGGTTTTAACTTATTATTAAGGGAATGTTTACAGTTATTTTTTCTATCTATTTTTGGGGATGTTATTAATTATGAAAAAATTTTAGTGAATTTACCGATATTTGATAAATTAAATGCTACTCACGATAATTTTTTAACTACAATTATTCGCCCATCGAACGCTTCATTTTCGATGTACAAATTTTGAGAGAAGCAAGCATTAATGCAAGGACAAACATTAATGCTTGCTAAAGGATTAAACAATTTAGTGCTTATACTCAAAGGACAACAAAAATAAGGGATTATTTTTGAGTGAATTTTTTAACTGTTTCGATGATTAATTTTACGAATTCACCGATAGTACCTACGATATCGCCTGCCATGTTGATTGCCCCCTTTCATTTTCATGTTGGATGATCAGTTAGTTTAAAGCATGTTATTTCTACGAAGAATATTAACGATGCCGTAAACTGATTACTTTGCAATCTTAAGTAAAAGTCTGATAGTCAACATTCCTTAGACAACGATTTGTTTCTAAGCAATTTGCTATCGCAACTTCCTATCACATCTCTGTGATACATCCTTATTAAAACATCGATTCCAAAAAAATTGTTGAATAATCCCTAACTTATGTTTTTTCAATCATAACTGTCTATAAAAATATGTTAAAATGACCATATTAGAAGATTTTCTACAGTTTGGAATGAAAAATGAACAGTTGGGCAATGAATCATTATATTATACGTTTTGGTAGTATAATGAAAATAAGGAGAGTGGGGCTATGCAAAAGGCTTTTAATAGACAAATTGATCGTTGGGCGCAAGCGCTGCAAAAGAGAAATAATCTTGATCGTATCGCTTATTTAAAAATAAAGCTCGGTCTAGAAGTCTTTTTCAATAACCTGTTCAAAACTATTGTCGTTTATGGACTTGCTCTTCTATTCCATGTTTTCTTATACACACTAACTGTTCATCTTAGCTATTTTATTATTCGACACTACGCACACGGGGCGCATGCTAAATCAACTTTTGCATGCTATATAGAAAGTATTGTTTTATTTGTAATGTTGCCGTTAGGATTAGTAACCTTTAACATTCCCAGCAGCATTATCATTATTTTGGCAGTCATGGCATTAATTGCACTATTTATATATGCACCCGCTGCCACAGTTAAGCAACCAATTCCCACGCGACTTATAAAGAAAAAGAAAATTATGGCAATCACTCTTGCAACGTTAATGTTCGCAATGTCATTCTTTGTACCGAGTCCCTATCAGCAACTTATTTTGTTAGGACTCATTTTACAAGGTGGTTCACAATTGCCTATATTCTTCCCTAAAAACAGAAAGGATGTATTGTAATGGACATTTTAAACACTATTTTTAAATTATTTGCTTTTATCTTTGAAAAAATTGGAAACTTGGCTAAGTGGTATCCATGTGCAGGTTATTTTGATGAACCTGAAGTTCCACAAGAATTATTTGAAGAAGAGTAATTGGACCTATAGAACATAATGCCAGGAAGTGTGTAAAGACATGGAAGTATTAAATGGTATCATGATAGCAGTTTATCAAGGTTTATTATTGTTTCTGATTGCAAAAATAATCTTAAATCTTAAATACACCGTAAAAGAAATTTTAACAATTTTAGCTATCAATATTTGTGGTAGTTTATTTTATTTGATAATTGGAAGATATGCCTTATTTGTAGTCATTCTCTTCACAACACTTTATTTATATCGAAAAGTAAAATTATATTCATTGTTGACAATGGTAGGAAGTGTGCTGATTCTCTATTTAGCTAACCTTTCTGCCATGTCTTCATTTTTATTCCTTAATAAATATAATAAGTTAGTCACTAACATTATTTATATCTTTTTATTCACAGTTGTGGCTATCTTGCTTTCTATTTTAGTAAGAGTCTTAATTAAAAAACTAAAACATTCGTACTTATCCACTAACAAGATGTATTTATTACTTGTTACTGTTTTCTTAGCAGCGTCATTTATTCTATTATTCTTGTTTATGCCATATAGCATTGATAATACAAGTACATTTAAAATTGTCATCTTTGTGTATACGGCTTTTATATTAGCTATCGTCATTCTTGTGATTGTCATCAGCTTCACTGTATTACGAGAAATGAAGTATAAACGTCAAGTACAAGAAATAGAGAATTACTATAAATATACGTTGCGTATCGAAAAGATTAATAACGATATGCGTAAGTTCAGACATGATTACGTGAATATATTATTATCTATGTCTGAATATATCAGAGATGATGATATGCCTGGTTTGAAGGAATATTTTGATAAAAATATTGTACCTTTGAAGGATAATATTCAAACGAATTCGTTTAAAATCAATGGTCTGGAAAGATTGCAGATCAGAGAGCTGAAAGGATTATTGACGACTAAGATTATTCAAGCACAAGAAAATAATATTAGAGTCAGTGTAGAAGTACCAGATGAAATTACGAAAATATCATTGAATATGATTGATTTGTCTAGAATCATGGGCATTATTTTAGATAATGCGATTGAGGCTTCTACTGAAATTAAAGATCCTTTAATTCAAATAGGATTTATGAAAAATGAAGAAGCGGTTACGATTATTGTAATGAATAAATGCGCAAAAGATATTCCTAAAGTACATGAACTCTTTAAAGAGAACTTTTCAACAAAAGGTTCGAACAGAGGTTTAGGGTTATCAACGTTACGAGAAATTGCGGATAATGCCGACAATATTTTATTGGATACAGTGATTGAAAATCATTACTTTATTCAAAAGCTTGAAATCATGAATACAGGTCGCGAGGATGTGAAATAGAAGTGAAAATTATAATCTGTGAAGATGATGCGCAACAACGTGCACATATCGAAGAAATTATTGAAAATTACATTATGATTGAAGAGAAACCTTTAGAAATCGCACTTTCTACAGCAGATCCTTATGAAGTATTAGAATTTGCGAAATCTACTAATGAGATTTGCTGCTATTTCTTAGATATTCAATTAGATGCAGATATTAACGGCATTAAATTGGGCAGCGAACTGAGAAACTATGATTCTGTCGGCAGTATCATATTCATTACCAGTCATAGTGAATTAACTTATCTCACATTTGTATATAAGGTAGCAGCAATGGATTTCATATTTAAAGATGACCCTTCAGAAATGAAAACACGTATTATCGATTGTATCGAAACTGCTTTAACACGCTTGCAGCTGCTTTCAAAAGAATCGAGTGTCGAAACTATTGAACTTAAACGCGGCAGCAATTCTGTGTATGTGAATTATGATGATGTGATGTTCTTTGAATCCTCATCAAAATCACACCGTCTGATTGCCCATTTAGACAATCGTCAAATTGAGTTTTACGGCAGTCTGAAAGACTTAAGTCAATTAGATGAACGGTTCTTCCGTTGCCACAACAGTTTTGTACTCAATCGCAATAACATTGAAGAAGTCATTTCTAAAGATCGAGAAGTCTACTTTAAAAATGGCGAACATTGCTATATATCTGTAAGAAATCTTAAAAAAATATAACGTTAAGGGCTGAAACCGCAATGGATTTCAGCCCCTTTTTTAGTTATTACTATTTATTATGTTCCCCGCTTCAAAGTTCTATTCTAAACTTCACTGTCATTTGCTTCATATACTGAATGCAAATCATATTTTGTAAATTGCAAGTAAGCTTGACCTGATTCAGTCCCTACTCTGATACCTGTACTATTTTCAGGCGGGAAGATACGTGATGACATCACACGTTCTCCATGGTTGCAAAAGACTTCAATGCTCGATTGATCTACAAAAATCTGCAAGTGTTCTAAATCTTGGCTGAGTTGCACTGAACATTTTGTTTCAGCATCATTTAACGGAACTTCCCCGCTTTCGCTGCAATCTAAAGTTACTAATCTTGAATGCGTATTATAAATAATCTTTGTGGAATTGAATTTTGAAACCTTCACTTCAAAATAAATTTCAGTCGCATCGTTTTCTAAAATATCTACATGCAATTCAAAGTTTGTACCTTCGTAAGGATGCAGCTGTTTCGCAAATTTATTCGCATAACCTAATGCTGATTCTTTATTGAATCTCAATGCTTTTAAGCTAGGATGCGGCTGTTGATACATTTTGCCTTTCATTACATTCAATTGTCGCGGCATAGCAAGACATGGGACTTGATCGATTTCTGAAATATTTTCATACTCTCCTTCTGTTTGAAGCAATCCGATAAGGATACGTTCACCATGCTGGCCGACACAAGTTTGAGGATATACAAATCCAAACCCGTCATCCCATAATTTAAAGTCGCCATGGTTCATTTTTAAATGATTAAAATCAAAGTGTCCCATTAAATAACCTGCTCTTAAAGCATGACCTTCGGATTCAGCAGTAAACATCAGCACATCATATCCATTTATCGCAAAATAATCGGGTGTATGCCAATACTTGCCGAAATTGGATAAATTCGTATAGATTGGTGCAAGTAATTGCCACTTATCGATTTGATTTGCGTCATAAGCTAACAGTCTTCCTTGCTGCTTATCAGTCTGTGCACCGATAAATACATAGCGATGTCCTTCTTTTTCAAATACCTTCGGATCATGCAGACTATCTTGATAGCCTTTTGGAACTTCTAGTTCAATCGGTGTTGTCTGCTTTACAATCTCTTGTTCTTGATTTTTTCGTGCGAGCAATTGTGTATATTGCCCTTCTCTCGCAGCATCAGAACTTTGGCCGGAATAAATCCAATGCACCTGCTCATTCAATTTAAGCGCACTGCCGCCTTTAATTCCTTCATTATCATAAGCGCTATCAGGTTTCAGCAATATATGTTCTGATTCAAAGTGATTCAACGCTGCACTTAAGTAAGCATAGCTGTAACTTAAACCATTATTTATCGCAAACGGATACCATTCGTGACTCATGTTATATTGGCTACCGTCATAGATTAGACCATTAGGCTTGCCTGCTGAACCAAATGGAGGTTGTAAATGAAAGGTTTGTTTATAAGGTGATTGTGCGAACTTTTCTTTGAGTTCAGTAATTCTTTCAGCAGGGAGCTGTTCAATTCGTTGAAATTCTTCTTCATTTGTAAAATCTTGCATCTACCATATCCTCCTAAAACATCGTTAATCGTCATTTCCTTTATTTTAGCATATTTTCAGCCCCTCACCTATCTCATTCCATTGAACATAACAACAGTTTTCAGTTCGAAATCAAATTAAAAAGCATTACGGAAAATTTACACCTTGCAATTAATACTATTCTGTATTAGGATAAAACTTATTAACATTATCGGAAAAGAGGGAGATTCATGATTTGGATGATTATCAGCGGCTTAATCGTGGGTATTTTACTCGGTTTTGTCATGCAACGTACACGCTTTTGCTTAGCTGGCGGATTCAGAGATATGTATATTCAAAAGAACAATAAAATGTTTTATGCTTTGCTTATTGCGATTTCAGTACAAGCAATCGGTCTTTTAGCATTTACATCCATAATCGGCAAACCTTTAGAAAACGGCACATTCCCTATTATCGGAACAATTGTAGGTTCATTTATTTTCGGTATTGGGATCGTACTTGCCGGAGGTTGTGCAACAGGCACTTACTACCGTGCAGGCGAAGGTTTAATCGGCAGCTGGTTAGCATTAATTTCTTATGCGATTTTCTCAGCAATTACTAAAGTCGGTTTACTAAAACCCGTAATGGAAGGTTTAAATTCTAAAACGAATGTTAACGCAGATATGGCAACAAGCACAGGTATTCCATCATGGATTTGGGTGATTGCACTTGTCGCAATTACAGGTTATTTAGTAACGAAAACACTACGCAAGCCTAAACCTAAAATTGCAGTACCGAAATTAAAACAAAAATTCACAGGTGTACGCCACTTCTTCTTTGAAAAGAAATTCCATCCTTTCGTTGCGGCGATTGTTGTAGGCCTGATTGCATTAATCGCTTGGCCTATGAGCTATTCTACTGGACGTGAAGGCGGACTCGGTATCACAACACCTTCATCTAACTTGGTACAATTTATTTTATCTGGTAAGACATCATTCTTAGACTGGGGCGTTTTCTTAGTACTTGGTATCTTTATCGGATCATATATTGCGGCAAAAGGTTCAAGAGAATTTGCTTGGCGTTTACCGGATAAAAAGACATTGCGCAACAGTGTTATCGGCGGTGCAGCTATGGGCTTCGGTGCATCTGTAGCCGGCGGCTGCTCAATCGGAAACGGATTAGTTGCAACCGCAGCACTTTCATGGCAAGGTTGGATTGCATTAGCATCAATGATTTTAGGTACATGGTTAATGAGTTACTTCATTTTCATCAAACCGATGAAAGCGGCGCGTAAAGCCTCTGCACAATCATCAGCACAACCTGCTGCTCAATCATAAGCTATTCACACGAATGCATTATAAATCAAGGAGGATACAATTATGGTATACGAATTAGGTACTGTAGGAATGGTTTGCCCTTTCCCTTTAATTGAAGCACAAAAGAAAATGGAAGAACTGAATGTCGGAGACGAATTAAAAATCGACTTTGACTGCACTCAAGCAACAGAAGCCATTCCAAACTGGGCAGCTGAAAAAGCTTATCCCGTAACTAATTACGAACAACTTGGCGATGCTTCTTGGACTATCACAGTTCAAAAAGCCTAATATAAAAAGGAGTTTGCGATGAATTTAATAATTCATGCAAACTCCTTTTCTTTATTTACGATTAAGATTATTCATAAAGAATAACAATGACTGTAATTCAATCCCTAAATCAATATGATGAACAGACACATCATCAGGAACATCAATGCGTGAAGGTGTAAAGTTCAAAATACCTTTCACATTACTTTTAACAAGCTCATCCGCTGCAGTTTGAGCGGCTTCTCCCGGAGTTGTTAAAATCACTACATCCAAATTCCCTTTATCTAAGATACCTTTAATATCCTTCATATCTTTGACTGTTACTTTACCGAATTGTTTGCCGATTACATCGGGATTAATATCAAATGCTTCGGTAATTACCATATCATCATGGATTGAGAAGTTATAAGAAAGCAAAGCTTTACCTAAGTTACCCACGCCGACTAAGCCGATACTTATAACATCACTTTCGCTGATTTCACCTTTAAAGAATTCCATTAAGCTTTCAACATTATAACCATAGCCTTTTTTTCCAAGTTCTCCGAAATAGGAAAAATCACGTCTGATTGTAGCTGAATCAATGTCTAATGCTTCGCTGATTGTTTTAGAATTCACGCGGTCTATGCCCTTAATATGCAGTGTGTTCACGAATCGGTAATATAATGGTAATCGCTTCAAAGTCGCGCGAGGAATTTTATTATTTTGATTTGCCAATCTGTTTTCCTCCAAATCTTTCAAACTACTATCCTAGAACTTTTCAATTTAACCATAATAATACTGCTTCTTATAGTACAATTTTTGATAGCACAGTGATGGAGTTGCGCAAATGTTGAAACATTTACGCAGATCAAGCAGATTATAGTGTTCTTATAGTTTTTATTTTGTTATATTGCATCTGACAAAAATTCTGCAAACGTTTTTTATTAACTAAGTATACCCCATGGTATCAAAAAAAGGAATAACTGTAATATCAACAGTTTCGTGAAATCTCCCTACCGTATTCAGAATTAATGACACTTGCCTATACAAATTACAGCAATATAGTAACTATTATACGATTATATTATTGTTTTGAATACATATTTTCGAAACAAATCAAAATTACTTGCTAAATTTACTTTAAAACCACACCGAATCGATGCAAAACGTCCAAAAACAATGTCTGACATGATATGTTGGGAAATAATGCCTATAGCGCTTATAATAGTAACTAAGCGACGCTTTTTAGGAAGGAGGACTACGAGATATTAATTAGATTCATCTCGTAAACAAAAGAATGATATTACTGCAACTTAACAATGTCTCAAAATCCTTCGATGGTGAAGAAATCTTTAGCGATGTCCACTTTGAAGTAAAGAGTCATGAAAAAATCGGAATTGTCGGCAGAAACGGTGCCGGCAAATCTACATTAATGAAAATCATTGCAGGTGTCGACGGCTACGACAGCGGCAATGTATCAAAAATCAAAAATTTGAAAGTCGGTTATTTAACACAACAAATGACACTCGATACCCACCACTCAGTTTGGGAAGAAATGTCTAAACCTTTCGCTCATTTGAAACAAATGGAAAAAGCGATGCAAGCAGAAACAACATGGCTTGCTGAACATGCGGACGAATATGAAACCGACACATTTAAAGAACATATGGCCAAATACGAATCGTTATCCAACCAATTTGAACGCTTAGAGGGTTATCAATTTGAAAGTAAAATCAAAACGGTTCTGCATGGTCTGAATTTTAATGAAGAAGACTTTCACCGTCCTGTAAACGACTTCAGCGGCGGACAGAAAACACGTCTTTCACTTGCACAAATGCTGCTCAGCGAACCGGACTTATTACTGCTTGACGAACCTACCAACCATTTAGATATGGAAACCACACAATGGCTTGAAGATTATTTGAACTTCTTTAAAGGCGCTATTGTGATTATCAGTCACGACCGCTTCTTCTTAGACAAAACTGTCAATCAGATTTATGACGTGGCTTTAGGTGCTGTTCAACACTATGTAGGCAATTACAGTAAATTCATCACACAGCGTGATCAGTACTATCAAAAACGTATGCAAGAATATGAACGTCAACAAGCCGAAATCAAGCGCTTGGAAACAATTGTCGAAAAAAATATCACGCGTGCTTCAACGAGCGGTATGGCTAAAAGCCGCAGAAAAGTATTAGAAAAAATCGAACGTATCGATAAACCTATGCTCGATGCACGCAGTGCTAACATCCAATTTGATTTCGACCGCAATACAGGCAATGACGTTTACCATATCCGCAATTTAGAAATCGGTTATACAGAACCAGTCATTGCCCCTATTACGATGGAAGTCACAAAAGGCAATCATATCGGTGTTATCGGTCCGAACGGTATCGGCAAATCTACCTTTATCAAAACTGTTGCGGACAGACTCCCAAAACTCGGCGGAGAGATTACCCATGGTGCGAACTTGCGCGTCGGTTACTACGATCAAAAGCAAGCAGAGTTCAAATCTAACAAAACGATTCTAGATTATGTATGGGATCAATATCCTACGATGCCTGAAAAAGATGTACGTGCGGTATTAGGCCGTTTCTTATTCGTACAAGAAGATGTTAAAAAAATCATCAATGACTTATCCGGCGGAGAAAAAGCACGTTTGCAGTTGGCGTTATTAATGTTAGAACGTAACAACGTTTTAATATTAGATGAACCGACCAACCACTTAGATATTGATTCTAAAGAAATGCTTGAACAAGCGCTGCAAAACTTTGAGGGAACATTAATCTTCGTTTCGCACGATCGCTACTTTATTAACCAGCTTGCGAATAAAATCTTTGATATGCAGCCTGATGGCGGTACAGTCTATGCCGGCGACTATCAATACTACTTAGATAAAACAGAAGAACAAGCTGCAATTTTGGCCAAACAAGAAGCTGAACAAGCTGTCGAAACAGCCAAAGACGAAACTAACCATTCATATGAAGACCAAAAAGCGCAAAGAAGAGAATTGCGCCAATTGGAACGTCAAATTGAAAGCTGCGAATCAGAGATTGAATCCTTCGAAAAGCAAATAGAAGCAATCGATACTGCTTTAACACAGCCTGAAGTCTTTAACGATCCAGAAAAAGCAGCACAATTAGCTGAAGAAAAAGATACAATCGAACAGCAACTCGAACAAGTGATGTTAAAATGGGAAGAATTACAAGAAAAAATGATATAAGCAATAATAGTTTAAGAGGTGCACAAATGAATACTCATTTTTGCGCCTCTTTTATTACAATTCCTTAACAAAATTATGCACACCCGAAACCCTATTACATCAACTATCCACAGAGTTATCCACTTTATCCACAAGTAAAAAGACACTGATTTCTCAACAATTCACACCGAAATCCACAGTTATTCACATAATTACACACAATTATCCACAAGTTATTCACTTTCTGTTGATAAGTACGCACGTTCGCTATTGACAAACCATTAACTTTGTAAAGCGTTTTTTAAGTTCATTATCTTGTAATATTACTATGTCATGGTATAAAAAAGTGTCTTGAATAAAAACGATTCAAGACACTTCTTTGTTATTCTACTGAAAATTCTTCAATATCTATACTGCTTTTACCATTTAAATCTAAACCAGCTTTCATCCCTGCTTCATACATATAGTAGCCTGCTGCACCGATCATAGCCGCATTATCTGTACAAAGTTTAGGGTTAGGAATTGAAAGCTTAATGTCATGTTCTGAACATGCTGTCTTTAAAGCTTGTCGCAAACCTTTGTTGCTTGCGACGCCGCCAGCGACAATCAATTGATTAACTTCGTATGCTTCGCACGCTTTGATTGCTTTTCCAACCAACACTTCAACGACACTGTTTTGGAAACTTGCTGCGACATCTTCAGGGACAATTGTTTCATTCTTTTGTTTTAGATTATGCAGCTTATTAATGACTGCGCTTTTAAGTCCGCTGAAACTGAAATCAAAACTGTCTGGTTCTAACCATACACGCGGAAAGTCATAAACATCTTTGCCTTTTGCTGCTAATTGATCTACCTTTGGTCCGCCTGGATAAGGCAGACCAATCGTACGTGCAACTTTATCATAAGCTTCACCCACTGCATCATCTCTAGTTTCTCCGATAACTTCAAAGTTCAGATGATCTTTCATATATACCAGTTCCGTATGACCGCCTGATACAATTAAAGCCATTAAAGGAAACGCAAAAGGTTCTTCTAAATTATTCGCATAGATATGCCCTGCAATGTGATGCACTGGGATTAAAGGCTTATCATAAGCAAAAGCTAAAGCCTTTGCGGCGTTGATGCCGATTAATAATGCACCGATAAGTCCTGGTCCTTCTGTTACAGCTACAGCATCTATATCCTTCATATCTGTTTGTGCTGTTTCTAACGCTTCATCAATTGTACCTGTGATGCCTTCGACATGATGTCTGCTTGCGACTTCAGGTACTACACCGCCGAAACGTTTATGGCTTTCGATTTGGCTTAATACTGCATTGCTTAAAATTTCTTTACCATTTTTTATCACACTAGCACTAGTTTCGTCACAGCTTGATTCTATTGCTAAAATTAATGTATCTTTTTCCATTATAAATCCACCCACATTACGAGTGCGTCCTCACCCTCTCCATAATAATTTTTGCGTTTGCCGCCATAATTAAAACCTAAGGCTTCATAGACATGGCGTGCCGGACGATTTTCAATACGTACTTCTAAACTCATCACATCGCATGTTTGTCTTGCATAACTCATTGCATATTCGATAATCAATTTGCCTAAACCGTAACCGCGCATCGTTTCAGTAATGGCTACCGTTGTGATTTGTGCTTGATCAATCACAACCCACATCCCGATATAACCGATGATTTCTTGGTTGTATTCCATCACAAAGTAGCGTGCAAATTTATTTTTCTCTACTTCATGATAAAACGCATCAATCGTCCAAGAGCTGTCATTAAAGCACATACGTTCTAAATCAAATACTTGCGGTACATCTTCCAAAGTCATTAATCGTATATTTAAATTGTCTAATCCTGTTGTGTTTTTAACCAATTGCGTTCTGCCTCGGATAATTTCAGATAGTCTGGTTTGAATGTATGAATGTCTTCAGGATTTTCGATTAATGCATGCATAGCACTGGCTTTTGGAAGTTGATGCAAGATATTCCCGTGGAGCAGGTCTTGGATGTTTTCTAAATCATATCCGACAAATACATAAGGCAATGCATTTTGTTCAAGATAGTTGTTAAGTTCAGAAATTGTCATATATTGATCTTCCAGCATAGTGACAAGTTTGCCTTGCTCATAACGATAGACGCCGGTATAAACCGCTTCTCTTCTCGCATCAAACACTGGAACAATCAGTTGATTTGCATGAATATTTGGTATTGTCGCAGCTAAAGCAGCAAGAGATGATACACCATACAATTGCGTGTTCAGTGCATACGCTAATGTTTTAGCAATCGTTACACCGATTCTTAAGCTTGTATAAGAACCCGGTCCTTTTGCGGCAACAATGGCATCAATATCCTGTTTTGTCATACCTGCTTCAGAAATAATTGTTTGAATCGCAGGCATCAACTGCACAGAGTGATTGCGTTTAATATTCGTAGTATGTTCAACTAAAACTGTCTCATCTTGCATAATTGCAAGCGACATAGGCTTATTGGATGTATCCAGCAGCAGATAGTTCACGTTCGACTTCCTCCTTTAATGCTTCATAATGTTGTCCGCTTGCTTCTATATTAAGCGTTCTTGTCTGCGCATCTTGAGCAGTGATTTGAATACGCAAGAATGCGTTCGGCAGCAAGTCTTTAATAAATTCGCTCCATTCGATGACAATGACAGCATTGTCTTCGAAATATTCATCGAATCCTAAATCTTCTTCTGAATCTTCTAAACGATAGCAATCCATATGATGAAACTTCATGTTTGTTCCTTTATAGGATTTAATAATATTGAAGGTCGGTGAATTAATCGTACGTTTTACACCTAAGTGCTTTCCTATAAATTGACTTAATGTTGTCTTCCCTGCACCTAAATTACCATCTAATAGAATTAAATCTTTGGGTTGTAAATGCTTAGTCAGAATTTCAGCAAATTGATTCATTTGATCAATGTTGTTGATTTTTATCATTTTCAAATCTCCTATTTATGTTTCTGCATGCTGCAGAAAATTCGTCTTCTATATTGTAACATGCTAAGCAATACCTTCAGCATCAAATGACTGATTGCATGAAAATTGAAATATGTAATCAAAGAAAACCTTTTCAAAAATTAATTTAGATAATTTTCTGAAATCTGTTGACATTGCCCTCCCCATGTAGTAAATTAAGTTTATCAAATTTTTAGACAATTCAAATTTATTCATAAAACCATTCGAAAGGAGCAAATTGAAATGACTAACAGAACACATACGAATACACAACCGACAACAACAAATATTTTAGTCATTTTATTAATTTGCTAGGACTCGAACTTTAGTAATTGAAACTACTAAATGTTTAAGTCCTATTTCCGATTGAATGGGACTTCATTGACGTCCCAATATTATTGGGACGTTTTTTTTATTTGAATATACGGGAGGAATTATATTGAGAAGCGACACTATCAAAAAAGGAGACCAACAAGCTCCAGCCAGAAGTTTACTTCATGCCACAGGACAAATCAAAGACCCAAGAGATATGAACAAACCGTTCGTAGCAATTTGCAACTCTTACATTGATATCGTTCCAGGACATGTACACCTTAGAGAACTTGCAGACATCGCTAAAGAAGCAATCAGAGAAGCTGGCGCTATTCCATTTGAATTCAATACAATCGGCGTCGATGATGGTATCGCTATGGGACATATAGGAATGCGTTATTCATTACCATCACGTGAAATCATTGCAGATGCGGCAGAAACAGTTATCAATGCCCATTGGTTCGATGGTGTATTCTACATTCCTAACTGCGACAAGATCACACCAGGAATGTTGATGGCAGCAGTCAGAACCAACGTACCTGCAATCTTCTGTTCAGGCGGACCGATGAAAGCCGGATTATCATCAACAGGCAAAGCTTTAACATTATCTTCAATGTTCGAAGCTGTCAGCGCATTTAAAGGCGGTTCAATGAGTAAGGAAGATTTCTTGGATATGGAACAAAATGCATGCCCTACTTGCGGTTCTTGCGCAGGCATGTTCACTGCCAACTCAATGAACTGTTTAATGGAAGTTTTAGGACTAGCCCTTCCATATAACGGTACTGCTTTAGCTGTTTCAGACCAACGTCGTGAAATGATTCGCGAAGCAGCCTTCAAATTAGTAGACAATATCAAAAACGATTTAAAACCGCGCGACATCGTTACAAGAGAAGCATTAGATGATGCATTCGCATTAGATATGGCGATGGGCGGTTCTACAAATACAGTACTTCATACACTTGCGATTGCGAATGAAGCTGGCATTGACTATGATTTAAGCCGCATCAATGAAATCGCAAAACGTACACCTTATTTATCTAAGATTGCACCAAGTTCTTCATATTCTATGCATGACGTTCATGAAGCCGGCGGTGTTCCAGCGATTATCAACGAATTAATGAAAAAAGAAGGAACATTGCATCCGGACAGAATCACTGCTACAGGCAAAACACTTCGTGAAAACAATGAAGGCAAAGAAATCAAAAATACTGATGTTATCCATACATTGGAAGAACCCTATGATAAAGAAGGCGGTCTATCTATCTTATACGGCAACTTGGCTCCTAACGGTGCAGTTATCAAAGTCGGCGGTGTAGACCCTGAAATCAAAGTCTTCAAAGGAAAAGCGATTTGCTTCGATTCACATGATGAAGCAGTTGAAGCTATCGATAACCATACAGTTCGCGAAGGACATGTGGTTGTTATCCGTTACGAAGGTCCTAAAGGCGGACCTGGAATGCCTGAGATGCTGGCCCCTACTTCTTCTATCGTAGGACGCGGATTAGGCAAAGATGTTGCCTTAATCACTGACGGAAGATTCTCAGGTGCCACAAGAGGTATCGCTGTCGGACATATTTCACCTGAAGCAGCATCAGGCGGTCCGATCGGATTAATCAACGACGGCGATGAAATCACAATCGATTTAACAAACAGAACATTAGATGTAGAAGTTTCAAGCGAAGAATTAGACAAACGAAAATCAGAACTTAAACCATTCAAAGCAAAAGTAAAATCTGGATATCTTGCACGTTACACAGCACTCGTTACAAGTGCAAACACAGGCGGCGTAATGAGAGTTCCAGAATATCTAATCGATGAGGAGTGATGCTTTATGTCTAACCCACAAATGACTAAGAATCAAAATGAAGCACCCGGCACACAAGCAGAACGAAAAAATGAAACAGCCAAGTCGACAGAGAGAAGCGGTTCAGAACTGCTCGCTGAAGCACTATTAAAAGAAGGTACTGAACAAATCTTCGGTTATCCAGGCGGTGCAGTTTTACCGTTATATGATACTTTCTATGATGGAAAAATCAGACATATCTTAGCACGACATGAACAAGGTGCAGTACACGCTGCGGAAGGTTATGCCAGAATTTCTGGCAAACCTGGCGTAGTCGTTGTTACCAGCGGTCCAGGCGCAACAAATGTTATCACTGGTATCGCGGATGCTTACAGTGACTCACTACCGTTAGTTGTGTTTACAGGACAAGTTGCAACACCAGGTATCGGTAAAGATGCTTTCCAAGAAGCTGACTTGCTGTCAATGACAACACCAATCACAAAACACAACTTCCAAGTTAAACATCCGGATGAAATCCCTGAAGTCGTTCATCAAGCTTTCCACATCGCAAATACAGGACGCAAAGGTCCAGTTGTTATCGACTTCCCTAAAGATGTAGGTATCTTGAAAACAGAAGCAGATGTTTGCGAGGAACTTGATTTACCAGGTTATCGTTTAGCAGATGCACCGAATCCTAAAGATGTATTGACGATTCTTGATTGGTTAAAATCAGCGAAGAAACCCGTTATCTTAGCAGGTGCTGGTGTCAGACATTCTCAATCAGGTCCATTGATGACTGAATTTGCAGAACGTCATCAAATCCCAGTAGTCACAACATTACACGGTTTAGGCACTATTCCATATAGCAATCCCCTATTCTTAGGCATGGGCGGTATGCACGGTTCTTATGCGAGCAACATGGCATTATCTGATTGCGACTTGCTGATCAACTTAGGCAGCCGCTTCGATGACCGTCTTGCAAGCAACCCTAAAGAATTTGCCAAAAACGCTAAAGTTGTTCATGTAGATATCGACGCTTCTGAAATCGATAAGATCATCAAAACTGACTTAGGTGTTGTAGCAGATTGCAAATTATTATTAGAAGCATTGCTTCAAGAAAAAAAGCATTTCGACGACCATCAAGATTGGGTGGATGAATGCGTAAATAATAATACAGAGCATCCTTTCGCTTATACAGATGAAGACGCTGATTTATTCATCAAACCGCAACAAGCTATCGAATATATCGGCAAAATCACAAATGGCGAAGCAGTTGTTACAACAGATGTTGGCCAGCATCAAATGTGGGCAGCACAATTCTATCCGTTCAAACATCATAATCAATTTGTGACAAGCGGCGGTTTAGGAACAATGGGCTTTGGTATCCCTTCTGCTATCGGAGCAAAACTTGCTGCACCTGATAAAACAGTAGTTTGTTTTGTAGGCGACGGCGGTTTCCAAATGACCAACCAAGAAATGGCTATCTTAAATGAATATGGGTTAGATATTAAAATTGTCCTTATCAATAACGGAACACTTGGAATGGTAAAACAATGGCAAGACAAGTTCTTTAACCAACGTTTCTCTCATTCAGTATTCAATGGACAACCTGACTTCCAGCAATTATCAGAAGCTTATGGCGTGAAAGCATTCTTAATCGATGATCCGAAACAATTGGAATCACAATTAGATGCAGCATTTGCACATAAAGGCCCTGCATTGATTGAAGTAAGAATCTCACCTAAAGAACATGTATTACCAATGATTCCAAGCGGTAAAGCCAATAACGAAATGGAGGGTGTACTATGAGACATACATTCAAAACTCAAGTAATCGATAAATCGGGTACATTGAACAGATTGACAAGCACATTTTTACGTCGTCAATTCAATATCGTTACCCTCTGTGTAACACCAAGTATCAAGCCTGGCATTTCGGATTTGACTTTTGTGGCAGAAATCGATGATGAGTCAGAAACACAATCACTCATCCGCCATTTAGAAAAACAAATCAATGTATTATCTGTAGAAGATATCACTACAACAAGTCTTTACAATGTAGAACTTTTATTAGTAAAAGTAGCAACACCTGTAGACCAAAAAGTGTTAGAAAATATTATCAATCGCAGTGATGCGCTAGTTTCAGTTTTGAATGAAGAAGATGGTTATACGTATTTACAAGCTTCTGGTTCACAACAAGCTTTAGATGCATTTTTAGAACAACTATCATCACAACAGATTGATCAAGTTTCAAGAACAGGAACAGCAGCATTATTATAATTTTAATTTTCGCAAATTTGTGAATTTAAAATAAAACAAAAATTTGGAGGAATTTATCATGACAACAGTTTATTATGACGAATCAGTAAAAAAAGACGCATTAGCAGGTAAAAAAATCGCGGTATTAGGCTATGGTTCACAAGGTCACGCACACGCTAAAAACCTTAAAGACAATGGCTATGACGTTGTAATCGGTATCCGCCCAGGACATTCTTTCGACAGAGCTAAAAAAGATGGTTTCGATGTTTATCCAGTTGGAGAAGCTGTAAAACAAGCAGACGTAGTAATGGTATTATTACCAGACGAAATCCAAGGTAAAGTATACGAAGAAGAAATCGCTCCTAACTTAGAAGCAGGCAACGCATTAGCATTTGCACATGGTTTCAACATCCACTTCGATGTAATCAAACCACCTAAAGATGTTGATGTATTCTTAGTAGCTCCTAAAGGTCCAGGACACCTTGTAAGACGTACTTTCGTAGAAGGCAGCTCAGTTCCTGCATTATTCGGTGTAGGCCAAGATGCAACTGGCAATGCTTTTGATATCGCATTAAGCTATGCAAAAGGTATCGGCGCTACTAAAGCTGGTGTAATCGAAACTACATTCAAAGAAGAAACTGAAACTGACTTATTCGGTGAACAAGCAGTACTTTGCGGTGGTGTAACTCGTTTAATCCAAAGCGGTTTCGAAACATTAGTAGAAGCTGGCTACCAACCAGAACTTGCATACTTCGAAGTATTACATGAAATGAAATTGATCGCTGACTTAATGTACGAAGGCGGTATGGAAACTATGCGTTATTCAATTTCAAACACTGCAGAATATGGTGACTATGTATCTGGTCCACGTGTTATCACTCCAGACGTTAAAGAAAACATGAAAGCTGTATTAACTGACATCCAAAACGGTACATTTGCTAATAACTTCATCAAAGACAATGAAAATGGATTCAAAGAATTCTACAAACTTCGTAAAGAAGCTCAAGGTCATCAAATCCAAGGCGTTGGTAAAAAACTTCGCGAAATGATGCCTTTCGTTGAAAATAAAACTATTGAAGAATAATACACAATCAGGAGGTTGATTAAAATGAGTCATATTCAAATTTTCGATACAACACTTAGAGACGGTGAACAAACTCCAGGCGTCAGTTTTTCTTTTGATGAAAGATTGACCATCGCAAAGCAACTAGAAAAATGGGGAGTTGATGTAATTGAGGCAGGATTCCCAGCATCTAGTCAAGGCAGCTTTGATTCAGTACAGGCGATTTCAAGAGCCTTAACAAAAACAGCAGTAGTTGGTTTAGCAAGATGTAAAAAATCAGATATCGATGCTGTATACGAAGCTACTAAAGATGCAAAATATCCGCAATTACACGTATTTATCGCTACTAGCCCTATCCACTTAGAGTATAAATTGAAAATGACTCAAGAAGAAGTGCTGGAGCAAATCACTGAAAACGTTGCTTACGGCAAATCTTTATTCGATGTTGTACAATTCTCACCCGAAGATGCGACACGAACAGATTTAGACTTCCTAATTAAAAGTGTCCAAACAGCTGTAGATGCAGGTGCAACAATAATTAACATTCCTGATACTGTAGGTTATAGCTACCCTGCTGAATTTGGAAATATCTTTAAAGTATTGCTTGAAAATGTGAAATCTGACAAAGAAATCATTTACAGTGCACACTGTCATGATGACTTAGGTCTAGCTGTAGCGAACAGTATGGCTGCCATTGAAAACGGTGCGAAACGTATTGAAGGCTGTATTAACGGTATCGGCGAACGTGCCGGCAACACAGCACTTGAAGAAGTTGCTTTAGGTTTATATGTTCGTAAAGATCATTATGGTATTGAATCTAATCTTGATCTTGGACGTACAAAAGAAACTTCAGATTTGATTGCTCGCTTTGCAGGTATTCCTGTACCTCGAAATAAAGCGGTTATCGGTCAAAACGCGTTCAGCCATGAATCTGGTATTCACCAAGATGGTTTCTTAAAACATCGTGAAACATATGAAATCATGACTCCGCAATTAGTCGGTATCAAAACTTCTGAATTGCCGCTTGGCAAATTGTCAGGCAAACATGCTTTTGCGGAAAAATTAAAACAACTTGGATACGAAATCAGTCCAGAAAAACAAGTTGAATTGTTCAAACAATTTAAATCGATTGCTGATAAAAAGAAAAATGTTTCTGATTATGATGTGCATGCCCTTGTTCAAGGTCATTCTCACGAAACAAATGCTGCTTATCACGTTGAAAACTTACAGCTTCAATTTGTTGCTGAAGGTGTTCAAAGCGCAGTCGTTCAACTTCGTGACCAAAACGGTAAAGAATATCAATCTGCCGCAACAGGCACTGGTTCTATCCTAGCTGTTTACAATGCAGTTGATTTAATCTTTGATGCTAAGTCAGAACTTTTAAACTATCAAATCACTTCTATTACTGAAGGATCTGATGCACAAGCTCAAGTTAATGTTGAAATCAGTATTCATGGCCGTTCTTATTATGGTATCGGTATTGATCATGACGTATTGCTTGCTTCATGCAAAGCTTATGTTGAAGCATATTCTAATCATATTGCTGAACAAACAGCGAATGATGGGGTGAATGCATGAGTTATAAAATCACTGCCCTTCCAGGCGATGGAATCGGACCCGAAATACTAGAAGGTACTTTAAAAATATTAGAGAAATTAAGCAGAAAATATAACATTGATTATGAATTAGAAACCTATGATTTTGGAGGGGCCGCTATAGATAACTATAGCGACCCGCTTCCATCATCTACACTAGAAGCCTGTAAAGCATCTGATGCTATCTTATTAGGCGCAATCGGCGGACCGAAATGGAATGATAGTCCAAAACGTCCTGAAGCTGGTCTACTCGCTTTAAGAAAGAACCTTGAATTATTTGCGAACCTCCGCCCTACTGCTGTAGTCGAAGGCGCAAGCAAATTCTCTCCTTTAAAAGAAGAAAGAGTCAAAGGTACTGACTTTGTGATTGTACGCGAGTTAACAGGCGGATTGTACTTTGGAGAACCTAAAACACTAGCTGATGATCATGCGATTGATTCATTAACTTATTCTAAAGAAGAAATTGAACGTCTTGCACATGTAGCATTCAAGCTTGCACAATCAAGACGCAAAAAGCTGACTTCTGTTGATAAAGAAAATGTATTAGCCTCAAGTAAATTATGGCGCAAAACAATTAATGAAGTCGCAGCATCTTACCCTGATGTAGAAGTTCAGCACTTACTTGTAGATGCGTGCAGTATGCACCTTATTACTAACCCAACACAGTTTGATGTCATTGTTACTGAAAACTTGTTTGGTGATATTTTAAGTGACGAAGCTTCAGTCATTCCAGGATCTTTAGGCGTATCCCCTTCTGTCAGCTATGGACAAAAAGGTACAAAACTTTATGAACCGATTCATGGTTCTGCACCTGATATTGCTGGTAAAGATATAGCAAACCCTACAGGTATGATTCTTTCTCTTGCTATGTGCTGCAAAGAAACATTCAATGAAGTACAAGCTGCAGAAGAATTAGAAGCTATTGTTTATAATTTGCTTAAAACAGGTTTTACAACACCTGATTTAGGCGGTAATGCACATACTTCGGAAATTTTCGATAAAATTTTACAACAACTTTAAAGGATGGTGATTGAAATGGGTCAAACTTTGTTCGATAAAATATGGAATAGACACGTACTCACAGGAAATGCAGGTGAACCGCAATTATTATACATTGACTTGCATCTTATCCATGAAGTCACATCACCTCAAGCCTTTGAAGGATTAAGAATTCAACACAGAAAACTGCGTCGCCCTGATTTAACTTTTGCGACAATTGATCATAATGTACCGACACAAGATATTTTCAACATCAAAGATGAAATTGCCGCAACACAAATCAAAACGCTTCAAAAGAACTGTGCTGAATTTGGTGTTAAGCTCTTTGATAATGGTACTGAAGAACAAGGTATCGTACATATGGTCGGACCAGAGATGGGATTAACTCAACCTGGTAAAACCATTGTTTGCGGAGACTCTCACACAGCAACACATGGTGCTTTCGGTGCGATTGCTTTTGGTATCGGCACAAGTGAAGTTGAACATGTATTTGCGACACAAACACTATGGCAAACAAAACCTAAAAATCTTTTGATTGATATTAACGGCGAATTGCCAAAAGGTGTTTATGCCAAAGATATTATTCTTTATCTGATCAACCAATACGGTGTTGATTTCGGTACAGGTTATGCCCTTGAATTTGCAGGATCAACGATTCGCAGTCTTTCAATGGATGAACGTATGACGATTTGCAACATGGCTATCGAAGCCGGCGCAAAATACGGTTTAGTCGATCCTGATGAAACTACACTTGAATATGTGAAAGGCCGTCCTTATGCACATATCGATGAAGCAACTGCAGATTATTGGAAAACACTTTACAGTGATCAAGATGCACAATTTGATCGTGTTATTGAATTAGATGTTTCAAACCTTGAACCTCAAGTCACTTGGGGAACAAGTCCTGAAATGGGTGTCAGCTTTAATACCCCATTCCCAGAAATTGAAACTATCAACGACGAACGTGCTTATCACTATATGGACCTTAAACCTGGAGAGAAAGCAGAGGATATTGAATTAGGCTATGTCTTCTTAGGTTCTTGTACAAATGCCCGCCTCTCAGACTTGAAAGAAGCAAGCAAGTTTGTCAAAGGCCATAAAGTACATCCAAATATCACAGCGATTGTGGTACCGGGTTCTAGAAGTGTTAAACATCAAGCTGAAGCATTAGGTCTTGATAAAATCTTTAAAGATGCTGGTTTTGAATGGCGTGAACCTGGCTGTTCAATGTGTTTGGGTATGAACCCTGACCAAGTGCCAGCTGGTGTACATTGTGCTTCTACCAGCAACCGCAACTTTGAAGGACGACAAGGCAAAGGTGCACGTACACACTTAGTATCACCTGCAATGGCCGCAGCAGCTGCGATTGAAGGACGCTTTGTAGATGTAAGAAAATGGGAGGCGATTGAACATGCTTAAAATTGAACCGATTACTCAATATAAAGGCAAAACTGCACTACTCTTCCACGACAATATTGATACGGATCAAATCATCCCGAAAGTACATTTAAAAGGCGTATCAAAAACAGGACTCGGTCCTTATGCATTTGATGAATGGCGTTATTTAGAAGACGGTTCGGATAATCCTGAATTTGAATTGAACCAACCTCAATATAAAGGGGCTTCCATTTTAATTACAGGAGATAACTTCGGATGCGGGTCAAGCCGTGAACATGCGGCATGGGCGCTTAAAGACTACGGTATTAATATTATTATTGCCGGCAGTTTCAGTGACATCTTCTACATGAACGCAACTAAAAATGCTTTATTACCAATAGTATTAAACCAAGAAGATCGCGAGTTCTTATCTAACTATAAAGAACTTGAAATCGATCTTCCGAATCAGGTTATTAAAATACCTGATCGAGAATTACATTTTGATATTGATTCAACTTGGAAAAACAAGCTCGTTCAAGGACTAGACGATATTGCGATTACATTAGAGTATGAAGACCAAATTGAACAATATGAACATAAATTCCAACAAAATTAAGGAGTGAGCGAAATGACAGTACAAACTGCTGTATCAGCGAAAGATATAGAGGATGCTTTTTTATCATTACAGCCGATTGTAAAAGAAACACCTCTAGAAAAGGATCACTATTTATCTTTAAAATACGATTGTAATGTATATTTGAAACGAGAAGATTTACAATGGGTACGTTCTTTTAAATTGAGAGGTGCTTACAACGCAATTCAAGTCTTATCTGACAGCGAAAAAGCAAAAGGTATTACATGTGCCAGTGCAGGCAACCATGCACAAGGTGTCGCATTTACTGCACGTCGTTTAGACTTGAAAGCAGTCATCTTTATGCCAGTCACAACTCCCCTTCAAAAGATTAACCAAGTTAAATTCTTCGGCGGAGAAAATGTAGAAGTCGTATTAGTCGGCGATACTTTTGATGATTGCTTAAAAGAAGCTTTAGAGTACACTGAGAAACACGCAATGAACTTTATCGATCCATTTGATAACGTCAATACAATTGCAGGTCAAGGTACAATTGCGACTGAAATTTTACAAGAAGCGAAACAAGAGGATATCCACGTTGACTATCTATTTTCAGCTATCGGCGGCGGCGGATTGATTTCTGGTGTAGGCAGCTACTTCAAAGAAAAATCACCGCAAACCAAAATTGTAGGTGTAGAACCTAAAGGTGCCGCAAGTATGTATACTTCTGTTGTATTAGAAAACAAACGTGTGAAACTGCCTGAAATCGATAAATTTGTAGATGGTGCTTCTGTAGCACAAGTCGGCAAAATTACTTTTGAAATTGCGAAAAAAGTCGTAGATGATTATCTTCAAATCGATGAAGGTGCGGTTTGTTCGACAATTTTAGATATGTATTCTAAACAAGCCATTGTCGCAGAACCTGCAGGTGCTTTAAGCGTATCCGCTCTAGAACAATATCGTGATCAAATTAAAGGTAAAACAGTAGTTTGTATTATCAGCGGCGGCAACAATGATATCAACCGCATGAAAGAAATCGAAGAACGCTCATTACTCTTTGAAGAAATGAAACATTACTTCATTTTCAACTTCCCTCAACGTCCAGGTGCGTTAAAAGAGTTCGTAAATGATGTATTAGGACCGAATGATGATATTACTAAATTTGAGTACTTGAAAAAGTCTTCTCAAAACACAGGTACAGTTATTATCGGTATCCAGCTCAACAATCATGATGATCTGACTCGCCTTAAAGAAAAGGTTCATGAGTTCGATCCATCTAATATCTATATTAATGAAAACAAAATGTTGTATTCATTATTGATTTAAACCACAGAGACAAGCCGTGTTTCCCTCAGGATGCACGGCTTCTCTTTTTATGTATAAAGTTCTAATTACCATCGCCTATCCTTCAAGAAATAGAATACTACTAGACTAAATGATATGCTAACAGGAATTTAGGCATAAAAAAAAGACCTCAAACCTGAGATCTCAATGCGGCTCATCGCATCCATAAATATATAACTTACGATTATACATTCAAAACTAGATAGTAAGTAATTTTCAATTCGACCAATCAAAACTTTAAATTTGATTAAGTCTTCGATCGATTAGTATTCGTCAGCTCCACATATCGCTATGCTTCCACCCCGAACCTATTAACCTCATCATCTTTGAGGGATCTTATAACCGAAGTTGGGAAATCTCATCTTGAGGGGGGCTTCATGCTTAGATGCTTTCAGCACTTATCCCGTCCATACATAGCTACCCAGCTATGCCGTTGGCACGACAACTGGTACACCAGAGGTATGTCCATCCCGGTCCTCTCGTACTAAGGACAGCTCCTCTCAAATTTCCTACGCCCACGACGGATAGGGACCGAACTGTCTCACGACGTTCTGAACCCAGCTCGCGTACCGCTTTAATGGGCGAACAGCCCAACCCTTGGGACCGACTACAGCCCCAGGATGCGATGAGCCGACATCGAGGTGCCAAACCTCCCCGTCGATGTGAACTCTTGGGGGAGATAAGCCTGTTATCCCCGGGGTAGCTTTTATCCGTTGAGCGATGGCCCTTTCATGCGGAACCACCGGATCACTAAGTCCGTCTTTCGACCCTGCTCGACTTGTAGGTCTCGCAGTCAAGCTCCCTTATGCCTTTACACTCTATGAATGATTTCCAACCATTCTGAGGGAACCTTTGAGCGCCTCCGTTACACTTTAGGAGGCGACCGCCCCAGTCAAACTGCCCGCCTGACACTGTCTCCCGCCATGATCAATGGCGCGGGTTAGAAATCCAACACAGCTAGGGTAGTATCCCACCAGCGCCTCGGCGTAAGCTGGCGCTCACGCTTCTAAGGCTCCTACCTATCCTGTACAAGCTGTGCCGAATTTCAATATCAGGCTACAGTAAAGCTCCACGGGGTCTTTCCGTCCTGTCGCGGGTAACCTGCATCTTCACAGGTACTATGATTTCACCGAGTCTCTCGTTGAGACAGTGCCCAAATCGTTACGCCTTTCGTGCGGGTCGGAACTTACCCGACAAGGAATTTCGCTACCTTAGGACCGTTATAGTTACGGCCGCCGTTTACTGGGGCTTCGATTCGTAGCTTCGCAGAAGCTAACCACTCCTCTTAACCTTCCAGCACCGGGCAGGCGTCAGCCCCTATACATCACCTTACGGTTTAGCAGAGACCTGTGTTTTTGATAAACAGTCGCTTGGGCCTATTCACTGCGGCTCTTCAGAGCGTGAACCCTAAAGAGCACCCCTTCTCCCGAAGTTACGGGGTCATTTTGCCGAGTTCCTTAACGAGAGTTCTCTCGCTCACCTTAGAATTCTCATCTTGACTACCTGTGTCGGTTTGCGGTACGGGCACCAGTTATCTAGCTAGAGGCTTTTCTCGACAGTGTGAAATCAACGACTCGAGGAAAACATGTTTCCTCTCCCCATCACAGCTCAACCTTGAGAATGGCGGATTTGCCTACCATTCAGTCTCACTGCTTGGACGTGCACTCCAACAGCACGCTTCGCCTATCCTACTGTGTCCCCCCATCGCTTAAAACGATAAATGGTGGTACAGGAATATCAACCTGTTATCCATCGCCTACGCCTGTCGGCCTCGGCTTAGGACCCGACTAACCCAGAGCGGACGAGCCTTCCTCTGGAAACCTTAGTCAATCGGTGGATGGGATTCTCACCCATCTTTCGCTACTCACACCGGCATTCTCACTTCTAAGCGCTCCACATGTCCTTGCGATCATGCTTCGACGCCCTTAGAACGCTCTCCTACCATTGTCCTACGGACAATCCACAGCTTCGGTAATATGTTTAGCCCCGGTACATTTTCGGCGCAGTGTCACTCGACTAGTGAGCTATTACGCACTCTTTAAATGATGGCTGCTTCTAAGCCAACATCCTAGTTGTCTGGGCAATACCACATCCTTTGCCACTTAACATATATTTTGGGACCTTAGCTGGTGGTCTGGGCTGTTTCCCTTTCGAACATGGACCTTATCACCCACGTTCTGACTCCCAAGTTAAATTGATTGGCATTCGGAGTTTGTCTGAATTCGGTAACCCGAGAGGGGCCCCTCGTCCAAACAGTGCTCTACCTCCAACAATCATCACTTGAGGCTAGCCCTAAAGCTATTTCGGAGAGAACCAGCTATCTCCAGGTTCGATTGGAATTTCTCCGCTACCCTCAGTTCATCCGCTCACTTTTCAACGTAAGTCGGTTCGGTCCTCCATTCAGTGTTACCTGAACTTCAACCTGACCAAGGGTAGATCACCTGGTTTCGGGTCTACGACCAAATACTCAACGCCCTATTCAGACTCGCTTTCGCTGCGGCTCCACATTTGCTGCTTAACCTTGCATCAGATCGTAACTCGCCGGTTCATTCTACAAAAGGCACGCCATCACCCATTAACGGGCTCTGACTACTTGTAAGCACACGGTTTCAAGTTCTTTTTCACTCCCCTTCCGGGGTACTTTTCACCTTTCCCTCACGGTACTGGTTCACTATCGGTCACTAGAGAGTATTTAGCCTTGGGAGATGGTCCTCCCGGATTCCGACGGAATTTCACGTGCTCCGTCGTACTCAGGATCCACTCAAGAGAGAATAAACTTTCGACTACAGGACTCTTACCTTCTCTGGTTCAACTTTCCAGTACGATTCGTCTAATTTATTCCTTTGTAACTCCGTATAGAGTGTCCTACAACCCCAATGAGCAAGCTCATAGGTTTGGGCTCTTCCCGTTTCGCTCGCCGCTACTCAGGGAATCGATTTTTCTTTCTCTTCCTGCGGGTACTAAGATGTTTCAGTTCTCCGCGTCTGCCTTCTGACATGCTATGTATTCACATGTCGATAACACAACATAACTTGTGCTGGGTTTCCCCATTCGGAAATCTCTGGATCAACGCTTACTTACAGCTACCCAAAGCATATCGTCGTTAGTAACGTCCTTCTTCGGCTTCTAGTGCCAAGGCATCCACCGTGCGCCCTTAATAACTTAATCACGTTATTAATATTGTGAGTAATCGTTTGCCATCGGCAATTGATTACTAGCGATTCATTTAAATGAATAAAGCTTTTAAAACTCTAATTCACTCGGTTTTGCTTGGTAAAATCTATTTTTTACTTACTTATCTAGTTTTCAATGTACAATCAATGAATGTTTTCAATAAACATTCAAAACTGAATACAATATGTCACGTTATTCCTATTTCAGTTTCTAACGAAACTGTTCCGAATATATCCTTAGAAAGGAGGTGATCCAGCCGCACCTTCCGATACGGCTACCTTGTTACGACTTCACCCCAATCATTTGTCCCACCTTCGACGGCTAGTTCCTAAAAGGTTACTCCACCGGCTTCGGGTGTTACAAACTCTCGTGGTGTGACGGGCGGTGTGTACAAGACCCGGGAACGTATTCACCGTAGCATGCTGATCTACGATTACTAGCGATTCCAGCTTCATGTAGTCGAGTTGCAGACTACAATCCGAACTGAGAACGGCTTTATGGGATTTGCTTGACCTCGCGGGTTCGCTGCCCTTTGTACCGTCCATTGTAGCACGTGTGTAGCCCAAATCATAAGGGGCATGATGATTTGACGTCATCCCCACCTTCCTCCGGTTTGTCACCGGCAGTCAACTTAGAGTGCCCAACTTAATGCTGGCAACTAAGCTTAAGGGTTGCGCTCGTTGCGGGACTTAACCCAACATCTCACGACACGAGCTGACGACAACCATGCACCACCTGTCACTTTGTCCCCCGAAGGGGAAGGCTCTGTCTCCAGAGTTGTCAAAGGATGTCAAGATTTGGTAAGGTTCTTCGCGTTGCTTCGAATTAAACCACATGCTCCACCGCTTGTGCGGGTCCCCGTCAATTCCTTTGAGTTTCAGCCTTGCGGCCGTACTCCCCAGGCGGAGTGCTTAATGCGTTAGCTGCAGCACTAAGGGGCGGAAACCCCCTAACACTTAGCACTCATCGTTTACGGCGTGGACTACCAGGGTATCTAATCCTGTTTGATACCCACGCTTTCGCACATCAGCGTCAGTTGCAGACCAGAAAGTCGCCTTCGCCACTGGTGTTCCTCCATATCTCTGCGCATTTCACCGCTACACATGGAATTCCACTTTCCTCTTCTGCACTCAAGTTTCCCAGTTTCCAATGACCCTCCACGGTTGAGCCGTGGGCTTTCACATCAGACTTAAGAAACCGCCTACGCGCGCTTTACGCCCAATAATTCCGGATAACGCTTGCCACCTACGTATTACCGCGGCTGCTGGCACGTAGTTAGCCGTGGCTTTCTGATTAGGTACCGTCAAGGGATGCACAGTTACTTACATCCTTGTTCTTCCCTAATAACAGAGTTTTACGATCCGAAGACCTTCATCACTCACGCGGCGTTGCTCCGTCAGGCTTTCGCCCATTGCGGAAGATTCCCTACTGCTGCCTCCCGTAGGAGTCTGGACCGTGTCTCAGTTCCAGTGTGGCCGATCACCCTCTCAGGTCGGCTACGTATCGTTGCCTTGGTAAGCCGTTACCTTACCAACTAGCTAATACGCCGCGGGTCCATCTATAAGTGACAGCAAGACCGTCTTTCATCATGAAACCATGCGGTTTCATGTATTATCCGGCATTAGCCCCGGTTTCCCGGAGTTATTCCAGTCTTATAGGTAGGTTACCCACGTGTTACTCACCCGTCCGCCGCTAACGTCAGAGGAGCAAGCTCCTCGTCTGTTCGCTCGACTTGCATGTATTAGGCACGCCGCCAGCGTTCATCCTGAGCCAGGATCAAACTCTCCATAAAAATTTATGATGTTTGACTAGCTCATAAAAAACTATTTGTTATAAAACGTTTAAAACGTTTGTTAATTTTGGAATTAACGTTGACATATTGTCATTCAGTTTTCAATGTTCATTTAAAATCATTTTTGGAGCGGGTGATGGGAATCGAACCCACAACATCAGCTTGGAAGGCTGAGGTTTTGCCATTAAACTACACCCGCATAATAACTCGTGTAATCAATGAAATTTGATGCGGCCGAGAGGACTTGAACCTCCACGGGATCTCTCCCACTAGGCCCTCAACCTAGCGCGTCTGCCATTCCGCCACGACCGCTTGGGTTAAATTCATCAATTACTTAATTTAACAACGTACTCTATTGTAATACTTTCGTAATCTCTTGTCAATAACTTTTTAAAAGTTTTTAACAAGCCGTTAAAGTTCGTTTCAAATTTTTAATGTGTTTTTTTAGGACATGAACTATCATATAACATTCATTATCCTAAGTCAACATGAAACTTCGAATTTTTTCATCTTTTTTCAAATTTCTTCTGAAAACAAAGAAACGCTGTGCATTAAGACAATTTCAAGCCTTAATGCACAGCGTTTATTTTTATTATTTCAGTTTCTTAACCAGCTGCAGTTTTCCATGGCAATGGCCGCATACCATTCTCTGTGTGTTCACTTTTTTAATTCTCGGAAATGATTTTTTGCATTTTCTGCACTGATAAATATAATTTGCTCTTTCTTCATAGCTTTTGACCGCACTGCAAAACCTCGGTGCACCGACTTGCTGACTTAATTGTTTAAAGTCAGCATCTTTGTGCTGGTAGCCCCTTTTTTGCAGATGCAGATGGTAGTGGCACAACTCATGTTTGATAATGTCTATGATAGCCGCTTCGCCAAACTTTTCATATTGCTTCGGATTAATCTCGATATTATGAGATTGCAGTAAATATCTGCCGCCTGTCGTTCTTAGCCGATTATTAAAATACGCCTGATGCTTAAACTCCCAATTGAACACTTCTTTGGAAATCTTTTCTGTCAGCTGCTGCAGTTTTTCATTATTCATCCATTGCTCAGTCATTTGGATTAATCATCGTCAATGAAACTTTATTTTTAACTGTATCTGTATCTAGCACCCATACATCTACAATATCACCGACATTGACTACATCCATAGGGTTTTTTACGAAACGTTTAGAGAGTTGCGAAATGTGTACTAAACCATCTTGTTTTACACCGACATCTACAAACGCTCCAAAGTCTACAACGTTGCGTACTGTTCCGCTTAGTTTCATTCCTTTGGTTAAATCTTCTAAAGACAATACGTTCGATTTTAAAATCGGTGTTTCGTATTCATCACGCGGATCTCGGTTCGGCGCAATTAAAGCTGAAACGATATCTTCAAGTGTCGGTAATCCCACATCTAACTTTTCAGCAGCTGCTTTCATATCTATTTTGCTCAGTGCATCTTTTAATTGTTTTGTGCCTAAATCCTCTGCACTCAGACCTTCTTGTTCCAGCAATTGATAAGCTATGTTATAACTTTCTGGATGAATCGCTGTATTATCAAGCGGCTCTTTGCCATTAACGATACGCAAGAAACCAATACTTTGTTCAAAAGTTTTCGGCCCTAAGCGTTTAACTTTCGCAATTTGCTTATGATGATCAATCGCACCGTTTTCTTCACGGAAATCAATAATATTCTGTGCAATTTGCGGAGATAAACCTGATACGTGCTGCAGTAATGAACGTGATGCTGTATTAACATCTACACCGACTTGGTTAACTGCTGTTTCAACAACAAAGTCCAATGCATTTTCTAATGCCTTCTGATTCACATCATGCTGATATTGTCCTACACCGATAGATTTCGGGTCGATTTTTACTAATTCGCTTAATGGATCTTGTACACGACGACCGATCGACACAGCACTGCGTTCCTCAACTTGGAACTCAGGGAATTCAGAACGTGCAATTTCAGATGCTGAATAAACAGAAGCCCCTGCTTCATTTACAATAATAAATTGGACATCTAAGTGATGCTTTTGAATCAAGTCCGCCACAAATTGTTCTGTTTCTCTGCTTGCTGTACCATTTCCGATGGCAACCAGCTTCACATCGTAATCATTTACAAACTGCAAGAATGTTTTTTCTGCTTGCTGCTTTTTATTCACAGGCGGATGCGGATACATCACACCTTTAGCAATAAATGTTCCGTATGGATTGATTACTGCAAGCTTGCACCCTGTTCTGAAAGCCGGGTCGACACCCAAAATTTGTTTGCCTTTCAACGGCGGCTGCAATAATAAATGTTTGAGGTTCACGCTGAAGACCTCAATAGCATGGTCTTCAGCTTTCGTTGTTAAATCAGAACGGATTTCTCGTTCGATTGAAGGCATAATCAAACGTTTCATACTATCTTGTATAGCATCTTTGATATATTGGATGCCTTCATGATTGCCTTTGACTTCTTGTCGTTCGATATCACGTTCGATGCTGCTCGTATCCATTTCTATTTTAACGGTTAATACTTTTTCCTTTTCTCCGCGGTTCATTGCTAAGATACGATGATTTGCGACTTTATTGATGGGTTCTGAGAAGTCATAATACATTTCGTATGTCTTTTGTTCATCTTCAGCTTTTTTCTTTTTCTGACTCGTAATCAAACCGCGCTTTTGTGTTTGCGTTAAAATTTTATTTCTGTATTTAGGATTATCTGATACCCATTCAGCGATAATGTCTTGTGCTCCTGCTAATGCTGCTTGTGCACTTTCTACTTCATCATTGATAAAAGCTTCAGCATACTCAGCAGGTGATTGATTGATACTTTTTTGCATCAGCCATTTAGCTAAAGGTTCTAATCCTTTTCTTTTTGCTTCTGTGGCACGTGTCTTTTTCTTTTGTTTAAACGGTCTATATAAATCTTCCACACGCTGCAATTTAGTTTGTTTTAAAATATCAGCTTTCAATTGTGCATCTAAAAGCCCTTGTTGTTCAATATTATGTAAGACTTCTTCTTTTCTTTTTTGAAGCTGCTCCATATAGTGGTATTCATCCGCTATTTTCTTGATTTCAACTTCATCTAATCCGCCCGTACGTTCTTTACGATATCTCGCAATAAATGGAACGGTATTATTTTCTTCTAAAAGTGCAAGCACTTCTGTAATTTGTTTGGTAGAAAAGTTATGTTGTTTTTCGATTGAGTTAATCAATTCTTTATTCAATATCGGCACCTCAATTTCATTTTCTTGATTCCATAATAGCACAAAATACAAACAGGACTGAAATACATGAATACGTACTTCAGTCCTGTTATAAGATTCATATTTACAACAAGCTGCTTTATTTCTTTGCTGCTTGCTGAAGTTTTTTAATCGCATTGCGCTGCAAGCGAGAAACATGCATTTGGCTTAAACCAATGCGTTCACCTGTTTCTTTTTGACTTAATCCTTCGATAAACGTACATTGAATGATTTCACGTTCTCTGTCAGATAATATCGGTAAAATTCTTTCAAGAATCATGCGTTTTTCTGTTAAATCATAACCGTCTTCTTGTTCACCCATAATATCAAGCAACGTCACTGTTGAACCGTCTTTGTCCGCTTCAATGGAATGATCCACACTTAAAGCATTATAGCTTTGTCCCATCTCCATTGCTTCGAGCACTTCTTCTTCAGTGACTTCTAGTCTGTCTGCAATTTCAGCAATTGATGGCGAACGCTCAAGTTCATTAGTCAATTCATCTGTAGTTTTTTTGATCCTCGGACCAATTTCTTTAATTCTTCTTGGAACATGAACGCTCCAAGTCTTATCTCTTAAATATCTTTTGATTTCACCGATTACAGTAGGCACCAAGAAAGCTTCAAACTTTCTTCCGAAGTTAATGTCGAATCGATTGATTGCACCTATCAAGCCTACCATTCCTACTTGAACCAAATCTTCGTGGTGGGATTGTCCCTTTGAATACTTAAAAGCTAAAGATTCAATCAATTTCTGATAATGTTTGACAAGCTTGTCTTGGGCACTGGTATTTTCATTATTTTGATGCTGTCTGATCCACTCGTTGATTTGTTCTGGTGAAATATCGTTAGTTGATTTCGACTCTTTCGCCATTATTGTGCACCTGCTCTTTTTTTATATACTTAATCATGCTTATCGTAACACCATTGTCCTTGTTTACTTTAACTTCATCCATAAGTGATTCAATTAAGAACAAACCAAGGCCGCCTTCTCTTAAAAAGTCGATGTTTTCATTTTGTTTATATGGCCCTAGTTCTTTTTTCTTCTCTTCATAGTCGAAACTTTGACCTTGGTCAGAAATCACGACTCTGATTTTATCTTCGTAAATTTCAAAGAATAAATAAATAGAAGTATCTGTATCTTCGCCTTTATAGGCATGCTTGACTGCATTTGTTACTGCTTCACTCACTGCAATTTTTGCATCTTCAATATCATCGTATGAAGCACCGGCACGTGAGAATACACCTGACAGTGTTAATCGAATTAAACTGACATATTCAGCTTGTGCAGGTAACTTCATTTCAATTACATTCCGCTTCGCTTCCATGTCATTCTACCTCCGATCCTTCGTTTACATGCATTAAGTCGCTTAAGCCTGTAATTTCAAATAAACGGCTGATGCGCTCAGAAGCACCGATAATATATAATTCTTTATCATTTTGATTTAAAGCTTTCAATGTTCCAACAAATAAACCAAGACCTGTTGAATCCATGTAGCTGACATTCGTTAAGTTAACATGAACATCATGTGTACCTTCTTGTTTAATAGGTGACAAGACCTTTTCTAAATCAGGTACAGTATAGACATCCAATTCTCCTCCGACCTTAATTTCATAATACTCATCATGTTTTTGTGTCTCTATATTCAAGTTCATTCAATGATACACTCCAGTCTGTTCATATTTCAAACACTTATCTACCCGTTTTATTAAAAAGTTAATCACTTTTATTTAATTTACGCGCTTAATAATTAAAATTGTTAAGTCATCTCGTTTGCCTGAAGGCTGAATGCCTAACAGTTCTTCATATAATAACTGTACAATGTCTTGAGGATGCAGATTTTTGTATTTATGTATGAAATCTAACAAATAATCTGTTTCAATAAATTTGCCGTTTTCATCCCTGATCTCAGTCACACCGTCTGTAAAGATAATAATCAAATCGTCTAAATAAATCGGAATTTCTTGCTGCTTATAACGCTCTAATTGTTTGACGCCTAATACTCTGCCTCTGACAGAAATTTCTTCAAATTCATCTTGTTCAGCTCTGAAGATATAACCAGGCTCATGTCCGGCTGAGCTGCAATACAATAAATGATTCATTTCTTCATACAAGCCGTAAAACATTGTCACGAACATATCTTGGTTGACGTTCTTTTCAACAACACGATTCAATCGTTTTAATCCGTCGCTTGGTAATTGCGAATGCCCGTAGGAATCCATACCGAACTTAATCATACTCATTGCAAGTGCTGCAGGAATCCCTTTGCCGATAACGTCAGCAACTGCGAAACTCATCGTTCCGTCTTTATGATCGATTAAATTAAAATAATCTCCGCTTACCTTTTGTGCAGCTACGGAAATAACCCCGATTTGAATACTGTCAAATTGAGGTATCTCTGTTTGCAGCATCGTTTGCTGTAAACGAGAAGCTAAATCCATTTCCTTGTCATGGTAGTAAAGTTTATCTACCATTTCTTGGTAATCTTGGTAGCTGAAGCCATATGCATTTGCAATTATTTTCAATAACTCGAACGTTGCCAGAATTTCATCTCTATTTAAATCCATTTCGTTGGCACATTCACGATGAATATCTAATACATCTTCTGCTTGAATGTCCTTTTCAATGATTTCTTTGCCGAACGCTTCGAATTGGTTCGTTATCTTTTCTTTATCATAGGACTCTACATATGATTGCATCATTTGCAAATACCTTTTTTTAAAATCCTTCATTGTATCGCCCTCTCTATAAATGTCAGTTTTTGCCCAATATTCTGTTTAATCTACATACTAAATACACATGAAGTTCATCATAGAAAAAGAGGAAAAAAACAAATTTCAGCATCATAGTAAGAATGCTGTATTACGCTATGATCATAGTCGAGCAATAAGCAAAATTGCTAAGTAAGCTGAAATCGTTTTTTAACCTCTTAACTTAATTTCATGGATGAACTGGATTGTTCAGCAAGACTGACATATCCGTTTGTCATTTAGTTGTTAAATATCAAGTTTGCAATCGGTTCTTAATTTTTGTGAGTTAAACCCAAACTGATTCCAATCGCATTGTCAATTTCTTTCATCTTTTCATCTGAAAGATAAGTCAGTTTCTCTTTCAAACGTTTTTTATCAACTGTTCTAATCTGTTCGAGTAAGATAACAGAATCTTTGTCTAATTTATATTTACTCTTTTCAATTTCCACATGTGTTGGAATTTTTGCCTTGTTAATACGGCCGGTAATTGCGGCTACAATCACCGTCGGACTGTACTTATTGCCAGTGTCATTTTGTATAATTACAACAGGTCTAACTCCCCCTTGTTCAGAACCTTGCACTGGTGATAAATCAGCTAAATATACATCGCCTCTCCTCATCATTCATCCTTGTCGAATGCAAGATAAGATTCGTTGCAATCACAGGCTTCACATTCAACTGAAAATGCCTCCGTTGCTAGGGAGAGATTTAAATCAGCCATTTGTGAATAGCCTTCTTTTAATGACTGTTCCAAACTATAAGTTCTATTCTGATTAAAAGTTGACATAAGTAAGACCTCCAAGAAATAAAGAACTGCTAAATTAATATTCAAACTAATGATAACAAATTTCAAAATTCATGACCATACTATTTTTGTAATTCGTTGACAATATCAAATAATTTTTCAGGTTCATAAATTCTTGGTACACGACGGCTGATACGGCATAACACTTCATAATTGATCGTTTGCTGTTTATTCGCCATCTCTGTTAATGATTCCAGACCCTCGTGTTCACGGTTGAGCAAGGTTACTGTATCACCGACATGAAATGTTTCATCTTCAGGTAATTCAACCATCATCTGATCCATGCAGACTCTGCCGATAATCGTGCAATGATGCCCTTTGATTTCAACTGCCGCACCTTGCATCATACGCGGAAAGCCATCTGCATAGCCTACACCTAATACAGCTGATTTCACTTTATGAACCGCTGTATAAGTAGAACCGTAGCTGACTGTGTCACCGACATTCAGTTGTTTGACTTCCATAATTTCAGTCTGCCATTGTGCACATGGATAAAGTACCGCATGTGTCTTTTCTCTTACATATTCAGATGGATAGTAACCATATAATGCAATACCGGTACGCACCATGTTGCAAATCGGTGCTTCATGCAAAATAGTACCTGCAGAATTTTGCGCATGTACATAAGGCGGATGCGGTAAAGTATTTACCCATTCTTCAAACATTTGATATTGCTCTGCAGTATGCGGACTATCTTCATCAGCTTGAGCAAAGTGTGTAAACACACCTTCAAAGATCAGATGTTCATGCTGCTCAATCTCTTTAACAATCTTTTGATAATCTTCTGCTGACTTAATACCTAAGCGTCCCATACCTGTATCGATTTTGACATGCAGCCATAAATCCTTTTCAACAGATGTATCAATTTGTTCAATCGCTGCTTTCAGCCATAAATATGATGGTACTGTTAATGCGACACGATGTTGAATCGCTTTATTAATATCATGCGGCATTACCACACCTAGAATTAAAATTTTGGCATCAATGCCGTTCATACGCAGTTCGATTGCTTCATCTAATGTTGCTACCGCAAAGAATTCTGCGCCGTTGTCTTCTAAACAGCGCGCAACTTTGACACTGCCCATACCATAGGCATTCGCTTTAATGACAGGCATCACTTGTTTATTGGGTTGTAGTTTACCTAGTACTTGATAGTTTTTTAAAATTGCTTCTAAATCTACCTTAAGATACGTAGGCCGATAAAATTTATCCGCCATAGTGTCATCTCCTTTAAAAACCGTTAAAATGTATTACTACTATAATACTACTTATCACACTTTAGCAATACTCTTATTGTACTAAATCTTCTCTAGAATCACTTGGCTTGTCGCATAATTTTCAGTATGCGAGATGCTGACATGTACTTTAAATCCTTCATATTCTATATAAGGTCTGCCTAATTCATCATTTTTGCAGTTGATTGCTTTAAAGCCGATGCGTTTGCCGATCCCTGTCCCCAAGGCTTTGCTGAAAGCTTCTTTGCATGCAAAACGTCCTGCTAGAAATTCTGCTTTTCTCTTTTCATGCGAAAATGAATTGAATTTCTCAAGCTCATCTGCACTTAAAATCTTCTCCGGCAATCTTTTTTGGCGTTCCAGCATCGTTTGAATACGCTCGATTTCAATTAAATCAATTCCGATTCCGTATATCATTTACTCACCTGTTTCTATATCATACTCATTTAAAGTTTGAGAACTCTGTTTGATTTCATCCATTATAGCTTGCGCTGTAGTTCTATTAATTAAAATAATATCACTATTCCCGCCGGCTGTGGATAAAGTAAGTGTTGCCAGCTGCCATTTGCGCATGATCCATCCTTCAGTAATATCTATGTTTTGAATCCTGAAAAGCGGAATATGTTTCAAGCTGACAAACAGCATGCCTTCTTGTACGATTATCTTTTTGTTTTCAAGCACATAGCCATGCTGCTTCTTTTTCAGCCATGGATTGATAAGACAGTCGATGATAATAGCAATCACAATGACACAAGCAGTTATGATAAAGTTCCATTTAACAGCTCGCTCTGACGTGATGTGCCACCAGTATAAGTCTGAAAAGGCAAGACTAAGCAATACCAATGCAATCAATGCTGTGCGTATTAACCCTGCAATAACAAGTACTTTCTTACCCTCTTGTGCCATTCGATTCAGTTTCATCATAACCCTCCTTGATATACCATTGTTTCAAACGCTCCGCTTCTCGGTCAGGAATAAACCGCAGCCCGATATCTATACTGGATAAACCGCGTGCAGCCTTAAAGTTGAAATCAGCCAACTCGGCATGCTGCATGAAAAGATTTTGTGCCTTTTCAAAACCGATGATTTTATCCTTCTTCACGTAAAAATATCGTGTCCGCAAAAGCTGTGTTTTCTTCACTGTTAATAGCGATGCATCTGTCATATAGCCAGAATAAAGCACAGTCATGATACTGTTCACAATAAACAACACACTTATGAACGCTGCTAAAACGAGATACCACACTGACCAGAAATACGTACAAATTCCGCCAGCAATCAATAACAAAGCCACACCGATTTGTGCATGTCTGCGTATCCCGCCTTTAGGCAATCCTGTCGGTACACCTTGAAATGCCATAGACGGTACCAGCTGCTGTACCATTTCATAGGCTTTTTTCCTTTTGATAAATGGTAAAATCACAACATCTCCTGATGCAGATTCTGATTCTTCAGAGCTGTGTCCATCGCTTGTAATAATAAATGAAATAGAGGTATACCCCATAAATCTGCGTATAAAGGATTGCTTTTCAACTACTGCTTGTATTCTGCGAATCGGTACGTTCACAGTTTTAACACTTAATAATCCATGTTTGATATGGAGCTGTTCATTTTCTTCAGTCAACGTATAACCATAACTGCGTACAAATTCTATAATGACACCGATGATGTAAGCCGCAAACAGTGCTGTAATGATAAGACCTGCCACAGCCACATAAGCCGAATGTGCAATCCATTCGAAACGATCAAACAAACTTTCCCATGGAATGATTTCTTGGAATGTCCCGAGTATTGGTGTCAGTGTAACTAACGCAATACCGATTGACCCGCTGGAAAGTGCCATTAAAATTAATTCTTTCAGCGACAATTTAAAGAGCAATTGCTGCGAATTTGATTCATCTTTCGCACCTTCAACTGTTTCATTTTGTTCTGCCGGCTGATCATTGGCATACTGTACGGCTTTAATATTTTGTTCAATGTCTTCAAATTGCTTTTTAGAGACAATTTCTAATTGGATACTATCGCTTGGTGTTTTGATTTCCATAATCATGCCGCCGAAGATTCGACTGATAATATCTTGTGAAGAGTCAAAGGATTGAATACGTTGAATATCTAATTCTTTACGTTTCTTATTAAAAACCCCTTTTATAACGACAAAGTGATGACCTTCTATCCAATAGCGCGTAGAATATACTGCTAATGCATTGATGATAAAAGAAATAAGAAAGATTCCTATCATCATTGCAGGCCAAATATATTCTCTGACATTCGTAAAGTTAAAATCCTTAATATTGATAAAGAACAAAATGATAACGATGATATTTTGTTTAATTGTTTTAATCAAACCTGTGAGATAAGACAATGGATGCAGTTTTTGAGGACTATACATCAGCATCCACCTCCTCAAGCTTTTGTATACAAATCTTTTCTACTTCTTCTGCCGTTGTTCGCATCAGTAACGGCAGTTCGATTTCATGTCCTGCTGTGACCACAACAATACGGTAAAGTTTAAATAGTCTAAGCAATGGTCCGCTTTTTCGTTCGACATATTGAATACGATCAAACTTTACAATCTCTTGTTTCTTAAAGAAGAAATCTTTAATCGCTGAAATATTTGTACTTTCTATTTGATAATGGCGATATTTCCAAAGCAGCCAAGGCCGAATACATAAATAGAGCAGCTCAATTACCAAGAGTACCAGTAAGAGGTTGATAATCCAGCTGTTCCAATGAAAATAATTACTGATCCATCTGATACCTAAAAAGATAAGCAGATAAAAAAGAAACGCTATCAAAAAACGCGTGTAATAATATTGTATAACACGACGAGGACTTTGCTGTTTCATTTTTTATGCCTCTCCTATTCATTTTAATTTTACTATTAATCATAGTTTAACAATGTTCAACCTCATTTTGTAACAATTTTATGGAACATTATGTAAAAAAACCGCTCCGAAATTAATCGGAACGGTAACATTTTAATCACGTCTATTATTTTTGCAAGTCCGCAAATGTACGGCCTTTAATCGGTTTCTTATGGTCTTTTTTATCGTTGCGTTGTTTCTTGTTGTTGAATTTGCCTTTGCCGCGATGGTTTTTGTTATCGTGTTTATTGTTAGAACGTTTATTTGAAGGTTTGCCTCCACGACGAGGTCCTTTAGAATTTTGACGTCCTTTTCTTGCCAATGGTTTTTCGAATGTTAATTGTACTTCTACTTCATCATTCGCTTCCACTAACTCTTGTAATAATGCTGCGACTAATTCAACATCATTGTATTCATTCAATAATTGAGATGAAATGTTTTGCAGACGTTCTGAATGTTCATGAGACATCCATTTTTCTACTTTTTCTTTAATGTCGTTTTCGCGTGCACGCAATACTTCTTTACGATGCGGCGGTCTTAAAGCTCTCATTCGGCGGTTGTTTGTTTGTTCGATTTGACGGATATAATCCATTTCAATCGGGTTCACAAATGTAACTGCGATACCTTTTTTACCAGCACGGCCTGTACGTCCGATACGGTGTGTATAACTTTCAGTATCTTGAGGAATATCGAAGTTGTATACATGGCTGACACCTGAAATGTCTAAACCACGTGCTGCAACGTCTGTAGCAACTAAGATGTCGATTTGGTCATTTTTGAATTTCTTCAAGACTTCTAAACGTTTTGCTTGTGTGATATCACCATGCAAGCCTTCTGCTTTATAACCTTTAGAAATCAACGCACTTGTTAATTCATCAACACGGCGTTTTGTACGACCGAATACAATCGCAAGTTCTGGTTGATGTACATCTAAGAAGTTTGTAAATGTTTCGAATTTCTCTAATTCTTTAACAATCGTATAGTATTCGTCAATTTGCGGATCTGACATTTCGTTATTCATTGTTTTAACAATTTTAGGGTCTTTCATAAATTGCTGCACTAATGCTTGAATAGCTTTCGGCATTGTTGCAGAGAATAACATTGTTTGACGATTTTCTGATGGAATATTATCCATAATGAATCTCATATCATCGATGAAGCCCATGTTCATCATTTCATCCGCTTCATCAATAATCAATGTGTGAATATTATCAGTTTTTAATGTACGGCGATTTAAATGGTCAATCACACGTCCTGGTGTACCCACTACGATTTGAGGGCCTTTTTTCAATGCTTTGATTTGACGGCCGATCGGCATACCGCCGAATACTGTCACAACTTGTACGCGTTGTCCGCGGCTGAACGCTCTTAACTGTTCAGCTACTTGCATTGCTAATTCGCGTGTAGGTGCTAAGATCAGCGCTTGAATACCGTCTTTTCCTACAACTTTCTCGATTAATGGAATACCAAACGCTCCTGTTTTACCTGTACCTGTTTGAGCTTGACCTAGAATATCTAATCCGTGCAATGCAAACGGAATACTGTCATTTTGTATAGGAGTCGGTTCTTCGAAGCCCATATTAGCAAGCGTTTCAGCAGTTTTTTCTGAAACACCTAAATCTATAAATTTTTGCAAAATAATTCTCCTTTATATATGGTCGAGACGACTTTGATGATATTGTGCTCTCTTCAATCCAGTAGATATACATCATCTATAAGTTTCATTTTCATCCTAAAAATGATAAAAAATGAGCGGTTAATAATTTAACATTCATTCTGTATGAATTACAGAACTTGATGAGCACCCGCCCCCACCTGTCTTTAATTTTTCATCAACTTCTATATAGTACCACCTTGAGACCATTATAGCAATAACGCAAATTCCTCTTAAAAACAAAAAAGTTAGTAAGATGATAGGAGTTCTCGTATTGAGAATTTTTCACCATCTTACTAACTTTATATTATTTCTGTTCTAATAGTGCTTGTGCGACTTCTTCTAAAGCCATGCCTCTTGAACCTTTGATTAAAATATTATCTTTAGGCTGAGCAGCTTGAAGAACTGTATCAATCAATGCTGCTTTATCATCGAAATGTTGTGCCGATTCTACAAATGCTTGACCGGCTTCATGAATATGTTTCGCTTCTTCGCCGAAAGTCAGCAATATATCGATGCCTTTATTTTCTAAATAAGCTCCGACTGACGCATGCATCTCTGCACTGTTTTCGCCGAGTTCTAATACATCTGCTAAAATCAATAGTTTGCGTCCGTCCATTGCTGCGAGTGTATCAATAGCCGCTTTCATACTTGTCGGGCTCGCATTATAAGCATCATTAATCACAGCAATTCCTGAGTCTGTACGATGCAATTCCATACGCATTTGTGTTAATTGTACTTTCGCAATGTTTTCTTTGATGACTTCATATGATAAACCTAACAATTTGCCTACTGTAATTGCAATCGCTGCATTGCGCATATTATGCGTACCTAAAATCGGTATTTGATAATGTTCGCTGACGTTTAAACTGAACGCAATACCGAATGCATCATGCTGATCTACACTGCAGACCACTTCATTTTCAGAACCTAATCCGATACTGATCGTTTGCTTGTCTGCTAACGTATTGATATGCGGCACTAATAAAGGCTCGTCTCCATCATAAAGTAATACACCGTCTGGTTTTAAACCGGCTACTATCTCAAACTTCGCTCTTGCAATACCTTCTCTTGAACCCAGGTCTTGCATATGCGATTCGCCGATATTCGTAATTACCGCAATATCCGGCTGTGCAATTTCAGATAATAGTTCAATTTGATGGAAGCCTGACATACCCATTTCTAAAATAGAAATTTCAGTATCTTGATCTAATTCAAGAATTGTTAACGGCATGCCGATTTCATTATTATAATTGCCTTGCGTCTTTTTCACTTTGAAGTTAGGTTTCAAGACACTTTCAATCATATCTTTTGTTGTTGTTTTACCATTAGAACCTGTGACCGCAATCACCTTAGGCTGTACAGACTGCAAGTATGCTTTTGCAAGCTCTTGCAATGCTAATAATGTATCATCTACCCAGATAATTGGTCCTTCTACAGGTGTCTCTGGTTTTGCGTCGTTTTGGTAAAAGGCAGCACCGGCACCATCTGCCAATGCTTGTTCAACAAAACGGTGCCCGTCTGTATTTTCCCCTTTAAACGGAATAAATAAATTGCCTGCTTCAATTTTTCTTGAATCAATTGTTGCGCCTTTAATCGTATGTTCTAAATACTGTTCATCAATTTCACAGGGAATCCATTCTTTAATTTGTTTTAATGTTACTTCTATCATTACAAGTACACTACCTTAATCAATTTTATATTTGTTCTTTTGTTTTTCCACATGTTTCTCTTTCGCAAGTTCAATCAATTTCGTAATCAAGTCAGCATAGGATAAGCCCATACCTTCCCACAGACTTGGATACATACTGTATTTTGTAAATCCAGGCATAGCATTCGTTTCATTAATATAAATCTGATTGTCTTCTGTCACGAAGAAGTCTGCACGCAATAAACCAGCACAGTCAGTCGCTTTAAAGGCTTCAACTGCCATGTTTCTTAATGTTGTGCTGACTTCCGGATCAAGTTTTGCCGGAATAGAAAGTTGGATATTGCCGTCTAAGTACTTAGATTTATAATCGTAGAATGCAACATCTTTAATAACCTCGCCAGGTTCTGTAGTCTCAGGATAATCATTGCCTAATACAGCAACTTCGATTTCACGTGCTACAACACCTTGCTCAATTACAAGTTTTCTGTCGAATTGGAAAGCTTCTTCGATACCTGCTTTTAATTCTTCTTCATTATTACACTTGCTGATACCTACACTTGAACCTAAGTTTGCTGGTTTTACAAAGACTGGGTACTCTAATTTATCATGGACAAGTTTTAAGATATTGCTTTGATATTTTTCATACTCGCTACGTAAAAAGCTGACATATGGAAGCTGCGGCAGCCCTCTATGTGCAAAAAGCTGCTTCATTACCAGTTTGTCCATTGTGCTTGATGCAGCAAGTACGCCGTTGCCGACATACGGTAAATCCAATACTTCAAACAGACCTTGGATAGTTCCATCTTCACCATTTGGTCCATGCAATAACGGGAACACTGCTGAATATGGCTGTCCAGAGCTGCTGTTTGTAAGCAAGCTTGAAATTTCACCTTCTTCTACATCTTCTAGGCGTAAAGTTTCAGTATCTTCAATGCTTTCTGTGATATTATCTTTCTTCTTCCAAGAACCGTCATTTGTAATGTAAATGATGTCTACTTGGTAATCATCTTTATTGATAGCATTTAATACATTTTGCGCAGTCAAAATCGATACATCATGCTCTGCACTCTTTCCACCATAAATGATACATATATTTTCTTTAGCCATGTTCTTTCCTCCAAACGCATTATTAAACTTTATTTTATCACGATTGCCTCACTTATTGCATGTCAAAGCTGAGAAAGAAAATTCACAATTTCATGAAACGGTATATAATAGGAAATAGCTACAGGTAAAACATTAAATATGCTATAGTTTTTCATAGAGAGAAATAATAAAGGCAGAGCGGTTACAAGCGGCTTGTCATCATTTCTGCCGATGTGAAATTGTGGATTAAAGGAGATCTAATATATGAAAGCTTCACGTCAACAACCTAGTAAATCATGGTTACGGCGCATTGACTGGGTTTTAATTACCATCTTGCTGATATTTGCAGCAATCAGTATTTTATTTATTCAATCCGCTATGGGCGGCGGTCAATATAGTGCGAACTTCAGTATCAAACAAATTATCTATTACATATTCGGGTTCATTATCGCACTGGGGATTATGGTTGTTTCGCCTAAAAGGATTATGAAATATACGTATACTTTATACGGCATTTTATGCTTTTTTCTTATTGTCTTGCTGATTATGCCAGAAACGGCTGTTACGCCGACAATCAACGGCGCAAAAAGCTGGTACAGTTTCGGACCAATCAGTATTCAGCCGTCTGAATTTATGAAAATCGTCTTGATTTTAATGCTGGCAAAAATCGTATCGCGACATAACAAATACACATTCAATAAATCATTAGAAACAGACTTCAAGCTGTTCTTCAAATTACTTGTGGTTTCTGGTATTCCGATGGTATTGATTTTCCTTCAAAATGACTTAGGTACTACATTGGTTTGTCTTGCTATTGTCGTTGGAGTACTGATTGTCAGCGGCATTTCTTGGAAAATCTTGGCACCTATCTTTTTAACGATTTTATCTATCGGTGCTTTCTTTATTCTATCCATTATCTTTAAACCATCATTAATAGAAAATGGATTTGGAATTAAAACATATCAATTAGGACGTATTGCTTCATGGTTAGATCCTTATTCTTATAGTTCAGGCGATGGTTACCACTTAACTGAATCACTCAAAGCTATCGGTTCAGGCCAATTATTCGGCAAGGGATTGAATCATGGTGAAGTTTACATCCCTGAAAACCATACCGACTTTATCTTTTCAGTTGTCGGTGAAGAATTCGGCTTTATCGGAGCAGTGGTACTGATTATTCTATTTATTATATTAATGTTCCACCTTGTACGTTTAGCTACGAAAAATACTGTGATTTATAATAAGATTTATATCATCGGCTTTATGACACTTGTATTGTTCCATGCAGTACAGAATATGGGTATGACAATACAACTCTTGCCGATTACAGGGATTCCGCTTCCATTCATCAGTTACGGAGGAAGTTCTTTATGGAGCTTAATGACAGGTGTCGGTGTCATTTTATCTATTTATTATCACCAGCCTGTACCTTACCAACCTGACTTCTTACGTTCTAAATCATATAATCATTAATACACAACAAACAAAAAACCGGTTATCGGTCGAACATTTTACAATGTCCGAATCGATAACCGGTTTTTATTCTTACTTTAATTTAGGTGTCGCAACTGATGTATTAGGCAAAGTATGCATAATTTCTAATCTTGATTTCGTTTTCTTAATATTAACACCTAGCGAAGATAACAATTGAACGACATTACGTAGTTTATCTGTATTATTATTCATTCGTGTTCACCCCATCTTCGTATTACAAATGATTGTTACTTACATTCTACCCTAAAAATTTTCCTATTACTACATTAATTTTGTAAATTCTTTTGATATTTAACCTTTTGAAGTCGTAATGCATTGAGTACGACAGAGCCAGAGCTGAATGCCATTGCTGCACCAGCGACCCATGGGGCTAATAATCCGAATGCTGCAATTGGAATACCGATTGCGTTGTAACAAAATGCAAAGAATAGGTTTTGTTTGATATTTTTCATAGTTTTGCTGCTCATACCTAGAGCCACTTCAACTTTTTCGATATCTCCGCCGACAATCATAATATCGCCTGCTTCGATAGCAATATCTGATCCAGTACCCATTGCTAAACCGATATTGCTTTTAGCAAGTGCCGGTGCATCGTTAATACCGTCACCGACCATCATGACATACTTGCCTTCTTCTTGAAGTTTCGTAATTTCATCTGCTTTATGATCAGGTTTGACACCTGCAATAACACGTTGAATACCCAGTTCTTCTGTGATTGCTTCTGCAGTGCCTTGACTATCACCGCTCAGCATTACAATTTCATAATCAGAATTCAAGTGTTCGATTAATGCTTTCGCACTTGATTTCGGCTCATCTCTTAAGGCAATCATACCTGCAAATTGGTCATCAATTGATGCAAGGACGACTGTTGCGCCTTGTTGCTGCAATGTTTCGATTTGTGCTTCTAATGCTTGATCCCATTCTTTTAAATCAGGTTGAATAAAGCTTTGCGAACCGACTTTGACGGCTTGTTGATTAATTGTGCCGCTGATACCATTGCCTGGATGTGTTTGATAATTTTCTACAATTAAATTAGGCACATCTTGATAGTACTCAGTGATTGCTTGAGATAAAGGATGTTCAGATTGAACTTCTAAACTCTTCACTAACGTACCGAATTGCTGATTATCTGTGTTATCAATAACTTTATACACAGAAGGCTGTCCTTCTGTTAATGTTCCTGTTTTATCAAAGACAATCGTGTCCACATTTTGTGTTTGTTCTAGTGCCTCTGATGATTTGAAAAGCACACCTAGTTCAGCTGAACGTCCGGAACCTGCCATGATTGAAGTAGGTGTCGCAAGCCCTAATGCACAAGGACAAGCAATCACAATCACAGCGATAAACACTTCTAAACTAGATTGGAAATCAAGCGGTGTAACAAAACTGAACCAGATAATAAATACGACTAAAGCAATGCCTAGTACTGTTGGTACGAAGATACCTGAAATTTTATCTGCTAATCGTTGAATGTTTGGTTTTTCACCTTGTGCTTCTTCAACGATTTTAATGATTTGATTCAAGACTAAATCATCGCCAGTGTGCGTTACTTTAACTTTAATGAAGTTGCCGTGGTTTAAAGTTGCACCGATGACTTCATCACCTGCTGCTTTATCTACAGGAATACTTTCGCCTGTCAGCATCGATTCATCGATACTGGTATCCCCTTCGAAAATTTCACCATCTAAAGGCACATATTCACCGCTTTTAATCAGTAAGATATCACCTTGTTTTACTTGGTCGACAGGCACTTCTACGGCTTCTCCGTCTCTTTCTACACGTGCTTCTTTCACTTGCAGCGAAAGCAGTTTATTAATCGCATCGCTCGCATGTCCTTTAGCTTTCGCTTCGAAATATTTGCCTAGCAATATCAATGTAATTAATACCGCACTGGTCTCAAAATATAACGGAATATGCTGTTCGCCAGCATGGATAATCCACATATAGATACTGTAAAAGTACGCAGCCGAGGTACCTAAAGCAACGAGTACGTCCATATTGGCACTTTTATTGCGCAAGGCACCATAAGCACCTTTATAGAATTGCCAACCTAAAATAAATTGGACAGGTGTTGCTAAGATGAATTGGAACCAAGGTTCAGTCATCACATGAGGCAGAGGGATAAAGCTTAAGAAGCTGAAATGCCCTACCATCGTATATAACAATGGCAGTGATAGTATCATCGCAATGACAAATTTCATTTTTTGACGATTCAATTCTTTTTGTTTACGCTGTTGTGCTTGGTCTGCCGTTTCTATCGCAATCGGTTCATAACCTAATTGTTTCACTTTCTCAAAAATTTGCTGAATATCGACGTTATCTTTATCAAAAGCAACAGATGCTTTTTCAGTCACAAGGTTGACGTTAGCTTGGTCAATCCCTTCTGTACGGCTGAGCACCCGCTCGATACGTGCAGAACAAGCAGCACAGGTCATGCCCGAAATTTTAAACTCTGCTTTTTCCATTATTGATTCACTCCTATACCCTGTAGAGGTATATTATTCTTTGAAAAAATGAGGCTCAGTTACATCCATAACTTAAGCCTCTATTCACCTTTATTATTTTACAACATCGTAACCTGCATCATAAATTGCTGATTCTACTTGAGATAACACTGCATCGTCACCATTATATGCAACATCTACAGTATTTGCATCAGGATTTGCGTCGACTTTATCTACGCCTTCTACTTTACCTACTGCATCCTCTACTGCTGCTTTACAATGTCCGCAACTCATGCCTTCTACTTTTAATTGTTTTTCCATAATAGAACACTCCTTACCATTAATTTAATATTTGATAACCTTGATCGTAAATTTCTTTCTCTAAGTTATTCAGACTGATAGGTGTTTTAAAACTTGCTTTTACTTCATTCGTATCAAGATCAACTTGTACTTCATAAACACCAATCATCGCTTCAAGATGTTCTTTCAGTGTTTCTTGCTGTTCTATCGTTTCCATTCCGCCGATGCGAATCACACTAGTTTGCATGATAAACTCCTTTATTAATCTTTAATTAATTTTTGGACGGTCACAAGCAATTCTTCCATTGCTTCTTCAGGGTTGCCATCATCCACTTTGTGCATAATACAACCTTTCATGTGATGATCAAGCAATCTGACCGCTACACTGTTCAATGCAGAACGTGTTGCTCTGATTTGTGTCAATACATCATCGCAGTAGACGTCTTCATCTATCATACGATTAATGGCTCTGACTTGGCCTTCAATACGATTAAGACGTGCTTTAAGGTTGGATTTAATTTGTTCAGAATGATGTACTTTATCAACTTTAGCCATATCATAACCTCCCCGTCCTAGTTTTGCTTTCACATTCATCATATACCCTATATAGGTATATGTCAAACTATGTCGTATCTATCACCGCTGTGTTACAATAAGTTCATTATCAGTTGATACTAACTTACAAATACTGCTGGTAAATGATGTGGAGGTTACATTATGTATAATTTTGATTTCGTACCCTATCAAGCGAACTTAGCCATTAATATTATCTTGATAGCGTGCTTTGTATTAAACCTTATCTTCGCATTTACTATTATTTTTATGGAAAGAAGATCAGCAGGTTCGATTTGGGCATGGATTCTAGTACTTGTATTTCTGCCTGTAATTGGATTCATTCTCTATTTATTGCTCGGCCGTCAAATCCAAAAAGATCATATCTTCTCATTAGACGAAGAAGATCGAATTGGTTTAGAGGCGATTGTCAATGAACAATTAGAGGCATTAAAGACAGCTGAATTCTCTAAAGGGAACCATGAAATCGTTAAACACAAATCAATGGTACAAATGTTGTTGTACAATAACTCCGCATTCTTGACTACAGACAACGCAATGACCATTTTTACAGATGGCCATGAAAAGTTTGATGCATTAATCAAAGATATCGAGAATGCCAAAGATTATATCCATATCGAATATTACATATTCAGAAACGATAAGCTCGGAAAACGTATTTTACAAGCTTTAGAAAATAAACTGAATGAGGGCTTAGAAGTGAAGATGCTGTATGACGATATGGGTTCCAGAGGTTTAACATTAAAAGACTTTGATGAGTTCCGACGTAAAGGCGGACAAGTAGAATCTTTCTTCCCTTCTAAACTGCCTTTGATAAACTTCCGTCTCAATAACAGAAATCACCGTAAAATAGTAGTAATCGACGGCACAATCGGCTATGTCGGCGGCTTTAATGTCGGTAAAGAATATTTAGGTTTATCTAAACGTTTCGGTTACTGGAGAGATACGCATTTGAGAATTGTAGGAGATGCGGTCAACGCTTTGCAGCTGCGTTTTATTTTAGACTGGAACTCGCAAGCAAAACGTGACAATATCACGTATTCAGATCGCTACTTCCCTGATATTGATACAGGCAGTTCCATCGGGGTGCAGATTGCATCCAGCGGTCCAGACGAAGAATGGGAACAAATTAAATATGGTTACTTGAAAATGATTACTTCAGCGAAGAAATCTATTCAAATTCAGTCCCCTTACTTTATTCCAGACCAGGCCTTTATGGATGCTGTGTCTATTGCAGCGCTCGGCGGTGTTGATGTTACCATTATGATTCCGAACAAACCGGATCATCCTTTCGTCTTCTTTGCGACATTAAAAAATGTAGCATCACTGCTTGCTTCTGGTGTTAAAGTGTACCATTACGACAACGGCTTCTTGCATTCGAAAATGATGATCATTGATGATGAAGTCGCAAGTGTCGGTACCGCGAATATGGACCATAGAAGCTTTACACTGAATTTTGAAATCAATGCATTTATTTATGATAAACAAATTGCAATGCAATTACGTAATCAATTCGACAAAGATTTAGAGTTCTCTTCTGAACTAACACAAGAACGTTATAACCAGCGCAGTCTTTGGGTGAAATTCAAAGAAGCTATCGCGAATTTAATTTCACCTATTTTATAACTTAAAAGGAGTATGACCTAGAATGAATCAATATCAACAATTAAAAGCAGCTGAAACTTATATGCAAGACTTCCACGAATCAGACAGTTCAGGTCATGATATTGCACATGTAATGCGTGTTGTACGTATGGCACTATTCATCTCTGAACAAGAAGGTTACGGCAATCCTTTTATCATACAAATGGCAGCTTTATTGCATGACACAGTTGATACTAAACTCACAGATGAAACAACAGCGTTATCAGACCTTCAAGCCTTTTTAAACCGTATTGAAGTAAAAGAAGGTCTTCAGCAGAAAATCTTAGACATCATTTTAAATATCAGTTATCGAAACGGCACCAATGAACATAAACAGCTTTCTCCTGAAGGCTATATTGTCAAAGATGCAGATCGCTTAGATGCCATCGGTGCAATCGGTATTGCACGTACTTTCCAATTTGCCGGCCACTTCAATGAACCGATGTGGGAAGGCACAGTACTTGATGATATCAGTCCAGACCAAACGCTAGAAGGCTACAACCCTTCAGCCATCAAACACTTTTATGACAAACTCTTTAAATTAAAAGATTTGATGCATACTGAAACTGCCAGCTACTTAGCTCAGCGCAGACATCAATTAATGGAACAATTTGTCAAAGCTTTCTTTGAAGAATGGGACTTCGGCAATGATTACTAATTATAAATAATAATGCCCGCTATTACGCAACGAAGCATAATAGCGGGCATCTTTTTGTACTGTTTTATTATGGTTCTCCACCATTTGTGGTGGGTGAATAATTTAAAGAACTTAATTTTGATTGGAATTCTTCGAATTCTATCATTTAGACAACCATCCGATGTACGGGTCTGGTTGTCTTTTTCTTTTTGTTTTTAAATAAACTAAATACCAGCATTATACGGTTTCTTAAGTTATTAAAGCTTCTGTATCCATATGAAATTCGCTTAATTAACTTTATTTTATTGTTAATACCCTCTATTGCACCGTTATTTAATAAGGGATTGTAAATCGTATTTCGAAGTATTTCTTGGTGCTTTCTAAAAAATGTTACTACTTTCCATATGTTTTTACTGATTGAGTTTTTATCAACATCGTTCAAACGATTGATAAAATCTTTCCAATTACATAATTTTAAACTTTCGCGTAAATCATGTACTAGTTCGTATGAATTTTTTAACTTTTCATCTGTTTGAAGCATAAAATTCACTAGATCATAACCTTTTTTATAACATCTAAAGGAACCATCCCAAATACCATCCATCATGAAGAGTTTACGTTTGTCTGTTAAAAGAAGTCTCCATTTGTTCTTTAAAACAGGGTATTCCCTTCCTTCTTTGTCTTTATAACGATTCATTACTTCTCTGCGATAGAAGTTTAACTCTCTATTCATGTGCTGAACGATATGAAATCTATCAAAGATTATAGATGCATTAAAAAAGAGCTTTTTAAATAAGAATAAATAGGGTTCAAACATATCAATGGTAATTGTTTTAACTTTAAGTCTATTTTTTCGATCAAAGCGTTCAAAATAAGCTTTTAAATAACCCGAAGTTCTGTTTTCTAAGACATCTAGAAATTCATGTGTGTCATTGTTAATAAATATAAAACTCATTAAGCCAGTCACACTCTTTACACTTCTAAATTCATCCATTGCCAAATGTTCAGGTAGATTATCGAAAGGCTTGATAAGTAAAGTATTGACTGCTTTATTTCGAATACGACGTACTGTAGATGGAGAAACACAGTTGTCTTCTGCAGTATCTATTTCTGTTTTGACTTTCGTGGCTTCTTCAATTATTTTTTGATTCACATAATTAGAAATAAATCGTGTCTTATCTACGACATCAGTTTCAGCAGTAAAAGTTGTATTACACTCTAAACACTTAAAGCGCTGTTTGGCTAAGTTTAGATATGTATTATAGCCTTGAGTTTTAAGCAAGGTAATACGAGAAACTCGTTTACCATGCTTATGAATTTGTCCTTCATTTTTAATTCCGCAGCAAGGACAAGCCGAAGGCTTATACGTAAGTACAGCATTAACAACCGTAGACTTCTTTCCTTTTACTATTACATCAATATCTTGGCTAACAAATTTGATATTTTTATCTTTTATTCTTAGTATTTCTAATGTATCATTACACATAGGCGCACTTGTCTCCTTTAATTTGGGTTTGGTCACTTTAAATTATAGAGGCAATTGCGCTTTTTGTGTATCGAAAAAGGCGGGAAGTTTTACCTTCCCACCATAAAAGATGAAGAACCTTTATTATAAAGAATGCGCTAATATATAATCAGTTTGTCGTTCTTCTCCCATCATGAAATCATGTTCTATAATCTTTTTGAAACCGAGATGCTCATAAAATCCGATGGCTTGGGTATTTTTCTCCCAAACGCCCAGCCAAATACTTTTCTTGTCTTCTTCGACCGCAAACTTAATCGCAAAGTTCAACAATTTCTTGCCATAACCGTAACGTTGATAGTTCTTTAAAATATATAGACGTTCAATTTCGATAGAATCCGATGCAACTTCTTCAGTTTGTGCATCAGGTCCATTCATTTTCAAATAGCCGACTATTTTATCATTGTCGTATAAAAAGTAAAAATAAGAATGCGGGTCTTCAAGTTCGCTGCGCAATTGTTCCTCAGTAAAAGCTGAATCTAAATATGCTTTTAAATTCTCAGGCTGGTTCATTTCTCTGAAAGTATCGTCAAAAGTTCGATAACTGATGATTTGCAGTTCCTTTATATCTTCGGTTGTTACTGATTTAATTTCCATTGGTTTTATACCTCCAAATAGATAGCGCTTTACTTGTCTATTCCCTAATTGTGTTATCTTAAAGAAAAAATCAGCTGCGAATCGCAACTGATTTTCTCAATTCATATTATTTTTTCTTTTTGTTTTTCTTGCCTATTACTTGTGCGCCTTTGTTTTTGCCTTTTCCATCTTTGCCGTATTTCTCTTCATACGCTCTGATCATAGGTGCAACTTCTTCTTTTGCTTTCTTAGAATAGTACGCATTTGCGACATATGTTTGAACAATCAAGAAAGCGGCACTGACTGACCAGTATAAACCTAATGCCGAAGCTGAACTTAATGAAACCCAAACGATCATAATCGGTGAAATAATCATCATCATGTAACTCATTTGTTTTTGTTCAGGCGGCATACTGAATGTTGAAACATAAGCTTGTAAGAAATAAAGCACACCGGCAATAATTGTAATCCAAATATCTGGTTTAGCTAAGTTGAACCATAAGAAATCCGGATGTTCTGTAATTCCGCCTGGTGAAGGATATTTCAATACGAAGAATAATCCCATGATGACCGGCATTTGGATCAGCATCGGTAAACATCCAAGCATACTTTGCATTGGATTCATATCGTATTTTTTATAAACTTCCATCATTTCTTGGTTAGCAGCCATTTTATCTTCTTGTGTACGTGCACGTTTAACTTTTTCTTTTACTGCATCCATATCTGGTTTTGCGATAATCATTTTTTCACGCATTAAATGACTATTCTTATAGTTAGAAAGCATGAATGGCAGAACGATAATACGGATTGCTAAAACTAAGACGATAATCGCTAATCCATAATCGTTATTGAAACTAGAGCCTAGCCAGTGGATAACGTTATCCATGTTTTTTACAAATGTATTATAGAAGAAACCTGTTCTGTTCTCAGGTTTAGAATAATCACACCCTGCAAGAAACACCATAACCCCAAGTAGCAAAGGCAATAATGCTTTTTTATTCATTTTTCCACCTCTATTGGTATTATTCACATAAAAATAATTTTATCACATTCTATGAGGTGTAGAAAACAAAAACATAAAATTAACAGCATTATTTAAAATATTGTAAGAAATTTTGGACGGTTGCTTGAATATCTGAACTTTGTGCAATGGCAGAAATCACAGAAACACCTTGAGCATGTGTTTTGGCAACTTGAGCAGCATTTTCCATCGAAATTCCGCCTATCGCAACAATCGGCACACCTTGTGTAGCATTATGCAGAATCTCGATCATTTCTGTACCGACAGGGTCGCTGGCATCTGCTTTTGAACCTGTTTTAAAGATAGGTCCAACGCCGATATAATCAATATCTGTCAAATCAGATTGTGCCAATTCTGCTTCGTTCCCTACACTTAAACCGATAATTTTGCCATTGAATTGATTTTTAAACGAAGCAACAGAAGCATCATCTTGCCCAACGTGAATGCCATCTGCATCAATAGCTTCAGCTAATGCTACATCATCATTGACAATAAACGGCACATCATAGTCATGACATAATGCTTGAAGCTTGCGTGCTAACGCTGTTTTTTCTTTTCCTGTTTTCGCATTTGGTCCTTTTTCTCTGAATTGGAATAAAGTAATACCGCCTTCTAAAGCTGCTTTAAGTACTTCTTCAATCGTTTTGCCTTCAGGCACATCTTGTGTCCCGCAAATAAAGTAAACTTTTAAATCTTCAGGTTGAAACATCTTATTGCACCTCTTGTACTTTGCTGTTTTGAACCACAGCATCATGATCAATACGATATAACGCATCAATAAATTGAACTAAGAAAGTACCTGGCCCTTTTGTTTCGCTCAATTGTTCTGCACGTTCTGCCGCAACATTATATACAGAAACCGCTTCTGCCAAATCATAAATGTCAGGATTTTCATTTCTGAATAAGAATGCGCCCACAACAGCACCTAACAAGCAGCCTGCACCCGTAATTTGTGTTAAAAAGCGTGAACCGTTATTGAGTTTTATTACTTTGTTGTTATGTGCAATAACATCTGTTTCGCCTGTTAACACAATCGCTGTTTGGTACTGTTCATGTGCTTTCTCAGCAATGCTGACTACATCTAAACTTTCGTCACTGTCAGTCCCTTTCATTGTAGTCGAATCATCAATTAAAGTTAAAATTTCTGAAGCATTGCCTTTAATGACTGTAGGGCGAATCTTTTTCAAGAAATATTTGCAGAAATTTTTTCTATATTGTGATGCGCCGACTGCGACTGGATCAAAGACTAAAGGTGTGTTTGTTTCATTCGCAATTTTGCCTACTGCTAACATAGCATGTTCTGTATCTTTCGTCAGTGTTCCAATATTAATCAATACCGCACCTGCATGCGGATAAAAATCTTTCGCTTCTTGCGGCGCTTCACTCATAGCAGGACTCGCTCCTAAGCTTAGCAGACCATTTGCGGTAAAGTTCTTAACGACATCATTCGTAAAACAAATCACTAATGGATGTTCTGATCTGATTCTATCTAAAACGTTACTCATCATCTAAACCTACTTTCTTCATATAAGCAAAATGGTTCACAGGACCTCTGCCTTGGCCGATTTCAGGTGTATATTTAATACTTAAAGCAATAAAGTCTTTCGCTTTTTTCACAGCATCGTAAATAGATTTGCCTTTTGCTAATTCTGCTGCGATAACTGCAGAGAATGTGCAGCCTGTACCATGTGTATGCTTCGTATCATAACGTTCACTTTCAAAGACCTCTAATCCTTCTTTAGTGAATAGATAATCTTTTGCGATTGCATCATTTTCAATATGTCCGCCTTTAATCACAACACCTTTGCATCCGATATCTTCAATAAAGACTTTTCCGGCTTTTTTAATTGCATCTTCACTGTCTAGTTTGAAGCCGACAATTTCTTCTGCTTCAGGCAAGTTCGGTGTCGCAACATCTGCCAGCGGCAATAATATGCTTTGGAGTGCATGTTTGCCTTGATCATCCATTAAAGCATCTCCGCTTTTTGCCAGCATTACTGGATCAATGACATACGGAATGTCAGGATGCTGCTCTAAAAAGCTGCGGATTAATTCCATCATTTCTTTAGTCGCAATCATTCCTGTTTTAATCGCTTGCGGCAACTCATCATCAAAGACACTGTCGAGTTGTTCTTTAAGCCAAGTAATGTCTAGGTTATGAATATGCTGAACGCCTTTAGTATTTTGTGCCACGATACTTGTAATAGCTGCCATTCCGTATACGCCGCATGCATGAAATGACTTCAAGTCTGCCATGACACCTGCGCCGCCTGTCGGATCTGTACCCGCAATTGTTAATGCTATTTTCGGTTTATTCATACTCTTGTTCCTCCAAATTCCCATTTTTCGCTTGTATAGGCCATGTTAAAGAAGTTGCGTTCATGGACCGTACTTTGCAGATAATTATCTCTGACTTCTTGTTTTTCGTGTTCTGTCATGTTTTGTGTCAATGTATTCATCAGCTGATTCAAAACATCGATTAACGGATCCATCTCAGTTTGATAAAATTCAAACCATTTTTCTAAGATAGAATCTTTGTTCAGCGAAGCATCTTGCATTGCACGTTTGGCAACTTCTGCGTAGACATATGGACAAGGTGCCATCGCCGCAATCGCATATGCCGCATTTTCATGTGCATAAACGTTGTAATACATGTGTTTAATATAGTGGTCTCCGCTTGGCGGCCAAACCTTCTCTTGAACGATTTCGTTGTATGGTTCGCCGACATATTCTGCCATAAACTCATGTGCTTCCACTTCACCATTGACGATAAATTGAATTTGATCAACTAAGAAACGCACATTTTCTAAATCAGGCATTTTTGGAATTAATAAAGCATAGATATTAGCAAACTCTCTTAAATAAGATGCATCTGCTCTTAGATATTGTCTGATTGCTTCTTTATCTATTTGTGCTTTCAGTAAATCTTGAATGAAACCATCGTGATAAATTTCATCAATAATAGGTTGTGCATCTCTTTCTAATGTTTCAGCAAATGTCACTTTTAATTCCTCCATAAAAAAACTGCTTTCCTGAGACAGAAAAGCAGTTCATACTTTTAGAATTATAGCGTTCTTTTATATGGCTACTACTTTCCTACGTTGGTATTAACCAAATCAGGTTTTAAGGGTCTAGTATTACTATCTCAGCCTTTACGGCGCCCCCAGCAGTTTTATTAAATTTGTCTTTACAAACTAAACATATCAAAGCAGCTCCATCGTTGCAATATTTATGATTGACGAAAAAAGCCGAGACGATTGTCCCGGCTTTATATATTCTATGAAATTAATTTCAATATTGTGATTGAAGTATTAGAAGCCCCAAGCACCTAAACCTTGTGCATTGTATGCTCTGACTGCTGAGTTGATTTGATCGTCAACACTTGAAGTTGAACCCCAACCTGGCATTGTTTGGAATAAACCTGAAGCACCTGATGGGTTGTATGCATTGACTTGACCATTTGATTCACGTGCAATGATTTGTTCCCAAACTGATGCTGATACGCCAGTACGTGCTGCCATTTGGCTTGCTGCGTAAGAACCTTGAGCACCTGCAGTGTTGCCGTTTGCTAATCTTACAGAACCGCCGCCATGGTATGTTGGTTGGCTGTAAGAAACTTGAGGCGCACTATAAGATTGTTGCGGTGCATTGTATGATTGTTCAGGCGCATTGTTAGATTGCGCTTCAGTGTAGTTATTATATGATACTGTTTGTGTATTATAGTTGTAGTTGCCTTCAGATTGAACAGCTGTTTGAGTTGTAGCTGTTTTCTTAGGTTCTTTTACTTTTAAGCTTTCGTCAACTAAGATAAGATCAGATTTTTTCTTGTTCCATTTTTTTAAGTCTTTAACTTCAACATCGAATTTTTTAGCGATTTTATTTAAAGTGTCACCTTTAACTACAGTGTATTCACCTTTTTCATTTAAAAACTTTTCTGCTTCTTTTACTTTTTTTCGCATGTTCAGCCGGTGTAGATGATTTTGCTTGTACGTCATTTGCTTGGAATCCTGTTGCTAATACTGCTGCAGCAGCTGTCACCGCTGTTGATGCTACTAGTAATTTCTTCATGTAATATATGTCCTCCCATAAGGTGTTTGTTTAATAAGATTAATTTCTTATCTTTATACTAGCATTCTTTCAATTCAGGTGGGTTACAACCATATATATTTTGTTTCATATATTACATCTATAATCGAGTAGGAGAGTAATCATTAATTGAATACTCGTCCTCTCACACCACCGTGCGTACGGTTCCGTACACGGCGGTTCAATATCTTGCGTAAGCAGACTCTGCGAGTCGGGCTAGTGGTACTAGACCCCACTTGTAGAGTCTATTTGTTGTAAGCGCATGATGAACCTCATGCGTTTTGGAAAGCCTCCAATACTTCTTTCTTGAGTTCGCAATACGCATGGCACCATTGTGGTCTAATCCGTATTTTCGAAGCATTTTGTATTTTGTTTTGACCTTCTTCCATCGCTTTAAAATAAGTTGTCTGATTCGATGGTTCAACCACTCTTGCATTTCGCGGATAAATCCTTTAACAAAACCTCTGCCAAAATAGTTTATCCAACCTCTAGTAATCGCGTTGATTCCTGTTATAATTTCAGTAAATGTGCCAGGTCTATTTCTTCTTGTGACCCACTTTAATTTGGCTTTTAAATTTCTTTTTGCTTCCATAGTGGGTCTGAAACGACAAGTGCCATTTATTTTCGTTATCAGACAACTCAAGAACTTTAAACGTGTGGGAGAGCCTACCTTACTTTTATCTTTATTCACTGTTAATTTCAGGTCCTTTTCGATAAAGTTTGTGATACTCTCCATAACACGTTGTCCGGCACGTTTTGATTTAACAAAGATGACGAAGTCATCTGCGTATCTCACAAAACGATGTCCGCGCTTCTCTAATTCTTTATCCAGCTCATGCAAATAGATATTACACAACAAGGGAGATATAACCCCACCTTGAGGGGCGCCTGTCTTTCTTTCTGCGTATTCGCCAGACAGGTCTGCAGACCCGCTTTGTAAACTTTTGCGGATAAATTTAGAGATAGCTTTATCTTGTATAAAGCGTTCAAACAAGTACATCAATTTGTCATGGTTCAACGTGTCAAAACATTGTTTTAAGTCACAGTCTACGACTGTGTGATAACCCTCCTCATAGTATTGGATACATTGTTTTAATGCAGTACCTGTACTATGATTTGGTCTAAACCCATGACTATGTTTCGAAAACTGGCGATTTATCATCGGTTCGATAACTTGTTTGATTGCTTGTTGGATAACTCTATCCCTTGCGACGGGAATTCCAAGAATTCTCTTTTTGCCATTCGGTTTTGGAATGGCTACTTTCTTAACTGCTTGCGGTTTATACGTACCGTTAAGCAGTTTTCCTTTTATCTGTGGATAGAATTCTCTGAAGTGAGCATGTAACTCTTTAACCTTCATCCCATCGATTCCAGGAGAGCCATTATTTTTAACAACTTTCTTGATTGCTTTCTCTATGTTGTTCTTTCTTACAACAAGTTCCATCAGTGATGGAGTCTCACGATACATTTCTTCCATATCAACTAAGATTTACTGTACACATCTGCTTATCTTTTTCGTTCCACTACTTATCTTCCACAGACTGCCAATTTGCATTGTTTTCGGTACTTCGTAAATCTATAACCTCCATTCTTTACTTTGTATTTAATATTGTTCAGTCCTTCGGTACATTTTCCCTACTATGACTTCTGCTGACTTCTCATAATTCGTTGTTACTACGATTCGAAGAATCGCTTATGAGACCTCCTCGGGTAAGATTAACCACTTTCCACTCATGTCATTGCATCATTTACTCATACGAATTCGGGCAGTATCGGACTTTGTTTTGTTAAGCAAACTCATCCGTTCGCATAAGCCTTGATATGATGTTTCTATTCGTCAATGCGAGTGTTTGCGTCCGACTTCCTTCAGATTCCACCTCGCGATGGACACCCTTGTCTTTCGCTAACAGTTCCTACTGCCAAGCCTGTAATGGACTTTCACCATCAAGTTGCTAATCATGCCGAGCGCACTTACAAAAAGGCAGATTACCTCGCCTATCGGAGATAACCTGCCTTGATTTATCGTTCTATATTATTATTGTTAATTCGTTTGAATTATGCAGTAACCCAGTGAGATGCACCTGCGCCGCCGTCATATAATTTAACAGCTGCTTGGTCTTGGATGTGTTCAGGTGCGCTTGCTGGTGAAACGCCAACATATCCAGCTGGAGCTACTGAATCCCAAGTTGATTGTAAGAATTGGTATTTACCTGCTGCACCTGATGAAGGGTTGATAGCGTGGATGTCGCCACCTGATTCACGTTGTGCAATTTGTTGTAAGTGTGAAGGAATACCTACTGAAGAACCAGAGCTTGCTTCTTGTGATTGTTGTGCTGGTGCTTGTTGTTGTGGAGCAGCTTGTTGAGCTGGTGCTTGTTCAGTTGCTGTTTGAGCTTGTGGTGCTGCTTGTTCAGCTGCAGGAGCTTCTTGTGCTGCTGGAGCTGCTTGAGTTGTAGTTTGAGCTGCTGGTGCGTTACCGCCTGCTTGACCGTAACTCCAAGTCCAGTAAGTACCGTCTGAGTTGAAGTTGAAGTCTAAACCGTTATATTCAAAGCTAATATTATAAGCGCCTTCTTGTACAGGGCTTTCATTTAATTGTTCAGGATTGTTTAAAGCTGTTTCTGCTAATTGTGCTTGATCTGCATTTCCTTGTTCAGATGCTTGAGCGTTTGCTCCTACTCCTACTGCGAAAAATGCTGCTGTTGCTGATGAAGCTACTAATAATTTTTTCATTTCTAAAAATCCTCCTATAAGGTAAGTGTTTTTTTCGTGTGATTAATATCATCAATTTGCAATTACAACTATAACATCTGAAATCAGGGTGTAGGTTACAGACAAATAAAAAAAACAGGATTATTTTTACGTGTAAATTACATTAAAATAAATTAGTTAGATATCTCACTATCTCTCAAATGACCTGTCATATCGCATTCTCTTTCGTTTTTCATCAATTTACTATGTAATATACATGTAATCTTTCAGACAATTGAACGCCTATATTACTCTTAAATGACATAAATATTACGTAAAAATACTGGGTTTTTGGTGTATATTTTAAGATAATACCTTGAATTATGTAAAAGAGCCCTGCATAAAGTGAATTATACAGGGCCATTGTGAGTATTAATTTTAAAGAGTTGATATGGATTAAGTTGAAAGTACAAAATTTGAAGTGGAGCAAATCCAAGCATCTTTTATGCAAAGCTATGCTGTTGGACTTAATAGAATTTATTAAATAGAGTTTTGGGATGAGTTATAGGAAACTTCCTATAATAGAAAGAAGGATAGTTCTAACATCATAATGAATGTTTTTAATGAGAGGACAGCATGATAGTTTGAACAGGATATGATTTGGCAATATCATGCTAAAAAATTTTGTTGCAATTTAAGATTAGGGAATTTGGCAGTTAACTTTTTGGATTTAATAAGAATGGCTGTTCATTTAAGCATGGATTGAATTAAAGCACGGGCTTGCTTCATTCTCTTCCATGATTGAATGATTGTGAGCGGCATCATTCGGCGTAGAGATAAATTTGATTGTTTCCACAACCAGCTCCATACCGAAATGCGTTTGCTGGTCTTTCTCATATTTGTAGGAATGCATGTAGCCGGTAATTCCTACAAGCGTACCTTTAGTTGTATAGCTGGCAATATTTCGGGCAGTTTTGCCAAATGCTTTACAATTAATGTAGTCTACAGATTGTTGATTTTTACCTTGATAGTTATAATTTCTTTCAGTAGCAACGTTGAAGTATACAATGTCTGATTCCTCCTTTGCGATAATCTAAGGCTGCTTGGTTAATCTTCCTACAATTACTATCTTATTGATCATTTCTTCACCTCCTTGTTAATATCTTATTCAGATTCGGGCTTACCGTCAAAACGAAAATAATGAAAAAATATATACTGTTTATCCTCATTTTTTAAGGTATCTCTCAAATATTTTCACAATTTACGCTATACTAGAGGAAGAATAAACGAATTCGCAGAATTTTAAAAAGATTGGAGTGACTTCAATTGAAAACATTTAAAGCAGTCAGATTCCAAATTGTCACTGAAAATGGTGGCGTAATAGAATATGAATTATATGATGGCGTTATAATCAATAAAGAACAAAGCGGCACTGGCTGGTTGTTGGAAATTGTAATCTCCAGCAATCATTATGACATTATGAAAGAATATATGGATGATGAAACATTATTAGATATCCGTGTAGTTATTACACGTCCATCGAATGATCCTGCATTATTTGATGCGACTATCAAAAACATATCATTATATGATAATGAACGTATGTCTATAATTTTTGATTGCCACGTCTATACATTAAGACAAGTCTATGCTGAAAACTTATTAGCACAACTTGTCGACGAGGGATTTTCAGGAGAAGAACTGAAAACTACCTTCAATCGAATGATGCAATCTAAGCCGCGTCTAAAAGATGAGAAAAGATAAAAGTGATTCAAAACTAAAAATGCTCCCTTTACTGCAAAAACTCTGAAAGTTTGTAATAAAGGGAGCGTTTATTTTGATTTTTATACGTCTTGAATTGCGAAAGTTAATTCACAACTGCATGCTAGTTGACCATCTACTGTAGCTTTTGCCGTACCTTTACCGATAGGTCCACGCATTTTTGTAATTTCAACTTCAAGCTGCAATGTATCACCCGGCACAACTTGTTTTTTAAAGCGGCATTTATCAATACCTGCGAATAAAGCAATTTTGCCTTTGTTTTGTTCGCTGTTCAAGATGGCAACTGCACCTGTTTGTGCTAATGCTTCAGTAATCAACACACCTGGCATTACCGCATATTCAGGGAAGTGGCCTTGGAAGAATGGTTCGTTCCCAGAAACTTGTTTGATAGCCACGCAACGTTGTCCTTCTTCATATTCCACCACTTTATCGATTAATAAAAAAGGTTGGCGATGCGGGATGATTTCCTTGATTTGATTATAGTCAAAAATTGTTTCCATTATGTTAACCTCCAAAAATTTGCTTGAAATGATACCAGGTTTGGTAATCGAATAATTTAAGCGGGTTTTGATGATTGAGCAGAAAACCGATACACATGCCGATGATGAACATACATACTAACAGTATGAGCACAATCAAAATATGATATCCCATAGGCAAACGCATCAATTTACTGGTCCATTGCTTGATCATCATTCTTCCCCTTGCTTAATTATTTGCTTACACGTTCGATATCAGCACCTAATGCTTTAAGTTTGCCGTTAAAATTAACGTAGCCTCTATCTAAGTGTTTTAATTCTGAAACTTCAGTAATACCTTCTGCCACAAGTCCGGCTAAAATTAATGCTGCGCCAGCACGTAAATCTGTTGCTTTAACTTGCGCGCCTTGTAAATGACTTTTGCCTGTAATTTTAGCATTGCGGCCTTCTACTGTAATTTGTGCATTCATACGTTTGAATTCTGCTACGTGCATAAAGCGGTTTTCAAATACTGTTTCAGTAATCACTTTATGGCCTTCTGCAGTAAGAAGCAATGCCATGATTTGCGACTGCATATCTGTCGGGAAGCCTGGGTGCGGTAATGTTTTAACATCTACCGGTTTCAATTCGCCTTCAGCTGTAACACGAATCGCATTTTCGTGATACTCTAAATGAACGCCCATTTCTTCTAATTTATATAATAAACTTGTCATGTGCTCTCTGATCGCACCTTTAACAAGGACATCCCCTCTTGTAATTGCGCCTGCTACTAATAACGTACCAGCTTCAATACGGTCAGGAATGATAGAATGTTCAACACCATGCAAGGCTTCTACACCATGGATTGTAATTGTGTCTGTGCCTGCACCTGTGACATTGCCGCCCATTTCATTAATGTAGTTAGCTAAATCAACAATTTCAGGTTCGCGGGCTACGTTTTCAATTACTGACTTGCCTTTTGCCAATGAAGCAGCCATGATAATGTTTTGAGTTGCGCCGACACTTGGGAAATCTAAATGAATATCTGCACCTGTTAAGCCATTTGAAGTTTCCGCAAATACAAATCCGTTTTCTAAATGGATTTTTGCGCCTAAAGCTTCGAATCCTTTAATATGCTGCTCGATAGGTCTGCTTCCGATGGAACATCCGCCAGGCAAAGCAACTTTTGCATGACCGAGACGTGCTAATAAAGGCCCCATCACTAAAATGCTGGCACGCATTTTACTTACATACTCATATGGTGCTTCATAGTTAAGTTGTTTTGTCGCATCTACTGTGACACTGTTGCTGTCCTTATGGTAAGCAATCTCTGCATTTAATGTTGATAATACATTATTAATTGTTTCTACATCGCTTAACTCCGGAACATTATGTAATGTGCTTGTTCCTTTTGAAGCTAAGAGTGATGCCGTCAGTATCGGCAGTACCGCGTTTTTAGCTCCTTCAACTTGTACTTCTCCTACAAGGCGGTTGCCACCTTTAATAATCATTCTATCTCTATTCATTACTACTCCTCCACTTTTTACTCCTAAACATCTTCAATTCAAATTAGTTCTTATCTCTTCTATTATTATATATGGAATAACATTCGAATTACACTCAAACGATTAGCTTCCAATATATTTGATTTGTGTTGAGAATTGCAGTAAATCAATTATAAAATTACTGACTCCTGTACCGATTAAGATTGCGATAAATATCATCAGTACCTGAACTTGAACAGGATAGCCCTTCTTAAAGAATTGCTCTAACCTGATCGCATTCAGTGCCCAATAAGCTGCACAAATACATAACACATGCATGATTAAATGCGCTATCGCAAAATGTCCTAAATATTCCATTAGTCTAGTCGTCTCCTCAATTGTTTACTGTCTCATATTGTACATTAAATCTATTAAAAATCATACAATCAACATCAAATATTCAATAATTTGGTACGTCGTTCATTTATATGTTTACCCAAATTTTGAACATTAAAAAATAGGATATATCTCGTTTTGAGATATATCCTATGATAAATAGTTGTCATTCTTCCATTTCAGAAACTTTAATGCGGTTTTCCGCACGCTCTAAAGCTCGTTCTGCTCTGTTAATGTCAGTATCTTCGTCATTGTTATTCAAATGTGATTCTGCTCGTTCTTTAGCCGATCTTGCACGTTTGACATCAATATCCGCAGCTTTTTCTGCTGTTTGTACAATTATTGATGTGCTTTCTTGTCTGATTTCAACGAAACCATCACTGACCGCAATGAATTCAATCCCATCTGTATAATGTACCTTAACATAACCAGTTTTGATAGCTGTTACAGTCGGAATGTGTCCATACATTACACCGATGTCGCCTCCAACTGTCTGCAGAATAGCAATTTCAACATTATCTTGGTTATAAACAGAACCATTAGGAGTAACAATATTAACGTTCATTGTGTTCATTAAACTTTACCTCCTAATATTAAACTTCAACACCCATGTCTTTTGCTTTTTCTAATACATCATCCATGCTTCCTACTAAACGGAATGCATCTTCAGGGATGTGGTCATATCTGCCTTCAAGAATATCTTTGAAGTCTTCAACAGTACGTTTAACTGGAACATAAGAACCTTTTTGACCAGTGAATTGTTCAGCTACGTGGAAGTTTTGTGATAAGAAGAATTGAATACGTCTTGCGCGTTCAACTGTGCTCTTATCTTCATCAGATAATTCATCCATACCTAGGATTGCGATGATATCTTGTAATTCTCTGTATTTTTGTAATGTTGCTTGTACGCGACGTGCAACATCATAGTGTTCTTGTCCAACGATAGTCGGTTCAAGCGCACGAGAAGTAGATGCTAATGGATCCACGGCTGGGTAGATACCCATTTCTGTTAATTTACGCTCTAAGTTAGTTGTTGAGTCTAAGTGAGCGAATGCTGTTGCTGGCGCAGGGTCAGTATAGTCATCGGCAGGTACGAATACTGCTTGGATTGACGTGATAGAACCTTTCAATGTAGATGTGATACGTTCTTGTAATTGACCCATTTCTGTTGCCAATGTCGGTTGGTAACCAACGGCTGACGGCATACGGCCAAGCAATGCTGATACCTCAGAACCTGCTTGTGTAAAGCGGAAGATGTTATCAATAAATAAAAGAACGTCTTGTCCTTTAACATCACGGAAGTATTCAGCCATTGTTAAACCTGATAATGCTACACGCATACGTGCACCAGGCGGCTCGTTCATTTGTCCGAATACCATTGCTGTTCTTTTGATTACACCACTGTCGCTCATTTCAAAGTACAAGTCGTTACCTTCACGTGTACGTTCACCAACACCTGCGAATACTGAAATACCGCCGTGTTCTTGAGCGATGTTGTTGATTAATTCTTGGATTAATACTGTTTTACCAACTCCGGCACCACCGAATAAACCTACTTTACCACCTTTGATATATGGTGCTAATAAGTCTACTACTTTAATACCTGTTTCAAGAATTTCTACTTTAGTTGATAATTCATCAAATGGTGGTGGTTGTCTATGAATCGGTTCGCGTGGAACTGATTCAGGTATTGGACCATCGTTATCGATTGCGTCACCTAAAACGTTAAATACTCTTCCTAATGTATCTTCACCGACAGGGACACTGATTGGACGGCCAGTGTCTTTAACGTCGTCACCACGTTTAATTCCGTCTGTAGAGTCCATAGCGATTGTTCTTACTACGTCATCGCCTAATTCAAGTGCTACTTCTAATGTAAGAGATTCAGTCGTGCCGTCTTTTTTAGGTACATCTAGCACTAAAGCGTTATTAATCTTAGGCAGTTCATCATGATTAAATCTTACATCAATAACTGGACCCATGATTTGTGTTACGCGGCCTACACCCATTCTATTTTCCTCCTTTAATATACTATTCAAGAGCTGTTGCGCCACCGACAATCTCAGTAATTTGTTGTGTGATTGCTGCTTGACGTGCTCGGTTATATTCTAATGATAAGTCATCAATAAGATCGCTCGCGTTATCAGAAGCATTTTTCATTGCTGTCATTCTAGATGCGTGCTCGCTGGCTTTCGCATTTAGAATTGAGCCGTAAATTAAGCTTTCTACATATTGCGGCAAAATAATATTTAAAATTGACTCTTTATCTGGTTCGAATTCGTATGAAGACATTTGTCCATGACCTGAACTTGTATCTTCTTTAGTTAATGGTAATACTCTTTTTGCAGTTGGCTTGTTTTCAAGAACGTTGACGAATTTATTATAGTAAATGTTCAATTCATCAATATCGCCATCGCTGTATAAATCAATGGCCTTTTTCGTTACAGAAGAAATTTCTTTGAATGACGGTTGATCCGGTACATCCGGCAACGCAAAATCAACATCATAACTTCTGTTCTTGAAGAAGTCGATACCTACTTTACCTAAGACAATCAATTTATAGTCTTCAGGCCCTTCACCGCGTTCTTGAATATCTTGAACTACTTTTCTCAAAATATTCGCATTGTACGCGCCTGCTAAACCACGGTCACTTGAAATCACTAAGTAGCCGCGTTTCTTAACTGGGCGTTTCTTCAACATCGGATGATTGGAAGTCGTTTGACCTGCAACTGCTGTAATCGCATTTTGCAATTTGTCCATATAAGGTTTGAACCCGTTTGCATTACGTTGCGCTTTATTCAGCTTCGAACTTGCAACCATGTTCATCGCTTTGGTAATTTGATTCATCTTTTTCGTCGACTTGATTCTTGAATCAATGTCCTTTAGAGATCCCATTATTTCACCACCTTATTATTACTTCGCTTCATCTTAGTCTTCAGAAATACTGAAACTGCGTTTGAAGTTTTCAATTGCTTGGTTCATTTTTTCTTTGTCAGGTAAAGTACCTTTATTTTTGATTTCATATAATAATTCAGGTGCATTGTTTTTAGTCCATCCGATAATTTCTGATTCGAAACGTTGTACGTCTTGAACAGGAACATCATCTAAGAAACCGTTAACTAATGCATAGATGATTAATACTTCGTTTTCTACAGGCAATGGTTCGCCTTGACCTTGTTTAAGTACTTCAACTGTACGTTTACCACGCTCTAATTTTCTCGCTGTGAATTCGTCTAAGTCTGAACCGAATTGCGCGAATGATTCTAATTCACGGTATGAAGCTAAGTCTAAACGTAATGTACCTGCAACTTTTTTCATTGCTTTGATTTGTGCTGAACCACCTACACGAGATACTGAGAATCCGGCGTTGATCGCTGGACGTACCCCTGAGAAGAACAAGTCTGATTCTAAGAAGATTTGTCCGTCAGTGATTGAGATTACGTTTGTTGGAACATAAGCAGAAATGTCCCCTGCTTGAGTTTCGATAATAGGCAATGCTGTGATAGAACCGCCGCCTAATTCATCATTCAATTTAGCAGCACGTTCTAATAATCTACTATGTAGATAGAACACGTCACCTGGGTATGCTTCACGACCTGGCGGTCTGCGTAATAATAATGAAAGTTCACGGTAAGCTGCTGCTTGTTTAGTTAAATCATCATATACGATTAAAACTTGTTTGCCGTTGAACATGAATTCTTCACCCATTGATACACCTGCATATGGTGCAATGTATAACAATGGAGCTGGGTCAGCAGCACCTGCAGTTACGATGATTGTGTAATCTAACGCACCGTGCTGTCTTAATTTCTCAACAGTCGCACGTACTGTTGATTCTTTTTGACCAATTGCTACATAGATACAAATCATATCTTGATCTTTTTGGTTCAAGATTGTATCGATTGCAATTGTAGTTTTACCAGTTTGACGGTCACCAATGATTAACTCACGTTGACCACGACCGATCGGTACTAATGCGTCAATCGCTTTGATACCAGTTTGTAATGGTTCGTCAACTGATTGTCTTGCCATAACGCCCGTTGCTTTTTCTTCAACTGGACGTGTTTTAGATGTTTCAATCGGACCTTGTCCATCTAACGGTTGACCTAATGGGTTAACAACACGACCGATTAATTCGTCGCCTACAGGTACTTCCATGATACGTCCTGTACGTTTAACTTCGTCTCCCTCTTTAATGTCAGTGTATGGTCCTAAAATTACGATACCAACGTTTGATTCTTCTAGGTTTTGAGCTAGTCCAAGCACACCATTATGGAATTCTACTAACTCACCAGCCATAACGTCGTTTAATCCGTGAACTAATGCAATACCGTCACCAATCTGAATTACTGTACCAACATCAGTAACAGACATCTCTGACTCATAATTTTCAATTTGTGAGCGAAGTAATGCACTAATCTCTTCAGCTTTTATGGCCATCTATGTCACTCCTCTATAATTAATTATTTCGTTCTAGTAAATCTTCTTTCTAAGTTAACGAGATCATTTTGAATACTGCCGTCATAAACTTTTGTTCCTACTTTTGTTCTTACTCCGCCGATTAATGATGGGTTAAGCACATTTGTAAGAATGACTTTGCTGAGACCTGTACGTTGAATTAAAGACTCCCCTACTTGATCAAGCTCTTCTTGAGTAAGCTCATGTACAGATTCTACAGTTGCAAAATCTTGATTGTAATGTTTGTTATACAATCCTTGGAATTCAACAAATACTTCGTCTACAATCGCTAAGTTGCGATTTTCAGCTAATACATATAAAGCATTTTTCAAGTATTCATTTACACCTTGGAAAGTTGCATCGACAAAGTCTTTACGATTCTTTGCAATATTCTTTGGATCTTCATCGAAAGATTTTAATTTCTCTTTATAAGGAATTACTGCTTCATTAATAACAGCAAATTCATCGTACATTAAATCTAAAACATCTTTATCGAGTGACGTTTCATACAGTGCTTGGGCATATTTTTTAGCAACATTTGCCATTATTTATCCCCTACCTCTTTAATGTACTTGTCGATCAAGTCTTTTTGATCTTTTTCTGAAATATCTTTTTGTAAAATTTTAGACGCAATCAGAACTGACAACTTAGATACTTCATCGTTGATTTCAGAGATTGCACGTTCTTTTTGGCTGTTGATTTCACTTTGAGCAGTTTCAATCATGCCGTTAGCACGAACGTTTGCTTCATGAATGATTTGTTCATGTTGGTCGCGTGCTTGAACTTTTGCTTCTTCTAAGATTTTTTGAACCTCATCTTGAGTTTCTCTTAGTGTTTGTCTATTTCGTTCTTCTAGTTTTTGAGCATTAATTTTAGCTTGTTCTGCATCATCGATATCTTTGTTGATATCTTGTTCACGTTTATCCATTACAGCTTTCAATGGACCCCACGCGAATTTTTTTAGCAATGCTAAAAGGATTACGAAAGTAATAAATGTTACTAATGCTGAACCCCATTCAACACCGCCGCCTGCAGCACCTAAAACTAATGTGTTTGTAGTCGCAGTCACAGTACTTGGACACTCCTTTCATTCAAAGTCCTCTATTGGCATTTAGTGTTAATTCATTACGAAAGAAATGGCGAATGTCGATAATCTGACTTCGCCGCTTGCCTCAATGTTTCTATTACATGAATAAAACGATGAATGAAATTACAAGACCAAGGATCGGTAATGCCTCAACTAAACCGATACCGATGAACATGATTGACATTAATTGTCCGCGTGCTTCTGGTTGACGTGCTACACCTTCAACTGTTCTAGATACAATAAGACCGTTACCAATACCTGCACCAAGTGCTGATAAACCAATTGCGATTGCCGCTGCGATTAAATTCATATTAAAAAATCCTCCTAATGTGTTTATAAAATTTTAATTTAGAAATACTAGTGATCGTCCGCAACTTTGTGGGACATGTATACCATGGTTAACATGATAAAGATATACGCTTGGATTGTACCGATGAAAACTGAGAAACCTTGCCAAGCAATCAAACCTGGCACACCGATGATCCAACCCCATGCTAAATTACCTACTATCAATGATGATAATAAGCCGATTAAGATTTCACCTGCGTAAATGTTACCATAAAGACGCAAGCCGAGCGTTAATGTAGAAGTGAATTCTTCAAATACATTAACAGGTGTCAAAGCCAAGAATGGTTTTGTATAACCTTTAAAGTATGCTTTTGCTCCACGCATCTTAACACCGTAATAATGTGTCAACAGAATCATCAAAGTAGATAATGTCAACGTAACGGTCGCATCTGCTGTCGGCGATTTCCACCATAATTTATGGTCTATCACGATAGCAAACGGAAGGCCTAGCATATTACCGATAAAGATAAACAATATCAAAGTAACAGCAAGGAAATGGAACTGTCCGCCCTTCGACCAAGCGAGGTTGCTTTCAATAATACCTCTGACAAAGTCAAAAACCCATTCAATGAAGTTTTGTTTGCCGGTTGGACGTTTATGCAAATTGCGTGTACACCAAACAGCAAGGACAAAGACAAGGATTGCGGTAATAATAACCATTAAGACAGTTGCCCAGTTAAATGTGAGGTCTAAGCCAAACAAATCCAAAGTAGACTTTGGGCTTTCGTGTTGCATATAATACTCACCTCTTTCACTCATTGATTTGTATTACATTTTGTGAAGAAATGGTCGGAAAATGATTAAAAAATATGAAATCATTAAACCAATCATTACACCAAATATATTCACTTGGTTTTTAAAGAAAAGCCAGATGCAACAAGCTGCTAAAGCGACTAAAAAGCGCCATATGCCCCCTGTTGATATCTGAGACGTTTCTTCTTTCTGCGCCTTAGATAAATATAATTCAAAGATGTATGTATTGATTAAGGAACCAAATGAACCAATGATAAGACCAATAATGAAAGGCTTGGGTATTAAAAATGCAATAATAACCAAGGCTGACAACCAATAAATGTAATATTGAAGAAATTTCTTAAAGATAAAGTTGAACTGTTTCATTTATTGTGCCTCATTTCACATGGAGATACGAATCATTTGTAAACCATTTCATCCATACAGTTTTAATCATAATATAGCAACGGAACACGTGTCAATTACATTCAAAATATGCAATTCTTATGAACTACAATTGTCACATTTCCGACACATTTTTAACATTTTATTCATAATTATCTTTATTTTCATTAACATCTAACGGTTTTTCACTAGTTAGACTAAAATAATACTTAATATTGTCACAAATACGCTGAGAGGCTTTTCCATCACCATAAGGGTTGGCTGTTTCACTCATTTGCTTATAAATTGCTTGATCTGTTAACAATTGTTCCGCTTCACGATACACATCCGCTTCATTTGTACCTGCCAGCTTCAATGTCCCTGCTGCGACACCTTCAGGACGCTCTGTCGTATCTCTCAAAACAAGCACCGGCTTGCCTAACGATGGTGCTTCTTCTTGAATACCGCCTGAATCCGTCAATATCAAATAAGATTGATGTGCGAAGTTATGGAAATCTACTACATCTAACGGTTCAATCAATTCAATACGATCATGATGACTCAAGTAGCGTTGTGCAATTGCTCTGACTTTAGGGTTCTTGTGCATAGGATAAACTGCTACAACATCCTCATGTGCCTCTACCAGCTTGCGTACTGCAGAAAAGATATGTTCCATCGGTTTGCCTAGATTCTCTCTGCGATGTGCAGTCAACAGCAATACACGCTTGCCTTTATGTCGCTCCATGACTTCTGAATGATAGTTATCTTGAATTGTCGTCGCCATTGCATCAATCGCAGTATTGCCTGTCACCGCAATTTTAGATGCATCAGTGTTTTCATTTAACAAATTCATTTTAGCTTGTGCTGTCGGCGCAAAATGCAAATCAGCTAATTTGCTGATCATTTGGCGATTCATTTCTTCAGGATAAGGTGAATACTTATTCCAAGTTCTCAGCCCTGCTTCAACATGACCGATAGCAACTTGATTGTAAAATGCAGCTAAACTGCTCGCAAACGCTGTCATCGTGTCACCATGTACCAAAATCATATCCGGCTGCTCTTGTTGAATGACTGCTTCTAACCCTTTCAGCACTTTTGTTGTGATATCTGACAGCGTTTGACCCGACTTCATAATGTTCAAATCATAATCAGGCTGAATGTTAAACGTATCCAGTACAGAATCCAGCATTTCTCTATGTTGTGCTGTGACAACAACAATAGGCACTAACTCTTCTTCTTTTTTTAATTGATTGACCAATGGTGCCATTTTTATAGCTTCAGGTCGTGTGCCGAAGATTGTCATAATTTTTTTCAAATCATTTCCTCCTATACAGAGAAAGAGTATGCAAATCAATATTTAACAGATTTAAACACGTTGTGTATTCATGCTAAATAATTTGCATACTCTTTTGTTTATTCATCTATATATCATATCAAAACATTATGCGTATCTTATAGATAGCATTTTACATTCAGACAACTTATTTTGTTCCGAATAAGCGGTCTCCAGCATCACCTAAACCTGGGATGATATATGCTTTATCATTTAGCTTTTCATCTAGTGCAGCAATGTAGATATCTACATCAGGGTGTGCTTCTTGTAATTTTTCAACACCTTCATTTGCCGCAATCAAACACATGAAACGAATGTGTTTGGCACCGCGCTTTTTCAATGAGTTGATAGCTTCAATTGCTGAAGCACCTGTCGCTAACATCGGATCTACGACAATGATTTGTCTTTCTTCAATATCTTGCGGTAATTTCACAAAATATTCTACTGCTTCCAAAGTTTTCGGGTCACGGTATAAGCCGACGTGGCCTACACGTGCTGCTGGAATTAAGCTTAAGACACCTTGCGTCATTCCTAAACCAGCTCTAAGAATCGGAATAAATGCTAATTTTTTACCAGATAATCTTTTTGCTGTTGTTTTAGTGACAGGTGTTTCAATTTCAACATCTTGAAGTTCTAAATCTCTTGTAACTTCATAAGCCATTAACATACCGACTTCGTCTACAAGTTCTCTGAACTCTTTCGTTCCTGTATGAACGTCGCGGATATAGCTTAATTTGTGTTGAATTAACGGATGATCAAATACATGTACTTTTCCCATAAAGGAATAGCCTCCTAGTTCTCTTATTTATATAATGGGTGTTTTGAAGTCAACGCTTGCACACGTTCTGCAGCTTCTTTTAATTTTGCTTCATCTTTAATGTTTTGAACAACTAGGCTGATAATTTTTGCTACCTCTTCAAAATCTTTTTCATCGAATCCGCGTGTAGTCGCCGCTGGTGTACCTAAACGTAAACCGCTTGTAACGAAAGGTTTTTCTTGGTCGAAAGGAATTGTGTTTTTGTTGCAAGTAATTCCTACTTCATCTAAAGCTTCTTCTGCTTCTTTACCAGTAATACCAAATGAACCTTTGACATCTACAGCAACCAAGTGGTTTTCTGTTCCGCCGGAAACAACTCTGAAGCCTTCTTTAACAAGTGTTTCAGCAAGTACTTTTGCATTTTTAACAACTTGTTGCTGATAAACTTTGAACTCAGGCTGCAAAGCTTCGCCGAATGCTACTGCTTTAGCAGCAATAACATGCTCTAAAGGTCCGCCTTGGATACCTGGGAAGATTGTTTTATCAATTTGTTTCGCATATTCTTTTTTAGTAAGAATCATACCGCCGCGAGGGCCTCTTAAAGTTTTATGCGTAGTTGTCGTTACAAAATCAGCATAGTCTACCGGGTTTTGGTGTAAACCTGCAGCAACTAAACCAGCGATGTGTGCCATGTCTACCATTAATTTAGCACCGACTTCGTCAGCAATTTCTTTGAATTTCTTGAAGTCGATTTCTCTTGGGTATGCTGATGCGCCTGCAACGATTAATTTAGGTTTGTTTTCTTTTGCAAGTCGACGTACTTCTTCATAATCAATACGTTCAGTTTCTTTATCTACTCCATACTCAACAAAGTTATAAAATTGGCCGCTGAAGTTGACTTTAGCACCGTGTGTCAAGTGGCCGCCATGGCTTAAGTTCATACCTAATACAGTGTCGCCGTAATCAAGCGCAACTAAATAAACAGCCATGTTAGCTTGTGAGCCTGAATGCGGTTGTACGTTTACGTGTTCTGCACCGAATAATTCTTTGGCACGTTCGATTGCTAAAGTTTCAGTAACATCCACAAATTGGCAGCCGCCATAGTAACGGCGTCCTGGATAACCTTCAGCATACTTGTTAGTCAATACTGAACCTTGTGCTTCCATTACTGCTTCAGACACAAAGTTTTCTGATGCGATTAATTCAATGTTGTTATTCTGACGATTGTATTCGTTTTGAATAGCTTCAAATACTGCTTTGTCTTCCTTTTCGATAAATGACATGACATCATTCCCCCAATTCATTTAGTTATAAAGTATAGTGAGCACGTTCGCCGCCAATTAACTTAGGTCTGGAAGTCGCAATTGTCACTACCGCATCGCCGACTGTTTTCACAGAAGTGCGCACAGGCACTGCAACATGTTTGATATGCATGCCGATCATAGTTTGACCAATATCAATACCGCAGTTTGCTGTGATATGCTCAACAACCATAGGATTGTCGAGGTGGCGATAAGCGTACGTTGACATACTGCCTCCAGCATGCGTTGCAGGTACTACAGTTACTTCTTCCATTGTAAGTGGATTGAAATGTTCACGTTCGATAGTAATTGCTCTGTTGATGTGTTCGCAACCTTGGAATGCAAAGATGACACCCGTTTCTTTACGGACCTCCATCAACGCATCAAACAATTCTTGTGCAACATCCATAGAACCGACCGAGCCGATACGTTCGCCGATAACCTCAGATGTCGAGCAGCCGATCACGCAAATTTCTCCTGGTTTAAAGAAATTTTGTTCTTTCAATTCATTCAGCAACAACTTCAAGTTTTCCATTTAATTCCACCCCTTTTTAAAATGATGACAAGCCAAGACAAACAAGAACACCGCTTGTCTGCTTCGCTTATGTAAGCAAACCATGCTATATAATAGCTATTATAACGCATTTAAAGCTTAACTTATACTAATTATCCATATCTTTTTCCAATCGCGTTTTGACCTCATTCAGCAAGTAATTCAATTCATTGTAAATCTGCTCATACTGTGCATGCGTACCGCCGTAAGGATCTGAAACTTCACCGTTTTGTCCTGCATACTCATAAAGTGTATACACCGGCAAATCTTTCTCAAACATCATGGCCAATTGCTGCTTATGACCTTCTGTCATCGTTAAGATTAAATCAGCATCGGTATCTTGTTCGCTGAACTGGCAAGATACAGTCGGCGCATCTAAACTTTTTTCATGCAATATCTCAGCAGTATGTACAGCTGCGGGCTGTCCATCCATTGCAAATAAGCCTCTTGAATAAAATTCATAGTCCGACATTAATGATTTGGCAATGCTTTCTGCCATCGGGCTCCTGCATGTATTGCCTGTACAAACAAATATTATTTTCACAATTGATCCGCTCCTATTTGTTGATTGCCTGTTGCTTTTTCGAGTCTGTTCAAGAAAGCAATACTGTCATCGGTTGTTTCATAACGATAAATATAACCTTGATGAATCGAATCAACCGTATCAAGTTCATGCAATATTTGATATAAATTATGATTTGCGGCCTTTAAATCATAGATATCAGAAGATAATTCACGATAAATCGCGTTCTTTGGAATATACTGCTTCAATGTCGCAGGTACCGCAAATAAAGTGTGCTGCCAATCCTGGTCGCTTGAAATCTCATGATTTAATTTCGTCAGCATCGCTACAGGTGTTTCTGGTGAATAGTGTTTGTATTTCATTCCAGGTGCAATCGGTTTATCTGTATCTAAATGCGCTGTTGTATCAACTGAACCCGGCAAGACATTTTCAATCATATCTGCTGTAATCGCACCCGGACGTGCAATTCTGAACGGATATTGCGTGCAATCCAACACGGTGCTTTCTAAACCTTCTTCACTTTGATCACCGTTTACTATTCCTTCTACCCGTTCATTCAAATCTCTAAAGACATGAGCAAAGGTTGTAGGCGATGGACGGCCGCTGATATTCGCACTCGGCGCAGCAATCGGTAAATTTGTATATTCTAAAATAGCTCGGCCGATAGGATGACTCGGCATTCTGACTGCGATAGACTGCAATCCGCCAGAAACACGTTCGCATAAATAGCCTGGTTCCAGCGGTAAAATAAATGAAATCGGTCCCGGCCAAAATGTGTCCATTAACTGTTTTACTTCTTTTGAACGCGGCGCTGTAAACGCATCTAATTGACTTTGGTCGTGAATATGCACAATCAGAGGATTATCAGAAGGACGTCCTTTTGCTTCGTATATTTTACGCACTGCTTCATTATCCAGCGCATTCGCACCTAACCCGTATACCGTTTCTGTCGGCAAAGCAACTAAGCCGCCTGCATGATAGATGGCGCTGATTTCTTCTAACGCTTCCTGACCTTGTTTAGTTCCTAATTGATGACGCAAATCCCAAGTTTTTGTCTTCATCTCTCTGCACGTCCTTTCAAAAATAATTGTAAAACAAAATAAGAAGTTATGCGAGAACAGGGTGTTATACAATCTCCCCTCTTCTCCCATAACTTCTCATCAATACGCTGTTCAGCGTTTCCATATAAATGAAATAATTCTGTCGTTTTGATTAATATCTTGAATCACATCTACCTCAATTGACGGATAGATAGATTGAATCAGTGCCTTCAGTACTTCCCCTTGATTATAACCGATTTCAAAAACGACTACAGCATTGTCATTCAAAACTTGCGGCAGCTTTTCAATAATTGCTCGATAAATGGCTAAGCCATGCTCTTTTGCAAACAAAGCTTGGTGCGGTTCATAATCCACTACAGTTTCAGCCATATCTATAGATTCTGCTTGATCAATATACGGCGGGTTTGAAATTAAACCGTCTAAACGTATATTTTGTTCTATTAAAGGAGACAAGTCGCTCCCTTGCAAGAATGTAATATCTGTCTGATGCATTGCTGCATTGGCACGCGCAATCTCTAACGGTCCTTCAAACAAATCCGTCGCATAGACTGTCAAATCAGGTTTCAAAAGTTTCAGCATCACCGCAATAATACCACTGCCTGTACCAATATCAGCGACACTATCACTATTGGATAATTGATTCATAAAATGCAGTAGGACTTCTTCGGTTTCAGGTCTAGGAATCAAGCAGCGCGCATCTACTTTGAAGCGTTCGCCGTAAAAGCTTTGGAACCCGGTAATATATTGAATCGGCTCCCCAGTTAACATACGTTCTGCCGCTGCTTGATAGGCTGCACGATGTGCTTTTGTCATAGTGTCATTCATCTTCAAGACATAATCCGCAAGCGACCAGTCAAGCAAATCTAACAGCAGCCACTCTGCTCTTTTAGATTCAAAGCCGCGTGCAACTGCTTGTTTCGCAGCTGCTTGTACAGCTTCCTTATAACTCAACGTTATTCAATTCTTTCAATTTCTCAGTTTGCTCTGACATTGTTAAAGCATCCACAATTTCATCTAATTTGCCTTCGATGATTTGATCCAATTTTTGGATTGTTAAACCGATACGGTGGTCGGTTACACGGTTTTGCGGATAGTTGTACGTACGAATACGCTCTGAACGGTCACCCGTACCTACAGCTGATTTTCTTTCTGATGCATATTTTTCTTGTTCTTCTTGCAATTTCATATCATAAACACGTGCTTTTAAGACTTTTAAGGCTTTTTCACGGTTTTGAATTTGTGATTTTTCAGATGATGTCGCAACGATACCTGTCGGCAAGTGCGTAATACGTACCGCTGAGTCAGTTGTGTTGACGTGCTGACCGCCTGAACCGCTTGAACGGTATGTTTCTATCTTCAAATCTTCATTTCTGATTTCTACTTCAACATCTTCTGCTTCTGGAAGAACTGCCACTGTAGCAGTAGAAGTATGAATACGGCCGCCTGATTCAGTTTCAGGGACACGTTGTACACGGTGCGCACCATTTTCATATTTTAATTTAGAATAAGCACCTTGACCATTAATCATAAAGCTGATTTCTTTAAATCCGCCATGATCACTGTCATTCATTTCTAATACTTCTGTTTTATAACCTAAAGATTCACTGTAACGTGAATACATACGGTATAAATCCCCAGCAAAGATTGCTGCTTCATCTCCGCCTGCAGCCGCACGGATTTCAACCACAACGTTTTTGTCGTCGTTAGGATCTTTAGGAATTAATAAGAATTTCAATTCTTCTTCAAGGTCAGGCAATGTCGCCTTTAATTCGCTGATATCCGATTTCAGCATTTCCACTTCTTCTTTATCAGATGTTTCATGCAACATCTCTTGCATTTCACCGATATCTTCTTTGTTTTGTTTATATTCGCGATAAACATCTACAGTCTTTTGCAAATCTGACTGTTCTTTAGAATATTCACGCAGTTTATCTGAATCACTGACAACATCCGGGTCGCTCAGTAATTCATTTAATTGCTCATAACGTTCTTCTACGATATCCAATTGATCAAACATTATAATTCCTCCTTCTCAGATTCACTAGGTGCAACGATATGATGTGCGCGGCATCTAGGTTCATAACTTTCATCTGCCCCTACCATAATAATCGGGTCATCTTCTTTAGCAGGTCTGCCATTGATTAAACGCTGTGTTCTGCTTGCAGGTGCACCGCAAACTGCACATACTGCTTGCAGCTTAGTAACCAACTCACTGACAGCCATCAACTGCGGCATCGGTTTAAAAGGTTTCCCTCTGAAGTCCATGTCCAGTCCTGCCACAATGACACGGTGGCCTTGTTCTGCCAAATCTTGTGCAATTTCTACAACCGAATCCTCAAAAAATTGCACTTCATCTATACCAATCACATCGACTTCAGTCAAATCTTGTTCTAAAATTTCTTCAGCCTTTTTAATAGTGATTGCTTCTATTGCATTGCCGTTATGCGATACCACTTTTTCTTTGTGGTAACGATCATCTATTGCAGGTTTAAATACTATGACTTTCTGTTTTGCATACATGCCGCGTTTTAATCTGCGGATTAATTCTTCAGATTTACCGCTGAACATGCTGCCGGTAATACATTCAATCCAGCCGGAATGATAAGTTTCATACATTATGCTTTTCCTTCCTTTTCAAAACAAAATCATCTCATTATATCATATTTTTTATTAGGACAACGGGCAAAACATGAGAAAATTTTAATGGAATGCAATCTCTTTTTGTATCTCCATACATCATTATACTTTGCTTTGAAAACCAAATAAAAAAACTCTCGCCAAATTGCGAGAGTCTCATTTAAATCGAAATTATTCGTTATTGTTTGATGATTTAAGACCGAATTTCTTGTTGAATCTTTCAACACGGCCATCCGCAGCTGCGAATTTTTGACGACCAGTGTAGAATGGATGTGAGTCAGATGAAATATCTAAACGGATAACTGGATATTCGTTGCCATCTTCCCATTCCATTGTTTCTGATGATGATTTAGTTGAACCACTTAAGAATTTGTAGTTAGTTGTTGTATCTAAGAAAATTACTTTGTGGTATTCAGGATGGATTCCTTGTCTCATAATTATTTTCAGCTCCTTTGCCCTGAACCATCTGGAACAGAGTTATTTGTGAGTTTTTACCCAATACTTAGTAATTATAATTGTTACCAGAATAAAATGCAACCCATTCTGGAAGACAAATATAATTTATTATTAAATGATAGGTTTGCCTGTACGTTTGCTTTCTATTGCAGCTTCTTGTAATTGATGGAAGAATTCTTCATTATTTTTAGAACGTTTCAACTTGCGGATAAAGCGTTCAGTGAAGTCTGTTGAATCAGTAAACATATTACGCAATTGCCATAAACTGTCTAAATCTTTCTTATCAACCAGCAGTTCTTCTTTACGTGTTGAACTTCTGCCGATATCAATTGCTGGGAAGACACGTCTTTCAGCTAATTTACGATCTAAATGCAATTCCATGTTTCCTGTTCCTTTAAACTCTTCATAAATCATATCGTCCATTCTGGAACCTGTATCAATTAAAGCTGTTGCTAAAATCGTTAAACTGCCGCCTGCTTCAATGTTTCGCGCAGCACCGAAGAAGTGCTTAGGTTTGTGTAATGATGCAGGGTCTAAACCACCTGATAAAGTACGTCCGCTCGGCGGAATTACTAAGTTGTAAGCACGTGCCAAACGTGTAATCGAATCCATTAAAATGATGACATCTTCACCGATTTCAACTAATCTTTTCGCACGTTCTAACAACAATTCAGCTACTTTAACATGATGTTCCGGCGGTTCATCAAATGTTGAATGCACGACTTCAGCCGCTTCGCTTGATCGTTCAATATCTGTTACCTCTTCAGGTCGTTCTCCGACAAGCAGAATAAAGAGTTTCGCTTCAGGTTTATTGACTGTAACCGCATTAGCGATTTCTTTCAGCAATGACGTTTTACCTGCTTTAGGCGGTGCGACAATCAAACCACGCTGACCTAAACCAATAGGTGCAACTAAGTCCATGATTCTTGTCGAATAATTGTTAGATTTTGTTTCCAATTTAATACGCTCATCCGGATATAACGGTGTAAGTGCTTGGAAATGCGGGCGTTTTTTAACCTCTTCTGCATTATGATCATTGACAAAATCGACTTGCAGCAAGCCGTAATATTTTTCATTATCTTTAGGCTTTCTGACTTTCCCTGTCACCTTATCCCCTCGTTTGATTTCAAAACGGCGGATTTGACTTGCAGAAATATAAATATCTTTTTCGCCTTTAGAGTAGTTGACAGTTCTTAAAAAGCCGTAACCATCTGGTTGGATATCATCTAAGATACCTTCCATATAGTAATTGCCGTCTTTTTCCATTTGTGCTTCCATAATGGCTAATACTAATTCTTTTTTATTCAATTTACTATAGTTAGTTAGTTTAAGAGATTTTGCTTTTTGAGTTAGCGCTTTAGTAGTATTGTTCTTATAGAGTTCGTGGAAAGACTCGTATTGGGGAGATGTACGTTCTCTTTCAGGCATGTTTTACACTCATTTCATTTTAGTTTACGTATTTACTTATTATAAAGTATTTTTCATAAGATAACCATAGCAAATTTTAAACCTTATCGCAAAACAATGATTGATACTCTGCTTAAAATTGTACGTTATCCTCTCCTTAAAAAAATAAAAATGCTGAGCACATTACTGCCCAGCATTTTAGTTCAAAATTCTATTTGTTGTAATATCCGGCAATTGATTTGATTTCTAAGAATTCTTCAATACCGTAGTCGCCCCATTCTCTGCCTAAGCCTGATTGTTTGTAGCCGCCGAACGGAAGATCTGGTTTGCGTCCGGCTTCATTGATTTCAATTGTACCAGCTTCTACTTGACGTGCAACTTTGCGTAAAGTATCTAAATCTTTACCATAAACATAACCTGCTAAACCATATACTGTATCGTTTGCGATTTCAATTGCTTCGTCCAAGTCTTTGTATGTGATGACTGACATCACCGGACCGAAGATTTCTTCTTGTGCAATCGTCATATCGTTTTTAACATTAGTAAAGATAGTAGGTTTTGCGAAATAGCCTTTTTCTAAGCCTTCAGGTTTGCCTGTACCGCCAAGGATTAATTCAGCACCTTCGTCGATACCTTTTTGAATATAATCTTGAACTTGATCATATTGTTTTTTACTGATAATCGGACCCATGTCTACACCGTCTTCTCTTGGGTCTCCGACTTTAACTGCACTCATTTTTTCTTTTACTGCTTTAATGAAGTCATCTTTCAATGATTCTGGGACGATGGTCCTTGTACCTGCAGTACAAACTTGTCCAGTATTATTGTAGACTTTGCCTGCAGCTGCTTCTGCTGCACCGTCTATATCTGCATCGTCTAAAATGATATATGGTGATTTACCGCCAAGTTCAAGTGAAACTTTTTTGAAGTCTTGTGCAGCTTTTTCCATGATTTTTGCACCTGTCGGGCCAGAACCTGTAAATGACATCATACGCACATCAGGGTGCTCGCTTAATGGATTGCCGACACCTTCGCCGTCACCGTTCACTAAGTTGAAGACACCTTTCGGTACGCCGACTTTATCAAAGATTTCTGCTAAGATAACAGCCGCAAATGGTGTTAATTCAGAAGGTTTCAACACTACTGGGCTGCCTGCTGCGAAAGCTGCCGCTAATTTAAGTGAAGTTTGGTTGGTTGGGAAGTTCCAAGGCGTAATTAATCCTGCTACACCGATAGCTTCTTTTACAACTAAATCATTGCCGCGCTGTTCTTCGAATTGGAAGTTATCCAACGCATCTCTTGCTTCTGTGAAATGATTTAATCCCATTTGATAGTGCACTTTTTCAGATTTTTCTAATGGTGCACCTAACTCATCTGTAATTGCTTCTATAATATCTTCTTTTCTGTTTTCGTACTCTTTAACGATTTTATCAAGTAAATCTCTTCTGTATTCTACACTGCTGTGACGGAATTCAAGATAAACATTGTTCGCAGCTTCTACTGCTTTATCAACGTCTTCTTTATTCCCTTTTGCAATTTGGCCTAAGACTTCTTCAGTTGCAGGGTTGATGACATCAATTGTTTCACCGCTTGCACTGTCTACCCATTCGCCATTGATATATTGTTTAGTTTGAGTTCTCAATTACAGTCACTCCTTAGTAAATGTCTTATTATCTATTTTAACCTAACAGCGCTATTTTTAAACGAATGTGCTTATAACCAAAAAGAAGAGCTACTCCATGAAGGAATAACTCTTGCTTTTATCAAATCTATTCTAAGAATTTGCAGCTTTATGCTCTTGTTCCAGTTCGACGTATTTTTGTGCCCATTCTTCCATCGGTACTAATGCTTCAGCCAGTGCTGCACCTTTATCTGTTAATTGATAGACAATTGAGACAGGTGCTTTGGATACAATATTCTTTTCTACTAAGTCCCATTCCATCAATTCTGTAAGTTTTAAACTTAAAGAACGCGGTGTGATGGTCTTCAAGTCTTTCTTCATTTCACTGAAGTGAGCTGACTTTTCTGGGCATCTAGATAGATAATTCAATATCAATCCATTCCAGCTGCGACCGATGATTTTAAATGTTTCTTCTAAATAAGGACATACTTCCATTTAAATCACCTCTCCATGATTACTAGATCATGTCAACCTAATATACAAAGTATACCACAAATTTTAGATTTTTTCAGTCCAAATGTTTGCGCCGAGAGATTTTAAATTTTCAACAATGTTTGTGTAACCGCGATAAATGTGATTTACATTATAAATTGTTGTTACACCTTCTGCAATCAAGCCTGCAACAATTAAACAAGCCCCTGCACGCAAGTCGCTGGCATAGACAGAAGCACCTTGCAATGTTGAAGGTTTAACAGTTGCTGTATTTTGATCAACAGAAATTGCGCCGCCCATTTTCTTCAACTCTTCAATATGTCTGAAGCGTTCCGGATAAATCGTATCCGTCACAAATGAAGGGCCGTCAGCTAAGAAAAGCAATGGCGTAATCGGCTGCTGCAAGTCCGTCGCAAATCCAGGATATACCAATGTTTTGATATTCACATTGTTAAATGGCAATTGGCCTTTAAGCGTGACACTATCATCATTGATATTAACATCCACACCTAATTCTTGAAGCTTAACTGTTAACGGTTCAATATGTTTTGGAATGATATTGTCTAATTCCACTTCTCCGCCACAAGCAGCTGCCATACACATATATGATCCCGCTTCAATTCTATCTGGAATAATCTGATGTGTTACACCATGAAGGTGGTCAACACCTGTAATTTTAATCGTACTTGTACCAGCGCCTTTAATATTAGCACCCATACCTGTTAAGAATGTCGCAACATCGACAACTTCAGGTTCTTTTGCGGCGTTTTCAATAACTGTTTGTCCTTCTGCACGCACTGCCGCTAACATAATATTGATTGTCGCACCGACACTGACCATATCCAAGAAGATATTTGCACCTTTTAATTCTTCTGCTTCAATCTTCATTGATGTCGGGCTTGATTCATCAATTGTCGCACCTAAAGCTTTGAACCCTTTAATATGCTGATCAATCGGACGCGGTCCTAAAGGACAGCCGCCAGGCAAACCGATGACACATTTTTTGAATCTGCCTAATAAAGCACCCATCATATAATATGATGCTCTTAAAGATTCGACTTTATGATTCGGTAAAGATGCGTTTTGAATTTCTGTCGGATCTATTTTTAACTCTGTACCTTCAAGATCTGTTTTTATATTTAAATCTTCTAACAAGCTAACTAAAGTAGCAACATCTGAAATTTGCGGTAGCCCTTCAAGTTTTACAACATCTTCTGCCAGTAATGCTGCTGGGATAATGGCAACTGCACTGTTTTTCGCACCATTAATTTTAAGCTTCCCTTTTAATGGCTGTCCGCCTCTGATTTTTATTACTTCTTGAGCCATTCGATTGTTCTCCTTTGTTATTCAATCTTCATTCCATAGTTCTATGTATAGCATACCCATGTTTCTGATATGACTACACCCCACTCACATTTGATTCATCTATGAAAATATTGGTTATCGTTGTTCTTCATATTTATTATAGTTGAATTCACAAGCGTTTGTATATTCATATTATGGATGCATTGCCATTTAATACTGTAAATATAACAGTTGATATGTTGCACCCATTTAATCTTGTTATCTAAGATGTTAGTTTCAATAAACTTTTTGATCATTCAAAAAATCACTTAAGATATTATAGCATAAAGCACGTTGATACTGAAAAAGATTTTCTTCAAAGTGATTACCTTAAGTACGATTAATTTTCAATCAATCTTATGTATCCTAACACATGGTTGATAAGAGTACAATCTTTTCAAATATATTTATAACGCAAAAAAGAACACCTGAGAATACAGATGCTCTTTAACAAAACTAAATTATAAATTAAGCGCGGTTAGAAGTACCGAACTCTTTGATTTTACCAGTTACAGTAGCTTTGATAGCTTCGCGAGCTGGTCCTAAATATTTACGTGGATCGTAAACATCTTTGTCGTTGTTTAATACTTCGCGAACTGCTTTCGCTGAAGAAATTTGGTTTTCAGTGTTCACGTTGATTTTAGCTGTACCTAAAGAAATAGATTTTTGGATATCTTTAGTTGGGATACCAGTACCGCCGTGCAATACTAATGGTAAGCCAGTAGATTTACCGATTTCTTCCATTTCTTTGAAGCCTAAGTTTGGTTCGCCTTTGTAAGGACCGTGAACTGAACCTAATGCTGGTGCTAAAGTATCAATACCAGTTTTTTCAACTAATTCTTGACACTCTTTAGGGTCAGCATAGATAACACCGTCAGCAACAACGTCATCTTCTTGTCCGCCGACTGTACCTAATTCAGCTTCTACAGATACTCCGCGAGCATGTGCATATTCAACAACTTTTTTAGTTGTTTCAATGTTTTCTTCGAATGGGCTGTGTGAAGCGTCGATCATAACTGATGTGAAACCAGCGTCGATTGCTTCTTTACATTTTTCGAAACTTGAACCATGGTCTAAGTGGATTGCTACAGGTACAGTGATTTTAAGGTCATGTAATAAACCTTCAACCATTTTAACTACTGTGTAGAACCCGCTCATGTAACGCGCAGCACCTTCAGATACACCTAAGATAACTGGAGCATTTTGTTCTTGTGAAGCTTCTAGAATAGCTTGAGTGAATTCTAGGTTATTAAGGTTATATTGTCCAACTGCATAACCTTTTTCTTTTGCGTCGATTAACATTTCTTTCATTGAAACTAAAGGCATGAAAGTTCCTCCTTGCGTGCATATTGCACGTGATTTTTATAAGTTTAGTATACCAAAGTCACCACTGTAATGCATTGCAAAACTAAATGTAAGCGGTTATAAATGATAAAATTGTGTGAATTTTCAAATGTAAACGTATTCATTTGAAATATACATCATAATATCATGATTAAATCATTATCAGCGGTGTATCTTTTTACACTACCCTTTTTCTACCCTTTGTTATACATTTTTCCTCAGATTGAATTCACGTACCACATCATATAGAATTAATATATCTATTATGAAGTTGGAGGATACCATGGCAAATATATTACAAACACAACTTACAGGTATATTTAATCGATTGAATCAACAAGAAATCGATATTCAAATGGCAGCGCAATGTCTGATTCAAGCAATTGGCGGAGAAGGACATATTTATGTTAAAGGCTATGGCGACTTGAAGTTTTTTGAAAGCTATTTATTAGAAAGCAATGAGAAGTTAGAAGACAGCAGACTGCTTTCTGACTTAGAGGATTTCAGTGCATTAGACACAACAGACCGTGTTTTACTGTTCTCACCTTTTTATGATGAAGCGGTTCAAGCAGATACACAAGCATTGATTGATTTGGATGTAGATTTTGTATTAATTTGCAACAAGAGCAAAGAAACTGAGATTCCGGATCACCTTTTGCATTTCATCGACTTATGTACACCAAGACCGATTGTTTATACAGAAGACTATGATAAGATTGTACAGCCTCATCCGATGGCGTTTGGCTATGTGTATTATGAAATCTACACGCAAATGATTGAAATGATTCGAGATTTAGATATAGATGTTGAATAAAATAAGCGGCAAAGCTTTTCACTTATATTGGTGATCAGCTCTGCCGCTTATTATTTTTGTTCTCTTTTTATCAGTTTATTATTTGTTTTCTCTGAATTTGTTTGCCGCTTCGATAAACGCTTTGAAAATCGGTTGCGGACGGTTTGGTCTTGATAAGAATTCTGGGTGGAATTGGCTCGCAAAGAAGAAGTCGTTTTCAGGAATTTCTACCATTTCGATTCTTCTGCCGTCTGGACTTACACCAGAAAAGACCATGCCTTTTTCTTCCATTTGCTCACGGTAATCATTGTTGAATTCATAGCGGTGACGGTGACGTTCTTCGATTTCTTTTTTGCCGTAGATATCATAAGCTAACGTACCTTCTTTGATTTCGCTTGGATATAAACCTAAACGTAAAGTACCGCCTAAATCTTCAATATCTTTTTGCTCAGGCAATAAGTCGATAATCGGATGTGCTGTTTCAGGGTCTAACTCAGTAGAGTGTGCGCCTTCTAAGCCAAGTACGTTGCGCGCAAATTCAACAGTAGCCAACTGCATACCAAGGCAGATACCGAAGTAAGGTACGTTGTTTTCACGAGCATAACGAATAGCTGAGATTTTACCTTCGCTGGCACGGAAACCAAAGCCGCCTGGTACTAAGATGCCGTCTGCATCTTTAAGAAAATCTGCTGCGTTTTCGTCTGTGACTTCGCTTGAGTCGATCCATTTAACTTTGATGTCTTTGTGAAGCGGGTAACCTGCATGTTTCAATGCTTCTACTACTGAAAGATAAGCATCTTGCAAGCTGACATATTTACCGACTAAAGCAATAGTAATTTCACCGTCTAAATTATTCACAATTTCTAATAAGTGTTTCCACTCATCTAATTGTGTTTCATATTTCGCATCTAATGCTAAACGGTTAATGACTAAATCATCCATATGTTGTTTGCTTAATTGTAAAGGAATCTCATATAAAGATTCCGCATCGCGGCATTCAATAACATTTTCTTCTGGAATATCACAGAATAACGCAATTTTATCTTTTAAATCTTGTGTCATTTCATATTCTGTTCTTACAACGATTAAATCAGGTTGAATCCCTAAACCGCGTAATTCTTTTACACTATGTTGTGTCGGTTTTGTTTTCATTTCGCCTGCTGCTTTAATATACGGCAGCAATGTACAATGGATATACATAACATTTTCACGGCCTAAATCACTGCGGATTTGACGAATTGCTTCGATAAACGGCAATGATTCGATGTCGCCTGTTGTACCGCCGATTTCTGTAATTACTACATCAGCTTTTGTACTTTCGCCTGCTAATAACAGACGTTCTTTGATTTCGTTAGTGATATGAGGAATTACTTGAACTGTTCCGCCTAAATAATCACCGCGGCGTTCTTTCTTTAATACGTGTGAATACACTTTACCTGCTGTCACATTAGAGTATTTATTTAAGTTGATATCAATAAAACGTTCATAGTGGCCTAAGTCTAAGTCTGTTTCAGCTCCATCATCAGTCACGAATACTTCACCGTGCTGATACGGACTCATTGTACCTGGGTCCACGTTCAAGTACGGATCGAATTTTTGAATTGTAACAGATAAGCCTCTATCTTTTAATAATCTGCCTAATGATGCAGCAGTAATCCCTTTACCTAGTGAAGAAACTACTCCGCCAGTAACAAATATGAACTTAGTCATTCTTTTTCCTCCTACTATTCAATTACATATAATTTGTACATTCCCATATTGCTTGTATACATGATAAGGCAAAAATGCCTTAATCCACTGATAAAATAAGCTTTTAAAAATAAAAAACGCTCCCTCTCACATCTCATGTAAAGGGGGAGCGTATCATTTATACACGTTGTCCTAATTAAAGGAGCCCGAATAAAATTCTATCATTTTTCTAGAAAAAGTCAATTATAATTTACTCTTCATCCGGCTCGTCATTGAAGTCTGCCGCATCTTCAAACATTTCTTCTGTTTCTTCTAATTCATCGTCATCTTCATCGATTACGATATCCTCTTCGCCGACTTCATCTTCTTCTTGAGGATCATCTAAATCTTCTTCGTCGTCTTCAGCGTCCGCTTCAGATCTTTCTTCATCTTCGGCTTCTTCTTCCTCTTCGCCAAGAAGTTTAAGGTTTTTATCCTCTTCATCTTCTTCATCCAAGATGTCGAATTTTTGAATTGTAGGTGCGATTTTTTCTTCGATATCATCTACTGAATACCAGTCGCGCAATCCCCAATTATTTTCGCCGACATTAAGGAAACGACCGTCAGTATTTAAATCTGTATAGAACTGAACAATACGTTTCTCTAAATGTTCATCATCTTCATAATGTCCTAAAGCTTTAAATTCATCGATAATATCGTATAAATTCATTGTTGTCCCTTTTTCTTCTAATAAAGTATGGGCCATATCGATAAATGATTTTTCGTCTACCATTTCTTTTGTGTAATCTTGAATTTTCATATGTTCTATTACTCCCTTTCAAAGGCTTTATCAATTCAATCACAAGTTTAGTTACATCTCATGTTAACAAATGTAAATTATAAATGACAATGTCTTATTTCGCAATGCTAATGATGATTCTTTTTTACCATTCGCCATTAATAAACAATATACTTTTCAAACTTCACATAATCCTCTGTCTGTAAAGTCTCGACAAAGTTGCTGTTCAAACAGAGTTGTTTTAATTCATTATGTTCTCCGAATAAAACGATATCAAGCACATCTATGTCTGGATAATTTTTTCTGATATATGTTGCTAATTGGCGCAATGCACTTTCTGCGATACCTTTATGACGTTGTGCTTTATCGACTTCAATTCCTCTGATATGCATACGGTTTTCTGTCGCTTGCAGTGCAATGAAGCCTGCTTTCTTGCCGTCCAGCATTAAATGGACCGTATCAATTTCTTTGTCCGGCTGTTCTTCTGGTGCTTTTAATTTTAAAGAAGATACATATTTAGAATCTAAATCCAAATAATACAAGCGTTCTTCTCCGATCGGTCCTTCTTGTTTGGTAGCGGTATGCATAAAGCCTGCACGTTCATATACGTTCCATGCTGCTTTATTCTCAGCATCCACCACTAAATAAAGATGGTTGAAATCACTATACAGCGATTGAACATAATTCGGCAGATTCATCATGATTTTAGTACCATAACCGTTGCCTTGGTATTTTTCATTAATAGACAAAGAACGCACATAAACGACATGTTCAGGTGTATCGTAACCTTCGTGCTGATAATATTGATGCAGCACAAAGAAGCCGACCACTGCCCCTTCTTTATTTATCGCAATATTTGCAATGCGGTCTTTATCTTTAAGTGCATCATCTAAGACTTGAATCGGCAGCGATGAATAAATCTGCTGACGTTCTGATAATTCAAAGTTCACAACTTCTTGGTAATATTTTGGTTGGTATAGTGTTACAATAATATCTTCATATTGCTTGCTATGTTTCATAATATCCCCTACATTTCTAATTTACTACAAGTTCAATTAGTGTTTCCCTACTCTCTATTATAAGAAACAATTAGATAACCAATTGACACCGTATTGATCTCTCACTTGCCCGTGCATCGCATTGAAAAAAGTTTTTGCAATCGGCATATGCGGATCTCCGCTTTCACTTAATGCATCATAAACACGTTGTTGTTCTGCTGCATCTTCGAATGTCAAAATCAGGTTCATATTTTCATTGCTGAAAGGTTTGCCGTAATTGCTTGAAATATGCAGAACCATTTGTGCATTCACATGCACTTCTGCGTGAAGTACTGTATCTTTTTGCTGATTTAATATTTTAGTTTCTCCACCGAACACATGTTGATAAAATTCTGCTGCTTGCCCTGCATTTTCAACGATAAGGTATGGACTTAATTTCATTTTATATCGTACACTCCTCATTTTTGCTTTTTTCTTTACATTTTGATTATACTATTAATGATTACGTCTTATACATATATTTGAGGTGAAAACATGAAAATCGGTATTGATGCAGGTGGGACATTAATTAAAATTGTTGAAATTGAAAACGGGCAGCGTAATTTCCGCACTGAACCTTCTGATGATTTATCAAAAGTAATCGACTGGTTGAATCATCAATCTTGTACAAACGTCACATTAACAGGCGGGAAAGCAAAACTCATTCAAAAGCAATTGAATTTCCCTTCAAAAGAATTCGTAGAATTCGATGCGTCCTCTAAAGGATTAGAAGTATTGCTTGAAGAACAAGGCCATTATTTATCTGATTATATCTTCGCAAACGTCGGAACAGGCACTTCCATGCACTATTCAGACGGAAAGTCGCAAAAACGTGTCGGCGGTATCGGTGCTGGCGGCGGTATGATTCAAGGTCTCGGCTATCTCTTATCAGGGATTACAGACTACACTGAATTAACAAATACAGCCCAGCAAGGCAATCGCGAATACATCGATTTAAAAGTAAAACACATTTATAAAAACAGCGAACCGCCGATTCCAGGAGATTTAACAGCTGCCAATTTCGGTCATGTCTTGCATAATTTGGATAAAGACTTAACCCCTGCAGACAAACTTGCCTCTGTGATGGGTGTGGTCGGAGAAGTCGTAACAACGATGGCCATTACTCTTGCACGCGAGTCTCATACTGAAAATGTAGTTTATATCGGTTCCTCCTTCAACAACAATCCGCTGTTAAGAAAAGTTGTTGAAGATTATACTGTGTTGCGCGGATTCAAACCTTACTATATCGAACATGGTGCTTTCTCAGGCGCGTTAGGCAGTGTCTATTTAGGCAATCAGGATTAATTAAAAATAAGGAGATACGGTTGATAGTTATCTGCTATCACCCTATCCCCTTATTTTTTTAATATGATAATTCGTTTTTAAGTGTTTGTGCTGAAACGATTGAACCTACTACACCAGGTTTTAAGTTGACGCCGACTGCACGGTCTTCATCTCTTAATTGTTCTAACCATTCGCTGAACACTTCGCCTTCAACTTGTTCAACGTCGCATTCTTCAAAGTCTTCATCACGGACTTTCAATGCTGAGCGGTAATCACTCCATACCGGCATCAAATTCGGCTTGTCTTCACCATTATCACTGATGATAATGAATTGTTTGTTGCCTTTATGTGTTAAGCCGAACACATCATCTGATTTTGCAGTAATACGTGAAAATTCTACAACACGGATGCGGTCAAGTTCTGTCATCAATTTATCTGTAGTTTCATAAATATCAATAAAATGACCATCCACATCATCTGTAACATTGACTAATACTTTATCGCCTTTATCAAACAAATCATCTAATTCGCTTGTCACAAAACGATCTAAGTCTCTTGTAATTATTTTATCGTATGCGTCTGTACGATTTTCAAAGTAAGCTTCTGCTAATTCTTTTCTTGTCCAAAATAAAGCGCCCGCATCGTCCTCTACATTTCTGCGAACCATTTTTCTATCTTTAATCGCAATATAATATGTTTCATTAACAAGAAGGTCTTTAAAAAATCTTTCGTGTCTATAATCCATAATCAACCTACTTTCTCTTTAGTTGTGCATCAATGCAAATATAAAATAATTAACTTTATCAGTCAATCTAATGTGCTTAAGACAAATCAAAAACAGCGAGCCTATCTTTTAGAAGACTCGCTGTTTATTGATTAAGATTCAATTTCTTTTAAGAATGCTTTTTCGTTTAATTCGATTTCTTCTCTTGAGCTGCCGTGCCAAATACAAGCAAAGCGTGAATTGACTTTATCTTTGCCGTACCAATCACCATCATAATAAGATAATGGATAAATTTTACCTTGGCGGACATATTTCATAATAGTACGGTAGAATTTCGTATTATCACCTTTTGAGAAGTAGCTGTAGAATTTATGATAATCTCCTGTCAATTCATCATCTAACAGCAGCATGCTTGTAGAGCCATTCTGACGGAAGTTCAAATCAATCGCATAAACATCACCGTATTTATCATAAAGCAAATCAAAACCTGCGACACCGTAGAAACCGTGACTGATACCGATTTCCATAATTTCACGGCCTGCTTCAATTACAGCTTGCGGTACTTCTTCTACAGGCACGCTTTGGTTGCCGTCATAGAAGCCATACTCATTCGTCAATTGTTCTGTTGTACTAAGATATTTCAATCCAAGCTGATCTGAGTAAGCAAATTGCACGCAGTAGTTAGCAATATCTTCGATTTTCTGCTCGATAATTATTGTATCGGTTTCCTCTGTTGCTTTATGAATACGATCGATAGCTTTATTTAAATCCTCTTGATTATAACAAATCATAACGCCGTAACCGCCTGCTGTAGGCAAGTCATCGCCTGGTTTCAACACAATCGGCAACGGCCATTGTTTAACCGCTTCTTCAAAATCTTCTATCGCTACAACTTCACGTTTCGGCAAATACTTGCCGTTGGTCCACTCTGGAATACGCGCTTTATTATTCAATGCAACAAAAGTATCTTTATCTAATGCATAATCTTCTTTTGGTACAAGTTCTTCACTATGCACATATTGGAAATAGATTTTCTTGCCTTCTTCTTTAGGTAAAGATTTCAGCAAGTGTTCATAACTTGCTTGATTATGGAATTTATAAACATTGCTTGGTACTTCTTTGCCGACTTCATTGAATAGCTGCTGCAATTTATCTGTAACACTTGCTTCATGTACAATGACCGGCATTTTATTCGCAATCAGCAATTCTCGTCCAGTTAAGAAGTTCGATTGATGTTCATCTGGTTCTAACCAAGGGTTAGAGACATATGAAGGTCTTGAAGTATACACAATCGAATCATCATATAAATCGCTTAATGTGACTTTCGGCTGTTCAGAGTGCTTTCTGAACTCTTTTAAAGAAGCTTGTTTTACTTTTCTGACATGCTGCTCTTTGATTTCTCTCAGCAATTCGTTGTTTCGAATCAAGTCCAGTCCCATCAATGCGATAATTTGAGCACCTTTGATTAAAGCACTGTCCCCATGATCGCTTGCGGCTGCTTCTTTGAATTTATACGTATGGCCGACTAAATTGCTCGGTCCGATTTTAATATGAGCATGCAATGTAGGAACAACATGGCTGACGTTGCCTGTATCTGTTGAACCGTATCCGAAATCATCTTCGCTGACTTCTTCGCCTTCTTTTCTGGCATAATAAGCAAACAACTCATCTAATTTAGGTGTCAAAATGAATTCGTTTACGCCGTTTTGAATCGGTTTGAATTCATAATCACAGCCTGTTTGAATAGCTGCGCCTTGTGCAATCTGTCCGACACGATGTGTTAATACATCTAAGTCTTTACGTGTTGTTGCACGTGTATAGAAACGTGCATGTGTGAAATCAGGAATAATATTGGCTGCTTGACCGCCATCTAAAATCACACCGTGAACACGTTCTGATTTCTTGATTTGCTGACGTAATTGCGCCACACCATTAAAGTAGCTGATCATTGCATCTAACGCATTGATGGCTTCATTCGCATTTTCAGAAGCATGCGCACTCTTACCGTAGAATTTTATATCTAATACATCCACAGCAAGTGTATGGATTGTTTTATATGTTTCATTGCCCGGGTGCAGCATTAAAGCTACATCCAACTGATCAATCACACCCGCTTTTACATAGCTGGCTTTGGCACTGCCGTTTTCTCCGCCTTCTTCAGCAGGGCAGCCTAATACCACAACTTTGCCGCCGACTTCATCGATTACTTGTTTCAATGCGATACCTGCAAGCACGCTCGTTGTACCGATGATATTATGTCCGCATGCGTGTCCTAAGCCCGGAAGCGCATCATATTCAGCAAGGAAACCGATGGTTGGGCCAGGTTTATGACTGTTGTATTCTGCAATAAATCCTGTTGGATGACCAGCAATATCTTGTTCAATCTCAAATCCATATTCTGTTAATTCTTGCATCAAAACCCCAGAAGCAAATACTTCTTGGTTTCCAAGTTCTGGTCTTTCGTGAATTTTGTGACTAATATCAATAAATTCTGACTGTTTATCTTTAATAAATTGTTCAATTTGTGTTTCAAATGACATTTCCATGGCTCCCTTTATTTTCAAAGCTATAAGTTACACAGAGGTTGAAATAACACAATTTGGAACGCTTTTTCACTACGTTCCAAACCTCTTTTATATCTTTATCAGTAAATTCGATTACTAAACATTTTAAAGGTTTTTAAGTGCTTTGCCATCCTTTTTCTCAATTTTCAACAAATTCATTCCGAGTAAACCGATAATATTTTCGCAAAAAGTGGAAACCTACAAATTGTAAAAGCCCTTTCCCCTTGTTACAATAGGGAATGAATAATTCAAGGAGGTTACAAGTTATGCCTAAAATGAACGTTGAAAGTTTCAATTTAGATCATACAAAAGTTGTTGCACCATTCGTACGCTTAGCAGGTACTAAAGAAGGTCAAAGCGGAGATGTTATTAAGAAGTACGATATTCGTTTCAAACAACCGAACAAAGAACACATGAAGATGCCTGGAATGCACTCATTAGAGCATTTAATGGCTGAAAATATCAGAAACCACACAGACAAAGTCGTAGACTTAAGTCCAATGGGCTGCCAAACTGGTTTCTATGTTTCATTCATCAACCATGATGATTACGAAGATGTATTAAACATCATCGAAGCAACATTAAAAGATGCTGTTGCAGCAACTGAAGTTCCAGCTGATAACGAAGTACAATGCGGCTGGGCTGCAAGCCACTCTTTAGAAGATGCACAAAAAATCGCAAAAGAAATGTTAGAAAAACGTGATCAATGGGATAAAATCTTCAGCGAATAATCTGCAGATGGTATTTCTCAATAGAAGCTAAACAATAAGAAAACAGCACTGATAGCGCAGTACCGCGCATTATCAGTGCTGTTTTCTTATGTTGAGTCATTATGAACTGTAATTATTTTGCTTTTTGTTTCAATTTATCAATCAGCAGCGATAATTTATAAACCAATGGTCTGATTGGTTTAATAAAGTCGCCGACATATTCTTCTACATGTGCATTGAAGCCTTCTTTGAATTTTTGTACACCATAATCTTCAGCTTCTTTAGAGAAGTCCCCTGTTACACCATAGAAATTATAACGATCGATACTTTTTTTCTTCGCAAATTTAATCATATCCCATTGTAAGCGGTACGCACCCATAAAGGCATTGTATTCAGGGTTTGAACCGCTGGATAAATAATACACTTCATGTTCGTTGTAAAGGTACAGCGCCGCTGCGAGATTTAAAATATTACCGTCTTTTTCTGCCATAGCTTGCGTTTCATTGATTTTTCGCTCATTACTGTCATATTGCTGCTGCAGCTGATTGGCTTTGCCTTTAGATTTCTTAGAATTCGGATTTTCTTTTAATTTCTCATTGATTTCATCTAGTTGTCCCTGCAGTTCCATCCGTTTGTCTTGCAGTTCTTTCAAATAATTATGCAAATCAATATATGCTAATTTTAAGAAACCGCGATTGCCGTATGTTTTCTGCATTTGTTTAAAGTAATCTAATCCTCTGAAAGTAAAACCATGTTTTTCTTCAGCCATTTTAAACAATTCAAAGAATAAAGGTGTTTCATCAATCGATAAAGTTCTGACCTGTACACCCATTTCATAGGTCTTTTTAATATTGCGTCTTGTTTGATAATCCATTTCATTCAGCAGCTGTGTTTCTGATTTTCCTTTCAAATCCAAAACTGACAACCATCTGATTTGGCTCATTGACGAGTAGCCGATTGAATAACCTTGATGAATATAACCGAGCTTTTTCAATGTATCCATCAATGCATGATTATTATAACTTTCAATGATTTCTCCCTCTGCTTCTCTGACACTAGCTAATACATAAGGGTCAACTAATACATATAATGCATTCTGCTTTTTCAAATACAATGTCAAAGACGCAAAGAAGTATTCTACTAATTTCAAATTATTGAAATCCATCACTGGTCCGCGGTGTGTATAGAAGTATTTAAAGAATTTCATACTGCGCGCTTCAGTTAACAAGCAAGCTGCGAGCACTTGATTATTAGCATCTTTTACACCTACTAAATGCACATCATTACGAAACTTATTACGGTTGTGGTAATGCCGTGCTGATTGTGTATAGTGTGAAAAATGATTTTGTGTAAAATTACCAAACTCTTCTTCAGTTAAATTTGTAAAGTACATGGTGTATCTCCTTTGTTGTTATGAAAAAGTTTATAGAACTGAACAACGTTGTATCCAGCCCTATAAACTATATGTTAATTAATTGTACCCCATAAAGGTCCTAATGTATCAGTAGATTTATCCCATGTTCTAACAGATAAATAAACTCTATTACCAGAATATCCAGTATAAACCACCCAAACATATCCATCTTGTTTCATTACCGTATCATAATTAATAGTTTGACCAGGATGTAAAACTCCAGATTGTGGATTGCTTTTAAAAGGACCATTTAATCTTGTTTTGATATCATAATTTGCAGTAAATGATGCATATTCTGATTTATAATATGTTCCATTGCTATCTTTTTTAAATGTATTATTAATGGTAGGTGCAGAAACATAATCAACTGGAGGTGTATAATTATTATCATAGCTTCCGTACCCATTATCTTTTAAGAATGGTAAAGGGTCTTGGGCATATTGGTTGCCTAAACCACCAACCATTCTTTGGAAATGAAGATGAGGACCAGTTGCATAACCTGTGCTTCCAGATTTACCAATTATTTGACCTGTTGAAATATATTCTCCTACTCTAACATTAATTTGACTTAAATGCATATACCATTGATAATGATAGCCATCAGGTTCTTTTACACCTATTTGATTACCTCCACCATATGGGACTCCAACCTGCTTCAATAATTTTCCCTCCTGTAATTGCTTGAACCGGAGTTCCAATTGGCATTGCAAAATCTGCACCATAATGCATACCATTATTAATATTAAGGTTATAATGTCCAAAACCTGCAGTTAAAGTATGATTAGTTAACCATTGAGCAGATGCATACGGCTCTATACTTCTATCAGTGTAATAGTCAGAACTTCCTCCAATTGGAAGATCAGTGTTAAGATTCTCTTCAAAGTTATATTTTAACTTTGAATTATTTGGTTCATCTAAATATGAATCAAAGTATTTTTTATCTGGATTTACATTGTTTATAAAATTCTTTTCCCCATTAGAATACGAGTTGTAAATACTATTTACTTCTTTTCCATCGTTATTTTTTTGAAAATTTATTTTGTTTTGGTTTTCAATTTTTCCGCTGTTAAAACTATAGTTGTATTGGAAATTTGAATTATTATTTGCTTGAGTAACCATAGTATTCTCTGGGTTTGAAAAAGTACCTTGTTTGCCTTCTTCATTATTTACAGCAGCATGTGCATCATTGTTTGGCAAAGTTAAGAATAAAAATCCACCTAAAACTACGGATGATGTTAGAAGATAAGCTTTGTTGTTGACTAACTTTTCATTGTTGTTCATTCTAATGCCTCCTATTATAACTATATATATAGCATACCACTATATTGGGCAACACACAATGTTATATCAAGGCTTTATCCATCAAATAATGCTTAAACCTAGTTGCATAAACTTTTATATAATAGAAGATTAAACTTAATAATCAGAATCTGACTCTAATCCTTGAATAATTTGAACACCTGCACTCGCCCCTACACGTGTAGCGCCTGCATCTAACATAGCTTTAAAGTCTTCTAGATTTCTTACACCGCCGGATGCTTTAACTTCTAAATCATCTCCGACAACTTCTTTCATTAATTTCACGTCTTCGACAGTTGCGCCGCCGCCCGCAAAACCAGTTGAAGTTTTCACAAAATCAGCACCTGCTGCTTTGCTTAATTCTGATGCTTTACGTTTTTCTTCATCAGTTAACAGTACTGTTTCAATAATGACTTTGACAGTATGCTCGTTCGCTGCTTTGACAACAGCTTCAATATCTTTTTGTACTTCATCATAGCGGCCGTCTTTTAATGCGCCGATATTAATCACCATATCTAATTCGTCTGCGCCGTTTTTCACTGCGTCTTCAACTTCAAATGCTTTAACCTCTGAAGTGTTTGCGCCTAATGGGAAACCGATAACTGTACATACTAAAACATCTGAATCCTTCAATGCTTCTGCCGCATGTTTAACGTATGTCGGGTTAATACATACTGATTTGAATTTGTATTCTTTAGCCTCATCAATCAACTTGTCGATTTGATCAACCGTCGTATCAGGTTTTAATAAAGTGTGGTCAATGTATTTTGCGTAATCCATTATTTATTCATCCTCCAATTATGTTGTTTAAGCTCGAATATAATATTATTGATTCATATGCCATTTTACCAAAATATTTTAACTGACTAAAATATTTGTGGCTTGCTCACTATTTCAATTTCACTCTTTTTGGAAAATCATGCATCTTTTAACACTAAATAAGATGTACAAAACAAGGTTATTCTCGCATATTCAGGCTTTTTCGTGTTACATTTAACTTAAATATCTAAATATTAAAGGAGCAGATAATTTATGACTCAAGGTACACCTCATATTCAACCTAACGGTGCTAAAATCGCAAAGACAGTATTAATGCCAGGAGATCCGCTTCGCGCTAAATACATTGCTGACAATTACTTAGAAGATGTCGTACAATTCAACGAAGTCCGCAATATGTTCGGTTACACTGGAACATATAAAGGCAAAGAAGTTTCAGTAATGGGTTCAGGTATGGGTATTCCAAGTATCGGTATTTATTCATACGAACTTTACAACACATTTGATGTAGACACAATTATCCGTATCGGTTCTTGCGGTGCGTTGCAAGAAGATGTTAATTTATACGACATCATTATCGCACAAGGTGCTTCAACAAACTCTAACTATGTAGACCAATACAATATCCCAGGCCATTTTGCACCATTAGCTGACTTCGATTTAATGGTACAAGCTAAAAATGCGGCAGATAAACTTGGTGCTACAACACATGTAGGCAACATCTTATCTTCAGATACTTTCTATAATGCAGATACTACTTTCAACCAACAATGGCAAAGAATGGGTATCTTAGGAATTGAAATGGAATCTGCGGGAATTTACTTAAATGCAACTTACGCAGGTAAAAAATCATTAGGTATCTTCACTGTCAGCGACCATATTTTACGCGACGAAGCAACAACACCAGAAGAACGTCAAAATTCATTCACACAAATGATGGAAGTCGCATTAGAAATCGCATAATCAATTACACAATAAAAGGCGGAGCCGTTCAGCTTCGCCTTTTTACTTTGCTTTTAACTACTTGATACTTTTTTTATCATATCCATAGTCTAAATATTCTTCTAAAGTCAACTGTTTATCATAGATAGCTTTAGCAGTTTTCTTACCTACATATCTGAAATGCCACGGTTCATATTGATAACCTGTAATCTGTTCTTTTCCTTTTGGATAACGCAAGATAAAGCCGTATTCATGCGCATGTTTTGCTAACCATTTTCCTTCTGGTGTTTCACCATATTCTTTCAAGAAATCTTTATTGTAGCGATTAGAACCTACGTCAAAAGCTAAACCCGTTTGATGTTCAGAATAGCCCCGATGGAGAACTGTATTTTTCAGCTGCTTTTCTACCATCTCGTTGGACGTAGCTGTTAAATAAACTGACTTGTTGCTGATAAGATCTAAATCCACTTCGATACACAATATCTAGGCCTTTTGCTTTAGCATTTTGTATCATTTGATTCAAATGATTTCTAGCATTAGCATTTTCACCAGGATTAAAATTTTTAGGCAGAGGTACTTTTTTATTTGCGAGAACAAAACCATCTACTGTCGTAATACCATTTTCTTTTTTAATTTGATGCTGACTTTGTTTCATTGTTGTTGGTTTTGATTTAGATTGCACTTTTTCTTTCGTATCATTACCACACGCAGTAAGTAGTGTGCCAACTGCTATCATAATAAGTATTAATTTTTCACAATTTATCATCTCCCACTTCTGATTGCATCTACTATTATATCCCATAATATATCTGCTGTAAGAGTCTAAAATTAACAATAATTCAAACAACAATTTTAAATACCCGCTTTTGTTTAACAAAAGCGGGTATTATTTCAACGTTTCATCTTCAATTATTAATAAATTCTATTATTTGCCTAAGAATGATTGGAACATCCAGTTGTGTTTATCAACTGAAGTTTGTAATGCGATTAACATATCTTGTGATACATCATCTTCTGCATCTCCTGCAACACTGATTGATTTTTCAAGTTGTTCAGAGATATTAGTGAAGTCTTTAGAAATTGAAGCCACCATATCTTCTGCAGTTTTTTCAGTTTCTGCTTCATCAACAATCGCTGCATCTAAGCTTTTTTTCATTGTCGCAACTGGGCTGCCGCCGATTGCTAGAATACGTTCAGCTAATTCATCAATGTGTTCGCTTGCTTCATTATATAATTCTTCAAATTTAACGTGTAAAGAGAAGAAATGAGGTCCTTTCACAAACCAATGGAAGTTGTGGATTTTAGTGTATAACACTGTCCAGTTTGCTACTTGTTCATTGAGTACATCTACTACATCTTGTTTGTTTGCCATAAAAATAATCGCTCCTTTAGTTATCGTTCTCTCTTTGTAATAACTATTATATTATAATCATTCTAATCTGTAAAGCTGTTTGTGCCTTAATTTAAAATAATTCTAATTAAGAACTCTGAGCTGTCATTTTACTGCCATATTTAGTTTTACCCGTTTCTGTACCTGTTATGCCTATAAGGAATGAGTACAGAATTGCTTGTGCTGTCACTAAAAAAGAGAATGAAAATATCTGAATATGCATTTCCATTCTCAATTAAACTTTTTATCGTTTTAATACAGAGCCAAATTTTAATTTCAGCCGTATTCTTTTTTAATCTTGTCAGGCAAATCTATAAAGAATGAACGCTCATAGTCGCTTGGCTTCTGCCACGTTGCATGCCACATTTTATCTCTGTTATTTGCAAATAAGTTATAACCTAGACTACGCAATGGTTTTGGAACCAATGTCAGTGCCAGACCGAGCCATTTTTCTTCTGTGAGCGACATTAATAATTTCGCAATTGCGGTTGATTTAAAGTAAAGCCGATCGCCTTCTTGCAGCACGACAGTATTTAATTCTAAGACCCCTGGATGCTGACGCTGCAATGCTTCTCCAGAAGGTCCTTTTAATGTCGCAAATTCATAACTTTTCGATAAGCCGTGTCTAATCAGCCATATCGCATAGTTGTAGCAATAAACACAATTGCCGTCATAATAAATTATCGGCATGTCATCAACGCTCCTTTCTTATTATTTTTTCTCTAATTGCTTGTAATTATAGTTTACCCGTTGTGCTGAAGATTTAAAGGAGACGTACTTAATTGATACGTTTGATCTGTTTAATTCCATAACAAAGACCTTAGGTACACTTAATTCACCTAAGGTCTGAAATGATTAATCATGATTAACTTTTACGATACGCGCATACTTTAAGAACTGTTCTGAGTACTTTTGTTTAATGGTTTCTAAGTTATCATATGTGACACCGATAATATGCCAGTTAGGATTGAAATGATAGAAGGAATCTTTATTTTTAGACCATTTAACCATTGAGCCGTCTCTATTATAGCGCGGTAATGTCACTTCATAGCCTTCTAATACATTAATGAATGTTTGGAAAATATCCGGGTCGATACGGTTAAAGTTATCAATGACTAAATAACTGCGATCAGTTCTCGGCATTAATTCCGTAATAAAGCCTTCTCTGTAATACAATGCGCCTGCTTCATTCGGTAAATACTTGCCGTAAAGCATATCTTCAGTGAAATCAGGATGCCCTGTTGTAATCACTGGTTTCGCATTGGTCTTTTGAAGCAGGTTTTCAGCCGCTTTCAAGCCTTCTGCACGATCCTTATCTTGAATCACAAGCAGAATAAATGGTTTGATTTCTTCATCTAGATGATTTACCACATTATCTTTGCGGATGGCTTCAAATTGCGGCTTCATGCCGTCATTCTTACTCATTTCAATAATCGCATCAAATTGTGCCTGCGACATACTCGCAATAGCTTGTTTCGCATTTTCTTGCAAGTAATATAAGTTTTTAAGTCTCGGATGTTTATTTAATGTTGTTAAATTCACCGGGTTGATATCTTCATCATAACGGACTTCGATGGCAGTACTGTTTGTACGGCCGGGAATCGGAGGCAATTCGCGAATATGCTGCGTCACTTCGCCTAAACCGATGACTGAATGATCCGCATTACGGTTGTAAAAGACAATTTTATCTCCGATTTCAAGCTGCGTATAATAGTGATAACCGTTACGCTTAATGCCGTTATAAGTATGTGTAAAGATGGTATAGGTTTCTCCTGGTTCAAAGTCCAGCGTTTCTGCCAAGAAGAAATATCTTGGCACTTTCGTTGTGCCTTTGCCTAATTGTTCGATTAAATCAAATTCTTCTTTTGTAATTTGATTGAACAACGTTTCTTTCATATTGTTAATGCGAAACTCTAATTGTTCGCTGCGTTTTAAATAATCTGCAGTTAGCGGCTTCAATGCTTCTGTTAATCTGAATTGTACACGGATCTTATGTTGTGCACCTGTTTGTACACTAATGATTTCACCGCTGCCGAGCAATCCTGCATCTGTTTGTACTTGATAAAAGATGACCTTGTCACCGGCTTTCGCTTTTTTAAACGCACGAAAACCTTGCGTAGGATTGAATTGTGCCCCTGATTCAAACAAAGTCGTTTGTCCGACTAAGGGTTCATTATGATTCCATCGATTAAAACCGCAGTTCAACCAGAAATAGTTTGTTTCTTCAGTCATTATGATACTGCTCCTTCTTCATTTATAAATTGATTTAAGTGCAATATACCCTTATCGCAGCTGTCCGCTTCAACCCTATATTGCAAATCTTGTTCTAAACATTTATATCAAATGCATCGCTTTGATACAAGTCAGACTTATTATTCCGGCATAAATATGATTGCCATCAGCGGCATAAAATTAATTAAAAAGCCCCCGAATTTCAACATATTGCTGGTTTGCTTGTCCGGTATCGTGACACATACACATAAGATACCTAAAATCGAAAAACCGGCGGGGATCAATAAATTAGGATACTGTGGGAAATTCATAAATACGCCTGCACCTGATAAAATACCGCATATCAATGTAATATATAAAAATTTTCGCATGCCATTACACCTCTGTTTCTTTATACATACGTAATCATCACAGTTAAGTCGCCTTTAAAGATATTATCCAAGTCTTCTGACGTTAAAATAAAGCTGCTTCCGGGACGAATTGAAAATACATCGCCATCTGTAATCAATTCGCCTTCACCGTAAAGCACAGTCACTAAACAGAATTCTCTCGGCTTCATATAACTCAGCGTACCAGTAATTTCCCATTTCACAACCGTAAAGGCATCATTATTAATATATGATGTACGTTTATGGTTATCGATAATTTCAGTTTCCGGAATCACATTCGGACTGCCAGCACGCACTTCTACAACATCTTTAGCTTTTTCGATATGCATTTCACGTGCATGGCCCGCTTCATCTCTGCGATTATAATCATAGATACGATACGTAACATCAGAAGATTGTGTGACTTCATATACCACAATCCCTTTGCCTATCGCATGTACAATACCATTCGGCACAAAGAAGAAGTCGCCAGCACTGACAGGAATATGTTTGAATAGATTATGATGTTCTTCGTTATCTAAAGCACGGATAAAATCTTCTTTAGAATCTGTGTTCAAGCCGTAAATAATCTCCGCACCTTCTTCTGCTTCGATAATATACCAGCATTCTTTCTTGCCGAAATCTCCATCTTCATGTTCATAAGCATAAGCTGTATCAGGATGAACCTGTACAGATAATGCTTCTTGTGCATCAATCATTTTAACCATTAATGGGAATTCAGAACTCGGGAAATCTCCAAATAATTCTTTATGTTCACGCCAAACCTCACTTAATGTTCGACCTTCAAATGGCCCGTCAGTAATGACACTGTCACCATTTTGATGTGCAGAAACAGCCCATATTTCACCCACATTTGCATGAGGCAATTGATAACCGTATTGCGTTAAGTGATCACTGCCCCAGATTCTTTCTTTAAAAATCGGGTCTAAAAACAATGGCATAAATCCGTGCACCTCCATTATTATTTCATTCTATGCTTGATTATGTATCGGTTGTTTATTCGACCATTCTTATGGAATTCATCATGATAGCGTTATCTAAGATATTATAACAATATTTTCTTCAAGGTGGTAGTATACTTAAAATATTTACAAAAGTTAAAAACCAAAGAATGTCATTTTCCATGTATTACTTCTATTGTTCTCATACTTATCTTTAATACAAATATCACTCAAATTATTTTACAAATTATTTCAAATATTACTTGTATTGGTCAGGCTTCACCCCTTATAATAGAAGTATGTTAATAATAGCTTAACATTTGCTACATAAGGTAATTAATATGATTAATGTCGAAAGAGTTGCTGATGCGGCTCCATTTCATAAAAATTTGCATAAGACCTAGGCCCTGGAAAAGCCTAGGTCTTTTAAATACGAAAAAAGAACCGGACGAAAAACATTATGTGTTTTCGTTCGGTTCTTTGTGTTTTGAATCAAAATTAAATATCATCTACAATGATATAAGCTGCTTTTACCGGACCATGTACCCCTACTACTAAGTTCATTTCGATATCTGCAGAGTTGGATGGACCTGTAATGAAGTTGACACAAGATGGGAAGCGTGCATCTTCTTGGTTTTTATCATATAAACCGTCTGCTGCTTGTGTAAATCTTGGCACGATTGTTGATTTTGGAATGATAGCAATATATGTTTCAGGCATTAAGCTGACTGCACGTCCGCGTCCTTTGCCTGAGAATAAAACAATTGTACCGCTCTCGCTTAGGCAGTAATCACTGAAGGTGATACCGACTTGCGCAGATTGTGCTGCACGTTTGCTTTGTTCAGGTTGTGCTTCATCCCAAACAGTTGTATCGAATTCGCTTAAGTCCACTTGATATTCAGTAAAGCGCGGATCATCAAATCTGACAACAGGGTTGCCGCCGAATTGTTTGATAGTAGCTCTTAAAATCTCATTTAAGTTAGCTTTTGTAGTTTTTTTGAACACAGTATGGATGCGTTCGCATTCATGTTCTAAATGATCCACAAGTTCATCAGGTGTTAAGTCAGCCAAAGTTTTATATTGCGGTTGTACTGACCATTCAGGTTTAACTACGTTTGCCGGTGTTTTGCGTTCTAAAGCATTTTGAATGTTTGCTAAGAACTTTTCTTTGTTAGAAATTAATCCAGTCATTTGTTTTCCCCTTCTTTCTCTTTCAAGTGTGCTTTCATCCAGTGGCTGAAACGTTCTTTTTCAGGTGTTGGGAAATCTCTGGATTGTGTCCAAGCATGTAATGGTTTCGGACCTTTTTCTACCCAGCCGTCTTTATTGGCATACGGTTTAAGTGCAGGTCCTGCCATTTTAATACTGTATTGGAAGAGATGCGGTTTAGTTGTACCGATACCGAATCCTTTCATGACTAAGCGTTCGCCTAAAGCAGATTTTTTAAGTTCTTCTGCTTCGACTTGGCGGTGTTTAAGTAAGAGTTCGTGAAGCGGAATTTTAACCGGACATGCTTCTGAACATGCTGCACATAGTGATGATGCATATGGTAATTGTCCATATTCTTCATAGCCGCCAAGCAATGGCGATAAGACTGCACCGACTGGTCCTGGATAAATAGAACCGTAACTGTGGCCGCCTGAATGTCTGTAAACCGGACAAACGTTCATACAAGCACCGCAACGAATACATTGCAAGATTTCTTGGAATTGTGTACCTAAAATAGAAGAACGACCGTTATCAACAATAACTAAATGGAATTCTTCCGGACCATCAATTTCCCCTTCTCCTCTTGGGCCTGTAAGTGTCGTCACATAACTTGGTAATTTTTGTCCTACTGCACTGCGTGAAAGCATACCGACTAATACTTCCATTTCTTTGAATGAAGGTACAATACGTTCCATACCCATTACAGTAATTTGTGTTTTAGGTACAGTAGTTGTCATACGTGCGTTTCCTTCGTTAGTAACAAGGCAGAAGCTGCCGCTGTCTGCTACAGCAAAGTTGCATCCTGTTACCCCTACTTCAGCTGCCAAGAATTTTTCACGCATGATTTTACGTACAAATCTCGCCATTTCTGTCGGATCATCGCTGCCTTGGTAGCCTTCTTTAGCATTTAATACACGTTGGATTTGACCGCGGTTTTTATGCAGCGCTGGTGCTACGATATGTGAAGGCGGATCTTCGTGGTCGATTTGAAGCAAGAATTCGCCTAAGTCGCTTTCTACAACTTCAGCACCGATATCTTGCAATGCATGGTTCATTTCAATTTCTTCAGTTACCATTGATTTAGATTTGATGACTCTTGTCGCATTTTTCTTTTTCACTACATCTGCAATATAAGCAGAAGCTTCTTCTTTTGTTTCTGCAAAGTAGACATGGCCGCCTAATTTCGCTACATTTTCAGAAAGCTGATTTAAATAATAATCTAAGTTTTCTAATGTATGTTGGCGGATTTCAGCTGATAATTGGCGCCATTCTTCCCAATTTCCGAGTTCTTCTTGTGCTTTTAGTTTTTTCACACGCAAACCATCTTGTGCTGAACTTACAGCACCGCGCATAAATTTATTCTGCTTTTCAACTTTAAAAGCATCTTTAAAGGATTTATCTCCGATACGCATACCCATCTTAATGCACCGCCCCTTCAAGCTGATGATTTAATACTTCAGCAATATGAAGTACTTTCACTTTGCTTTTAATACGTTTCAAACGGCCTTCGATATTCATTAAGCAGCTTGCATCCGCACCGACTAAATAATCTGCACCTGTTTCATCTACACAATGTGCTTTTTCATCTACCATTTCACTGGATACATCTGACATTTTAACCGCAAATGTACCGCCGAAACCGCAGCAATTATAATACTTCGGCAATTCGACCAATTCTAGACCTTTGACATTGCTTAATAATTGTTTAGGTTCATCAACTACTCCTAAAATTCTAGTAATATGACATGACGGATGAAGTGTTGCTTTGCCTTTAAGCGACGCTCCGACATCTGTAATACCTAAGACATTAACAATAAATTGTGTAAGTTCGTATGATTTATCTGCAAGCGCAACCGCTTCTTTATGCATCACAGGATCATTTTCGAATAAACTTGGATAATGTTTGAACATTGTAATACAAGAACCTGATGGCGCAACGACATATTCTGAATCTTTAAATGCTTTAATCATTTGTTTAGCTGATTGTCTTGCATCTTCGAAATAACCAGAGTTAAATGCAGGTTGTCCGCAGCAGATTTGTGAAGCAGGATAATCTACTTCGCAGCCTAATCTTTCCAGCAATTCCACAGTAGCCACACCGATACGTGTATGGAAAGCTTCAACTAAACAAGTTGAGAATAAACTGACTTTCATTTTTTACACCCTTTCCCCGTTCGCAAAAACTTGTGAACGCGTGAGCCCGATTAAATTTAATGATTCCTATTGCTTAAACCATTAAAACCCCAACAGGCATCCCCACAACGTCTGCTGCTTAATTTAAGAATAGAAAAGATTACTCGTACATTATAGCGCTCTTTACTCATCTAGTCATCAGATGTTTAACATTTTGTTCAAACTTTTTTCACTTTTATTCTGCTTTAAACAAAATAAAATAAAACAAGCCTCATTATAGAGACTTGTTCCATATAATTTCATATTATTTGTTTTTGATGTTCTGCAAAATCGTATCACGTACCTCTTCGAGATGTTCATGCATTTGCTGCTGCGCTTGTACAGCATCTTTTTCTTGAACCGCAATATAGATTTTTCTATGTTCTTCATATAAACGAAGCAGCGCTTTTTCTTTATCAAACAGATACACTTTACGTGTTTCTTTCATTGTTTCTTGAATAACGTCTGAAATATTATTCAGTAAATCAAACAACATGTCATTTTGTGCCGCTTTCGCTACTGCAAGATGAAACTGCAGATCAGCCGCTTCCCCTGATGTTCCGTCAGCCACTGCTTTTTGCATTAATCCTAATGCAGCGTCTAATGCTTTTAAATCTTCCTCTGATCTTAATTCAGCTGCTTTTTTCACCGTAGCAAGCTCCACAATTTCCCGCAGTTCTAGCAAATCTTCAATTTGTTTTCTTGTCAGCGAAGTATCGTCTAAATCAAAAAAGACAGGTTCTTGCTTGGTCACAAATGTGCCGTAACCTTGTTTGATTTCAATAACTCCTATTGTTCTTAACGCATTGAAAGCTTCACGTACTGAAGCGACACTTACACCATAATCCTTAGCAAGCGCTTGAATGGAAGGCAATTTGTCTCCGACCGCATACTCGCCTGTTTTAATTTTTTCTAACAAGATGTCGGCAATTTTTTCATATATCTTTGTCTTTGAAATTTTCATCCGAACTTTGACCTCCACTTTATTATCCACTCAATTATAACAAATACAAGCGCTTTCTGACTCGCTTTTATTAAAAAAGAAGGCCAGATACTACTGACCTTCCTTTAACATACTTACATACTATTTATAGTTTACTTATAGAAGTTTTCTAAAGCTGTTTGAATCGGTTCATCTCCAGCAATAACTTGGAATTCTCCGCCTTGGAATTGCTCGTTAGTTAATACTTCAACGATGGTTGCCGCAATGTCTTCTCTAGGAACAGAACCGCCTTCATCAAATAATTTTTCAATTTCAACTTTCCCTGTTCCAGCATCATCAAGTAGTGCACCCGGATGTACAATCGTATAGTTTAAACCAGAATCGCGCAGATGATTATCCGCATAGTGTTTTGCGATAGTATAGGGCTTAAGTGCTTCATAATCATCGAAAGCTTCTCTTCTTGAATCAAAAGTAGAAACCATCACGAAGTGTTTTACGCCTGCTTTCTTGCTGGCCTCAATCGCTTTGACAGCACCATCTAAGTCGACAATAATCGTTTTATCCGCACCAGTACTGCCGCCTGAACCCACTGAAAAGACAAGCTGTTCATAGCCTTTGAATTTGTCAGCTAATGTTTCAATGCTGTCTGTTTCAACATCTACGTTTTTTGCATCTAAGCCTTCTTTTTCCGCTTTTTCAACTTGTTCATCTTTACGATAAGCTGCAGTGAAATTTTGGTCAGCATCTTTTAATTTTGAAACGATAAACTTGCCGACACCGCCGTTTGAGCCTAATACTAAAATACTCAAGTCCATCACTCCTGTTAATTTATTATCATAGTTGAACTTTTCCCTCTATCGCTTTATTGAAACAGCTGTACAAATTGCGCTATTGACTTCGTATGCACAACGTTGTAAATTAATATATGAATAAATGTTCATATATTAATTTAAGGAGTGGTAAGCTTGTCAAATCATGAATTAAGCAGTCGGACACTAGCGCAAGTCACTGATATTTTCAAAGCGTTAAGCGAACCTAACCGCATCCGAATTATGCATCTATTAAAACAAGGGCCTTGCAGTGTCGGACATATCAGCCATACCCTGGGACTTTCTCAATCGAATGTATCGCATCAATTGAAAATCCTGCGTCATGCTGAACTTGTAAAAGACCAGCGCCAAGGCCAATCCAAAATTTATATGCTCGATGATCAACATGTCGTAACGCTTTTAGCACAAGCTATACACCATGCAGAACATCCTGTTGATTAGAAAGGAAGATTGCTTATGAGCCATTCTCATGAACATGCACATCACCATCATCACAACCATGTGCATACTAACAACAAACGTGTCTTAACACTATCATTTATCATCATAGCCGCATTTATGGTCGTTGAATTAGTCGGAGGTTTCATAGCAAATAGTTTAGCTTTGCTTTCAGATGGTGTGCATATGCTGAGTGATGCGTTCTCATTAGGCTTTGCCTTATTTGCATTTAAATACGCAGAACGCCACGCTACGATGAATATGACTTTCGGCTACAAGCGGTTTGAAATATTAGTCGCTTTATTCAACGGTGTACTCTTATTTGTCATCAGTATCGGTATTATGATTGAAGCTTTCAGACGTTTTGCTTCTCCTCAAGAAGTCTTATCTGCTGAAATGTTCTTCATCAGTGTAACAGGCTTAATTGTCAACATCATTGTCGCTTGGCTGATGTTAAGCGGCGGAGATACAAAACATAACATTAATATGCGCGGTGCTTTCTTGCACGTCCTCGGCGACTTATTAGGTTCTGTCGGCGCAATCGCAGCAGCATTATTGATTTGGGCTTTCAACTTTACTATTGCTGACCCTATCGCAAGTTTGCTCGTTTCATTATTATTGCTTAAAAGCAGTTACGGCTTAATCAAAGATTCGCTTAATATCTTGATGGAAGGCACACCTAAGGATATCGATATTGATCAAGTCGTAGAAACTGTTAAATCAGAGGAAGCTATTCAAAATGTACATGATTGTCATGTCTGGACGATTTCCCATGGTTTAAATGCTTTCAGCTGCCATGCAGTCGTCAGCGATACTTTATCAATTAAAGAATGCGAAGCTTTGCTGCAGCGAATAGAAAAAGAACTGAATGCATTGAATATTCATCATATGACCATCCAATTAGAATCACATGAAAATCCGCATAGCCGAACAACATTATGCGAACACATCACCGCAACCTCTTAAAATAAATATACGAAACAAACCGGCGACTCACACTAATCTTGAGTCGCCGGTTTAATTTGCTTTATTGAATGAACTTATCAAAAATCAACTGTCTGCCTGGTACTTGTTTTGTTTCAAAGCCATCAATGAAACGTTCGTTATCATATACCACACGGACTTGTTCTACATTAAACTGTTCAGGTGTAATCGTCACAATTCCGTAGACTGTATAAGGTGCTCTGTTAAGGCCTGCCGAACCTGGATTAAAGTAAGCTGTATCTTCTTGAACAAAATGATGCAGCGTATGGTTATGGCCGAATAAAATCAAATCCGCTTCTTTATCTTTAAACAATTCCGCCATATGCGATGCTGTCGGCTCGACAATCGGACTGAATGGAATTTGATCAATCGGCTGGTCTAATTTCGCGTTTTCTATTTCATAATGAATACCTAATACAGACTGTCCGAAGACATCTAACTTAAACTCTCTCGGCAATTCATTTAAATAATCATAGTACTGCGGGTTTAAGTGTTCTGCGATCCAATGATGGTGTTCTAAGAATTTATCTTTTAAATCTTCTGGATATGGTGTCTTGTTAATCACAGACATAATTGCTTCATCATGATTGCCTGCAATAGACGTAATATCATCCCTAGAAGTCACCATACCTAAAACTTCATTGGTATTATGGCCGATACCTATAATATCTCCTAGATTATAAATATGGTCGATATCCCCTCTTCTATCAATATCTCGTAGTACTGTTTGAAGTGCATCCATGTTGCCGTGCACATCTGTTATTACTGCAAATTTCAAAGTCATCACCCTCATATAAGTTTATTATTAAACAAAATGTTACATTTTGTCTGTAATCTTTATTTTTTAATTTGAAACTCCGCTATTTTTTGATATTGTGTTTATATCATATCAAAGGAGTGCTAAGCCATTGTTTAAATTTCATAAACAAGCAATACAAAACGCAAAACCGCAAAATGTTAAAATAGCTGTTTTTAGTATTCTAACATTCATTGTCTTTATTTTACTGGTTGGACTCAGTTTACAACCATTATCTCAGGCAGCGCAACTCGTAATGATGGCTATGATGACACAACAGTTTTCACCGCAAATTATTATTGCGATACTCTTTGCTGTTATCTTGCCGCTTGCTTTCTTTATATTCGCCGGCTACCATTTAGCTGCTGGTGCTATCAATATTATATATAAAGGTATCAATAAAGAGAAAGTAAGTTTTACAGATGCCCTTTCTGCATTTAAGAAAGGCAGTTACTTAAAAGCAGTTAAATTAGCTTTATTCACACTGCTGTTTATCATTATTTTAAGTCTGATCCGCTACGTGTTAACGCAATTATTCAGTGCAGTTTTCGGCAGCGCAGTAAGAGGCGGCCAAAACTACTTCATGGAACATATCGGTGCATACATCGCAGTTCAATTAATTGCTTTAACAATATTAGGCTTGATTTTATCATTCTTCATTTGGGCAATTACTTACATCATTGTCGCATACACTGCCGCTTACTTTAAAGATCGTCAAGCTGGTGCATTCAAAGATGTAAAACAAGCATTTAAATCAATGAAGAATGGACAGCATTCATGGTTCAAATTATTACTAGGTCTTGTATTATTAGACTTTATCGTTATTCTTTTGAGCACACCGATTGTTCAACTCGTTAACCTTGGAACGAAATCGATGTCTCAAAATATCGCTAATGTTCTTATCATTATTGTAATGGTGATTGCGATTTTAGTTCGTGTGGCAGTTTATTACTTAAATACACACGCAATTATCGCATTCTTCAATTCTGCTGCCGGTCACCTTGCACCAAGAACAAAACCATCTCACAAAGAACGTAAGGCTAAACAAGCAGCAAAAGACAAAAAAGAACAAGTTGAAGATAAAGTTGAACAAACTAAAGACAAAGCAGACACAGAAAAAGAAACTTATTCTGATACAACATTTGATCATTTAGAGTCAAAGAAAAAAGACATTGATCAACGTTCAGATGAATTCAAAAAATAAGCAATGAAAATAAGCGTCTGAAGGCAGCTGCCAGCTCCTTCAGACGCTCTTTTTGTATCAAATATGATTTTCGTAAAATCCGTTTTATTTCAGCAAATTGTCTTCTAAATAGCGTGCTGCCCCATCTTCATCGTTTGTATAAGATGTAACATCTTTCGTCAATGCTTGAATTTCAGGACGTGCATTTTTCATTGCGACTGTGTAATGTCCGAATGCAAACATAGAACGATCGTTATCACTGTCACCGATGACTAACGTTTCAGTTTGATCGATGTGATAGTGTTCAATCATTTCTTTAATTCCTGTTCCTTTATCAATGCCTTCTGCCATTGTTTCAGCGTTAAAACGTGATGAATTCGAAACAGTAATTCCAAGTTGTTGCTGCTCTTCGATTAAATGCGCTCTGAAAGCTGTGATTTTTTCTAAATCCGGTGTGAACATATAGATTTTAGAGAATTTAGTCTCAGGTAATGCATCCACCCAGTTCACATTGCCTGCAAGTGCATGTTTGCGTGAATTCCACTCGCTGATACCTACATTATTCGGCGGTGTATCTCCTTCGCATGTAGCACGAATCCAATCTTCATCTTCTTTTAAAATCATGCGATTTCCGCTGAATGGAAACACTTCATAGTAAATGTTTTGCGCTTTTGCTTCGCTGACAATTTGTGTTACCGCTTCAAACGTTAAACTATGCTCAAAAATAGTACTGCCTTCTGCATCGCCTCTTGTACCATTCGAAGAGATGACTCCGTCTATTTCAAAATTTTCTGGTGTTAAATGTTCAATTTCATCAAACGAACGTCCAGTCGCGATAAAGACTTTATAGCCTTTTTGACGTAATTGTTTGATTGTTTCTGTAGTTTTTTCAGATACTCTGTTGTTTTCTTGTAAAATCGTTCCGTCCATATCTAAGAATATCGCTTTCACATTATCCATTACTTTTCCTCCAAGTTCATGTTATCGCCTTGATTATGGCATTTTCAGGCTTTTTTCGCAACCTTCATCAACTTTTGTGCCATGAAAAAACTGCCATCCTCATTAGAGAATGACAGCTTATAAATCATCTATTATTCAACTGTAACTGATTTTGCTAAGTTACGTGGTTTGTCTACGTCTAAGTCACGATGCAATGCCGCATAATAAGAAATTAATTGTAATGGTACAACTGATACAAGCGGTGTTAATAATTCATTCACTTGCGGGATAACATATGTGTCATCTTGTTTGTTTAAGCCGTCCATTGAAATGATGCAAGTATGCGCACCGCGTGCAGCAACCTCTTTCACGTTACCGCGGATTGAAAGGTTGACGTTCTCTTGTGTAGCAAGTGCGATAACCGGTGTATTGTCTTCAATCAATGCGATTGTACCGTGTTTCAACTCGCCGCCTGCAAAGCCTTCAGCTTGGATATATGAAATTTCTTTTAATTTCAATGCGCCTTCTAAGCTGACATTGTAGTCGATTGTACGGCCGATGAAGAAAGCATTGCGTGTCGTTGCTAAGTAATCTTTAGCAATTTGTTCCATGAATTCTGCATCGTCTACGATAGCTTCCATCGCATTAGCAACTTTTGCTAATTCTTGAAGCAAGTCGACTGTCGCATCTTTACCGTGACGTTTTGCCACAATTTGAGACAAGATAGCTAGTACTGCAATTTGTGCAGTATATGCTTTTGTAGAAGCAACCGCAATCTCAGGACCCGCATGTAATAATAGCGTATGATCTGCTTCACGAGATAATGTTGATCCAGGCACGTTTGTCACTGTTAATGCTTTGTGACCGCGTTTTTTCATTTCTACAAGTACTGCACGGCTGTCTGCAGTTTCACCTGATTGTGAAATGTAGATGAATAATGGTTTTTCAGATAATAAAGGTGTGTTGTATACAAATTCAGATGCAACATGTACTTCAGTCGGTACACCTGCCCATTTTTCAATGAACTCTTTACCTACTAAACCTGCATGGTAGCTTGTACCTGCTGCGATAATATAGATACGGTCTGCTTGTGCGACTTCATCTACAATCGCATCGTCCATTTTCAAGCTGCCCGCTTCATCTTGGTATTCTTGAATGATACGGCGCATTACTGCAGGTTGTTCATGAATTTCTTTTAACATGTAGTGATCATAAACACCTTTTTCAGCATCAGCTGCATCAATCTCAGCAGTGTACGTATCGCGTTCTTGTACATTGCCTTCTAAATCTTTAATTTCAACACTGTCGCGTTTTACAATCACAATTTCATGGTCATAAATTTCTTTGTATTCATTTGTGACTTGCAGCATTGCTAATGCATCTGAAGCAACAACATTGAATTCATCACCGACACCGATTAATAAAGGTGATTTGTTTTTAGCGACATAAATTGTATCGTGGTCTTCTTCGTCTAATAATGCTAAGGCATAAGAACCATGTAATAGTTTCACTACTTTTGTGAAAGCTTCTTCAGTTGTTAAGCCTTCATTTGAGAAGTGTTCTACTAATTGTACAATGACTTCTGTATCAGTTTCTGATAAGAAATTAACGTCTGAAACATATTCATCACGTAATTCTTCATAGTTTTCAATGACACCGTTGTGTACTAAAGTAAAACGTTTAGACGCTGATTGATGCGGGTGTGAATTTTCATGGTTAGGTACACCATGTGTCGCCCAACGTGTATGTCCGATACCTACTGTACCGTCTACATCACTGCTGTCCGCAACTTTTCTCAAGTCCGCAATACGGCCTTTTTCTTTAAATACTTTTGTACCGTTATCATTTACAAGTGCAATACCTGCAGAGTCATAACCTCTGTACTCTAATTTTTCTAATCCTTTTAATAATACCTCTTTCGCATTATCATATCCGATATATCCTACGATTCCACACATAATTCAATTCCTCCGTTTTTCGTTTCATTAACGGTTACCCTATATGGGGGAATCTATTCAGTTTTATATTAAATTTATTAACGAATCGAATAAAACTGCACCATAAATCCAACGCCTTGTTTTACCTTGTATGGCCCCTTCTCACTTGAACACATACAAAAAGGCGTACTTCTCCCCTTGCTATGAGTATCGTTTAAAAATATAAACTTCGGTCTGTTTACAAACTTTGTGCATCGAGTTGCCTCGATGTTTTACTCTGTAAACTTACGACTGACCTAGTCCGAGACAGCATCCGCCGATAATCGATCACTGCCTTCCTCGTCGACAATTTCAAGCTTAATGCTATTACACCTTCTGCTTTAAGGTATAAATCAGTGCAATTGTTCAGCTTTAATTGTACGGGCGCTATAATTGTTTGTAATACTTTCTGTCCCCCTTTTACATGTAATATAAGTATTTTACAATGACTGATTTTGTAATTGCAACTATAAACTTCTTATGAATTCGCTTACAGTACGATTTCATGAACTATTTTTCAAAATTTTGGAATTTGTTACATGTTTTCTACTATATATATGAGGCTATTTGTTAATTGTCACTATCTATATGACAAAGTACGATTTAGAATAGGTAGAATTCAATGAAGACTTAAATGGCTTCGAAGTTTGAAGCATTTCAGTCTTATTTTAATAATTAGTGGTATATTAATAATATACATAGAGAGAGGAGTGTCTGTTATGCTGTTTCAATTAGATTTATTGCTGCGTATTGTAATTGCTGCTTTTTGCGGCGCCACCATTGGTTATGAGAGAACGCAGCGTCTAAAGGCAGCAGGGATACGGACACATATTTTAGTGGCCGCAGCTTCTGCGTTGTTTTTAATCGTTTCTAAATATGGATTTAATGATATTTTGGCTCAAAACAATATCAGTTTCGATCCTTCTCGTATCGGTGCACAAGTGGTCAGCGGTATTAGCTTTATCGGAGCCGGCACTATATTAATTCGTCACCAAAGTATTAATGGCCTAACCACAGCCGCAGGTATTTGGATTACTTCCGGTATCGGTATGGCTTTAGGTTCAGGTCTTTATTTTATAGGCATTGTTTCAACGATTCTGATAGTCACAATACAATATTTTTTAAGAAATGATAGACTGTTTTCATCACTTCATATGAGTGAAGCCATAAAGGTATTGATTCAAGCTGAATATACTAATACAATTCAACAAGAAATCACGCAAACCTTTATCTCCCACCATGTAAAACAAGTTCAAATACAAATTTTGAAAATAGATAATGAAACCATTACCTTAAATGTTACTGGCAAGATTATGGTACGCAAACATTATAACCATAATGATTTGCTGGAAGATTTAATTCATCAAAAAGCAATACTGTCTGTCCGATAAAATAAGAGAACTCAGAGTCGCTTCTTTTGCGATCTGAGTTCCCTCTTATATTGCGTTATTATTCATTTAATCCCATTTTGTCTTTAACTACATCTGCGATTTGCTGTGCATAGCTTTCAGCTTTCTCATCTGTAGCTGCTTCAACCATGACACGTACTAATGGTTCTGTACCTGAAGGTCTGACTAAAATACGGCCTTCGCCGTTCATGTCAGCTTCAACACGATCCATTTCTGCTTTTACATCTGCATTATCTGTCACAGCATATTTGTCTGTAACACGTACGTTGATTAATGATTGCGGATATTTTTTCATTTGTTCTGCAAGTTCGCTAAGCGGTTTGCCTGTAAGCTTAACCACTGCAGCGAGTTGAACACCTGTTAATAAACCGTCGCCTGTTGTGTTATAGTCCATTAACACAATGTGGCCTGATTGTTCGCCGCCAAGGTTGTAATTACCTCTGCGCATTTCTTCAACAACATAACGGTCGCCTACTTTAGTCTTGTTAGATTTGATGCCTTCTTCTTCAAGCGCTTTGTAGAAACCTAAGTTGCTCATTACAGTCGAAACAATCATATTATCGTTTAATTCTTGGTTTTTAGCCATTTCTTGCCCAATGATGAACATGATTTGGTCACCATCGACAATATTGCCTTTTTCGTCTACTGCGATTAAACGGTCGCCGTCGCCATCAAATGCTAAACCAAAGTCGCTTTCTGTTTCAACAACTGTTTTAGCCAATACTTCAGGGTGTGTAGAACCGACTTCATCGTTGATGTTGTAGCCGTCTGGGCTGCAGCCGATGATTTCTGTATCTGCTTCTAAGTCCCCGAATAAGAATGGCGCAAGTTGTGATGTTGAACCGTTAGCACCGTCTAAGACGATTTTTAATCCTTCGAAATTAACATCTACTGTTGATTTCAAGTAGCTCAAGTATTTTTGAGTGCCTTCGAAGTAGTCTGAGTATTGCACGATTTCATTTCCGATTGGACGCGGCAAGTCTGGGTTTTCAGAATCTAATAATGCTTCTATTTCATTTTCTTGATCATCAGATAATTTGAATCCATCTGAACCGAAGAATTTAATGCCGTTGTCAGCAACTGGGTTATGTGATGCTGAAATCATAACACCTAGTTCAGCATCCATTTCTTTTGTTAAGTACGCAACACCTGGTGTTGAGATAACGCCTAAACGCATTACTTCAGCCCCAATAGAAATCAAGCCTGCAATCAAAGCAAATTCTAGCATTTCACCTGAAACACGTGTATCACGTCCCACAAGTACTTGCGGATGTTTCTTGTCTTCGTTATGTGCTAAGACATAACCGCCGTATCTACCTAATTTAAAAGCCAGTTCTGGAGTAAGTTCTTTGTTGGCTACACCTCTGACTCCGTCTGTCCCAAAATATTTGCCCATTTAAAAATTCTCCTTTAATGCTTTATTTATTTAGCTGAAACTGTAGCTGTAATATCGCTGCTGTCAGCTTTTTTTACTACGTCAGGTAATTCTAAGCTTACACCTGCTTCATCTGAGCTTTCGAAATCTGCCAGATTAATAACACCTGTAATACTTTGAATATCACTTAACTCTTCTCTATTTCCCAAAATTTCAACTTGTTGTTTAGACAAATTAACATTATCAGCATTCAACTTAGAATTTGCTTTACCGATAACTTTCTTTTTAATATCTACTTTCTTGCTGTAAGGTTTTAACTCTACAGTAATATTAACATTGCTTGGTTTAGTAATAACATCAATTCTCTTTAAATTCTTATCAAATGCTACGATTTCTCCTACATCTGTTGTATCGTCTTTGATATTAGATGCATTTTTAAATGTAGCTTTTAAATAAGCAATTTTTTCAACTTGATGCTGTCCGCCGATAACTTTCACCTTTTTAGGTGTCACTGATTGATTTTTCACTTGATAGTTCGGATCAATATCCTTATCACTCACATCAGCGGTTACTGTCATTTCTTTAGAGACTTTTCTCTCAAGGTTGACAGTCGCTTGTTTCGGATTAACTGTACCCTCTACATCCTTGTCTAAACCTTTGATTTCATAATCAATTTTATGACGTCCGTATGTAGTGTTTGTTAAGTCCAATTCAACCTTGATGTCATCTGATTGTTCTGCTTTTAAAACCTTTGATTGCGAACCTTTCAACTGAACATCCACACTTTCAGGAATACCTGAAGCATATAAGTTCTTGCTGTTATATGTAGCTTCTACAGGTACATTCTGAATAGTTCTCGTTGTATTTTGAGATAACGATGATGTACCAAAGATATTTCCAAAGACGTTATTCACGGTTAAAAAGAAAGCTAATGCCAAGACAAATGCTACAAATCTTAATCCCCATTTGCTCTCAAACATTTTACTTCACACCTTTCTTTGGAAGTCTTGTATCGAACCAATGTTCAGCTAATAATTCTTCAAAGACTTCTGATGAAATATCTTTACGCAATTTTCCATCAAAGGTAACTGAAATCGATCCCGTTTCCTCAGACACAATTGCTGTAAACGCATCTGATACTTCTGAAATACCAACTGCTGCTCTGTGTCTTGTTCCTAAACTCTTTGAAATCTTAGAACTATCAGAAAGCGGTAAATAACAAGCAGCACTCGCTATCTTTGTTCCTTGAACAATCATTGCACCATCATGCAATGGTGTATTCGGAATAAAGACATTCGTTAATAACTCTTGTGAAATGTCTGAATCCATCGGAATGCCTGTTTCAATATAATCTTGAAGCCCAGTCTTTTTCTCAAACACAATTAAAGCACCGATACGTCGCTTTGCCATATACTGTATTGCGCCGCTAACAGCTTTAATCAGTTTTTCTTGATCTTGTGATGAACTTCCAACATAACGTTTAAACAGGTTACCTCTACCTAACTGCTCGAGTGCACGTCTGATTTCAGGTTGGAAGATCACAATGATTGCTAAGAACCCCCATTGGATGACCATATCAAACAATCTTGCAGTTGTAGTTAAGTCTAAAGCAGCACTCACCCAACGCCCTAATACAATGACTATAATTCCTTTGAGAAGCTGGATGGCTTTAGTCCCTTTAAATACTGTGATTAATAAATAAATCACATACCAGACAATGAGTAAATCTAAAATACTTGTTATTAACTTTACCGTATTGAAATTTTCAAAAATGCCGCCAAAATCCATAGCATCTCCTCCGGTAACCTAATTACAATGATAGCCGATTTATCGCTATGATAAACAGCTCTCATACATTTAAATTATAGCATAAATCCCCCTGCTCCTTTGAATGAAAATACATAAATATGTACAACCTCTTCTAGTGATTTCAGAGAAACTTAAAAAAGTGTAATAAAAAAGCACCCTATCACTAGGGTGCAACAGTGAGCCATAGAGGATTCGAACCTCTGACCCTCTGATTAAAAGTCAGATGCTCTACCAACTGAGCTAATGGCTCTAATGGCTGGGCTAACTGGATTCGAACCAGTGAGTGACGGAGTCAAAGTCCGTTGCCTTACCGCTTGGCTATAGCCCATTAGATGGTGGAGGGGGGCAGATTCGAACTGCCGAACCCGAAGGAGCGGATTTACAGTCCGCCGCGTTTAGCCACTTCGCTACCCCTCCGACAAATATTTAATTCAAAATGGTGGAGAATGACGGGTTCGAACCGCCGACCCTCTGCTTGTAAGGCAGATGCTCTCCCAGCTGAGCTAATTCTCCAATATGTAATGACCCCGACGGGACTCGAACCCGTGTTACCGCCGTGAAAGGGCGGTGTCTTAACCGCTTGACCACGGGGCCATATGGCTCCACAGGTAGGACTCGAACCTACGACCGATCGGTTAACAGCCGATAGCTCTACCACTGAGCTACTGTGGAATAATGTCATTGCCTGGCAACGTCCTACTCTTGCGGAACGTAAGTCCGACTACCATCGGCGCTAAAGAGCTTAACTTCTGTGTTCGGCATGGGAACAGGTGTGACCTCTTTGCCATTGTCGCCAGACAATGGAATGTTTATACATTCAAAACTAGATAGTAAGTAATTTTCAATTCGACCAATCAAAACTTTAAATTTGATTAAGTCTTCGATCGATTAGTATTCGTCAGCTCCACATATCGCTATGCTTCCACCCCGAACCTATTAACCTCATCATCTTTGAGGGATCTTATAACCGAAGTTGGGAAATCTCATCTTGAGGGGGGCTTCATGCTTAGATGCTTTCAGCACTTATCCCGTCCATACATAGCTACCCAGCTATGCCGTTGGCACGACAACTGGTACACCAGAGGTATGTCCATCCCGGTCCTCTCGTACTAAGGACAGCTCCTCTCAAATTTCCTACGCCCACGACGGATAGGGACCGAACTGTCTCACGACGTTCTGAACCCAGCTCGCGTACCGCTTTAATGGGCGAACAGCCCAACCCTTGGGACCGACTACAGCCCCAGGATGCGATGAGCCGACATCGAGGTGCCAAACCTCCCCGTCGATGTGAACTCTTGGGGGAGATAAGCCTGTTATCCCCGGGGTAGCTTTTATCCGTTGAGCGATGGCCCTTCCATGCGGAACCACCGGATCACTAAGTCCGTCTTTCGACCCTGCTCGACTTGTAGGTCTCGCAGTCAAGCTCCCTTATGCCTTTACACTCTATGAATGATTTCCAACCATTCTGAGGGAACCTTTGAGCGCCTCCGTTACACTTTAGGAGGCGACCGCCCCAGTCAAACTGCCCGCCTGACACTGTCTCCCGCCATGATCAATGGCGCGGGTTAGAAATCCAACACAGCTAGGGTAGTATCCCACCAGCGCCTCGGCGTAAGCTGGCGCTCACGCTTCTAAGGCTCCTACCTATCCTGTACAAGCTGTGCCGAATTTCAATATCAGGCTACAGTAAAGCTCCACGGGGTCTTTCCGTCCTGTCGCGGGTAACCTGCATCTTCACAGGTACTATGATTTCACCGAGTCTCTCGTTGAGACAGTGCCCAAATCGTTACGCCTTTCGTGCGGGTCGGAACTTACCCGACAAGGAATTTCGCTACCTTAGGACCGTTATAGTTACGGCCGCCGTTTACTGGGGCTTCGATTCGTAGCTTCGCAGAAGCTAACCACTCCTCTTAACCTTCCAGCACCGGGCAGGCGTCAGCCCCTATACATCACCTTACGGTTTAGCAGAGACCTGTGTTTTTGATAAACAGTCGCTTGGGCCTGTTCACTGCGGCTCTTCAGAGCGTGAACCCTAAAGAGCACCCCTTCTCCCGAAGTTACGGGGTCATTTTGCCGAGTTCCTTAACGAGAGTTCTCTCGCTCACCTTAGAATTCTCATCTTGACTACCTGTGTCGGTTTGCGGTACGGGCACCAGTTATCTAGCTAGAGGCTTTTCTCGACAGTGTGAAATCAACGACTCGAGGAAAACATGTTTCCTCTCCCCATCACAGCTCAACCTTGAGAATGGCGGATTTGCCTACCATTCAGTCTCACTGCTTGGACGTGCACTCCAACAGCACGCTTCGCCTATCCTACTGTGTCCCCCCATCGCTTAAAACGATAAATGGTGGTACAGGAATATCAACCTGTTATCCATCGCCTACGCCTGTCGGCCTCGGCTTAGGACCCGACTAACCCAGAGCGGACGAGCCTTCCTCTGGAAACCTTAGTCAATCGGTGGATGGGATTCTCACCCATCTTTCGCTACTCACACCGGCATTCTCACTTCTAAGCGCTCCACATGTCCTTGCGATCATGCTTCGACGCCCTTAGAACGCTCTCCTACCATTGTCCTACGGACAATCCACAGCTTCGGTAATATGTTTAGCCCCGGTACATTTTCGGCGCAGTGTCACTCGACTAGTGAGCTATTACGCACTCTTTAAATGATGGCTGCTTCTAAGCCAACATCCTAGTTGTCTGGGCAATACCACATCCTTTGCCACTTAACATATATTTTGGGACCTTAGCTGGTGGTCTGGGCTGTTTCCCTTTCGAACATGGACCTTATCACCCACGTTCTGACTCCCAAGTTAAATTGATTGGCATTCGGAGTTTGTCTGAATTCGGTAACCCGAGAGGGGCCCCTCGTCCAAACAGTGCTCTACCTCCAACAATCATCACTTGAGGCTAGCCCTAAAGCTATTTCGGAGAGAACCAGCTATCTCCAGGTTCGATTGGAATTTCTCCGCTACCCTCAGTTCATCCGCTCACTTTTCAACGTAAGTCGGTTCGGTCCTCCATTCAGTGTTACCTGAACTTCAACCTGACCAAGGGTAGATCACCTGGTTTCGGGTCTACGACCAAATACTCAACGCCCTATTCAGACTCGCTTTCGCTGCGGCTCCGCATTTGCTGCTTAACCTTGCATCAGATCGTAACTCGCCGGTTCATTCTACAAAAGGCACGCCATCACCCATTAACGGGCTCTGACTACTTGTAAGCACACGGTTTCAAGTTCTTTTTCACTCCCCTTCCGGGGTACTTTTCACCTTTCCCTCACGGTACTGGTTCACTATCGGTCACTAGAGAGTATTTAGCCTTGGGAGATGGTCCTCCCGGATTCCGACGGAATTTCACGTGCTCCGTCGTACTCAGGATCCACTCAAGAGAGAATAAACTTTCGACTACAGGACTCTTACCTTCTCTGGTTCAACTTTCCAGTACGATTCGTCTAATTTATTCCTTTGTAACTCCGTATAGAGTGTCCTACAACCCCAATGAGCAAGCTCATAGGTTTGGGCTCTTCCCGTTTCGCTCGCCGCTACTCAGGGAATCGATTTTTCTTTCTCTTCCTGCGGGTACTAAGATGTTTCAGTTCTCCACGTCTGCCTTCTGACATGCTATGTATTCACATGTCGATAACACAACATAACTTGTGCTGGGTTTCCCCATTCGGAAATCTCTGGTTCAACGCTTACTTACAGCTACCCAAAGCATATCGTCGTTAGTAACGTCCTTCTTCGGCTTCTAGTGCCAAGGCATCCACCGTGCGCCCTTAATAACTTAATCACGTTATTAATATTGTGAGTAATCGTTTGCCATCGGCAATTGATTACTAGCGATTCATTTAAATGAATAAAGCTTTTAAAACTCTAATTCACTCGGTTTTGCTTGGTAAAATCTATTTTTTACTTACTTATCTAGTTTTCAATGTACAATCAATGAATGTTTTCAATAAACATTCAAAACTGAATACAATATGTCACGTTATTCCTATTTCAGTTTCTAACGAAACTGTTCCGAATATATCCTTAGAAAGGAGGTGATCCAGCCGCACCTTCCGATACGGCTACCTTGTTACGACTTCACCCCAATCATTTGTCCCACCTTCGACGGCTAGTTCCTAAAAGGTTACTCCACCGGCTTCGGGTGTTACAAACTCTCGTGGTGTGACGGGCGGTGTGTACAAGACCCGGGAACGTATTCACCGTAGCATGCTGATCTACGATTACTAGCGATTCCAGCTTCATGTAGTCGAGTTGCAGACTACAATCCGAACTGAGAACGGCTTTATGGGATTTGCTTGACCTCGCGGGTTCGCTGCCCTTTGTACCGTCCATTGTAGCACGTGTGTAGCCCAAATCATAAGGGGCATGATGATTTGACGTCATCCCCACCTTCCTCCGGTTTGTCACCGGCAGTCAACTTAGAGTGCCCAACTTAATGCTGGCAACTAAGCTTAAGGGTTGCGCTCGTTGCGGGACTTAACCCAACATCTCACGACACGAGCTGACGACAACCATGCACCACCTGTCACTTTGTCCCCCGAAGGGGAAGGCTCTGTCTCCAGAGTTGTCAAAGGATGTCAAGATTTGGTAAGGTTCTTCGCGTTGCTTCGAATTAAACCACATGCTCCACCGCTTGTGCGGGTCCCCGTCAATTCCTTTGAGTTTCAGCCTTGCGGCCGTACTCCCCAGGCGGAGTGCTTAATGCGTTAGCTGCAGCACTAAGGGGCGGAAACCCCCTAACACTTAGCACTCATCGTTTACGGCGTGGACTACCAGGGTATCTAATCCTGTTTGATCCCCACGCTTTCGCACATCAGCGTCAGTTGCAGACCAGAAAGTCGCCTTCGCCACTGGTGTTCCTCCATATCTCTGCGCATTTCACCGCTACACATGGAATTCCACTTTCCTCTTCTGCACTCAAGTTTCCCAGTTTCCAATGACCCTCCACGGTTGAGCCGTGGGCTTTCACATCAGACTTAAGAAACCGCCTACGCGCGCTTTACGCCCAATAATTCCGGATAACGCTTGCCACCTACGTATTACCGCGGCTGCTGGCACGTAGTTAGCCGTGGCTTTCTGATTAGGTACCGTCAAGGGATGCACAGTTACTTACATCCTTGTTCTTCCCTAATAACAGAGTTTTACGATCCGAAGACCTTCATCACTCACGCGGCGTTGCTCCGTCAGGCTTTCGCCCATTGCGGAAGATTCCCTACTGCTGCCTCCCGTAGGAGTCTGGACCGTGTCTCAGTTCCAGTGTGGCCGATCACCCTCTCAGGTCGGCTACGTATCGTTGCCTTGGTAAGCCGTTACCTTACCAACTAGCTAATACGCCGCGGGTCCATCTATAAGTGACAGCAAGACCGTCTTTCATCATGAAACCATGCGGTTTCATGTATTATCCGGCATTAGCCCCGGTTTCCCGGAGTTATTCCAGTCTTATAGGTAGGTTACCCACGTGTTACTCACCCGTCCGCCGCTAACGTCAGAGGAGCAAGCTCCTCGTCTGTTCGCTCGACTTGCATGTATTAGGCACGCCGCCAGCGTTCATCCTGAGCCAGGATCAAACTCTCCATAAAATTTTATGATGTTTGACTAGCTCATAAAAACTATTTGTTATAAAACGTTTGTTAATTTTGGAATTAACGTTGACATATTGTCATTCAGTTTTCAATGTTCATTTTTTCAGTAACGTTATTTATTATATCACTTCGCTTTTTCGAAGTCAACATTTAATTAACATTACTTTTACAATTTTAAAATGTTTGTTTCATCTTTGCAAGAGTAAGTTTTACACTCTCGAAATAATTTGTCGTGTTTTTTCATCGACTTAATTATAATATCACTTTGAAATCGTTAAGTCAACAACTTTTTTCAAAGTTTTTTGAAGTGGTTTGAACTGTTGTTTCGTTCTCTTGCTCACAAAAATATATTCTAACAGGATTCTGAGAAATTGCAAGAGAAAAACGCAAGTTTTTTAAAAAACTTGCGCTTCTTGGGAAAATCTTATTTTTTCATAGTTTTAGTAATGATTTTTTGTGCAATTTGTTGATAAATTTCACCTAATTGATCTTCAGGTTGGTAAATTGACGGTGCAAAGTCTTTAGGATCCCAAGTCGGTTGCGCTAAAGGAAGTTGTCCTAGCAAGTCAGAATTTAATTCATCTGCAAGTTTCTTACCGCCATCTTTACCGAAGATATATTCTTTATTGCCTGTTTCTTTACTTTCGAAATAAGACATATTTTCAATAACACCTAAAATTGAGTGTTCTGTATGTTTAGCCATTGCACCTGCACGTGCTGCTACAAATGCTGCAGTAGGATGCGGTGTTGTAACAATAATTTCTTTACTTGATGGCAGCATTGTGTGTACGTCTAATGCCACATCGCCTGTTCCTGGAGGCAAGTCTAATAGTAAGTAATCGAGTTCTCCCCACTTAACATCTGTAAAGAAGTTTGTCAGCATTTTCCCAAGCATAGGTCCGCGCCAGATTACAGGTGCGTTTTCCTCTACGAAGAATGCCATAGACATAACTTTAACGCCATGACGTTCTACAGGTTTAACTGATTTTCCTTCGATACCAGGGCGTCCATCGATACCCATCATATCCGGTACACTGAATCCGTAAATATCAGCATCAATCAGGCCTACTCTTTTGCCTTCGCGAGCAAGTGCTACTGCCAAGTTGACTGCTACTGTAGATTTGCCTACGCCGCCTTTACCTGATGCAATTGCAATAAACTCGACTGGGTTATCTTTTGATAATAAACCTTCGATTGTTTGCGGTTCATCAGTCGGATCATCTCCTGTAAACTCAGCAACTTTCTCAGGGTCTAATTCTTCAAATCGGATACCGACTGTATTCGCACCATTTTCTTTTAGTGTTTCGACAATCGCCATTTGCAAGTCTAATTGAGGTTTGCCACCTAACTTAGCCATTGCAATTTTAACACTGACGTGTTCAATTTCTTCTTTAATTGTGATATTGACAATACCACCTGTATCTTTAAGCGGGACATCTAAAATAGGATCTTTTAATTCTCCCACTAATTTGTCGACCTGTTCAACTGTTAACAAAGTAAGTCACCCCAAATATTTATAATTGATTACTCTTTTTATTTTAACAAACTTAATGTAGGAGTGGTAACGAATAATCCGGACAAATGAATAATTTCGCTCAATATATTACAAAAAACCAGTAAAAACACGCGATTCATGTTTTTACTGGTTTATATTTCATAGTCTTAATTTTATATTTTACGTACATTCGCTTGCTGTTTTGTTTGGCCTTTCACATGGTCTCTGATAAATAAACCGATAATAAAGCCGATAAACACAATTACCGTTACAACGCCGAATGATAAATCCACTCCGCGTGCAATTGCTTCTCTGTGCAATAGTTCTTTTGTCGCTGCTTCATGAGGATCCGGCGCAAATGTTCTTGAACCTAAAGTCATTAATGCCACCATTAATGCTGTTCCGATAGATGAAGCCATCATTCTCGCGAAGTTCATGATTGCTGTACCATGAGAGATATCTTTATTCGGCAGTGCGTTGACACCTGCTGTGTTCAGCGGCATTGCGAGTAAAGAAACCGAGAACATTCTTAGTGCATAAATCACTACGAGGTACCAATAAGGTGTATCTACTTTTAAGAATGCTAATACTGCTGTGAGTACTGTCAGCATAATGAAACCTGTAATAACTAAAGGTCTCACACCATATTTATCATAGAACTTACCAGTGTAAATAGACATTACACCGTTGACGATTGCACCTGGCAAAATAACAAGTCCTGATAAGAATGCTGAAAGCCCCATTGCGTTTTGAACATAAATCGGAATTAATAATGCGGGACCAATCATAGAAGTCATGACAATCATGGAACAAATAGAAGTTAGAGTAAATGTCTTGTTCTTAAAGACACGTAAATTCAAAATTGGATTTTCTATCGTTAATTGGCGTTTTACAAATGCATAAATTACAAATAAACTTGCCACAAATGGTACATAGAACATCCAATTATTGAAGCCTAATGAACCTGCACTGCTGAATGCATATAACATAACACCGAATCCTAATGTTGAATAGACAACAGAGCGTTTATCCAGTGTAATGTCTTTTGGTTCATTAAAGTTTGCAATACTGATTGCACCGAAGATAAATCCAGCTAATGCAATGACCGCAACCGCAATAAACGGTGTACGCCAACTGCTGACATCAATAATCAAACCAGAAACTGTCGGTCCGATTGCGGGTGCGAAGGATATTACTAATCCTGCAAGCCCCATCGCAAATCCTCTTTCTTCTTTAGGGAAGAGCGTGAATAATGTAAATTGCATCAGCGGCATAATAATACCTGCGCCCATTGCTTGTATCACACGAGCAGTCATCAATACACCGAAGTTAGGTGCTATGGCTGCTAAAATGGATCCTGCTAAAAAGATACCCATGGAAGCTAAGTATAAAGGTCTGGTTTTAACTTTATCCATTAAGAATGCTGTTAATGGAATCATGACCCCGTTCACAAGCATAAAGCCAGTTACCAACCATTGTGATGTATTTTCACCAATGTTGAAACTGCGCATGATAGCAGGCAAAGCTGTATTAAGAAGCGTTTGGTTTAATATTGCAATGAATGCACTTGTAATCATTACCGTAACGATAATGTTTCTTTTTTGATGTGAAATAGTAGCCTGCTCTGGCATAGATATAAACACTCCTTTGTAAACTTACCATAATATAATGCAACATAAATGGTTAGCAAAGCAAACTAATTGCTCATTCGGATTATTTATTTCTATTGAGGTTCTCACTTTCCGGATAAAAGACTTCCTTACATACATAAAAGAATGCCATAATCAGCATAATCACCCAAAAATCAATATTGATTGAAGTGTAATGAATATGGATTACGAAATAGAACATCAGTGTAGTTACCGAATAAGAGATCAAATGGAATATTTCGCCATGAAAATATGGACTTTGCGGTAATTTCTTTTTGAAGTAATCCATCAAGTATTCCACTAAAAACATCGTGAAGTAACCGAGCACAATATAGCTGCCGTAATAAAATAAGTTTTGATAAAAACCTTTGTTATATCCAAAATACCCTAGATGCCAAAAGATAAGCAGACGACTTAAACCATATAAAACAAATCCTAAGAGTGTGAGGAAAATCGCACCCGAAATCACAAACACTAATAGAACAATCAATGTGGATATCAAATTAAAAATATTAAACTTGAAAAATTTCACGCTTTCCTCACCTCATTTCATTTTTTATACACCCGTATAATAACACAAACTCATTTCCCCTATAAATAAAATATCCCGCTCATCGGCGGGACATCTTATCAAGTCTTAGATTCATTTTTATAAGCAATAATCCACAGTACATATAAAGCAGCAATGAATACGAGTATCAGCGATACATTATTTAAAATTCGTGCTCCGCCGACAACAAACGGTAAAGCATACATGCCGCCCATGATTGTTGAACCGATAGAATTTCCTAGATTTTTAGATAATGAATAAAACGACATCATCCGCTTCATCTCATGCGGCGAAGTTTCTTCTTGCACAATCACACTGTCCTTTGTATAAACAATACCGAAACTTGCGCCTGCCAACAGCAATGTGGCCGCTAACAACAATGGCGCCGCATGTGTCACAAACACAATCAAACTACATAGCAATAATGATGTAAATGCAACAAGATATAATGCTTTTCTGGTTAATCTTGCTTCTATTCTATGTAAATTGAAGTTAATTAATAACCATGCTGCTGAAATCGGAAAGACAACAAATCCGCTTTGCAGCGGCGATAATCCGATTTCCTCCTGCAGATAAATCGGCATATACAAGTTATAACCCATCAATATCATGGCATAGACGAAATCTGTAATAAAGATAATCGTAATGCGTCGGTTGAATTCCTGAATAGGCAAGAATGGTGCACGTACTTTCTTTTCAATTGTTGTAAGGTAGTACGCAAATACTAAACCGATTGCAATTAAAACAATTTTAAATGCCATTGAAAACGGCGTCGTAATCGCACCCATAATAAAGATCAATGCTAAATAGAAAAACAGCAGTCCCTTTGTATCAAATGGTTCTTCGTTTAAAACTTTATCTTCATCAAAATGGAAAGTTGCAAATGCAAGTACCGCTGCAATCACAGCTATCGGAATATTAATAAAGAATAACCAATGCCAAGTCGCAAATTCTAAAATTGCACCGCCGAGCAAAGGTCCGATAATGCTGGAAATGCCCCAAACACTGCCAACAATTCCCATTATTTTATAACGCAGCGGAATCTCAAATGCCAGTTTAGGGACAATCTGGCTCAGAACCATCATAATACCTGAACCCATTCCTTGAATAAAACGCGAAACAATCAGCAAAGCAAATGTGCTGCTTAACCCAGACATTAAACTTCCGATGCTGAATAATAATAAACCTGCAATCGTTACATGAATTAATTTAAAGCGCGATAAAAGTTCTCCGACTAACGGATTCACGATGACTAATGCAATAAAGTAAATTGAAAATACTAACGAGATTGCACTCGTCACATTCAAATCTGTTTTAATCGTCGGAAGTGCTAAAGAAATAATCGACGTTTCGATAGCAGCCATAAACATAATCAAAATCAATGCAGTTACGACTCCAATTGATTTTATCTTCATACGTACACCTCTTTCTGATTAATCTCTCTCTTAATGAAGAAAGAGGTTGAGACTTCTGATTATCAAAAGCCTCATCCTCTTAGCACTACATAAAGTATAAAATACCGATAAAACGACATATGGATGCGATCACAATAAAGATATGCCATATCATATGAAAATAAGGACGATTTTTTTGTGCATAAAACCATGCTCCGATGGTATAAGCAATGCCGCCTAATAAAATAAACAGCATAAATTGCCAAGATGCTTCTCTCCAAATAATCGGAAGATATAAAATACCGACCCATCCCATAATCAAATACATAAACAAACTCAGTTTCGGATTTACATTTTCTCCGATTGCTTTATAGAGGATACCCCAAATGGTAATCCCCCACAACAGCAGCATAATAATCCAACCGAACCATCCGCCGACAACAACCAGCGAAACAGGTGTATATGTACCGGATATTGCGATATAAATCATACTATGATCAATAATACGCAATATATACTTATGGGGAGAGTTATTCTCCATCACATGATAAATCGTTGATGACAGCAGCATCAAAAAGATACTGATAATATAAATAGAGACACTGACCGACGCTAATAAGCCGCCATGTATGTAACTATGTACAGAGGCATACGGCAAAACAAGCAATGCGATAAAGGCAGCTGCACCATGAGATACAGCATTGCCTATCTCTTCTCCGAATGACAGCGGAATAATATCTTTAAAGCGATTGAGCCCATGGCCTGTGTGTGAATTTGAAGTCTGTTTCAATAATGACTCCACCTTTTTTCATTAAATAAGATTTAGTCGTTTTAAATCTTCTGTTGCAGTTTCTACACTATCTTTGCCTTCACGGTTTTTAAGCGGTGAAAACTCTTCTTCTCTTGGAACTTGCAAAGTAATAAAACTTGTTGCGTATTTAAAGATATCAAAATAGAACAATTCGAATTTCAATGCCGTATCTTTCACTACATTATAATCTTCATCTAATTGTTTCAATTGTTTCACTGCTAAATGATATGGCATTTCGCGATTGACAGCTGATTGAATAAACGCAAGTTTAAATGCGTGAATGCCGATGTTCGCATTTTGGAATTGATGCACATCAGAATCGCCCAGCTCAGAATACTCAAGCACTGCATCTTTGCTGTCGATATTTACAAGACGTCCGACACTTTCATTTTCTTTAGGTCGGATGGATTTCGTACTGATGTCACGGTTAGCTTCTGCAGTAAAGCCTGCAAATACCGGATCCAGCACACGTGCTAATACGTTATCAATATTGTTTATAAAGATAAATTTAACACCGTCTTCTTCCATCTTATCCAAATAACCATATTTATCTAAGGCTTTAAATACGCCGCCGTTTCCGTTCGGCGTTTCCATCACTTCAGCTTTTTCAGTTAAAATAATACCGCCGTCTTCATTCAATGCGACAATATTTTCTTGTTTGAAGAAGTGAATGGCTTCAGGATCGTAACCAAAGTAATTTTGATCTTTAAAGAATTTTTGTGTTGCTTCATCATTAATGTCGCTCGTCATGATATACCAGTCGACAGTATGACCCGTCTGTTCTTTAAGTTTTAAAAGCTGTCTTGCTTGTAATTCAAATAAGCTGACACCTTCAATTTCAAAAGAACCTTTCGGACCGTCATAGCCGAGACGTGTACCTTGACCGCCAGCCATTAATACAACTGCAAATTCGCCATTCTTAATCGCAGCAATACCTTTATCATAATATGCGTTCAACTCTTCAGCAGAGAAACCTTCGCGTACTCTGTATTTTACTTCTGACGCTTCCGATGCCGCTTCTGATTTATTTTGTGATTGCTCAACATATAACGATTGATACATATCCATAATAGAAGATAAATCTAATGATTCTAATTTATTAGCAATATTTTCTTTTTCATTGGCACTCATCAACTTTTCCAATTCTAAAAAATGCTGTTGATTAAATTTCTCTAATTTACTCTTATCAAACATGATACCTCTCCTTAAGTTTTCCGCGATTAAAAAGCGTTCTTTCCCTCATGCAATATACATTGGTATGTTCGAACCTTTCAATATTCTCAAATTATATCATAAATAGATACATCAAGCGCAAACCTCCGCTTAATTCATAAGCAGAGGTTCTTTTTAAAACGATTCTATTCATCTATACATAACACAAACTTGAAATCATTAAAAGTTTAAATGCAGCCAATGGGTTAACCATTGGTTGATAACTTCGCGAAATATAACATATGTCCCGCCGAAAGTAAATGCAGTAGCCAATGAGAGATCCACCATTCCCCCTGTTTTAAATTGCACAGGCAGTTTAACTGACAATGGAAATGGATATAATAACTTAACACCTCTTGGGGTCAGCATATCAAGAATGATATGCGAAGCCATGCCGCCTATAATGGCTGCCATATATACAGGCGGTGTATGTATAGTAGATAACAGCAGCGCAATAATAAGCGTAAATAAAATAGAATGTGTGAATGTGCGATGACCGAACAAAAGCCGAACGATAATGCTTAAAAATTTAAAACGCCGTCCGATTTTGCTTTGTGCATGGCAAATGTCTGGCAATAAGCTTCCAGCCCCTGCCAATACTACAGCAGTCACGGAAGTGAATAAATCCGGGTGGTAATAATTTATCGCAAGTGTTCCTATTAGAAACCCGCATGATAAGTGTGTTTTCCCTGTCATCTCTATACTCCTTTCTGATTTTATTATTTTAGCACATTTTTAAAATAAACACGAACATATTTTCGGACTGTATGTTCGCTTTTCAATTAGTATGTCATATTAATTAAAAAAGTATCTCACATTTGTTGAAAACGGTTTCTAAATAGTGTATGATAGCTTTACAAAATAAATAAAGGATGTGTTCCATAATGGCAATGACAGTAAAGAAAGATAATAACGAAGTTCGTATCCAATGGAGAGTAGCAGATATCAAAATCCCTACAGAAAGTATTAAAAGCGTAACAGAAGATCAAGATATCCACGCACTTGTAGATGCAGGAGACAAAGAAGTTTCTCGTATCGGTTCAACATTCGGTAAAACTAACCGTGTTATTATTGATACTGAAGATCACGAATACATCATCTTCACTTTCAATGATAAGAAAGTCTATAATGAACTCACAAAATAAATCAATAATATAAGCGCAAAAAGCTTCCGTTTCGTATTGTGAACTGCTCCCTGTCAAGTAGACAGGAAAAAACAAAAAATAATTTATTGGGAATCTGATAAACAAATTTTAAGTTACTGTACAAATGAGTTGATAAATCTCGTTTGTACAGTTTTTTTATTCTCCTAGCGCACTATCGTTTGCTTGATCTGGTAAAAAAAGTGGTGCGCTACGCACACTACTTCTTTTACCAGATTATTTAGGGTAGACATTAGTTAGAAGTTAAGCAATTAATCTTTCCATTTCCAAAGTAATTCTCTCATTGTTGTAAAAATCAATGTATTCTTTAAACTGCGAGCGTGCAGTTTTTATATCCTTGAATTTATAATGTCTATTACCGCGATAAATTTCTGATTTCATTATTCCCCAAAATGATTCCATTGGACTATTATCTATGCATCGTCCGACTCGTGACATGCTTTGAATAACACCTTGCTCATCGAGCAAGAATTTAAAATGTTTGCTTGTATATTGAAAACCTCTGTCGCTATGTAGTATTAAGCCGCTTATATTTTTCACTTTCTTTAACGCTTTATTGAAAGTATTAAAAACCAGCTGATTGTTATTTGAATAACTTATATCATAGCTTACAATTTTACCTGTTCCGAGATCTCTGATAGCGCTTAAATAAAATTTCCTTCCATTTTCTAAAATAAGTTCTGTCACATCTGTTACCCATTTTTTGTTAGCTTCCGTTTCACTAAATTCTCTATCTAATAAATTCTCTGCAGTAATAGTAGGTGTTGAGGGTCTATATCTTTTTCTTGCAGCACGTATGCAAGATTTTAGACCTAATTTTTTCATTAAACGATATACTCGTTTACGACTTACTTTTTTATCCAGTCTTAAACAGATATATATACGAATACGACGATAACCATATAAACCGTTGTATTTATTGAAAATCCACAAGATTTCTTTCATTAATATTTCATCTTCAATTTCACGCTGTGTTTTAAATTCTCTTCTCTTTCTCCACTTATAATAACTGGCTCTAGAAATTCCAACCACCTTACATAACAGAGTTATTGGATATTCATTTTTTAAGTCTTCTATTACAAGGTACTCAACTATTTGTCTAAACGGCGATTGATCAGCTCTCTTTCTTTCTCCTTCAACTTTTTTAAAATCTTGTTTTCCATTTCTAAGTATTTGATTCTTTCTTCAAGAGCTTTTGTTTTAGCTAATGCTTGTTCTTCATCAGTCATTGTCTGAGTTGGCTTACCTTTACCTCTTCCGTCTACAAGACCGGCACTTCCAAATTGTTCATATTTTTTAACCCAACTATATACTTGGCCATAATTAACATTATATTTTAAAGCTGTTTTCTTATAATCTTTTTCTGACTCAATACATGCTTCTACTATTTCTACACGTTCTTCGAACGTTGTTTTTCTCGCTTTCATTGAATACACCCCTAGTAATGGAGAATATGAAACATTCTCTTTTCCTAAAGTATATCGTTTTATCCAATCCCTAACAGTAGAATATGCTGGAATATTATATTTTATTGCTAAATCAACAGCAGAAACACCTTCAGTTAAGTATTCCTGAACAATTGTTTCTTTAAATGCTTTACTATAAGTATTATTGCTTTTCTTTGGTAATAGTACCTCAACGCCATGTACTTTATATTGGTGATATTTAAACATCACCTGTTTACGATTTAATTCTATACCACTCTTTTCTATAGCTTCATTACAACTATAACCTTCATCTATTAAACTAAATGTTAAGAGAAATAATTTAATGTCACTTTCGAGATATTTAGACATAAGAATGCTCCCCCTATAGTTTTGTTTTTTTAGTGTCTACTATAGGGGGAGCATATCATTGAGTGAAACGGAAGTTTTTTTCTGCTTTTCTTTTTATTATTAAACTTATAAATTCCTTTTTGCTTATTCTGCTTGATTCAAAACTTCTTTATTCTCAAGATAATACAAGCTGACAAGTACAATGATACCGATGATTTGTACGACGATAATCAAATGAATATTCGGTATAGCAAAACCGATGAGTGTTGTTGCACATATAATCGAAATATAAATCCCTTTTTTCTCAGTAAACTTGCGATGCAGAATTGTATCAAAGAACACACCGAATAAGAAGACACAAAAGGCAATCGTGTAACCGATACCTTCGGCAAAACTTAGCGGATGATTAGAAAGTCCTTTGTTCATTATTAAGAAAATAAAGTTGGCTGAATAAATTAAAAACAAATGCAGGTAAATTGTTAAGAATCCTGTTGCTTCGTCTTTCTCCTGATCTAAACTGCCTCTGTAATGGAAGGCATAGATAACAAATAAGCTGATAATCATTAAGAAGTACACGATATCCAAAATTTTAAAGTGTGTTAACTCCATGTTGTTGACAATCTGTACAATTCCTTCGCCGAATAACAAAATCATAAATAAACTTAAACGCTCAGATAAATGTTTGAACTCTACAGGATTTTGTTTAGAAGTACGTGCAAACAATGCTGGATAAACTGCTGAGATCAAAATCCCAACAAAGTAAACCCAAAAATTAATCCCTGTCGGCAATACAATACTGATCACTGATAGTATTACTGTGAAAATCAAACCAGATGTATAGATTTTAAGGAAACGAATATCAATAGAATGATCTACAAATTTATAGCTGATGACATACTGCAAGATAATACTAATGAAAATCACTGTTGTTGTAGCCACAAATGGCACAAATGTTTCTTGGAACTCACCATTAATCGCTTTTGATAAATATAAAATCAAGAACATGTCCACAAAAAGGAACACATATTGATACCATTTCTGATCAAAGAATCGATTGGTAAATAATGTGTGATAAATCCAGATTGAGAAAAACACTAAAAATAACATAAAATTTTTGCCTAAGCTTTCTATATCAACCAGCGAACTTGAGATATGTTCTACTGTCACATTAATAGTTGAAAGTACATAAACAAAGACTAAGTCGAAAAACAATTCCGCAAAACTTACTTCTTTTTTCTTCATCACTTTTCCCCTCTACTGATAGACTCTTCTTTTTCTGTTTAAATATTGTACCACACAACTTGCTTTTAAAATAACTAAAATTACTTCTTATTCAAAATGTAAAAATCGGGTAAAGAACATTGAGATATATTTTGAAAGGACTGATGGTTATGTATATTGTAACGAATCAAATAGAAATTAAAAAAGGTTATGCCGAAAAAATGGCACCTCGTTTTACTTCTAACGAAGATTTAAAAAAGGTACCCGGTTTTAATCGCGTTGAAGTCAGCTTGCTTGAAGATGACACAGAGGATACAGAAACAATAAATGTCACAACTTGGTGGGAAAGCCAAAAAGACTATGAAAACTGGGTGAACAGTGATGCTTTCAAAAAAGCACATCAACGTCCAAAATCCGATTCAGATAATGAACAAAGCACCTCTCCGGTTATTGGAAGCAGACGCATTAAATCTACTGTATTATCTTCATTAGGAGATATTTCATAATTTTTCTTTAAAAGAAACAAAAAATACGCAACACGTTCATGCAATCTATGCACAACGTGCTGCGTATTTATATTCTAATCCAAAGTCTTTCATTAATTTAGAAGTATAAGTGTGCCATTATAGCGATAATCGGCAGCACAATAATTGTTCTTAGTAAGAAAATCACAAATAATTTACCGATGCTGACTGGAATCTTAGAACCTAAGATAACGCCCCCTACTTCAGATAAGTAAATTAATTGAGAAATACTCAATGCCCCTACAACAAATAATGTAATCTGACTCTTCACACCATCAATTAAAATTGACGGCAAGAACATGTCCGCAAAGCCGATCAGCATAGTTTCAGAAGCACGTCCTGCTTCAGGAATTTGAAGCAACTCTAAAATCGGCACAAATGGTTTACCGATAATTTCAAAGACCGGCGTATAAGTTGCGATAATTGTAGCCAATGTACCGATTGCCATAACCACCGGTAAAATCGCAAACCACATGTCAATTACAGTACCCAAACCTGATTTGAAGAATTGTAAGAAACCAGGCGATTTGACACCTTTTTCAGTTGCTAAGTTAAAACCATGTCTGACTGCAGAAACACCTTCAGGTTTAGATTCATCTTTAACATAGTCGCTGTTATCAACCGCATATTCTTCAGGAACACTGCGCAACGGCCAGATTCTCGGCATAATCATAGCTGCCACTAAACAAGATACAATGACCGTAAGGTAGAAATAGAAGAAATGATTCTGCATGCCTACTGTTTCTGCGACAACAATCGCAAAGGTCAGCGATACAACACTGAACGTTGTTGAAATAACAGTGGCCTCACGTCTTGAATAAAAGCCTTCTTCATATTGACGACTTGTAATAATAACACCGACAGTGCCGTCTCCGATAAATGAAGCTAAGTTATCGACTGTAGAACGTCCAGGTAATGTGAACAACGGTCGCATAATCGGTCTGAAAATTGGTCCTAACATTTCTAACAGACCAAACTCCATTAATAGCGGCAAGAAAAGTGCCGCAAAAAAGAACACTGTAAATAATGTAGGTAATAGGCTTGAAAAGACTAAATTTCCGGTATCATCTGAATAAACCATCTTTGTTCCAATATGTAAAAATGTCATCCACGCAAACACGACTGCAAGCAATCTCACGATCAACCATATTGGAGTTACATTAAAGACTGTATTCATTAAACCGTCAGGCTTTAAGTGCTTCTTTAAAAAAGTAGAACAGAATAAACTTAAAACACCTGATAAAGTAATGACAATCAATAATAGATACGGCATTGACGGCCCCAGTGTTTCTTTTAACCAATTGGCTAAAAAGGCCACCGTTAACGTTGTTTGTTTCTTCCCATCTTGTGTAACTGGAATCGGTACTAAGAAGAGTAAGATACCGATTACTGACATGACAATAAATTTAATACGTCCCTTTAAGATTTCTGATTTAGTATATTTTTTCATAGAATCTCCCTCTCATTACAATACATTATAATCATATTGAGAAGACTAAGCAATAAGAATTTTAATATTAATACATAAATATGTATAAAATTAATTGTTATAATATTCTAATAATTTAGTCCATTAAAAAACTGTCCCACGTTTTAATGAGACAGTTTAAACATTCCCTATTACATTTTGCGTAAAACATAAATAAAGTAAGGTGCACCGACAATCGCAATAATCACACCGACCGGTATATCGAGCGGCGGATGAATTCCTCTTGCCAGCGTATCACTGACCACAATTAAAATAGCACCAATCAATCCGGACATCATAATAATATGGAGATGTTTGTGTCCGACGATAGAACGTGCAATATGCGGTGCAATCAAGCCTAAGAAGCTTAATCCCCCTACAACTGCGATAGATGAACCTGCAAGCATTACTGCCAATATCAATAATACCATTTTGACAGGACGCACTCTCGTACCTAGTGCGGTCGCCACTTGATCACCTAAATGCAAAATGTCCAAGCGCTGTGCTAAAAAGAGAATAAGCGGTACGGTCACAATGAACCACGGTAAAATGGAAATCACGTGTTCCATAGAACGGCCGAATAAACTACCCGTCAACCAGACTAATGCTAAGTTCGCTTCGATTGGGAAACGGATTAATAAGTATTGTACAACCGCCATACATATCGCACCGATTGCTAAACCGATTAATGCTAAATTTGAACCTTGTACTTCTTTACGTGCGATTAAGTAAGACAATAATAAACTGATGACTAATGCACCGGCAAACGATGCGACAGGCAAGACATAAATAGGTGCTTTCGGAAACAGAATCAAGACTGTAACTGCCGCTAAACTTGCACCTTTTGTAATACCGATGACGTCAGGTGAAGCTAATGGGTTGCGGACCACACCTTGAATAACTGCACCGGAAATCGCTAAACTGCTGCCGACCAGCAAGCCGACAAATAATCTTGGTTCACGATATTGATTCACAATGAAGTCATCTTGCAGAATCAAACCTCTGACTGCTTGCAGCGGATTGACAAACACTGCACCTACACATAATGAGAAGATAGAAACAATAATCAAAATGGCGATGACAATAGAATATTTGCGTCCTAAATGCTTTGTCATGTCCGTTTCACCCCTCTCAATGTTAATGCTAAGAAGTAAATAGCTCCTACGAATGATGTCACAATACCGACAGGTGTCTCAAACGGAAATGAAATCAGACGGCTGAGTACATCTGATAGCAGCAGCAATGCTGCACCGAAGATCATCGTCAACGGAATAATCACGAAATAGTTATGAGAGTTATAATATTTAACGATATGCGGCACAATCAATCCGATAAAGCCGATCGGCCCTGCAATTGATACTGAAGCACCGGCTAGAATTACTACCAGTACCCCAAGCAGCATACGTGTTAATTTAATATTTTGTCCTAGACCGCGTGCTAATTCGTCTCCAAGTTCCAATACAGAGATTTGGCGTGCCATAAACATCGCGCCGATAAATGCGCCGATAATCCAAGGCATAATGGAAAGGACATCCGGCCATTTCAATGTTGATAATGTACCTACAAGCCAAAAGTAAACGGTTGTTGTAGAATCTTCATTCAATAAAATAATCCCTTGCGTCAAACTTGTGAAGAAGAGATGCACTGTCATACCGGCTAATGCTAACTTAACCGGTGTCATACCTCGCGTAGAATCCGACAACATATAAACAATACTGCCGCCGATCAAAGCGCCGATAAATGCTAGTAATGTTGAAATCGCAGTTAATGCCGGAAAGATTACTGTAATCACAACGATTACAAATGAGGCACCTGCGTTCACACCGAAAATCTGCGGTGACGCAAGCGGGTTGCGTGTCATGGCCTGCATAAACAGACCCGCCACTGCTAAAGCCGCACCAATCAATAAACCGCCTACCATTCTAGGCATACGGATATTATGTATAATAAATGTATTTTTCGTGTCATGATGCCAAAGTAAATAATCTGCAACGTCTTTAAACTTCATATGTGTTGAGCCTACAGTCAAATTGAAATAGATAATAAGTAAAAGAAAGCACACACTCCCGATAAACAGGAGCGTTGTGCGTCTTCTTTGTTTCTTTTCAACCAGGCTGTGGCTAGATTGGTTCGTCATAGCCGTTCACCCTTCTATTATTCTTAATCGCTTATTTGTTGTCTTGTTCTTTAGATAGTTTTACTAATTCTTTCGCAATTTCCTCTGATGAAATCAAACCGCGAGATCTTGACCAAGTACTGCGGTCTACAGTGTAAACACGTTTGTTTTTAACTGCATCGATTGTTTGCCATACTTTGTCGTTCTCTTGTTTTTTCAATAACGGTTTGTCTTTTTCATCAATCATAATGAACATTTGTTTAGGATTTACTTTTGCAACTTGTTCAGTTGTCATTTTCAAGTACGGACCTTCTAAATATTTAGGCAAGTCTTTTGAAACATCTTTGTTTAATGCTTCTTTAAATCCTAACTCATTGAATACTTGACCTACGTAAGATTTATCTGAGTGTGCCATAATATCTGTTTTAGTTAAAACAGCTGGTAAAGCAGCTAAATCTTTATTTAAAGTAATATCTTTTGAGTACTCATCCATTTTCTTTTTATGTTCATCTAAACGTTTTTGGCCTTCTTTTTCTTTATTCAAGGCTTTTGCGATAGTTTTGAATGATTCAATATTTTCTTTGTAGTCTCCATCGAAACTTGGTAATAAGATTGTTGGAGCAATTTTGTTCAACTCTTTATAAATACCTTTATGACGTTGCGCATCCGCAATAATCAAATCAGGTTTTTCTTTACTGATGACTTCTAAGTTAGGTTGTTTACGTGTACCTACTGACTCATAATCACCGATTTTTTCGCGAATCGGTTTGATAATACGATCTTTCTTGTTGTCATCTGCCACACCGACAGGTTTCACATCTAATGCCGCTAAGGCATCAACGAATGAATATTCTAAAGCAACAACACGTTTAGCATCTTTCTTAACTTTTGTAGTGCCTGCTTCATTTTTTACTGCAATTGTATCTTCTGAAGATTTGCTGTCAGATTCCTTTGAACTGTCTTTGCTGTTATTTCCGCATGCAGCAACTACTGTCAAAGCGAGTACTAACATAAGAATACCAAGAAACTTTAATCTGTTCATGCTTTCACTCCTCAATATGGTTAGATGCTTTATGAGACACAAATGAAATGACGCTTTTCTTAGCTTTGAAGCTATCATACAATCGCTTTCATCCATTATGATATATCCCATTTAGCGCTCATTCAATCATCTTACTTTTATTTTATTGATAACGATTCTCAATGTCAATATAGATATAAATTTTTTTAGAAAAAAACCGAACAAATTAGTCCGGTTTTCACAATACTTTCTTATTTTTAAGCATTAAGGCCTGATTTGTACATGGTCAGGATGTGTTTTAAAGTGGTCTACCAGCACTTGCACACCTGCATCTTTAATGTAGACATGCTTCAATGTTTTTTGATACATACTTTGTGCCAATGCATTATAGCCTAATGTAAATTCAATCACATCGCCGGTTTGATAATAATCAGCATTCTGCAAATCAATCATTAAGTGATCGCTGGTTGCGCCCATCACTTTGATTTGATTATTGAGCGGCGTGATATCTTCTACAACTGTATCGATATGTCCTATATCTAAAATGGCTTGCAGGTAGGATGTATCCCGCTTCACATCAATTCTAGGTTTAATCTCTATAATTTCAGCTTTCAGCGTCATCGCATTTTGATATAAATAATGAATCGGCTGCTGATCTACTGTGCTGACACCTCTGAATAACGATTCTCCGATGCGCAGATGATTGATTCTGCCGAAAGTACAATAATCCAGCAGCGGCAAGGCACTAGAATTACCGCCGGAAATCATATTCAACGGATAGCCTGTGTCTTTTTCTACATTTTGTATGAATTGATTAATGCGCAAGATATCTTCTTCCGTCGGCGGAAAGTCCATAAAGCACATAAAGTTGAAAGCCAATCCTGCTAAACAGATATTAGGCATATACATGATTTCATTGATATAACGCACCACATCATATGTTAATACCCCCTCGCGGCTGTCTTTCCAATCTACCATTAAGAGTATTTTATGTTTGCACCCTTGTGCTTTAGCTGTTTCGTTTAATAAACGGATGGTTTCAATATCTGTTTGAATACTGATGGCTGTCTTATTGACACAATCTTCTAATTCACTGCGGTTTGGTGTCCGTATCAGCATATAGGAGAGTGCTTCATCATTGAGTTGATCGATATTGACCATACGTGCATCACCCATTTGATCAAAACCTAAACTTTTTAAAGCTTCTACAATCAGCTTATCTCCGGCAACACATTTTATAACCGGCATCATTTCCAAATTGCTTTGGTCCAGCTTTTGTTTCAGCATCAGCGCATTAAATTTGATTTTGGCTAAATCTATTTCTACATAAGCCACATGACTCACTCTCCTTCTCGCAACGGATTCTCTAGAACTGTATTGACATAGCGTTTCACTTTGCCTTCCATACGCATTCGAAGCAGCGACTTCACTTTGATTGTCGGTCCGAACAGCACACGATGCAGCACTTCTGCATGCGGTTGGTTAGGATCTATCGCTTGTTTCGTAATATGCTGTACAATTTCAAACAATTCCGCTTCCGTCACACCTTCATATTGGCTCAAATGATAAATCAATTCTCCTAATTGATTTTGAATTACTGCATGTTGGAACTTCGCAATCACCGCTTCCATATCTTTTGCAATTAAACTTTCGTTTTCAACGCGTACATTCGGTACTTTCTTTCTCAAAGTATCTAAATCAATACGCGAACCGCCTAAATCTCTGACCATGAAAGTCATTTTATAATCCTTGCCTAATTTCACAATGGTATTTTGCATATGTGCTTCTAATGCTATACCGTATTCTTGAATATAAGCAATCAGCGGCGGTATTAATGTATGTGCATAGATAGTAATAAATTGTTTGATAGAATCAGGTGTCACTTCATTATCCACCCATTCTAAATAACTTTCTGCAATTTTCTTATTATCTACAGGATTAGAATTGACTAAACTAGCTGTGACGACAGTGACGCCCTCTCCATCTAGTTCAGGCTTTTCCCTCACAATATATGCTAATTGACGTGCTTCATCCGGTTCTGTTTCAGCATGCAGTCCAAATGGTTCTTTTGCGACTTTCAGCTGCGGGTAAACATCTAACATATCTTGCAGTTCATAGCTGAGCTTAGGTCCATCTACTGTTGTTACAGAAGACACAGTACGCACAGCACTTGTTGCTTGTACTTGTACCGGCAATTTAATTTGAAACGGATCATCTAACAGCGCCAGCGTTCTGAATGATAACGTCGCTTTAGACTTCAACGTTACGGGTGTCGGAATTAATCGCTGTTCAATCATCCATGACTTAAATTGCTCCACAATGACATGTTCATATTGCCAAGGATGTACAATCACCACTTCGAAATCATCAATATTATAGCCGAGTGCTTTCGCATAATCTTTTAATTGCTGTTTATGATGTTTTAAAACTTCATTCAGCATAAAGTCTTGATCATGCGATGCACTGGTTGTCACTGCATCTGCCTTCTTCAGGAGCATAACTTTTAATGGAATGATTTGTTCGAATTCAGGCGCATATCTCTGCACCTCTTCATTCGTCAAAGGCAATTTGGTTTTCGATAATGGATGTGTCGGATGCCCTTCAGCGACTAAACTTTCAGAGTAAAGCAAATCATCCATTTCACCCAACGCAGTCATATGCGACATCCACGCAAAGTAATTTAAACTTACAGGCATTCTTGAGAATTTCATGCTGTCTTGAATCAAGTTTCTGCGCTGCTCCATTTGCGCATAGGTTAAATCAAAACCTCTTCTGCTGTGAATCAATTCTTGTTTCAAGCGTTCAGGAAAAGGTGTATCGAAATGTGTTTCTAATATTTCTACTAAAGCTTCTAAGGAAGCAATCGGTGTTGTTTGATTACCGACTTGATATTGAATTTGACCCGCCATTTTATAACGTTCAAAAGCACCGCGGTCAGTAATCTTTACAGACAGCAGCTGTCCTTTATATTGTACTTCTAATCTGTCTTTTAAATGACGGATATGCGTACCTTCTGGATAGATATGCTCTTTGACCCATGCATTGAATACACGGTGCTGCATATTCATATCTGCTTGTTGAATTGTTGTTTCCATTTATATTACACTTCCTCTATTCTTCAGTTCTTTAACCCCATAAAACAAGGTCGCGATGACAATCGTACTGATTCCCATCGTAATAAATGTAGGCACGATACCAATCATCTCTGCTAAAGCACTCATAATGACAGCACCTAACGGAATCATACCGCGGTCCATCATGACAATACTTAATATACGACCGCGCTTTTCTGGTTCGATATGTGTTTGGAAATAAACACGATTGGTCGTACGTGCGCATTGACTGAATAATCCTATTAAGAAGATACATCCAAAAAGTAAAATCGAGTTCGGCATAATCACCATCAATAATGTGATACCGAATAAAATCGAACTCAGATAATACACATTGATTGAATAAAATAATTTCAATAATTGCGGTAAAAGCAATGTTGCAGTAATACCGCCGAGTGCACTAAATGTCATCGCAATACCAAAGACAGAGGCTTGACCTGGAAAGTTCAAACTGGTTAATACCGGTAAAAGCGTGGTATATGAAAAGCCAGTTGCCATGATAAGCAATGATGTAATAAAAATATTAAGTCCTTGTACATGTGTTTTAAAATAATCTTTGACGACCGACACTGAAAAGCGGGCATCTGCTTCTTCGGTAGAAGCTGAAGCTGTTTTAAAGTGCAGCGGTACACATAAAAGTGCAGCACCCACATAAACAACAGCTTGTGCTAAAAAGGCAAATTTTACATTCAGCACTGCTATAATCCCGCCTGCAACTGCAGGTCCGATTGATCGGCAGATATTGATAATAAATGAATGATAAGAAACTGCCTTGACTGTACTGAGCTTTTCAGACAAATCTGGTAAAATTGCTTGTCTGATCGGCGTCTCTACAGCATTAAGTATGCCTCTCCCGCAGGCATAAATCAAAATAATGTATATTGGCAATTCCCCGATTTCAAAACTTAAAAAACATAAGATTGCAGTTAAAACGGCAGAAGATGTAATCGTAATACGAATTAATACGCCTCTATCATACTTATCTGCAATCGCACCGGCCCAAATACTTAAAAATAAAATAGGAATGAGCCGTACGAAATTGACAAGACCAAGATAAAACGCATTATGGTAAGAGTCATAAACATACCAATTTAATGCAATTTGTCCGATCCAATTCCCCAAAAACAGTAGGAATGAACTTGGAAAAAAATATTTGGCCATTTCAAAATTCCACCTGCCTTTTTAATTGATAATGATTATCATTACCGATATGATGGATTATACAAATCTTTAGTAGTTTTGTAAAATGATTAATTAAGAGGTGTATTATGAAAAATAATTTACAAGATACTCATCAGCAACCAATCAATCTGACACAAGAGGAACAATCAGCATATGATTTCCTTAGTGCCAACCACCCATTGTGGGCTGAACAATTTACTAAAGTTTTACTTACAGCCAGGGATTTAATTACCAAACGTCTCGTGGTTTCAATTTATAGAGAAAATATGGTGAACCAAGCCCATACTTCGCAAATTCTTAATGCTGAAGAAGTTCCGTTTGCGCTTGTGTCCCCAACACAAAAAGTTATGAAAATGGATTGGCCGGCTTCTGATCAATCACTGTATGCCCCTATTTCAGGGTTCCATGCTTTTGACCGTATTGATATGCAAGGTCCTTTTTATTTTGTGTCCCTATCTGATTCTAATCATGTACAGCGTATTATGCATCCAGAAGAAGTATTAGATGTCATTTTGAAAGAGGCACCGCAATATAAAGGTCCTGCAAGCCAGCAATTCAGTGATGATATGATGAACAGTGCAGCCAATATGGCACTTGCATTAAGCTATCAGGCTACTGCTTTAAAAGACGATACACAATCAATGCTTGAAATTATCGAACAGGCTTCAGATAGTTATTTACGCTCTGAGCAAGCAGTCATCGAAGGTCATCCGCTTCACCCAGGTGCCAAACTGCGCAAAGGCTTAACGCCTGAAATGAATATCCGCTATTCTTCAGAGTTTCAGCACAAACAAGCATTAAAATGGATTGCTGTGCATAATGACTTAGTTCGAACACAAACACTTGAGCATACATATAATGACACGCTCTTTAATGCTTTTGAAGGTTTGAAAACAGCCTTTGATCAAGCTGTACCTAATGATGCCAAAGATGCTTTCAGCATAATTATTTTGCATCCGTGGCAATATGATGAAATTTTGCATCGCGATTACCAAGATGAAATCAATCAAGGACTTATCTTAGACATTGATTATGATACAACGTATTATGCCGGTCTATCGTTTAGAACCTTGGTACCGAAACTGCCGCAAACAACGCCGCATGTGAAGTTATCTACCAATGTGCATATTACAGGTGAAATCCGTACCCTATCTGAACAAACTACTTTTAATGGACCGTTAGTGACACACATCGTCAATCGTATATTAACGCATGATGCATTATTTAAAGACATCAAAGCTTCAACGATTCCTGAAACAGCAGGTATTCATTTTTATAATGCGAATGATCAAGGCGAATATCAAACTGAACGCAGCGAACAATTAGGTTCATTATTACGCGAAAACGTTTATCATCTTACAGAAGACAATACGATTAATATCATTCCATCGAGCTTTGTGTCAGTAAATCCTAATGAAGGTACTGCAGTGGTCAATACATTGATTACTCGTTTCAAAGCAGCACAAAATTTTGATACATTCGAATCTACCGCATTATCATGGCTTTCAGATTATGCACAAGCCTTAGTAGATTTAGTTGTTCCGCTGATGGTTAAATACGGCATTGCATTAGAAGCACACTTACAAAATGCGGTTGCTTCATTTAACCTTGACGGCAGCTTCAATCATATCTTTATCAGAGATTTTGAAGGCTTGAGAATTGATGAAGCACAGTTGAATCAACTTGGTTATTCAACTGCACACTTCCATGAGAAATCACGTATATTAACTGATAAATCTGTTTCTGTTTTCAACAAAGCTTTCTATTCAACGATTCAAAACCATTTAGGCGAAATGATTCTTACTGTCGCACAACACACAGAAGATAGTGCCGCATTTGAAAACAGCCTGTGGAACGAAGTTAAACGTATAACACAAGCCAAGTTCCAACAAATGCATGAGGATAAAGAGATTGATAATGAACGCTTATCACGTATCGAACAAGTCTTTTTTGATCAGACTATCGACTATAAATGCGTGACAACTATGCGTTTAGAAGATGAGGCACATGAATATACTTACGTGAAAGTCGACAATCCTCTATCCCCTAACTAAATCAACTACTTTTATTTTCTGGCAGGAAGCATAGACTTCCTGTCTTTTTTTATTTCATCCAAAAAAAGAGGGCGGAAATCTATTTCCGTCCTCTGCCATAGCTTTATGCTTCAGATTATTGTAATCCTTTTTCTTGTTTTTGCTGCTCTTTATTATCTTTTTGTTTTTGTTCGAATTCTTTACGTGTCATCACATCTTCAACACGCATATTCACTTCAACAACTTGCAAGCCAGTCATGTGTTTCACTTGTTCTTTAATCAAGTCTGTCACTTTGCGGAAGATTTTAGGTGCTGCTTCACCGTATTCTAAAATGACTCTTAAGTCTACTGCTGTTTGTTTTTCTCCTACTTCAACTGATACACCTTGTGTTACATTTTCAGTACTAGAGAACTGGTTGCTGATGCTGTCTACGAAATTGCCTTTCAATGAAAGAATTCCGTCTACTTCGCGTGCCGCAATACCAGCAATTTTTTCAATAACTTCATCTGTGAATGTTAATTTATTTTGGAATTTAGGTTGTTGGTTCGCTTGGTTTTCTTGCTGCTCCACTTGGTTTACTCCTGTTTCTTGGTCATAAGCTTGTTTTGCTTTAGTATTATCAACTGCCATATTGCATTCTCCTTTTTATTTAGAAATTTCCATATGCGTCTCAAATGTTTACAAAAATTATAAGTTAGCTCCACCGGTTTAAAAAGTTTAGAAATTGTTGTCTACGGTCTTTAATGTACCCGATTCCTATTCCAATTAAACACATCACGATAATCAGGACGGTTTTCCAAAAGCCGATGGTTAAAAATAAAATCGCAATGATTAAAAAGACTAAAAAGCCAACAATTCTTCCAATATAACTCTTTATAAAATCAACAACGTGTTGTGTAGAATCATTCGGTTTTTGTTTGTTTTCGTTAGACATCCTGTTCCCCCTCCTTTATAACACTCTTGGACTTGATGGACTTTTTTGATCCTTAACATTTACTTCTAATTTTCTAATAGGTACTTCCGCAAAATACTCTACGTTTTTCTTAATATCTGTTCTGACATTTTCAGTTATTGTTTGTGCATGTGATTGATCTGGTAAAAAGAAATCAGCCTTTAAGTCTATGTAAGACTTTTTCTTCTTGCTGTAGCATTTTGTTACCACATTCGGCTGCATGAGCTGATCATATTGTGCCATAGTATCAAGTGCAACTTTGTCAATTGATTTTCTTGATATATAAATATAACCATCCGAATAGATTTTATACAATCCCGGTTTTCGATGTGTGGGCGCAAACAGACTGAAAATCAATATGATGCCGAGTAAAATCAGTAAACCAGCTAAGGTAAACAGTACTGGCAAGAACCATGCGAAAGTCAGAAGCTGTTGTTGATAAGTATCGACTTGCGGTACTTGAGGTACTTTCACAAGCATAAAGACAAGCATACCTACAACTGCCACAATCAAAATACCTAATATGAAATTTTTCAATCTTCTCACGGTGCTGCACCTCCTCAATCTAATGTTAATTACGTTTATGTTTAAATACCCTTGCTAAACAATTGGAAAACACATTGAATATATATCTTTAAAAATTAAAAAGCATAAGCTCTACATACAAGACGTATTGTATGTAGCAACTTATGCTTTATATTTAAGAATCCGACTCTGAAATATTACGGTTACGCTTTTTAGACAGCACTTTGCGCTGCTTATGATTTGAAGTGTGATACCTCGGTTTTTCTTCGCCTAACGCTATAAACAGCGACCACATCATAAAGATAATGACAATGGAGAAAGGCAACGCTGCGATAATCAACAAGTTCTGAATCGCTTGTGTTCCTCCTGTATAAATCATGATTAATGCGAACAAGGCTAAAATCACACCCCATGAAACTTTGACTGAAGATGAAGGGGTAATGCTGCCTTTTGAGCTCAGCATACCTAATACATAAGTCGCTGAGTCAGCTGATGTGACGAAGAAAATCATAATGACTGCTAACGACACTAAACTTAAAATGAAACCTAACGGATAATGCTGCAGTGTCGCAAACGTAGCTGTTTCAGTCGCTTCTTTTGCAATATCCGCAATACCATTCTTTTGTAAATAAATCGCAGCTGAGCCGAATACCGCAAAGAAGAAGAAACATACTAATGCCGGCACAAATAATACACCTAAAATAAATTCTTTAATTGTACGGCCGCGTGAAACACGGGCAATAAAGATACCGACGAATGGTGCCCATGAAATCCACCATGCCCAATAGAATACTGTCCAGTTCTGCATCCATTGGAATTTGTCGCCGCCATTTTGCGGAATACGCAAACTCATACCGAAGAAATTGAAAATATAATTCCCTAATGAGTTGGTAAAGTTATTCAATGTGAATAATGTAGGTCCGACTGCGAACAAGACAATCAATACGATAAATGCTAATACCATATTGATGTTGCTGAGTGTTTTAATCCCTTTATCAATCCCTGACCAAGCACTCCATGTGAATAAGAATGTCGCAATCACTACAATGACAACTTGCATTCCAAAGTTAGACGGCAGTTTGAATAAATAATGCAGCCCTTCATTAATCTGCAGTGCACCGAATCCTAACGTTGCGGCAACACCCGTCACTGTCGCAATAATCGCAAGTACGTCAATCATTCCGCCGATAGGACCGCGCATGCGCTTTTCACCGAATAACGGCACTAATGTTGCACTGACTAACCCTTTATAGCCTCTATGGAAACTGAAATAGGCAAAGACTAATGCGACAATACCGTATACTGCCCAAGCATGCACACCCCAGTGGAAGAATGCAAACTGCATCGCATCATCAATGGCTGCTTGCGTCCCTGCTTTATGTAACGGTGTTTGTGTATAAGCATGACTGATAGGTTCTGCTGTTGTCCAGAATACTAAACCTATTCCCATACCTGCACTAAACAGCATCGCAAACCAAGATTGCAGTGAAAACTCAGGATCTTCTCCTTCCTCACCTAAAGTGATACTAGAATAACGTGAGAACAACAAATAAATACAAACAATCAAAATCACTAATAATAAAATCAGATAATACCAAGTGAAATATTTTGCTATGAAAGTTGTAATTTGTTGTGTCCCTGTCTCAAGATGTTTTGGGAAAATTGCGCCGAAAATCACAAAAAGCGTGCATATCGTAAGCGCAAACCAAAACACTTTGGTCATCTTATTGACTTTCATAAACCTAAATCCCTTCTAAAAGTTGATATGATGTCATTACCCGATATAACACTTTTTAATCTTTATTATTTTTTGCGATAATATACTAGGTTGCACAATACTTTTATTAAAGAAAAAAGCACTGAAGTGTTTACCTCAGTGCATAACTTAATCTTATTCATTTTCCATATTAATAACTAATTTGCCTATCATAGATTGGCTTTCTAATAATTGATGTGCTTCAAATAATATCTCTGGTGTTAAACCTTTTACTTCTTTAGTCATCGTTGGCTGATAACTGTCTGCTTCTACTTTTTGAGATAAGTCAGTTAAATAGCGGTGGTACTGAATTTCATCAACACCGTAATCTAATCTTCCGAACATATAATCGTGTGTGAATGTCAGGCTCTTGCCTTTTAATAAATTCAAATCTTGTTTCTCTTTGAAAGCTACAATCGTTGTAATATGTCCTCTTGGTTTGATTAAGTCAATCATGAGTTCATAGTACTCATCTGTATCATGCGTACAGAAGATGTAGTCAAAGTATTGAATTTGATGGTCAGCTAATTGATCTTTTAAACCTTCTTTATAATTCAAGACAATATCAGCGCCCATTGATTCAGACCATTCTTTTGTTTCTTGTCTTCCTGCTGTTGTTACGACATGAAGGCCGTAGACTTTTGCGATTTGTGTCGCAATACTGCCGACACCGCCTGCACCATTTATAATCAAAATAGATTTACCCTTATTATTATCAGGGTTAGAAGAAATGCCGAAGACATCAAACAACACTTCATAAGCCGTTAACGCTGTTAAAGGCAGACTCGCTGCTTCGCTGTATGAAACATTATCTGGTTTCTTTCCAACCAAACGCTCGTCCATCACTTGATATTGTTCATTTGAACCGTCATAGAAACTTGAACCGGAATAAAATACTTCATCACCGACATTAAATAATTCGCTTTTAGGTCCGACTGCCTCTACCACACCTGCAGCATCATAACCTAAAATTCTTGGTGCTTTGTCTACTGGTGATTGTCTGATTTTTGTATCGACAGGATTCACACTGATAGCTTTGACTTTCACTAAAATTTCATTGCCTTTAGGTGTTGGTACTTCTTTATCGAATTCATAAAACAAATTACCTTCTGATAATTCAAAACTGCGATCTGCACCAATCGCTTTCATATGAACACTTCCTTTATTTGTGATTGTTGCCTCATCATAGAACTTAGTTGAAGATTAAGCAATTGTTTAGCTTTGATACAATTTAAAAAGACACCAGAAAACAGTATTTTCAACTGTTTCTGATGTCTCTGTTCATTATTTATTTTCTAAATTGAATACTAATTTACCATTAATCGCATGTTGTTCTAATGCTTGATGTGCTTCATAAAGTGTCTCTGGTGTCAGCTGATCAACAACTTTTGTGACCGTCGGCTGGTAAGCACCCGCTTCTACCTTTTTAGACACATCTGTCAAATAGCGGTGATATTGAATAATATCTGTATCATTGATAGAACGTGCAAACATATTTTCATGCGCAAACGTTAAACTTTTGCCTTTAAGCAAGTTCAAGTCTTGATTTTCATTAAATGCGACGATGGTTGCTAAAATGCCTCTTGGTTTGACTAAATCAATCATTGTTTCATAATACATGTCCGTATTAAAAGTACAGAAGATAAAGTCAATGTCTTTCACACCATTAGCATCCAACTGTGCTTTTAAATCTTCTTTGTAATTAATAACTAAGTCTGCACCCATTTGTTTCGACCATTCTGTTGTTTCTTCTCTGCCTGCTGTAGTAACCACTTTAAGGCCGTAAGCTTTTGCGATTTGTGTCGCAATACTGCCGACACCGCCTGCACCATTAATTATCAATAATGTTTTACCTTTGTTATTATCAGGGTTTGAAGAAATGTTGAAAATATCAAAGAGGACTTCATATGCTGTAATAGAAGTTAATGGGAAGCTTGCTGCTTCACTATATGACACATTGCTTGGTTTAGCTGCCGCATAGCGTTCATCCATCACTTGATACTCTGCATTAGACCCATCAAATAATAACGAGCCAGAATAAAACACTTCATCGCCCGTCTTAAACAATTCGCAATTTTGACCTGTTGCTTCTACAACACCTACTGCGTCATAGCCTAATATTCTCGGCGGATTTTCGATAGGTCGCTTGCGTTGTTTCGTATCTATCGGGTTGACACTGATAGCCTTGATATTAACTAATAACTCTCTGTCTTTAGGAACAGGTTTTTCTTTATCGAATTCATAAAATAAGTTGCCTTCTGATAATTCAAAGGCTTTATCTGCACCTATTGCTTTCATGTTTTACACCTCATTTATTCTAATACATCTATTTATTATATTGCCTATTTGTACTTTTTCTAATCTTTGCGCTTATTTCCATAAGAATTTGAAAATACGATCTGCCGCTTCTTTGCTTTCATGCAATTGACTATGTTGACCTTGTTTGCCTTTAATCAAGTGTTCCTGATAGCTTTTCGCATGATGATTCATAATATATTTTAATGATTTTGAAGAAGCATTCGTCACACGGCCATCGCTATTTGAACCATCACCGATATCACCATAAATATTTAAAATCGATACTTTTTCATAAGCCGCAACCTTTTTCAAATTCAATAAATCTAGAAAACCGTCTGTCATTTGATCAGGTTTTCCGTTGTCGTCTACTGTCACTTTACCTGGTTCATCATTGATACCGATAATACCATTAAATGTACCTGCGATATTGACTTGTTTGTTTAACTCAGGCAAATCAGCATTGTTGCCGTATTTGAGCATGTAATTCGCAAACGACAAGTTACTCATTGAATGTGTAACAATATTGTATTGCTTGAATTGATAGTCTTGTTTCAAAGCTTCTAAAACGTTTTTAATCCATAAAGCATTCAGCTTCATATCACTGTTCTTATTGTCCTTTAGATTCACTAAAACAATGGGATGTTTGTCATCAGCTTCAATCTTCCCTTTTAAAGTAACGTGACCATTCGAACCGACTGTCGCAACCACAGTCTCTTTTGCGTACCCCTCTTCTTTGGCTTGGTGTGCAAAGTAGCGTTCGGAATTAACACTGCCGCCATAACCATGCATAAATAAAGTCGGTGTTGCGATTTTATTGCCTTGATCTATCGGATTATTCTGACTATGTTCAGCCCAGATATATTTAATAATTCCAAGTACGCCCAAAGCCACTGCGATAATCGCAATTAACCTTATTGTCTTGGCATCAGGTTGATTTTGTTTCTCCATCTCTCTATCCCCTAACTTTGTGTCTTCTTGGTGGTTGTATATTTTCACTTAAGTATAGTGGTTTATTAAGAGGACTGCAATAAAAAATAGGCATTCCAAAAGTAAAGTTTTACTTTTAGAATGCCTTTAATGATTAATCTAGTACTGAAGAAACTTGAACGATTTGTTTTCCGATTTCTTTGCCAGTAAATAGTGATTGGAATGCACTAGGGATTTTACCGAAGCCTTTAACTAATGCTGTTTTAGTTTTGATTTTCCCGTCTTTAATCCATTGTGCTAACTCATTCTCAGCATCTTCAAAATCATCTTTAAATTGAGTCGATAAGAAACCTTGCATTAGTGCTTGATTTTTTATCAACATCGGTTGTACAGCTGGTTCGTAAGCTGTTTCTTTGTCATTATAGTTCGAAATAGAACCGCAGACTGGTATACGCGCAAATGCGTTTAAGTTTTTAAACACTTCATTTGCAACGGTTCCGCCGACATTTTCAAAATATACATCGACACCATTCGGTACTGCTTTAGCCAATGCATCGGCATAATTACTTTTTTGATAATCTACTGCGTCATCGAAACCGAGTTCATCAATCAAATATTGTGTTTTGGCTTTACCGCCGGCAATACCTACAACATAGCTTCCTTTAATTTTAGCAATTTGACCCACAACAGAACCGACAGCACCTGATGCTGCTGAAACAACAACCGTTTCATCTGCTTTTGGCTGACCTATTTTAAGCAAACCATGATAAGCTGTTTGACCAGTTACACCTAAAGCGCCTAAATACCAATGAACTGGAATCTCATCATTGACATTTAAAACTTCTAAGTCTTTGACAGCCATAGTGTTGTAACGTCTCCATTCCATCACACCTCTGACAACGTCACCTTCTTTGACAGCGTCATCATTAGATTTAATCACTTTTGCGATTCCGCGGCCCCAAATCGGCTGATCAAGTTTAAATTCAGTCACATATGAAGCGCCTTTAATCATACCATTGCGGAAATATGGATCAATGGATAGATAAGCTGTTTCTAATAAAACTTCACCTTGTTTCGGTTCTTTTATCTCTGCCGCTTCATATCTAAATGTCTGTTCATCTGGCAATCCGTCTGGAAATTGCGCAAATACAATTTGTTCATTTTCCATAGCTAACAACTCCTTTTGCTTCTCTCTCTAAATTAAATGCTAATTACATATAATTCAAAGAAAACCATTTTAAAAGCCGCAACTGAATGGAGACAGCTGCGGCTTCAAGTTTATATTTGTGAGAAGTTATTATGGAATTTTCTATTATAGTTATGGATGAATGAATGACTATTTGTTTAAATATTTTTCAATGTAAAATGCAGATTCTTCAATGGACTTGTATTCTGTATTAATGACTGTAGCATTAAACTTATCGAATACTTCTTCTGCATAACTTAATTCTTGTTTGATTCTTTGCAAGCTGTTGTAATTGGCTGAACCTTTCATACCCAGTACACGGATGCGTTGTGTACGGATATTCATAATATAATCGGGACTTGCGGTTAAACCAAATACCAGCATTTTCTTGCTGAACACCTCTTCTGGGATAGGTGCTTCAGGTACTAATGGAATGTTAGCAATTTTATAACCTTTATTGGCTAGATACATACTAAGTGGTGTTTTAGATGTTCGGGATACTCCTAAAATCACCGCATCTGCATCTTCGATACCGTCAAACACTTTGCCGTCATCATATTTAACTGAGAATTCCATCGCTTCGATGCGTTGGAAATAATGCTGGTCCATTTTGCGTAATGCACCGCTTTCTCTCAATGCATGTGTTTGTGTCTTTTCTTCAATCAAACGCAATAAATCTGACATGTAATCAATATAAGGAATGTTTTCCTCTTCAGCATATGTGCGCCCGATTTTATTAAACTTCGGACTCACAAGTGTTGTGACAACGACAGCGTCGCGTTGTTTCGCCAATTTTAAAATGGTTAAAAATTCTTCTTCATTTTTAATGAATGGAAACTTTTTTATTTCCGCACTTTCTTCTAAACCGGGAAACTGCGTCAAAGTCGCATGAATCATGCGCTGTGCAGTTTCTCCGATAGAATCTGATACGACATATAAAGCTAAATGTTCTTTATTGTTTTGCACCGACCACTCTCTCACTTTCTACATGGCTTTGTGCAGCAGCTAACATAGCACCTGGAACCCTGAATGGAGAGCATGAGACATAATCAATCGCTAAGTCATTGAAGTAATGAATCGATTTAGGATCACCACCTAATTCGCCGCAAACCCCGATTTTAATGTCTGGATTTGTTGCTTTTGCTTGTTCTACTGCTGTTTTAATGAGTTGTCCTACACCGTCAACATCTAATGTTTGGAACGGATCAACTGCAAGCAAGCCTCTGTTAATATATTCACCGATGAATTTACCCGCATCATCACGAGAGAATCCAAACGTTAATTGTGTTAAATCATTTGTACCGAAACTGAAGAACTCTGATTCTTTTGCAAGTTCTCCTGCAATCAGACATGCACGCGGTGTTTCAATCATTGTACCGATTAAGTAATCGACAGAGACACCTGCTGCTTCCAGCATACTTTCTGCAGTCATTTGGATTGTTGTTTTCAATGTTTTAAATTCTTCTGCTGTTGAAACAAGCGGTACCATGATTTCCGGTTCACTTTCGATACCTTCTTCTTTTAATTTCAGTACACTTCCGATTATAGCTTCCGTCTGCATTTCCGCAAGTTCCGGATAAGTGACAGCTAAGCGACAGCCGCGGTGGCCGAGCATCGGGTTTGTTTCATGCAAGTCTGTAATACGTTTTCTTAAAACATCTTTTTCAACGTTTAATTGTTGTGACACCATTTGAATTTCATCTTCTGATTTAGGAAGGAATTCATGCAATGGCGGATCCAGCAAACGTACAATCGTTGGTCTGCCGTTTGATAATCTGAAGATTTGTTCGAAATCTTCAATTTGATATTTACGGATTTCATTCAGTGCTTCAATGCGTTCTTCTTGAGATGCGGCTAAGATAAAGCGGCGCATTTGTACTAAACGCTCTGCACCGAAGAACATATGCTCAGTTCTTACAAGACCGATACCTGAAGCATCGAATTTATAACCAGATGCAATATCTTGAGGTATTTCTGCATTCATACGTACATTCATGCGTGCTGCATCTTGTGCCCATTGCATGAAACGGTCGAACGCTTCACTATGCTCAGCATCTGTCTTTTCAATTTCGCCAAGATAAATATTCCCTGTAGAACCATCTACAGAAATCACATCGCCTTCATGCAATGTTTGACCATGGTATGTGACTGTTTTGCCTTCAGTATCGATATTCAAGTTAGAGCAGCCTGTCACACAGCATTTACCCATACCGCGTGCAACTACAGCTGCGTGCGATGTCATGCCGCCGTGTGTTGTGACGATTGCTTCACTAGCGACCATACCTTCGATATCTTCTGGTGATGTTTCAGGACGCATTAAAATTACTTTTTCGCCTTGTTCTGCTTGTACTTTCGCATCTTCAGCTGAGAATACAACTTTACCTGTAGATGCACCTGGACTTGCTGGCAAGCCTGCATCTGAAATTGCTTCTGCTGCTTCAATAGCTTCTGCTTTGAATGCAGGGTGCAATAATGTATCGATTGATTTCACATCTACCTTTGTCAGCGCCTCGTCTTTTGTAATAACCCCTTCGTCTACAAGATCCACCGCAATTTGCATTGCTGCTCTCGCTGTACGTTTGCCGTTACGTGTTTGTAAAATATAAAGTTTGCCGTTTTCAATCGTAAACTCGATATCTTGCATATCTTTATAATGCAATTCTAATTTTTCAGTGACATCTACAAATTCTTGATAAACATCTGGCATTTGTTGTGCTAATGTATCGATTTCTTTAGGTGTACGAATACCTGCCACAACATCTTCACCTTGTGAATTTAATAAATACTCGCCGAAGACGTGGTTTTCACCTGTTACAGGGTTTCTTGTAAATGCAACACCTGTACCGCTTTTTTCACCGCTGTTGCCGAAGACCATTTCTTGAACGTTGACACCTGTACCGATATCATGCGGAATATCGTTTAAATCACGGTATACACGCGCACGGTCGTTATCCCAAGATTTGAATACCGCTTCCACCGCTTCTGTTAATTGTTCTAAAGGTTCTTGCGGGAATGGTTTGTAGACTTCTTCTACATAAATTTCTTTGAAGCGTTCACTGATAGTTTTCAAACCTTCTGCAGGAATCTCTGCATCTGTTTCATAACCATGTTCTGCTTTGTATTGATCGAAATAGCGGTCGAACGCTGTCATTGAAATACCATAAACCACTTGACCGAACATTTGCAGTAAACGGCGGTAACAGTCATATGCAAATCGTGCATCGTCTGTTTTCTTTGCAAGCTTTTCAACGTTTTCATCATTTAAACCTAAGTTTAAAATTGTATCCATCATACCTGGCATTGAAATTTTTGCGCCGCTTCGTACAGAAACTAATAATAAATTGTCGTCAGATGAAAAAGATTTCCCAGTACGTTCTGAGAAAGCTGCTAATTGTGTATGTAATTCCTCTTTTAATTCATCTGATAATGTAGCACCTTGTTTTAAATATGCTATACAAGCTTCTGTAGTGATAGTAAATCCATCAGGTACAGGTAAGCCTAAGCGCATCATTTCAGCTAAGTTGGCACCTTTACCGCCAAGCAAGTCCTTCATTGATTGACTGCCTTCTTCAAATGCATAGATTAATTTTGTCATTTGTAGATCACCTCATATATTTTTCTTAATGTGTCATACTAATTATTTTAAAGTATGTCACACTGAAAGCGTTTTGACAATAAAAAACATACTATTTCTCAAATTAATTTGTTAATCTTTTCACTAATTCGTTACATTTACCTTAAAAGCAAGGTTATTTACCCTTTTTAAAAATTAGCATATGCTTAATATAAGGATGAAAAAGGAGCGAAAAATTATGAAAGGCTATCAATTATGTGTGAGTAAAGTACCGATTTTTCAAAACTTGGATCGTACAGCACTAGAACATGTCTTTTCAAAAGTACATTCTAATACCGTAAAAAAAGGTGAATATCTCTTTATGGCCGGCGATGACGTACATACGTTATTTGTTATACATTCAGGCAAAGTGAGGATTTTCAGACTTACTGACGAGGGTGAAGAACAATTAATACGCATATTGGATCATAGCGATTTTACTGGCGAACTGACATTATTCGATGCGGTGTCCAGTGCACAAACCTACGCAGAAGCAATAGAAGACAGTCAAGTGTGTACCATCGACCAATCCGCAATCCATGCGCTGATACAAGATTACCCAGATATCGGTATTAAGATGATAGAAGGATTAGCCAAACGTTTGAATCAGACAGAAACTATGACAACGCAAATCGCACTGATGAGCAGTAAAGAACGTCTCATGGCTTATATTGAACTTGAAACTAAAGACAATTTACTGAAATTGCCGATGACTAAAAAACACTTAGCGACTTATTTAAGCATGCAGCCGGAAACTCTGAATCGTACCTTCAAACAGTTGGAACAAGAAGGTATTTTAGACAAAATCAACCACAATACCTATAAAGTACTGAAAAATTGATCTAGGTCAATTTTATTTCTCCCCTTCTCTCGTATCATTAAAGATGAAAGCAGCACACATCAGATAAAAACGAGAGGAGGATTTTTATGTTTACTAAATGGGTTTTCCGCAATGAACAGAAACTGACATTGCTGTCATTCATAGGATTGGTCATCGGTATTGTTTTACACTTTGTGCCTAAAGACCTGCACCTCTTCAGCAACGCTTTATTAATCACAGCCACTGTTCTCGCAATGCTGGTCATCGGTTTAAAAGCCGTACAAGCTTTAAGATTCAAAATGTTTAGTATTGAGTTGTTAATCAGTATTGCGGTGATTGGGGCGCTGTTTATCGGAGAGTATATTGAATCTGCTGTTGTGACGTTCTTATTCTTATTTGGAACCTACCTTGAAAAGAAAACATTAGAACGTACACGCCGCTCTATCCAATCATTGACAGAACTCGCACCGACAGAAGCAGTATTGCTCAATGAAGACAAAACACGTTCGGTAATCAGTGTCGATGAAGTCGTTAAAAGCGACCGTCTTGTCTTAACACCCGGCAGCCGTGTCCCTGTCGATGGACATATTGTCAAAGGAGAAGGCACATTGAATGAAGCCTCGATTACAGGAGAATCTGTACCTAAAACTAAAACACAGAATGACACACTTTTCAGCAGTACGATTTTAGATTCAGGCTATGTTGAAATGATTGCGGATAAAGTCGGAGAAGATACAGCTTTTGCGAATATTATAGATTTAATTGAAGAAGCTCAAGAAACCAAATCTGATACTGAACGTTTCTTAGACCGCTTCGCTAAATGGTATACACCTGGTGTTATCATCTTAGCTGCGCTTGTCGGACTCATCACATGGAATCTGCATCTTGCGATTACCTTCTTAGTGATTGCTTGTCCAGGTGCATTAATTATCGGTGCCCCTGTGTCAAGTGTTGCGGGAATTGGAAATGGCGCAAAACACGGTGCTCTGATTAAAGGCAGCGATATTATGGAAACACTCTCTAAAATCGATGTCATGGTCTTTGATAAAACCGGCACATTAACCAAAGGTACACCTGAAGTCGTTCACATTGAAAGCTTTAACACAGCACCTCCTGAACTTTTAGGGATGCTCGGCAGTTTAGAACAAACATCAGAACACCACCTCGGCAAAGCGATTGTCGACTATGCAAGCAAGCATTACAACCTGAATGATTATAATGTACAAACGACAGATCACCATAAAGGCAAAGGCTTGGAAGGTACCATTGACGGCTATCACATCAGTGCAGGCAACCGTGCATTAATGAAAGCTGAGCATGTACAGATAAGTCCGCAAGCAATGCAGCACGCTAAAGCCGAAGAACAATCTGCACATACTTTAGTTTATGTCGCAGTCAACCAGCAATTAGCTTATATCCTATCAATCAAAGATGAAATACGAGAAGACGCAAAAGCTGCGATGGAATTAATGAAGGCACACGGTGTTAAACAGACTGTTATGTTGACTGGAGATAATCCGCAGACTGCCATGGCAATCGGCAAAGATTTAAATATTGATGTCATCAAAGCTGAATTGCTGCCTGAAGACAAGACAGCTTACATTGAGAAACTAAAACAAGAAGGCTATCACACAGCGATGGCTGGAGATGGTATTAATGATGCCCCTGCCATTGCGACAGCGGATATCGGTATTGCGATGGGAGACGGCGGTACAGATGTCTCAATGGAAACAGCGGATATAGTCTTAATGGCCGATCGTTTAAAACAGTATGCACACGCCTTCTTATTAGCACAAGCAACCAGCAGAAATATCAAACAAAATATAGCCATCGCCATGATTACAGTATTCAGTTTACTCATCGGTGTACTGCTCGGCGGTGTGAATTTAGCCATTGGAATGTTTATTCATGAAGCAAGTGTACTCATCGTTATCTTAAATGCGATGCGTTTAATTCGATTTAAAACTAAAGGAGAAGATATTAATGAAACAAATCAAACTACAATTAGAAACACTGACATGCCCTACGTGCATTAAGAAAATCGAAGGTGCCTTAAACCAGACTGACGGCGTTGAAAATGCTAAAGTGCTCTTTAACAGCAGTAAAGTTAAAGTCGGCTTTGATGAATCCAAACTTAACACAAAGGAAATCAGTCATACAATTGAACAACTTGGCTATCAAGTATTGAAAACGGCTTAACTTTTTTAAAATTTTGTAAAATGACATGGTCGTAACCTCATAAATTATCTATTTAATTTTGTCTATTATATACTGACACTTAATTAAATATATGATGAAAGGCAGAGTATCCATGTTAAAAAATCAATTTCCGATTGGAAAGTTTCAAAAACCTGACAGTTATAGTAAAGAAGATTTAAATACTTGGATTGAAGCGATTGAAACACTTCCAGATAAACTTACGACACTGACATCTAACGCTTCTGAATCTGAACGCCATGCGACATACCGTGAAGGCGGTTGGGATGTAGAAACATTAATCCATCATATAGCGGACAGCCATATGCATGGTTTCATCCGAACTAAATTAGTATTAACTGAAGATCATCCCCACGTCTCAACATTCTCTCAAGATGATTGGGTCAATACTTTAGATAACAAAGCACCTTTAGAATATTCGCTTGAATTAATTGACGGCATGCACAAACGCTGGGCAATCCTGCTTCGCGAATTACCTGAAGAAGCATTTGAACGTACCTTCTCGCACCCTGAAGAAGGAGAAGGCCGATTAGCAGATATTGTCGCAAAAATGGCATGGCACGGTAATCATCATTTAGAACATATCAAATTAGCGTTGAAAGCGCATAGATAATCAATAAAACTCTGTTGCTCAGCAGCAGAGTTTTATTTTTGTCTTTTATGTTAAACGGCTTACTGCTCATCTTTTATATTTCACACATAATAGATTGACAGACATCTAATTACTTTTCTATACTTTAATTGAAAAGAGAAAACGAAAAATCTATGCAGCAGAGAAGGAGCAGCTTATGAGTTATTTATTTTCAAAAGATAGTGTATTCGTGTCAAATGCGGATAGTAAAGAAGCGGTACTTAAAGAAGTAACAGAGGCTTTATTAAAAGCAGGTTATGTTAAAGAAAATTATTTAGAACATGTTTTAGAGCGTGAGAAAAATTATCCAACAGGTCTCATTCTATCTGATATCAGTGAAACATTCCCTAATATCGCTGTACCGCATACAGAACCAGAATTTGTGAACACAACTAAAATTGTACCTGTTAAATTAACAAATCCTGTAGTTTTCCAAAATATGAGTTCACCTCATAAAGATTTACCAGTTGATTTCGTATTCTTGATTTTAAACGCAAATAAAACAAGTCAAGTACACTTATTATCTGATCTTATTCTTTTCTTCCAAAAAGAAGATAAAAAAGAGATGGAAAAATTCTTTAAACTTACAGATGCAGATGCGATTTATGAATATCTTCAAGCAAACTTTTAATATCTATGTTCTGCTTAAAGCATGAATAAACGGCTTTAATCCTCAAATCAAATTGGTTTGAGGATTTTTCATTTAAAAGGACAAACTTGAATAAAGTAGGGTATTATTAGTTAAATACTTTTATAATTCAATACTAAGGAGATACGCCATGCAGAAAAACAGATTACGTTTGCTTATCATCCCTGCTATTACATTATTATTAGTTTTGATTTCAGCTTTATACGTACAGACTGCACAAGACGGTCTGATTCAAACAAGTGCAGATGTTCAAGATAAAACCCACTTTATCAATATTTGGCTGATCTATTTAATTCCGCTTGCTGCTTTATTTGTATTGCCCTGGCACTTTAAATTTCAACCGCTCATTCAGAAACCTTTAAAATCAACACGTATTTTACTTATATCAAGCATAGTCTATATTGTTTTAGTTTTCCTTACACCTCAACCTTATTTTGAGCTGTTTTACATTTATAAACTGGTGTTGTTGTTAATGATTCCTTTATGGGTAATCAAGCGTGAAAAACGCTCTATACTTTCTATAGCTCAACCCTTCATTAATTGGTCAATGGCACCTATTGTTTATGTCATTTGGTTAGTATTGTATTTTAGTCCTTTGAACAACTTATCTCATATCTCTTATGATGAGCCGTATCTATTTGTACTTATCTTTACCGTGATCTCGATATTAATGAATGCTGTGTTAGAAGAAGTCTTTTATCGAGTATGGCTTCAAACACGTTTAGAACATTTAGGTGTCCTTGCTTCTGTTTGTATCAGTACAATTCTTTGGTCATTATGGCATGCTGGCATACAAGGACAAGGCAACCTGCTAGAATTATCAGCCCAAGCACTAGTTACGCATGCACTTGCAGGAATATTCCTTGGTTTCTTCTGGGCAAAGTATCGAAATGTCTATTTATTGATACTCATTCATATTTGTATGAACTTCCCTTTGTATCTCATCACTTACTGGTTTAAATAATAAGAAAATCCTCGAATCAGATTGACTCGAGGATTTTCTTTTTCACATGACTTATTTTTCCGCATTTCTTTTAAATTTCTGCGGCAATTCAAAGAATGGCTGTATATCTTGTACATACTCTAGTATTCCCATATATTCATCGTTCTCATCAAATAAGGCTTTATATGTGACATGAATAAACTTGTCACCTTTTTTAAACCACATAGATTCTGAAACTTTCTGTTTCGTTTTTAAGTCACGGATAATCTGCATGACTTTACTTAAACTTTTAGGCGGATGACAGTTTGCCACATTTCTTCCAATCGAGATTGGTGTACGAATAAACATCATTTCTGATGCTTCGACTAAATCATTAAAGTATTTAAAAGTACCATTTTTATCAACGAATGTAATCTCAACTGGCAAGTTATTTAAAATAAGATCTGCTTCTTTTGTAGTTAAGAACCCTCCGCCAAAGCGTAAATTCTGTTGTCCTTGTTTTGCATCATATTGTGCATCGATAGGTATTAATTCTATATCAGAATCTTGCCATGTCTCAGTAACCTCTATCTCATACCCAAAAGCGCTGCTTTCTTGCGCAATTTGCTGCCACTCAACTGCACTAATGTCTACTTGCATTAATGGAATCAGCAGCAGCTCTTCTTGGCGTAACATGTCCATTAAACTGCTTTCTAATTCAATATAGGCACTTTCTATATGTCGCCATTCTACTTCTTCAAGTTTAGCTGCGCGTTTTTGCAGTTTGTTTAACGCAAAACGAATGACGTCATCATCTGCCCACATTTTCCGAGGTAGAATATACTCGCCTCTTCGCTCAATAACAGGAAAGATAATCTTTTCTTTACGGTTAAAATGCGGAATCACACCTGAAAGTACTTGTACCTTCTCTTTAAATGATTTCACCGCTTCTGTATCATTGCTTTCTGCTTTGTACATTAACTTGCCTATTTCTTGAATCAATGATTGAAGTGTGTGAATTTCTTGTTTAAAGATATTCAATGGATGCGTGCTATCGTGTGAAAGTGTGATTTCTGTCAGTGATTGATGTGTCACCTTTTCATAAGTTAAAACAAAGCGTTCTATTTCATACATAGACGTAAATTTTTCTATAAAATAAAGCTGTCTAAGTGCTTCTGTAATTTTACTGCTTGAGACAGGTTGAGAGAGATCTATTAGCATGTCATCAATATCTTCTTGATGTATATGTTGATCAATGAGTGCTTTAACTTCATCTTTAACCTCATTTGAAACTGAACTAATATTAAACATCACAAACACCTGCAATTCTTATATTTCCTCTCTTCAAGTATAAACGCATTCGTTATAGGATGATATTAGCGTATTCACTGATTTTAATACGAGATATCACTGAATGCGTGTTAATGCTTGTGACTTTGTTTCAAATAAATAGATAGATGGCATTTTCATTTGTAGAAAGTCTTTATAACCAAAACGACCATTTGTTAAGTGATTAAATAAAAGTGAAAATGCGGTACCGTGACCACAAATTAATAATGTTTCTGCTTCATTGTTCTCTATAATTTGATGATAGGTTTGCACAATACGATTTTGAACTTCATTTAATGACTCACCATTCTCCAACTTATAGTCAAAATCTTGCCACTGTCTTTTCGCAAATTCATTAAAATTTTCTATCCAGCGTCCTATTTTTCTTTCACGCAAACCTTCGTCTTTGTTAATTGATAGCTTCAGTCTTTGTGCTGTGGGTAATACAGTGTCCATCACACGTCCATAAGGACTGGCATATATCTGTTCTATATTTTTATCTCCAAAATAAAATACCAATTCTTCTGCTTTTTTCAACCCTTCTCTGGTTAAAGGTGCAATGGCATCTTCTTTCACACTATTATCTCTTAATGAATGTCTGACAAAGTATATTCTCATTCTGTTTTATTTTCATCCTCTTCTTCATAAACAGATAGGCTCAAATCAATGTAGTTCGAGCTTTCTTTCCCTTTTCCTTCTTGGGTATTCCACAAAAATCTTTGATAATCTGTTCCGCCATCTAAATAGATACAACCGCATTTACAACCGACAAAATCATGTCTATGTTTTGATTCAATAATATCTCCGCACATTTTGCATCTCGCAATATTTCTAATGATTTTCTTCATGATGTTCCCTTCTTCCGAATATTGAATTTTATTTACTTTATTGAATTATCAAGCTGCTCTAATCTTTTCTGATACTGAAGATATAGCATTGTGAATCTGCTATTACTTTTGATATCCCAAGGTTTTGGACGACCACAAAAATGCTAGAATACAGTATGATAAGCAACCCAATGTGTATCACACTTCCCAACACTTTTAGTATAATACGTATTTGCTTGTCTTGTATCATAATTCCATATTTCTTCCGGTATTTCTTTGATTTTATCACCATACAGGCTATTCATAACGTCTTGATCCGGTAATAATAAATATTGATTATTTTTCTCTATAAAATTAAAAATGTCATCCATTCTTATTTCTTGTCTTGCTTTTTCTACATCAATCAGCATAACTCCTGAATTAAAATATACTTGACCTTGTTTTGTACCTAAACGCAGATTATTCATGCCTTGTGAAAACTTCGTTAAACCTTCATGTGTAGCTGCCGCGAAAATATTACCTTCTAAATTCAGTTGCCATAAATCATCTATTTTATTAATCACTAAAATATCTGGATCCAAATACAGTATTTGTGTCACTGATGCAGGGAGTAACTCACCACACGCTAATCTAAAGTACATTTCTTGAGGATAACGTTCAACTGTTTTCGCAATTCCAAAATAATTAGGCGGCACTTTTACTTCTTCTAATTCCATATTAAATGATGACAATAATTCTTCTAAGTGTATGAGTTTATTTTGCGGTATTTTCTCATGAACCAACCAAACTTTAAATGATAAATGCGGATTCGTGTCATGCAATGATAACAACATAACCTTTAATGGCTTTAAATAGTTTTCATTTAACGTCACTAAAATATCTACTTTTTCGGACAATGGTACTGCCTCCCTGTTTTTAATTCTATCTTATCATATTCAGCTTATTACTTAGTATTCAAAACACATGTGAATTAGTCATGTTAAAAATGAAATAAAGAGACATCAAAAGATTGCCGTTTTAATAATTTTTCGCATAATCAAAACCACCCGTGTGAACGGGTGGTTTGTTCTTCGGCTGAAAGCCTCTATTACTGACCAGCCCTTAAAAGGGCACTGAAGAATCTGACAACCGTACTACTTTTTCAGCAAGCCCTAAAGGGCTACGGTCATCACTCTTTATTTTCCTACTTTCTCACCAGTAAATGGGTCGATAAATTCTTTCATCGACATCTGATCTGCAACGATATCCTCTTGTATTTGATTTCGAATATAGTTCTCTATCACTTTTTTATTTCTTCCTACTGTATCAACATAAAAACCTTTACACCAAAATTTTCTGTTCCCATATTTATATTTAAGGTTTGCATGTCTATCAAAAATCATTAGACTACTTTTTCCTTTTAAATATCCAACAAAACTTGAAACTGAAATTTTAGGAGGTATACTCACAAGCATATGAATGTGATCTTTACAGGCCTCTGCCCCTATTATTTCTACACCTTTTCGTTCGCATAAAAGTCGAAGTATTTTCCCAATATCCTTTTTCAATTTACCATAAATTATTTGTCTTCTGTATTTAGGGGCGAAAACAATATGATACTTACAATTCCATTTTGTGTGTGCTAAACTATTTATATCATTAGACATACAAAAACTCCTATTCATGATGTAATGTTGGTTGCCAGACCATTTCACATTATACCATGTTTAGGAGTTTTTTTATTACATCGCTAAAGCTTTCCTGAACCATACGCACAGCGTATGGTTTTCAAAAGAAAGAAAAAAACACTTCCCGATAAATCTGGGAAGTGTTGTATAGAAACATCATATGTTCCGACAATTAACGTTTTGAGAATTGTGGTGAACGACGTGCTTTTTTAAGACCTGGTTTTTTACGTTCTTTCATACGTGGGTCACGAGTAAGTAATCCAGCGCGTTTTAAAGAACTTCTGTATTCAGGATCAGCTTCTAATAAAGCACGAGCGATACCGTGACGGATAGCTTGTGCTTGACCTGTGAAACCGCCACCGTGTACGTTAACTAAAACATCATAGTTACCTTGAGTTTCTGTAACGTCGAATGGTTGGTTTAAGTCTAAGATTAATGATTCAAATGGTAAATATTCACGTACGTCTTCACCATTTACAGTGATGTTACCTTCGCCTGGTACTAAACGTACACGTGCTACTGAGTGTTTACGACGGCCTGTGCCTCTATATTCAACTTGTGCCAATGTAATTTCCTCCTTCTAATTAACCACGTAACTCGTAGTTTTCTGGTTGTTGTGCAGCGTGTGGATGTTCAGCGCCACCATATACAAATAATTTTTTACCTTGTTTTTCGCCTAAACGGTTGCTTGGTAACATACCTTTAATTGAAATTTCAAGTAAACGTGCTGGGTTTTTCTCTTTTAATTCGCCAGCTGTGATTGATTTGATACCACCTGGGTAGTTTGAGTGATGGTAATAAACTTTGTCAGATTCTTTGTTACCTGTCATTTCGATTTGTCCAGCGTTGATGATGATTACATAGTCACCGTTATCAACGTGTGGTGTGAAAGTTACTTTATGTTTTCCGCGTAAAATAGATGCTACTTCTGATGATAAACGACCTAAAGTTTGGCCAGCCGCATCAATAACATACCATTTGCGCTCAATGTTTGATTCATTAGCCATAAATGTTTGACGCATAATAATTGTCCTCCTAATAATAACTGCGTGTTGAGTTGTTTTTTTAAAAAACAATGTTACGATTCAAAGCTCAGATAAGTTCATTTGTTGAGTTCGTTCGACTTTGCTTCTATATCTAGTAACACAATAAGTTTCCGGGGCTTATCGTGGGGTGATATAAAACAATACCGTTTATAATCGTATAATTTATTGATGTATTTGTCAATACGAATCAATCATTTTCAAGTGATTTTTTGCGATGAATTTTGATATCTGTTCCGAAGTCTTGTGTCAGTGCTTCCGGCGATAAATAGATCTTCTCCAAATAAAGCCCTTCTGCCGGTGCAGTAAACGGAACTTGGTTGCGATCTTTCGCTTCTAACAGAGGCAATACATCCTCTGGTGCACGTTTGCCTTTACCGACTTCGATTAAAAATGCGACTAACACACGTACCATATTATATAAGAAACCTGAGCCGGTCACAATATAGTCGAAGCCGTTTTCTGTTTGAATAATTTCACTTTGATAAAGGGTACGTTCTTTACTTTCTACTTCTGTCTTTTGAGAACAAAAGCCGGTAAAATCATGCGTGCCTATAAACTGTTGTGCAGCTTCGTTCATTTTCTCTAAATCTAAATCATAATTATTGAAAGTCTTTAAACCGCTCATAAATACATCACGGTGTGCTGCTTGATACACTTTATAGCGATAACGTTTCCCTACGCAATCGTAGCGGCAATGAAAGTCATCATCGACGATAGATACCTCTTTGACATAGATATCGTCAGGCAAAGCGCTGTTCATCGCATATTGCCATTGCTTCGGCGCAATTTCAAGTTCTGTATCAAAATGGAAATATTGTTCTAGCGCATGCACACCTCGATCCGTTCTGCTTGAAGGATGAATACGTATATGACGTTTATGCATGCGTTTTAAAATCTTTTCGAATTGCTGCTGCACGGTTCTTTCGTGCTGCTGTATTTGAAAGCCATAAAAGTTGCTTCCTTGATAAGTAATATTTACTAATATACGCACACGGCTACACTCCTAAATATTTCAATACAAATAGTACTGCTGCAATCGGGATTAATGCACCTACGAGCATTGTATCCTTTAATTGCCATTCAAGTTTACGAAAACTTGTACGTTTTGCATTCATATCATACCCTCTGACTTCCATTGCGACTGCTAAATCTTCAGCTCTCTGAAAGGCAGAAATAAACAATGGAATCAACAGAGGGATAAACGCTTTAATACGCTGTCCGATTGATCCGGAACTGATTTCAGAACCTCTGGATTTTTGAGCTAGAATAATTTTATCCAGCTCTTCCATAAGTGTCGGTATAAATCGTAAAGCAATCGACATCATCATGCTTAATTGTTGCACAGGGACTTTGATTACTTTCAATGGAGAAAGTATTTTATCAAAAGCATCGGTCAATGCGATAGGATTCGTTGTCAATGTCATTATCGTTGAAGCCATCATAATAAACATTAAACGCATTGAGATGAATATCCCTTCTATAATACCGCCTGAATCAATGGAAATGAATTTCCAAGTAAATAATGTAGTGCCTCCCTTAGTTAAAAAGAGATGCATTAAAAAGGTAAAAATTAAAAAGAACAAAATCGGTGTCAGACCTTTTAATAAATACAGCAGTTTGATTTTAGCACTATACATAAATACCAACAGAACCAATAACATCCAGCCATACATCGTAAAGCTGTGACAAAAGAACACTAATATAATATAAAAGAATACAAAAGCTAATTTAGCTCTAGGATCCATTTTATGAATGATGGAATCTAAAGGTAAGTAGCGACCAATGATAAATTTATTCTTCATAGTGCTGCCACTCCTCATAGAGCTCGATAAATTCTTGGTCTGTTAAAGCTGTTTCTGGTAAACGTATATTGTACTTTTGTTCAAAATCACGCTGCAGCTGCACGATATCAGGCAAATCTAAATGAAATTGACTGACATTATCTTGATTGCCGAAGAGTGCTCTAGGAGTCCCTTCATATACGATTGTGCCTTGCTGCAGTACTTTGACTTGGTCTGCATAACGTGCCACATCATTCATATCATGCGTAACAAGTACAATTGTTTTGCCCTCTTGCTGTAATTGTTTTAACAGGTCCATAACTTGTTCTCGGCTATGCGGATCCAGTCCTGCGGTTGGTTCATCCAATACGATAATATCCGGATTCATCGCTAAAATAGATACTATCGCTATTTTACGCATTTGACCGCCAGACATTTGAAATGGTGATTTCGCCATGATGTTGCGATCAAAGCCTAAACGCTTAAGCAAACGGTACGCATAGTCTTTTACCTTTTCTAAATCCATATTAAAGTTTTTAGGTCCGAATAAGACTTCTCGTTCTACACTGTCTTCGAACAGCTGGGCTTCCGGAAACTGAAATACCAGTCCGACACGTTGTCTCAAAGGACGAATTGCTTTATCTTTTGTTTTTCTCTTGATGATTAAATCACCAAGTGCAACATGACCGTAAGTAGGTTTTAATAAGCCGTTGAAATGTTGTATTAACGTTGATTTACCAGATCCTGTTTGGCCTATGATCGCATAATACTGACCTGCTTCAAATTCAGTATTAATATGATGCAATGCTTCATATTCAAAAGGTGTACCTTGCTGGTAAATGTAAGTAACGTCATTAAATTGTATACTCATAAACGTGCTACCAACTCATCATAGGTCAGAAACTCAGATGGATTGCCTAATAGTGAATTAATCCGCATTGAAAACGGCAAGTCCAACCCTATTTCTGCTAATGATGCTCCTTTCTTAAAGATTGCTTCTGGTGTGCCTTTTTCGTGCACTTCGCCGCGATTCATAACAATCATATAATCTGAATCCAAAGTTTCTGTTAAATCATGCGTAATTGATACAATTGTTACATTGCGTGCTTCGTTCAAATGTCTTACCAGCTGCATCAACGATTGTTTACCTTCAGGATCAAGCATAGATGTTGCCTCATCTAAGATAATCAGTTCAGGACTTAAAACAAGTACACCTGCAATCGCAACACGCTGTTTCTGGCCTCCAGAGAGCGCTTGCGGCTCATGATTGCGTTGTGCATACATTTGTACCTCTTTTAAGACTTGTGCTACATCCTTGTGCATTTGCTCATATGGCACTGCTAAATTTTCAAGACCAAATGCCACATCATACTGAACAGTCGAACCTACAAATTGGTTTTCAGGATTCTGAAATACGATACCAATATTTTTTCGGATGTCATACAGATTCTCAGATGTCATAAGCTGACCATTATAACGTATTTCACCTTCTTGATATTCCATCATACCCATCATTAATTTAGCGATGGTCGACTTGCCTGATCCATTATGTCCGACAATTGATGTCCATTTACCTTTCGGGATTGAAAAAGAGAGATGTTTTAATGTAAACCACTCGTCACCCTGATATTGAAATGATACATCATCAAATTCAAGTATTTGTTCAGTATTCAACATGCCTCTGTCCCTTCTGATTGATTTCACTCTATCATTGTACATGAATATAACTAGTGTGTATATGCAAGTGTATGAGAAAAACCCCTTCACGTTATTACCGCAACAGGGGTTTCAAAATAAAAAAGCGCGCACCCCATTCATTAATTGAGTTCACGCTTTAAAATCTATTAAGTTCTTTGAATGGGGCACTCTGAGCTAGACAATATTTGTATGTGGCAAACATTATCGTTGCACTCATTTGCTTTATATATTCATATAGTCAGTGTGTTTATTTGTACAATGATAAGCGCACAATGTTCTCATCGTGTGCTTCTACTTACCATCGTTACTTGGTTTCAAGTTATGCTTTGATTAAACTAATTCGACAATTGCTGATTCAGCACCGTCACCGCGACGTGGACCTGCTTTAAGTACACGAGTGTAACCGCCTTGACGTTCTGTGTAACGTGGAGCAATTTCACCGAATAATTTTTGTAAAGCTGTTTGTGTAGTACCATCTTCGTTTTGGATTTGAACATCACGAACGATTTTAGCTGCTTGACGACGAGAAGCTAAATCGCCTTTTTTACCTAAAGTGATTAATTTATCAACTACACCGCGTAATTCTTTACCGCGAGCTTCAGTAGTTTCAATGCGCTCGTTAACGATTAATGATGTCGCTAAGTCGCGTAACATTGCTTTACGTTGATCAGATGTACGACCTAATTTTCTGTAACCCATGAGTTAACCTCCTTTATCAATCTTCTTTTCTAAGACCTAAACCTAAGTCTTCGAGTTTATATTTTACTTCTTCTAAAGATTTACGACCTAAATTACGTACTTTCATCATATCTGCTTCAGATTTGTCAGCCAATTCTTGAACACTGTTGATGCCTGCACGTTTTAGACAGTTATAAGAACGTACTGATAAGTCTAATTCTTCGATAGACATTTCAAGTACTTTTTCTTTTTGATCTTCTTCTTTTTCAATCATGATTTCAGCGTTTTTCGCTTCATCAGTGAGTCCAACAAAGATGTTCAAGTGTTCAGTCATAATTTTTGCTGCTAATGAAACTGACTCTTGCGGAGTGATTGATCCATCAGTCCATACATCTAAAGTTAATTTATCAAAGTCACTGCTTTGACCTACACGAGTGTTTTCAACTGTATAGTTTACTCTTTCAACTGGTGAGTATAAAGAGTCAACCGGGATAACACCAATTGGTAAATCACTAGTATTATTTTGTTCAGCTAATGCGTAACCTCTACCCTTATTCGCAACAAGACGGATTTTTAAGTGTCCACCTTTAGCAACTGTAGCAATTTTAAGCTCTGGGTTTAAAATTTCAACATCACTGTCGTGAGTAATGTCAGCTGCTGTTACTTCGCCTTCATCTTTAACATCGATTTCTAAAGTTTTATCTTCTTCAGAATAAATTTTAAGAGCAAGTTTCTTAATATTCATAATGATTGTAGATACATCTTCTACTACGTTATCAATTGCAGAGAATTCGTGTAAAACTCCTTCAATCTCGATGTATTTAACGGCTGCACCTGGCAATGAAGATAGTAGGATACGACGTAAGGAGTTTCCTAGCGTAGTGCCATAGCCACGTTCTAGTGGTTCAACAACAAACTTACCGAATTTAGCATCTTCACTAATTTCAATTGTCTCAATTCTAGGTTTTTCAATTTCTATCATTATTTACATATCCTCCTTGGTTACGTCGACTTATAAGATACTTCTTATCTTAGTGATCTTCGGAAAATAACATTTCTTAACAATAATATTATACGCGACGACGTTTTGGCGGACGGCAACCGTTATGAGGTACTGGAGTAACGTCTCTGATAGCTGTTACTTCTAAACCTGCTGATTGCAATGCACGGATAGCTGATTCACGGCCTGGGCCAGGTCCTTTAACTGTTACTTCTACAGTTTTTAAGCCATGTTCCATAGCTGTTTTTGATGCTGTTTCAGAAGCCATTTGAGCTGCGAATGGTGTAGATTTTTTAGAACCTTTGAAACCAAGTGCACCTGCTGATGACCATGATAATGCATTACCGAATTCATCAGTAATTGTTACGATTGTATTGTTGAAAGTTGAACGAATGTGAGCTACACCGTTTTCAACATTCTTTTTCACTCTGCGTTTACGAGATACTTGTTTACGTGCCATTAAAATTTTCCTCCTTTACCTATTATTTTTTCTTGTTAGCTACAGTTTTAACTGGGCCTTTACGAGTACGAGCATTGTTTTTAGTCTTTTGACCGCGAACTGGTAAGCCACGACGGTGACGGATACCACGGTAAGAAGAGATTTCCATTAAACGTTTGATGTTTAAGTTTTGCTCACGACGTAAGTCACCTTCTACTTTGTAGCCATCTACAACTTCACGGATACGTACTAATTCATCGTCTGATAATTCGTTAGTACGAGTTTGTGGTGAAACTCCTGCTTCTTCAATGATTTTTTCAGCAGTTGATTTACCAATACCGTAAATATAAGTTAATGAAATTACAACGCGTTTTTCGCGTGGAATATCGACTCCTGCAATACGTGCCATATTATTTTACACCTCTCTTTTATTAACCTTGTCTTTGTTTGTGTTTTGGATTTTCACAAATGATCATTACTTTACCTTTACGTTTAATGACTTTACATTTTTCGCAAATAGGTTTAACTGATGGTCTTACTTTCATTTTTATACCTCCCTGTAATAATGGAGTGACGAATTATTTATAACGATAAGTGATTCTTCCGCGTGTTAAATCATACGGAGACATTTCTACTGTTACTTTGTCGCCAGGTAGAATACGAATATAATTCATTCTGATTTTACCACTAACGTGTGCTAAAATTTCATGACCATTTTCTAATTCTACTTTAAACATTGCATTTGGTAAAGTATCTAATACTGTACCTTCTAATTCAATTACATCTTGTTTTGCCATTAGAACAATTCCCCCTTTTGCATTATTAGTTAATGTCTATTGGAAAATGTTAGACATACTGTACTTGTATCAAATCGTTGAACAAATTTCGGGAATCATTATCGTTATTATGTCACTCAAAATTCGTTAGGCTGAGAGACAAACAATGTTAGACTGCCTTCATTCAACATACAAGCAGCAATGTTGAATTACTTAAGATTGTTCAAGATATCAATTACTGAACCAGTAACTTCTTGAATATCTTTAGATCCGTCAACGTTTTTAACAACACCTTTATTATCATAGTATTCTAAGATAGGTTTTGATTGTTTAACGTTAACTTCTAAACGTTTTGCAACTGTTTCTGGGTTGTCGTCTTCACGTTGGTATAATTTACCGCCGTCAAGATCACAAACACCATCCACTTTTGGAGGATTGAACACAAGATGATAAGTTGTTCCGCAAATTTCACATACGCGACGTCCTGTAAGACGATTCATAAGTTCTTCTTCCGGAACTTCAATGTTAATAACTGCATCAATCTTTCTGCCAAGTTCTGTCATGATTTTACTTAATGCTTCTGCTTGTTCAAGTGTACGTGGGAAACCATCTAATAAAAATCCTTTTTTCGCATCGTCTTCAGAAAGTCTTTCTTTAACGATACCCACAGTTACTTCATCAGGTACAAGCTCGCCGCGGTCCATATAAGACTTAGCTTCTTTACCTAATTCAGTTTGATCTTTGATAGCTTTTCTAAACATATCACCTGTAGATATATGCGGAATAGGGAATTTCTTAACAATTTCACTCGCTTGAGTTCCTTTACCTGCGCCAGGTAAACCCATTAAGATGATATTCATATTGCCCTCCTACAAATTATCTACCACCAAAGCCTTTATATTCTTTTTGATTAACTTGTGCTTCCAAGCTTTTCATTGTCTCGATAGCAACACCGATAACAATCAGCAAGCCTGTACCGCCGACTTGAATCGATTGCGGCAAGTTCATAAATTTAGTAGCAAGAATCGGCAAGATTGCGATTGCTGCTAAGAAGATAGAACCTACAAAAGTTAAACGATATAAAACTTTGGTAATATACTTTTTAGTTTGTTCGCCAGGTCTGATACCTGGTACGTAACTGCCTTGCTTCTTAAGATTGTCAGCCATTTTCTCAGGGTTAACTTGAACGAATGCATAGAAATAAGTGAATGCAATGATCAAGATAATATAAATTACCATTCCGATATTGTTTGATGGATTGGCTGTATTGGCAATTTGCTGAGCCCAGTCTGCTTTAGGGAAGAACATTGTTAATGTTCTTGGTAACAAGAAGAATGCCATAGCAAAGATAACCGGGATAACCCCTGCTGAGTTAACTTTCAACGGCAAGTAAGTTGCATTTCGACCTAAACGCTGAGCTGTTTGCTTCTTCGCATATTGAATAGGTATTTTACGAACAGCTTGAAGTACGTACACAGCACCCATTGTCAGTAAAATCAAACCAATGATTAATGCTGCAACTTGCAACCATGCCATAGTCGTATCACTTTGTCCTACAAAGGCTTGTTGGTAGAACTGAATCAGTGATGAAGGCAACGTTGACAGAATACCAGCGAAGATAATAATTGAAATACCATTACCTACACCGTATTGGGTTATCTGTTCACCTAACCAAAGTAAGAAAGCTGTTCCTGCTGTTAATACAATTGCAATTAACAAATAACTCATAGGTGACGGATCTACGATCAATGCACCTTTTAGATAGTTATTGAATTGGAATGCCATCCCAATTGATTGGATGAATGCCAAGATGATTGCAAAGTAACGTGTGACGTTATTCAATTTCTTACGACCAACGTCACCTTGTTTGGCCCATTCTGTAAACTTAGGAACTATATCCATTTGCAATAACTGCATTACGATGGAAGCAGTGATGTAGGGCATAATCCCCATTGCAAAAATGGAAAAGTTCTTCAAGGCTCCCCCACCGAATGTATTCAACAGATCAGTGACACCTTGAGAACCTTGTTGACTTTCAAACGCTGCTGGATTGACTCCAGGCGCCGGTATATAAGTACCTATTTTAAATATTACTAGCATTGCGAGCGTAAAAAAGATCTTGTTTCGAACTTCTTTAGTTTTGAAGAAGTCTACGAATGTGTCAAACATTAGATCACCTCGTGTGCTCCACCTTTAGCATCAATTGCTTCAGCTGCAGATGCAGAGAATTTTTGTGCTTTAACTGTTAACTTTTTCTCTAAAGAACCATTACCTAATACTTTGATACCCGCTTTAGCATTTTTTACTACGCCAGTTTCGATTAATAGTTCAGGAGTTACTTCTGTACCTTCATCAAAACGGTTTAATTGGTCTAAGTTCACTACAGCATATTCCTTGCGGTTGATGTTAGTGAAACCGCGTTTAGGTAAACGACGGAATAATGGTAATTGACCACCTTCGAAACCTGGTCTTACTTTACCACCTGAACGTGCTTTTTGACCTTTTTGACCACGTCCACTTGTTTTACCATTACCTGTAGCAGCACCACGGCCTACACGGTTGCGGACTTTACGTGATCCTTCTGCTGGATGTAAATCATGTAATTTCATTACGGCACCTCCTTATAATTTTATCTGATTATGCGTTTACTTCTTCTACTTTAACTAAGTGGCTTACTTTGTTGATTTGGCCACGGATTGCATCGTTGTCTTCAACAACTACTGAAGAGTTAGTTTTTTTCAAACCTAACGCTTGAACAGTTTTACGTTGTGTTTCAGGACGACCGATAACACTGCGAGTGAGGGTAATTTGTAATTTAGCCATTATTTATTTTCCCTCCTTAATTGTATAATTCTTCTACTGATTTGCCGCGTAATTTCGCAACTTCTTCAGCACTTTTTAGATTTTCTAAACCATTGATTGTCGCACGAACCATGTTAATTGGTGTGTTTGAACCTAATGACTTACTTAAGATATCAGTGATACCTGCTAATTCTAATACGGCACGAACTGGTCCACCGGCGATAACACCAGTACCAGGTGCTGCTGGTTTCAATAATACACTTCCTGATCCGAACTGACCAGTAATAGTGTGTGGAGTAGTACCTTCTACACGGTTAACAGATACTAATTCTTTTTTAGCAGCTTCTACTGCTTTTTTGATCGCTTCAGGCACCTCTTGTGCTTTACCTGTACCGAATCCAACACGACCATTTTTGTCTCCAACAACTACTAATGCTGTGAAACGGAAACGACGTCCACCTTTTACAACTTTCGCAACACGGTTAATCGTAACAACGCGTTCTTCAAATTCTTTGTTTTCTTCATCTCTGCGAGCCATTAATTGTCCCTCCTTTTATGATTAAAATTCTAAGCCATTTTCACGTGCTGCATCTGCTAATGCTTTAACACGTCCATGGTATAAGTAACCTCCACGGTCGAAGACGATTGCAGTGATACCTTTATCAACTGCTTTTTTAGCGATTGCTTCGCCCACTTTGGCAGATAATTCAACTTTTGAACCAGTTTCGTTTTCGAAATCTTTATCTTGAGTTGATGCTTGAGCTAAAGTGACGCCTTTTGAATCATCAATGATTTGTGCATAGATGTGTTTGTTTGAACGATATACGTTTAAACGAGGTTTTTCAGATGTACCTGATAAGTTCGTACGTACACGTGCATGTCTTTTTAAGCGTACTTTATTTTTATCAATTTTGCTGATCATGCTTTATTCTCCTTTCTTTAGAGAGTTATTTATTATTTACCAGTTTTACCTTCTTTACGACGAACATATTCGCCTTGGTAACGGATACCTTTACCTTTATAAGGTTCTGGTGGTCTTACGGCACGAATTTTAGAAGCTGTAGCACCAACTTGTTCTTTAGAAATACCTTCTACTTTAACTGTTGTGTTTTTCTCAACTGTGAATGTGATTCCTTCTTCTGGAATGAATTCAACTGGGTGAGAGTAACCAACGTTAAGAACTAAGTTTTTACCTTGCAATTGTGCACGGTAACCTACACCGATCATTTCTAAAGTTTTTTCGTAGCCTTTAGAAACACCTTGTACCATATTGTTAATTAACGCACGAGTTGTTCCGTGAACTGTTCTGTCTTTTTGAGAATCAGATGGACGAACAACTTCTAATGTGTTGTCTTCTTGTTTATAAGTCATGTTATCGTCAAAAGTTCTAGTTAATTCGCCTTTAGGACCTTTAACTGTAATAACATTACTTTTGATGTCTACTGTTACATCACTAGGAATTTCAATGATTTTCTTACCTACACGGCTCATTTACGGGCACCTCCTTAATTATTTATTACCAAACGTATGCTAGTACTTCTCCGCCTACGTTACGTTTTCTTGCTTCTTTATCAGTTAAAATACCTTCAGAAGTTGAAACTAATGCAATACCTAAACCGTTTAATACTTTAGGTACTTCTTCAGCTTTAGCGTAAACACGTAAACCTGGTTTAGAAATACGTTTTAAGCCTGTGATAACGCGTTCGTTGTTTTGACCATATTTAAGGAACAAACGTAAAACACCTTGTTTATCGTCTTCTACGAACTCAACGTTTTTGATGAAACCTTCACTTTTAAGGATTTCAGCGATTTGTTTTTTGATATTTGACGCAGGCAACTCGATTTTTTCATGACGCACCATGTTTGCGTTTCTTACACGAGTTAGCATATCTGCGATTGGATCTGACATTGTCATAGATTGTTGCCTCCTTTCAAGACTCTCTTTAATTACCAGCTAGCTTTACGAACGCCAGGGATTTGGCCTTTGTAAGCTAATTCACGGAAACAGATACGGCATAATTTAAATTTGCGGTATACAGAATGTGGACGGCCACAGCGTTCACAGCGAGTATATTCGCGAACTGGGAATTTTTGCTTTTTAGCTTGTTTTGCAACCATTGATTTTTTAGCCACTTAATTAGCCTCCTTTATATTAGAGCTTACTTTTGAAATGGCATACCGAATTGAGTTAACAATTCACGAGCTTCTTCGTCTGTGTTAGCAGTTGTAACAATAACGATATCCATTCCTCTTACTTTACTTACTTTATCATAATCGATTTCTGGGAAAATTAATTGTTCTTTAATACCTAATGTGTAGTTGCCGCGTCCATCAAATGCTTTCTTAGAAACACCGTGGAAGTCACGTACACGTGGTAATGATACTGAGATCAATTTATCTAGGAATTCATACATTCTTTCACCGCGAAGTGTAACTTTTGCTCCGATTGGCATACCTTCACGTAAACGGAATGTTGCTACTGATTTTTTAGCTTTTGTGATTAATGGTTTTTGACCAGTGATTAAAGTTAACTCTTCAACAGCATTGTCTAATACTTTAGAGTTTTGAACTGCGTCACCTACACCCATGTTCACAACGATTTTATCGATTTTAGGTACTTCCATTACTGAACTGTAATTGAATTCTTTCATTAAGTTCTCAGTAACTTCAGTATTGAATTTTTCTTTTAAACGGCTCAAAGTGGATCCTCCTTTCAACTAGTTATTAATTATTAGATTTGATTTCTTCGCCTGATTTTTTAGCGATACGAACTTTTTTACCATCAACAAATTTGTAACCTACACGAGTTGGTTCATTTGTTTTAGGGTCCAATAATTGTACGTTAGAAACATGAATTGCTGCTTCAGTTTCTAAGATTCCACCTTCTGGGTTAAATTGAGTCGGTTTTTGGTGCTTTTTAATGATGTTGACACCTTCCACAACGACACGGTCTTTTTTAGGTTCTGTTGCTTGTACAACACCTGTTTTACCTTTATCTTTACCTGAGATAACGATTACGTTGTCACCTTTCTTGATATGCATGTGGGCACCTCCTTAGATTTTATTATTTAAAATTATAGTACTTCTGGTGCTAATGAAATAATTTTCATGTAGTTGCTATCACGTAATTCACGTGCAACTGGTCCGAAGATACGAGTTCCGCGTGGACTCTTGTCGTCACGAATAACTACACATGCATTTTCATCAAATTTGATGTAAGAACCGTCTTTACGACGTACTCCTGATTTAGTACGTACAACAACAGCTTTAACAACTTCACCTTTTTTAACAACGCCTCCTGGTGTAGCATTTTTAACAGTACACACAATTACGTCGCCGATGTTCGCTGTTTTGCGACCAGATCCGCCTAATACTTTAATTGTAAGAACTTCACGAGCACCTGAGTTGTCAGCTACTTTCAAGCGTGTCTCTTGTTGGATCATGAATTAAACCTCCCTTATCTATTAATGATTAAATAATTACTGATTCTTCAACAATTTCTACTAAACGAAAACGTTTTGTTGCTGATAAAGGACGAGTTTCTTGAATCTTAACGATGTCTCCTAATTTAGCTGAATTGTTTTCATCATGAGTTTTATATTTTTTAGAATATTTTACTCGTTTACCATATAATTTATGAGTTTTGTAAGTCTCTACAAGTACAGTTACAGTTTTGTCCATTTTGTCTGATACGACTCTACCTACATAAACTTTACGATCATTTCTTTCGCTCACTTTTGTAACCTCCTCTTTCAATTAATATTGATTAGCCTTACTTTGTTCAATTTCTCTTTCACGAGCAACAGTTTTTAGACGTGCGATTGTTTTTCTCACTGTACGAATTCGTGCAGTTTCCTCTAATTGTCCTGTAGCTAACTGAAAGCGTAGGTTAAAAAGTTCTTCTTTTGAAGATTTGATTTGTTCTTCGATTTCTGAAGTGGTTAAGTCTCTAATTTCCTTAGCTTTCATTTGATTCACCACCCAATTCTTCACGTTTTACAAACTTAGTTTTAACTGGAAGTTTGTGACTTGCTAAACGTAATGCTTCACGTGCAACTTCTTCTGACACGCCTGCAACTTCAAATAAGATTCTACCTGGTTTAACTACTGCGATCCAGCCTTCTACTGCACCTTTACCAGCACCCATACGTACTTCTAAAGGTTTTTTAGTATAAGGTGTATGAGGGAAGATTTTAATCCAAACTTTCCCGCCACGTTTCATATAACGAGTCATCGCAATACGAGCAGATTCGATTTGACGAGATGTGATCCAAGACGTTGTGATTGCTTGTAAACCATACTCACCAAATGTTACAAAGTTACCGCCTTTAGAACGTCCTGTAGTTTTTGGACGATGTTGACGACGATATTTAACGCGTTTTGGTAGCAACATTATTATTTTCCTCCTTCACTATTGTTCTTAGTAGGAAGAACTTCTCCACGATAGATCCATACTTTAACACCAAGTTTACCGTATGTTGTATCAGCTTCAGCATGTGCGTAATCAATGTCAGCACGTAATGTGTGAAGTGGAACAGTTCCTTCTGAATATTGTTCAGCACGAGCGATATCAGCTCCGCCTAAACGACCTGAAACTTGAGTTTTAACACCTAAAGCTCCTAGTTTCATAGCTCTTGAAATAGCTTGTTTTTGTACACGACGGAATGAAGCACGGTTTTCTAATTGACGTGCGATGTTCTCAGCAACTAAGCGAGCATCTAAATCAACTTTTTTGATTTCAATCACGTTAATGTGTACATGTTTGTTTGTTAAATTGTTTAATTTGTTACGAAGTTTTTCAATTTCTGAACCGCCTTTACCAATTACCATACCTGGTTTACCAGTGTGGATTACGATGTTGATGCGGTTAGCAGCACGTTCGATTTCTACGTGAGAAACTGACGCTTCTTTTAATTCGTTATCGATGAACTTACGGATTCTTAAATCTTCGTGTAGTAAAGTTGAGAAATCTTTCTCAGCATACCATTTTGCATCCCAATCACGGATGACACCAACACGAAGTCCGATTGGATTAATTTTTTGACCCACAGTATTCCCTCCTTAAGAAAGTTTATTAAGCTTCTTTAGCTTCTTCTTTGCCGTCACTTACGACAATTGTAATGTGGCTTGTACGTTTGTTAATTGCACTTGCACGTCCTTGAGCACGTGGACGGAAACGTTTTAAAGTTGGTCCTTCGTTAGCATATGCTTCTTTAACAACTAATTCATCTGTATTCATGTCATAGTTGTGCTCTGCATTAGCTAAAGCGGACATTAATAATTTTTCAACAACTGGTGATGATGCTTTGTTAGTTAATTTTAAAATGGCAACAGCTTCACCAACGTTTTTGCCTCTGATTAAGTCTAATACTAATCTGACTTTACGAGGTGCGATTCTGATAGTTCTAGCAACCGCTTTTGCTTCCATTTGGTCTTCCTCCTCTACTTATAGAAAGTTATTATCTTCTTGTTTTCTTGTCGTCTACAGCATGTCCTTTGAAAGTACGTGTTGGAGCAAATTCACCTAATTTGTGGCCAACCATATCTTCAGTTACATAAACAGGTACATGTTTACGTCCATCGTATACTGCAAATGTAATACCGATGAAGTTAGGGAAAATAGTTGAACGACGTGACCAAGTTTTAATCACTGTTTTTTTCTGATTACCTTCCTGAGCTTCCACTTTTTTCATCAAGTGATCGTCGACGAAAGGTCCTTTTTTAATACTACGAGCCATTTTGGCGCCTCCCTTCTTATTATGTGCGTGCAGCACTAGGCCGCACACCCAAATAAGTTGTTATTATTTTCTTTTACGTTTACGTACGATAAGTTTATCTGATGATTTTTTACCGCGACGCGTTTTCTTTCCAAGCGTAGGTTTACCCCATGGTGACATTGGTGATGGCATACCGATTGGAGCACGACCTTCACCACCGCCGTGAGGGTGATCGTTAGGGTTCATTACAGAACCACGAACTGTTGGACGAATACCTTTCCAACGTGAACGTCCGGCTTTACCAACGTTAACAAGTTCATGTTGAATGTTACCAACTTGACCTACTGTAGCACGGCAAGTTGAAAGAATCATACGAACTTCACCTGAGCGAAGTCTTACTAATACGTATTTACCTTCTTTACCAAGTACTTGTGCACTTGCACCTGCTGAACGAGCGATTTGTCCACCGCGGCCAGGTTTTAATTCGATATTGTGGATGATAGTACCCACTGGGATATTTGCTAATGGTAAAGCGTTACCTACTTTAATGTCAGCTTCTTCACCATTTTCGATTGTTTGTCCTACAACCAAACCTTTAGGAGCGATGATGTAGCGTTTTTCACCATCTGCATATACTAACAATGCGATGTTAGCTGAACGGTTTGGATCATATTGGATAGAATCAACTTTTGCTGGGATTCCATCTTTGTTACGTTTGAAATCAATAACACGGTATTGACGTTTGTGTCCGCCGCCATGATGGCGTACTGTCAATTTACCTTGGTTGTTGCGTCCCGCTCTTTTCGGTAGCGGTTGTAATAATGACTTTTCTGGAGTCGTTTTAGTGATTTCAGCGAAATCCAATGAAGTCATATTACGACGACCATTTGTAATTGGCTTATAATGTTTAAGAGCCATTGTCGTTTACCTCCTTATTGGTAATTTTATTTTTTATTAGTTGAATAGATCGATTGATCCTTCTTTTAAAGTTACGATCGCTTTGCGTCGTTTGTTTGTATAGCCTTGGTAACGGCCCATACGTTTTTTCTTAGGTTCATAGTTGATGATGTTAACGTTAGTTACTTTAACATCGAAGATTTCTTCAACTGCAATTTTGACTTGTGTTTTGTTCGCACGAGTATCTACATCAAAAGTGTATTTGTCTTCAGCCATTGCTTCTGAAGATTTTTCTGTGATTACGGGGCGCTTAAGAACGTCTCTTGCTTCCATTATCCGAGCACCTCCTCAACTTTTTTAGCAGCTGCTTCTGTAATTAATACACTGTCAGCGCTAGTGATGTCTAATACGTTTAATCCAGTTACAGTTGTGATTTGAACACCAGGGATGTTGCGTGCTGATAATTCAACATTTACATCTTCTGATTCAGTTACAACTAAAACTTTCTTAGGTAATTCTAAGTTTGATAAAACTTTAGTGAATTCTTTTGTTTTTGGAGCTTCTAAACCGAAAGCGTCAACAATTTTGAATTCATTTTCTTGTACTTTGAAAGATAATGCAGAACGTAATGCTAAACGACGCATTTTCTTAGGCATTTTGTATGCATAGCTTCTTGGAGTCGGTCCGAATACGATACCGCCGCCACGCCATTGCGGAGCACGGATAGTACCTTGACGCGCACGTCCTGTACCTTTTTGTCTCCATGGTTTGCGTCCACCGCCGCGTACTGCTGAACGATTCTTAACAGAATGAGTACCTTGGCGTAATGAAGCACGTTGTAAGTTAATTGCTTCGAAAAGAACATCTTTGTTTGGTTCAATAGCGAATACAGCATCGCTTAATTCAACTGAACCTGCTTTTGATCCGTCTACTTTTAATACATCATAATTTGCCATTATGCATTTTCCTCCTTTCGTTAATTAATTATTTATTACCTTTTTTAATTGAAGTTTTGATTTCTACTAATCCTTTTTTAGGACCAGGCACATTACCTTTAACTAAGATAACGTTGTTTTCAGCGTCGATTTGTACAACTTCTAAGTTTTGTACAGTCACTGTGTTGCCGCCCATACGACCAGGCATTTTGTGACCTTTAAATACTTTAGATGCGTCAGACGCCATACCTACTGAACCAGGTGCTCTGTGGAAATGAGAACCGTGAGCCATTGGTCCGCGACCATGTCCATGACGTTTAATGTTACCTTGGAAACCTTTACCTTTAGATACTCCAGTTACGTCAATGATGTCGCCAGCTTCAAATGTATCTACTGAGACTTCTTGACCTACTTCGTATTCATCAACATTGATGTTTCTGAATTCACGAATGAAGCGCTTAGGTGCTGTGTCAGCTTTTTTAGCGTGACCTTCAGCTGGTTTGCTCGCATATTTATTAGACTTGCTGTCTTTTTTGTATGCTTGTTTGTCTTCAAAACCTACTTGGATAGCGTTGTAACCGTCTACCTCTTCAGTTTTCTTTTGTAATACTACGTTTTGTCCTGCTTCTACTACAGTTACTGGGATTAAGTCTCCGTTTTCACCGAATACTTGTGTCATCCCGATTTTTCTTCCTAAGATTCCTTTGGTCATCGAAAGTCCACCTCCTATGATTTTCTATTATAATTTAATTTCGATGTCTACACCTGATGGTAAGTTTAAGCCCATAAGAGCGTCAACAGTTTTTGGTGTAGGGTTTACAATGTCGATTAAACGCTTGTGAGTACGTTGTTCGAATTGTTCACGAGAATCTTTGTACTTATGCACCGCACGGATGATAGTGTAAATTGATTTTTCAGTTGGTAATGGAATTGGTCCAGAAACTTCTGCACCAGAACGTTTTGCTGTTTCAACAATTTTCTCAGCTGATTGATCAATTACTCTGTGATCATAAGCTTTTAATCTGATTCTGATTTTTTGTTTTGCCATAATTTTCCCTCCTTATTTCGTCTACATTTAGTGATAGACTTCTCCACGAAAACTATCTCACACAACGCCATGGCAAAGCGGCCGGGTGTGTCAGTAACCTTTCGCTTCATCGCGTATTCAAAGTCCAACATTAGATATGTTACACGAATCGCCGCTCAGTTGCAACCATTTACTGTAACTTTTTTATGAAAGACTTTTTTCTCTAACACATACCAGTATATTTTACTTCAAATGCCTTCTTACTTCAACCCGTATATAGAAATTTTTCACTAAGCCCTCAAATTTTTTCTAATGCCTCTTATCCTATATAATAGTAAACGATAGGTGGTGAAGAAAAATGAAACACAGTATCAGACTTTCATTAATCATTTTAAGTATCATACTCTTGCTTTCTGAATTAGTATACGGTATTCCGTTCTTAGGCGGATCCATTATATTATCATTCGGCTGGCAGCCTTTGATTATTAATGCTTTCTTCTATTTATTAATCGTCGTTACTCTGCTTGTCGATAGTCAAAATTCTATTCGTCCAATGGTCATTATTCCATTACTCGGTATCGCCGGGTCATTTATTGCGATTATCCCGTTTGTCGGTATGATTGCACACTGGATTTTATTCTTTTTAATGCTTTTCTTCCTATTAGTAGTAATGAGTACTCCAATCTATGTCGCAAACCGAAGTGCCAGAGCTGTTTATGATGAACATGGCAGAAGAATCAAATAGATGAAAAATCACCGGCTTATCGCCGGTTTTTTCATACCTTGCTTTATTCTATACTTTATCCTTGCTATCGTTTATTATTTTTCTAAAGAGATATAAATAGTATATGACCACTAAATGGAGGGATAGTTATGAAAAACATTGGATTTATTTCTGGAAGTTTGCGAGAAGCTTCATATAACAAGGCAATTATTAATTCCATGTTAGAAGCTGCACCAGAGGATTGGAATACTTACATTATTGATTATAAAGACTTGCCTGTTTATAACTTTGATATTGAAGGCGAAAATGAACCTGAAGCAGTCACAGCATTCAGAGAGAAAATTAGAGAAAGCGACGGCGTCATTATCGTAAGCCCTGAATACAACTCTGGTATTCCCGGCGGTTTGAAAAATGCGATTGATTGGGCATCACGTTCTAGAACACCGGATGAAAAGCCGCCATTAATATGGAAACCTTTCGCAGTAGCTGGAGGTTCACCAGGTTCTATCGGTACTGCACTGGGACAAATGCAAATCAGACAATCATTGCTTGCTATGAATGCACATGCTATGACGGGTCCTAAGTTTATAGTCGGAAAAGTACATGAAAAAGTGAACACAGATACAATGCGCTTAGAAGATGAACGTACATTAAAACGTGTTCCTTCCTTCTTAAAGGCTTTTGATACTTGGGTAGATCATTTCAAAAATTAATAAGCGGTAAAACTACTTTATATTAATTTTTTCGTTTGTTTTCAACAATCTACTGCTGGGTATATTTCCATTAGCACGTATAAAAAGTATAGGTGGTGGAATTGTTGGATATACTCATTGCACTGTTGCCTGCATTATTTTGGGGCAGCGTTGTACTGATTAACGTCTCTATCGGTGGCGGTCCCTATAACCAAATCCGAGGTACGACACTGGGTGCGTTAATCGTAGGTATTATCGTATTGTTCACAGGTAATACTTCCTTTAACCCTATTGTTATTTTCGTAGGTATTGTATCTGGTGCCTTTTGGGCATTAGGTCAGGGTAATCAATTAAGATCCGTACAGATTATCGGCGTTTCAAGAACTATGCCTATTTCAACCGGAATGCAATTAGTCGGAACTACTTTGTTCAGTGCCATCTTCCTTGGTGAGTGGAGCACAGGTACACAAGTTGTTCTAGGGCTTATTGCTATGGTGCTGTTAGTAGGCGGTATTGCATTAACATCATTGAAAGCTAAGCACGAAGCAGCGGATAATTCTGGTTCAATCGCTAAAGCATTCCCTATTCTCTTAATTTCTACATTAGGGTATGTCGTTTATGTTGTGATTGCCCAAATTTTTAATGTTAACGGGCTGCAAGCTCTATTCTTCCAATCTATCGGAATGGCAATCGGAGGTTTCTTGCTATCAATGAAACACGAAACTTCTGTGAAGTATACATTATGGAATATCATTCCGGGTGTAGTTTGGGCGATAGGTAATTTATTCCTATTCTATTCACAACCAAAAGTCGGAGTTGCGACCAGCTTCTCTTTCTCACAATTACTTGTTATTGTTTCTACACTCGGCGGAATATTCTTATTGAAAGAGAAGAAAGACAAACGTCAAATGATCGGTATATGGTCTGGTATAGCTTTGATCATTATCGCATCTATTATTCTAGGTCAGCTTAAAGCCTAATCATAATATAGAAATAAAGGAGCGCTTTAATATGTATCAAGATTTAGAAGGTAAAGTAGTAATTATCACAGGCAGCGGCAGTGGTATCGGAAAAACTTACGCTGAAGCATTCGGTAAAGCCAAAGCTAAAGTTGTCTTAAACTATCGTTCATCAAAACACGAACAAGAGCTTGAAGAGTTGAAAAAAGAAATCGAAAACAACGGCGGAAAAGCAATAGCTGTACAAGGTGATGTAGCAGTAGAAGAAGATGTAATTAACCTAGTCAATCAAGCAGTCGAACAATTCGGCACTTTAGATATTATGATTAATAACGCTGGTTTTGAAAAACCGATTCCATCACACGAAATGTCAGTAGATGAGTTCAAAAAAGTCATCGACATTAACTTAACAGGTGCTTTCATCGGTTCAAGAGAAGCCGTGAAATACTTCCTTAAAGAAGATAAAAAAGGTGTTATTTTAAATACTTCAAGTGTTCATGATACCATTCCTTGGCCATATTACGTGAACTATGCAGCAAGTAAAGGCGGCCTTAAGAAAATGATGGAAACAATGTCTATGGAATATGCACAATACGGTATCCGTATTAATAATATTTCACCAGGTGCCATCGTAACTGAACACACGAAAGAGAAATTCTCAGACCCTGAAACACGCGAAGAAACATTAGCAATGATTCCAGCAAAAGAAATCGGCAATACTGATCAAGTCGCAAACGTTGCCCTCTTCTTAGCTTCAGATGTTTCAAGCTATGTTCATGGTACAACAATATATGTTGACGGCGGTATGACAAACTACCCTGCTTTCATGGGCGGTAAAGGTTAATAGCGCATCAACATTTTTGGCACTTGTCTGATTCAGGCAAGTTCTTTTTGCATGCATAAAAAAAGCAAGCCCATCAAATGAGCTTGCTGCAAAAGGTTTTATCCATGTACAAAGACAAAGTATAAAATGAATAAGACCATTAAAATGTACATAATAGGATGTACTTCTTTATGACGTTTCGTCATTAACATGGTAATAGGATAGAAAATGAAGCCGCATGCTATCCCTGTCGCAATAGAATAAGATAAAGGCATCATGATAATTGTGATAAATGCCGGTACTGCAAGTTCGAATTTCTTCCAATCGATTTCAGATAGGTTGCCGGCCATCAGTACACCTACCACAATCAATGCCGGTGCTGTCACAGCACTTGTCACAACTGCCATCAATGGACTGAAGAACAATGCAAGCAAGAAACCAAGCCCTGTCACAATACTAGCAAATCCAGTTCTTGCCCCTACTGCTACACCTGAAGTCGATTCGATATAAGAAGTCGTTGTTGTTGTACCGAAGATAGAACCTACAATTGTCGCAATCGAATCTGAGAATAATGCACGTCCTGCACGCGGTAATTTATTATCTTTCATAATTCCTGCTTGTGATGCTACAGCAACCAATGTACCTGCTGTATCAAAGAAGTCGATGAATAAGAATGTCAAAATTACAATTAAAAATTGAACTGTAAATAACTGACTCGGATCTTTAAATGCTTCAAAGGCTGCACCGAATGTCGGCGCAATGCTTGGTACTTTACCCACGACCGCATGCGGCATTTGAATCAATCCTGTAATCAAACCGCCGACAGACGTTAAAATCATACCGATAAAGATCGCACCCGGTATTTTCTTAGCATACAATACTACCGTAACTATAATACCAAAGACAGCTAACAGTACTTTGCCGTCTGTAATATGTCCAAGTGTCACTAGTGTAGAATCATTATTGATAATAATACCTGCACCTTGCAGACCGACAAAGGTAATAAATAAACCGATACCGGCTGTCACTGCCATCTTCATCTCATAAGGAATCGCATTGATAATGGTTTCCCGGAGTCCGGTTACTGTCAGTATTGCGAAGAAGATACCCGAACAAAGTACGCCGGATAAACCGATTTGCCAAGGAATTCCCATCGTTAATACTACTGTGAAGGCGAAGAAGGCATTAAGCCCCATCCCCGGTGCTAATGCAATCGGATATCTGGCAATCAATCCCATGAACAGAGAACCAACAAAAGCAGCTAACGCTGTAGCCACAAAGACAGCACCTTGGTCCATTTTCATATCGTCAGGAATACCCTTAACACCTGCTAAACTTAAAATCTGCGGGTTAACAGCTAATATGTAAGCCATAGATAAGAAAGTTGTTAATCCACCTAAAATCTCTCTGCGATAATTCGTTTGATACTTATCAAATTGGAAATATTTTTTCACTTTGCATTCTCCTTAAATGAAATACCTTAATATTCTAATCCCTATATTAAAAAAAGACAATGCGGTTTTAACTAAAATGCATAAATTTTATAGAGAAAATTAAAACACACACTTATGTTTGCCTTCTAACGCACTATTTTTAAATATGGCTCGTTAAAATTCATAGTTTCATAAGTGTGTGTGATTCAATTACAGTTTCAAATTCTTCAATGCATCTTGGAATGGATTATTATCTATTTCTTCTTTACCCATATATTTCTTCATTTCACGTTTTGAAACTTTTCCTTTGCCTTTGTTTTTATGTCTTTGATCCATTTGTTCTTGTGTTTCCGAATGACCGCATACACAGCGGTACGTTGCTTTCTTGCCTTTGCCGAACAATGTCATTTTCTTATGACAGTTTGGACAGCGGGCATTGGTTTTGCGCTGTACATTTTTCTTCGTTTTGCATGCTGGATCCTGACATACGAGCATTTGTCCGTTTTTCGTTTTCACTTTAATCATGAATTTACCGCATGTCGGACATTCTGTAGTTGTTAAATTATCATGTTTGTATTTTTGTTCGCTTTGTTTGATTTCATCTACGATAGATTGCGTGAACTGTTTCATCTCTTTGATAAATTGTCTTGAGTCGTATTTACCCTTTTCAATTTGCGTCAGTTTCTCTTCCCATTCTGCAGTTAATAACGGTGATGTCAGTGCCTTTGGTGCCAACTCTAAAATCTGGCGTCCTTTTGAAGTCACTCTGATGTGGCCGTCTCTTGCTTCAATCGCATTCATATTAAAGAGTTTATCAATAATATCTGCACGTGTTGCTACCGTTCCGATACCGCCTGTTTGTTTTAACGTATTGGAATGTTTCTTATCTTTTAGATCAAAGAATTTTTGAGGGTTCTCCATCGCTTTTAACAATGTACCTTCATTAAAGTATGCGGGCGGTTGTGTTTCATGTGTTTGAATATGAAAGCGTGAAACTGAAGCGCGTTGGCCCTTTTCAAATGCAATACGTTCAGACTGTACACTTTGTTCATTGCGCAGCTGCTTGAAACCGAGTTGTTTTGCGACTTTCTCTTGCAGTTCGAATGATTCATTGCTGACTTTGGCAACCACTTTTACCGCTTCAAATTCATATGGCGGCAGCAGATTCTCAACAAATCGTTCTGCAACCATTAAATACAGCTTTTGTTCACGCTGACTCAAATCGTTCATATTCGGTCTGATTTCTGTCGGTATAATCGCATGGTGGTCAGATACTTTCTGATTATTGACGATACCCATTTTCGGACTGAACGTCTTATTGACCAACGGACGTACTGCATCTTTATACTCTGTCGCAAGCAACGCTTGAAGGCGCTCTTTAAAAGTCTCTACCATATCATCTGTTAAATAATTCGAATCTGTTCTTGGATACGTCACTAATTTATGACGTTCATACAAATTCTGCAGCGTATTTAATGTTTCTTTCGCACCCATGCGGTAACGCTGATACGCTTCTTGCTGCAAGTCAGTCAAACTGAACAATTTTGCCGGATACTGTTTCTTATGCTTAGAAGAGACCGATACAATCTCAGCAGTTTGTCCTTTCAGCTTTTCGACAAGCTGTTCCAATTGCTGCTTGTCATGAATACGGCGCTGGCTTTCCAATTTGAATACTTGGCCATCAATAGTTGCTTCTAATGTGTAATATTCAGAAGGTCTGAAATGCTTGATTTCATCTTGTCTCATTTGAACAAGCTGAATCGTCGGTGTTTGTACACGCCCTAAAGAAAGCTGCGCATCGTATTTTGTCGTTAATGCGCGTGTCGCATTAATCCCTACAATCCAATCCGCTTCACTGCGTGCTAAAGCTGCACGATACAGCGGCAAGTATGTTCTGCCGTCTTTTAATTGTTTAAAGCCGTTGCGGATTGCTTTAGCTGTAATCGAACTGATCCAAAGTCTTTTTATCGGTTTCTTATTATGCACTTTATCTAAAATCAAACGTGCGACTAATTCCCCTTCTCGTCCGGCATCTGTCGCAATAATAATATCTTTGACATTCTCTTTTAACATTAACGCTTTTACAGTATTAAACTGCTTTTTCGTTTTAGGAATCACGATAGTCTTCATGTGTTTAGGAATAATCGGCAATTCCTGCAAATTCCACGTTTTATATTTCGCATCGTATTGTTCCGGTGTCGCATTCGTCACCAAATGACCGAGTGCCCAAGTCACGATATAGTCTTGGCTCTCGAAATAACCATTGCGCTTTTGATTTACATTCAACGCACTGGCAATATCACGTGCAACAGAAGGTTTCTCTGCTAGAATTAATGATTTCATATTTACTGTCCTTTCCAAAAAATCGTATATCTATTGTAACACGATTTATTGTACTTGTTTCCCCGCCTTTCCTTTTATCTCACCTCAAAACACAGTATAATAAAAACAAAGCTGCTGTTTATCAGACAACCAAGGAGGTTCTTATGAAAGCAATTCAGATAGATTCTGCTCAAGACATCCAAAGCTTTATCCACCAAGCCGATACGTCCATGTGTTCGTATATTTACAAGCTGCATCAAAAGAATGTTGCTTTATCGCAAAGTATTGACGCATTAAAACATGATACAGGTGTATATGCCTTAGTTAATGATGCTGATGAGATACAAATGCTGATGGGCGGTTTTTCTTATGATACACAACACTTTAAAATGGTCGGACCTTTTCTCGCTCCAAATTATCAACTCGATGCACAAGCATTCAAGCAGTTATTCGAAACATTGGCCGACGCACAACCAAAAGGTGCACATTTCAACTTTTCATTCGATGTAACAAGCGACTATAAAAGTTCATTAATGAAAGCAATTGATGCACATTACACGTTTACGGATTACTACCTTTCAACTAATCATACGATTGAAACAAGTAATGAAGCACAACGGCATATTATTCCTTATCACAAAGCCTTTTTCACACATTTCGAACCGTTGCATCATAAAATCTTCAGACGTGAAGCGATGACAGCTTCTGAAATCGTCAATACTATTGATGAGAATAATCAATTGTTCTTCTTCGTTTCTGAAGGCATCTTAAAAGGTTACCTTTATTTGCAAATCAAACCTGATAAACAATCAGCAGAAATCAAATACTTCTCGTCGCATACGGATTACCGCAACGAAGGTATTGCTTTCAACTTGTTAAGTTACGCAATCAACTATGCTTTTAAACGAGAGACTATCCAAAAAGTTTATTTCAAAATCCGCAGTAAAAACGATCGCTTAGTGGATCGTTTCAGCGAACTCGGTTTTGATATCCGTTCTGAACGCAAAAAATTCAAATACATTAAAGAGTAAAGCAAGTTTGCTGAGAGGTCACCCTTTCAGCAAACTTTTTATTTTCATTTTATTTGCTGATGCTTTATTCTATTTCTAACAAAGGGGAAGTTTAGTATAGAAAGGAAAGAAAACTAAATGGATTTACTTATTGCATTGCTTCCTGCACTCTTTTGGGGCAGCGTTGTCCTGATTAACGTACTTGTTGGAGGCGGTCCTTATAATCAAATCCGAGGCACGACACTCGGCGCTTTGATTGTAGGTATTTTATTGCTGCTCACAGGGCATGCAAGCTTTGAACCGAAAGTCGTCATTGTCGGCTTGATTTCCGGTGCGTTTTGGGCACTTGGTCAAGGCTATCAATTACGTTCTGTTCAATTGATCGGTGTTTCTAAAACAATGCCGATTTCAACAGGCATGCAGTTAGTCGGAACTACACTCTTCAGTGCTGTCTTCTTAGGTGAATGGAGTACCGGTACTCAAGTCATACTAGGTATTTTCGCTATGATTCTCTTAGTAGCTGGTATTGCTTTAACATCACTGAAAGCGAAACATGAAACTTCAGAAGGTTCTAAATCTCTAGGCAGAGCCATTCCAATCTTGCTGATTTCTACGGTAGGCTATGTCGTTTATGTAGTCATCGCACAAATCTTTGGCGTTAATGGTTTAGACGCATTGTTCTTCCAATCAATCGGTATGGCTATCGGCGGATTTTTATTATCTGTCAATCACCAAACTTCAAAACGCTATACCATCCGAAATATTATACCCGGTGTAGTATGGGCTATCGGTAACTTGTTCTTATTCTTTTCACAACCGAAAGTCGGTGTTGCGACAAGTTTCTCATTCTCGCAATTATTAGTCATCGTCTCTACACTCGGCGGTATCTTCTTATTGAAAGAACGTAAAGACAAACGCCAATTAGTCGGAATCGGATTAGGCATCGTCTTAATCGTTGCGGCTGCCTTTGTACTTGGAGGATTGAAAGCTTAATAAGTTTCGGTGAGCAAGCATTCAAATGAATACACGTCAGCATCAAGCTTTAATATATGTATTAAAGAAGGGATGGTATAACAGCTGCACCAGTTGTTATACCATCCCTTTCTCTTATACAAAGAACATTTGATAAAAATAAAGAATAAAAATACTGATAATAATGGTCATATTGGTCGTCATACCTATCAACGGCAACGTTCGATATCTCAATTGAATCGAATATGGAATGACAGCTACACCAATCGGCAAGAGCCAAATTACCATTAATGTTGTTTTAATCATTTGATCTGATACAGGCAGGAAGAAATAGACTAACAGACCTGCAACCAAACCAAAACCATAGTGTACAGTTAAATACTTCAATGCGACAGGCAAGAATTTGCGTTCTACTCTAAAGTTGAGCATTAAACCAAGTAAAATCATGGATAACGGCATGTTGGCTTGTGATACCACATCAAAGAATCGAATCATAGCATCCGGCAAATGAATCTTGCTCATATTTAAGCCGAACATAATCAAATACGTCATAAGCGGAATAGAACGTACCAAATTCAGTAATAGGAACTTCACATTGAAAGTATTACCTTCTGCATTACTGAAATAGTTGCCTACAAAGTAAGTCACACCAAACATAATGATGGCACCGCCGATATCTGCCATACCAAAATAAATCATACCGACTTTTGGCCAGATGGCTTGTACTAAAGGATAAGCAAATAATCCTATGTTTAACGATGCCATCATCATACCGATAGTACCGCGCATTTCATTATCATATTTTAAGAAGAAGCTGATTGCGATAATTTTTGCGATTATACCATAAATAATCATCATTAACGGCAGTACTGATAATGAGATATCTAAATCAGCTTTATTCAGATTGACGATGACTAACGCAGGTAATGTAACATTTAGGACTAGCTTGGCTAAGACTTGACTGTCTTCTTCTTTTAATATATTAATTCTTTTTAATACATAGCCGAGTATTATCAACAAGACTATGATTACGAATTTGCCTGTCATAAGTCATCCTTCTTTCTCTTTATATATAAATTTCAAACGTCGACTGACAAATGTCATTTTTCTTCAATTACATCTATAAAGTTTCCATGCTATACTATTACTATTGATAATAAAAATCAATAAGGTGGTGTTTCTATTGAATTTGGAAAGTCAATTAGCAGAATTAAAACAAGATTACGTACGTTTGCAAGATGATTTGGAAAAGCGCGAATCTACTGGTCAAGAAGTCGACCCGCTGATTAAACAGCTTGAACAAATTGAACAAGAAATCGCACACGTACGTTCGCAAATAAATCAACAATAGTGCTTTGCACCTTTGATATGCTGAGGCATCCATCAATGTGTGCCCAGAAAGGAAGTTCACATGATGCAACTGTATATGTTATTATTACCCGTTTTATACCTGTTCGTAAGTTTCATCAGTATCTATAAGATGCGCTCTGTTTTCAGCAGTATCTTGCGTATGGTAATGGGTGTTTTGCTGATACTTGTCGCAGCGATGACAAGTTTAACCGTCCCTCCTGCAGCATGGTGGGAATTTGCGGTCATTGTAATGCTTGTCGGCAACGTGGAAATTACAGCCTTCAAGTATGCAAAAGGCGATAAAAAAGGTGTATTCCTCTTAAATATGATGACCCTTTTCATTTTTGTAATCAGTGTTATTCTAACATTTATCGTTTATTAATAAAGAAAATCCCCTTGACGCTCTTTTTACAGCGTTGAGGGGATTTTCTTTGTATATGATTAACGTGCAACTTTATATCCTTTTTTATACACAGTCTTCTCGCCTTGCAGCACTTTGATATCTTCTAATGGATTATGGTCTAGTACAATGAAGTCTGCTAATTTGCCTTCCTCTATCGAACCTGTATCCTCACTGATATTCAATAACTCTGCTGCATTGATCGTTGCGGCTTGCAATGTCTGTAAGTTCGTAGCGCCGGTACGTGTCATCAACTCCATTTCGAATGTAGAGTGCGTATCAAAGTTATTCATTGCAGTACCCGAATCTGTACCTAAGGCAAGTTTCACACCTGCTTTAGCTGCTTTTCCGATACTTTCAAAATGTGCCGCTTCAATTTCTAATGATTTCTTAACCATGAAATCCGGCAGAATCTCTTGATGCTGATTAATCGCATACGGTGCAATCAATGTCGGAACAATAAATGTATGATGATCCAAGCATAATTGAATCGCTTCATCATCTAAATATACTGCGTGTTCAATCGAATCTACACCTGCTAATACAGCATTTTTAATGCCTTCTGTGCCATGCGCATGTGCACAAGCAGTTCTGCCTTTATGATGTGCTTCAATTACCGCAGCTTCCATTTCTTCTTTTGACATTTGAACATCATGCGGTGTTTCGCCGCTGAAAGAAACTCCTCCAGTCGCCATCAACTTCAGATTATCTGCGCCCTTTTTCAATAATTTTCTAGCCTATTTACGGACTTCATCTACACCATCTACTTCATAACTGCCTTCGCTGAAGTGGCCGCCTGTCATTGTTAATGGACTCCCTGAAGCAACAATGCCTGGTGCAGTGAACGCGCCTTGCTTTTCAAGTTCAGATAATTTCAAATCTACATCATAAATAGAACCCACATCTCTGATATACGTTACCCCGTCGTTTAAGAGTGCTTTTAAATTCTTTAATGCTGAATACGTTGCTGTGACTGCATCATTTTCTGGAGAACCTAATTGAGAGACTTTTCCTTCAGGATCAGCAACGATATGTGTATGCGCATTGATAAGTCCAGGTACAACGTATTTGCCTTTTAAGTCTATTGTTTCATCCACTGCTTCTGATGGGCTGATAAATCTGCCGCTGTTGGTATCCAGCGCAAATTGTGCATCTTGTTCCATCGTTTCTCCATTGAATACATGTGCTTGTGTAAAAAGTACTTTAGTCACTTTAAATCTATCCTTTCTCTATAATAATTTTAAGAATATCGATGCAATAATAATCGATGCGACTGATACTGTCGCAAAGCCGCCTACAAGCATCTTAGGCATCATATAATCTAATAAATAAGCACGCTGCTTTTGATCATGAGTTAAGTTATTGACCACTTCTTTCGTTAAGATGTAGTCAGCAGGGAAACCGAATAATGCAGTAAGCGAAGTCGCAAACGCCATATCTTTGCTGAGCTTTAACGCTTTGGCTAATAAGAATGAAGCTAAATACATACCGATAATACCTAACACAATCAATACTAAAATTTGAATCATAATACCGCTTAACACTTTAGGTGTGGTCATGCTTAACTGTGAAAATACAAATGCCAGCAAGCCATACATCAGCCAATTAAATACTTTTGCCTTGTTGAGAATTTGTTTTTCTAAGAAGCCGAGCTGATGAAAGATCACGCCGAGTACTAATGCAATCACATTACCATTCACTGCTTTATTAGTAAGTTTTTCAAGTAACACAGCTAAGACTGCTACCACAGCCACTTTTGCGAGCAAGAATGCAGGTGTCTGCAATTTCTCGCTCTTAAATAATGACGGCTGCTTATCTTCAGGCTCAAATGTGTCAGATTGTGTCTCCTCTTGTACAGCTGACACTGAATGCATATCTGCTTCTTTTAATAACCGTTTCCCTTCTCGCTTTAACACTACTGATGTTAAAGGGTATCCGATAATACTGTGTGTAATATACATAGCAACCGGAATGGCTACTAAAGCCGTCAGCCCTTCTGCTTTCAAACCATCTGACATCAATGCGACTGAAATCACACCGCCGGTTAATGGCGGAACTGCAGCTACAACTGTATGCCAATCAAACAACAATGTCCCGAGAGTTAATGTCAACACCATTGTTCCAAGAGTACCTGACAGTGCAATGACGACAGCTTTCCACTGTGCAAATAATTGTTTTAAATCCATCATTGTTCCTAAATGCACCAATAATAAAGGAATTGCAATCGTCACAAACTCTGTCCCAAACGAGGCATGACTCACCATATCCTTAGGCAAAAATGTCCAAAAACCGATGGTAAATAAAGCGGCAGTGATAAATACAGAAGGTATGTATGCCTTTGAAAAATTAGACCCCCACTCCCCGATAAAAATAAATACCATTACTACTAAAAACGCGATCAATAACTCCATATGTTACCTCCGTTTCCTTTCTATTTATATTTAAACAATTATAGAACCTTTATAGAGATATGTGAAGATAACATTCAAATTTTTCAGATTTTTTTGAGTTAATTAATCCTTTTCATGTACATCTACTCGAATTCATAAGAAAACGCACACCCTGTTTGATTCTAACAGAATGTGCGCTGCTATTATTCTGCGACTTTCGTCAGCAGTTTATTTAGTGTTTATTTTTATCTTTTGATTGAAACATGCCTGCTAATTTAGCTTTCATTGTAAATAAAATTTCATAAATCACAGGTACTACAATCAGAGTAAGTAATGTTGATGAAACCAATCCGCCGATTACCGTTGCGGCTAAGCCTTTTGAAATCAAGATAGAACTATCTTGACCAAACAGCATTGGTGCTAAGGCTCCGATTGTCGCAAGTGCTGTCATCAAGATTGGACGAATTCTTGTTCCGCCCGCTTCAAGCAATGCCTCTTTCATCGACATACCGCTGTGCTCATTATTGATAACACGGTCAATCAATACAATCGCATTCGTCACAACAATACCTATCAGCATCAGCACCCCGATCATACTAGGTACAGATAATGTCTCGCCGGTTAATACCAGTGCGACGACTACGCCGATTACAATGTATGGTAATGAGAAGAGAATCGTAAACGGTGCTAAACCGCCTTTGAATGTCAATACTAGGACTAAGTACACAATGATGACCGCCGCAAGCATCGCTAAACTTAATTGCGTAATGGCTCTATCAATATCATCAGATGCACCGCCGGAATTGATTTTCACATTCGCAGGTTTATCGATTTTATCCACTTTATCCATCACTTTTTGCGAAATGCCGCCGACGTCTTTACCGCTGATTGTTCCTGTTACTGTTGTTGTATAATCGCCGTCTTCTTTAATTAACTTGCTTGGTGTTTGTGTTGCTTTTAAAGTTGCGATTTCATTTAATTTAACTTTTTCGCCTGTTGGTGTCGGAATTTCTAAGTTGTTCAGTTTTTCTTTTGTCCAGTTGGTTTGTTTTTCTTGTTCTACTTTCACGTCGACTTTATGACCCTTTTCATTAATCGTCGTGATTGTTTTCTCTGGAATGTTTTGCTTTAGACCCATCGCAAGCTGTCCTGCAGATAAGCCTTTTTTTGTTGCTTTGTTTTTATCTACATCTACAGTGTATTGCTGATAAACTTCTGTTAAATCTGATTTAACGTTGACTAAACCAGATGTCGCTTTCATTTCTTTTTCTATCGCTTTGACTGTTTTTTCCATAGCTTTTGATGAAGGACCGGAGACTTTGACTTCCATTGCGTTGTTTCCGCCGCCAGTACCCATATCTAAGTATTTCCATTCGCCTTCTTGTTTAAAGCCTTCGATATGTTTTAATACTTTATCTGGTTCTTGATCGAAGTTTTGCGTATCTTTATCGTATTCAATCATCACTGCCATGTTATTCGTACTGCCTGTCGGGTCAATCGGTGAAGGTCCGCCGAGCGAGTATTGTACGATTTTTACTTTATCTTTACTGTTGAGATATTTTTGTACTTGTTCCGCATTTTTAAGGACTTGAGCTTTCGTTTCGCCCGGTTGCGGTGTATAAGTTAAAGCCATGAACTTGTCTTCCCCAGTCGAAATGAAGCTTGTGCCTATTTTTGCGGCACCTAAAAAGATACTGCCGACTAGTATTAATGTCGTTAATAATAAGACAATCCATTTATGATTTAACGACCATTTCAAGACATGCTTGTAACCTCTGCCTACTGCACCTAACGAACGTTTTTGTTTTGATTTAATACCTTTTTTGAAGAATGATGATGCTAATGCCGGCACAATAGTAATCGAAACCAGCAAGGATGCTAATAAACTAAAGGTAATCGCAAGCGCGAACGGTCTGAACATCTCGCCTACTGAACCTGATACAAATACCAGCGGCAAGAAAACAACAATGGTTACTAAAGTGGACGACATAATCGGTTTGAAGACTTCTGCCGTTGCACTGATAACTAAACTATTGCCTTTTTCGCGTTCATTCGGATCTGACATCCGTCTGTATATATTTTCAATAACTACAATAGAGTCATCAATCACACGTCCGATAGCGACAGTTAATGCGCCAAGTGTCAAAATGTTTAACGAAACATCAGAAAGTTTCAACGCAACCATCGCGATTAATAATGACATTGGAATTGAAACGATAGAAATAGCTGTAGTTCTGATATTGCGCAAGAATAATAAAATGATAATGATAGCCACAATTGTACCGAGAATTGCTTTTTCTAACATTGTATAGATAGAATCTTCAATCGGTTTTGCTGTATCCATGACTTTCGTATACGAAATGTCTTTGTTATCTTTTGCGAACGCTTTGATTTTATCAATAGTATCTTTTTTAACTTGTACGGTGTTCGCATCTTGTGCTTTTACAATTTGAACATCTACTGCATCTTCACCATTGGTTCTTGAAATCGATTCACGTTCTTGTCCGATCTTTACATCCGCAATATCTGATAGTTTCACCATCTCATTGCTTTGCGGACCTTGGCTGCTGCTTGGCATGCTGCCTGACTTCGCACTGCTGTCTGAACCTTCATCGCCTGCTTGTCCTTGGCTGCCTTGTGCAGCACTGACCGGAATCACAAAGTTCTTCAAGGCATCCGCTGATTTAAACTCTCCGTTAACCACAATCGATTTTTCCGTTTTACCGAATTGGAATAGACCCAGCGGCGTTTTGCCGGATGCATTTTTAATGTAGTCTTCTACTCCGCTTGCACTCATACCGCGTTCTTGAAGTTCTCGCTGTTTGAATTTAATCGTTGCTTGTCGTGCTGTTTGACCATTCAACTGAACATTTTGCACACCTTCTACCGTTTCTAATTTCGGTATCAGCTGAGATTCAATTGCTTTGGTCGCTTTTTCTAAATCATCATGTTTCTCAGAGAATGAAAAGACAACAACTGGGAATGCATTCATACTATTGCGTGTTAATTCTGGTTCTTGTGCATTCTCAGTTAGTTTAAGCTTATCTATTTCTTTCTTTAATGCTTCTTCTGCTTTATCCATGTCTGTCCCGTCATCATAACTGACTTGTACCATCGACACATTCTCTAAAGATTGTGTCTTAACGGTTTTGACATGCGCCATCCCTCTGACTTGGTTATCTATTTTATCACTGATATCTTCTTGTACTGTTTCAGGTGTTGCACCTGGTAATACAGTATTGACAGATATCATCGGTTCTTCTACATCAGGCAGTAATTCAAGTCTCATTTTCACACTGGAATAGACACCGCCGAGGATGACTAAAACTACCATTAATAAGACTGCGAATTTATTGCCTAAAGAGAACTTCAGCAAACGATTAATCATGCGTATATCCCCCTATTTTCTACTTACTTTAAATGTAACACAACCAGTTAAAAAGCGTCCCTTTTTTCACTAAATCTCCAAGTTTTTTACACTAAAAAAGATTGAGATCTGAAAAGATCTCAACCTTTTGTATATTGTTTCATGTTGTCTTCTTTTATTATTTTTTGCCTTTAAGTTTGCGTGATGCTTTGATTTTAGCCTTTGTCAACGCTGGTTTTAAATGTTCGATAACATAGAATAATGGTTGGTTGAGCGGATAATCGAACTCACCGATTTTCTCGCTTAAATACGTACCCCATGTTTTCTTGAAGGCCCATAAGCCATAGTGTTCTGAATCTTTATCCGGATCATTGTCTGTGCCGCCGAAATCATAAGTTGTGGCGCCTTTTTCACGTGCACAACGCATCATTTCAAATTGCATGTGATGGTTCGGCAAGAAGTCACGATAATCATTTGAAGATGCACCATATAAATAGTATGATTTCTGACCGCAGAACATTAACAATGCGCCTGATAAATAGACACCTTCAGGATGTGTACTTTCTAGTTCTTTCATTTGGTCGATCAATTTTTGGTTGCGTGCAATTTTCGCTTCTGCATCTTTGATTTTATTTAATGTTTTCTTGTCTTGTTTTTTCTGTTTCAAACGTTCGATATCTTGTTCAACTTCCGCATTTTCGCCGTTTAATTCTTTTAATACAGGTGCAGGTTCTAATTTCACTAAGAATAATTCAGCGTCGCCGTCTGGATGCAGCGCATCATAGATATTTTCGAAGTAGCTGATATCACGTGTTAAGAAACCGTCGCGTTCACCTGTAATGCGCATTAAATCAGCAAAGATTTTCAAATCTTCGCGGCCTTTGCGTTCTACTTTTGTGCCGCGTTTCAAAGCTAGACGGACTTTTGAACGGTTTCTGCGTTCAAAACTTTGAATCAGTTCCTCATCTGATTTATCAATCGGCGTAATCATTGTCATACGCGGTTGGATGTAATCTTTAGATAAACCTTCTTTAAAGCCTTTATGTTTGAATCCTAATTGTTTCAAGTGTGTTAAAGCTTGTCCTGCTTTATCTACTTCAACATCCGGATCGATTTTTATCGTATATGCTTTTTCGCTTTGTGCTACAGCTTTTGTATGTTCAAGGAGGGCTTCGATGACTGCTTTATCATCATAATCTGCGACGAACCCTCGAGATACATAACAAAATGTGAACGGCAATTTCGGTACTTTTTTGAAAAGGAGTTGTGCTACCCCTTTGATTTCACCGTTTTCTCCGACAGCTACACGTCTTGAGTACCACCCTGTCAATTTCTTCGTTTCTGCCCATTGTGTGAGTTGAAGCAAATCACCATTCGGATGAGATTTAACAAATGCATCATGTTCTTGGTTCGTGATATTCATCTTTTCCATAAAATAAAAATCTCCTTTATTTTCCTTACGCTATCTAGTTATTATACAATGAAACCAAACGACTTTCATGTTGTATCCTCACACAGGATCCTTTTAAACATTAAAGACATCGAGGTGAGAAATGTGAGAAATATCTTTTTAGGTATCATGATTGTATTCAACTTCATTGTTATTAGTATAACATTAGCTAACCATGTTCAAATAGATAATTTAAGCTTGCGCGTATTCTTTACTGCATTCTCTGCAGTCATCGCAGTTTATCTTGTCCTCTTGCATCGATCAAAGCTCGACTTAACATTAGCCATAATATTATTGGTCGTTGCTTTAACACATGCGGTTATGATTGCGAATGCTGTGTATCATTATATTTATTAATACTTATGGGATAAAGTGGTATTCTCCGCCGCGTGTCACAATATTATAAGGTGTGTCTGTATCGCTGTCTTGAATCACGATTGAATACTTATTTTTGCGGCCTTCTTTAATACAGTATTCAATCTCTTCGCCAGGCAATGCCAAAACAGTCATCCCTTCTTCTTCTGAGACCACTTCCATATCAAACCAATCTCGCCATTGATTCACAACGAGTGTTTGTTTCGTTGTTTGAATTTCAATGGCTTTTATTTTGAACTGCGGCTGAAATTTGTTTGCCAGCAACTCTTCTCTTTGCGATTCGGACTTTTTCCATTCAATAAAGAAAGGCGGTTTTAATTCCGCATCAGGCTGATTCAAATATAATAAACGCCAAGAAGTTTGTTCTCCCTTTTTATTCTCACGACCCATTTCAATCGGTCCGACAACATCTAGTCCTTTTGCTTCGAAATCATTTTTTAATTGGTCGATATCATCTGTACGTAAAGCAATGGCTTTAAAGCCTTGAATGAAATTATCCTGTACAATTTTTGCGACGAATGAAACACGGCCTTCATTTGTTTTAATGACACGTTTTAATTTCTCTTCATCATTCACACCGATTAATTCAATATAAGCAAGGTCTGTATAAGCAAGTTTGTTATGTGTACCGTAACGATTATGCAATCCGCCTGGTGAAAGCTTCATCACTTCTCCAGGATATTGGAACTCATCAATATGTTTAATGTAATGGATGATATGATCAAATTTTAAGTGCGGCATTACAACCATCCTCCCTCATTTTTCTCCATCTTATCAAATAATGTACACGAATGCTTTTTTTAGGAACAAATTCAAAAAAGAACTTGATTTTTACTTTCAGATTCTCTACAATGGAAAAGTAAATTAGTTAGCTAAGCTAACCTTTTATAGATTGTACGAAGTCTTTTCAAACTACCCTGCAAAAAATGTTACTTCGTGCGTTAGGAGGTTGTGCCTTTATCGAAAGGTTTGCAACCTCTATCTTAATTTAAGGAGCCGCATCTTATGGAAACCAATCAATTATTCAATAGTTTTACAGAACTTTACAGACCTTATATTAAACAAGTACAACCTTTGCTCGATAAGTATCATTTGCATACTGCACAATTTTTAGTGTTGAAAGACATTTATTTACACGCACCTACAACGTTAGTTGAAATCTCAAAACGCCGTTCTATTGAGAAACCTTCAACACGCAAATTATTAAAAGTCTTGCACGAATTTGATCTATTAACTGTCACTCCAGGGGAAGATAAGAGACAGAAACTATTAGGACTTACAGACAAAGGCAATACTATCTATCACGAAGTGATGGAACAAGTAATAGCCTTTCAGAAAAACAGCATTAAAGCAGCGGGTATTTCACAAGAAGACATAGAATGTACAATCAAAACACTTCAATCTTTAAAAAACATTTTATAGGGAGGTATCAGCTTGAACCAAAGCCACGCACAACACGCACCGATTTGGACTAAAAGTTTCAATATGAACTTCATGGTCAACTTTTTCGTATATCTTTGTATGTATCTCTTAATCGTCGTAATTGCAGGATACAGTAAAAGCGAATACGGTGTTTCAGATAGTTTATCCGGTCTGGTAACCGGTTTATTCATCGTCGGATCTTTAATCGGACGTTTTATTACGGGGAAATATGTGAACGCTATCGGTCCGAAGCGTACATTGCTCATCGGACTTGTCTTTTTAATTATTACACAAGCACTTTACTTTATCGAAGGTTCGCTTGGTTTTTTAATGTTCACACGACTTATCAACGGTATTGCGACAGCTGTAGCAACCACAGCAACAGGTACGATTGCGGCTTATATCACACCGCCAGAACGTAAAAGCGAAGGCATCAGCATGTTCTCGCTCAGTCTTGTTTTAGGTACAGCTGTGGGACCTTTCTTTGGTTTATTACTTTCAAACCACTTCTCAATCGATGTATTATTCGGTTTATGTCTCGCATTGGGTATTATCGGACTCTTGCTTTCATTCTTGATTCAAATCAATTTCGAAACAACATCAGAGCCTGCACAAACAAAATCTAAAGGCTTCAGCTTGAGTCAATTTATCGCTAAAGATGCCGTACCGATTGCGATAGTTATTTTAATTACAGGTGTGACTTACTCATCTGTACTGACATTCTTGAAGTTCTTTGCGGAAGAACGCAACTTAGTTGCTGTATCTAGTTACTTCTTTATTTTCTATGCTTTGACTTCATTAGTTACACGTCCTGTAACTGGACGCTTAATGGATAACAAAAACGAAAACGTTGTCGTTTATCCATCTTACTTATTCTTATTACTCAGCTTCGTGCTGTTATACTTCTCACATTCAGGCTGGATGTTATTGCTTGCCGGTGCAGCATTAGGTGTCGGCTACGGCAACTTGTCATCACTCATGCAAGCCATTGCCATCAAAGTTACTACACCTGAAAAATACGGACTCGCAACATCCACATTCTTTATCGGTATTGATTTCGGTATCGGATTCGGCCCTTCTGTATTAGGCGCCTTTACTTCAATGATTACGTATGCACAGCTTTATGGTTACATGGCTGTCCTTACAATCATTACCGCAATCGTCTACTACTTCTTGCATGGCCGTAAAGTAAAATACCTAGAAACAAATTAATATCAACCACTCTGAGAAACTTGAACAAATAGACTTTTCAAAACCTAGAAAACAGGAAGATTTTCATAATAAAAAAATGAAAATCTTCCTGTTTTATTTTTAAATAGATATAATCATCGTTCAGAACCGCTTTACTATTATTAACTGCCTTATATGTTTTCACTCATTCATCTTGAATCATTTTTCTAATCTTAGAATGATCTCACCTTGTTTTAAAGTCATCAACTCTGTATTGATAACCAGACTCTATTTTCAGAATATAGTAAGTACGTGAAACATATTTAAAAGTGAACATTTATTTTATTGTGTTTCCACCATCAATCACAATATTTTCTCCTGTAATAAAGTTTGCAGCATCACTTGCTAAAAATAAAGCTACGGCTGCAACTTCAGATGGGTGACCAAAGCGACCTAAAGGAATACTATCAAGTTGCTCTTTTCTTTTTTCACCTACCCAAGCTTTATCGCTTAATTCGGTTGCAACAATAGTTGGAGATATTGAATTAACATTAATACCATACTGAGCCCATTCATAAGCTAAACTTTTTGTGACATTAACAACGGCTGCTTTTGTAGCACCATATGCTGTATGGTTGTCTAAAGCAATTAATGCGTTTTGACTAGACATATTGATGATTTTGCCACCTTCATTTTGTTCAATTAGAATGTTTCCAACTGTTTGAGCCATTTTAAATAAAGCAGTAAGATTTAAATCGAGCGTTTTTTGCCACAAATCATCTGATATATTTTCCGCATCATCTAATAAGGCTACACCCGCACTATTTACAAGAATATCTATTCTTCCGAAACGTTCCTTAATACTATTGACAGTATTTTTGACTTGTTCAGCGTCTGTGATATCACATTTAAAACCAAAAACATTATCCTTTTGTTGTTCTGTGTTTTCGACGTCTTGTTTAATATCAATTACAGCAACTTTAGCCTCTTTTTCAGCAAATAGGTCAGTGATAGCTTCCCCAATTCCACTTGCTCCACCAGTGACTATAGCGACTTTATTAGTTAGATTAAAACTTTTATCAAAACCTTTAAATTCATTCATTAAATGTAACCCCTTTCTTTATAATGACTTTCTCCCCTTAATAAGTCATTATTTCAAGTTGTCGCAATTTTGTAAAATTTTATGTTTGCAGGTTCCATATATACTAATTAAATTTAAAAGTTATATCACAATTGTTATTAATTATACATCTATCTTTTTAGTTATAATCTGATTGAGTTTTGATTTAAACAGATTATACGATATAGCACAGATATAAATTAATGCATTTAAATAATCCATCCTTTTTCCATGGCTTTCTTCCATGCATCAAAGCGGTTTTCCGTTTCCATTTTATCAATCACATTGGAGATATAGTTGCGTACAGTGCCATTTGAAAGAAAAAGCTTTTGTGCGATTTCTTTGCTTGAGTAGCCATTGCCGATTTCTTTTAGGATCAGCTGTTCTGAAGGCGTTAACGGATTTTTCTCTTTAAAGAAAGTAGTCATTAAAGATTCGCTGTATTCCTTTTGCCAAATAATAATGTGCAGGTGTCATCGGTGTCGCAAACAATTTCTTTTGCCACCCGTTTTGTTTATCCAATAATAATTCAGTCGGGAAAGTCATGAGCGAGAAACTCGTCAGACTGAAGGTTGTCATATTAAATAATATTTCTTTATAGACTTGGTTTTGCTGCGCTTTTGGGACATCATTAATGGCAGTAAAGAGTAAGAAAAATGCGAGCGGCAAGCCGATTGATAGTAATAAATAGACCTTTTGACGCAAAGTAACAGACCAATCTAATTTTAAGTAGCTTAATATCATGCTGAAACCTCCCCTTCTCCTTCAAATACATAGTCTTCAATCGAACCTTTCTTGATTTCGATTTCGTTCAAATCAAGCTTTAACCCCATCAAGATTACAAGTACAGCTTGCACATTATCCGCAACGATTCTCAGTTCTCCTTGATGTTTCTGATAAGCTAACGTTATATGCTGCTTGATTTGCGGTTCATAAATTTCAGGCATGCAGATTGTTGAAGCTCTGTTTTCATGTCTGAGTTTCGAAGGCGTCGTATCATTAATGACCTGTCCTTTTCTCAACACAACCACTCTATCAGCCACACGTTCTACTTCTTCTAAGTAGTGTGTCGTATAAAGAATTGTTTTGCCTTCTGTTTTCAACGTTTCGATCAAAGACCAGAAATAACGTCTTGTCTTCGCATCCATCGCAGAAGTCGGCTCATCTAAGATAATCAGCTGCGGTTTGCCGACCATTACGAGCGCAAAATCTAATAAACGCTGCTGACCGCCGGATAATTTATTCGCATATTGATTCATCTGCTGCTTACTGAATTGTGTCATCTTTTGGAATGCATCAAACGTTAACGGGTCTTTATAAAATGAAGCATATAACCGATAAAGCTCTTTAACTTTTACAAAATCATTAAATACAGTCTTTTGGAAAAGTACACCGATTTGGCTGGATTTGAAACCATCCATATCGATGGTTCCGCTGTCAGGGTGCAGATTGCCTAAAATCAAATCAATCAATGTAGATTTCCCAGCACCATTTACACCGATGAGTGCCGTACAATTGCTTTGTGCGATGTCTAAAGTCACATGATCTACTGCTTTTGTGCGTTTAAAACTCTTTGTTAACTGATTTATCTTTATCATAAGCCCACCTCATTTCAATTTATATTAATTGTATATCTTGAAATAATTCGGCTCTAGTAACGTCTGTCACTTCTTGTTTATGACATTTGTCATATTTATTTCATATCTGAAGATTGCATGATTTGTGAACCTATCACTCAAATTATTCAATCTTTCGTCATAATGTCCATGATATCTCACTAATTTTACTATTATAGTAAACGAAACATAATAGATTTAACTTGAAAAACGTTATATAATATAATAAGTTATTCTATTAATATTCCCAGGGGAGTACAACAACGAAGAACAGAAGGAGGAATATCTATGACTCAAACAATTGACCAATTTATCGATACCGAATGCAAGCTCAGCCAAATTAAATACTGGCTGAAGTCCGAGTATCATCTGTCCATGGAAGAATTCATTATTTTATATCGTTTCTTTGGTACAGACAAAATTACCGGTAAAGTGTTAAGAGATTCATTACATTATGACATGAAATGGAATACGAGTAAGATTGATGTATTAATTCGCAAGCTTTACAAAAGAGAGCTCATTGCTAAAGAACGCTCTGAAACTGATGAGCGTCAAGTTTTTTATTTACTTAATGATGCACAACGTCTGTTTGTGGCACAAGTGATTAAAGAATTCAAAGTAAATGCGAAGTAATAAAACATGAAAAAGCGTGTATTTTCAAAATGAAATTGAAAAGGTTCTCCACCATTTGTGGTGGGTGAATAATTTAAAGAACTTAATTTTGATTGGAATTCTTCGAATTCTATCATTTAGACAACCATCCGATGTACGGGTCTGGTTGTCTTTTTCTTTTTGTTTTTAAATAAACTAAATACCAGCATTATACGGTTTCTTAAGTTATTAAAGCTTCTGTATCCATATGAAATTCGCTTAATTAACTTTCTTTTATTGTTAATACCCTCTATTGCACCGTTATTTAATAAGGGATTGTAAATCGTATTTCGAAGTATTTCTTGGTGCTTTCTAAAAAATGTTACTACTTTCCATATGTTTTTACTGATTGAGTTTTTATCAACATCGTTCAAACGATTGATAAAATCTTTCCAATTACATAATTTTAAACTTTCGCGTAAATCATGTACTAGTTCGTATGAATTTTTTAACTTTTCATCTGTTTGAAGCATAAAATTCACTAGATCATAACCTTTTTTATAACATCTAAAGGAACCATCCCAAATACCATCCATCATGAAGAGTTTACGTTTGTCTGTTAAAAGAAGTCTCCATTTGTTCTTTAAAACAGGGTATTCCCTTCCTTCTTTGTCTTTATAACGATTCATTACTTCTCTGCGATAGAAGTTTAACTCTCTATTCATGTGCTGAACGATATGAAATCTATCAAAGATTATAGATGCATTAAAAAAGAGCTTTTTAAATAAGAATAAATAGGGTTCAAACATATCAATGGTAATTGTTTTAACTTTAAGTCTATTTTTTCGATCAAAGCGTTCAAAATAAGCTTTTAAATAACCCGAAGTTCTGTTTTCTAAGACATCTAGAAATTCATGTGTGTCATTGTTAATAAATATAAAACTCATTAAGCCAGTCACACTCTTTACACTTCTAAATTCATCCATTGCCAAATGTTCAGGTAGATTATCGAAAGGCTTGATAAGTAAAGTATTGACTGCTTTATTTCGAATACGACGTACTGTAGATGGAGAAACACAGTTGTCTTCTGCAGTATCTATTTCTGTTTTGACTTTCGTGGCTTCTTCAATTATTTTTTGATTCACATAATTAGAAATAAATCGTGTCTTATCTACGACATCAGTTTCAGCAGTAAAAGTTGTATTACACTCTAAACACTTAAAGCGCTGTTTTGCTAAGTTTAGATATGTATTATAGCCTTGAGTTTTAAGCAAGGTAATACGAGAAACTCGTTTACCATGCTTATGAATTTGTCCTTCATTTTTAATTCCGCAGCAAGGACAAGCCGAAGGCTTATACGTAAGTACAGCATTAACAACCGTAGACTTCTTTCCTTTTACTATTACATCAATATCTTGGCTAACAAATTTGATATTTTTATCTTTTATTCTTAGTATTTCTAATGTATCATTACACATAGGCGCACTTGTCTCCTTTAATTTGGGTTTGGTCACTTTAAATTATAGAGGCAATTGCGCTTTTTGTGTATCGAAAAAGGCGGGAAGTTTTACCTTCCCACCATAAAAGATGAAGAACCATTGAAAATACACGCTTTTTTAATTTAACCGCCGATATAATTCATGTTGATTTTCTTGCGTCTGCGGTTTGCGACAGTTTGTTCTGTACGCTCATCAGAATAACGATCGTCTCGAATATTCCAAAGTTCTTCAAATTTTGCTTGAAGCTGTTCGTCTGTTTTGCCTGAACGCATAAACTCTTTGACATTAAAGCCGTCGACTGTACTGAATAAACAGCCGTAGAACTTGCCGTCTGATGACAAACGCGCTCTGGTACATGTAGAACAGAATGATTGAGAAACACTGGTAATCAATCCGAACTGTGCACCGTTATCTTTATGACGATAATATTTTGCGACTTCCCCATAATATTTCGGTTCGACTGCTTCAATATCGAACTCATCTTCAATCATCGTCAACATCTCATCTTTAGTTACGACTTTACTGAAATCCCAGCCGTTATCATTGCCGACATCCATAAATTCAATAAAACGTACTTCAATATCTTTATCTTTGAAGTATTGAATCATTGGAATAATCTGGTCATCATTAACACCTTTTTGCACCACCACATTGATTTTCACTTTAAAGCCGATAGATACAGCATAATCAATTTGTTCAAGGATGGTTTCTGCTTTGATGTTACGGTTATTAATGGATTGGAAGAGTTTATCATCTATCGCATCCAAACTGACGTTAATACGGCGCAAGCCGGCATCATATAAATTCTGACCATGCTTTTTCAGCAATAAGCCGTTCGTTGTTAAACCAATATCTTCTACGCCTTCTATTTTATTTAAGGCCGCAATTAATTTATATAAATCTCTGCGCATTAAAGGTTCTCCGCCTGTGATACGGATTTTCTTCACACCTAGACGTGTATATACGCGAGCAATTCTTTCCATTTCACTGAAAGTCAATAATTCATCTTTGGGTAAAAAGACAAAGTCATCGCCGAATATTTCTTTAGGCATACAGTAATCGCACCTGAAATTACAGCGATCTGTCACGGATAATCTTAAGTCGCGAATCGGACGACCGAGTTTATCTGTTATTTGTTTTACCATCTTTTGACCCCCTTCTCTTTCTCTGATTACGCTTGATGCTTTACATCAAAGCGAATGATTTTCAACACTTGCTAAATCTTGGGGATAGTTGATATTTTTATACCAATTCGGTTGTGTTTCTGCCTCATGCACATCTAACCAGTCTGAAGCTACTTGGTTATATACATGCTTCATACTGTAATCATCAGATTCTAATGCACGTGCAATTACCGGCAGACATGTCGGACTGTAAAATGCGATTGTCGGTATCGGGAATCCTTCTTCCTTATACCCCGCAATATCCAATTGATCCTCAATCAGATGTTCGACTAAGAACCGGTATAATGCACTGATGGCTTTTTCAGTGACAAGCGGTGTGTCGACTGAAATCACAAAGAAGAGTTCCGCTTCATAATCTTGTTTCATCACTGAATAAATCCCTGAAAGCGGCCCTTTATCTTTATGCTGAGGATCATCTACAATCACTTTCACATTTTCAAAATGATCTGCCAGCTCCGCATTGGAACTGACAATAATTTCACTGAACATATTTGTTGCTTCTATCGCATCTATGATGTGCTGATAGAACATTTTGTTATTAATTTGTGCAAATGCCTTTGGGGCGCCGAAACGTTCTGAACGCCCGCCTGCTAATATAATTGCTTTCACTTTCTGTTAACCTCCGCTTACCGGTGGAATCAAAGCAACCACATCTGAAGGCTGAATCGTTTCGTGATTCGGCACAAATTCTTCATTCAGTGCAACTTGAAATTGTTTCCCGTTGATTTCAGGATACTTATCAAATAAATAGTCTTTGAATGCTTCCACTGTCATTTCATCGTTGATTTGAAATTGATCATTGTCTTTTTGCAAAATTTCTTTGATTTCCGCAAAATAAAGGACTTTCATTCTGTTTGCCCCCTTTCAATTGCATCATCATGATAACCGCGTTGATGGCCGATCCATTCTGCGCCATCTTCCCAAATTTCTTTTTTCCAAATTGGTACGACCTCTTTGATGCGGTCAATCGCATATTCATTGGCCGCATAAGCATCTTTTCGATGCGGTGAAGATACTGCAATCAAGACTGCAATATCAGAAATATGAAGCGGTCCGATACGGTGTACGATACTGACAATCGTACCCGGCCATTGTTCGTTGATTTCATCGCCGATTTGAGCTAATTTCTTCTCTGCCATCGGGATGTAAGCTTCATATTCAAGGTGTTCTGTACGAATCCCTTTTGTCCATTCGCGCACATGTCCTGTAAATACTACAACTGCCCCTTGGTGCGGTGTCAAGGTGAAGTCGCGGTATTGTTCTGTTTGAATCGGATCAGTGACAACTTCGAATTGTTTCATTTTGACTCATCCTTTTTTCTATCGATAAAAGATATCAGCCATTCTTTTAAATGGCTTAAATCTGAAGTATTTTGAAACGGTAACTTATATTGTACATGACTCAGCGCTGATAAAGAAGAGTATTCCTCAGAGTTTTTATAAATAATGATTTTATCGTAGTCTGCTTGTTTGAACCCTTCAACCAGCACAATGTCATAGTCAATCGTTACAGCTTTGGCAATGATGCGGGATAAATCAGATTCGGCAGTACGTGTTAACGTTTCGCGCAATTGATGTCCTTGCACAATACTTTGGTCAGCACCTGCATTAAAATGTTTCATATGATCGACTTCAGCATCAGGCAGTGCAATATCTTCAGCACCATGCCCATGATGCTTAACCGTGACCACACGATAGCCCTGTGCTTTTAAAAATCCAACCAGTGCTTGCATCACTGTGGTTTTGCCGGAATCTTTATATCCCACAATCTGTAAAATCATAATGACAGTTCCTCTTCGAATGTATCTGTTTCAGTTAAGATAACATCTACAGTATGACCTTTTTCAAAGCCGCGAGTTCCGCTCGGCAGCATAATCATCGCATTGCTGTGGGCAATTGCTACAACGGCACCTGATTTGTTAAAGCCTGAAGGTACTACCGTTGCTTGCATACCGTTTAATGTTGCTTTAGCACGAATGAAACGTGTAAATGGATTAGCTTTCTTGAAGTCTTCCATTAAAGTTGCTTTAACGACTTGCGGGAATCTCTCATTTGCGCCCATCATATTCAATACTGCCGGTTTCACAAACAACTCGAAACCTGTGTAGCAAGCAGATGGATTGCCTGATAGGCCGAATAAATAATGGCCGTCTGCGACCGCAACAGTCGTTACACTGCCTGGACGCATTTGCACTTTATTGAATAATACTTCAGCACCTAATTCTTTATAGATAGATGGCAGATAATCAAAGTCCCCGACAGATACGCCGCCTGTAGTAATGACCATATCATGTGTTGATAAAGCTTCTTTTACAACAGCCAAGCTGCTTTCAAAGTCATCTTCTTGAATTTTATAAACTTCCCCTGTTAAACCGAACTGTTTCAATAATCCTTGAATCATCGGTCCGTTGGAATTACGGATTTTGCCTGGTTCTAATTCATCATCGACATCTAAGAGTTCGCTGCCTGTTGCGATAATCGCAGCAGAAGGCAATCTTTTGACCGGTACTTCTGTATAGCCGAATGTCGCAAGTACCGCAATTGCACCGGCATTGATACGCTGACCTTGTTTCAATACGACATCTCCGACTTCTGTTTCTTCACCTTTTAACGATACGTTTTCATTCGGTTCGAATGGCTTGCGGATAGTAAATGAATGCTCGCCTTCTCGCGTTTGTTCCAGCATAACTACAGCGTCTGCACCTGCAGGCATTTCTGCACCTGTCATGATGCGCACTGCTTGATTCGGACCTACTGTTTTATCGGAAACACTGCCTGCGCCGATGTGATCAATCACTTCGAATTCGATACGATTGTCGCCGCTTGCCCCTTGTGTATCTTCACTGCGCAGCGCAAAACCATCGAAAGGCGATTTATCAAAGCGCGGAATTTCATATGTTGCTACAATATCTTCTGAAAGAATATAACCTAAACTGTCATTTAAAGGTACGTTTTGACCTCGCATGCGAATATCTTGTTCTACCACACGTTTAATGGCTTCTTTCACCGCAATCGGATTTCTCTTTTCAACTGGCATATACTATCTACTCCTATCATTCAATTTATTTCATGCTATAATGTCTTAGCGAGGAGGAATAACATGTCTGAATTTACTCATATTAATGCACAAGGGAATGCGAAAATGGTCGACGTTTCAGATAAATCGATTACGAAACGTACTGCAGTTGCACATTCCAGCATTACAGTTAACGAAGCAATTTACAAACAAATTATCGAACATACAAATAAGAAAGGTAATGTGCTGAATACTGCCCAAATCGCGGGAATCATGGCAGCTAAAAATACCTCTACGATTATTCCTATGTGTCATCCGCTCTCACTGACAGGTATCGATATTGCATTCGAGTGGGATACAACATCGTCTTATACACTTAATATTGAAGCAACCGTCTCTACTTCAGGCAAGACCGGCGTAGAAATGGAAGCTCTCACAGCTGCTTCAGCAACAGCTTTGACCGTTTACGATATGACCAAAGCACTCGATAAAGGCATGGTCATCGGTGAAACTTACCTTATCTCAAAATCCGGAGGCAAATCCGGCGATTACCAGAGAGCCTCTGAGTAATCTGCTTATTTTAATGCAATACCCGTTTTTTGAGTAAAACAATAAAACAGCACAATAACGCGAAATGATGCATAGCGATTGTATAGCTACGATTGCTTTGAAGTCATTTCGCTTTTTTCATGTTATGCCTATTATATAATGCCTAAAGCCTATATGAAATAGGCTGGATGGATGAAAAATGATGCTAAGAAGCGGTTAGACTTCTACCAAAGTAAAAACTAACCGCTTAATCTTGCCTTTATTTTGTTAATTCATGAATTAAATGGTTCAATTCTGGTTTAATCAGTTTTTCCAATGCAAGTTTCACGGCACCTGAAGAACCTGGTAATGAGAAGATCAATTGTTCGCCCACTGTACCGCCGACAGCGCGTGATAATAACGCACGTGTTCCGACATCTTCTGCGTAGCTTAAATATCTGAACAATTCTCCGAAACCTTCAATTTCTTTTGTCAGTAATGGTGTAACTGCTTCGATTGTCACATCACGTTGTGCAATACCTGTACCGCCTGTTGTAATTATGACATCTACACCGTCATTCAACCACAGCTGAACTTGTTCAGTAATCGCTTGTTTGTCATCTTTGACAATTGTGTAATGCTCATCTGTAATTTCCACATTAAGTTCAGATAATAATTCTTTAGCCAGCTTGCCGCCTTTATCTGTTTCTTTTGTTCTTGTATCAGACACGGTTAATACCGCCGCATTAATCGTTCTATCTAATTTGACATTAACATGTTCATTCTTCATTCAAATCGGCCTCCAATTTCAAAGATTTATCCTAATAATTGATTCATAAGCTTGATAGCTTCTTCAGGTCGTGTCATGCCGTGAATCAGCATCCGTCCGCCTGAGAAGCTCACAATACGATGATTGTTGAATTCAAAACGGATCATATAAGGATTCGCATGATATTGAATATGATGCGTATCTAAATATGCTCTGAGCATTTCCTGGGTAATATCTTCATTGTTGTACTGCACTGTATCTCTGCCGCATAATGTCGCAAACTGCAAATCTGTATGATTTAAATGCGGATAAGTCGGTGCTTTGCCGCACGTATGGCATTCTGGATTGAACATTCGGCTGAAACCGAACGTATAATGCGTACCTTCCCAAATATCGCCGTAAGTCAACTTAGGCGTAAAAGGTGTTTCTGTTAGAATTTTCAACGCATCTCGGATTTGAAGACTTGTCGTCATCGTCACCGCCGGCTGAATTACCCCTACTGTATCACAAGTCATATTAATTACCGGCAGCTGCGGCATCAAACAGTTGAAACACGGTGTCTGTCCCGGAATAAAAGCAGCTTCAATGTATGTACTTTGTACCACACCGCCATATATCCAAGGTATCTCGTATTTGTACGCAAAGTCATTGACTAATAAACGCGTATCAAAATTGTCTGTCGCATCTAATATTAAATCTGCAGACTGTCCGTAATCCTCGAGAAACTGAGGATTTACTTGTGCAATATGCGCATCAATCACTACATCGCTGCGAATAGCTTGCAGCTTTTCTTTAGCCGCAATCACTTTCGGCATCGCATCGATCGCATCCTTTTCTGTATACAGCATTTGTCTTTGCAGATTACTGAATTCGATGTAATCTCTATCCACTATCGTCAACTGACGAATGCCTGCTCTGACTAATCCGTCAGCGATATGTGTTCCTAATGCACCCATACCGATAATCAGGACATGCTTTTGCGCGATTTTCTGTTGTCCCTCTGCTCCGATATTCTTAAATAATATTTGTCTGGAATAACGTTCTGCCATCTTTCTATCCCTTCCTAAAAGTGCATTGTCTTTATTATAAGATGAAATGCTGTACGATACAATTGTTCCAATTATTTATCAAAAATACAACCCGATTTCGCATACTTCTTGCCAAACCGGGTTGTCATGCAACTATGTTGTTTTCAAGTGGCCGATCGTAATGATTTCATCAGCCAATTGCTGCGCTTCATAATGAGAATGTGTCACAAAAATAATCGGAATCTGCCATTGTTCAAATAATTGATGCACCAGACGCATGCTTTCATCTTTCGTCGCATCATCTAAACTAGAGAACGGTTCATCCAGCATCAATAAATCCGGACGTGTACTTAATGCTCTCGCTAAAGCAACCCGTTGTGCTTCCCCGCCTGATAATCTTGCTGGATATTGTTTGGTCAGATGACTGATATTCAGTTGATGCATCAGTGTCTTTATATGTTCAGACGGTTGTGCCATAAACGTAATATTTTGATACACCGTCATATTCGGAAAGAGCTGATAATCTTGAAATAAATATCCTAATTGACGCTCTTGGATTTTAACTTGAATCCCTTGTTTCGTATCGGTTAAAACATGGTCATTGACTTTAATAAAGGCTGTGTCAGCTTCGCGCAAACCTGCAATCATATTTAAGATGGTCGTTTTGCCGATGCCGGAAGGCCCGCGTATTGCATAAATTTTAGGCACTTCATCTTCAATAGCTAATTTCAGCTTTTCGCCTTTCAACTCATGTTCAATTTGGATGGCAAGCATCTTAATCCACCTCCAAATAGCGATCTCGATTAATCATATTGATAGTACCTATGACTGTTACCGCAAAGGCTACCAAGACGAGTACCCATAACCATGCTTGGTTCTCTTTGCCTTGTTCGACTAAGAAATAAATTTCAAGCGGCAAGGTGTTGGTTTTATTCGGAATATAACCAGCGACCATCAATGTTGCACCGAATTCACCGATTGCACGGGCAAACGCCATCATTACACCAGAAAGTATGGCACGTTTTGACAGCGGCAATATCAATCTATAGAAGATTTTATTTTCACTTGCGCCCATCGTTCTCGCTGTGTTGAGCATTTTATGATTGATGCCTCTGAAACCTTGGATGGTGTGCTGATACATGAGCGGAAAACTGACGACAACTGACGCTATGATTGCACCTGTGATTGAAAAGACGACCGGCAGATGCAAGACGTTCGTCATAAATGCTCCAACCGGACTTCTCGGAGAGAAGATAATCAGTAGTAAGAACCCCATCACCGTCGGCGGTAAAACAATCGGCAGAATAATAATACTTTCTAGAAGCGTTACGATGCGGCCGCGACGATGATATAACAGTCTGGCTGCTAAAATGCCAAGCAGTGTCACAATGATCGTGCTGATCACCGCCACTTCAATCGATATCCAAAATGGCGTTAAATCAGGCATATGTACTCCTCCTACGCTTCAAAATGATATGCTCTCAAAATCTTTTTAGCTTCATCTGATTTCAGAAACTCAATCCATGCTTTGCCGAGTTGGTTATCAGATGTTGTCCCTGCTTCGTATACAATCGGTTCTTTTAATTGTACTTGCTGAATTGCTTTCACTTTATCACTTTTGGTTTTATTTTGATATAAATCCGTTTGATACACAAAGCCGAGCTGTGCATTGCCTTTTGCTACATAATTCAAGACTTGACGCACATCTTTCGCAAAGACCAGTTGATCTTGTACCCCGTTATATAGGCCGTTTGCTTTTAAATAACTTTCTGCGTACTTGCCAGCAGGTACTGATTTCACTTCGCCGATGGCTAATTTATCACCAGGCTTCAAGTCTTTGACTGATTTTGCTTTGGTGCCTTTTTCACCAATCAATACCAAATTATTTTTGGCATAATCATAAACATGATCAGCTTGTTTTTTATCCTTTAATGCTTGCACATCTTTTTTATTTGCGGACATCAAGACATCTACAGGTGCCCCTTTTTCAATTTGCTGTCTTAAAGCACCTGAACCGCCGTAATTAAATGTAACCTTTGCATCTGGATGCTGCTTCTTAAAGGCTTGCTCCAAATCTTTCGTTACATCTGTTAAACTTGCAGCCGCAGCCACATGCAGTGTCTGTTCTTTTGATTTGCTGTCGGATTGCTTTTGATTCGAGCATCCTGCCAGCACCAAGCCGATAATGAACAGCATGGCTGCGATAGATTTCAATTTCATTACCAGGTCCTCCTAAAAGATAGATACACTTTCGATTATACGCTTAAATTTCATAAATTCCAGTTTGAATTTGTTCTCAATACATTTTATTATTTCAACATTTGCCTATAAAAAAAGCAGGCTCTATAATAAATTCGGTTGATGAGATAACCTAGCGGTTATTTCTCAATCGAATTTTTTGCATAAAAAGGGCGCAACCCCCTAATATTTAAGTTACCAACACAAATAAAGAGAGGAATTGCGCTTATGACACATTGTATAGCAAAAACACTTGATTATAAAGGGAAAAATATTACTTTTTCTGATGATGTTCAGGAAGTTTACTTTAACTTGGTAAGAACTCTACTATTTAAAGGCACTTTGACATACACACCAGATTGTTGTGAAAACTGCGGAGCAGTAAATGAAAACCATAGAATAGTAAAGAATGGTAAAAGAAAAACGATGATAAAGCTTATGAAGATTCAAGGTAGTCCCAGTTATTTAGAGCTTAAAAAAACAAAGGTTCTTTTGTCGTTCATGCCATTCATCATTTGTAGCAAAGACGAATTTTGTGAAAAAGCATCATAATTTCTGTAATAAATTAGCACTGCATATTCTGTATCAAAGCCATGAGAATAGATCTTGCAAAGGCATTGCTTACGATAACAATGTTAGTTCTGCTTCTGTAATACGTTATATTAATAAAACTGCAAATAGTGTTAAGTTAGGTCCATTTAATGAACTGCCCAAACATATCATGGTGGATGAATTCAAAAGTGTTAAAAATGTAGTAGGTAAAATGAGTTTTATATTTTGTGATGGTGATACGCATCAAATCGTAGATATTTTACCTGATCGTAGAAAGCGTGCATTATTTGCTTATTTTATCCGGTTTGATAGAGAAGTAAGAAAAAGAGTTGAAACAGTTACAACCGATATGTACAGCCCATATATTTCTTTATTTAAGCAGTTATTTCCAAATGCGAAAATCATTTTAGATCGATTTCACCTTGTTCAAGCATTAAATAGAGAACTCAATAGAGTTCGTATCAGGATAATGAATGAAAAAAGACATAAGGATGGCAAATACTATAGAAAACTTAAACATTATTGGAAGCTTATTCTTAAACCTTCCGAATCCTTGAATAGTACGCTTTATAAAGATAACAAGCTTTTCCCTGGATTAGAATCAGAAAAATCAATGATAAATTTTATTTTGGGTGAAAGCCCAGAGTTAAAGGATGTCTATGACAAAGTAAATGCGCTTCGTACATCAATAAAGACCAATGAAAATCATAAATTAACTCATCAAATTCTTAAATACCTTAAGGATAGAAATACTGATGGCGGACTTAAAAGAGTACTTAAAAGCTTTAGAAATTTTTTACCAGAAATTATGAATGCATTAAATCATCCTGGTCGCTCAAACGGCCCTATAGAAGCTATAAATAACAACATTAAAGTACTAAAAAGAATCGCTTATGGATACAGAAATTTCTATAACTTCAGAAATAGAATTCTAATCAAATTCAAGCTATTAGCTAAGAAAAAACATCGCTTCCATACCCCATTGCCTAAAGCAGCTTAAAATAAAAAATGCTCAGTTAGTAATACTAAATTCCATAGGAATTAAAGCAATACTAGCTGAGCGACATAGTTTATGGTAACTATAATATTTGATTTCAAATTTTATACATCAACCGAATTTGACATAGAGCCAAAAAAGACCAACGCAAAGGTTGGTCTTAAGCACTTTATAATGTTGAGACAAAACGTTGAAAGGCTTTGAAGCCTTCTTCTGTACGTTTAAAGACGCCGGCATCTTCTAACACACGTTTGAACTTCTGACCCATCGCATCATGAATAATACTTTCTGCTTTTTCTTTTGTAAATGTATGTTCTGCTTTTAAGTCCTCAGCCCATTGCTGATGCACACCTAAATCTATGGATGTGTCTCCTAATACATAGCGTGCAACATCTTGCAATTCTTGTTTGAGACGTGCCGGTAAAATCGCTGTTCCCATCACTTCGATTAAGCCGATATTTTCTTTCTTAATATGCTGAACATCTTGATGCGGGTGGAAGATACCATCCGGATATTGTTCAGATGTTTGATTGTCTCTCAATACTAAATCTAGCTCATACTGCCCTGTTGCTTGTCGGAATCTCGCAATCGGTGTCACAGTATGATGACGTTCACCGTCTTCACTGTATGCTTTCACACTGACTGATTCATCGCTGTATGCATTCCATTCATTAAAGATATGTTCTGCCGCATCGACTAACTGTGCTTGGTCTGTACCTTTCAAACGAATCACACTCATCGGCCAGTCTAACAGCGCTGCGTTTACATTCGGATAATTATCTAATGTAAACGTATCGATTTCTTCCGCATTATCCATCGGAAACCTATGACGTCCTGTTTGATAATGATTATGCGATAAAATAGAACCTCCGACTATCGGCAAGTCCGCATTAGATCCAGCAAAGTAATGCGGGAACTGCTGCACGAATGAGAGTAAATTGATAAATGTTTGGCGTTCAATCTTCATCGGTACATGATGCTCTGATAAGACAATACTATGCTCAGGGAAATAAGCATAAGGTGAAAATTGGAAGCCCCAGTTCGCACCGTCTAATGTAATACGGATAATACGGTGATTACGACGAGCAGCTTGTGTCACTGAACCTTCATAACCTTCATTTTCCATACACAAAGCACATAACGGATAACTTGTTTGTTTCGCTTGTTTAGCAGCCGCAATCTCTTTTGCGTCTTTTTCAGGTTTCGACATATTAATCGTAATTTCTAAATCACCATAATGTGTCGGTGTATAGTAATGAATATTTTGTGCAATGGCATCTGCTTTTATATAGTGATTGCGTGCACAGATATCATAAAAATATTGCGTCGCTTTTTGCGAGTCTTCTTGATACAGTGCTTTAAAGTTTCGATTAATCGTAGAAGGTTTCGGTGTAATTAAATCAAGCAATTTTGTTTCTATGATTTCTTTTTGATACACCGCATCTTCGATCAAACCATGTTCAATCATTTGATTGATCCAATATTGCGCAATTTGGTTCGGTGTATCAAGCTCTGATAAATCAGCTTCTGTCTGTGTCTCTAAATCTTCTGCTTTAGTAATTTCTAAAATAAGATTCTGAACGTAAAAATTGTCCTCTGTTTCAAAATCTCCATATTCTATCGCATACTGAATGAAGCGTTGTACCAGTTGTTGATTCAACTTCATCTCAATAGCCTCCTCGTTTATTTATCGTCGTAGCCGTTTGGATGTGCGCGGTGCCAATTCCAAGCTGTTGCTATGATTTCTTCTATGTCGTCATGTTTAGGTTCCCAGCCTAAAACTTTGCGTGCTTTATCGCTGGATGCAATCAATTTGCTAGGATCGCCTGCACGGCGTTCTCCTATTTCAGATTTAATCGTTTCGCCTGTTGCTTTGCGTGCTGCTTCTACAATTTCAATTACTGAGTAGCCTTGGCTGCTGCCTAAGTTGAATGCACCGCTTTCACCGCCGTTTTTAAGATATTGATAAGCTAAGATATGCGCATCAATCAAGTCTGTGACATGCAGATAATCTCTGACACAAGAACCATCTTCTGTATCATAATCGACACCAAAGATTGTAATCGCATCTCTTTGGCCTAAAGCCGCTTCAAGCACGATAGGAATCAAATGTGTCTCAGGGTTATGATCTTCCCCGATTGTGCCGTCCTCTCGTGCACCCGCTACGTTGAAGTAGCGCAATGCAGTATAGTTCACACCATAAGCGTTATGACACCAATGCATCATTTTTTCCATCATTAACTTGCTTTCGCCGTAAGGGTTTGTCGGTGCTTTTTGCACATCTTCTTGAATCGGTACAACTTCTGGTTCGCCGTATACCGCTGCTGTTGATGAAAAGACAATTTCATTCACATCATGTGCTTTCATTACTTCTAACAGCACTTGCATACCGTAAACATTATTGTTGAAATATTCGAGTGGTTTTTGAACGGATTCTCCGACTAAAGAGTAAGCGCAGAAATGAAACACACCTTCTACCGATTCTTTTTCAAAGACTTGATTCAAGAATGCTTTATCTCGAATATCGCCTTCATAAAAACGTACTGCTTCTGGCACTGCACCTCTGTGTCCTGTACCTAAATTATCTACCACTGCGACATCATAACCTTCATCTAATAATTGATGTACAGCATGACTGCCGATATAACCTGCGCCGCCTAATACTAAAACTGACATAAAAAGTCCTCCTTAAAGTTCGATTGATTTAACACCGTCACCGATATTGACATGATAAAACGAAGGGGCATAACCAATCTTTTCTGTGTAGTTGCGTGTGACTTCTTCTTCTAATGCTTTGATTTTTGATTGATGTACCAATGCAATCGCACATCCGGCAAAGCCTGCACCTGTCATACGGGCACCTAATACACCGTCAACTTGCTGTGCAGATTCTGCTAAAGTATCCAATTCAACACCTGTTACTTCATAATCATCTTTTAATGATGCATGACTTTCATTCAGCAATTGACCGAAGCGTTCAAAATCAGAATGTTCTAATGCATCATATGCTGCTTTGACACGTGCATTTTCAGTTACTGCATGACGTGCACGTTTTAATAGCACCGGATCATCAATCAGATGTGCATGTGCTTCGAATGTTGCTTCATCAATATGGCCTAATGCTTCCACATCTAATTCTTGTTGTAAAAGTGCTAAAGCCTTTTGGCATTCTTCTAAACGTTCATTATATTTAGATTCTGCTAATTCGCGGCGTTTATTGGTATTCATAATTGAAATAGTATAATCGCCGAACTCTGTCGGTACATAGTGATACTCTAAACTTGAAGTATCTAACAAAATTGCTTGGTCTTTTTGACCCATGCCGACAATAAATTGGTCCATGATACCGGAATTTACACCGATAAAGTGATTTTCAACTTTTCGTCCTAATTGAATCAATTCTAAACGTTCTACGTCTAAATTGAACAATGATTTCATCAACCATCCCGTCAGCATTTCTATAGATGCTGAAGATGAAAGACTTGCGCCGTTTGGAATATTGCCTTCTACAATTACATCAAATCCGTTTTCAATGTTATAACCCGCTTCAATTAAAAACTTCACCATTCCTTTTGGATAGTTGGCCCAGCTGTCTGCTTTGTCATAGTCTAAGTCATCTAATGAAAATGTAATGACGCCGGCTTCTTCAAAGTTTAATGAATAAAAGCGGATTGTACGGTCATCTCTTTTACGCGCTAAACCGTACGTCCCTAATTCAATTGCGGCAGGGAATACATAACCGCCGTTATAATCCGTATGCTCTCCGATTAAATTGATGCGTCCAGGTGCAAAAGCTGCGACCTCTGGTTGTGCATCAAACTGCTTTTCAAATTGCTCTTTCATCGCTGTCAACATAGAATAACTCCTCTCTCAAGGTAAAATTTATTAGTAAACTCAATTAAAGTTTATTTGTTTACTAAATGTTTTGTCAATGCATTTATTGCTGCTTTTTCTAAGAAAATGATTGGCGCTCAATCAAGCGTGTCTGCACGACAATATGCAATGCTGCTTCGCGTGTACGCTGAATACGTTCTTTCGCCATCAATACTGCACTATTCCCGAATTGTTCAATATCTATACGCACACTCGTTAAAGAAGGTGTAACATATTGATTCACATCCAAGTCGTTAAAGCCGATAACTGCCGCATCTTTAGGAATTACTTTCCCAATCTCCTGCAGACCTTGAATCAAACCGATTGCTACCATATCATTGCCGGCAATCAGTACATCTGGTACCGTTTCTAAATCTTTAATTGCTTGTTGTCCTGCTTCTCGATCCCAGCCGATTAAATGTGCATTCGGTGTTTTTTGATGCTGCTGGCACCAATCTGCATAAGCTTGGTAGCGTGCATCTTTTTCAGCACTCTCAGTTTCACGCAAATCACGTTCTTCTCTCATCCCTCCGAAATAAGCAATATCAGCTTTCTTATTATCATTGGAGATTTTATCCAGCAAGCGATGCATAGACTGTCCTAAATCTGAATACACTGCGTCCATATATTCAGGTACATGTTTATTATTAATGACTACGATATTTTGATTATATTCATACAATGTCTCTAATACATGATATGAAAAGTTGCCGATGACCAGTACTGCACCTGCTTTTTTAACATCTTGCCAATCTTGCTTTTTAAAGCCTGTTTCAATTCTCAATGTTTTCTTCAGTGTTAAATTCAATCGTTTGATTTCTGCTTCGATGGCTAATCGCAGTTCACGGTGAAACGGGTCTGCCATCTCGCGTCTGCGTGAAGCATACGTAATAATCTGAACTTGCCGATTGACACGTTCTGCTTTATGGTATGCCATTGACTTTGCTGTTTCTAAAATCCGTGTTCTTGTGGATTCAGCTACAGATAATGTAGGATCTTCATTCAAGACTCTTGAAACTGTTCCCGGACTGACACCTGCTGCTTTTGCTATATCTCTAATACTTGCCATCCCTAACACCTCTCTTTTTGTTTACCTTAAGTTTACTATTAATTTTTTGATGAAACAACTTTACTTTCATCATTGTTTTGAAACAGGCAATCTTTTTTTGAAAATAAACCAGATATAGTATACTGTTGAATTAAGGAGTTATGCCTATGAATAATAAAGATATAGATGTATTAACCAATCAGACAATCGTCCGTTACGAAGGCGGAGAATTGTTTGAAACTACAGATAGTTACGTTACCGAATTTCCCTTAACAATTATGGTCAATGGCGAGGAATTTGCGACCGTTATCTGCAGTCCAGACCATATGGAAGAATTGGTACTGGGCTTTTTAGCGTCTGAAGGCGCGATTTTAAAACGCGATGAATTAAAATCCATTCAAATCGACGACAGTAAAGGCTTTGCTCATGTAGAACTGACAAAAGACTTAGGCGATCGTTTTGAATATTCGACAAAACGTATGATTGCATCTTGCTGCGGTAAAAGCCGCGAGTTCTATTTCCAAAACGATGCTGCAATTGCGAAAACATCTATGTCGCATATTACATTGACGCCCAAACAAGTCATTAATATGATGACAAGACTGCAGACAGCCAGCACATTATTCAAACGTACCGGCGGCCTGCATAATGCAGCCATCAGCGACGGCGAAGCTTTCTTTGAACATCGTCAAGATATCGGGCGTCATAATGCCTTAGATAAATTGTATGGATTTTGTATAGAGCGTCATATTCCAGTACGAGATAAGGTATTGATTTTCAGCGGACGTATTTCATCTGAAATCTTAATCAAAGCTGCTAAAATCGGGGTTGGTGTCATCTTGTCTAAATCCGCACCGACTACCCTTGCGGTCACACTCGCAAATGACTTGAATATTACAGCCATCGGATTTATCAGAGACGGCAACTTTAATATTTATAGTCATCCAGAACGTATAAAAGCTGTGTCCTCACAAGACTGACTTGTGTGAACACAGCTTTTTATTTTATATATTCTCTTTCACAACGTTATAACTGTAACTGATATACGTATACCCTTGCTTGATATACATATCTTTAGCAGTATCCTCGCCGTCTGCTATTAAAATAATCGGTTTCTTTTTTGCATAGTTTGCGACAAAGGCCTGCATCGCACGGCCGACACCTTGTCTTCTCATTTCTTTAATGACCCCGAAACTATCGATTTCAATCGCTGCGTCTGACTCAATGATATCCAGCGTACCGATAGGTTTGCCTTCATGATAAGCGATAACTCGTTTTACATGCGTTGAACCTTCAAATTGCTCGCGCAGTGTTTTCACCGTTTCATCCGCATAGTCTCGGCCATAGTCTAAAGAGAAATAGCGGCATATCTTTAAATAATCCTCTAAATGATAAATATCAACCCAGCGAATATCCAAATGCTCCGGCAGTTCAGCTTGCAGCGCTTCTGCTTCAATCGCATACATTTCTAATAACCCGAGTTCAAAACCTTCTTTATCAAAGTAATCTGTGAAGACTTCTGGCAAAGATGTATCTTCAGGAAATGAAAATGCAAGATGATGACTGCCTTGCTGATGATGCTGCTTCAACTGTGCTTGTGCATCTTCTAACCAATCCTCAAACTCCGGCATTTGATGATACACCCATTTATTTGTGTAATAAGTCAAAGGCTCTGACGGTGTTAAATAGATTGTCTTTTCATCATCTTGATAAGCTATAGTGCCTGGCTGATCAATCAGTCGCATGGATAGTGGCCGCATATTTCTCCCTCTTTCTTTAATCAGAAACGCATCAATTGTTTGAATCTTGTATGATTTAATAAAGCTGCACCGATTAAACAAGCAATAACAGCTTTAACCACATCTCCAGGCATAAAGACAAAAGATAGGAAGAAAGCTTTAGATAACGGCATATTTGTAAAAACACCCATCACTAAAGTACCTGCGATATCTAAAAGCAATACTCCAGCAATCAATACAGGAATGAAGAGACGTACAAAGTTGATACGTTCGATAAATTTATCGCGTGCGAGCCCGATTAAGAACGCCACTACCGGATATAAGAATAAGAAACCTGCTGAAGGACCGGCAAATACCCCTATTCCGCCGCGGCCGCCCGATAATACAGGCACACCGCACGCTGCTAAAATTAAAAATACAATTACGCTTAATGTACCATATTTCTTACCTAAAAGAATACCTGCGAGGAAGATTCCTACGTTTTGCAATACGATAGGAACAGGCATAAACGGTAAAGGTATCGGCGGTACCAACCCTAGTAAAGCAATGATTGCGGTCATAATCGCTGTGAATGTAATATGTTTTGTTGTCATAGTCTGACCTCCTTGGTATGATTCCAAGGAAAATTATAGCACATATGTTAATTTAAATTTACGGATAGTTTACATTTATTTGTGTAACTTTTACACTCGCTTACTGCTGAACTTTGGCAGCTAATTGTGTCATGTATTCAAAGAAAGCTTCGCGATTCACATCATCCACCACATGCACCAGTCTTCCGCCTTCATGTACGCGTTTTGTACGGCCTTGACTTGGACCATGTGTAATAACTTCAGTCATAACATCTTGGACATGTACTAAATCAGGTTTGCCGACTGAAGCGGTTGTTAAGACATCCCATAAGAAATACGTTGAGTTCGTAACGAAGTGTGTTAACGGCGGTACACCTGCATAACAAACACCTAAGAAATCGACACCTAAGTTATCTCTTTGGTCTGCCCACATTTGGCGTACATCTAACGTTAACGGTACTTTATTAGTACTTTCGAGTGCGACCATATCTATTTCAATATCTGACTCGAATACTTTTGCGACCGCTTCAGGATCCCAAAATGCATTCCATTCTGCTGTACCGTCATGCTCAGGTTCTTCCGCATTTCCTTTTGTTAAGAAAGTGCCGCCCATCCAGACTAAACGTTCAATTTTCTCTGTAATTTCCGGTTTTATTTCTAATGCTTTTGCAAGGTCAGTTAACGGACCTGTAAATAAGAGTGTTACCGGTACATCGCTTTGTGTTAATTTTTCAATGATATCTTCATAAGCTTCTAAGTGTGACACTTCTGAACGCTTTGTCGTTCTGCTTTCGTTCAAGACAGGCAAAGCATCTACGAAGAAAGCATGCATGCGCCAATCTTTAGGGAATGGATTCTTTCCTCTTTCATAAGATGGAGCAACGTTTAAGTCGCGGTTTGAGAAGCGGTTGATAATCTTAACAGAAGCACTCACTGCAGGTTCTACATAACTGTCTGCGCCGATTGCACTGACCCCGATTAATTCTGTCTCTTCCATTTGAAGCAATAAGAACAACGACACTAAGTCATCCACGCCGCCATCATGATTAAAATATATCTTTTTCATTTTCTACCTCCAACTTGTTCTATCACTCTCTATTTAATTGTATTTACTAAATAATGTAAAGCATCTGTGTATGTCTGTATTAAGCGGTGCACTGAATGTTTTTCTGCCGATATGAATTTTGATTCTTACCACGAAAAACTTCCAACTCTTTATTCCGAGTGATACACTAAACTTAATACACTTATCAACGTGAGGAGGAAACGTCTTGTTAGAATCAGGATTAATACACTCAGACATACAACGAAAATGGTTAAAGAAATTACAAGCTGTCAAAGCAGACTTTCAGGCACATGCAGAACATAACGACCTCAACAGCCGCTTCCCTTATGAAAATATTGAATGGCTGAAACAAGAAGGCTATACCTTATTAACATTGCCTAAAGCCTATGGCGGCGAAGGTGCAACAGTAGAAGATATGGTCATCTTGCAGACCTATTTAGGCGCAATAGACGGCGCAACTGCACTATCAATCGGCTGGCATTTAAGCGTTGTCGGACAGCTCTATGAAGAAAAGAAATGGGATGACGACTTACTAAATCAGTTTGCAAAAGCGGTTAAAGAAGGCGCATTGATTAATCGTGCAGTCAGCGAAGCAGATACCGGCAGTCCGACACGCGGAGGAAAACCTTCGACACATGCGGTTAAAGAAGGTGACAGCTACATCTTAAACGGTGTTAAAACTTTCACTTCAATGAGCCCTGCACTGACACATTTCTTAGTAAGCGGCTACAATGAAGCAACAGATCAGTACGGTTTCTTCTTAGTTGAAGAAGGTACACCAGGTTTATCGATTGCACAAACATGGAATGTCCTAGGCATGCGTGCTACTGAAAGCCATGATTTAGTGCTGGAAAATGTTAAAATCCCGACTGAAAATTTCGTAGAAATCGCAGGCGGTCCTAAAAGTCCGAATGGATGGATTTTACATATTCCAAGTGTTTATTTAGGAATTGCTCAAGCAGCAGCGGATTATGCGAAAGACTTTGCGAAAACACATCAGCCGAACAGTATCGATCAATCTATTGCCCATCTCCCTACCGTTCAGCAATCTGTCGGAGAGATGGAATCATTATTGCTGTCATCACGCGCATTCTTATGGTCAACTGCACGTATGTATCATGAATCGCCGGATGCACCTGTATGGAACGAAACGTCAGCGAGCAAAGTCTTGGTTATGAACCAAGGTCTGCAAGTGATTGATATTACAATGCGTATCGTCGGTGCTAAAAGTTTAGAAATGGAACGTCCGCTTCAACGTTATTATCGTGATATGCGTGCCGGTCTTCATAACCCGCCGATGCAAGATGCTGCTTATACGAACATTGCAAAATCTGAACTCGACCTATTTTAAAACGACAGTACTGTGTTCTTTTCCAAAGAGCATGGTACTTTTTCTTTCTTCAAATAACTCAATTCTAAAATTTTTTACAAAATTATATTGTGCTTTTCGCAAAATACGATTATAATTCTAGAGTAATGATAATCGTTTTCAATTAGGAGGAAAATACAGATGAAGAAATTATTGATTCCTATGATTATTTTAGTATTCGTTCTTGCCGCTTGCGGTAAACAATCAAATGATCAAAAAGATTCAAAGCAAGAAATGCGTTCATATACAATGGATAATGGAAAGAAAGTAAAAATACCGAAAGACCCTAAACGTATTGCAGTAGTAGCACCTACATATGCGGGCGGTATTAAAAAATTAGGCGGCAACATTGTCGCAGTCAACAGCCAAGTCGATGACAGCCCTATTTTAAAAGAAAAATTCAAAGACGTTGAAAAAATCGGCGCAACTGGCAGTGAAGATGTAGAAAAAGTTATCAAACAAAAACCAGATTTAATTATCGTTTACTCAACTGATAAAAACATCAAGAAATATCAAAAAGCAGCACCTACTGTAGTCTTTGACTATGCTAAACATAAATACCTTGATCAGCAAATTGAATTAGGTAAATTATTAGGCAAAGAAGACCAAGCGAAAAAATGGACAGAAGAATGGAAAAAACAAACTTCTAAAGACGGCAAAGCTATTAAAAACAAAATCGGTGAAGATGCGACTGTTTCTTTATTAGACGAATTTGATAAAAAACTTTATACGTACGGTCCTAACTGGGGTCGCGGCGGCGAAGTAATTTATCAAGCATTCGGTTTGAAAATGCCTGAAAAACAAAAAGAACTTGTTGAAAAAGAAGGCTGGGCAGAAATCAAACAAGAAAAAATCCCTGAATATGCAGGCGATTACATCGTATCAACACGTGCAGGCAAAGCAGTACCTTCATACACAGAAACAAATCTATGGAAAAACTTGCCGGCAGTTAAAAATAATCACGTGATTAAAGTTGATGCTAAAACTTATTGGTACAATGACCCGTATACACTAGAGTTTATGCGTAAAGATCTTAAAGAGAAATTCATGAAATAATAAAATAATTCAAGTGAAAAAGCGGAATGTTCCCTACACAATCAGGGCAGCATTCCGCTTCTCTTATGTTATTGATTTTTATCTTTTTATTTTATACTTGCGTTTCATTTTTAGACTTTGCATACGCAGATTTGCCCGCCAGCAGCATAATCCATGTTGCGACAATAAACGGCAAGGTAAATACCGGCAGACCGAAAGGTTTCAGCCATGTGACTAAGCCTGCATGCATGACTACGGTAATAATGATTCCAAACAACATACTTAAGTATTTGTTAAAGACAGATGCCTCTTTAAATGTCACACCTAAAGCTAAAATTACAAGGACGACATTATAACCATAAAGGCCGGCATTGATTTCATCATGGTTGGCACCGAACATCATAACCACAACCACGCCGATAATATTGGCCGCAATTGAGTAAATGCCTGCTTTTTTCGAAGCTATAAAAATACCTATCAGTATCAATAAGCCGCCGAGTACACTTTTGACTAAGAAGATTTCACTGAAGCGTCTGAATTCGGCATCACTGCACCAGGACTTGAAATCAATCAAATGGAACATGAAAAAGTGAATGTACGAATCTTTATTTCCTAGGAGGCTATAGATTTATGACTCAACCTATTAAAATCGGAATCGGCGGACCTGTAGGCGCAGGTAAAACCGAGCTTGTAGAAAAAGTAGTCAAACATTTAAAAGAAGAATTAAGCATTGGTGTTATCACGAATGATATTTATACAAAAGAAGACGAAAAAATTCTTGTAAATTCAGGTGTCCTGCCTGCTGACCGTATTATCGGTGTAGAAACCGGCGGCTGCCCGCATACTGCAATTCGTGAAGATGCATCTATGAACTTCGCGGCGATTGATGAATTAATCGAACGTCATGAAGATATCGAATTAATCTTTGTCGAATCAGGCGGCGATAATTTAGCAGCTACATTCAGTCCTGAACTTGTAGATTTCTCAATTTATATCATCGACGTTGCACAAGGTGAAAAAATCCCGCGTAAAGGCGGACAAGGTATGATTAAATCTGATTTCTTCGTTATCAACAAAACAGATTTAGCACCTTATGTCGGCGCATCTTTAGACCAAATGGCTGAAGATACACGCACATTCCGCGGAGACCGTCCGTTCACATTCACAAACCTTAAAACAGAAGAAGGTTTAGACAATGTGATTAACTGGATTGAACGCGACGTATTGCTTAAAGGACTAGAATAATGCACAATGTCACAGAATGGACAGGACAACTTGATATCACTGTCTTCAATGATGGCGAGCGTTCTGCAGCACGTGACATTTTCTTTGAAAAAGCATTAAAAGTTATACGCCCTATTTATTTGAATGGTTCAAATATCCCTACATTCTATATCGTTAATGTAGGCGGCGGTTATTTAGACGGCGATCGTTATCGCTTAAATGTCAAAGTCAAAGAAAATGCGGCCACAACACTCACATCACAAGGTGCAACTAAAATCTACAAAACTTTAAAAGATCACGTTGAGCAATATCAAACATTTACTATTGAAGATAATGCTTATATGGAATATGTCGGAGATCCGATTATCGCTTTTAAAGATGCGAAATTCTATCAACACAACCAATACCATATCGCTAAAACAGGTGCGATGTTTTATACTGACATCTTAACACCGGGCTATTCTCCGGATGAATCCCACTTCACCTACACATATCTGCACTTATTGAACGAGATATTTGTGGATGGCGAATTGGTCGTATTCGATAATTTATTATTAGATCCGAAGAAAAACCGTGTAGACGCTTTAGGTTATATGGAAGGCTATTCACACTTAGGTTCTTGCTACTTCATCCATCCGGATGTCGACAGTACTACTGTTGAAGCACTCTATGATGTAATAGCGCCTTATACTAAAGAAGCAGATTGCCGAATCGGTATCACACAATTAGCAACACATGGTATCAGTATTCGTATCTTGGCACATGAAACGGATTTAATCGAAGACATTTTAAACGATGTTCAAAAAGACGTTGTTCAAAAACACTACAACAGAGAAGTCAACTTCCTAAGAAAATACTAAGACTGTCCTCAAAGTCTTAAACAACTTTAAGGGAACAGTTATTAATGAAGAAGGACGATTTTCAAAAACGAAATGTACTGCACCCCAAAAGTTGAACCTACAAAATTCAACTTTTGGGGTGTTTAATTATGAATAAAAGTTATAGTTTAGATTTCAAACTTAAAATATTACAAGAATACAAAAGCGGACAAATTGGTTATGGTTCATTAGCTAAAAAGTACAATATTCATCATTCTTATATTGAAAGATGGATCTATCAGTACGATACCTTCGGTATTCAAGGTCTTACTTTTGATATGACAAAAAGAAAATATTCAAAAGAAGAAAAATGTGAAATCATAGAATACCGATTGGAACATCATTTATCGTATAAAGAAACTGCGAAAATATTTAATATTCCTAACCCTTCCTTAATTGCTCAATGGCAGAAGAAATTTAATGAGTATGGTATTCTTGGCTTAAAACCAAAACCGAAAGGTCGTGTGTCCAAAGCCATGAAAAATAAGAAGAGTGAATCGTCTAACCAACCATTAAACGAAACTGAAAGAGAAGAACTTGAAAGACTACGTTATGAAAATAAATTGTTGGAAATCCAAATTGAACTCGAAAAAAAGTTACAATCCTTAGCTCGAAAAAATCAAACAAAGAAATAGTTTCAGCTATTATTGAGTTAAGGAAAGAGAAAGATTATCAGCTGAATCATATTCTAAAAGTAGCCAATATAGCTAAAAGCAGCTATCATTATTGGAAAAACAATTTAGGTTTAAAAGAGTATAAGGATGCACCTCTGCTGAAGTTGATTAAAGAAATTATCGAAAAAATCATGAACGTGTTGGTTATCGTAGAATTACTTTAGAGCTTCATGCAATGGGGATTATAGTTAATCATAAGAAAGTTTTAAGAATAACAAGAGAAAATAAACTTTTATGCACAAAGTTTAACCATAGAAGCAGAAACTATAAATCTTATAAAGGAAGCACTGGAAAAGTCGCTAAAAATATACTAAATCGAAGATTTGTATCAGATAGACCTTATCAAAAATTATTAACAGATATTACTCAATTCAATATTAAGAATACAAATACAAAGCTTTATTTGTCACCTGTTTTAGATGTATTTTCAAAAGAAATCATCGCTTATTCTATTAGTAGGCACCCAAATTTAGAATGTGCTTTGTCATCTTTAAATCAGGCTATTAAAAATATACCTGAATTAAATTATCGAACTACAGTACATTCTGATCAAGGTTGGCACTACCAGCATAAAGCTTGGGTAAAAGCGCTCAAAGACAATCATATATTTCAAAGTATGTCGCGTAAAGGGAACTGTTATGATAATTCTCCAATGGAGAATTTCTTTGGCCTATTAAAACAAGAGATGTTTTATGGAGAAGAATTTAATTCTTATGAAGAGTTGGAATTAGAAATACACAAATATATCAATTACTATAATAACGTAAGAAGAAAAGTAAATTTAAAAGGCAAGACTCCTGTTGAATACAGAAATCTCGCCTTAGGAAAATAGCTTAATCAAAAAGTTCAACTTTTTGGGTTCACTACAAAAATCGCCCTTCTTTTCTTTATGCTTTCTCTCTGTTTCTTTCTTTATACTCTCTCTTTGTATTTCTTTTTTCTCTCTTTATTTTTCTTGTTTTTCTCTTTATTTCTTTCTCTTCATTACTATAATACTTGTATATAGAGAAGATACATACGCTTAATTCCAAAATTCTGCGATAGCACTTGCGTCTTGTTGGCCTTGTTTGCGAGCTGCTTGTGCAACTTCTTTACGCATGGCGCCATTCATCGTGTTGTAGTCATAACGTGCTAAAATGTCCATGACCGTTTTATCTGGTTTTACTAAATGTACCTTTTGTCCGCGTTCTTTCATCTTATCTATCACATCTGAAAGTGCGAAAGGTGTTTTGACAGGCAAATCAGCAGCTAATACGATTACTTTATCCGCTTCACTCACATCCGGATTTTCCATGGAATATGATCCGCCGTCATAATAATGTTTGCCGTCGATTTGAATTGTCGGATACGCACCTTGAAAGGCACCGCTGGCCGCAATAGCTTTAACTAACGAAACGTCTGATGATTTATCTAAGACACGGCGCTGATTGGTTTCAACTTCTGTCACCACAATTTTCAATCCTTTTGTCCAACCAGATACAGCGTTGCCGAGACTATTGCGAATCATATTCAGACGCTCTGTTTCAGGCAAATCTACTCTAGGATGCATCGCCATGTCGCTCATACCAGCAACCCATTCTTCTACTGTACGCGAATCACTGGCTAATGATTCAAACTTGCTGAAGATGATTTCTAAATCTTCATCCGTTAATGGATTGCTTTCCTCTCTTTCATACTGCAGCTGTTCGTCCCAAATTGTTTCCCAGTCTGCATCTGATGCTATAACTGTACCGACTTGTGCACCGGCTGAAGTGCCGACAAATTCATGTGCCGTACGTAAATCCACACCTTGATCAAACAAGCCTCTTAAATAAGCGATTTCCCATGCCATGCCGAATTGTCCGCCGGCACCTAAAATAACAGCATTGGTTGTCATATGCTCATCACTCCTTTGTAGGATTTAATAGTCAGCTGCCCATCGCTATATACAAACCCGTCCAAACTATCGGATATACTTCGCCACTAACAAACCTCCTGCTATCGAGGTTGCGAGATGTACAAGATTACAAATAACCTTGATGGGTCGCTTCATATATAACCTCATTTCTATTACAATTGATACACTTTACTCTACCCTGGAACATCTCCTTGTAAAAATGGGGTAAGCTTTGATTTTTTACAAATAAAATAAGAAGTCAGATACACTTATCCGGCTTCTTATCTTAATACATTCGCAAAAGATTGTTTCTTTTAGGATGCGCTATAATTTCATCTCATTGGAAATAGCTTAATTCCCCCAACTTCTTATCTGATTAAAATACTTTGCTGACGGCGTCGCATAGTGCTTCGATTTCACTTCTTTGTTCTGCATCGACCACTAAAATGACTGTTCTTTCATCATTTTTATTTCGTTTTTTACTTAAAAGTTTACGTTCTTTAAGTTTTTGAATCGCTTTAGAAATAAAGTATGGTTTCAAGTTGGACAGTTGTATAATCTCTTTAACATTAAATTCAGTGCGTTCTTTTTCGCTATTGTGAATGTAGTTTAAAATGAAGAGTTCTTCAAAAGAGATTTGATATTCGCTTTTGATAATGGCACTAACCTCTCTGACCTTTTGTGCTACTGTCACAAATTTTGATAAATCATTAATAACATTTTTGTTGTTCATACTCAATTCACTCCTTCATGATGTAGAGCTAAGATGTTTAGTGAATTATTCTGATATTTCCAAATGAGATGACTTTATACCATTAATTTTATTACATCTATCAATAATGCGCCATTTATTTTTGTTGACTAAAAAAATCAATTTAGTGAAAGGACTGTTAGTAAATTCACTCTTAAAGTGCGTAAAGTTGGAAAACGGGTTATTTTGGGAACTTGGATGTCCCATTATGTCAATTAGTCGCCAATGAGAATAGAAATAAGAAATGAAATTTCGGGAATACAAATAATTGATGACATGTTTGTCAGACACAAGGAGGCAAATGAATTGAAACAAGATTATATCAGTGTAAAAGATGCAGCACAAAATAATTTAAAATCTATCTCTATCGATATCCCTAAACACTTGATAACTGTGTTTACAGGACGTTCAGGTTCTGGCAAATCTTCTCTTGTGTTTAATACACTTGCGGCAGAGTCTGAACACTTATTAAATGAAACTTACTCCAGTTACATACAGTTTCACTTGAATCAGCAGCCCCGACCAAAAGTCGGCAGTATTGACCACTTGCCTGTCGCAATGACTATCAGTCAAAAGCGCTTTAACGGTAATTCTCGTTCTACAGTCGGTACGATTTCTGATATCTACGCTTCTGTACGATTGCTTTGGTCGCGGATCGGAACACCTTTTGTCGGCTATTCTGATGTCTTCTCATTTAGCAGTCCTTCAGGTATGTGCAAAACTTGTGAAGGTTTAGGTTATATTGAAGATATCAACTTAGATGAATTGCTGGATTGGGATAAATCACTCAATGAAGGTGCGATTGACTTCCCTTCTTTCGGTCCGGATAAAGAACGCGGAAAGGTTTATCGCGACAGCGGACTCTTTGATAATGATAAGAAACTGAAAGATTATACACAAAAAGAATTGGACTTGTTCTTATATCAAGAGCCTATGAAATTAAAAAATCCGCCGAAAGCTTGGCGCAAGTCCGCTAAATATGTTGGATTGATTCCTAGATTCAGCCGTATCTTTTTAGGAGATAAAGAGTTTGCGAAAAAGCGTTATGCGAAACATTTAAAAAATGTCGTAACAACTAAAGTATGTCCGACTTGTCACGGACAGCGATTCAATCAAAAGATATTAAGTTGTAAAATCAACGGTTATAACATTTCTGATTTTACTAAAATGACAATTAAAGAGAACCTTGAATTTTTAGATCAGCTCAATCAACCGACCGCAGAATTTATTATCGCACCGCTTCGAAAACAACTCGAAGCTTTAGATTTTATCGGCTTAAGCTATCTGACGCTTGATCGTGTGACTACTACATTATCCGGCGGTGAAGCGCAGCGCTTGAAATTAATCCGCCACTTAAACAGCCCATTGTCTGATTTAGTCTACATTATTGATGAACCCAGCATCGGCTTGCATCCGGAAGACATTCAAAAAATCAATCAAATCTTGCAGTCGCTTAAAGCTAAAGGCAATACAGTATTAATAGTAGAACATGATCCGGATGTCATAAAAGAAGCCGACCACGTCATTGATATGGGTCCTGGCTCTGGTAAAAACGGCGGTGAGATTACATTTGAAGGTGATTATCAAGCATTACTGCAATCGGACACTGCAACAGGTGATGCTTTGCGCAAATCACATCAGTTCAAATCCAGTCCAAGACCGATTAAGGATTACTACCATTTAGGGCCAATTACGCGCAATAACCTTAAACAAGTGACAGCAGATATTCCAAAACACGTGCTGACTGTCATGACAGGTGTTGCTGGTTCAGGAAAGAGTACACTTGTAAAAGCAGGGTTTGAAGATGATGACAACACCGTATTCGTCGATCAAAAAGCTGTACAAGGCTCAAGTCGTTCTAACTTATTGACGTACCTCGGTGTCTTTGATGACGTACGCAAATTCTTCAGCAAGCATACTGGATTAAGCAAAGCGATGTTCAGTTATAATTCCAAAGGCGCTTGTCTGAATTGCGGCGGTAAAGGCTATATCAAAACTGAACTTGCTTTTATGGCAGACTTCTCTCAAACATGCGAAGTGTGTCACGGCAAACGTTATAAACCAGAAGTATTAGATGCGACTGTTGATGGTTATAATATCGCAGACGTATTAGAATTGACTGTAGATGAAGGCATTAATTTCTTTAAAGGACATAAAGCTATTGAAGATGCCTTGCGTTCCCTCAGCAAAACCGGTTTGAATTATATGGCTTTAGGTCAGCCGTTAGATACATTATCCGGCGGTGAAATACAACGTGTTAAGTTAAGCCAGCATTTGATTGAACCGACTTCAGACAAAGTCTATATTTTCGATGAACCTACTACAGGTCTGCATGAAGAAGATATTCCGCTGTTATTGAATCGTTTTAATGAATTAATAGAAGAAGGCAATACAGTCATTTTAATCGAACATAACTTATCTATGATGTGCGAAGCAGATTGGATGATTGATGTCGGTCCAGGACCTGGATTAGACGGCGGTCAAGTCCTGTTTTGCGGCCGTCCTGAAGATTTGCTTGAAACCGATACTTTAACAGCGAAGCATTTGAAACGCTGCATTTCTAAATAAATAGACATAAAAAAGCTCAACCCGCTTTGATTTAGAGGGTTGAGCCTTTTATTTCAGTTATTTAAATACTATTATTTTTTGCAGAATGAAATTGTGTCAGCAGAAGATAATACTGCTAATTTCACTAAGTCTGTAGCGTGTTTAGCGCCTTCTTTACCGTGACCAGCTTCGTAGTGTTTATAGATAGCAACACCTAATACACCTACTGCTAATAATGAAGCAACGTTTGTCATTTTTTTGTTTCCGAAGCTTAATAAGTAGATTAAACCACTTGCTGCTTCAAGTGCACCTGCTACAGTTACCCATTTAGAATCAAGACCGAATACATTTTCGAATGTATCTTTCATACCTGGGTCGCCTTTTAATTTAGGTTCTGAAGCCTGCAATAATTCCTTAGCAATTTTAATATTGTTTAAATAACGTAATAACATAATACAATCTCCTTTATTTATTATTGAAATATTCCTCTACAATTGGTTTTACCCTTTCTCCGTATAATCTAATTGCGTTCATTACACGGTCGTGAGGCATTGAACCTAGAGGGATGTGAAGCGTAAAGCGATCAATATCCAGTTCCTCTATTACAGCAATCATCTTTTTAGCTACTGTTTCAGGGCTGCCGACAAACATCGCACCTTCGTCGCTGATTTCACGTTGGAAATGTGCTTCGTCGTATTTCGGCCAGTTGCGTTCTTTCGCAATAATATCATGCGCTACTTTTGTAGAAACATAAAATTCTTTTTGGGCTTCTTCATCAGTATCTGCAATATAGCCCCATGAATTTGTCGCTACCGGCATTTGTTCTCTGCTGTAGCCTCTGTTTTCAGCAACTGCACGATAGATTGCAATGTTGCGTTTGAAGCGTCTTGGATTGCCTCCGATAATTGCGTACATAATCGGCAAACCGAATTCTGCAGCTCTCATTGAAGACTCTGGTGTGCCTCCTGTTGCCAGCAAAATTGGAATTTCCTTTTGCACTGCTCTAGGATATACACCTAAGTTGTCGATTGCTGGACGTAAACCGCCTTCCCATTTAACAATCTCATGTTGATTGATACGTTTCAATAGTTCAAGCTTTTCAACGAACAATTAATCATAATCATCTAAATTATAGCCGAATAGCGGGAAGGATTCTATGAAAGAGCCTCGTCCAGCCATGATTTCAGCACGTCCATTAGACAGCGCATCCAATGTTGCGAAGCGTTCATATACACGTACAGGATCATCTGAAGATAAAACTGTCACGGCAGTACTTAATTTAATATGTTTTGTCAAAGGTGCGGCTGCGGCAAGTACAGATACCGGATCAGATACGGCATAATCTGAACGATGATGTTCGCCTAATCCGTAAAAATCAAGACCGACTTCATCCGCAAGTTGAATTTCTTCTACTATATCGCGGATACGTTGTGCGGCTGATATTTTTTCTTGAACGCCATTTTCTGTATGAATTTCAGTGTTGTCTGCAAAGGATGTCATTCCAATTTCTAATTTCACTTTAGTTCACCTCTCTAGGTATAATTTTTATACTTAAATAATACACCCCCTTTCAGAATGAAGTCAATACTTTGTGCTTACACTCTCATATATAGGAAAATTTTTTCTCTCTTATATAAGAAGAAACACAATCTATTTCTTTAAAACTCCTTATAAATCAGATGTTCTGCGTTAGATTAAGTACAATTAAAAGAAGGACAATTTACACTTAATTGCTACTTAAATTCGTCCAAGAAGTAAATACAAATCAACATATTTTCACTCTAAATTATGTTTTAAAGTTTTCTGTAATATTACAAACCTGTAATATTCATGTCATTTACATTAGATTAACATTGTTAAAAAAGCGATGACATCAAGATTTTGAGCATTAATCACTATTTTAATGCTTATTACATGCAAATACATAATTATTAGAACTAAATTACAAAATGATAACAACCCACACAAACCAGATTTTTTTTGGTAAAGTAAGTCTTGTCGTTAAGAGCACGAAACAAATAAACGAAATTTATGAAGAAATGTAAATCTAGTCACGAGATTTATTAATAATATTAAAATTAGCTTATTATCTTTAGGAGGATATTTAATTATGAATAAAATCGCTACAACTACAATCGCTACAGCAGGATTAGGAATCGCAGCTTTAACTTTATCTCACAACGATGCAGATGCAGCTCAAAATAATGGATACAACCCTAACGATCCATATTCTTACAGCTACTCATACACAATCGACCAACAAGGTAACTACCACTACACTTGGCAAGGTAACTGGAGCCAAGCAAACCAATTCAACAATGACTACTCAACATATGCACAATACAACAATAACAACACAGCTAACAATAACTACAGCAACTACACTAGCTACAATACACAAGCAACAGCTCCACGTACTGGCGGCTTAGGTGCTTCATACTCAACATCAGACAACAACGTTCAAGTAACTACAACAGCAGCACCAAAATCAAGCACAAGCACTATGTCAAACCGCACTTCATCAGGTGCTAACCTTTACACTTCAGGTCAATGTACTTACTACGTATTTGACAAAGTAGGCGGTAAAATCGGTTCAACATGGGGCAACGCTAACAACTGGGCAAACGCAGCAGCAGGTGCTGGTTACACAGTAAACAACAGCCCAGCAGCAGGCGCTATCTTACAAACTAGCCAAGGTGCATTCGGTCACGTTGCTTACGTTGAAAGTGTTAACAGTGACGGTTCAATCAACGTTTCAGAAATGAACTACGGTCAAGGTCCTGGCGTTGTAACTTCACGTACTATCTCAGCTGGACAAGCTGGCAGCTACAACTACATTCACTAATTTTTGAATGCATATGATACCAACTGATACGCTACAATCAGTTGGTATTTTTTATGCTCTTCTTTATGTATTCGCGAAATCACAATCCAATAAGGCAAAAAAATATGCCGATAGTTCAGGTTTATACACCTAAGCTATCGGCATTCATTTATCTTATCTCTGAATTTTCGTTATAACCAATATGCAACCATGATCCAAAATGCGAAAGCTAAAATATAAAGTAATGGAAAGCTTTCTGAGACTGGACGTTTAAGTTGTCTGTAAAAGACATAACCGCCTAGTCCTATGGCCATACCTGCTGTAAGTACAATACGTACTACAAACATCTCGACTGTTGCATTAATTCCTAGTTGCGGTCCAGTCGTTGCGACTGCACCAAACGATAGGATTAAAATCATAATCGTATAAACAACTGTATCTTTTGTTTTATTACTTTGAGATAAGGTCCAAAAGATTAACAACCCGAATATTGAAGTCATCAATATTTCATGTGCTAAAAATTCCGACATAGAAGAATCAACTCTATATTGCAAAATTGCTACAAAATACAATATAAAGCTGATTACTACATAGATAATAGAAGGATATTTTACAGTTAAATTATCTAAATTGAAGTATCGATGAATTCCTAGACACAATAGTAATATCGCTACAAGTATTACTACATATAGCATGGAATCACCTCATTCATATAGTATTAATAACCGTTTTAGTACACAACTAAACATTATTAATATTAAATTTTCAAAAGCAATGATTGTAAATGCAATTAATCCTTCTTGCATAACTATAATTGTACTACTCTCATTAGTTAGTTATACCCGGATATGTTCCTTTCTAATGTTAAAAATACTAGAAAATGTAAGAAATCAATGTAAAAAAGCTGCCCCACGCCATGTGAGACAGCTTAAAAAGCTTAATCGTGCTGTGTATAATGTGTTGCATTCGGTGATTTTTCTTTCTTGATACTCCATCCAGTAAAGCCATAAAACAATGCGAATACCACACATAAATAACAAGGCACCGTCCAAATGAAGTAAGAATAAACATCAACACCGAGTTGTTGTGTATAGTAAATACCTGAAGTCCCCCAAGGTATTAATGGGATGATCATCGTACCTGCATCTTCTAATGTACGTGATAAATTAGTTCTGGATAATTTCATTTCATCATACATATCATACAGCAGCATACCTACTACGATAATAACTACTGATGCAACACCGGCAGCTAAGACCATGATCAAACCAGATACTACTGTCACTAAAATCAATGTACCTGGAGAAGTTACTTTGTCTTTAATTGTATTTAACATCACTGTTAAACAACCGGATTTTTCAACAATGCCCGCAAATGCATAACCGCAAAAGATTGTCACAATGACTTGTGTCATGCTCATCATACCGCCTTGTTCAAGCAATGTTGAGGCTTTATCATTCAAATGTACCTGTTGTACAATCATATCTGGTTTAAAGCCGTCGAATGCAGCTTTGAAACCATCCGCAAATTTAAACCCATGATTCAATGCGCCGACAAAAATCGCCGCAACACATGACACGAGCATGCCAGGTACTGTTGAAAAACGCATTAAAAGACAAACAATAATCACAATCGCAGGAATCCATACTGCAAAGTTTAAATGATAAACATTTTCTAACTGACGCAATAAAGCATTGATTTGGCTTTTATCTGCGCCTGATTTATGATTCAGTCCCGCAAAGAACCATACAATCATCCCTATAATCGATGCAGGAATAGTCGTCCACATCATCGCTTTGATGTGTGAGAAAATGTTAACGTTTGTGACCATTGCGGCTAAGTTTGTTGTATCAGATAACGGAGACATTTTATCTCCGAATACTGCGCCTGCAATAATAGCACCTGCTGCCATGCCTGGATCAATATGTAACTGATGGGCAATCGCAATTAATGCAATCCCGGCAGTTGAAGCTGATCCCCAAGCAGTCCCTGTCGCCATAGACGTAATAGCTGAAATCAAGAAAGCAGATACTAAGAAATAACTAGGATTCAATAACTTTAAACCATAATAAATCAGTGCAGGTACAGTGCCTGAATACATCCAAGTCCCAACCACAATTCCGACACATAGAATAATGTAAATTGTCGGCATGGCAGTACTTAACCGTTCTGTAATCCCCTCTTCTAAATCTTTCCAGCGCAATCCTACACGCCACGCAATTACCGCAGCATAAGCAGCTGAAAGAATTAATAACGGCTGTACCGGAATTCCAAATACTACAAATCCTACAATTACCAAAATCATCATAACGATAATTGTAGAAATTGATTCAAGTAATGTCGGCATTCTTTTCATACATTATCCCCCTTGTTTAATTGTTAATCTAATCCAACTTTATCTCTGCCTAACTCATCAATCGTTAAACCTTCATCAAAGAAATCACGTTCTAAGATTGTTGAAGCAATCACAATAATCGCGTCAATATTAGGTGTTTCTACCCCTAGTTCACGACCTAAACTTGACCATAATACCAATCCGAAAGCAATATCTTCAGTTAAATAACGGTTTTTCACGTGATTCGGTCCTGGAATTTGAGAAAAGACAGGACTTTCGTTAAACAGACGGTTCAATGGCTCATCTTCGTGTTTTCTTTCTAAATAACCGCGTTGAATACGTGCTTCTTTAGCCGTCTGCAATTCAAAACCTAAACGTCTGCCTAAAGATAAACGTTCTAATTCAACCGCATGCAATAGACGTACGGTATGTTTTGTAATCCCTTCTTTATATAAAGAGAAATCGCCAGAATAATCAATACGTCCCACATTTAAGAGTGTAGGGCCGGGATGTACTTCTGGGTTGCCGTTTTCTAAATTGGTTTTCCATAAGTTTTCTTCTTTGATGATTTGCGGATAAACTTTTTCTACTTTTTCAAAGTCATCGCTTAAGTATTCTTGATAATAAGATGTGAAGTAGACTTTTCGTACATTTAATGATAAGTCGACAATACCTTCTTCAAAATCAACACGTGTACCATAAGTTAAAGTATTCGCTTCTGCGAAGTGCGGGCGTACATCAATGTATTCATCTTCCAATACATTAATAAAACGTGCTGAGCCCATGGCTGCGGCCATATTGAAGAAGATAATCTGCTCATCTTTCACAAACGGCGCCATAATACGTGCATAATATTCGATGAACGTTGAAGGGATAATCATTTGAATAATTTCTGCCCCTTCGATTACTTCTTCGATATCATCACTGACTTGCGTAAAGTTGACAAAGCTTTCTTCCCCTTCATTATTAAAATGAAAGCCGCCCTGCTCAATAGCTTTATCGAACTTTTCAATGGATGCGTTGCGGCAATACAACTTAACGTCGTGTCCTTGGCTTGTCATATCTACCGCTGCAGTAACAGCCCCGTTACCTGATCCTACAATAGCAATTTTCATAACTGTATACCTTCTTTCTCTGTTTTATCGTGATTATGAAAAACCGCACAAGCGCTTTATTGCAAAAAATAAAGTGAAGTACGGCTCTCGAAGTAAAAAATATTGCCTTAACTATCTAACCGTCTTTAACAAAAATAAAACAGAAAACATAAGGAACTTGTGTCTGTCTGAACATGCACAACAACAGTTTTCTGCGACGGTTAAACGGTGTATTATAAGTATCGTAACATGATTAAGCAAATAATAAAATATAAATTTGTTTCCTGACTGTTATCTTTAAAATACTCATATTTCTAGTGATGGATATACGCATTTTCGTCATACTGGTATAATAATGAATAGAGTATATTGCTAAATGAATTTTTTATACTTAATCTACCATATACTTAGGAGGCATACTTTGATGAAAGACGAAACAACAGAGCTGCACCATGACACTACAGAAAAGTATCAACAGTTTCCCACACCCGATGCACGTACATTCGCATGCTTGATTTATGTCCTCAGTTTCTTTACAACCGTTGTCGGACCGCTTATTATTTGGTTGTTAAAAGGTCAAGAATCTGAGTTTATTAATCAAACGGCTAAAAATTACTTCAATTATTTTATTTCTTATATAATATGGTCTTTTGTTTCTCTATTATTGATGTTCGTTTTGATAGGATTTGTGATTGCGCCGATTATCGCACTATTGAGTTTTATTTTCTCAATTATCGCAGCCGTGAAAGCATATAATGGAGAAGATTATGTCATTCCATTGACTATCCGCTTCATCAAATAATTTCAAACAGCACATTGTGCTGTTTTTTCTTTTGTTCAGATATCAATAAATTAAAAACATGTTGATTGTAAGGTTATGCCTAATTTGAGAGAATGGACAGTACTGATTAAAAAAATGAGGAGGAATCGACATGCGCTGGTTCAAAGTTATCTTGGCAGGTCTTGTTGAAATCATTTGGGTCAATTGTATTAAAAATGCGGATTCTGTCTTAAGCTGGGGCGTCACATTCATTATGATTGCTATTAGTTTCGCGCTCGTCATCAATGCCTGCAAATCCTTACCTGTCGGAACGGCTTATGCCATCTTCGTCGGTATCGGAACTGTCGGTACAATTATTATCGATATGGTCTTTTACGGAGATCCTTTCAGTTTTACCAAACTCTTCTTTATAGTATTACTGCTGATTGGTATTATCGGACTGAAACTCTCCACAGATGACACAGAAAGCGAGGGTTCACAATAATGGCTTGGTTTTTCTTATTTATCGCCGGTTGTTTCGAAATAGCAGGCGTTATCTTATTAAACGAATTAAATCGTACCGGTAAAAAATTCTATATCGTCTTATTAGGTATTGCGTTTATCTTCAGCTTCAGTATCTTATCTCTTGCGATGAAATCTATACCGATGGGCACAGCTTATGCTATATGGACAGGTATCGGTACCGGCGGCGGTGCGATTATCAGTATGATTTTCTACAATGAATCTAAAAACTTCTGGCGCATTCTTTGTATCGGTTTAATTGTTGTCTCTTCTGTCGGATTAAAATTAATTTCATAATGCAAAAGTTAATCACAGTGTATTAATTGTTTATCGTCCTTCCTTCTAATATACTTAATATATAAGCAAAGAAAGGGAGTGTTTTGTATGGTTAAGGTCTATATTGCAGGACCCATCCCTCAAGTAGGGTTAGATATCCTAAAAGAAAACAATATTGAGGTAGATATGTATGACGGTCCCGGTGTCGTGGACCAAGAAACATTGAAAAACGGTGTAAAAGATGCAGATGCATTAATCAGTATCTTATCTACAAACGTAGACAAAGATGTGATTGAAGCAGGAGAAAATCTGAAAGTCATCGCAAACTACGGCGCTGGCTTCAACAACGTAGATATCGATTTTGCAAAATCAAAAGGTATCTATGTTACAAATACACCAAAAGTTTCAACACGTTCTACTGCAGAACTTACTTTCGCATTAGTCCTTGCAGTAGCACGCCGCATTCCTGAAGGCGATCAACTTTCACGTACAAAAGGCTTTGACGGTTGGGCACCTCTATTCTTCAGAGGCAGAGAAGTTTCAGGCAAAACAATCGGTATCGTAGGTTTAGGTGCAATCGGTTCAGCAGTCGCAAAACGTGCCAAAGCTTTCGATATGGATGTTCTCTACACTGGTCCTCACCGCAAAGAAGATAAAGAACGTGAATTAGGTGTGAAATATGCTGACTTTGATACACTCTTAGAAAACTCTGATTTTGTAACAATCAACGCAGCATATAACGATAACTTGCATCATATGTTCGACACAGAACAATTCAAACAAATGAAACCGACTGCTTATTTAGTCAATGCTTCACGCGGACCTATCGTTAACGAACAAGCACTTGCTGATGCATTGAAAGATAAAGTTATTGAAGGTGCAGCATTAGACGTTTACGAATTCGAACCAAAAATCACAGAAGACTTGAAATCACTAGATAATGTGGTTATCACACCGCATATCGGCAACGCAACTTTTGAAGCACGTGACGGCATGGCAAAAATTGTTGCGAATAACACAGTTGACGTCTTAAAAGAAAACAAAGCACCTAAATTCGTCGTTAATGATGTAGAATAAACCATCATTACAATAATAATTCGATGCATTATCGATGAATGTTAAAAGAGGTTGAGGCCAAACGGCCCCAACCTCTTTTGCTTTTCTGATATCTGTCCTTCTGTTTTCTATTTTCTGTTATAGCTTACCCTCAACTCTATTGAGAGTGCTTTATTATTCAGCTTTAGTTTTGTATAAGAATTTTGCTTGGTTAGAAATAAGCTTAGACGGAATACGTTTTAAGACAAAATTGCGCAAACCGATCATCAATCCGTTTTGGTACTGTGCTTTTTTACCGATACTGCGTGAACGTTTGATTACTTTTCCAGTGTGTTTGACACGCAATGCATCATAACGCGACAATGCTTCTCTGAAGTCGTATTTGCTTAAGCAGTTCGTTAATACAATTGCATCTTCCATAGCTTGTCCTGCACCTTGACCCATATTCGGTGTTGTCGCATGTGCAGCATCGCCTAAAAGCAATGTGCGTCCGTACACAAATGACTGCATCGGTGTTAAGTCATAAATATCATGACGGATAATACCTGTTTCGCTTTGCTGGTCTAAGATGCGGCGTACTTCATTCGGATAATGATTATAATAAGCTTGGATATAAGGCTTAGTGAAATCTTTGAATTTAGGATCGCCTTGTTTCGCATTCACTGCGATGAACCAATAGGCTTTATTGTTTAATAATGGGACAATCCCTACTCTGCCTTTAGCACCCCAATATTCTTTTGCGGTGTGTTGCTGTGTCAGGCTGATATCTTCTACTAATCCTCTGAAGCATGTGTAACCTTGATAATTCACTTTTGCTTTCGGATTCACTTGCTGGCGAATTATAGAATGCAGACCATCTGCCGCAATACATAAATCAAAATGATGTGCTTCGCCCTGCTCAGTTGTCAATGTAACTTTCGAACTGTTTTGTACTAAGTTGATAATTTTAGTACCTGTATGAATCACAGAATCCGGTACATAAGAAGCGATAATCTCAATTAATGTTTGTCTCGCCAAAGTTAAATTGACTGTCCCTTTTTTCATCACAGCTTTATTCAATGTATGTCCTTTATCATCTAAGATTTCCATCTCTTTGATAACTTGTCCTGCATTTTTAATCCCTTTTGCCATATCATGGTTGCCTAATTTTTCTAAAACATTGCCGCCGATACCGATTCCGGCACCCACTTCTTTGATTTCCTCTTGTTGTTCGAATACATGAACTTCATGATCTTGTTCATGCAACAAGGCAGCTGCGGTTAATCCGCCAATGCCGCCGCCGACAATAGCTATTTTCATCTCAAAATCCACCTCTTTTTAACACTTCTTATTTATCATATCATATTCCCTGTTTACTATGCTTTTACGTTACAAAAAAGAGGGCTGCTGCCCTCTTGTTGTTATTTATAGAAATTTTTGCGTACATCGTCTTTTTTGATGCCGTATTTTTGATAATAATGCTCCATCATCCCTGCAATATTTTGGTCCCATCCGATATCGCTGGCGTATTGATGCTGACCAGGATGTGCTGGATTCCAGCGCATTTGATATAAAGAAATTTGATAGCGATCGAAGAATTCTTTGCGTACAAAACGCGCACCGCCCATAATAGCATTTTCAGGTGAAGTCCACTTTTGTTTTTTCGCATAGCTGTGTCCATGCTTCATCGCATCTTCATCAAAAGCACCGATACCGTAAAAGTTATAATACGTCTTGCCTTTATAGTCGATACCTTTTGCAAGTTCTGAACGGCCATGTCCGGTTTCTATCAAAGCGTGACTCACAAGGTAAATTACATTCACATCATATTTTTCTTGTGCTTTTAAAAAGGCATCACCTTTATTTTCAAGTACACCTTTGCCTTTTAACATTTGATTGACTTCTGCTTCATCCATCGGCACCTCTTCAGAGATATCCATATAACTGATATTCTGGTGCTGATTTTTGATCTTCATGGCTTGTGCAACATCTTCATCAGATGCATTCACAAAACGTCCTTTGTCTTCTTTAGTATTCAATACACCTTTTTGTGTTTGAAGTTGTACCGCTTCATCAAACGTATAATTGCGGTCTTTATGGAATAAGCCGGTTTCATTAACAATTAATAAAATAATAAATATGACTAAAATCAAACCGACGAACAACTTGAAAATACGGTTTCGTACTGCTCGATTCATATAGTGTACTCCTCATGTATTATTTCTATTTCAACATAAAGTATGCCGCGATAATGACAATCATTACGATTATGAAAGAAAGATTTATAATTAACTTCATTCCTGTTCTGTCGCGGAATAAAACATTAAACATCATTAAACTTATCGTTAAGCCTATAACGAACATCGTAATCGCAAGTACTACTTTCATCATAATCAAAAAGATGAAACCAAGTACCACAAACACATTCGATATAATGGCCAACCCTTTTAGTATTTTAGGGTTAATCATCAAAACACCTGCTTTCTATTTCAATACGCATCAATGCTATTAAAGTTTATCACAAATCAGCACCCTTTAGGTGCAAGGTTTCTATTATGTATAAAAAAGAGCTGTTCTTACTTAGAACAGCCCTTATAAAGCAATCTCCCAAATTAACGAGACATTCCTTTTAAAATATTTAAGAAGTAAGTAATACTTCTGTTTGCTTCATCATCTTTCAATAAACCGACTAAGCTGCCGATTGACGTACGTTGGTTCGGACTTGCTTGATTCGCATTTTTAAGTCCTTTATTTAATTTCTCCAACATTTCTTCTGTGCCTGCAACGTCAACTTTGCCAAGCATAAATACAAGCGGTGCTAAGTTGTTTAAAAGACCTGTATAGTGCTCTTTATTCAATTCATTTGTGATTTTCTTAGTGATGACACCGCGTTTTTCGACTGCGCCAATACCAGCGTCTAAGATTTTTGCGTCATCTAAGACTTTAACTAAACGAATTGCTTTTAAAATAACATCTTTATTTTCCGCAATTGCATCCGTCACTTCATTGATGTCTTTTGCTTTTTGCTCTTCGTGCGAAACTTCCATACGTCTAATTTTTCTAATATTTTCAGCCATCGTGTCTCACCTGATTTCCTGGGAACACGTAGTCTGGACGTTCCCATTTTTTCTGAACTTGAACACTATATTGCGGGTTGCGTTTTGTATCTACACGGAAGTTAGCAGGGTTCAATGGTGATTTGCCTCTTCTTGTAATAACTTCCATACGTGCAGATGTACGTTTGTAAGATGGTGTATCTGTGTCTTTATCCACATCACTGTTTGTTAACATGTTCACTGCACCTGCAGTACCATCTTCATCCGCATTGTTATTCATAGGAATATAAATTTCTTTGCCTTTTACGCGATCTGTAACGTGAACGACTAATTGAATTTCTCCTGTAGAAGAAATCAATTTGACTTCAGCACCTTCATGAATACCGCGGTCTTCCGCTAATTCAGGTGAAATTTCTACATAGACATTCGGCACTTTGTATTTAATACCAGGCACTTGATAAGTCATGTTGCCTTCGTGGAAGTGCTCTAAGATACGTCCGTTGTTCACATGGATATCGTACTCTTCATCTTGTTTGAAGAAGTTATCGAATGTTAATGGATAGAACTTCGCACGTTTGTTAGGGAAGTTGAATCCGTTCAAGTACAATGTCGGTTCGTCTGTACCGTCTTCATGTACTGGCCATTGTAATGACTTGTAGCCTTCTAAACGTTCATAGTTTACACCTGCGAATAATGGTGTCAAGCTTGCCATTTCATCCATGATTTCGCTTGGATGTGTATAGTTCCAATCTAAGCCGACTTTGTTTGCGATCAATTGAATGATTTCCCAGTCAGGTTTAGAATCGCCAAGCGGTTCAATTGCTTTGTATAAGCGTTGGATACGACGTTCTGTATTAGCGAAAGTACCATCTTTTTCAAGTGACGGCGCTGCCGGCAATACTACGTTCGCAAAGCGTGCAGTTTGTGTTAAGAAAGCATCTTGAACAACTAAGAAGCCGACTTTTTCAAGTGCTGCTTGTACATAGTTAATGTTTGAATCTACGATACCAGTATCTTCACCGTAGATGTACATTGCGTCGATTTCACCTTTATGAATTCCGTCCATCATTTGATGGTTGTCGCGTCCGACATGTGCTGGAATTTCAACGCCCCATGCTTTTTCGAATTTCGCACGGATTTCATCATCTGTCACATCTTGGTAGCCAGGGAATTTATCCGGCATACTGCCTGCGTCACTGCAGCCTTGTACGTTGTTGTGTCCGCGTAACGGATATGCACCTGTACCTGGTCTTCTGTAGTTGCCTGTCGCAAGCAATAAGTTTGAAATTGCAGTACTTGTATCACTACCGATGTCTTGTTGTGTAACACCCATAGCCCATGCAATACTTACACTTTCAGAATCTACCATTTCATGTGCGAAATGAATCAAGTCTTCTTTAGGAATACCTGTTGCTTCTTCCGCAAATTCCATTGTGAATGGTGCTAATGATTTGTAGTATTCATCGAAATTGTCTACCCATTCATCGATGAATGCTTGATCTTGAAGGTCATTATCGATGATGTATTTTGTGACAGCTGCCATCCAAACTAAGTCAGTACCTGGTTTAGGTTGATAGAATTTGTCGGCACGTTCTGCCATTTCATGCTTACGAATGTCGAAGACATGTAATTTGTTGCCGTAAAGTTTGTGTCCGCGTTTGATTTTAGATGCGATAACAGGGTGTGCTTCAGCTGTATTTGTACCTACTAAAACAACCATTTTCGCAATCATTAAATCATCCGCTGAACCTGAGTCGCCGCCGTGGCCTACTGTACGGAATAAACCTTTTGTCGCAGGTGCTTGGCAATAACGTGAACAGTTGTCGACGTTATTTGTACCAAGTTGTCTTGATAATTTCTGCATTAGGTAAGATTCTTCAATAGTACCTTTAGATGAAGCGATGAATGATAATGCATCAGCACCTTGTTCTTCTTTGATACGCAAGAAGTTTTCACTGATTACATTCAATGCTTCTTCCCATTCAACTTCTACGAACTCGTCGCCTTTACGTACTAATGGTTTTGTCAAACGTTCTTCTGAGTTGACGTAATCCCAACCGAACTTACCTTTCACACAGCTTGAAATGCGATTTGCTGGCGAATCGTGCTGCGGTTGAACTTTAAGGATTTCACGGTCTTTTGTCCAAACGTCGAATGAGCATCCCACACCACAGTATGTACATACTGTTTTCGTTTTCTCAATACGTTCTTCGCGCATTGCTGCTTCTGAGTCAGAAATAGCAAATAGCGGACCGTAACCTGGTTCTGCTTTTTTAGTCAAGTCAATCATGTCTGCTAAAGTACCTGGTTCAGTATCTGACATATAACCAGCTTCGCCCACCATGTGGTTTTCCATCATTGCGTTACATGGACATACTGTCGCACATTGTCCGCAAGATACACATGATGATTCGTTGATAGATACGTCGTTATCCCAGATAACACGTGGTTGTTCACGTTCCCAGTCGATAGATAGCGTTTCGTTGACTTGTACATCTTGACAAACTTCTACGCAACGGCCGCATAGAATACATTGACTTGGGTCATAACGGTAGAAAGGACCGAAGTCTTTCTCATAACCTTTGTCTTTATATTCATATGATTGTTCCTGAACACCGAATTCATCCATAGTATTATGGATTTCGCAGTCACCGTTGTTGTAGTCGCACACTGTACAATAAAGTACGTGTTTTTCTAAAATGCGATCTAAAGCTTCCTTTTGAGATGCTTTCACATCGCTGTTTGTCGTGTTAACGACCATTGGTCGATCAATTGTTGTTCCGCATGCGCGTTCGATTTTACCATCGATTTCTACCGCACATGTGTCACAAGTTTCAATCGGCCCTAACGATTCGTTATAACAGATTGACGGCACAAATGTATCTCTAGATTTGATGAACTGGAGAAGATTCGTACCTGGTTCCACAAGATAGTCTTTCCCGTCTAATGTAAGGACAAGATGGTCTTGCATATAATCACCCCTATATTCTGAGGTCTAGCAAATGTGTTTAAGCTGATGACATACCGACTAATGCATACCTGGCCAATTGATGAGGGTTGGCGGTCATGCAAGGGTCGCACGCACTCACGATGTCACGCTGCTATGTTCTCTGTTATACGAAAGTATGTAGAAAACATAATAGTCTTTGAAATTAAGCAATCTTTAGATGAACAATGCAACAATATTGCGGTTGCATCTCACTCCCTTTAGAAACGAAAAAGTCTCTAAAGATTCAACTCATTTCCATAACCTCTGTTTTTTATATAAACCGTAAATATTGAAGACTAGTCTTTTTTGGCCCACGCAATAAAAAAATAGTCTTACTGTTAATTCTAATACTTATTGTCATAAATGTTAAGACCCATACTTATATATTCACTCTAAAGTTGACATATTAAACCTTTTATTCATTATTTTTTATTTTCCACATCTTTTTTCCATAAAAGTTTAGATAGCTTCGTCATATAAATCTAATTATTGCCAAAAAACGATTAAAAGAGAAAAAAAATGCCGACACATGACATGCCGGCATTAGTTCTTACTTATCATGTAATCTACCTAATAATTCCTCTTTAAGAATATTGATAGCTTCATCGAATTTAGATTCATTGTGGTTCGCATCTGCATGCAATACAAGTGCGTTCACTAAATCAACATCATTGTATTCGCTGGCTTTTAATTTGAATTGATCAATACCGACTTCTACAGCATTGCCGTTAGCTTGGTATTCAGTAATACCATAATAGTTATCTGCACCTAAGCCGCCTTCATCTACCATTTCAGATACGTCTTGTACTTCTTGATTATCTACTTGGTTTTCTTCACGATTGTTTGTCATAAGATATTCCCCCTCTCCTTGATATTACCCGAATTTTATTATTTTATTTGCGTAGAAACTAACATTTTAGAATAAAAAAACACCAAGCTGAACTTTAGTTCAACTTGGCAATTTGTCATTATAAATCCAGGTTTTCCCTTAATGCATTCGATACATTATTTAATGATGATTCATCTGGAACGTAATAATAGAGTCCATCATTTTGAATACCGCCGCTGCCTTCTAATTGAAGACGGTTTACGTTTTCATTCGCTTTTTTATATTTAGAACGGATTGTATTCAACTCGCCTAAAGATAAGTCTGTTTTTACATTCTGTTCGATTTGATCTGTCACACCATTAAAGTTTGTCAGTGATTTAACACTTGTCAACTCATCCGCGATACCGCGCAAGACTAATTGCTGACGCTCTTGACGGCCGAAGTCGCCTCCTGCGCCTTCTTCTTTACGAGAACGGATAAATGCCAGTGCTTGGTCGCCGTTCAAGTGCGTTTTCTCGCCTTTAACAAAATGATTGCCGTCAAAGCTGAATGTTGCGTTGCTGACAACATCTACGCCTCCGATAGCATCCACCATGCCTTTAATGCCATCCATATCAACTGTCGCATAATGATCAATCGGTACATCTAACAATTTCTCTAATGATTTGACTGCCATGTTCGGTCCGCCGTAAGCATAAGCATGGTTGATTTTTTCTGTTGAACCGTGTCCTACAATTTCAGCTTGTGTATCACGCGGGATACTGACAATTTCAGTTGTCTTTTTATCAGGGTTGATCGATAACACCATAATAGAGTCTGAACGCTGACCGTCTCCTTCACTCTTACGCTGAGCATTGCTGTCTACACCGAATAAGGCAATCGTGAACGGGTCGCCTCTATTTAGATCAACTTTTTCTTTTCTTAATTCGGATTTATCTCTGTCTAACGGATTATGAATCTTGCCGCCTACCGCAAAAATTTTAACCGCTAAATAAATTGCAGCGATTAATGCAAGCAGGACTAAAATACCAAATGCCCATAACAAAATTTTAGGCACCAGCCCCATTTTGCGACCAGATTTATCTGCTCTTTTCACCCAACCACTCCTCTGTCTTTATTTAAATCAATTATATTATAGCTCAAATTATTTGAAATGGTCCTTAAGTCTTATGAATTTTTATTGACTTCATAACCGCCGTCGCGGTTTAAAATTTCAAGGACAGCTTCGTGGCAGCCGAAATTGCTGATGATAAATGGTCCGCCAAGCGCAAAATCGATAGGTTCATTTTTCAAATTCGTCATCTTCAAACCTAACTCTTCAGAAAATAAGAACTGTGCTGAAATATCCCATGGCTTTGCATTGGTATTGATATGTGCTCCGAATTGACCTTTCATTACACGTAAAGAATCCAGTCCGCAAGAACCGATTAAACGATAACTGAATGCCGCATTTTTCAAATCTGCTTGTGTCTGTTCATTAATAACATATAAATTATAAGACAATATCGCATCATTAATATGGAGCGGCGCAACTTTCGGCATTCTGACTTCATTTTCAAAAGCCCCTTCGCCTTTGATTGCTTTATATAATGTGTGATGCGGATAATCATAAATATAAGCAAGCAGCGGTTCTCCTTCAGAGAAGTAGCTTAAAATAATGCAGTAATCTGTCTTTTGTTTTACAAGATTCGCTGTACCGTCAATAGGATCCATGACCCATACATCACCGTGTTTCGCATCGACTAAATCATTGTTCTTTTCTTCGCCGAATAACTGATGGTCAGGATAATGTTCATTAATAAATGCTTCAAACTGATCTTGTATCATTCGATCGACATTCGTCACTAAGTCGAATTTATTTAATTTAGTCTCTGTATGCATATCTGCAATTAAATTCGGAATAATGTCATCTAAACCTTTTAACCAATGTCTGATTGCTTGATCTAATTCTAATAGTTGCTGTTGATTCAAAATACACACCTCATATCCTTAATATCTTATGTATGTTTACATTCTAGCACGTTACACCCTTCGACTGTTAATAACCTTGAAAAAAATAAAAAACCGACTAGCTTAACTAGTCGGCATAGAAAGGAAAGTAAGTAATAATATTGAAGATGTTAATTAACTAGTGATTTGCACGTTCTAATAAATCACACGACTATGATTTATCATTACCCCTTTGTTCACTAAGTGCTATCTCCTAGTTACTAATGATAGTGTAGCACATAACTTTTGAAAATGTAAGCGTTTACTTGAAAAAATTCGAGAATTTTTTATCTTTTTTTCAAAAGCACCGTTTATAAATATCAAAATTAAATACATATGCTATAATGATTGTAATATGTAATGTTTCGGAGGTGGCATGATTGAACAAAATAGAACGTCAAAATAAACTTGTACAAGCAATTGAAACGAATGATCAGCTTACTGCATCTCAGCTCGCGAAAACACTTAAAGTTTCTAAGCGTACTATCTTGCGCGATATTCAAGATTTAGAACAGCAAGGGGTACAGATTATCGCAAAACAAGGCATGCTCGGCGGCTATCGTATCCAGCAAAGTCATGCCCCTATTACCCTTGAATTGACCGAAGATCAAATGCTGGCACTGTTTATGACATTGAATGAAAGCCAATCTTATTCTCAACTCCCATATAAAAAGGAAATCGAACAGCTTATCAAGAAATGTTTAAACCAACCTGCCACACATATAAGACGTATCCTAAAACGTATGGATCGCTACATTAAATTCGAATCTAATCCAAATCCGACACTTCCTCAAACATTTTCGGACTTATTAATTTATTGTGCCGAACGCAATGTCATGCTGGTTGAATATGAAATGAATCAGCAAACCTTCACTGAAAATGTCATCTTTATCGGCTTAGTCTGCCGCCATGCCGAGTGGCGTGTCGTAACGTTTGATATCGGGCACGGACATACAAAAGAAATCGCAATTGATGCGATTCATGATATTTCTTATTCATTCCATAAAACTGTCAAAACACATGACATTACCATTTATAATTATCAGCAATTTTTAAACTCCAACTAATGGCACAAACCATCAGTTGGAGTTTATTTTTGCGGCTTATAAGAAAAATAGCGACATAATAAAGGATACTAAGTTGTTAGCCATATGAATCGCTATTGTGGATGCAGTATTTTTACCGGATTTGAAATATACATACACAATGACCAATGCAATAATTAAGTAGGAACCGAATTCTAACGGTGAATTGGCACCTGTCACATGCATCAATGTAAAACCAATCACTGAGATAATGCCCATGACAATATAATTGAATTTCTTGCCTAACTCTCCGATTAAAATCGTTCTGAAGAACAATTCTTCAACGACAGGACCGAGTATCACGACAAAGATAAAGGTGAACGGCAAGAAAGCAGGATTATGAAACAATGCATCTAACTCTTTTTCATTTTGTGTCTCAGTATAGCCGAAGCCTTCCGGCAATAAAGTCATCAAATGATTGTAAAGTGTTTCTGCGCCCATCGCGATAACCAGCATAATCAATAGAAACAGCCAGTGCCGCTTCACATATTGCCATCCTAAAGAGAACCTCAGCGGCATTTCACTGTAATGGAAGTAGTAGTAAATGATTAATAACGCTATATATGTATTGATTTGTCCGATTGCTGAAATGGGTATCAATGTTGATTCTGTCAACGCTACATTAAAATTAGCTGCGATCAATGTCTGTATAAATGTAAAAATAAAGATCAGTACAATACCTATCGGGATTAACGTTAAGTCACGCCATGCCGGTTTATGATTTCTTAATTCCATAATGCTCTCCTCTTAACACAAAATTATTTTCTCATGCATTTATCTTATGTTATTCGGTTTAAAATCACAAATCATTTTCTTTAAAGGAGCCTATTCTTATGACAACACCTTCAATAGAAGCACAGCTGTATGAACAACTCGTATTCGGTTTATCCTTAAGCAGAAACTATCGCCACGCTTTATTGCTCAACCGGCCCAAACAAGTTGAAAAGCATCGTGCGTCCATTCAAACATGGGTAGCACACGCACATCATGAAGCTGTAGCTTTAATAGAGACACACCCCTCATTTCTCGTTGTACGTTATTGCGACTTGCTTTCAAAACTCATACATCAACCATTGCTGCCGCTCACTACCGGCAACTATTATACTTTAATCGATACGTTTGAAGCTCAAATCCATGAGGTTCTTCACTTGTTTCATCATCAAGAACACTAATATTTTGATAGATTGTTTATTTTTATTAGTAAACTGTTTAAACATTAATAATATTGGTATTGTAGTAATAGTTAATTAAATCCTCAATTGTTTTAGTGCGTGTCATATAGTAAACTTAAAACCATTGTTACGGTTAGCAGATATCTGGGAGGCTATCTGATTTTCAATTCAGTTTGCTGAAACAATTAAGGGAAATTGTTTACCGCTATCTATCATCTTAAAATAGATCAAGAAGCAGGTGGTTATGATGACAAATATATTATTTACACTTGAAACAAAATACAGCACACTCACTAAAAGCGAGAGGAAAATTGCGGATTTTATTTTACAACGGCCGCACCAGGTCATCAATATGACCACTTCGGATTTAGCTGACAGCACCAATACCAGCCCTTCTTCTGTTGTCCGCTTCGGCTATAAAATTACAGAAGGCGGATTTCAAGCTTTAAAAACTGAAGTTGCGAAGTACTTGTCTCAACGTACGCAGCCAAAGCCATTAGAACTGCAGCCGAATGAATCCATCGACTCGATTAAACGCAAAATGCTTTCGCGTACCACGCAAACACTATGCAATGCGTCTAATGATGTCGATGAACAACAAATCGAACATGTCTGCGAAAGACTGAAAAATTCTCGCACTATCTTTTTATTCGGTTTCGGCGCATCTTATATTTCTGCTTTGGATTTGACACAAAAGCTGTCTAAAGTCGGATTGAATGCACAGTGTATCGAGAGTGTACATACTTTAATCAGTTTAATCGCAACACATGATGCCAGAGATACTTTATTTGTAATATCCAACAGCGGTGAACACAATGAACTGGAAGCCATTGTTCGTGTAGCATCTGATTATCATTTATTCCTCATTACATTGATGGGCAATGCAGATAATCCGATAGCATGCTACAGCGATATTAATCTGCTCTACAGCGAGTCGGAGGAAAGCGAGTTTCGTATGGCTGCGACGACATCTCTCGTTGCACAGCTCTTTACGATTAATGTCTTGTATTATCGTTATTTATCTATGGACTTTTCTAATTCGCTTGATACGATTACCCAATCTAAAATGGCTTTAAATAACTACAAGAAGCATTTATCTAAAATTAAATTTGAGCATTAAAAAAGAGTTGAGCTTGCGCCCAACTCTTTTCATTTTGTCATTATTCTAAATGTTGATCTTTATATGGTAATTTATGATAGCCTCTGATGAAGTAGAATGCTGTCATAAAGCCTAAGAAGATAAATCCGATAACAACAGAGATAACTGTTTCTTTATTGAATAACATACCGATTAATACCATGATTAAGAATGCGATCGTTACATAGCTTGCAGGTGCGCCGCCCGGCATAGTGAAAGAATGGCCTTGCACTTGTTCAGGGTGAAGCTTTCTGAAGCGGATGTGACTGATTAAGATCATGAACCATGGAATCATACCTGGTAAAATCGATGCACTATATACATATACGAAAATGCTGTCTGCACCTTTAATGAATAAAGGTAAAACTACGTTTAAGATAACACCGATAAAGATACCAAGTGAAATCGCAAGTACAGTGTATAAAGGTACACCGTTTTTCATAACTTTCAAGAAGAACTTAGGTAATTGTTTGTGTTGTGCTAATGTATAGATCATACGGCTGGCACTGAAGATACCTGAGTTACATCCAGACATTGCTGCTGTTAATACTACGAAGTTGATTAAACCAGCTGCAATTGTAATACCGACTTTCGCAAATGTTGCTACGAACGGGCTTCCGATGTTGCCTAATTCATCCCAAGGATAAACTGTTACGATAACAAAGATAGCACCGATGTAGAAGATTAAAATACGCCAGATAACACCGTTAACTGCTTTTTTAATGTTCTTTTGAGGATTTTTAGTTTCCCCTGCTGTAATACCGATTAATTCTACACCTTGGTAAGATCCTACTACGATTGATAATGCGAAGAAGAATCCAAGCCAACCATTAGGGAAGAATCCGCCATGCTCCCAAAGGTTAGATAAACCGATTGCATTGCCGCCGTTGCCTAATCCGAAGAAGATTAATCCAAAACCAGTAATAATCATTAAGACGATTGTGACAATTTTAATCATCGCAAACCAGAATTCAAATTCCCCGAATGCTTTAACTGATACTAAGTTCGCTGAAGCTAATAAAACAATAACGATAACGCCAGGAATCCAGTCCGGTAATTCCGGGAACCAGTAGCGCATGTATTCGCCTACTGCGATAACCTCACTCATACCAACAACAACCCATTGGAAAATGTTGCTCCAAGCTGTTAAATATCCTGCTACTGGATGAATATAGTCGCTTGCGAAGTTCGCAAATGACCCTGTAGTAGGATGCAAGTAAACCATTTCTCCCATTGCACGCATGACTAAGAATAAGAATAAGCCGACGATCAGATAAGCGAAGATAACTGATGGCCCAGTCCATTTAATTGTACTTGTCGCTCCCATGAATAGACCAACACCGATTGTACCTCCGAGTGCAATCATTTGAATCTGTCTAGAGCTTAATCCCCTGTGTAATTGAGTTTCTTCCATTAGAAAATACCCCTTCTCTTTCATAATTTCCAGGCTTAGTTTGTTCTGGTATCGATAATCAGCCCCATAATGATGTCAACCAAATCTCAGCATCCCAATTTACCAAGATTAAGAAGATTGCGAAAAATTAAACACTTTTTTCTTTTTCCTATCGATTTCTATTCTGCTAAGCCCATTGAGGCTATTATACTATAAAATTCTAAGATGAAAACATAAAAATTACACTTTTATGTATGCGCTTTCATTTATTTTTTTCTAAACGACGTAAGAAAGCAATCATCACGCATTTTAATGCATTTCGCACTCAAAATAAATATTGTATTTTTTATTAGAACTTTTACGTTTCATGGGATACATTCATTTCACAATGAACGCTGTCTATTTAAGAAATACATATTATTTGAACATTATAGCATGGAGCTTAATTTAAGCGCAATCTACATTTTTGAATTTTCTGCATAATGTTTTGTTATAACCTTTTCGAAAATGACATGAATTTAATTATACTTTAAAATGTAAGCGCTACCTTTTATATAATTTTCACTTTTCGTTCAAAAAATGAAACTTTACCAAAACTTTTATTGTGAAACCATTCACAAATTCAACGAAAGCGATTATACTATATTCATTGCAGAAGTTGAGACCACCCTCTCACCTTTAACTCAGTTAATTATTAAAGCCTAGAGCGAGGAGTTTTTTAGAAATGAACAGTGAAAAGTATATCCGTTGGGATAATGTATTTTACGGACGCAAGTGGGTTAAAGAAGTTGTAAAAACAATCCAAACTAAAGACGTCTTACAAGCTACATATTTTAAGCGGTATTTATTACGTGCCATGATGGCCGGTTTTATCATCAGTATTATCTCAGTATTTGTGTTAGCAATTAAAGCAGGGTTTGTACAAGAAGTACATACAGGAGAAATCAATACAGGCATTATCAATATTGTCGGATCGGTTGCCTTCAGTTTTGCCTTAGTCCTGATTCTCTTTACCAACTCAGAGCTTTTGACAAGTAACTTTATGTATTTCACAGTTGGTCTTTATTACAAAGTAATCAGTCCTTGGCGTGCATTCCAAATCTTCATGCTGTGCTTTATCGGTAATATGTTGGGTGCCTTAGTATTCTTTATCATCTTGCGTTTCAGTGACGTCGTCACACCGGAAATGATGAAACAGCTTGAAGTCATCTTGCATCATAAAACATTGACAGCAAGTCCGACTGAATTACTTGCTAAAGCTATCTTTGCTAACTTCTTCATCAATATCTCATTAGTTATTGCGATGCAGATTGAAGATATCTTAGCTAAAATGTTCGTTATGATGTTCGGTGTTGCTATCTTCGCATTCATGGGATACGAACACGTTGTTTATAATGCTTGCTTATTCATCGGCGGTGCAATCTATCAATCAGATGTATTGCATTTCTGGCCTGCAGTTATCAACATTGTCGCAGCCTTTATCGGCAACTATATCGGCGGCGGATTGATCATCGGTTTATTCTACGCTTACCTGAATGATCATAAGCAATTCAAAGACGAACTCTAACGTTGTGCATACGACGCACCAAGATACTATGTTATAATTTGGATGACCTTAATTGAAAGGAGACGTCAACATTGTCTAAACAATTAGTCTCACGTGCCATCCTTTATACATTTATCTTTGGTGCGTTATTCTTTTTCTTGAACAGAATGGCAAGTCATGAAACAATCTCGAATACTCTGATACTCTCTGTCGTTGCGGCAGTCGTATTCGGTGTGTGTTATATCGCATTGTTTAGTGCTTTGACTTCTCCTGCGAGAAAGATGAAAGTCGGTATCGTCTTGCCTATTACATTGATTCTAGGTATTATTATCGGACAAATTACAAATCATATGAAAATCGGAATAGGTGCTGGTCTGATAGCAGGATTGGCAATTGCCTTTTTGTGGGATTTTCTATCTAAAGATAGCAAAGGAGAATCAGAGTGAAGTTAACCTTAGTCATTATTGTTATTGTACTCCTTATCATTAATTTTATACCTAACTATATTATGTATCGTCGTTTGAAAGCACAAGGCGAACAAGCCAACCGTCGTGCTTTAATGATCGGAGTCGACGCAATTTTATTAGTTATCATTGTTGTTGGGCTTGTCTTTATGATGAAGTAAGTATTTTTTAATTCAATAGAACGAAAGAAGCTGAGCACTTGATGTATTTTCATCAAAAGCTCAGCTTTTATATTTGCCCTTTTAATATAAAATGATAGACCAAATAAGCAGAAATCAAATAAATCATAGAACCTATCATGAAAGCACGAAACCTTACATGCATAGGAATAGTTTTATTAAAAATCGGTCCTAATACCAAGTTGCCGATTGCGATAATAATCGGACCTGCTAAAAAGAAAAGTAGTAACATGTGTTCACCCGCTTAAGACTTAAAATAACGTTCTATAATTGTTTCAGCCGAAACATTCATAGCTTCTAAGTCTAACGTACTAAAGTCCATCGCTTCTGTCATCACATTTGTATTCACAATGACACCTAAGCCTGCAAGTTGAGCTGCAGTCGCGCCATTCACTGAGTCTTCAATCGCTAAACAGCTGACAGGATTCAAGTTCAACTGTTGTACAGCTGTTAAATACAAGTCAGGTGCAGGTTTGACTTCTTCAACATCTTCTCTGCCGACAATTACCGGCACACGTTCAACTAAATTCAAGTGTTCTAATGCAGGTCGGATATTATTGATACTGCTGCTGGTCGCAATGGCCATAGGAATCTGTGCTTTTTCTAACGCATCCATCAACTTTCTGATATTCTCTATCATCGGCAATGTTTTGCTCTTTTGATGGTGATCCTCATACAATTTTATAGTCGCATCTTCCCCAATCTCATCTTCTAAATAACGATGCAGGTCTAATGCTGCACCACCGATTGATTGCCGATAAAAATCTAAAGAAATCGGTGCTTTTTGATGCGCACTTAAATGTTCATTAATCACATCATATAGATGCTGTTCTGTATCGATAATAGTACCGTCAAAATCAAAAACAACTGCTCTGTATTTCATGTGTATGCCCCCTTCTATAATTAATCAACAATGATTTCATTATATTTGATAATTAAATGAAATTACAAATACATTATTTCGTCCAAAAGTCCTAGTGAAAAATTGTTTAAAGCGTGATACAATTTACAATGAATTTGAAACAGCACGTCATCCATCTATCTTTTGCCACTCAAATCTACACTAAACTTCTGGAGGAATTGTCTATGTTCATAGATAAATATGACACATTTATTATTAATATAGGGCATCTATCAACATGGCTTAAACGAAGACAATTAATGAAAGCATGCCGGCAGCTTCAAAACAGCCACGCGGTTCAAGCTGAATTCACTAAAATCAAGCAGCATCCTGTATTGAAAGTTCGAATCCCTAAATGCAACTTACCCTATTTCATCAGCTTCTTAAGTTATCACAATTATCCTATATACCAAATTTTGCCTTATGCAGAGAAAGATTTCATTTATCAATTCGCACCGAGTATCCAAGCGACAATGCACTTTAAACTGAAAGTCGACGGTTTGTCTGACATGTTTATCAAAGATAAAATCATCGATATCATGCAATATTTTAAACACCAAGAAGGTGTCAATTATGTTTTAACACCGCATCATATCGATATTTCATGTACACCGCATGTCATTGCGAAATTAATTCATGCACTTGCTACGCAGAATATTGATGTACTTGGTGCAAACTACAAACCAAGAGTTGCGCAGCATAAACATAGTACGATTTCTTAAATTAAGGTAAGCGCCTAAGACATTCTGATATGGAATGTCTTTTTATTTTGTTATATTTTAAATCCCATATTGCCTTTTTGTAAATTTAGTATTAACATTATGTTAATAATTTGTTAAGGAGGCGCTTTCATGTTTAACTTTTTAAAACCGCCGAAACCGATTGCTCCGCTTTCAAAAGACCAAGTCGATCCTACATACAAGGAACTTCGTCTTAAAGTATTTTTAGGAATCTTTATCGGTTATGCGGGGTATTATCTTTTACGCAAGAACTTCTCGCTTGCGATGCCGGATTTGATTGAACAAGGCTTCAGCAAAGGACAATTAGGTATTGCGTTATCAGCAGTTTCTATTGCCTACGGCTTCAGCAAGTTTGTTATGGGAACTGTCAGCGACCGCAGTAATGCGCGCATGTTTTTAACTTTGGGACTGATTTTAACAGCTATCGTCAACTTATTGCTTGGTTTCGTACCATTCTTTACTTCCAGCATTTTGATTATGTTCATCATGCTGTTCTTAAACGGCTGGTTCCAAGGCATGGGTTGGCCGCCATCTGGTCGAATATTAGTCCATTGGTTCAGTGTCAGCGAACGGGGAAGCAAAACTGCTATTTGGAACGTTGCCCATAACGTCGGCGGCGGTTTGATGGCTCCGATTGCGACTTGGGGTATTTCAATGACCGCTTTATATAACTTCGGTTACCTCAAAGGATTCGAAGGCGTCTTCATTTATCCCGCACTTTTAGCGATTATCATTGCGATTATTTCTTATGTATTGATTCGCGATACACCTCAATCTGAAGGTCTGCCTTCAATTGAAGCGTACCGCAATGACTATCCAACAGCATCAAGAACAACCCTCGAGACAGAATTAACTACAAAAGAAATCCTCTTCAACTATGTCCTCAACAACAAATGGATTTGGGCCATTGCATTTGCGAATATCTTTGTCTACTTCGTGAGATACGGTGTATTAGACTGGGCACCTGTCTATTTAAGCGAAGAAAAGCACTTTGATTTGAAAGCATCTGGTTGGGCTTACTTCTTGTATGAATGGGCAGGTATCCCAGGTACATTGCTTTGCGGATGGATTTCCGACAAAGTCTTTAAAGGCCGCCGCGGTCCTGCAGGCTTCTTCTTCATGCTAGGCGTAACAATTTTCGTTCTGATTTATTGGCTCAACCCGGCAGGCAATCCATGGGTAGATAATTTATCACTCGTAGCGATTGGTTTCTTAATTTACGGTCCGGTAATGTTGATCGGTCTGCAAGCATTAGACTATGTTCCGAAAAAAGCAGCCGGCACTGCAGCAGGTTTAACTGGTTTATTCGGTTATTTATTCGGAGCGGTGATGGCCAACATTGTACTCGGCTTTGTAGTAGATCACTTCGGATGGGATGTCGGCTTCATTTTATTGACTGGTATTAGTTTGCTGGCAATGCTCAGCTTCATCTTAACTTGGAATAAACGGGGGCAAGAAACAGTATAATTCCTCAAACATTTTCATATATGTATAAAAGCAGCGGTACTGAAAATTATATTTCAGTGCCGCTGCTTTTCTTTTAGAATTCTTCTTGGTTTTCTTGTATCTCTTTTAAAATTTCTTGTAGTTTAATGAACATGTTTTCAAAACCATGTGCAGTCGCATCATGATATTCTTTCTTTTGCTGTTTATATTCCAAAGTTGTCCATCTTCTTTCTTTCGGAACAACAGCAGTATATCGGAAATTCATTTGTGTCATATCCGAACCTGGTTCGCGTTCGAAGATTTCTACTTCTATCGTATCTTCTTTATCGCTCAATTCAGGCATACCGATTGTCATGACAATACGGCTTGGTGCTTCTAATTCTTGGAAGACACCTGTCACTCTGTTCTTTTTGCCGTTACGTTCATCTACAATTTCATAACGTCTGCCTTCTTCAGGAATCAAATCAATTGATTGATTTGAACGGTTAGAAGTCATAAACCAGCGTTTCATAATATCAGCATCCGTCCAAGCTTGATAAATCAACTCAGGTTGAATACGCATTAAACGTTCCAATGATATGACTACTACGTCGTTTTCAATGTTATATCTTGCCACTCTGTCGTCACCTACTTTCACACTCTCTATTATTTTAACGCATTTAAGAATATAAGCCAAAGCAATCGCGCTTACAAACATAGTAATTCACAACAAGATTACTTTAACATTTTTCAAGCGTGAAAGTAAAAGTTATTTCGCTTTTTGCTTGCTTTTGTTAAGTCTCGGCAAGTTAAAGGCAATCGCAATCAGACCGCTGATACCTAAGACAATCGGATAAATCGAATAAGGAACCAGCCTAAACGGTGAAATACCTGCGACACCAGCTGCTGCAATCACTTGCGGGCTATACGGCAGCAACCCTTGGAAACAACTGCCGAAGATATCTAAGATACTAGCAGATTTTCTTGGGTCAATATCATATTCATCCGCAATGTTCTTCGCTAATGGCCCTGCCATTAAGATAGAAATCGTATTATTCGCAGTTGAAATATCAGCAGCGCTGACTAAACCAGCAATACCGAATTCTGCCCCGCGTCTTGATTTCACTTTGCTGCGGACAAAATTCAGAAGCCAAGTGATACCGCCATAGTGTTGAATCAAGCCGATTAAGCCGCCGATCATTAAAGCGATGATTGCGATATCTTCCATACCGATCATACCTTCTGATGCTGCTTTTAAGAATCCAATCCAATTAAACGAACCATCAATCAAGCCGATAATGCCTGACAAGACAGTTCCGCCTATCAGTACGATAATGACATTAATGCCGATTAAGGCTAATATCAATACTAATAAGTAAGGAATGACTTTGATAAATTCGAAACTATAATCTTTTGTACTGCTTACCGTTGCACTGTGCGTTAAGAACCCTAAAATAATCATGGTGATAATCGCACCCGGCAAGACAATTCTGAAGTTCACTTTAAACTTATCGCTCATCCGTGTATTTTGTGTACGGACTGCAGAAATAGTTGTATCAGAAATCATAGATAAGTTATCGCCGAACATTGCCCCGCCGACCACTGTTGCCATTGCGATTGCTGCTGAAATATCTGTGGCTTCACTGATACCGAAACCAACCGGCGCAATCGCCGCAACAGTTCCGACTGATGTCCCCATTGAAATAGAGACGAACATACAAATAATAAATAAACCTACGATTAATAAGTTGCTGGGAATTAACGTCAACCCAAGGTTAACTGTTGATTTAACGCCGCCCATTTCCTCAGTTACTTTAGAAAATGCCCCGGCTAAAACGAAAATCAAGACCATTAAAATAATATTCGAATGACCTGCACCTTTAGTGAAAACTTCAACTTTATCCGCAAACTTTTGTTTACGGTTCATAACTAATGCGATAACAACCGCAATCGTAATCGCAATATTCAACGGCATCTTCGTAAAGTCGCCTGTAATAATACCGACACCTAAGAATAAACCTACGAATATAACCAAAGGAATAAGTGCCAAAGCATTCCCTTTTTGTCTTTCTTCGGACATGATTCAAACACCTCGCTCATATATTAAAAAAATCCTTTTTCCTGCTAAGAAAAAGGATACAATGCTTGTTTCTTATCTCTTAGCAATCAATTTTGCTACGGGAATTGGCACACGCGTCGCAGAAATTCTGCGATCCATGTTGCCGAGGCTTCAAAGTGCCCTTCACTCCACCTCTCTTGATAAGTACTATTTATTTTTATTTTCCGAATCTTTTTAAACCTATCATGATTGTCCGCTTTAGTCAATCGTGAAAACGAAAAAATTTAATTTTACAATTATTCTGTTGGGCGCTCTAATACAAATTCTTCGCCAAGTCTCACATAATCATTACCTGCAAGACGACCGACAGGATGCAAGGCTTTGACATCAATTTTATGCGGCTCGATATAGACTTCGTCTGCGATATGATATTGTACAACTTCGCCTAAAATCAAATCGTTGCCGACTTCATCATTGCCTAGTTCAATTACACGATCTAATTTGCATTCAAACGTAATACTTGCACCTTCGATACTCGGTACATTTACTACTTGCGAAGGAATCGTTTTAAAGTCTGTACGCTCTAATTCGTTTTCTGTACGGTCAATCGGTGCTGCAGTACTGTTAATCCCTTCAATCATTGACAGTTCAGAGATATGTACTACAAATTCTCCGGTATCAATGATATTTTGCGCTGTATCTTTGCGTACACCATTAGTACGGCCTGTCGAAATCATAATCATCGGCGGTTGGCTGCTTACCACATTAAAGAAACTAAAAGGTGCCGCATTTAAATTGCCGTCTTTATCTTGGGATGTCACAAATGCGATTGGTCTCGGCAAAACACTGCCGCTTAATAATTTATAATTTTCTCTTTGCGTTAAATCTTTCGGATTAAAATGTTTCATTGTTATCTCCTTTCTATACTTTATCTGAAGTGTCTCTATCATAAGCAACTGCTTACCAAAATGCGAATATTGTGTTTTTCATTTCACATTTACCCAGAATTTATATCACAAATGATGAAACCCCTCACTTTATTCAGCGAGGGGTCAGATTTATTGGTTACTTGCAAAATTGCATGTTTGAATCAGTTGATTTGTTTACCGCCAGTTACACCATAGACTTGGCCTGTTGTATAACTAGATTCATCTGATGCAAGCAAGACATAGGTGCTTGCAAGTTCAACTGGTTGTCCGCAGCGTCCCATCAATGAACTTTGACCGAACTCTGGAATTTTGCTTTGCGGTTGTCCGCCTGAAATTTGTAATGGTGACCAGAATGGTCCAGGTGCTACTGAATTGACACGGATACCTTTATCAATTAATTCTTTAGCAAGACTTTTCGTCAATGAAATAATGGCTGCTTTTGTAGCCGCATAATCATGCAATACTGGATTTGGATCATAACCTTGAATAGATGTTGTTGTCGTAATAGTTGCGCCTGGTTTTAAATAATCCAGTGCTTTTTGTACTGTCCAGAATAATGAGTACACATTTGTTGTAAAGGTTTGTGTGAAATCTTCTGTTTTGAAGTTTTCGAAGCCTTCGTGATATTGCTGATGTCCAGCTACAAGTGTCACATTATCTAAACCGCCGAGTTGTTCATTCGCATATTCGACTAATTCATAGTTGAAAGACTCGTTTGAAAGATCTCCTGGTTTCAGATAAACTGTACCGCCAGTATCTTCAATTACTTTTTTAACTTCTTGTGCGTCTTGTTCTTCTTTCGGATGATAGTTAATCACCACTGACGCACCTTCACGTGCATAAGCAATTGCGACAGCACGGCCGATTGCTGAATCTCCGCCAGTCACAAGTGCTTTGATACCTTCTAAGCGGCCGTGTCCTTTATAAGAAGTTTCGCCGCAATCAGGTTTTGGTTCCATATCTGCTTGAAGACCTGGCCACTCTTGTTCTTGCTTTGGAAAATCTTCATCTGAGAATTTCTTGCGCGGATCTTGTGGTGCCATTATCTATCACTCCTCGTTATTAGTCATATTAATGCTATACCACAAAATCCCTATTTCATTCATGAGCAAATTAAAATAATTTTTGAACTAAATTCGCGAGATACACAGGTGCTGTTTCTAAAATACCTTCATTCGGATTGTATTTCGGATGATGCAGATCATAATCTGATTCAGAACCGATAAAAGCAAATACACCTGGTACCGTATCACTCATTGCTGAGAAATCTTCACCGATTGTTTTCGGCTGTTTCAAATCATACACTTGATAACCCGCTTCTTGTGCAGTACTTTTCGCAACTTCTGTTAAGTCAGCATCATTCATCACTGCATTCGGCAAATGCATATAATCTAATTCGACCTTAGCATCAAACGCTTGCGCTAAACCGTCGCAAATACTTTGAAGTCTGTGTTCAACATGTGCGCGTGTTTTCGGATCAAATGTACGCACTGTCCCTTGTATTTGTGCAGTATCCGGAATCACATTCCATGTATTGCCGGCTGATACTTCTCCGATTGTCACAACTGCAGAATCAAACGCAGAGACATTACGGCTCACAATAGATTGCACACTCGTTAATAATTGTCCTAAGATAATCATCGGGTCGTTGCTTTCTTCTGGTTTAGCCGCATGGCCGCCTTTAGCTTGGATACGAATAAAGAATCGGTTTACAGCTGAAGTCATTGCACCTGCTTTAATCGAGAATTCTCCAACTTTTAACGTCGGATCATTATGGAAACCAGTCACAGCTTTGACCCCCATTAACACACCGGCATCAATCATTTGCTGCGCACCGCTGCCTAATTCTTCAGCAGCCTGGAATAAAATACGTACTCGTCCCGGCAAGTCTGCTTCTTTCTCTTTTAATATTAAAGCAGCCCCTAAAATACTTGCCATATGTATATCGTGACCGCACGCATGCATAGCGCCTTTACTTTGAGAGGTAATGTCGCTGTCGACTTGTTCTAGTATCGGCAAAGCATCGATATCTGTACGCAATGCGACAATCTCATCCCCTTGTCCGATTTCTGCGACAACTCCGGTTTCTAATGGATAATCTACCATTTTAATATCATGTGCTTTTAGAATTTCTTTTAATCGCTTTGTAGTTTAATATTCTTGGTAAGACACTTCTGGATGCTGATGAAATAAACGTCTCCACTGTTTTAATTGTTCTGTATTACTCATGTTTTATCCTTCCTTTTACTGCAAAATGTATCATGAAATAGATAAGTGTGCCTGATGCGACACCAAAAGCTAAATTATTCGTTGTTAAGGTGACTGCCATCGTGATAACAATGGTAGCTGTATTTTGTACGGGTGCTTGGCGGATGGCTTGAAGCGTTCTTCTATCAAACGTATTGAATGCAATGGATACAAGTACTGTTGCTAAAACTGCCATCGGAATTAAAGCAATCACCGGTCCTAAGACATAAATCGTCAACAACAGAAACAAAGCTGTTACCAAGGTCGCATATCGTGTTGTTGCGCCGACTTTGACATTGAATTTAGATTGTCCTACTAAGGCACTGCCGCCAAACCCTCCGACTAAACCAGCCGCTAGATTGGCAAGTCCTTGTGCTGCAGATTCTTGGTTTAAACTGCTTTTTTGATGTGTCATCACATCTAATGACTGCGCTGTCAGCAGTGATTGCAGCGTACCGACAATTGCCATCGTTATCCCATAGCCTAAAATAATCAAAAGTGCTTCGCTATGGGCAAATAAGTGAAAATCTTTGATTTGCAGTTTCGGCAAAACAACATAAATATCTGCTAAATCATGCACATACTTTAATTTCGGATGAAAAAAATGTGCAGCAATCGTTAAAATCACAATGGAAATTAAAGGTGCCGGCAAAAATGAAATCACTTTCGGCGCATATGCAATAATTAAAAATGAAATGATCGCAAAAATATATGTAGCAAAAGAGATACCGAATATATTATTAATTTGCGATGACATCAGCAGCAATGCTAAAGCATTCATAAAACCGATGACTACTGCTGTCGGAATACGCTGAATAAGCTTGCCGATATTCAAGGCACCCATCAGCAGCTGCAATAACCCCATCACAACTGAAGCACAAATCAAATAGCCGACACCGTGATGTGCAACTAAAGGTGCCGCAACCAGCGCAATACCGCTGCTGGGTCCGGTAATCATCAATGGACGGCCAGCCGTTATACTTAAGACAATCATCATGACGCCCATGCTTAACAAACCGATAGAAGGATTCATCCCCACAATAAAAGAATAAGCAATGGCACCTGGCAAGGCTGATAATGCGATCAATATACCTGCCAATACATTATCTTTGATATCGCCCTTCCATTGATTGATATAGTTCTGCCAAAACATGGTTCATCCGCCCCTTTTTCTCTATGCACTTATCTTAACATAGTTGTCAGATAATTCTTGAGACTAAAAACTGCCTTTTTGTATTGCTACCAAATTTAAAAAATAAAAAAACAGCTATATACCTGTCTGATGACAAGCATATAGCTAAAAAAATAATTTAACCTATACTAATAATACTTTGGCTTATTGCTGTACGTTAATACGATTATCGATGAATAATTTACCATCTTTATAAACGTATTCTGCATGGTTGATACCATAATGGTACGGTACATATTCATAGTTCGGTACGTTCCAGATGACGAAGTTTGCACGATCATCTTTTTCAAGTGTACCTGCATCTGCATCAATAGCTTTAGCGGCATTGACTGTTACTGCATTCCAAATTTCATTCGGTGTTAATTTTAATTTCAATGCAGCAATCGCCATCACCATTTGCAAGTTATTCGTAACGTTGCTGCCTGGGTTGAAGTCAGATGCAATCGCTACTGCACCGTTGTTTTCTAACATACCGCGTGCATCCGCATATTGATCTTTGCCTAGGTAGAATGTTGTACCTGGCAGTACCACCGCAACTGTATCGCTGTCTTTTAAGGCTTGTTTGTCTTCTTCGCTAGAAGCTACAAGGTGGTCTGCTGAAATCGCACCTTGTTCGATTGCGACACCTAAACCGCCTAACGGATCGATTTCATCTGCGTGGATTTTTACATCGAAACCTTGTTCTTTAGCCGCTTTCATATACTCGCGAGATTCATCTACTGTAAATACACCTGTTTCGCAGAAGATATCCGCAAAGTCCGCATACTCTTTAACTTCCGGTAATAAATCAATCATTTCTTGCAAGAATGCTTGATTAGATTCTGCTTCTTTTGGTACCGCGTGCGGTCCTAAGAAAGTATGTTTCATTGTAATACCATATTTATCTTCTAATTCGTGTGAAACTTTTAATTGTTTCAATTCGTTTTCTTTATCCAAACCATAACCGCTCTTGCTTTCAACTGTTAAGACACCATATGACATCATTTCACGCAATGCTTTGTCTGTTTTCTTGAACAATTCTTCTTCAGTCGCTTCGCGTGTTGCTTTCACAGTAGAAAGGATTCCGCCGCCTTGTTCAAGGATTTCAAGGTAGGATGCACCTTGTTGTTTTAATGCCATTTCATGTTCTCTTGAACCGCCGAATACAAGATGCGTATGTGCATCTACAAGTGAAGGAGAAACGACTTTGCCCGTCGCATCAACCGTTTCTTTCCCTTCATACAAATCAGTATGTTCACCTGCATAAACAACTTTACCGTCATTTACAACTAATGTAGCATTTTCTATTACATTCAAATCATTCAATTCTTTGCCTTTTAACGGTTTATCCGTCTTTTTAGGTAAAATTAATTGTGCAATATTTTGGATAACAACATCATTACTCATTAGAATCTTGCTCCTTTAACATTGGAATATCGACACCTTTTTCTTTCGCAGTATCAATCGCAATATCGTAACCTGCATCAGCATGTCTTACTACACCCATACCCGGATCTGATGTAAGTACACGTCCTAAGCGTGCGTCTGCACGTTCTGAACCATCTGCGACAACGACCATACCGGCATGTAATGAATAACCCATACCTACACCGCCGCCATGGTGCACTGAAATCCATGAACCGCCTGCAGCTGTATTCACTAATGCGTTTAAGATTGCCCAGTCGCCCACTGCTTCTGATCCGTCTTTCATTGATTCTGTTTCACGGTTAGGTGAAGCCACTGAACCAGAGTCTAAGTGGTCGCGTCCGATAACAATCGGTGCTGAGATTTCGCCTGTACGTACTAATTCGTTAAGTTTCAAGCCCATTTTTGCACGGTCGCCATAACCTAACCATGCGATACGAGATGGTAAACCTTGGAATGCGATTTTCTCGCTTGCCATATCTAACCAGCGCAATAACTTCTCATCTTCAGGGAACAGTTCGCGCATTGCTTTATCTGCAACTTCGATATCTTTAGGGTCGCCGCTTAATGCTGCGAAACGGAAAGGCCCTTTACCTTCACAGAATAATGGTCGGATATATGCAGGTACGAAACCTGGGAAATCGAAGGCATTGTCTAAACCTTCATCAAATGCCACTTGGCGGATGTTATTACCATAGTCGAATGCGACTGCACCGCGTTTTTGGAATTTTAACATCGCTTCAACATGTTTTTTCATTGACTGTTTAGAAAGTACCACGTAGCGTTCAGGATCTTGTTCGCGTAATTCTTCAGCTTCTTCTAAAGAATAACCTTCAGGAACATAACCGTTTAACGGGTCATGCGCTGATGTTTGGTCTGTTACGATATCAATTTTGAAATCACGTTTTAAAATTTCATGGTGTACTTCAGCCGCATTGCCGACTAAACCGATTGCTAGTGCTTCGCCTGCTTCTTTAGCTGCTTGTGCTTTTTCTAAAGCATCATCTAAAGAATCAGTGATAATGTCGCAATAACGTGTATCGATACGTTTCTCGATACGAGACGGGTCAACATCTACCCCGATGACTACACCCTCGTTCATAGTAACAGCTAATGGCTGCGCACCGCCCATGCCGCCTAAACCTGCTGTTAATGTGATTGTACCTTTTAATGAACCGTTGTAATGCTGATTCGCAAGTTCCGCAAATGTTTCGTAAGTCCCTTGTACAATCCCTTGAGAGCCGATGTAAATCCAGCTTCCAGCAGTCATTTGGCCATACATCATCAAGCCTTTTTTATCTAATTCATGGAAGTGTTCCCAATTAGCCCATTTAGGTACTAATACAGAGTTAGATAATAATACACGCGGTGCTTCTTCATGTGTTTTAAAGACTGCGACAGGTTTACCTGATTGTACTAACATTGTTTCGTCGCTTTCTAAACGGCGCAATGTATCTACAATTGCATCAAATGCTTCCCAGTTGCGTGCTGCTTTACCAATACCGCCGTACACGACTAACTTTTCAGGATGTTCTGCGACTTCTGGATCTAGGTTGTTGTATAACATTCGAAGTACTGCTTCTTGTTCCCATCCTTTACATTCGATTTCTAAACCTTTTTTAGCGCGGATTTGTCTGCCTTGTTCTGTTACATCTTTAGTCATAATAAATCTCTCCTTTGTTTAATTATGAAATTTAAAACTTGAAATTACCCCTTGGTCCATTGTTTGCTTAACTTTAATTCCCGAAGATAAGCAATGCAAATGGAATTGCGATCAATAATGTTAATGCCACACGGATGAACCAAATCAATGCCAATTTCCAAATCGGAATCTTGATATCCGTAGCAAGAATACATGGTACTAATGCTGAGAAGAAGATAATTGCTGAAATACTAGTAATTGCAGTTACCAGCTTCACTGCCATTGTCGACTTCACAACTAATAATGAAGGTAAGAACATTTCAATCAATGAAATTGCTGATGCTTTCGCAAGCAATGGTTTATCTGCTATCGGGAAGATATAGATAAACGGATAGAAAATGTAACTTAACCAATCAATAATCGGTGTGAAGTTAGCTAAAATCAATCCGAAGAATCCGATAGATAAAATAGATGGTAAAATCGCCATCGTCATTTCTAATCCATCTTTAACGTTCACCCAGATATTCTTTAATAATGGTAAAGAATCATGAGATTGACGTTTCGCTTCATCATATGCAGCGACAATGCGGTTCCCCTCAACTTCAACTTCTTTTTGTCCTTCTTGACCTTGATAATATTCTTCCGACTCATTGCGAATCGGAGGCAAGTGTGCTGAAATTGCTGTAACTACAAATGTTATGACTAAGGTACTCCAGAAGAATAAGTTCCAGTGTCCCATTAAATCTAATGTATTTGCGACAATTACCATAAATGTTGCTGAAACAGTTGAGAATCCTGTTGCGATAATCACTGCTTCTTTTTTGTTGTACATGCCGTCTTTATAAACACGGTTAGTAATCAATAATCCGAGTGAATAACTTCCTACGAAAGAAGCTACCGCATCGACTGCTGATTTGCCTGGTGTCTTAAAGACAGGTCGCATAATCGGCTGCATAATGACACCGATGTATTCCAATAAGCCGTAGCCGACTAGTAATGACAATGCGACTGCACCGACCGGAATCAAAATACTTAATGGTGTTAATAATTTATCGAATAAAAATGGGCCGTAATTCGGATTGAATAATAATCCTGGTCCAATCTTAAATACATACATGATACCGATCACTGCCCCAACGACTTTAAAGAGTACAATGATAAAGTCAGTTACTGACTTTTTAAAATCTTGTCGAATTACAGGCAAGCCTGCTCCGGCAAGAATTAATAGTAATGCCACATAAGGCATTGCTGGTCCAAGTGCTGCGCGAATCCATAAATGAACGTGGTCGACAATAATCGTGTTTGTGCCGTTAATTGTCACCGGTACGAAGAAACACAGAATCCCGATAATACTGAAAACGTAAAACCGCCACATTTTTACCCCTGTGATTTTGTTCGGCTTTCCGTCGGGCTGGAATTCCATCTCTCCAGATAACAAATTTGCTTCAGTTTTCATACTTGGTACACCCCTTTGTTTAACAAGTACATCAAAGCTGTTTTGATTCTGACTAGATCTCGATGACTTAAGCTTCGTATCATACCGTTCTCATTTTTATGAAGTTTTTGTAAAATTGCGACAATTGATTGACGATGTCCCCTTCACCATTTAATTGCCGCCCCTTTGTTTGAATGAAAGTCCTCCTTCAATAAACTCGCAAGTTAAACACTTCTCATCATGCTATAATAAATTAAGTGTTCAAGAAATTGTTAAATGATTAATCGAATATTTACCATTTCTTGAAAATTCTAAATATTCTATGTCAAAAAAATAACAACAAAAATTGTTGAGGAATAACTTGCATTACACATTAAGTATAAGGGGTCATTGCTATAAACTTCAAATATAAATAAACTAACTACTCATAGCTTGAAGCTATAAATGTGTAGGAATGCTTTAACTTCAATGGTTTTCGAAATCTTAAACAAGGGGATGAGACGTTGAAAATATTACAATTAGAGTATTTTTTAGCTGTGGTTAAGTACAATAGTTTTACCAAAGCTGCACAATTTTTACATATCAGTCAGCCTTCCTTAACTACTGCGATTAAAAAAATAGAAAGTGATTTAGGCTATTTATTGTTTATCAGAACCACAAAAGAATTGAAAATCACTGAAAAAGGGATTCAATTTTATAAGTATGCTAAAGATTTAGTCGATACGTACCACCGGACTTTAGATCAAATGTATGACTTGAATATCAGTGATGAACCGCGCATTAAACTTTCAATCTTAGAATCTACCAGTGCATGGATGGCAATGGTCATTCAGCATCACCACTTAAAATTCAATAATCAGCGCTACCAGATTGTCGAGCAGCACAGTTTGCGCCATATTATTTCAAGCTTGCTGAACTTCGATGTTCAATTTGCTTTATCCAACGAAGAAATTCAACGAGAAGGCATTACCTCGGTACCACTGTATCAAGAACCATATGTATTGATTACTCCTAAAGATGAATTTACAAATAGACAGCGTGTCAAAGCAGAAACTTTGCAGCATTTGCCGCTTATTCTGCCTAACCGGCAATATCAAGTCAGAAAGCACGTTGATGAATACTTTAAGCATATGAATATTCACCCGAACATTATATTAGAAGTGGATCGTTTTGAAACCGCGACCACATTAGTACATCGCGGTTTAGGGCACACTATTATCCCCCGCTTCTACTACCAATCCTTTTCTGCCAACGATTTAAATGCTGTCAAACTGCAGCCGGGAATCGAACGTACACTGTACATTAATTATATCGACCATCGTAAATTATCAGAACCTGCCAATGCACTGATTAATGAATGCATCAATTATTGGAAAACGGAAAAGCCATAAAGCAAAAGAAACGGATACTTCCAACAAAATGGAGGTATCCGTTTCTGCTTTCGATTGATTAATGAATAAAGTTATGCAAGAACAAGGCAACCAGTTTGGCAGTACGATTATCCACATCATGCAGCGGATTCGTTTCTGCGACACTGACTGATACTAATTTCTCATGTCCGACTATACGTCTCGTCAATTCTAAAATGATATGCGGTGTGAGACCGTTCACAGCAGGTGCACTGACACCCGGTGCAAATGCACTGTCTACAACATCCATACAAATTGTCAGCATGATAATGTCATGTCTGTTGATAAAATGGTCGACTTTATCTTTGATAGTCGGTGATATTTCATGCAGAATTTCATCTACCGTCACAAATTCAACACCGCGCTGTTCTGCGTAATCAAATAAATGCTTCGTATTGCTGGCAGGTTGAATACCTAATACGAAGTAATTCGCATTATCATCGCCTTCTAAAATCTGTCTGAAACTTGTACCTGATGTAGAAGATTCTGCTTCTCTTGTATCAAAGTGCGCATCAATATTAATGACACCGATAGATTCATTCGGATAGGCTTTGCGCATCGCAAGATATTGTGCATAAGCAATATCATGACCGCCGCCGATTAACAATGAATAAGAATGATTGTTAAACATTTGTGCTGCTAAATCCGCATACTCTTCTTGTGTATCGATTAAATGATCGTGGTCATGATAAACATTGCCGTAATCATAAACTGGACATGGTGTTAGCACAGACAAGTTAGCGAATGCTTTACGGATTGCATCCGGTCCTTCTTGTGCACCTACACGGCCGTTGTTCAGTTCTACCCCTTTGTCTACAGCGTAGCCTAAAATACCTGTACCTTCTTTTTTATCCAATTTTGTTTCATTGATATCTTTTAGTTCAATAGTTTGGAAATGTCTAAATTGTGTTTCATCCGATTCACTATCTACTCTGCCTGTCCATAAATCTTTGTTGGCTTGCTTATACATCTCACAACATCCTCCTTAAAGTTGTCATATGCCAGCATGCAATTTATATATGCATACTAAACATTGCATGTGCTTTTTACATACCCCTTTCTTAAAAATATTAAAACGCTTTCACTTAAGATTATCGCATGCAACCTTTACAATGATATTTCATTTATGAGTCATTTCAGGGGAAGTAATTTATTTCTTTATTATGGAGATGTATAATACTATTAGGTTATTATGTATGTCCATACGATTAATAAGAATTAAGATACGCAATACATAATAAGGGTTCACGTAAAACCATATGTATTATATGATAGTAGTTTAATTACAACTGTATGGATATTGCCGTAATTATTGGAGGTTTCTCAATGAACACGAAACGCATATCTGGTTTCCAATGGGCTATGACAATTTTCGTCTTTTATGTACTCGCATATGCGCTCCCATTGATCCTGAAAGATTTTCAAGGCCAAGTACCATTTAAACGCTTTGTCTTCGACTTAAGCACACTTGCGCCATTTATCGCAGCTGTGATCTGCTTAATTGTATTTAGAAATAAACGTGCACAAATTGCCGGTTTAAAACTCTCAATCAGTTTTAAAGTCATTGAGAGAATATTATTAGCCGCAATATTGCCGTCAGTAATTTGTATTATTTGTATGTATGCCTTTAATACATACGCGGACAGCTTTATTATTTTACAATCTAAAAACTTATCTGTGTCAGTCATTTCTATTCTGATTGGACATATTATAATGGCATTCTTTGTAGAGTTCGGTTTTCGTTCTTATTTGCAAAATGTGGTAGAAAATAAAACCAACACATTGTTTGCCTCTATTATCGTAGGTATTTTATATGCACTATGGAGTGCAAATGCTTCATTCAGTATGGAATATACACTCTATAACTTGCTTTATCATTTTGCTTTCTCAATGATTATCGGTGAGTTGATTAGAGGTACTAAAGGCCGTACGATTTATATCGCAGTAGTCTTCCATGCCATTATGTCATTTGGACTTGTCTTCTTCTTCAGCGAAGAATTAGGCGATGTCTTCTCAATGAAAGTCATTGCTTTAAGTACGACACTTGTCGGCGCAATCTTCATTATACTGAGTCTGATTATCAGAGCATGTTTCTATTTCTTCACCAAAGATACCCTTGAAGAAGTAGAACCGAATAACTACTTCGATTATCCGAAACATGAAGACGAAACAGATGCAGACGCACCTGTTACAGAAACAAAAGAAGATGACATACATCCTGAAGACAAGAACATTAACGATACAGATACACACAACGAATTAAAGGATACAAAAGAAGATAGAGAACATAAAGAATAAGTTAAAGAAAGCGCACTGGCAATACTGATATGCTCCCCCTATAGTAGACACTAAAAAAACAAAACTATAGGGGGAGCATTCTTATGTCTAAATATCTCGAAAGTGACATTAAATTATTTCTCTTAACATTTAGTTTAATAGATGAAGGTTATAGTTGTAATGAAGCTATAGAAAAGAGTGGTATAGAATTAAATCGTAAACAGGTGATGTTTAAATATCACCAATATAAAGTACATGGCGTTGAGGTACTATTACCAAAGAAAAGCAATAATACTTATAGTAAAGCATTTAAAGAAACAATTGTTCAGGAATACTTAACTGAAGGTGTTTCTGCTGTTGATTTAGCAATAAAATATAATATTCCAGCATATTCTACTGTTAGGGATTGGATAAAACGATATACTTTAGGAAAAGAGAATGTTTCATATTCTCCATTACTAGGGGGTGTATTCAATGAAAGCGAGAAAAACAACGTTCGAAGAACGTGTAGAAATAGTAGAAGCATGTATTGAGTCAGAAAACGATTATAAGAAAACAGCTTTAAAATATAATGTTATTTATGGCCAAGTATATAGTTGGGTTAAAAAATATGAACAATTTGGAAGTGCCGGTCTTGTAGACGGAAGAGGTAAAGGTAAGCCAACTCAGACAATGACTGATGAAGAACAAGCATTAGCTAAAACAAAAGCTCTTGAAGAAAGAATCAAATACTTAGAAATGGAAAACAAGATTTTAAAAAAGTTGAAGGAGAAAGAAAGAGAGCTGATCAATCGCCGTTTAGACAAATAGTTGAGTACCTTGTAATAGAAGACTTAAAAAATGAATATCCAATAACTCTGTTATGTAAGGTGGTTGGAATTTCTAGAGCCAGTTATTATAAGTGGAGAAAGAGAAGAGAATTTAAAACACAGCGTGAAATTGAAGATGAAATATTAATGAAAGAAATCTTGTGGATTTTCAATAAATACAACGGTATATATGGTTATCGTCGTATTCGTATATATATCTGTTTAAGACTGGATAAAAAAGTAAGTCGTAAACGAGTATATCGTTTAATGAAAAAATTAGGTCTAAAATCTTGCATACGTGCTGCAAGAAAAAGATATAGACCCTCAACACCTACTATTACTGCCGAGAATTTATTAGATAGAGAATTTAGTGAAACGGAAGCTAACAAAAAATGGGTAACAGATGTGACAGAACTTATTTTAGAAAATGGAAGGAAATTTTATTTAAGCGCTATCAGAGATCTCGGAACAGGTAAAATTGTAAGCTATGATATAAGTTACTCAAATAACAATCAGCTGGTTTTTAATACTTTCAATAAAGCGTTAAAGAAAGTGAAAAATATAAGCGGCTTAATACTACATAGCGACAGAGGTTTTCAATATACAAGCAAACATTTTAAATTCTTGCTCGATGAGCAAGGTGTTATTCAAAGCATGTCACGAGTCGGACGATGCATAGATAATAGTCCAATGGAATCATTTTGGGGAATAATGAAATCAGAAATTTATCGCGGTAATAGACATTATAAATTCAAGGATATAAAAACTGCACGCTCGCAGTTTAAAGAATACATTGATTTTTACAACAATGAGAGAATTACTTTGGAAATGGAAAGATTAATTGCTTAACTTCTAACTAATGTCTACCCTAAATAATCTGGTAAAAGAAGTAGTGTGCGTAGCGCACCACTTTTTTACCAGATCAAGCAAACGATAGTGCGCTAGGAGAATAAAAAAACTGTACAAACGAGATTTATCAACTCATTTGTACAGTAACTTAAAATTTGTTTATCAGATTCCCAATAAATTATTTTTTGTTTTTTTCCTGTCTACTTGACAGGGAGCAGTTCATACGGTCATTTGACTGTTAGCCAGTGCGCTTCTTATTTTAACTCTACATCAAATTCACCTGATGCAAAAAATTCGATTGAGAAATAACCAATCAGTTATCTCATCAACCGAATTTATTAAAGAGCCTTTATTTTATCTATGTTATTTACGCTTTATCGATAATTTCTACACCTTGCTGCTTGCCTACTATGACACGATCTGCAAGATCTAAGAAGTATCCAGTTTCTAATACACCTGTTAAGTTGATTAAATAGTTATGCATATCGTATGGATCTGTGTTCGGCGGTAATTCTATATCTAAAATATAGTTGCCGTTATCTGTCACGAACGTAATGTCTTCAACATTTCGGCGTGTCACTTTCGCTTTCGTTTGTGCTTCGATTTTCTTTGCGACAAGCATCCAATTGAAGCGATCGACTTCAACCGGCAATTTAAACGTTTGGCCTAAATAATCTACTTGTTTCGTTTCATCAGCAATAACCACAAAACGTTCAGCCATTTCATCAATTACTTTTTCTCGAAACAATGCGCCGCCTCCGCCTTTAATAAGATTCAAATCAGGATCGAACTCATCAGCACCGTCGATTGCGACATCGATATGATCCACATCATTTACATCTACAATCGTAATTCCTAATTCTTTCGCAGCTAATCCTGTTTTATTGGATGTACAAACACCTGTAATCTTTGTGGTCCCATCTTCCAGCAGCGCTGCAATATGCGGTAATAATAATTCAATCGTACTGCCTGTACCAATGCCTACAACCATACCATCTTTAATTTCTGATACTGCATCTTTTACTGTTTGTAATTTTAACTCTCTAACATCCATGCTGAATACTCCTTGTCATCGTATTACTCTGATTTTTCTATGATTTGATACGTTGTTTTAGAGAAGAAAGCATCGCCTTTGCGTAAAATCGAGGGTGCTTCTTCCCCTAACAAGTTGATATCATTCGGCAAGCTTTGCGCTTCCAAAGTAAAACCTGAGTGGGGTTTATATATATTCATATCGCTATCCCAGTTGTTTGTTTCATTAAACGTAAAGACTACCACATTCGGCATATCCGTCTCCATTTTCAACAAAAATTGTTTGTTTTCAACAATCAGTTTATCACCGATTGTAAACGGATGATCTAATCCTTGATACTTTTCGATTTGTGCGTGCAAAGGTGTCTCCTCGTTATCGAAGATTTCTTTGAAACTGATGGGTTGATGATCAGATAATGCATTTAAATCTACAACATCATCGACACTCGGCAAGTTTTTATCATTCAAGAGATGCACTTTCAAATCTGAACTTGATAAATAATGATTATCTATTTCTTTATTATCCCGATTCAAGTTGAAATAGACATGATTCGTTGGATTAAATAAAGTTGTTTCTGTTGCTTCTGCAGCATATTCAATCGTCCATCTATTGTCGATATCATACGTATGTATTATCTTTACTTTAATATCTCCAGGGTAATGGTCTTCTGCTGCTTTAAGTGTCGTAGTGAAAATAATTTGGATAAATCCGCCATTATCATCTTTAATTTCATAGTCGAAGAAATGTCGGTTCATTCCTTGCGGACCGCCATGCAAATGGTGCGGCGGGTCATTTTGTTCTAATTGATATGATTGGCCGTCAAGTTCAAATCGTCCCTCTTCAATACGGCCGCCGTAGCGTCCTACACTCGCACCGAAGTAAAATGGATTTTCAAAATAAAACTCATCCGCTTCTACCACATTACCGAGTACAATATTATTATCCTCATATTTCCAAGACACAATACGTGCTCCATAGTTTGAAAAGACAATTTTTGCGCGATCATTGTCAATTTTAATTAAATCTAAACCGTTTCTTTGGTGCTCCACTTCTGTAAACATCATTTCAATACACCCTTTCCTCGTTGATTCAGCCAGAATCAACCTCTGTCAGGCAGCAACATAATCAAGACACCGATGATACATACAATGCCTCCTATGACATCATACTTATCCGGTACTTGTTTATCAAAAACGTACCCCCATATTATACTCATGACGATAAATACACCGCCATATGCCGCATATACTCGGCTGAATGTCGGAAATGCTTGGAATGTTGCGATGATCCCATATGCAATTAAAAGGATACCTCCAAGCAACCCCAGTAACGGTGATTGCGCATCTCTTAACCACAACCAAATCAAATAACCGCCGCCGATTTCACACAGCCCTGCTAAAATAAAAATTACGATTGGATACATCATATTTGGATTGCCACCTATATATCTATATTACTTTCCTTACTCTATATTTTAACAATAAGGCGCACGCTTTACTAGATGGAAAAGGAGTAAAGGTGCGCCATTTATAAATATTTTTATAATATTGTATTATTGTTTTCTGAATGTACGTTTCAACGCTTTGAAAATTCCCTTTTCAAACGTAAGTACAGAGTCGCGATAGCTTCTGACTGCTATCCAAACTAATAGGACTAAGACAACAAGCGACAATAATAAGCTGACAACAATTTCCCACATTTGAAGCTCTGGTGTCGAAGCACGCAAGAATAACACATATGGTGAAAGCAGCGGGATAAAGCTTGTAATTTTAGTTAATGTCGTATTCGGTGCAGACAAACTGAAAATTGCAATATAGAAGGCAATAAAACTGATAATAGTCATCGGCATCAATGCTTGGTTCAAATCTTCAATTCGTGTTGCTAAAGCACCAAGAATAGTACCTAACACAGTATAAGTAATAATTCCGATAATGATGCAGATAATACCTACTACAATCAATTGCGTTGTCAGCGGTGTAATAGTAATGTCGAATTTGCTCATTAAATCTTTCGCATCTGAGAAATAGATTGCGACAGCAGTAATCAATGCTAAGACAAACACCTGTGTAAATGCTGCACAGATAATCGCCAGTATCTTTGCTAAAATATGTTTAACCGGCGAAATACTAGTGATGACCATTTCAATCACACGCGATGTCTTTTCAGTCGCAACCTCCATTGCAACTTGATTCGCATAATTCATGATGACAATAAACATTAGCATGATACCGGCATATAAAATAATCATATTCAACACTTTATTACTCTCTGATTGCTCTGCTGTATCTTTTCCTACTGATTTGCCTGATACTTTGCTTTTTTGCTGGATAGCGGCTAAATCTTTAGGATTCAAATTAATCTTCTTAGCAATCGCTTGTGTTTGAATCGGTGTTAACATACTTTCAAGCTTTTGTTTTGCTTCTTCAGAAGGTGTATCTTTGCTGACAATTTCACCTTCAAGCTGCTGCCCTTTTAAGTGAACGAGATAGGCTTTATCTAATTTTCCTTTTTTCACTTCTTTGATTGCTTGGTCTTCAGATAAAATTTTAAATTCTGTTCCTTTTTCTTCCATTTGCTTGCTTTGTGCTTGAACCATTTGCGCTATTTTAGGTTCATTGGCCGCAATCCCGATCTTGTCAGGTCCGTCGTCAAATAAATCTATAATTTTATTCGCATTCACCGCAGCAACTATAATAATAGCTAAAATAGCTGTCATAATAATAAATGCACGAGATGTCACTTTATTTTTATACGTTAATTTAAAAGTCGCTAAGAATTTATCCATGAATTTCACCTACTTGCTGAATAAAGATATCTTGAATAGAAGGTTCTAAAACTTGGAACCGTTTCACAAATCCGCTTTGCGCCACTGCGTTGAAGACACGTTCTACAGCTGCTTCATCCTCAACAGATAATGTAATCATACGTTTTGCACGTTCAATATGTGTTACACCTTCAATGGTATCTAAGACTTCTAAAGGCTTTTCTGTTTCAATCACAATCTTCTTCAAATCAAAACTGTCTTTAATCGTTTGAATATCGCCTTGCAATACAAGATTGCCTTGATTCAAAATACAAATGTCATCGCATAATTCTTCCACATGTTCCATGCGATGCGAACTAAAGATAATCGTCGTCCCTTTTTGATTCAAATCTTTTACAGCTGATTTTAATAATTCTACATTCACTGGATCCAAACCGCTGAAAGGTTCATCCAATATTAATAGTTCAGGCTGATGTATCAAACTCGCAAGCAATTGAATCTTTTGCTGATTCCCTTTAGAAAGCGATTCGATTTTCTTATCTCTGTTCTCTGTAATCTCAAAACGATTCAGCCAATAATCCAATGCTTGATTAAAATCTTTTTTCGACATTCCTTTTAGTGTCGCAAGATAGCGTAATTCATCCGCTACTTTCATTTTCGGATGCAGTCCGCGTTCTTCCGGAAGATAGCCCACTTTATTAAACATATGCTCTCCCATTTTACGGCCATTATACGTCACTTCTCCTTGTGTTAAAGGGGTTAAACCTAATATCATACGAAACGTCGTCGTCTTGCCTGCACCGTTTCGTCCTAAAAAACCTAACATTTTTCCATTTTCTAAAGACAAAGAGATATTATTCACAACAGTTTTATCACCATACTGTTTCGTGACATCTTTTAATTCTAAAGACATAACAGTCACTCCTAGCGTTTGATATGATTAAAATGATTATACAATCTATTATTTGAACATTATCATTTATTTTCAAAAAATACATGAAGATTTTACAAATACTGGTATTTACACTTCAAATCAATATGATTATGACTTAACTTCGTTTTATTTATAATATTTTTTTACCTTTGAATAATAAAAGAATATGTTAAATAACAATAGACCCATTAATATAATGAGTGCCAACGTCTGATTATCACCTGTCATTGCCGTATAAATGGAAAGTACGATAATAATAATGACGAGTGCACTGATATTAAAGTGAAATAATTTAAACAATACACCAAATGTTATATGACGTTCTCCTTCATCCATAATGTTGATTAATTTATCCATATAATTCTTATCATTTCCTTTTGGAAATCTATCATCTATTTTAGGGATATAAGATTGATAATAAGTAATAAATATCGATAGGATTATAAAAGGAATAACTGAAAATTGCCACCCCATATCTTCGCTTTTTAAAGCAGTTGCTAAAATCAAATTGATGAGTGAAATAATTAAACCTGTATAATAAGAAATAGATGTATTATAGAATGTACGATTAAAAAGTGAATCATATTGATCTGCACGCTCTTCCTCATCGACCGTTAACTGTTTATATTTTCGCGCTTGATGTAATTGTTTAATCATCAAACTCCCTAAAACTAAGACAATCAGAATTGTCACAATAGTTAAAATAATCGTCCATTTAAAATCGAACATTTGTGTTCTAGATTGCCTACTTAAATACTCAAAATAATAAACTACAAAAAATCCCATGACACCACCAAATATGAACTTAAGCGCATTGATTAATGTGTTAGTGTGTTTACTCATAATCCTCCTCAAAAATAAATATGTCTTCAATACTTTCACCGAATATCCGTGCAATCTTAGCTGCTGTAAGTACGGAAGGCATGAACTCATTTCGCTCAATCAAAGATACTGTTTGACGAGAAATACCTGCTTTTTTCGCTAGTTGGGTTTGATTCAACCCCTCTCGCGCCCGCAACTCTTTTACTCTTGTTTTCATTTACTTTACCTCCGTCACATTAAATACTATATGATATTGGTCATTTTAACAACTATATTAGTCAAAATGACATCAATAGTAATCAAAAACATTAAAAATAGACGCTATTCTCCGAAGAGAACACCGTCTATAGTTCATCATTGTATTTAATTATTGATGTGAAGGTTTGCGGTAACCTTGTCCTACCGGCTCAGAGCCATATTTGTTTTGTCCCTTATCGCTTTGAAGGAATGATACTACTAAAATATAGATACCAAAGATAATCATTATAATATCAATAATACGATCAATCACAACATTCACTTGGCCTTGGAAAAAGAGTTGTATCAATAATGAAATCAGCCATACAACAAAATAGATTGCCGGTACAACAATATTTCTTCCTGTATCATGAAAGCGTCTTGTCGTCAGCGCAAACAGCGGAATCAATGTAATAAGTTCAAAAATCAATACCACACTTAAACCAGAACCTGATTCTACTATTTTAGCAGCGATGAGCACCCCATCAATACCGCCAAGTACCAGCTCGAATATTAACATCCATAATATCCAAAACCAATATTCAGATCTGCGTGATCTGCCTTGAAAATTAAAATAGTTTTGCAAAAATAATTTAAAGGCTTCAACGAAGACTACACGTTTACTTGCTTGTTCTTCCATTATTAGCCTCCTAAATATATTTATGAACAAAAAGACGACGTTTTCATCGAAAACATCGCCTTATGTCATTGTATGTTATAGGTTTATCATACTGGTGCATCACTGTCCAATCGGTTCAAAGCTCTATTTATTGTTCCCTTTACAGCTTGAAACAACTGGCAGCTCAAATATATAAATCTTATAAATCTGATGTATTGCTGCGAGTATGTGCTTGATCAGATTCGTTTTGAGGTACATGATTTGGTCGAATATAAGGACTGCGGCCATATTTATTATCTTGTTCTTTACTTGGTAAACATGCAATTACAAGCACATAAATTGAAATACCTAAGTAAACCACTGTAAATATCAAATAAAAAATTGTACCCGCCGTAAAATCTGATGACTGCGCTGATGAACTATCAAAATAATTTACAAAATTAATGATGATACTCATCACAAAAAAGATAATCGGTATTACCATTGTTCTTCCTGTATCATGGAAGCGTCTGGTTAACAGTGCATAGGATGGAATAAATAAAGCGAGTGCCAGCCCTATATATAAAATCAGCGCAATGATTAAGAAGATAAAGCCTGTCAATGCAATACCGCCAGAATCTCCAATTGCCCCTGAAAATATAAAAATAAATGCAAAGAACCCTAGGACAAAGGCTGGAATATACATAATTAATATCCAGAGTGCCATATACCAATACTCAGAACGTGTTGCCCTTCCTTTGAAATTGACATAATTCTTCCAAAAGCGTTTAAAAGCTTCTTTGAATCCCACACGTTTTATCATTACATTTACCCCCTCTTATTTTTTATTACGGTTACGATTTATGTATTACATTACTTTACTATTAAGCATTTTAAAAACTAATAGTTAACTAAAACTAGTCTTTTTTATCATAACAGAGTTGATTAAAAATAAAAATTCCTTTTAGATAACTTTACAAATTTTACAAAACCTATTTTTGAACTGAAACATTGTCTTTCCTTGTTCACTTCTCGTACAATAAGAAGTACTACATTCACAAATCAAGGAGGCAGAACATGGATTTTGTTCATCGTACAACACCAGAAATTGCGCGAGATTTACTTGGGGTAAAAATTGAATTTGATGATGGTACACATCAATTTTCTGGTTACATCGTTGAAACAGAAGCTTACTTAGGCGCAATAGACCAAGCTGCTCACAGCTATAACCGCCGTAATACCCCGCGCGTACAATCCATGTATAAAGAAGGAGGCACGATTTACGCCCATGTCATGCATACCCATTTACTTATCAATTTTGTAACACAGCTTGCAGGTGAGCCGCAAGGCGTTCTTATTCGTGCGGTGGAACCTGAATTTGTTACGGATCAGATGGTTGAAAACAGAAACGGCAAAGACGGCATTGATTTAACCAATGGTCCAGGTAAATGGACACGTGCCTTTAATATGACCATGGCCTTAGATGGATTCAAATTAAATGAAGGTCCTCTGTCCATCAATTTAAAAGAACGCAAATATCCTAAACATATTGTCGAAAGTCCGCGTATCGGTATTCCTAATAAAGGCGAATGGACACATAAACCTTTACGTTTTACAGTGGAAGGCAATCCTTATGTCTCCCGCATGAAGAAATCAGAGATGCGCCCTTCTGAAACGACATGGCAATCTTAATCCACAACGAATAAAAGCGGTCTTGCCCAAATATCGAGCAAGACCGCTTCTTTTGTGTTTTTAGTATTTGTATTTCCTAAGTTGCATAAAATAACTTCGCTGTACTGAATAGTTTAAGCTTCGAGTGTTCGGATAGAGTGTGTTTTTAACGAAGCTTGTACATCAATCACTCTTTGGTTATAAGACCCTTTAAATGCAAGGCCAGGCTGATAAAGTGATTGAACAAACGGACCATCTACTAAAACATCAATCATACTTAATGCTTTCTTTCGCTGTTCTGTATTTTCTTTTAAATTTTCATACATAAAACCTGTCCAAACCCAAATACTCTTACTATGCTGAAAACGTGCTCTGAACGCTTCAATCAGCGGCAGAACAATGTCCATATTGCAGAAAGGCTCGCCGCCTAAAATACTTAAGCCTGAAATATACTCCGGTTCACAGTAATCAAGGATAGTTTCAAGTGTTGTTTCTGAATACGGCGTACCATAAGTAAAGTTCTGTGCTGCTTTGTTATAACAACCTTCGCATGCAAATGGACAGCCGGAAACATAAACACTGCATCGCACTCCTTCGCCATCGACAAAAGACTCTTTTTCAATCTTAGCAATGTACCCTTTTCCTGTTTCAACTTGTGCATACAGCATTGTTACTCTGTACCTTTCATATGTTTGACACGTGCCGCAATTTCTTTATGTCTGCCTTCAATCGTAGGTCTTTGAACCGGATTGCCTAAATAGCCGCACGTTCTTTTAACTACATCTACTGTATCTGGATTATGGTTTTGGCAGTGCGGACATTCAAAACCGTGTGCTGTAGTGTCGAATTCACCTTCAAAACCGCATTCGTAGCATTTATCTATCGGCGCATTCGTACCTAAATAGCTGACTTTATCATAAGCATAATCCCATACTGCTTCTAGTGCTTTGGTATTATGTGTTAATTTAGGATACTCGCAATAATGAATATAACCTCCGCTCGCTAAGAACGGATAGTCTTTTTCAAAATCTAGTTTTTCAAACGGTGATACAGCTTTACGGACATCATAATGGAAAGAGTTTTGATAATATCCTTTACCGGTAATATCAGGAATCAATCCGAAGCGCTCTGTATCTAAACGACAGAAACGATCTGTCAATGATTCGCTTGGTGTGCTGTACAGACTGAAGAAGATATCATTCTCTTCTGTCCATTGATATTGGAAATCTTTCATTCGGCGCAAAATATCCAATGTGAATGTTTTCGCTTCTGGATTTGTTTCCCAATTCGGTCCATAGAATACTGTTGCGGCTTCATATAAACCGATATAACCTATTGAAATAGTTGCACGCTGCTTTGTAAATAAATCCATGACATTTCCATCTTCAGTCAAACGTCGATGGAATGCGCCGCTTTTATATAATATCGGTGCGTTATTAGGAATTACGGAACGAATACGTTCAATGCGATAAACTAAAGCATCATGTACGAGTGCCATACGTTCATCTAATAAACGCCAAAACGCAGCCATATCGCCTTTTGTTTCTAACGCAATACGCGGAATATTCAACGTCACAACACCTAAGTTGCATCGGCCGCTGTTTTCAAGTTCGCCCTCTTCATTGCGCCATGCCGGTAAAAATGAACGGCAGCCCATCGGTGCTTTGAAGTCGCCTAAAATTTCTACTGTTTTATCATAATTTAAAATGTCCGGATACATACGTTTCGTTGAACATTCTAAAGCTAATTGTTTAATATCATAGTTCTTATCTTCAGGCGCAAAGTTGACACCTTTTTTAATCGAGAATACGAGTTTAGGGAAAATAGCAGTCACGTGATGATGTCCTAAACCTTGGATACGCGTTTTTAAAATCGCTTTTTGAATCATACGGCTATATGTATCCGTGCCTAAACCAAATCCTAATGTGACAAAAGGTGTTTGCCCATTTGAGGTATATAATGTATTAATTTCATATTCTAAACTTTGCATCGCATCTTTAATATCTTTTTCTGTTTGTTTTTGGACATAAGCCTCTAATTTGTCCGGATAAACAAATGCTTCTCCGATTTTGCGATGTTTGTCTGCATTGCATTTTGCATATCGGCTCAATACTTCATCAATACGATCAACTGTACAGCCGCCATATTGACTGCTTGAGACGTTTGCGATAATCTGCACAATTTGAGCAGTCGCTGTTTGGATAGACTTCGGCGGATCTACTTGCGCATTGCCGATTTCAAAGCCTTTATCCAACATGCCTTTAATATCAATCAAGCAGCAATTCGTCAAAGGTTGAAATGGATGATAATCTAAATCATGGAAGTGAATATCACCGCTTAAGTGCGCCTCTGCAACATGTTTTGGCAATAGATGTTCTAAAGCATAAGATTTAGAAACTACCCCGGCAGTCAAATCCCGCATCGTTGTAAAGGTTGCACTATCTTTATTCGCATTTTCATTCACCACAGTCGGATCTTTATCGATTAAGCGACTTAAGCTTTCTTCTAACTTCAACATATTAACGCCCCTTCTTCACTATATATTGTGTTCTAAATACTAAATTACCACAATATGTAGAAATTAGGAGGTTTTAATATGACTGTTAACAGAGATGTCAAAATGTTATGGCTTAATTATGAAGGTTATATTTTCATCCATTCTATTTATTTCAGGATTTTGTTTTACAAAAAAGAGATGACCGCTTCAGTAAGCAATCACCTCCTATTTCCCGATAAATCGGCAGTGCTGTATCTTTTTATACTGTCAAATTACATGAAAACACATGTGTTAATAATTACGGACATGAAGTGGGTCACGTTCAATAATATAGGCCATCGCTTGTTAACATGGGTGTGCTTCTTCGTATCGGCCTAAATATTCTTTTAAGATGTAACAATCTATGTTTGTTATTTCTTTATCTCTAATTTTAATGTCCGTAAGTTGACGGCTTAAAAATGCAGCATATATATGATTCTCACCGCATTTAAGATAATCTGAAACATCATAAATATATTTTTCCCCAGCATTTGCGAGTTCAAAACGTATTTCTTTGTTCAAGTCAATAATCATAGCGGTGTTCGTCTTAGGTGTTATAACAACTAAATGATATTTCACATTATCTTCTAACTTATCTAAAGAAAAGTACTGTTCAGCCGTAATAATATTTGTGTTGATATTGACACCAACTGCTGTGTTCCAATTATTTAATAACTTTTCTGCACAGATACCCCGTCTTGGATCGGACACATTAAAATCATAGTAGTGCAGAAAAGGTGCCTCCTCTTTAGACAATGGTTTGGCTGATACAGTTTCTTTTAATTGTGAATAACTCGGCCCCACTTCAACTCCTCCTTTACGACATAGAAATCATATATGTCATAAAATTAACATGGATTTTCACGAATTTGAATGTCAGTTTTCACCTTTAATATATCCAAATGTTTCCACTTTGTACTATTTTGAAGCATTTATCCTTTAAGTTATTTTACAGTGTTTTTATTTCATATTTTCAATTTATTTTTTATGTTCTAATTGCTTTACGCAAAATAATGTCTTATAATTAGTGTAAGCGTTACCAGAGCAAACCATTGTCTTGCTCTTCGTGATTGCCCATACTAAAACCAATTTGTTACTTAAAAAGCGGTTCAACCCTCTACCAGTTGAACCGCTCTCCTTATGTTTAAACGAAAAGTTGTGCTTATTGATTTAAGTTGCGCTGCTGTATCCAATTTTGCAGACTTTGATCATAAATTACTTCTAAATTATGAATGGCTTCGATATTCGGCACATTTGCCATTACCGCAATTTTCTTCATTTGTTCAATAAATGCTTCGACATACTCAATTGTTTGTTCTACACCGTTGTTTTCAACTTGTTCTAAGAACGGACGAGACATGCCTACCGCATCTGCCCCTAATGCTAAACATTTTATTGCGTCAAACGGGTTGCGTACACCGCCGCTCGCAAATACAGACATATGACTTTGAACGATTTTGCTTTCAAGCAAAGATTCCACTGTAGATTGTCCCCAATTTTGAAGATAAGACATATCTTTTAAATCACGGCGTTCATTTTCGATACTGACGAAGTTAGTACCTCCGCGGCCGCTGACATCAACGTAATGTACACCGATTTCATTCAACGCTTCCATTGTTTCTCTGCTCATACCAAAGCCGACTTCTTTTACAATCACTGGAACATCCACTGTCTTTACAATACGGTTTAAATTATCCATCCAGTTAGAAAAAGTACGGTTGCCTTCAGGCATTACTAATTCTTGCGGCGCATTCACATGCACTTGTAGTGCATCAGCTTTGAGCATCTCTACAGATTGTTTCGCAAGATCTGCAGGTACATCAGCACCGACATTACTGAAAATAATACCATCCGGATTCATTTCTCTTGCAACTGTAAAGGTAGATTCCATTTTAGGATTGCGCAATGCGGCATGTGTAGAGCCGACTGCCATCGCAAGTCCTGTTTCCTTTGCGACAATCGCAAGCTTCTCATTGATTTGTTTTGTCCATTCGCTGCCGCCAGTCATCGCATTGATATAAAGCGGTGAATTCAATTTGAAGTCGGGTAATTCAACAGAAAGGTCTACTTGATCCACATCCACACTTGGAATGGAGTGGTGTACAAATCTGATGCGATCGAAATCAGTTAATTGTGCGTCTGATTGTGCCATCGCAATTTTAACATGATCATCTTTTCGTTGTTCTCTTTTAGAATCACTCATCATCTTTCCTACTTTCTTTTCTATCGTATATTAGTGTAAGTGTATCAATCTCACTACAAACGTTCCAGTTATTACGTTCATTTTCACACTTCTTTATAACATATTCTTTCGTTTGAAGAACCAGATGCACCAAAGCGTGATAATGACCATGAGTCCGAGGCACATAAAGTAGCCGTAATGCCTTTTCAATTCCGGCATGAATTCAAAGTTCATTCCATAAATGCCAGCTAATAAAGTTAACGGCATAAAGATCATAGATACAATTGTCAAAATCTGCATGACACGGTTCATACGATATGTCGTATAGGATTCGAAATTATCCCTGATTTCTCTTGTGATATCTTGTGCCGTCTTTAACATACTTTCCTCTTTAGCAATATGATCTTTAATATGCTGAATATACATCTTATGTCGTTTATCTTGGACTAAACCGCTTGAATATTCTAATGTATCTATCAGTTCTTTCATCGGCATGATTACACGATTCATCTTAATCATATCGGAACGCAAATCAAACAAATGGTCCATCATATATTTATTAGAACGATCTGTACCGTGTTCATCCTCAAATGTAAATACCTTGTCAGAAAGGTCATCCACATATTTGAAATAGTTATCTACGATATGATCTAAAATATACAATACAATATCTTCACAATCTAAATCTTGATCATAATGGGCTTTAACTTGTTTCAATACAGTATCAATCTCTTCGATTTTATGATGATGATACGTAATTAACAAGTTGTCTTTAATGAAAATATTCAGGACTTGAATTTTAAAGTCATCAGCGTTGATACGATGAAAGACAACGTTTTGATAACTTTGGTAGTTTTTATATTTTGCCCGCGGATTTGCATGAATCGTATCATCCACTTCCAACGGGTTAAAATCAAAATCATTTAATAAACATTGGTTATCTTCTTTTGTCGGTTCATTAATGTCATACCAAACAACTGTCGCATCTTTCGGCACTGCCTGACTTGTTGGTGCCTTTGTCAGGCCTTGCGACTTCGTTTGATAATAAATCGACATGCTCATGCGGCTTTCCTCCCTTTTTCAACATACGCTTATTTTACCATGTTTCAATTCCATGTCGCCTATAGATTTTTTTAGTATGATAGACTTATCTATTTAAAGGAGTTTTGTTTTATGGAACATTTATTTACAGTTCACGGCAAAGTCGAAGCTTCTATGATTGACCACAATCAGCACATGCATGATTCTGAATACAACGAAGCTTTCAGTCAAGCAACGAATCAATTCAATTATCAAAGCGGTTTGTCATTAGAAGAACGAAATGAATTAAATTATACTATCTTCACTTTAGAAGAACATACAACATTTATGAAACAGCTTAAACTGGATGATACGTATCAAGTCGATATTTATATTTACAACTATGATTATAAACGTGTCCATTTCTTTTTAATTATGCGCAATGCAGACGGCGATATGGTCGCAACGAATGAACAAATGATGATGGGCATAGATCGCAGCACTGAAAAATCCGCCCCTTTCCCAGACACCTACAAAGACAATGTGGCCCATTACTATCGCATTCAACCTGATATAGAATGGCCGAAACAATTAGGACATCGTATCGATATCCCGCAAAAAGGAGAATAACTATGTCTCAATCTTTACAATCACCGCTTTTAATACACCTTTTGGATCTATCAGATGAAGTCAAAGCAGAACTCAGTGAACTTAATCAGCAAAAAGAAAATGTCACTAAAGGACCTGACTATAAATTATTCGAACGAGGAATTCAACTTGCTGTCATTCAAGGCAAACGCCAAATGATACATGCGCTTGAAATCGAGGTGCAAGCAGCACCTTCTGATGCAGCTTTGCTTGAAACTGTCGCAGCCCACCAAGAGGACATCGCAGCTGCTGTACAAAGTTTAAAGCCGCAACATACAGCACAACATGATTATTATCATGAAGCCTTAGCTTTAGCCGACTTTTATGAAACACAGGGAAAAGCCTATATAATTCAAAGTATTGGTGCTAAAATAAAAGCAATACAGTCTGAAGATAGATGATAAGCACAACTTATGAATGATGCTTATTTTGAAGGGAGAATTGTATCACCATGCCTCAAAACTATGACACTGCGGCAGCACCTTATGCGAAGGAACCATTAGAACGCGGTACTTTGCAGCGCGGAAAATATTTCGCTAAAAAAAGAAAACGCTCCTATGTGAGCTTGATTATTCAAATTATCGTATTGATTCTTACTGTTATTTCACTATACAGCATGTTTAAAGAATCCATATTCACGATTGTTTTGGTTAATGAACCGATTCACTTTTCACAGCTCTTAAACTTCCAAGAAACATTACAGAATATCTCGAGCCAGAACTTTGATTTAACACAGCTGCATCAGCTGCAAGACAACATCAGCAAAATCAAATTCGCATTCATCGCTTTCTTCTTTGTCGGCTTAATCAGTATATTGCTTACGATTTTGACACTGATTTTCAACCGTACCGCAATTAAAATTGTAAATATGGTTTTAATCGCGATTATGTTTGTCATCCCATTTGGGTTAACTTACATTGTGAATGAAACAGCACAACGTATTTCAGAAACTCTGAAACAATATTTCATTACTGTAGAACCCGATAAAATCTTAATTGCCGGCGATGCATTAAACAATGCGACAATCTTACTCGCTTGTTGTTTTGCACTCTTATTTATCAGCTTATTCTTTAGAAACCGCCGTGTGCGCATTAAATAACCCATCAGACATTCCACATTTGGGATGTCTTTATAAAAATGAGAAAATAATTTTGAATTTAAAAAAGGAAATGTCCAATACATGAGGACATTTCCTTTTTACATTGTATACGCTGATGTCAATTTGCTGCCTTATTTCTAAAGGCCTTCACTGTAATGATATGCAGAATAATCAGCACAACAGCCGCAGTCATAATAATCATCAAATACGGAATATAACTCTTCTCCCCCATCAATCCCACTAAAGGAGTACTGATGCCGCCGATTAATGTTTGAACCAAACCTAATAAACTCGACGCACTGCCGCCGCCTCCGGTACGTTCATCCATAGCAACTGAGAAGCCGAGTGTCGCAATCCCTGTAACAGGACTGACCAAAACAAAGAAGGCGATAAATAAAAACACTATCGGCAAATGCAGTGTCAATACGATTGTAATCATGATAACACCGGCAAGCTGCACCCACGTAAAGCCGCGCATAATAGACAGCGGTGAAAAGTAATCTACAAGCTTTCCTGAAAGCTGCGATGAAATAATCAAACCGATACCATTGACCGCAAACATAATACTGAATGCTTGCGGAGACAAATCGTAGATCCTTTGTGTAATAAAAGGCGAAGCTGAAATATAACTGAATAATATAACGAACGTCATACCTTGCAGCAGCATCGGCAGCACAAAACGCGGCTGTTTGAGCAGCACTTTAAATTGTGCTAAGATACTGCGGATATCTGCAGATTGACGAGACTGTCTGCTTAAAGATTCCGGTACACGCACTGTGGTACAAAATATCATAAAAGCACCGAAAATCGTCATTAAAATAAAGACCATATGCCACGTTGAAAACATCAAGACTACCCCGCCGATTGCAGGCGCGATGACCGGTGCGACACCGTTCACCAGCATTAATACTGCTAAGAACTTTGTCAGTGCTTTGCCGTGATACATATCACTCGCAATCGCACGTGAAATCACTGCTGCTGCACCTGCACATAAACCTTGAACTAATCTTAAACTGATCATCATGGTGATATTCGTGGCAAAGACAATGCCGATACTTGCGATGGTATAAATCACCATTACAATGACTAAAGGCTGTTTGCGGCCGTAAGCATCTGATAAAGGTCCCATGATCAGGTTGCCGAAGGCCAACCCCACCATAAATAAAGTTAAGGTTAATTGCGATGCAGATGCGGTTGTATTAAAGTCTGCTCTGATTTGCGGCAGTCCAGGCAAGAACATATCTATAGAAAGTGCGCCGATTGCGGTCAGTGCACCTAATATTATAATTAAAAAGATGGGCAGCTTTTTTTGGTATGTATGATTCTGCTTCACCCAATCACCTCTTTCTCTCTTTCGATTAAGCTGATAATCTCATATTATACTTAGTATCAAAATAATACAACGTTTGAAACACCGGCACAGATAAAATAAACACCCTTGCATCAGCGATACGCTACATCGTATCCCATTTGCAAGGGTATTTCGAATTCTTCTCTATTATTCTTTATAACTGATGATTTTCAAATCATCTTCTTCAGGTATTTGACCTGATTTATGGTTAACATCTTGTAATTTATACGTAGAAGTCACCCAGACACCTTGGCTGTTTAAATTCAGCACTTTGGCATAAACATGCACGCCTTCAGTAGAAACATCCATGACTTGCGGACTTTGGTACCAATTTTGTACGCCTTGTCCTGTTTGGATTTGATATCTGATGTTGTCATAGTTTTTGGTGCCGGGTGTAAGATACTTTGACACACTCGCAAAATTATTGCCGAATGATGCCTCGTTCAATGCAGAAGTATACTTATTAAAGAAACGAGAAAGTTTATTTTTCAAGCTGTTTTCTTCTTTTTCCTTTTCTTCTACATATTTGTTGATCTTATCTTTCTCAAAGCGCAGCGTAACAGGTGTATTAGATTTCAAATCGTTCGGATACAATTTCACCGAATCTGATTTAAATGTTTTGCCTTTCGCTTTTCCTTCAGCTGAAACCTCAATGTTAGCCGTTACCGGATACGGACCGTATAAACGTGAATTATCATAATTATACGTCTTGCCGTTAATCTTCACTTTTGTATGTTTATCATCTAATTTATCCGCACCATCCAACTTAATATTCAAGTTGGCTTCAGGGAAGTTTTCATGTACATCCACTGTTTCGCTGTTGCTGTTTTTGAATGAGAACGTTAAATAGCCGTTGAATTTCCCATTTGAATTTTCTTTCGTTGCCGGAAGTTTATAATTTCCTGGAATGAAATTACCCAGCATTGTCGATTCATTCGCTTCAGCAATGACTTTTCGCTTCTTATCATCTGCTCTGAAGATATAAGTTGTCTTTGTTTTAGGTTTGATAATCGGCTTTTTCGTAATTGTTTGGAAACTGATATTATCAAAGAAGATAAAACGACGGCCGTTTTTAGTAATCCGCAGCACTTTATTGCCATCAGGCGTTTTAATATAGCTGGCGTCTTTTTCATTACGTTCTAATTCGTCCACCGTCTTTTGCAGCTCCTTATCAAACTTCTTCATCCCGATTTCGCTTTTAATATATTTGATATATGTTTCTGCCTCATCAGTGCCTACTTTATTATCGCGAGTACTTAAAATGGTCGCAATGCGCTGCGTATCATTATTTTTAATCGCATTCGCTAAAATCTTGGCTTGTGCTTCTGGCGTATTGAAATTTCTTAATAAGAAAAACAATATGATTAATAAAATAACAATAAAGATGCCGATACCCCATGGCACAATTTTACGCAGACTCTGATTGGTCTTCATACGCTGTTCGCAGCTTCTGCTTTCTGACGTCTCAGTTTTATCGGATTGCTCCATTTATCGTTCACCTCGCTTTTCGTTTATTCTCTATACTATTATTTCCTAGGAAATGTCCAAATTGATTGCTTAATATTTTACCCGCACAAATTTTACACGTAATTTACATAAATGTAAAATTATATCTGCAAATTTGTTGGTTTAAATTTAGAATACTTCTATTATAGTAGACTCGACCTTTTTATTATATCAGTAATTAGACCTAGCGCTTAACATTATCCTCATATATATTAAAAATCGGCGCATCACCACAATGCACCGATTTTTAAAGTTGTTCCTCTTATTGAATTTTTTGAATGTATTCTTTAATACGGCGATCCACAATTTCTAAATTTTCTGCAGTCGCCTCAACTTGTGATTCTGTCAAATCTTGCAGCAAATATGTCGCTACATCATTAATAATCGCTTTTGAACGTGCCACATATTCGCGCCCCTTATCTGTCAGACGCACATATTTCAAACGCTGATCTACACTCGCATTTTGTTTCTCCCACTGAATCATTTCGAGTTTAATCAATTTTTTCACACGTCGGCTGATTGCCGCTTTATTGACCCCTTGTTTTTCTGTAATCTCTGATAAAGTTAATGATTTATTATTATCTAGTAACAATACAGCTTGTGATTGCTCAATCGACACATTAAATTCGTTGCGCAAATCTTCTAAAAGATTCGCCATTAACGTATTAACATCTTCAATGAACATCCCCATAAACTGCATATGCTGTTCTATATTCTTCATTATGGTCTCCTTCTTATGATAAGTATTCGTTAAATTCACTACTTTGACAGTATGACTTATTTTACACTTTTTCAATGTGTCGAAACCATCATATCATATCTGAAGAAACATAAGGAAAAATAGGGTAATATGAAAGTAATTAATTTTTTACAAATAGAGGTTTGAAATGCTACTACTATCAATAATATTAAGTCTTTTGATTTTATGCAGTTACATTTATTTATTTTTTAATCCGTATCGCAGATTGAATATCATATCATTCTTTATCACACTAGTTAGCGGATTTATCGTACTTTTAATTCATTTAATCACTTCAAGTCTCCCATTTGATTTGGCTATTGTGTCAGTCATTGGTGCAGGGTTGCTGCTGTTTAAACATCGTGTGATTTTGGAATGGAAAAGTGCCAGAATGTTTTTTGCCAGAATTTGCGCACTGACATTGGCTATTGCATTTTTAGCCGTCGCTTTGAATCTATTAAGCCATATTCCTGTCCCTGTTATGAATGCTTTGTTTTTATGGATAGGATGGATTACAGTCACAACACTTTTTGCTTTTGTGCATTATCTCAGCTGGTCTTCTGCTTTTAGTATGCTGACACTAGATGATCCTATTGATGCCATTATCGTCTTAGGCGCCGGATTATATCGTGAACAAGTCACACAAATGCTGGCATGGCGTTTAGATCGTGCCGCAGCACTTTACCAAAATCATAAAGGCACACCCTATATTATTGTCAGCGGCGGTACAGGCGAAGGCGAACGTGTATCAGAGGCAGAAGCCATGCGTGATTATTTAATCGCACAACATATCCCAAGCTCGCGTATTCTATTAGAAGATCAATCGCATAGTACGTATGAAAATTTAGCTTACACTAAAGACATTTTAAAAGACCATGTATTTTCTAAAATCGCCATCGTAACAAGTCAATTTCATATTTTGCGTGCTTTACGTTTTGCTCAAATCTTAAATATCAAAGCTGTCGGTGTCGGCAGCCGTACACCTTATCCATTTTTCGATACTGCTTTAATCAGAGATTTCTTTGCTTTGATGTATTGCTATAAGTTATTGTTAACTTTTTATTTCGGCGCTTTATTTATCGCCAGCATGCTCATTAAACACCCATCTTTGCTTCATCTTCTGCATTTAAAATAACCTTCTATATAAATAGAAATATACCTGAATATAAACAAAAAGTTGGGGCTGCTCCCCAACTTTTTTCATTCCCTATATCCTGCTTCAACTCAATTAATATTATCCTAGTTCACTTTCATCTTCTTTATTGATGATTTTACCATCGAATAAATCTACAACACGGTCTGCATATTCAAAAAGACGACGGTCATGTGTAATTAAGATGCCGACCATATTCTCATTTTTAATACGGTCACTGATCATTTTTGTGACTTCTGTCGCACGATGCGCATCTAAGCTTGCTGTCGGTTCATCCGCTAAAATAATTTTAGGGTTATTCATAAATGCACGCATGATAGCAACACGTTGTTTCTCACCGCCTGATAACATATACGGAAATGCTTTAAGACGATGTGTTAAACCGATTTGATCTAATAATTGTTCTGCACGTGTTTTCGCTTCTTTTTTAGATAATCCCGCTTCTTGACCTACAATTGTCAATTGGTCAATCACTGGTAGATATGGGACTAAATGCGAAGCTTGGAAAATAAATCCGATTTCTGTCAGACGCATATCTGATTTTGATTTTGCTTTTGTAAATAAAGGCGAACCGTTATACAGCAATTCTCCTGAATCTTGATCTTGAAGGCCGCCTAAAATTGTGAGCAGCGTTGATTTTCCTGAACCAGAGGCACCGCTTAAAATAATAAACTCACCTTGTTTAACTTCAAAATCTACACCTTTTAATACATCTGTTTTGGCTTCCCCAGTACCAAATGATTTTTTAATATCTTTTACTTCTAAAGTCATTAACCTTCACCTCCGATTGCTTGAATAGGATTGACTTTAATTAATTTAATGAATGATAATGTCGCACCGATAATTGCAACAACAATGAATACACCTACGACAAGCAGCATATTATTCGTTGTTAAGTGGAACGGCATGCTGACTGGCATCACTATGCTGAGTCCGCTGATAATCAAGACTGACAGTACCACACTGATCATTGTCACTAATAAGATTTGGAAAACTAATGAAGACAATAAGTGTTTTGTTTTAATACCGATTGCTTTCAAAATACCGATTTCAGAGATTTTTTGAATTGTCATAACATAGAAGAATGCACTTAAGACAATTGCTGAAATCAAGTATAGACTGACAATCATCATATTCAATGGTGCTTGCTCAGCGTTATAGCTTGGAATATTATCCGTTAAGTCTGTTTGTGTTACCACTTGCACACCTGAAATATCGTTGATTTTTTTCTCATCTGCTTTAGATACATCTTTTAATGGATAAAACGTTGCGGCTTTTTTACCGAGTTGATCGAATGTATGCTTATTCGTCATTACTGTTGAACTATGAGAATACATTGCATCGTCCATTAACCCGACAATTTTATACGTTTTATTGCTGTCCTTGAATTCTACGTTACTGCCTACTTTAAGGCCTTCTGCTGTTAATTTTTTATTAACTGCAATTTCATTATCTTGGGATGGATAATGTCCTTCTGCTAATGAAGGTTTGAAATCTTTACCAGGATTGATAAGCAGTATATCTTGGTCATTTGAATTATCTGTTTTTAATGTCTGAGGTGCTAATTTGAAAGGTTCAGCATTTGTGACATCCTCAACCTTTTTTTGTTTTTCGTCATTGATGACTGATTTCTCAATGACAGGTTCCTTCATATCTTGCACCACGAATTTCTCTGCATTCATGTTATCAAGCATTGAAATGTTTTCACGTCCGAGTCCTTGAGCAAGACCGCTTATGAATAACACCATGCTTGCAAGCAGCAAGATAATCAGCATTATTAAAATGTATTTGAATTTGTAAAATACCATTTCTTTCCATGCTAATTTCATTTCCATGACTCCTTTTTCTTTTATGATACTTATATTGTATGCACACATTGTGAACTGAATATGAACAACGTTCACTTTTCTTTAGAACTAACAAATTTGTCTTAGCCGATTCGCAAAATGTATAATTAATCTAAATGATTGTTAGGAGTGGTGAGGATGACAACTTGTTTAATAGTAGATGATGATTATCAAATCCTTCATTACGTCTCTTCCTATTTAGAGCGTGATGGATTTAAAACCGCAACCCATTCTAATGCCGAAGATGCATTAAACTATTTAGAAACCAATCAGGCAGATATTGCGATTGTGGATATTATGATGGATGGTATGGATGGATTTGAATTATGCAACGCTATCAAAGCAGATTATGAAATGCCTGTGATTATGCTTACAGCTCGGGATGCTTTAAGCGATAAAGAAGAAGCCTATTTAACAGGAACAGATGATTATGTAACGAAGCCGTTTGAAGTACAGGAATTAATCTTTCGTATTAAAGCCGTTTTGCGCCGTTATCAAATCAACGCAGAAAATGAACTTGAAATCGGTAATTTAAAATTAAACCAGTCTTATTTGGAAATGACTTGCGATACGAAGACTATGACCTTGCCGAATAAAGAATTTCATTTACTCTTTTTGTTAGCCAGTCATGAAAAGCAAGTGTTCTCAAGAGAAGAATGTATTGAACGTGTATGGGGCTTTGATTATGAAGGTGATGATCGTACCGTCGATGTACACATCAGAAGACTGCGCAACCGTTTAAAAAAGATCGGCAGTAATGTCATTATTGAAACAGTACGCGGTTTAGGCTATAAGGTAGAAGTCCATGTTTAAGTCGCTGTATTCGAGAATTGCGATTTATACGATTGTCATTATGCTGTTCAGTGCTGTGCTCAGTTTTATTTTGACGAATATGTATTATCATGTCGCATTAAAACCTTCTAATGACCAAAAGATTATGAGAACCTTGCAAGAAGCTAAGGCCTATCAAAAAGCATCCCATACAACAGATATGAAAGCTTACTTTAAACATTTAAGCGACCTTAACTTCCAAGTCGTAACTATTGATACATCTTATAAGAAAACATTTTACGGCGAAGCATTCAGAAGAGAAAACCTGACTAAAGAAAATATTGATAAGGTCTTTAAAGGCAACGATTATCATGGTATTAAAAATCATCCCTATCAGCTCTTTGTGACAGGTTTCTTTGATAATGAATCAAAGAATACAGTCGGCACGCGTTTTAACACTTCAGAAGGTCCTGTTGCAGTCTTTATCAGACCGGATATCGGTAAATCCTTCAGTGAATTCCGTATCTTCTTAGCTGTCCTCATCGCATTACTGTTAATCATTTCTATGCTGCTGATTATCAGTTCAACATATACATTAATCAAACCGATTACGCAGTTGAAACATGCGACGAACAGATTAATGGACGGCGACTTTAAAACACCGATTGCTGTGACACGCCATGATGAATTAGGTACGCTGCAATACCGCTTCGACCAAATGCGTATTTCCTTAAAACAGCTCGATGACATGCGCCAGCACTTCGTACAGAATGTTTCGCATGAAATCAAAACACCGCTGACTCATATTCATCAATTACTAGATCGTCTCAGCCAAGCACAAGATAAAGAAAGCCGTCTGTATTATATAGACGAGATTCATACAACAACCAGCCGATTAAGCAATTTGACACGTGCCCTCTTATTGTTAGCTGAACTCGATAACCATGACCATTTGGATTACGACGATGAGATTGATATCGCACAAATGCTGAGAGTGATGGTACGTCATGAACAATATGCAATTGATGATAAAGACTTGCTGATAATGACTGACTTGCAAGAGATTACAATTAAAGGGAATTACCGTCTGCTATACCAAGCCTTTAGCAACATTTTAACGAATGCCATTAAATATACAGAAGCAGGCGGCAGTATCGATATAGAGCTTACACAATCAAATCATACAGTCGAGTGCCGTATTGCTGATGACGGTCCGGGAATGTCAGATGCGGTTCAAGCCCATCTATTCGAAAGATTTTATAAAGGCAATACGTCTGCCACAAGCAACGGCTTAGGTTTAGCTATTGCACAAATGATTGTTCAGCTTCATGGCGGCGAAATCAAAGTAGAAAGTACTATAGGCGAAGGCAGTACCTTTATTCTCACATTGCCAACAGCTGAAACAGACGACATGCACCCTTCTAAACTATAATTTACAATTACTAAGACAAAACAAAAATGCTTCGGTAAGGAAAATTTCTCCTGCCGAAGCATTTTTTATATTATAGCTTGAATGCCTTAATTTAATTTCAAATACTTTTCAACATCTGTTTTAATGTCTTTGTATAATTCAGGTTCATCTGCTAATTTCTTGCCGAATGACGGGATAATTTCTTTGATGCGTGCTTCCCATTCTGGGAATTCATCTTTATAACTGCGTTGTAAAATATCTAACATCACATCTACTGCAGTTGATGCACCTGGTGACGCACCTAATAATGCCGCAAGACTGCCGTCTTCAGAACAGATAACTTCTGTACCGAATTGCAATGTACCTTTGCCTTTGTCTGTATCTTTAATCACTTGTACACGTTGTCCGGCAACGACAATCTCCCAATCTTCTTTCTTCGCATTCGGAATGAATTCACGTAATTGTTCAATACGTTCATCATCAGAAAGCATTAATTGAGAAATCAAGTACTGCGTCAATTTCATTTCTTTTGCACCTGCAGATAACATCGTCAACAAGTTATTCGGTTTCACAGATTTGAATAAATCCATGTTTGAACCTGTCTTCAAGAATTTAGGTGAGAAACCGGCGAATGGTCCGAATAACAATGATTTTTTGCCGTCGATATAACGCGTATCCAAATGCGGTACTGACATCGGCGGTGCACCGACTTTTGCTTTGCCGTACACTTTAGCATCGTGCTGATTGACCACTTCAGGATCTTGGCATACTAAGAATAAACCGCTGACTGGGAAACCGCCGATATGTTTAGATTCCGGCAAATGCGTTTTTTGTAATAGCTGCAAGCTCGCACCGCCAGCTCCGATAAATACGAAGTCAGAAATATATGTTGTTGTTTCCTCAGTAGTTAAATCTTTGACTTTCACTTTCCAAGTGCCGTCTTTTTGTTGTTTTAAATCAGTCACTTGGTGCTCATATTCAACATCTACTTGGTTTTGCTGCAAGAAGTCGAATAATTTATGAGTCAATGCTCCGAAGTTGACGTCAGTACCCGTTTCGTCACGGCTTACTGCGATTGGAATATGGTTATTACGCCCTTCCATCATTAAAGGAAGCCATTGTGCGATTTGGTCTTTATCTTCTGTCATTGTCATTTCGTTGAATAATGCATTTTCTTTTAAAGCTTTAACGCGGCGTCTTAAGAAGTCGACATTACGTACACCGATACAAAAACTCATGTGCGGTACAGTGTGAATGAATTCTTCAGGATGATCCAAGTTGCCATGTTTCACTAAATAAGACCAGAATTCTTTAGAAATTTGGAATTGCTCGTTGATTTTCATAGCTTTTGAAACATCTAAAGAACCATCCGACATTTCTTTTGTATAGTTCATTTCGCATAATGCTGAATGCCCTGTGCCCGCATTGTTCCATGCATTAGAACTCTCTTGTGCTGATTCGCTTAACTTTTCAAATACTTTTATCTCTTTTTCTGGTGCAACTTTCTTCAATAATGTACCCAATGTCGCACTCATAATTCCGCCACCGATTAAGATGACATCTGTTTTGCTATGTTCTGAACTCATAACAAATACAGCCCCCTTTTTAATAATGAAGATGACATCTGCTTAAGCATGACCTCAACCCTTTCTTGAGAAAGCGCTTTACCACAGTCTTAAAAAAATAACATACCTAAGTTATGTCAAAATAGTGTTGCTAAGTATTTCGTTCTATTCTCTTATTATATACGTATTTATGCTCAGACAAAAGGGGTAAGGATAGTTATTCAATAGATTATTATTTTTTCGTGTTTAAATTGATGCACAAAACATATATCAAAGCATCTACCTTTGCATAGTGATCCCTGGACTATGATATAATTAAAGGAATTCAATGGGAGGAGTGACACCACGTGCAATCAATCACTTTTTTAATGCATAATATTTATTCCATGGGTGGCACTGTCAAAGCCGTCACACAACTTGCTAATGTATTGACAGCCAAAGGACATAAGGTAAAAATCATCTCTGTATTCAAAGGCAGCAAAGCACCTTATTTTAAACTTCATCAAGATATCGAAGTACAGCCGCTGGTCGACTATAATCTCAGCCCGCAAAATCTGATGGATATTTTCATGAACCGTATCCGCAAATGGACACCATTTATCAAACCGCAGATTATTACTGAAAACGAACCAGGTTTAGCGCAGTTTTCAAGCTATGTCGAAAAGAAAATCGTAACCGCTGTGAGTGAAACCGATACAGACGTCTTAGTCGGCACACGTGCAAGCTATAACCTGCTGGTCGCAGATTATGCACCGAAAGATGTCTTAACTGTCGGTATGGAACATATGAATTGGGATGCTTATTCAAAAAGCTATCGCCAAGAAATCCAAGCCGCATATCAAGATTTAGATTGTATCACTGTGTTAACAGACGCAGACCGCAAAGCATTCCAATCAGTCATTCAAACACCGGTTTATATCGTACCTAATATGATGAATGAACCGAGAATCGAAATCCCTAAAAAGCCGCAGATTATTGCGGCGGGACGCTTAGAATATGAAAAAGGCTTCTACTTGCTGCTGCGCAGTGTCGAACATATACAAGACAGCTTGCGTGATATGAACTATACAGTGCATATCTACGGCGACGGCCAGCAAAAACACGATCTTGAAGAATTTATCCAGCAGCATCAACTCAATGATATTGTTCAGCTTTATCCAGCGACAATGCATCTGCCGCTGCGTTTAGCTGAAAGTACCATTACAGTTGTCCCTTCACGCAATGAAGGTTTTGGTTTGGTGATATTAGAAGCTATGAATCAAGGCAGTATTGTCATCAGTTATAAAGGCAATACGGGCCCGGAAACCTTAATTCAATCCAATCGCAATGGTTTCCTTGCAGAGTATCAAAGCATTGTTTCACTGTCAGAACATATTTTAAATGTGATGACTGCACCGCCTTCTGAACAAGGCAAAATAATTGAAAGTGCATTTGAAACGGTCGCAAAATATTCGCCTGATAAAGTATATGAAGACTTTATGAAAGCAATTCATGCACCTCAACCTGAAACTGAAGAAACAGAATAAGTAGTTACATTAAAAAAACGGAACCGAAATTTCGGCTCCGTTTTTTATATTTACAACTTCTGTAATTATAAGAATAAAGATAAGATAAATGTCCAGATACAGATGAAGATGACCATACCTACACTGTAACGCAATGCCATTTTCAAGAGTTCTGATTCTTTACCGACTTGTTTAACAGCTGCAGTCGCAATGGCGATAGATTGCGGTGAAATAATTTTCGCAGCTACCCCGCCTGCTGTATTCGCAGCAACTAACATACCGCCTTTGACACCGATTTGACCTGCAACTGATGCTTGAATCGGCGCAAAGAGTGAGTTGTTGTTAACAACAGAACCTGTCATGAACACACCGATCCATCCTAATACTGGTGAGAATAATGGGAAGATACCGCCTGCTTTAGAGATACCTTGTCCCATTGCAGCACTTAGACCGCCGTATGTTGTAAGTTTTGAAACGGCTAAGATGAAACAAATTGTAATAACAGAAATCCATAACTCTTTGAATGTTTCACCTAATAATTGTCCTGCATCTTTAAAGGTAGTTGTTTGAGATAATAATACTGTAATAATAATTGTAATTAAAATCGCTGTACCCGTTTGTCCAATTACATTCAAGTTGAGTGTAATAGCTTTCTTAGTCACTTCACTGAATGTACCAGGCAATGGTAATTGTACTGCTAAGAAATGCAATGGTTTGCCAGGCAAGAAGAGTGCTTTAAAGAATGGCATGCTCCATAACATAACTAAGATTGTTAAGATATAGAATGGGCTCCATGCATATAGGATTTGTTTCACTGTTAATTTCTGAGTGACTGGCGGTTTTGAATCTTTCTCCAAACGGAAAATATGTTTCGGTTGAACTTTGCGGCTTAAAAGCGCTAGTGCACCCATGCTTGCGAGCGGAGGTAAAATATCCGCAAGTTCCGGACCTTGGAATAAAGTCAATGCACCTTGGAACACTGTAAAGATTACTGATACTAATAAAATAAATGGTAATGTTTCTTTAATACCTCTGAATCCATCAATAATGAAAATTAATAAGAATGGTACAAAGAAGTTGATAAACGCTAATGTAAATGTTGAATAACTAGATACTTGGTGTGCAGTGATACCGCCTTGCAAGTTCAATGTATCAATAACAGCTACCGGTAAACCGATTGCTCCGAATGCCCCTGCTGCTGAGTTAGCAACTAAACATAACATTGCTGCTTGAAGTGGTTTGAATCCTAAATAGATTAATAAAATAGAACAGATTGCGATAGGAACCCCGAATCCTGCCACACCTTCTAAGAATGCGTTAAAACAAAAACCGATTAATAATAACTGTACACGCTGGTCTTGAGAAATGTTTGCGATACTGTCTTGAATCATCGCAAATTGTCCAGTTTTGGTAGAAAGTTTGTATAACCAAACCGCCATGATAACGATATAACCAATCGGCAACCAGCCTTGGAATATTCCTTCTACTACTGCCCCCGCTGCCATAACAGCCGGTAATTTAAATATGACTACTGCTACAATCAAAGTCACAACTAAAGTTGTTAATGCTGCATAAATCCCCTTCATTTTAAAGATAGTTAAACATAACAAGAATAATATGATCGGTACTGCAGCCACAATACTCGATAAGACTAAATTGTGGAACGGATCAAACGAAGATACTAACATATACTTTCCTCTTCTCTTTCAATTTTAATTTAGTAGGCCTTTAAATTGAATCACACAATAGTTTGTGATTTATTTCACATATAATATAACATGTTTTTACGAGCTGTTCAATTCTTTTTCAGAAATTTTTTCAAACTGTTTTTTCGCGTTAAACGCATATGCACCAATGTATACGCTTACATATTATTTTCAGAAAACAAACTGTTATAATACAATATTTTTAAATAATAGTACAGTTCCAACTTTACTTGCAAGATGTCGCATAAATGTTAAAAGATTCTCTTTCACAGTTAATGAACAAAATGTTAAAATATAGTTTAATATTATAAAACTGAGGTCATACTATGGAAATACTAACAACAGAATATCAATCAGGCGATAAAATGTTGTTTACACTTAAAACAGCCCTTGAAGAAGGATATACGCATTTTATCCCCTCTGACTTAAATATAGATATCTATCCCGACCAATTGTCAGCGCTGAAAACACACAATACTTCACAATCTATTGTTGTAGATTACACAGTAGATTCTTACTATCAAAACGATTGCCGCTATTTTGCAAATACTGCTGTCGACTTTGATACATGGATGAATAACATTAATCATTTCCCGAATATGATTTTTAGTATTAAGCAATCTATCACAGCACTTAATACCTTCCAATGCGAAACAGCGTTTGATTTAGCAGCCGCATTGCTTTTATCTGAACAAGTCGAAACGAACGGACATGTGGTCTTCGACTTTAAAACGCATCTAAGAACATCACAATCGTTTTATCAAAGTATTAAACATCATGAATATGCGAAAGTTACACAATTTAATTTAAATAAACTGGCATACTTGCATCATCAAAAGCCGCCTTTCAAATTCAGAAATACTACATTGCCTGAACCTGTTCGCTTTGTCGATAACTGGTTATGGAAGACGCACTTTAAACTGCCCCACTTTATCACCAGCATGATATTAGATCGCAGTTATGAAAATCATCAAAGCATGAGTAATATATACGAAAAACAAGAGAAAGCGTTAAACGGCACCGTCGTCTTTTTAGGGTTTGATTACGGCTTTAGAGGTAATTCACGTTATTTATTCAATTACTTTGCAAAACATTACTCAAAATACCCTGCATTCTATATTACAGATGATGCGACAGGCCCGCATTTTGTCTCTCCAGAACATGAAGACACAAAAGATTTGATTGAAAATGCCAATGTCGTTATCAGCGAAAGTTATATTCCTGATACATTGAAACCGAATGGAACAATTATTCAGCTATGGCACGGCACACCATTAAAACAACTGTTCTTAGACAGCCGAGAACCTTACCAAAACCAAGAAATCTATAATTACCGTGCACGCAAATATAATAAATGGCTCCAACAGAATTATTTGATTTGCGACAGTTCAGAAGCAGCAGAGCTTTTCAAGACCGCCTTTCCGATGCAATATACGGAAATAGCAGCTTGCGGTTATCCAAGAGTACGCTACTTGTTAGATAAACAAAACGATCAGCCTTACGTGCAATTTATCAAACAAGCACTTAAGCTTGATCCGAATAAACCAACACTGCTTTATCTGCCGACATGGAAAACAAATCCAAAACCGGATGATAACTTGTCTATTTCAGAAGAACTGCTTCAGCATTATAATGTGATATTCCGCGGACATATCGAAAGCGATGAAACACAAGATACATCACTTTCAAAACAAGTGATTCAGCCAGCAAGCAATATGGAAACACAAGATTTAATACTCGCTTGCGATATTTTAATCAGCGATTACTCTTCTGTTGTCTTTGATGCATTAACTATAGATAAACCTGCAGCACTTTATACACCGCATTTAGACAACTACCAGCAAGAACGCGGGCTTTATGAAGAAGTTATGAAACCTTTTGAACCTGTTGCTTACAGCAGCGCAGAAGCATTGACAAATGCCTTAATCAACCAATCTATTCCACTGATTAATCATCCGTTTGTCAATCGTCACAATCATTCTTTCGAAACGATTTCCAGTTTGATTGTGCAGCAATTGCCAAAGCGTTCGAAACGCCGCAAATCATTAACCTGAATAGAAGATAAAAATGCTCAGCACGAAGATGTGCTGAGCATTTATTTGTTCTCATCTGCTTAATACTTGTTTCAATACTTTTGAAATGCTAACGTATCGCTTTATTGACCTGCAGCATATGCCGGATCAATGACTGCCGCTTGACCTTGCTGATTAACAGTGACTAATGAATATGTGCCTGGTTGTGATTGGTTGCGGAAGCTGAATACATATGAATAGCTGCCGTTTCCGTTATCTTGTACACCAAAATCATTGTACGGATTAGATTGTCCATTAATTGCATCTGCAGCATTTTGAGCTGTTTGCAGTGATTGCGGGAAGTTCGGCAATACGCGTAATGTAGATTCATTCACAGCTGCTTGTCCGATTGTACTTGCTGCTGGTACTGCATTTTGACCTTGATAAGGTGCTACATAGCCCGTTTGTTGTGCTTGGCTGCCTTGAGTGCTGTTTTGACCTGCAGTTTGCTGTGTATTTTGACCTTGAGCTGCTTGACTGTTAGCATCTCCGCTTTGTCCGCCGTTAGCTCCTGCGGCTGCACCTGAAGATGCTGCTTTGTTGTCAGCACTGCTGTTTGAACTTGAATCAGAAGCTCCTTCGCTGTTTGAAGATGAATTTGCACCCTCACCGCTTGTACTAGATGAGGCATTTTTGTCTTCGCTTGATTGATCGCTGTCAGAAGCATTGCTGTCTTCGCTTGCTTTGTCTTTATCTTTGTTAGCTTCTTTATCCTTGCTGCTTTCTTTATCATTGCTCTTGCTTTCTTGTGTTGTTTGGTCTTTATCTTTGTTTTCATCCTCTTTCTTGCTGTCATCATTACCACAAGCGGCAAGAATTAATGATAACGTTAATGCTCCGGCAAATAACTTTTTCATACGTTCTCCTCCTTATGTACTTTCAATGTTTTGATGGTATCATCTCTTAACTTATACACTTCCATTATATTGTATAAACATTGAAAATGTAAAAATTCTTTTAACAAAAAATTATTATGACACAAGTCATGTATTAAACTGAGCCACTCTATTTGTTGCTGGTTCTATGTTCGTGTTAACATTTCTTTAATTATGAAAATGAAAGGAATGAAAGATATGACAGAGACATTCCGCGCATATTATGCAGAAAAGAATGACCATCAAGTCAAATCGCAATTAAAAACATTACCTATAGAAACAATCGAATCAGGCGACGTATTAATACGCGTAGCCTATTCTAGTATTAACTATAAAGATGCACTCGCAGCAAAAAAGGTGCTGGTGTAGTAAAAGATTATCCGATTATTCCAGGGATTGATTTAGCAGGTACAGTAGTTGAATCTGAAACTTCCGCCTTCCAACCTGGAGATGAAGTGATTGCGACAAGTTATGATTTAGGTGTATCGCATCATGGCGGCTTAAGCGAACTTGCACGTGTCAAAGAAGAATGGGTACTCCCGCTTCCTAAAAATCTGACACTTGAAGAAGCAATGATTTATGGTACTGCAGGCTATACCGCAGGTTTAGCAATCCAAAAACTTGAGGACAACGGATTAACTGTCGAAGGTTCGCCTGTCCTTGTACGCGGTGCAAGCGGCGGCGTCCGCAACTTGGCAACAATGATGTTAAGTGCCATCGGCTATAAAGTAGTCGCAAGTACCGGTAACCAGCAAAATGAAGACTATTTAAAATCTATCGGTGCTGATGAAGTGATTCCTCGTGTCGAAAGAGAATCAGAAAAGCCGCTATGCAAAAGAGAATGGCAAGCAGTCATTGATCCTGTAGGCGGCAAACATGTCGGAGATATTATCAAACGCTTAAAAAACAGAGGCAGCATCGCTTTAATCGGCAACACTGCAGGTATTGATTTCGAGACAACTGTCTTACCGTTTATTTTACGCGGCAATAGTATTTTAGGGGTCGATTCAGCAGAAACACCTATGAAAATACGCAAACAAATCTGGCGCAGACTGGCGACAGATTTAAAACCAGAGCCTCTGCATTCTATCAAACAGGTCATTTCATTAGATGACGTACCTGATGCTATGGAACAGATGTTGAATAATCAATCCAGCGGCCGTTTTGTCGTTAAAATCAACCCTGATCAGCAATAATCTCCTCCCTTTTCGCAGCAATTTCAAATGAAGTTGCTGCTTTTTTATTTGAATTTCATAATTACAATATATTTTAATAAATATTATTGGACAAGTCGTATTATATTGTTATTTACTTTAATTTAATGAAAGCGTATACTTGATTTACATTAAATTCTAATATAGGAGGTTATCATAATGGGAAAGAAGTTTAACAAAAACCTCATTTTCTTCATAGGTGCACTCGGCGGATTGCTCTATGGTTATGATATGGGTATTATTTCTGGTGCCCTGCTTTATATTCCTGATGATATACCGTTAACCGGCGCAACAGAAGGCTTTGTTGTATCAGCCATGTTAATCGGTGCGATATTAGGTTCTGGTTTCAGCGGACCGTCATCAGATAAATTAGGGCGCAGACGTGTTGTCTTTATCATTGCGATTATCTACATAGTAGGCGCATTGGTATTAGCACTGGCACCTAATTTAACAACATTAGTTCTCGGCCGCTTTATTATCGGTATCGCGGTAGGTGGTTCTACAGCTATCGTTCCTGTGTATTTATCAGAAATGGCACCAACAGAATCACGCGGTTCTTTAAGTTCATTAAACCAACTGATGATTACTATCGGTATCTTGGCTTCATATTTAACAGGTTACGCTTTTGCGGGCATCGAAGGTTGGAGATGGATGCTAGGACTTGCAGTTGTACCATCTGTCATTCTTTTAATCGGCGTTATCTTTATGCCGGAAAGTCCAAGATGGCTGCTGGAACACCGCGGTGAAAATGCGGCACGTAAAGTGATGGGCTTAACATTCCCTAAAAACCAAATCGATCATGAAATTGCTGAAATGAAAGAAATCAATGCTATTTCAGAAAGTACATGGAATGTTTTAAAATCACCTTGGCTGCGCCCAACGATTATTATCGGTTGTGTGTTCGCACTCTTCCAGCAAATTATCGGAATCAACGCAATTATTTACTATGCACCTTCCATCTTCGTTAAAGCTGGTTTAGGTGACTCAGCATCTATTTTAGGTTCAGTCGGTATCGGTACGGTCAACGTACTTGTAACGATTGTCGCTATTATGATTATTGATAAAATCGACCGTAAGAAATTATTGTTAATCGGAAATATCGGTATGGTGGCTTCATTAGTCATCATGGCTATCTTAATCTGGTCAATGGGTATCCAATCATCTGCTTGGATTATCATTGCATGCTTAACAATCTTTATTATTTTCTTCGGTTTCTCATGGGGTCCTGTCCTATGGGTTATGCTGCCGGAACTCTTCCCTATGCGTGCACGTGGTGCCGCAACAGGTATTGCAGCACTTGTCTTATCATTAGGAAGTTTAGCCGTTGCACAATTTTTCCCTATGTTAAACGAAGTATTGCCGACACAAGGCGTCTTCTTGATCTTCGCAGTGATTGGCGTATTTGCCGCAATCTTTGTGACTAAATACTTGCCAGAAACACGCGGACGCAGTTTAGAAGAAATCGAAGCAGAATTGCGCGAACGTACTTCCGCAACTACTGCAAACTTCGACAATAAGTAACACATTGAAATGCCGTACTTTTGAGTGCGGCATTTTTTGCATGCAAAAAGCATTCAGAGACGCTTGCTCTGAATGCTTTTCCTTTGTTTCATTATTGTTCATTATATTGTTGAATGATGGCTTTGTTTGCTTCTTTAAAGTGCTCATTGTGGCTTGAAACATAACCTTCTGCCGGTGCTTCAGGTTCAATATATTGTTTGGCTAAGTTCGCCGCATTGCCTGCATCGCTGAAGGCACTTGCGATCAAGTGTACTTTCGCATCGTGATGAATAATGTCGCCGCATGCAAAAACACCTGGCTCGCTCGTTGTCGTATTGCCCTGTCCTTTAATCTGATAGGCATTCATCATTTCGAGTTTCGTAGCGGCTTCTTCTAATAGCGGATTTTCAATATCAAAACCGTGACTGATGATGACATCATCTACGGATAAGGTTTCTGCTTCTCCTGTTGTACTGTTTTCCACAACAACCGATTGAATATTCTCCTGCTTTTCATCACCGATTAACGCTGTGATTTGGCTATTCGGATATTGTATCACACCATATGCAGATAATTTATCCTGCATTGCCTCAAATCCGGTTAATTTATCTTTACGGTAAACTAAACGCACGCTTTTCGCATAAGGTGCGATTTCACATGCCCAATCTATCGCAGAATTGCCTGCTCCTGAAATCAAGACATTTTTATCCGCAAAACGAGACAGCTTTTGTACGACGTAATGCAAGTTTGTAATTTGGTAACGCTCAGCATCTTTGATTTTTAAAGGCTTAGGTTGAATAATACCGCCGCCAATCGCAATGATTACTGCCTTGGATTCATAAACTTGTCCTTGGTCTGTTGTCACTTTGAAATGACGTTCTTTGACTTTATGAATGTCTGTGACACGTTCTTTCAAACGGACTTCCGGATTAAAATGAAGCCCTTGTTCAATCAAATCTTTCGTAATTTGATAGCACGGTTTAGGCGCAACACCGCCGATATCCCAAATAATCTTTTCAGGATACAGACACATCTTGCCTCCGAGCTGATCTTGTACATCTATTAAGCGCACACTCATGCCTCGAAGTCCTGCATAAAAGCTCGCATAAAGGCCTGCAGGTCCTCCGCCTATAATTGTTAAATCTTTCATATTATGCTTGCCCCCTAATTTCTTTCTTGTGCTGCATAATTCGTATTGAAAATTGTTCTCATCTATATTTTACATGATATTGTCGCGAGATGATATTAACTTTTATCAAATTATAAAGAAAAGACACAACATCGCACCATGTTGCGTCTTTTGCATATACTTTTAATTTTTGTGTTTTTGCTGTCCTTCTATCGGATGGGTTAATATAGCTTTCTTCAATAAGAAGAACAAAATAATAAACCCGGCTGATAAAGTCATATGGCCTAATCCTGCGATACCTGCAATTCCAGGTGAAATACTTGCTCCTGTAACTTGCATTGTCCCTTTAATCGCTTGTAGTGCCACTGTAACGATAACCCCAATATTATAAACATAATAAAACCAATTAAATGAGTAGTACTTGCTTAATTGGAATAGTTTTTCAAATACAATTAAAATCAAGAACATGAACATACCCAGCATTAACAGATGCGTATGCACAATCGACAATTGCGTTTTGCCTGTGAACTCAAAAGCTTTAGTCAACTCGCGATAATATACACCGCTGAGCAAGCCGATAATTGTATAAGTTAAAAATGTATACAAAATTCTGCGCATTTTTGTTTCCTCCTAATAGTATTCCTCTCTATTATAAAGGATGCCAATGCTTTCAGAAAGTCATGTACAAATCGTCATGAAATTGACACACGGAACAACCTTTTAAAAAGGTCCTGCCTCAGAATCAAGCGTACGCAGATTATCTTGCATTTTATAGAGAATTTCTTTTAACGCATTTTGATCGGCTTTTGGTATTTCATAAAATAAAACCGCTTCTACCTCATCCAAAATCGCAATGATTTCACGGACATCTTTCTTTGCTAATGCTGTTAATACGACTTCTTTCTTACGTGTATCTTCTGGCACACTGATACGTTCAATCAGCTTTTTATTTTCAAGGCTTCTTAACGCACTGCTTACTGTCGGACCCTTGCGATTAAAAATTTGAATCAAATCAGTTTGTGCCACTTTGCCTGTATCACTTTCATAAATATAGCGCAGTGTCTGCGCTTGCTCTTGAGTAATCCCGTAAGGTTCTAACAAATGGTCAGCTTTCACTTTCATTTCATTCGTTATCATACGTAACAAGTATTGAATTGTTGTTGCCATTTCGTCACATCCTTTAATAATTAGACTACACAAATCAGTAAATTATGGTACTATTATGTAGCACATAATAAATAAATCGGACAATACGTTCTCTTTATTTTTAACTTAAAGTACTGCGTTTAAATTACCTTGTTTGATTTATTCATAGAAAGGAAGCTTCAGAATGATTACAGCTTACAAACACAATGTTCATCACGATATTCATACTACTTCTTTAGAAGACGCTTTGTGGATTAATATCACTGAGCCCTCAAGAGAAGAAGTCGAATCATTGATTGAGCGTTTCACTATTCCAGAAGACTTCTTAAAGGACCCTTTGGATGCCGATGAGAGTGCCCGTGTCGAATTTGATGACGAAACCGGATATTCTCTAATCATCATCGACATTCCGATCGTTAATAAAAATAATCATAAGATTCTATCCTTTATGACTATTCCGCTGGGAATTATTATTGGTCACGGCCGTCTGATTACTGTTTGCGATCATGAAGTAGAGTTTTTAGACACCTTCACAAAATCCAGCCAGAACTTGCATTACCGCAGCCAGTTTGCGTTGAATATCTTAGTCACGATTTCTAATCACTATAACCGCAACTTGCGTTTGCTTAATAAATCAAGATTACGTATTGAACGTGAATTGAAAAAAACAGTCACAAATAAACAACTGTATAATCTCATGGAAGTCGAAAAAAGTCTGGTATACTTCTTAGCTGCGTTGAAAGGTAATGAAGACGTCTTCAAAAAACTCTTTAAATTACCGCCTATTAAACGCTTTGAAGAAGATGAAGATTTAATCGAAGACTTGTTTGTCGAAACCAACCAAGCCATCGAAACAACTGAATTGCATACACGTATCTTAGAAAGTATCACAACTTCATATGAATCACTGCTATCTAATGATATGAACAACATTATGAAAACTTTAACGTTGTTTACAGTATTCTTAACTTTACCGACATTGGTCTTCAGCTTCTTCGGTATGAACGTACCTTTACCGCTCAATGACCATAGTCCGACCTCTTGGGTTGCGACCTTAGGTATTTCCATGATTATTGTCGCGATTGTATTCTTATTCTTATGGAGAAAAGGCAAAATATAAATTATCGCTTCAAACGATAGACATCATGCATCAAAGTCTGCACAGGCTTTAATGCATGATGTCTATTTTTATTTAATTATATTTACGTGCATGCGGTGCTTCATAATGATGAATAAAATCTTCTAATGCATCAAAATCATCTGTAAACAAGATTAAATCGCGATCTGCTTGACTGACAAATCCTTCTTCCACCATTTGATCATAAAAGGCTGCCATTTTGTCATAATACCCTGATACATTAAAAAAGATACAAGGATTATCATTTTGACCAATTCTTGCCCATGACACCATTTCAGTTATTTCTTCTAATGTGCCGGGGCCTCCGGGCAATGCAATACATGCATCACCTTTTTCAAGCATAGCTGCTTTACGTTCAGCCATCGTATCTACAATAATCAATTCATCTAAACCTTGATGTGCAATTTCCTTTTCTTCTAAAAATCTCGGCATCACACCGATGACATGGCCGTGATGCTGCTTAATGGTATCTGCAAGTTTCCCCATCAAGCCGATATTGCCGCCGCCATAAACTAAACCATAGCCTTTTTGCGCCATCCATTCTCCTATTTGTTGTGCAGCTTGACGATATATTTCATTTTTGCCTTCGCTGGCACCGCAATAAACAATAAAATTCATATGCTGGTCTCCTTTAACTTATGCTTATTTCATTATAACAAAGACGTCCTATTTATGATTCGTTGCAATTTTTTATGATTTTCGGTATATATAAAAGAAGAAAAAGAAAGGAGTTTTACATACATGAAAAAGAATGGTAAAACGCTCGGTATCGTATTAATTGCAGTCCTTGCAATCGCATGTATAGTTTTAGTCATAATAATGATGACATCAGGCGAAAAAGAAACATATTACGGTATCATGAAAGATTCTAAAACAGTTGAGAAAATGGTACGTGAAAAAGATAACCATATTGAGGAAAACGTCAAAATTCAAACAGATGATCAATTCCAACCGAAAAAAGGCGACTTTGTCTTACTAGTCAAAAAGAAAGATTCTGATGAATTTTCAAAGAAAAAAGTCGTGCAGCATGATGATATTCCGCACGGTTTGATGATGAAAATACATGACATGAAACATTAATTTAAACACTGAAATATGAAGAAAGAATAAAACCACCGATGCTTTTTTGCACCGGTGGTTCTTCTTTTACAAATCAGTATGTCAGAAAATTAAATTTAGATTTAGGCTGTATGCCTATTGACTTGCATTACTGCTTAAATCGATTTTAAGTACTCTTCTGATTTTTTCTTATCGAATACATTTTCCCATCTAGCAATAACAACTGTAGATAATGCGTTACCTACGACGTTAACACATGTACGTACCATATCTAAGATACGGTCGACACCGATGATTAATGCTAAGCCGGCTGCCGGTAAGCCCATAGAACCTAATGTCGTCAAGAGAACAACGATAGAGGTACCTGGTACAGCTGCCATACCTTTTGATGTAATCATAAGTGTAAAGATTAAGACTAATTGTTCGCCTAAGCTTAAATGAATACCGTACATTTGCGCTACGAATAAAGCCGCAATCGATTGATACAACGCTGAACCGTCCAAGTTGAACGTGTATCCGATCGGAATAACAAATGACGTAATATCTTTCGGCGAACCGAAGTTTTCCATTTTTTTCATCATTACCGGCAATACTGCTTCAGAACTTGAAGTTGAGAATGCCAATAAAATTTCACTTTTCAATACTTTTATAATATCAAATACACTGATGCCGCATAATTTAGCTACAATGCCTAAGACAACGACAACGAAGAAGACCATTGCGCCGACTACCACAAGTACAAGTTTCACAAGTGGAATTAATGCGGAAGCACCGAATGTCATAATAGTTACACAGATAAATGCGAACACGCCAAGCGGCGCTAATTTTAAGATTTTATTGATCATCCAGAAAGTCGCTTCTAACACTCCGCCTAAGAATGCTTTCACAGGCTCACCTTTTTCTCCGATTGCTGCGATACCTAAACCAAAGAATACCGCGAAGAAGATGATTGGAAGCAATTCTCCTTTAGCTAATGCTTCGAAAAAGTTCGTCGGAATGATATTTACAATGGTATCAATAAAATGATTGCCATATGTAGAATGTTCAGCTGCATGCGCTGATGACTCATATTTCGAAATATCACCTTTCGGTAATTTGTTCGGATCTAATCCCGTCCCCGGTTTAAATATGTTCGCGAACAAAACACCTAATGCAATTGCGATAGTTGTAATCACTTCAAAGTAAATGATTGTTTTAAGTCCGTAACGTCCGACTGTTTTAGATTCGCCTACACCTGAGATAGATAAGGCCAGCGAACAAAATACAACCGGAATAACAATCATTTTAATTAAGTTTAAAAATATATCACCAAGCGGTTGAATGTAATTCGCTATGTCTTTTTGTCCATATAGTAATAGTCCTACAACAACACCTAGAACAAGCGCAATCATAACCTGCACTGGTAAACTTATTTTTCTCTTAAATAAAGCCATTGATGCATCTCCCCTTTTTCTGACATTGTTTAATTATATCAGAAAAAAAATAATCAGGATAGAAAAGTTTAAAAGTTTAAGATGATTTTACACCAATAGTATAGAATTATATACTATATAAGTGGAATTAAACACCTATAGACTCTGATTACTTTCTATCCTAATTATTTAAGTTAATCTTTGACCACTGCTAAGAAGATAACCATCAATACGATGAATGAAACACCGACAACTTGCCATAATCCGAAGGATACGCCTAACCACACAACAGATAATAAAATCGCTGTTAACGGTTCGATTGTACCTAGAACACTGGCTTCTTGCGGATATAAGAATTTAAGACTGGATATAAACAGCCAGAACGCAAACATCGTACCAATGATGACTGCGATAAATAAATAAACTAAAACTTTAAAATCCCAGTTTGAAATATCTACTTTCCAAAACGGATGCAGGAAGTTCAAGAATACCCCTGCGATAAACATAGCCCAGCCGACGACATTGACTGTGCCCCACTTAGCAAGCAGCTGTACTGGGAAGATAGTATAGAATGCCATCGCAAACGCAGACATAACACCCCAAATGATGGCCGGCATCGGTACAGATAAAGTCGCAAGCGATCCATTCGTCAACAGTAAGAATGTACCGCTGAGCGCTAATGTAACAGCAATGCCTTCTTTCCATCTGAAATTAATCACTTTAGCCGCTACTAAATATAAAATAATAATTACGGGACCTAAATATTGGAGCAACGTTGCGACTGCTGCGTTACCATAATGAATGGTTGCCATAAAGCAGTACTGCACACCTAACATTCCAATGAGTGAATAAATAAATAATTTGAGCGTATCTTTTTTATCTGCCCAAATTGTAATGGTCTTCTTACCTTCTAAGAAGAATGAAATAATAACTAATAGTAATCCGGATACTAATAAACGTACACCCACGAACCACGTGACCGGCAAGTGTATATGTTCAAATAACCATTGTGATACTGTCCCGCCAGCACCCCAAAAGATTGAACCGATAATCACTAATACAAACCCTGGCCAACGTTTTTGATTTCTGTGTGTCACAGGCGTCCCTCCTATCATGTTTTTTCTCTCTGCTGATACTAAAGGTGTTATATCCCATTTCGATAATCTTAATCAAACATTAATAAGTCGTGATACATTTTTCATACTGTTATCACGAATTTTTGAATTCAATCTTAATTTAACGCAAATAAGACACTAAACACAATACATGGTGTTTAATGTCTTAATCATTTTTATTCTAACATACTTGCTCGGTTATTTAAGCTTATAATTGTCATCAAAGAAATTATGTTTGGCTTTTTTGATGTGTTTTCTTGTTTGCGTATCAAATGCTTGTGCAAATAATCCTTTTGAAGTAGCCATCGGCTGAATGACATACGTCAATTCAGGTTCATCTTTGAACACTACTTCTTTATAGTAAACGCCGTCTTTCGCATTAAATTTCTTTTCTTCAGATTTGATTTTGTCTTGCAGATGATGTTCCGCAATATACTGATCAACCAATTTCAAGTTTTGTTTTCCTTGATACATTTTCAAACCAAAGAAAAAAACCGTTGCGACAATTAATGAACCAATAATTATTAAGATAATATGAAACACTTTTTTCTTCATCTTTAGACTCCTTTAGCCCTAAAAATCATACCATTTAAACATCTCTATCTGTATAAGTATGAATGAAATTGCTCAATAATGTTACACATTTCCCATTATTGTAACAAAATTGTCGATAATACGCTTAGAAATAACGTCTGAACGCATCAGGGTCTAAACGATACGTATGGTGGGCTTCTTGGTCTGCTTTACCTACTGCTACAATCATAATCGGTAAATAGCGGTTAGAATCAAGTCCTAATACTTCCGCAATATTTTCTTTATCAAAACCGCCGATAGGGTTCGTATCATAACCATGTGCTTTTGCTACTAACATAAACTGCATCGCAAACAAACTGCAGTCGATATTAACGATTGATGTCATTTGCGGTAATGATAAACCTTTATAAAACGGAATGAACTTCGATAATAAATCTTCTTTTGTTTCTTTCGGCATATAGCCTTTATCTACATTGCCTTGATAAATCTGTTCGCCGTATTCATAGTTTTTAAGGTCGCCGAAGATAACAACCATAGCGGCAGAAGTATCATTTTGTCTTGTATTGAATTGTATAATAGGACGCAGCTTTTCTTTGCCTGCTTCGCTCTCAACAACCACTACTCTCCACGGCTGCATATTGATAGATGAAGGTGCTAAAGCTGCTTTCTCCAGCATTTCATCCATTTCTTCATGTGAAATTTTGACATCCTTGTCGTATACTTTCACCGATTTGCGTGCTTTGAGTACATCATCAAATAATTGTTTTTCCATCTTTTCAACTATCTCCTTTATATATGTTTGTCTGCAAAAGATATGTTATTTCGCTCATTTGAATCATCATTCTTAAACACAGTAAATTATATGGATGAAATTACTTCTTGACAAGTGATAGCGTTCATAATATCGTTGGTTTAAATAAGGAGTGATTTAATTGCATGAGTCTAACAACTTTCTGGAAAAACAATTATGTTTTTTATTCTATGTGTCATCTAAAGAGATCATCAAACGCTATACACCTCATCTAAAGAAGTACGGTTTGACCTATACCGCTTATATTGTCATTTTAGCGTTAGAAGATGATGAATCTATTAATATCAAATCATTAGGTCAGCGTGTTTATTTAGATTCGGGAACTTTGACACCTATGATCAAAAAGCTTGAAGCTAAAGGCCTTGTTAAAAGACTAAGAAAGCCTACAGATGAACGTAATCTTTTAGTCTCTTTAACAGAGCAAGGGGTTAAAACAAGACACGAAATTGCTAAGATTTCAATGGAAGTTTTCAATGATTTAGACATCTCATGGGAAGATGCTAAAACAATTAAATCTGTCCTTACGAAATTTATCGTTAACAACTTTACTGAAGAATAACACGAAAAGCCTCTAATTATCTATCACCTCTCCTATTTGGTATAATGAATCATAGAAACTCGCATAAGATTCACTGGGATTATCCCTGAAAATCAAGGGTAATGAACAAGAAAGCGGGATTTTATTAAATGAAAAAGGAGAGATTTTAGATGCCTTTCGAAAGCAAACCAACTGACATTTTTAAAGAATTCGGACGCCAATTTATAGATCAAATTCCAACGGTCAATCCTGTTAAAACAGATATTAGAGAAAAAGATAACCAATATATTGTAAAAGCAGATTTACCTGGATTTGATAAAAAGGACATTAACTTATCTTACAACGAAGGCACACTTAAAATCAGTGCAAAACGTTCAATTGAAAGCCGCACTGAAAATGAAGAAGGCCGCGTAATCCAAAGAGAACGCAGCGAAAACAGTGTCAGCCGTGAATTCTCTTTCAGCAACATTGAAAGCGACGGTATCACAGCATCTTACAAAGACGGTGTCCTTACTGTGACATTGCCGAAAAAAGATGAACAAGACATCGCAGGTTCAAACATTTCAATCGACTAATAGATTTACGTTGCAAGTAAAAGCAGCGCATCCTGTTTAACAAGATGCGCTGCTTTTATTATGGTTACAGCTTTATATTATATTTCTGACTTTATAATTATCCTCTTAATTCTTTTAATAGCGCTTCTGCTTTAGCCATATTTGCTGTTTCTGCTTGTTTTAAAGCATCCGCAACTTGTTCGATTTCTGCACCTTTGGCACCTGCGACAATCGCAAGTGATTTATATTGCAGACTCATATGGCCTTCTTGAATGCCTTCAGATACTAATGCGCGGCATGCAGAGAAGTTTTGCGCAAGGCCTACAGCCGCTGCGACTTCGCCTAATTCTTGTGCTGAATCTACATGTAAGATTTCTTGAGAAAGACGTGCAATCGGAACGACTTTCGTACCGCCGCCGACCGTTGCTAATGTCATAGGAATCTCAATTGTGCCTTTCAAACGGCCTTTGTCTTCAAGATATTCCCATTTAGTCATACTGCGGTATTGCCCTTCTTTGCATGCATAAGCATGTGCACTCGCTTCTGCACTGCGTGTATCATTGCCTGTCGCAAGCACGACAGCATGAATACCGTTCATTACACCTTTATTGTGTGTAACTGCTCGATATGGATCTACATAAGCTAATACAGAAGCCGCTTCTAAGCGTCTTGCAATTTCAGCACCGCTCATTTCTCCGCGTGCTAAATCCTCAATATCGATTTCTCCTGAGACACGCACAACCGACGCTGTAGCGTGATTAGACAAAATGCTCATTAATACATTAATCTCAGGCCATTCGCCCTTCAAGAAGCCTGAAATGCCTTCTAAGATGGTATTCATCATGTTCGCACCCATCGCATCTTTCGTATCTACATAAACCTTCAATGAAACAAGCTGTTCATTCTCAAATGTGTCGACATCGATTTTACGGTAACCGCCGCCGCGTTTAAGAATAGATGGATACGCTGTATCAGCGATTTGATGGATTTGATCCTCTTTATCTAATAATTGCTCAGCTAATGCTTTCGGGTCTTTAACGTCCATAAAGACGATTTGCCCTATCATTAAGCGTTCGCTGGATTCGACTTTGAATCCGCCTGTTTTATTCACAAGTTTAGAACCATAACTAGCAGCAGCGACAACAGAAGGTTCTTCTACCATCATCGGCACCGCATAGTGTTTGCCTTCTACAATGATTTCTGGCAATAAGCCTACAGGCAATGCGCCTTGTGTGATTACATTTTCAATTAAGCTGTCCGCAACTTCTTCTGAAAGCAGCGGCAAGTCTAATAATTCTTGATGACTTTCTGATGAAATCCAGCCGTTGTCTTCTAAGCGTTGTAATTTATCTTGACGTGATAAATGTCGAAAATCTTTTCCCAATGCTTTCATTCTGACTACTCTCCTTTTTCAACTTCTAATGCTAAACCTAAGCCGCCGCCGATACACGCTGTTGCGATACCGTTCTTTTTGTTTTCTTGATGCAATTCATGCACAAGCGAAGTTACCAGACGCGCACCTGAAGCACCAATCGGATGTCCGATTGCGACCGCACCGCCGTAAATATTCAATTTCTCATCCGGAATATGCAGATTATCTTGAACTGCAATACTTTGTACTGCGAAAGCTTCAGTCATTTCTACTAAGTCGATATCATTAATCGTTTGACCTGTTTTCTCAAGCAATTTAGATACTGCGTAGAATGGTGCAATACCCATAATTTCAGGATCACAGCCTACTTCTGCATAGTCGCCTAAAATACCCATAATTTCATAGCCGTTTTCACGTGCATAGTCCGCATCCATTAAAATCAGTGCTGAAGCACCGTCATTGATACTTGAAGCGTTGCCTGCTGTTACTGTACCGTCTTCTTTGAAGATTGTATCCAATGTCGCAAGTTTTTCCACATTGCTGTTGCCGCGGATACCTTCATCCGTTGTCATTTCTTCCCCATCAGCATCTTTTAACGGAATCATTTCTTGGTCATATTTGCCTGCTTCTGATGCTTCAAATGCTTTTTTATGTGATTTGACTGCAAATTCATCTTGTTGTTCGCGAGTCACTTTATATTGATCAGCAATACGTTCAGCTGTAATACCCATCGGTACATTTTCAAATGCATCTGTTAAACCGTCATGCATGAAACTCGGCACAGGTTTTTCTTGGCCCGGCAAAACAAGTTTCGGTGCATTGGTCATACTTTCAACACCGCCGACAGCAACAACTTTTGCTTCCCCTAATTGAATCAGTTGTTTGCCTAGAATTACAGCTTTCAAACCAGATCCGCATACTTCATTAATAGTCATTCCAGGAGTGGTTGTAGGCAGACCTGCATTCACTAAAATCTGACGTGCAGGGTTTTGGCCATTGCCTGCTTGCAAGACATTACCGAAAATAACATTTTCAATTTGATCTTTCGGCAGTTGGATAGCATCGATGGCTGCCTCTAGAGCGATGGTGCCAAGTTGTACTGCAGAATAATCTCTTAATTTCCCTCTGAATTTACCTACTGGTGTACGTTTTGCACTTACAATTGCGATTTTGCTCATAATTTAGTCTCCTTTTTTATCACTAGCTACTAATTTAAAATTGTATTTTTGTACTCTCTTTTGATATGATTTAAAGTGATTTAACATATCAAGAAAGGATGTTGGTTATTTATGACAATTGGTATCGACCAACTTAATTTTTATATTCCGAACTTCTACGTAGATATGGCTGAATTAGCAAAAGCACGCGACGTAGACCCAAACAAGTTTCTGATTGGAATCGGCCAGACTGAAATGGCTGTAAGCCCGGTCAGTCAAGACATTGTGTCTATGGGTGCTAACGCTGCTCAACCTATCATAACAGAACAAGACAAGAAAAATATTACGATGGTGATCGTTGCGACAGAATCTGCAATTGATTCCGCAAAAGCCTCTGCTGTACAAATTCATCATCTGTTGGGAATTCAACCTTTTGCACGTTGTCTCGAGATGAAAGAAGCATGTTATGCTGCGACACCAGCGATTCAAATGGCAAAAGATTATTTAGTACCACGTCCTAATGAAAAAGTATTAGTCATCGCAAGTGATACAGCGCGTTACGGACTGAACAGCGGCGGTGAACCGACACAAGGTGCTGGTGCAGTCGCTATGGTAATCAGCCACAACCCGCGCATCGCCGAATTACATGATGATTCAGTTGCATTTACAGAAGACGTTTACGATTTCTGGCGACCATCTGGTGAAATTTACCCGCTTGTTGACGGTAAATTATCTAAAGATGCTTATATCCACTCTTTCCAAGAAAGCTGGAACGAATACGCGAAACGTTATCATAAATCATTGTCTGACTTTGCTGCGCTATGCTTCCATGTTCCCTTCACAAAGATGGGTCAAAAAGCACTTGATTCTATTCTAACAGATACAGCGTCAGAAGATACACAAGCAAGACTAAATGACAGCTATAAATCTGCAACCGATTACAATCGTTATGTCGGCAACATTTATACAGGCTCATTATATCTCAGCTTGATTTCACTTCTTGAAAACCATGACCTTAACGCAGGCGATCACATCGGATTGTTCAGTTACGGTTCAGGTTCAGTCGGCGAATTCTATACTGCTACACTTTCAGATGGATTCAAAGATGCGTTAGATGTAGAAGCACATCAAGCCATGCTGAAAAACCGCAAAGCACTTTCTGTTGAAGAATATGAAACTTTCTTCAAACGCTTCGACAATTTAGAATTTGATCATGATCGCGAATTAGAAGTTGAACCTAAAGGTAATTTCTACCTTAAAGAAGTTTCAGACAATATTCGTTATTATGATACCGTAAAATAGTAAATAAAGCTTGTTAGAAGATAAGTTTTGAAATTAGAAGTCTTGGCTATGCTCAAGGCTTCTTTTTTATGGCTGATGTTTTTCATATTTCATTAAATTTCCACCTGTTTAAAGTGGATACTTGTTAACAAAATCTATATAATAGATATTTAATGCTTATATTTTGCACGTTTGTACAAAACAGATATACATAGAGGTGACTTAACGTGAAGAAATTTCTCATATCCACACGGATTGCTATGAAAGGCGTAGACCTGAGTTTGATTGTGACCTTTATCCTGCTCGGCTTAATAGGAATTGTCATGGTTTACAGTGCAAGTATGGTGCCTGCTTCAAAAGGCTCTTTGACCGGCGGTCTCCCTGTTTCAAGCGACCATTTTATGAAGCGCCAAGCCATCTACTTTTTCATCGGTTTGATTATCATCTTTTTTGCACAGTTTGTCAGAATTGATTTTTTCAAATCATCCAATGTTCAAATCGTATTATTATTCGGTACCTTCTTCTTACTCGCTTTAACTTTATTAATCGGTAAAGAAATCAACGGTTCGAAAAACTGGCTCAGCTTAGGATTCTTCAGCCTTCAATCCTCAGAGTTTTTAAAACTCGCTTCAATCTTTTATTTCTCATACATTATAGACAGACGCTTAAATTCACGATGGGATTATAAAGTTAAGCATTTGATTCCGCCCTTGCTGCTGCTGGGCTTCGGGTTAGTTCTCGTCTTGCTTCAAGGCGACTTAGGCGGTACGATGCTGACTGTCGCGATTATCGCTTGTATACTGCTTTACTCTGATATCAAAAATAAAGTAAAGCTTCAAATTCTCGGCATTGCGATGATACCTATTGTTATGTATTTGAGTTACACATTATTGTTTGATGCGAAAAACATTTACCGCTTAAATCGGATTAACGTCTTCTTGAATCCATTCAAGTATGAAAACAGTGAAGGCTATCAATTAACCAATGCCTTAATATCTATCGGCAACGGCAAATTCTTAGGCAAAGGTCTCGGCAATGGTATTTCAAAACTCGGTTATTTGCCAGAGCCTCATACTGACTTTATCTTTACAGTCTTATCCGAAGAATTGGGATTGATTGGTGTGTTCTTTGTTTTAGCACTCTACGGCTTTATCGTAGCCAAGTGTTTAATCTATGCGAACCGCACGAAGAACCACTTCTACAAATCGATTTGTATTGGTATCGGCAGCTATATCTTTATTCAAGCTTTCGTCAATATCGGCGGTGTTTCTGGAGTCATTCCATTAACAGGTGTAACATTGCCGCTATTAAGCTACGGCGGTTCTTCCATGTTAAGTGTCAGTATTGCATTTGCAGCATTGATCATGACCACACGCAAAATCAACCGTGACCGCAATCTCCCGGCTAAAACAAAACCATACATTATTAAATAAGATTAGGACTAGCGCATTGACTAGTCCTTTTTTCATTGCATTTACTGAATGAAAAAGCACAACAGATGCCTCATCTTGCATCCATTGTGCTGCTGTCTTCAATATTTACATTTTCATTCATCCATTATGGGGTTAAACTAAGGCACGATTTCTTTTGCTTAAATGCCACATTGTAATTAACGCAATGACTCCAAACAATGCTAGGAAGATAAATGCTAAGTGACTCGTACCTGTTAAGCTTGTCACATAAGTAATAACTAATGGCGGGAAGAAACCTCCAAGTCCGCCCATCATAGACACAATACCGTTTGCGACACCTGCTTCTTTTTGGAAATAATGCGGTACTAATTTAAAGACTAATCCGTTACCGATACCCGCACATGCACTGATCATCAAACAACCGACTGTGAAGAAAAATATATCATCCGCAAAGCCTAAAATCGCAGCGCCGATAATCATAATAATGAAGTCGATTTTCAATGCTTTGACAGCATCGATTTTGTCTCCGATAATACCGCCTAAAGGTCTAAGCGTCGTCGCAATTGCGATGAAGACCCCTGCTCTGATACCCGCATCGACAGATGTAAGTTCGAAGTGGTCCACTAAATATTTCGGTAAGAAGATACCGAATGCGACGAATGAACCGAATGTGATGAAATACCATAAGCTTAAGTAGTATAAACGCAAGCCTTTCATTAAATCTTTTGTTTGTGCGATTAGAGGAATTTTAACTTTAGGTTCTTTCGCATCACCTAAGAAGAACATTAAAATCGCAAATACTGCCATTACAATCAAGTAAAGTCTTACTGTAGATTGCCAACCGATCATACCTGCAATCGGCGGTGCTAAGAAAGAAGATACCGCAGTACCGAGGTTACCCATACCATAAATACCGTTAGCTAACCCGACTTTTTCTTTAGGGAAATATTTAGGAATAGATGTAACACCTACTGAGAAAATAGCGCCCCCGACACCTAAGAAGAATCCAGCAATCATTAACATATTTACAGATTGCGCTTGGCTTAATAAAAAGATTGGAACGAGCAAAATAATAAAGCTGGAGAAGAAGACCCATTTGGCACCGATGATATTCGTCAAATAGCCGAATGGAATACGCAGTACAGATCCTAAAATAACTGGAATCGCGAGTACAATAGAAATTTGTCCGCTGGTAATTTTAATATCTTGTGAAATTAACGGCATTAATGGAGCGATAATACTCCAAACCATGAAACCAGCAACCAAACTCAAGGTTTGGACAGTTAATTGTAAACCACCTTTTGATTTGTTCATTTTTTTCACCCTAACATTTTTCATATCAATTAATAAGAAGAGCAGTACCCCACTGATATATTTTTTGAGTCGAAGTTATTTTATTTATCAGCTGGGAATACTGCTTACACTTTATATTTTAGTCTTTAGGTGAATTATTGAACATAAGGGCATTCCCTTAAATCCCTCGGCATTTCCCTAATCCCTTGTTTACGTTTAAACAACACAGCTTTTCTATTCATTTCCACCTATATTTTTCACAATACAGCCACAATTTTTGCATAAAAAAAGAACCCATCATCACGATGAGTTCAATAAGCCTTGATTTAGAAATCAAGTAATTTTTTCTTAAGGGCATATTCTACTAATTCCGGTTTCGATTTTAATTCCAGCTATTGCATAATATGCGTTTTATGCGCCTCTACTGTTTTAACAGATACAAATAATTTTTCAGCGATATCTTTATTTCCGTAACCCTTCGCAATCAGCGGCAAGATTTCAAGTTCGCGTTTAGAAAGAATTCTATACGGATCATTCGAACGTTTGGCATCTTGATCAGAATTATTTACAAATTCATTAACCAAAGATGTTGTCATCTTAGGGTCGATATAAGTATCACCGCGATAAACGGTGCGTACTGCCGAAATCAATTGTTCATCCGGAGCATTTTTTAAAATATAACCTTTTGCTCCGTTTCTTAAAACATGGAAGAGATACTCATCATCATCATACATCGTTAAGATGAGTATCTTAGTTTCCGGAAAACTTTCAACGATTTTACTCGTTGCAATTAACCCTGATTCTCCTGGCGGCATACTTAAATCCATTATTAATACGTCAGGGCGGTGCTGCATCACTTCTTGGTATGCTTCAACACCCTCAGCTGCGGTAGCAACGACTTCCATATCCTCTTGAAAGTTCAAAATCATAGAGAAGCCGGTTCTTACCACGGCATAATCATCTGCAATAACAATTTTCAACATCAAGTCTCCTATCGTTTATCAGTTATTGGAACTTCTAACGTTACAATTGTTCCGCGTCCTGCTTGCGAATCAATATTGACAGAACCATTGACCAGTTCAGCACGTTCATTCATACCGAACAGACCGAGTCCTGTGCCCTTCGCCTTATCTCCTAATTTAAATCCAATTCCCTGATCACTGACTTCAGCTATTATCGATGCTTCGCCTTGATAAAGCGAGATATAAACTGTGTCTACTTGCGCATATTTTAATGCGTTAAACATAGCTTCTTGAACAACGCGGTAGATGACGGTTTCGATTTCGCTGTCAAAACGCTGCGATGAGAAATCGGTATGATACACAATATGCATTCCGTAATTCTTTTCGAATTGTTTGAAGTAAGAGCGAAACGCAGCATCCAATCCCAGATCATCGAGTGATGAAGGACGCAGTTCTACAGATAGGTTGCGTACATCATCGATTAAACGCGACATCAATCCTTCAATACGTTTAGAGTTATCAATCAATTCATCCTTGTCTTGCTGGTACTTCAATAAACGCAATTCCACATCTACGTTAATCAATTCTTGTACAATACCATCATGCAGCTCGCGAGAAATACGCTTGCGCTCATTCTCTTGAGCTGAGATTGTTTTTTGCATCATCAGACGCTGATAGCGTCTATCTTGGCGTTCGATTTGCGGCGAGACATTGTGCAGTGTAAATGCATAAATCTCTTTGGTTTTATCAATGACTTCATAAGATGCTGTGAAAGGTTCAATCTTATCATCTTTGGTGCGCATAAAGACTTGGAAGCTGCCATTGCCGACTTCCAACGCTTCTAAGAAGCAGTTTTCACATGACATTAAGTCAAACTCGTTTGAATAACCTTCGCATCTTCGGCAGATTGCATGCGTCATTTGACTGTAATCATTGTCTTCGGAAAAGACTTCTTCAGCAGCTTCATTTAAAGCAATGACTTGGCCTTTCTTATTTAAAAATACCATCTTTTCATTAGTGTTCAAATAATACTGCGTTAATAATTCTTTCAACTTCTCTTGATTATGCGTTGAACTCATCTCTAAAACTCCCTAGTTTGTCTTTAATGCGGAAATCTTCACTGCCTTCAGGCAATGGACGGCCGTTTCTTTGGCCGAGCAGTAACGCACCATAGACACGATTATTATTCCATAACGGAATCGCAACCATCGAAGTCAATGCTTCGCTGAGTACAATGGGATAGCCTAACTTGTCATTAGAACTTAATGCAGTATCTACATCATAAATAACCATTCTGGAACCTGTACGGATAACAAGACCTGCTAATCCTTTACCAGGGCGTAATACGATCAGTTGATAGCGGTTATTGATATTGCCTGAGGCATACTTCCACTTAATGACAGCACTATGAGAACTGTCTTCAGGCAAGGCAATCGCTGCAAAATCAAACTGGCCTTCTTCTCTGATATCATTCAAAGCAGCTTGATAATTAAAATATTCTGTCGCAATTACACTATTCAAGTTGTCTCCTCCAATCTAAGACTTAGCTTTATGCTTACGATAAATAATATAGCTTCGGTTCGCATAGCTTAGCGGTACACTCCACACATGAACCAATCTTGTAAACGGCCATAATGCGAAAATACCAAAACCTAAGAATACATGAAGCTTAAATGAAAATGGAACGGTTGTCATTAAATTTGCGTCCGGATTAAACATAAATAAATGTCTGAACCATACTGAAATCGTTGCGCGGTAATCAAAATCCGGTGTTGTTGCATTTGTGACTAATGTCGCATAACATCCCATAAACACAAGCATTAGCAAGAAGAAGTTGACGACCATATCTGAAGCCGTACTAAGATGTCTGATGTTTTTAACCGATACACGGCGTGACGTTAGCAAAATCATTCCAATCAAAGTCATTATACCAAAGATACTGCCGATATAAACAGCTCCGAAATGATAAGTTTCATGTGTCACACCTAATGCTTCAAGCCATGAAGGCGGAATAACCAAACCTACAAAGTGCCCTGCAGCAACAGGAATAATACCTAAATGGAACAATAAACTGCCCCATTTCAAACGTTTCTTTTCAATAAATTCACTCGATTTTGCGGTCCAAGAAAACTGGTCATAACGAAAACGTGCAATATGGCCGATCACAAAGATCGCAATACATAAATAAGGGTAAATGACCCATAAAAATTGATTAAGCATGCGCAGTCACCTCTTCGCTGGGTTGTAAACATAATTTTAATGTCTTTCTTAATGCTTGAATTAAAGGTGCATATGGACTATCCATTTCTCTTAATTGGTTAAGCATCGCATACGTACCGTCTTCAATGACCATGATAATAAACTCAATATTGCCTTCTGCACGTTCATCATTCTGCCATTGTGCCGCATATAAAAATTCCAGCATTAAAGGCAAGAAGTCAGAGAGTTCATTGTCTACCATTTGAAGTCCGAACATTTCGTATAAGACTTTCAGCTTTGCGAGCATTTGTCCGCGTTCTTTCTGCGTATCGAATTTGTTATAAGTCATATACAGCGGTGCTTGTTTATTAAAATCAAATGTATCTGTGTAAAGTTGTTTGATCTCAGTCAACGGGTAACTTTGGATGCGTTCTCGATATTCCACCATCTCAGCATAAGCTGGATGGCGGCTGTCGAAAACTTCATCAAATGTCTTAGGATGGAATGTCAACTTTTCAGGGAAGTTTAATTGCTGCGCAAAATAACCAATTGACTCTTGAAATTGATAAAAGTTTTTCAGGTTAATCACGGAAAATCCCTCCATAGAAGCTTTCATTATATGCTTCTTGTCCAGTTTGTCCCGGTTTCATTGCGACTGGTGAACCGCAGCCTTCACAACCGCTTCCGCCGCCGTAAAGATTATCACTGAATTCATAGCCTTGGCTGCCTTGTGCTGCATAAGTGTCCATATATTGTTCTTTATGCGATGTCGGAATCACGAAACGATCTTCGTATTTTGCAATCGCAAGCAGACGATACATATCTTTCGTTTGACGTTCTGTTAAACCAAGACGGTCTAAACGATCTAAATCAAAGTCTTTGCCTGTAACTTGTGCACGCATATAACTTCTCATCATAGCCATACGCTGCAAGGCTTCTTTCACAGATTTTGTATCTCCTGAAGTCAATAGACTTGCAAGGTATTCAATCGGCAAACGCATCTCTTCGATAGCCGGGAAGATTGCATCTGGGTTCTTGATTGAATCTTTACCTTCGAAGTAGTTCATGATCGGACTTAACGGTGGGCAGTACCAAACCATTGGTAAAGTACGGTATTCAGGGTGTAATGGGAAAGCTAATTTATATTCAATCGCTAATTTGTACACCGGTGAGTTTTGTGCCGCTTCGATCCATTCCATAGAAACGCCGTCTTTCAACGCTTGTTCAATTACTTCTTCGTCATATGGATTTAAGAACAATTCACATTGTTTTTCATATAAATCTTGTTCATTTTCTGTCGATGCTACTTCATGTACACGGTCAGCGTCATATAACATGACACCTAAGTAACGCATACGGCCTGTACAAGTTTCAGAACATACTGTCGGCAAGCCTGCTTCAACACGAGGGAAACAGAATGTACATTTTTCAGCTTTGTTTGTTTTCCAGTTGAAGTAAACTTTTTTGTAAGGACAGCCTGTCATACAGTAACGCCATCCGCGGCATGCTTCTTGGTCTACTAAAACGATACCGTCTTCATCACGTTTGTACATTGCACCTGATGGACATGATGCTACACAGCTTGGGTTCAAGCAGTGTTCGCATAAACGCGGTAAATACATCATGAATGTTTGGTCGAAGTCGAATTGGATTTTCTCTTCGATACGTTGGATGTTCGGATCTTCTGGTCCTGTAACATGTCCGCCGGCTAAATCATCTTCCCAGTTCGGTCCCCAGTGCAAATCCATTTTGTCGCCGGAAATCACTGAGTGTGCAGTCGCAACTGGAGAATGTTTGCCTGCTTTTGCAGTTGTCAGATGTTCGTAGTTGTATGTCCAAGGCTCGTAGTAGTCTTTGATGACAGGCATGTCCGGATTGTAGAAGATTTTACCGAAAGCAATCTTAGACCAGCGGCTGCCCGCTTTAAGGTCTAATTTGCCTTTCTTATTCAGTGTCCATCCACCTTTATAATGTTCTTGGTCTTCCCAGTGTTTCGGATAACCGACACCGGGTTTCGTTTCTACGTTATTAAACCAAATGTATTCTGCACCTGGACGGTTGGTCCAAGTATTCTTACAAGTGACACTGCATGTGTGGCACCCGATACATTTGTCTAAGTTCAATACCATGGCTACTTGTGCTTTAATCTTCAAGCCAATCTACCTCCTTCATCTTTCTCACTGCTACATAAACATCTCTTTGGTTTCCAATCGGACCATAATAGTTGAAGCTGTAACTGATTTGGGCATACCCCCCAACCAGTTGTGTCGGTTTCAAGTGGATACGAGTCGGTGCGTTGTGCGAACCGCCGCGCATACCTGTAATTTCAGAACCCGGTGTTTGAATATGTTTATCTTGTGCATGATACATAAACATTGTTCCTTTCGGCATTCTGTGCGATGTCACTGCTCTTGCAGTTACAACACCGTTTCGGTTATAGACTTCTAACCAATCGTTATCGTTGATATCATGTACTTCTGCATCTTCTTTAGAAAGCCAAACAACCGGACCGCCTCTGAATAGTGTCAGCATGTGCTGGTTATCTTGGTAAGTTGAGTGGATATTCCATTTACCATGCGGTGTTAAATAACGTAAGACTAAGTTATCTTGACCCCCGATAATTTGTTTGTCTTTCGTACCGAATACCATCGTCGGCAATGTCGGTTTGTATACCGGCAAGCTTTCACCGAATTGCTGGAAGATTTCATGATCTAAATAGTAGCTTTGACGTCCAGTTAATGTTCTGAACGGTACTAATCTTTCAATATTTGTTGTGAATGGAGAATAACGTTTATTGCCTTTGTTTGAACCTGAGAACACTGCAGTCGGAATCACTTCACGCGGTTGTGATGTGATATTTAAGAATGTAATCTTTTCTGCACTGCGGTCGCTTGAAATATCTGTTAAAGGCATACCAGTTTTCTCTTCTAAATCTTTATAAGACGCTTGTGATAATTCACCGTTTGTTGCTGAAGAGATGTTTAACACAACATCTGCAGCACGTCTTGCTGTATCAATACGCGGCAAGCCGTTTTTCACTGTATCGTCATTCCATGTACCTACGATATCTTTTGTTTCTTCGTATTGTTTCTTCACTGAGAAGCTGACACCGTGTGCGCCTAGCTTGCTGTTTTCAAGTAAAGGTCCGACAGACACATATTTATCAAAGATTAATGTGTAATCACGATCTACTACTGAGAAGCCAGGCATTGTTTTGCCAGGAATCGCTTCTACTTCGCCTTTAGTCCAGTCTTTGACTTTACCGTAAGGTGTCGCAATTTCTTGTTTAGAGTCATGTGCTAATGGTGATGTCACTACATCTTTGAATGTACCCGGCATATGCACTTTCGCTAATTCTGAAATTGATTTGCTGAGTGATTTGAAGATATCCCAGTCAGAACGTGATTCCCATAACGGATCAATGGCCGGATTGAATGGGTGTACGAATGGATGCATATCTGTTGAAGATAAGTCATGTTTTTCATACCAAGTTGCTGCTGGTAAAACGATATCTGCTTTTAATGGTGTAGATGTCATACGGAAATCTAAAGCTACAATCAAATCTAATTTACCTTGTACTTCATCACGCCAAATCATTTCTTCTGGTTTGTCTGTTTCATTTGCTTCTGCAAGCAATCCTGAGCTTGTACCGAGCATATGTTTCATGAAGTATTCTTGACCTTTTGCTGAACTTGATAATAAGTTCGAACGCCAGATGAATAATGATTTCGGATGGTTTTTGCGTAAATCCGGATCTTCAATCGCAAATTTCGTTTCGCGGTTTTTCACTGAATCTACAGCTCGTTTTAAAATAGCTTCGTTCGTAAACTCTCCCGATTCTTTCGCTTCTTCGCCGAATTTCAAACTGTTTGTATCGAATTGCGGATACGAAGGCAGCCAGCCTAAGCGTGCAGCAGTTACGTTGTAATCAGCCGGGTGCTGATGTTTCAGATTTTCAGCTAACGGCGATGCTAATTTATCAACGCCTGATTCTTCATATTTCCATTGGTCAGTTGTGAAGTAGAACCAGCTTGTACCGTTTTGAAGACGCGGCGGACCTTGCCAGTCTTTCGCAAAGGCAATTGTGCTCCAGCCTTCAATCGGACGACATTTTTCTTGTCCTACATAGTGTGCCCAGCCTCCGCCGTTAACACCTTGACAACCGCAAAGCATTACTAAGTTCAAAATAGAACGGTAAATCGTATCTGAGTTGAACCAGTGGTTGATACCGGCACCCATGATAATCATTGAACGGCCGCCTGTATTAATCGCATTTTGCGCAAATTCAGTCGCAACTTGTGTGACTACTTTCGGTTTAATGCCTGCGACTGCTTCTTGCCATGCTGGTGTGTAGTGTGTAGAAGCATCGTCGAAACCTTTTGCTTCTAATTCATGACCGAAACGGCGAATACCGTATTGGCTTGTCATTAAGTCATATACAGTCGCAACTTTTACTGTTTTGCCGTTAGCTAATGTCACTGTTCGTGATGCAATCGGACGTTCGAAGATACCGTTTCCCTCATTATCGAAATAAGGGAATTTCATAAGTTCTAATTCATAATCACTGTCCGCAACTGTTAATGCCGGATCAATTTTAGAACCGTCTTCATTTTCGAGTTTCAAGTTCCATTGTTTGCCTTCTTCCCAGCGTTGACCCATTGTACCGTTCGGAACGATAATTTCATGTGTTTCATTATCTAAAATTACTGGTTTCCATTCGTTATTTTCAGATTCCATGCCTAAATCACTGGCACGTAAGAAACGGCCTGCTTTGTATCCACCCTCATGTTCATCGAACATAATCAAGAACGCCATATCCGTATATTGTTTCGCATAGTTGATAAACATTTCAGAAGGTTCATCCACATAATATTTTTGTAAAATAACATGTGTCATCGCTTGTGCGATTGCTGCGTCAGTACCAGGGTTCGGTGCTAACCAGTTATCTGCGAATTTAACGTTTTCTGCATAGTCTGGCGCAACAGATACTACTTTTGTACCTTTATAACGTACTTCAGTCATAAAGTGGGCATCTGGTGTACGTGTTAACGGTACGTTAGAACCCCACATAATAATGTAGTTTGCGTTATACCAGTCACTTGATTCAGGTACGTCTGTTTGTTCACCCCAAATTTGCGGTGATGCTGGCGGTAAATCGGCATACCAATCATAGAAACTCAACATTTCTCCGCCTAATAAGTTGATAAAACGTGCACCTGATGCATAGCTCAGCATCGACATTGCCGGGATTGGTGTGAAACCAGCAATACGGTCAGGACCGTCTTTCTTAATTGTGTAAAGCAATTGTGCTGCAATCAGCTGCAAGACATCTTTCCAAGCTACACGTATATGTCCGCCTTTACCGCGGGCATTTTTATAAATCTTCGCTTTTTCTTCATCTTCAACGATTGAAGCCCATGCCGCAATCATATTTCCGTTGTTTTCTTCTAAAGCCGTTGTCCAAAGTTCCCATAATTTACCTCTGATATATGGGTAGCGGACACGCAGCGGGCTGTATTCATACCATGAGAATGAGGCACCGCGAGGACATCCGCGCGGTTCAAACTCTGGCATATCAGGGCCGCAGCTTGGATAGTCGATTTGTTGGTTTTCCCAAGTAATCACGCCATTCTTAACGAATACTTTCCTTGAACAAGAACCTGTACAGTTCACCCCGTGTGTTGTTCTGACTACTTTGTCGTGGCTCCAACGTTCACGATACATTTTTTCCCATTCTCTGCTTTTGTTTTCTAATACAGACCAATTACCATTAAATTTTTCTGTAGGCTTAAAAAAATTCATTCCAAATTTTGCCATGTCTAACATCCTCTCATCTCAATTACTCTGCGTACTAGGCTGTTAACTTCTAAAGTTACTGTTTTCATCTTACTTTTATTGTACGTTTCATAATGTCAAAGAGATATTAGGGATTCACCTATAAGCCTAAGGGTATTCCCTACATTTTATGAAAACGAAAAAAAGCAGTATCCCATTTTGTGAGATACTGCCCTATAAATAACTATGCTATTAACCGTTGAAACTTGCCGGATCTGGCCCGATACGTTTATTTTCATTTAATGATGAAATGGCTTTGACTTGTTCTGGTGTTAACTCAAAGTTGAAGACATCAAAGTTTTCTTCGATACGTGAAGGTGTAATAGATTTAGGAATAGTGATGACATTGTTTTCAATGTTCCAGCGAATCACAACTTGTGCAGGTGATTTGCCTAATTCATCCGCAATACGATTCACTGTTTCATCTTTTAAGATGTCGCCGTTCATTAATGGAGACCAAGATTCCATTTGAATATTTTCATCACTTAAATAATCTCTCAATGCATCTTGAGTTAAGTACGGGTGGAATTCTACTTGGTTAATCACAGGTTTGATATCAGTTTGTGCTTTTAAAGTTTCTAAGTGTTCAATATTAAAGTTAGAAACACCGATATTTTTCACTTTGCCCGCATTGTATAAATCTTCCATGCCTTTCCAAGTTTCTACCATTAATGTTTCATCTGTACCTGGCCAGTGAATCAAGTAAAGATCTAAATAATCTAAGCCAAGATTATCTAATGATTTTTGATAACCAGCAGCAACGTTATCGCGGCCGAAGTCATCCAACCATAGTTTAGAAGTAATAAATAAATCTTCGCGTGAAATTCCCGCTGCTTTGATACCTTCTTTGATACCCAGACCGACCATTTCTTCATTACCGTAAATCAATGCGGCATCGATACTTCTATAACCGCTGACAATCGCATGTTTCACCGCATTTTTCGCTGTGTCATCGTTTTCTACTCGGAAAACACCTAAGCCTAATCCAGGCATTTCATTTTTATTATTTAAAGTTTTGATTTCCATCTTTCAATACACTCCTTAATATGTTTTCTTTCTATTATTAAACTGCTGTTTCTACTTTAGGTTGTTTGTAAAGCCAATACATGAAGATACTTGCGATAATTACCATCGCAAAACCGAAGTATGGTGTTGCGCCGATAGAGAATTGTTCTAATACATATCCGCCGATGACTGAGCCTAATGTAATACCGATATTAAAGGCGGAAATATTGATACTAGATGCAAAGTTAACCGTCGCAGGATTATCTTTTTCAGCTAACAGCACGACAATCAACTGCAAACCAGGCACATTCATAAATGCGAACAAGCCCATCAACATTACAGATAACAGTCCTAAAATATGCAAGTGCGCTGTAAAGCCTACAATTAATAAAATCAGTGCCTGCATCACAAAGATACCGATCAATGCACGTACAGGTTGTGTGTTTGTCAATTTACCGCCTAATGTATTGCCTATCGCAACCATCACACCGTAAAAGATTAAAATAACCACAACTGCAGAATCACTATACCCCATAGATTGAGTTAATAGTGTTGTTAAATACGTATAAACTACAAACGTACCGCCATAACCTAAAGCTGTAATCAAATAGACCATTAATAATGATTTATTCTTGAAAACTTTCAATTGTACCGACATAGGTGCTTGATCATATTCTGTCAAGTCGCTCGGCACAAAAATCAAGTTTGCGATTAAGCTTAATAAACCGATGAAGGCTATCGCAATGAATGACATTTGCCAACCGAATTGCTGACCAATCCATGTTCCGAAGGGAACCCCTGTAATCGTCGCAACTGTAAGTCCGGTAAACATCATCGCAATCGCACTAGAACGTTTATCCGGTGTAACCAAGTCGCTGGCGATTGCTGTAGCTACACTCATGAACACCCCGTGCATCAGCGCTGATAAAATACGCATCGCCAAAAGCATACCGAATGTTACTGAAAAAACTGCTAAACCATTTGCGATAATAAATACCAGCATTATCCCCAAAAGCAAATGTTTTCTTTTCATTTTATTCGTTAATGGCGTAAGCAGCGGTGCACCGATTGTTACACCGATAGCATACATAGAAACCGTCAACCCTGCTAATGCGATAGTAATATTATATTCTTGTTGGATCAGAGGTAATAAACCAACACTGATAAATTCTGTCATCCCGATGGCAAAGGCTGAAACCGCTAAAGCAAGTATGGCAAATCGATTTTTATTCATCTTCAAAATCCTTTCCTTTTTTTGAGTTAATCTGATTATAAAACCAGAGTTTCTTTTTGGGAAGTACGTACTTTATTGTGCTATAAGTACCTGAAAGTACTATAGGCACCAAAAAGTACCTATAAAAAGGACGTGAAACTATGAAAGATTATAATATCGGTGTAGAAGCAACAATTGATGTTATCGGAGGCAAATGGAAGCCTGTTATTCTATGTCATTTAAAAGATGAAGGAACAATGCGTACCTCAGAACTAAAACGTGCTATTCCTCAAATCACACAGAAAATGTTAACGCAGCAATTAAGAGAATTAGAACACGATCAAATTATCAACCGCATTGTGTATCAACAGATTCCGCCGAAAGTCGAATATGAACTCTCTGACTACGGCACAAGCTTAAACAATATCTTAACTTCACTTTGCAGCTGGGGCGAAGGCCATATTCATAAAATGCAAGAAAGAGAAGCAAACGCAGAAGCCGCATTAACAAAAGAAAACGCGGAGTAACAGACAAGCTTTAATAATAGATCACTATTGATAGAACGAAAGGACCGTATACTTAGGATTTCACCTAGGTACACGGTCCTTTTATACATATTGAATTCAATTTTAGTCTTGTGTGCTCAGCGGTTCAGTAACTAAGCTTTAATAATTTCAGTAATATCATCCATCTGCATAAAGCGATAGATTAAATCCAACTGGCTTTGGTGATATTCATCACCTGTATTCGGATCAATCATCGCATAGCCGCCAGCATCATAAATTTCAAATGCTTTATTGATTGCGGCTTCTCTGTCTCCTGTGACAATACATTGTTTGCCGAAGTATTCCGGCAGATGATCCGTTTCAATAAACGTCGGACCGTCTGTAAGTGCCATCGCATCTCCAACGAGTAAAATACCCGGCGCATCGTCAGGTGCTGCCTCTCTGACATCATCTTCAATTGTCGAAAGTTTCCCTTGAATCACCACTTGATTCGAATAAGAAACATTGAAGATTGCGCAAATCGGATAGTCTTTGCCGACTTGTTTATAAATTTGGCTGATAATCGTATGCAGACGTTTAATGCCCATATAAATTGCAAGTGTGCCGCCATCGATTAGTGACGCAATATCGATTTCTTGTTCTTGAGAATCTTTGAAACTTCCTATTGTAAACGTGACACTTTTAGAAATATTGCGGCTGGTTAACCCGATACCTAATGCTGCAGCAGCTGCACTGGCAGTCGTAATCCCCGGCACAATTTCACATGGAATCTGATGTGATTTCAATACTTCTACTTCCTCTTGTACACGCGCAAATATCGCAGGGTCGCCGCCTTTTAAACGTACGACCTTTTGATGTTTATATGCTGCTTCTACAATAATGTCATTGATTTCACCTTGTTGAATATGGCGGCTGTACGGCTTCTTGCCGACATCCACAATTTCAATTCCAGGTGCCGCCAGTTGTAAAATGAACGGATTGACTAAACGGTCATACAACACAATATCTGCAGTACGAATCAGATGTTCTGCTTTTCGTGTTAATAGGTTAGGATTGCCTGGCCCTGCACCGACCAAATACACATGACCGGTCGTGCTTACAGCCATAAATACACATCTCCATCTTCAACTTCTACTGTATAGACTTCAACACAACCTTCGTCAGGATCTTGGACAAGACCTGTTTTCAAGTCGATTTGAGAGTCGTGAAGCGGACAGAACACAGTATGTCCTGCCACTGTACCTTCAGATAATGGCCCTTGTTTATGCGGACACACATTATTGATGGCATGAATTGTACCGTCTTCTGTGAGGAACAATCCGATTTGTTTATCTTTAACAATGACTTTTTTACCGATTAAGGGTGTTAAGTCATCTAACGCCGCTACTTTAATTTTTTCTAACGTATGCATCCTTACACCTTCTCTACTTCAAAGATTTTTTGATCTTCGCGATCATTCACAATTTCAGACCATGGCTCTTGTTCAACTGCACGTTTCGCTTCCATGATACGTTCGTATAATGCGTCTTGGTTTTCTTTGTTCAGTACATAGTCTTTAACTACATCAAAGCCCATTCTTTCTAACCAAGGTGCTGTACGTTCAGTGTAAATACCTGTTTCACGGTAATACTGCATGTAGGCACCGCAAAGTTTGATAACATCATCTTCAGTTTCCACTGTTGTTAAGAATTGACCTTTCACCACTTCAGTACCGCCGTTGCCGCCGACATAGATTTGGAATCCGTTTTCTACACCGATTACACCGAAGTCTTTAACGCCTGATTCTACACAGCTTCTTGGACAACCAGAAACACCCATTTTGAATTTATGCGGTGTATCAATATATTCGAATGTTTTCTCCAAACGAATACCGAGACGTGTTGTATATTGTGTACCGAAACGGCAGAATTCTTTACCTACACAGCTCTTAACAGAACGTGTTTTCTTCGCATAAGCAGATGCTGAACGCATGCCTAAATCTTTCCATACTTTCGGCAAGTCTTCTTTCTTAATACCGTATAAACCGATACGCTGCGAACCAGTTACTTTCACCAATGGTACATCATATTTCTTCGCAACTTCACCTAAACGGATCAATTGATCAGGGTTCGTTACACCGCCGCGCATTTGCGGGATGACTGAGAATGTACCGTCATTTTGAATGTTCGCGTGGTAACGTTCGTTTGCGAAACGAGATGCTTTTTCATCTTCGTGTTCATTTGGATAAATCATGTTCAAGTAGTAGTTGATAGCAGGACGGCACTTCGGACAACCGCCTTCTGTTTTCCATCCAAGTACATTACGTACTTCTTTAGATGTTTTAAGGACTTTGGCACGGATTTGCGTTACGATTTGATCACGTGTCAAATCAGTACATTCGCAAATACCTGCAGGTTTAGATGCGACAAACGCACCGCCTAATGTATGTTCTAATAATTCACCGATTTGCGGTTTACACTTACCGCAAGAGTTGCCTGCTTTTGTAGCTTTTGTGACTTCTGCTACAGATGTTAATCCATCTTCTACAATCGCGTTGACGATTGTACCTTTTGTCACACCGTTACATCCGCAAATAGTTTCTTCGTTATCCATATCCACAACAGACAAGCCGTCTTCTTCGCCTGCTTTGCTTAATAGAGATACTAGTGTGTAGTCTTCGATAGATTCGCGTTTTTTCATCATATTGAAGAAACGTGTACCATCATCTGTGTCGCCATATAATACTGCACCTACAACACGTTCGCCTTTTAAGAAGATTTTTTTGTAGACATGATCTTGACTGTTGTAGATTTCAACGCCTTCAACTTCTTCATCTTCTTGAATTTGACCAGCACTGTATAAGTCGCAGCCAGATACTTTCAATGAAGTAAATGTTGTTGAACATTTGTAGCCTTCTGTTTCGCGGTCTGTTAAGTAATCCGCTAACACTTTGCCTTGCTCATATAACGGCGCAACTAAGCCGTAAACTTTACCGTTATGCTGCGCACATTCACCCACTGCATAGATGTTTTCATCGCTAGTACGCATAAAGTCATCTACAACAATACCGCGTTCAACCTCTAAACCAGAGTCTTTCGCTTCTTGTACGAAGGGACGAATCCCTACAGCCATGACTACTAAATCAGCTGGTAATTCTTTGCCGTCTGCTAAGCGGATACCTTCAACGTCAGTTTCACCAAGAATTTCTTTAGTATTCGCACCTAATTCAAAGCGCATACCTTGTCTTTCTAAATCTTCACGCAGCATTTCGCCTGCTTGACGGTCCAGCTGCATTTCCATTAACCAATCAGCTAAGTGTACCACTGTAACGTTCATGCCTTGGTCCAGCAAACCTCTGGCACATTCTAAACCAAGCAAGCCGCCGCCGATGACGATAGCTTCTTTTTTCGTTTGCGCAATTTCAATCATACGTTCTGTATCTTCAATTGTACGCCAGCCGATGACACTTGGTAAGTCGTGGCCTGGAAGCGGTAAAACAAAAGCATTCGAACCTGTCGCAAAAATACATACATCATAAGGAATTTCTTTTCCTTTTTCAGTCATAACTAATTGCTTTTCACGGTTAACGCCTGTTGCACGCTCTCCTGTAATTAATGTAATGTTGTTTTCTTCATACCATGAATAAGGGTTCATGATAGTTTCATCTACCGACATTTTCTTTTGCAAAATGTTGGATAACATAATGCGGTTATAGTTAGGATATGGTTCTTTACCTATAATCGTAATTTCAAATTTATCTGAATTTCGTTCTAATATCTCTTCAATAGTTCTGACACCGGCCATGCCGTTACCGATCATGACTAATTTTTGTTTTGACATCCCTATTCCCTCCCGTATTCTCTCTCTAAAAATTCCTGAATGGCTTGAGCTGCTTTCTTCGCCTTTTTATAAGCTCCGCCATTAGAGCGGACACTGATAGACAAGTCTTCAAAATCAAATTCTTTCATGTTGAAAAAGTCAGAGCGTTCTTTATCCCCGGTATGATTCACAAGTTGATTCGGTGTCGTATCTTTTTTGATTTGATCATTGATTTCTGGCGAATCTGTCGCAATAATGACAACATCCGCATCGGCAATGTCTTCTTTATCGTAGTCTTTAGTAATGAGTTTCATATTAGGGTAAGACTCTTCAAAAAATTCTGGCAAAAAAGATTTAGAAATGACTGTTACATCTCCGCAATTCGCTTTAGCAAGTTGTTTAAACTTGCGATATCCTATTCTGCCGCCGCCTACAAGTACTGCATGCTTTTTAGATAAGTCTAGTTGTATAGGATAATACATTTAAACCGCCTCTTTCTGATTCAATCTATCAATTAACATCTCGTCTAACTCAGGTTCAAAATTCAACGCATCGGCAATTGTGATATCAGACTCCCCTTTAATAGCATTGATTTTCTTCTTAATTTTGTTTACTAAGAAACCGTTATAGAAGAAAATAGGTATCACATAGAGCTGATCGTAATTGTCTTTCATTTGCGGTAATAAATCTTCATATAGTTTATTACCGTAAAACATCATAGTGTAAACCGGCAGTTCTGTCGTAATTTGTGCTGCTAACGTATCGATTTCATCGTCTGGTTCAGTCACAATCGGACTGCCGTGACCAATAAGTATAATAGCGGAGCCTGGTGTATGGGCATCTGACCATGCTTCAATACGCTGATTGACCCATTTTGTCAGGCTCGGATGATCGCAAAGGGGCTGACGAATTTCATACGTAATACTTGGAAACATCAGCTGCATTTCATGCATCACTTTCGGCAAGTCTTGTAAATAATGTCTACCCGAAAACAGCAATAACGGAACAATCACAAATGATGTTTCGCCTTCCCACAAATGTTTGCGGATGATTTGAGGCAATGAAAGCTCATCGCTTTCAATAAATGCCACATCAAACGTACCGTCAATTTGACTTGCGACCCTATCTAACTCCTCCATCAATAATTGGTTTTGTTTACCGCGTCTCATTCCATGCATAACGACAATTGTTTGTGTCATATGCATTTCCCCCCTTTATATGCATTGTACCTTAATTTTTGTATTAATGTGAATGCATTCACAAAATTCTAATAAAAATAGGGAATCCCCTTAGTTTAATCTTGAGGGGATTCCCTAACATAATGCAACTATTTATGTGTTTTGATTGTTCAAAATAATAATTTCTCGGTAAAAACTGAAATCTGTTTATTTTTGTTCTTCAATATAACGATTACGTTTACCGTTAAAGAATGCATAAAGCAAACCTACGAAAATACCGCCGCCGATATAGTTTCCGATAAAGGCAAAGACAATATTTTTCAATACGTCTAACCAAGATAATGCGCCGATATTATAAAACATCATACCTGAGAATAAGTTCGCATTGTATACAACGTGCTCATATCCCATAAACACGAAGACTACAACACCGCATGCAATAAAGAATGCTTTAGATAAGCCGTCTTTGAATTGCATTGAAACATAGATACCGATGTTGATAAAGAAGTTTGCGAAGATCCCTTTTACTAAAATACCTTCCCAAGTTCCTAAAGTTGTTTTCTTATCCACGATACCTGTTAAAGCTTTAATCATTTCCGGTGTCATTACATGCGTAAACTTCATTAAACCGAATAATACAAATCCGCCCACAATATTACCGATAAAACAAAAGACGAATAACCAAATGATTTTACCGATAGGCACTGATTTATAATAAGCGCCCGCTGTCATATACATGAAATTACTTGTTAATAGTTCTGATTGTGTAAGTACGATTAATACTAAGGCTAAACTGAATGAAACCGCACCGATAAAGTTGATTGCACCTTCATTCAAACCTGTATGTTGTGTTTTCATCGCAAGCATAAAGACTGCGACAATAGATAATAAGAAACCTGACATCATTGCTTTAAAGAAATAACGCACTGGCGTTTTCTCTAACATGACGGCTTTCATTTGAGACGAGCCGACTACTGCGTCCATCGTTTGGCGTGAAGCGTATGTATCTTCTACTGTTTTAAGATTTTTCATGCCCATAGACTTACTTTCCTCCAATCCACTCATTGAGATACATCTAGTATATTATTAAATTAAGTCTATGCATACCCTTATTTTAAATTTTTCCCTATACAATTTATTAATAATGTGTTGATATATGTTAATCGAATTAAATTTATCTTAACGATAAATTCAGTTAGAATTAAAGAGAGTACAAAACATTAACCAAAAAGAACCGGAACAGCATATGCACTGTCCCGGCAGTATTCATTGACCTATTAAGCATTTTTTTGCGCTTTACGTTTAACCATCCATTTCAATCCAGCTGAGAAGATACCGCAACCTGCTACGGTACGCAAGAACCATCTCAATGCACTATTAGAGAAACATTTTGACGGAAAGACTGCAGATGGAATCAATGTACTTAATACGTAAAGAATTACGACTTTGACATAACGTTCGTTCATGCTTTTCACCTCTTTTAGATTACATAGTCAGTGTAGCACTTTTAAGCCCCGATAAATATGTCAAAAGCCGTAAATCAGGGAATCCCCCACTACCTTTTCAGCAATTCCTCTAACTGTTCCAGCGTACTTTCCATGCCTTGTTCGACACCCATTTCCATTAATTGTTTAGCCGCTTCTTCTGAAGGCATTACAGAAACAGACTTCACTTCTGTCGTCGAACTGCCTTTAGATGTAAGATACAGTTCCACACGCATTCCATTCATATCCGGATTGATATTGCCTTTTTCATCCGCAAAATAGTCATGATAGATAATTTTATGCGGTGCTTCAATTTCATCATATTGCTGAACGGTGTAGCTTTCTGCATCAGGCATTTGAATTTTAAAGAAATTCTTTCCGCCTGGTTTTGGATTAAATTCATATACTTTCAATGATCCGCCTTTAGGAAAGAACCATTGTTCAAACTTTTCTTTAGTTGTATAGGCATTGAATACATTTTGAATACTTGCTTCAAATGTACGTGTACCGATGATTTGATTACCTTTTCTCGTTACTGTCATGATTCATGACTCCTTTGTCTGTTAAAGTGGATACTTCTATTATGTATATATTCCCAGTCAATTTGCCAATCATTCCCGTAATAAAAACAAAACATAAAAAAACTGGAATACAGCCCTTGCTGCATTCCAGTATATCTATAATTAATTAGTCTTCAACGATAAATTCTACGTCTGCTTCGAATTTAACATCTTTACCGATTAATACGCCGCCTGTTTCTAATTTTTGGTTAAAGCTCATGCCGTATTTTTCACGGTCAACTTTGCCTGACACTGTGAAACCAGCTACGTTTGTATCGTTTAATGGGTTTTTGCTTACGCCGTCGTATTCAACATCGAAAGTTTCTTCGTGTGTTTCACCTTTGATTGTTAAATCACCAGTTACTTTGTTTTCAGAAGCTTCTTTGATTACGAATTTGATTTCCGGATATTCATCTGCACCGAAGAAATCGTTTGTACGTAAGTGGTTATCTCTGTCTTCTTGGTTAGTATTGATTGATTTTACATCAATTACAGCTTCACCTTTAAGTGAACTGAAGTCATTTAAGTCACCTGATAATTCAACGTTGAATGAATCGAATCCGCCTTTCACTTTAGAAACCATTAAGTGTTTCACTTGGAATCCGATAGAAGAATGTGCTGCATCAAAAGTAAATTTAGTCATAAAACAAACCTCCAATTTTTATCTGTATACTTAGTATACTACATATATTTTATATATCAAGCGTTTAGGTTCATTTCTTTGGTCCATTTTTAAAATACCCGTTTCATTTCTATTTATACGTGACGAAAGTATGAAAAAACACGCTATCGGATTGGATAGCGTGTGCAGCGTTAAAAGCTGGGTGTTTCTATTTGATTTAAATCACTGCCGATGACCACTAAATAACGGTCCACCAGATTTTCCAACTGTATCGGTTCTATTTCTAATTGTCCTGCCGCATATTGAACCAAGTGGACATCCGGATGTTCAGCCAGCTGTACAAATCCTTTCACACGATAAGTCGATTGCGGCAATGTTTCAAACCATCTTACTAAATCCTCTAGTTCCACCGTATGTACACATTCAAAATAACGATGGCCGATACCTTGATGGTGCGGTGTATGTGCACAAGCATCCGCATCCTTTTGTGTCGGTACAATAGAGGCGGCTTGATGTGAAAATAATGTTTGAGAATCTAACTGTCCATAAGTACCTACTGAAATTTCAGCACCATCATTCAAGACATTCAAATCAGACAATATCTCTGCAATTTGATCCGGTTCGCACAAGTCGATTTTATTCACCCATAAATGCGAACAATACGTCAGTTGATCATAATACAACTTCTGCATGTCCCCTGGATAGTTGTCAATGCGATGATACAGCGATGCATCTACCACACCGATGACACTTGCTATGTTAGAAATCGGTGCCAATACAGGTGTTAAACATGCGTCAATCACAGATTGTGTTTCTGCAACACCGCTGCATTCTACGAACACAACATCTGGCTGATATTGTAAATAAAGCTGATGCAGCTGTTTAGAAACATCTGCTTTCATCGCACAGCAGATACATCCATCTATCATCTCATCCATCGGCACAGATTGATCGACTAAGTAGCTGTCGACACTTGCCTGTCCAAAATCATTCATAATGACTGCCGGCTGCATAGATTGATTTAAAGCCTTTTGAATCAAGTGATTTAAAGTCGTTGTTTTACCGCCGCCTAAAAAGCCTCCGATAATAATTATATCCATTACTACGCCTCTTTCTTATCAAAGATTATAGTACTTGTTTAAATTAAGACACCTGCGAGCAACGCAATTACTAAAGTCAAACCGATTGATGTGGCCATTTGTCTGCCGATAAGGGCACCGCTCTTTTTCAGTCCTAAATGTTTCGCCATCATAGATACTGTAACCATACATGATGAGAATGTTGAACTGAAGAAGACTAATACAAGCAAGCTTGCAGGTGTTAATGATTGCAAGACAGCTCCATTGCCGAAGTTGAACAGCAGCATGCCGTCTTTACGAATCATTGAGAATAAAATACCTGGTGCCATACTATCTGGAATATGAAGCAGATAAAGCAATGGTGTAAAGACCAAAGCAATGATTTTCAGTATCGGTGTCAGTGATAACAAGCTGACAACAATACAAATACCGATAAAGATAGGTAAAGCTTGGAGTAAGAACATTTCAATCGTACCCCAGATCTGTTGTAACAAGGGTTTTAGTTTCGGCCATTGCAGTTTATTACGGTAAATCGGAGGCGTAACATGAAATTGTGTCTTGTTGCGATACCATAATTTATTATGGATAATACCTCCGATAAATACTAACAGCAGATAGGGTACAAACAGCCATGAGTGTTGTGCTGCACTGAAAATCGATAACGTTGCGCCGATTTGATAACTGCACGATGAGCCGAAGCTGATAATACTCATACAATTTTCTTTTGTACATGCACTGCACTGACTGTTGGCTTGTGTAATCGCAGCCGCATTACAACCGAAGCCTTCAAGTACCGGAATAATATCTTGACCGTCTAAGCCTACTTTGCGCATCGTCGGTTCAATCGACCATACAACAAACTGTTTGAGCTGTGTTTGATCAATAACTGCCGTTGAAATCCCTATCATCACGACAACCGGCAATGCCCAAACGAGTGAATAAATACCAAGCGATAATACACCGTAATCTCCATAAAGGACTTGGTCAATCCAATGAATAGAAGTATGGGCACGATGCATCATCATTTCAATCCAAAATGATACATAATTGCTTTGAAGCCAATCTGAGAAGTGATACGCCAAAAAAATCGGCAGCGCAAACATTAAGAAAATAATCAGCCAGCCTAAAAGTGTATCGTGAAACTTAGGCTGGTGCTGACGGCTTTCTTCTACGTAAGCTTTTAATTTTCTTATATCTGATTGTGTCGTTTTCGAATCAGATGTTACAGCGTGATACGGTGAAGCGTTGACTTGCTGCTTAAGAATAAACTGGCGCAGCAAAAATTGCTGCGCAGTTGTTAATTTGTTGAAACCTGTTAATTTCAATGTATGCTGTGTGTCAGGAATCGAAGTATACTGCCCTGTTGCTAAATTGAATTTAACTTCTAGCATGAGCAGTCCACTTCGCAACAGCTGTAATCATCAAGGAACATTTTGTTGTCTTTGTACACTTCTACCGCTTCTTCATTAATTTCTAATGCTTCGCGTTCTAAAACTGTTGCGGCTAATACCGCAAAGCGTGCACGGAATTTATAGATATAGCATAAAATTGCATCCGCATGACGTACTGTCGGTCCAATCATGAACACATTCGGGTAACGTGTAGATTCATCATCTTCTGTAAGTTCGATTTCACCATCATGTGTACTGAAGAGCTGTTGGACTAGAGGATTCGTCGTCGCATCAAATCCAGTCGCAAGAATCGGTTCGTTTTTAGATGTTGCTTGTTTGCCGTTGTTGAATTGCACGACATACTTTTTATCCATATCAGAGTAAGTGACTTTAGAAGCTGTGTAGCCGACATTCAATTCGATTTCTGCGCCGTTTTCAACGATTTTGCGCAGACGCTGCTGCGTATAAGGAGATAATCGGATACTTGGATCTGCATGTTTATCATCTAAACCTGTTGAGTGCGTATAGATTTTAACTTGTTTACCTTGTTCTGCCATACAGATTGCAGCATCAAACGCACTTTCGTTACCGCCGATAATGACATATTCATCACCCGGCATTTGAGTAAAGTCTTCTACGTCGCTGTAGTGTTGACCATATTTGAAAGGCTTGCGCGCAAATGAGAAGTCCCCTGTTGCGATAAAGACATACTCGCTCGTAATCAATCCTTGGTCTGTATTGATTTCATAATGTCCATCCACAAAGTCGATTTTCTCTACTGCTGTATTTTCTTGTACAGGCAATTCGTAGTGCTGTGCGACCGTTTGTAAATAATCCGCATATGTTGCGCCTGAAACATGTTCTTCATTAAATGTATAAGCTGGAGATGTCTCAGTAGAGACCGCATTAATATCCGGCATACCAAATCCATTTGTCGTAAATGAAGGTGTAATTGTTCTTGTAGACTTCGGCCAATTTAAGAAGGATTGTCCAACCTTGCCTTTATCAATGATTGTCATATCATTGTCATCTAAGCCGATTTGTTGGAACGCAATGGCCATTCCAATCCCTGCTGCTCCCGCTCCGATAATTGCCACACGATAATGTTGCATAGCTTATTACTTCCTTTCTTTATCTCTCTCAATCTATATTTGTAAATCGTTATTGTTACGTTTTGTACCAAGGTATTTTATCACTTACCTACATCAAACACAAGAAGCATGCAACGTTGAAGCATGAAAAAAGACTGTGCTGCTACGTTTATCACGCAGTGCACAGTCTGTTGCTTGTTATTTTTCATCTAATAATGTTTTATAGTCTTTTATATGGTACGGATCTTTTACTACTTGGCCATCGATATAAACGACAGGGACCGTATCTATCTTTTTCTCTTTCGCAAATTTCTGGTCTTGTTTTGCGGCTTTATACGACTTGCTGTCTTTCGTTTTATAATCTTTTTTAATCTTTGCTTTCGTTTCATCTGATATATCTAATTCATCAATCAAACTGTCTAGCAGCTTTTCATTGATCCATGGCTTTTTATGGTCTTTTGTATCTGGCTGCTGATTAAAGATTTTATGTTGGAAGGCAAGGTATTGTTTCGGTGCATAGATTTGTACCGCATGTCCTGCACGAGAACCGATAATAGAGTCTTTGCCTAAAAATGCAAGGTTGACCATTTGATATTCTGCTTTGCCTTTATCAATATATTCTTTTTGCAGCTTCGGCATGATTTGATTATCTACCTTCTTGCAATACGGACACTTATAATCCGCAAATTCTATAATTTTAATTTTGCTGCCTTTGCCTTCTAATTCAGGATCTTTTTGCGAACATCCTTGTACAATTACAGCTAATAAGATGATACTGATAAGTATGAACCATTTTTTCATTGATACACGCCTCGATTCATGAGTTTAATAGTTGATGATGCGAATCGAATCCTAACTTTCTTTTATAATCACTTCATTTTGTACTCTCAAGCTACATCATACACGCTAACATACTGCGTTGCCAATAGTTGATGAACAAAAGCATAAAAAAGCCTTCGATTATCTGCTAACCGAAGACTTCATAGTATTTATTGTTCTTGAATCACATTTAAAAATCTCTGCAACTCAGGTGTTTTAGGATGATTGAAAAGCTCTGAAGGCTTACCGGCTTCACCAATCACACCTTCATTAATAAAGACCGTCTTATCTGATACTTCTTTCGCAAAACGCATTTCATGCGTCACGATGACCATCGTCATTCCCTCTTTTGCGAGTTCTTTAATTACACGCAATACTTCAACGACTAGTTCCGGATCAAGTGCTGAAGTCGGTTCATCAAAAAGCATCACTTTAGGATTCATGGCTAAAGCTCTTGCAATCGCAACACGCTGTTGCTGACCACCGGATAAAGCACCAGGATGCTGATCCTTAACGTGTGTTAATCCTACTTTTTCAAGGAGATGTTCAGCACGTTTTCTTGCTTCGCCTTTTGATAATTTCTTTACAACTATAAGACCTTCCATCACATTTTCGATTGCTGTCTTATGCGGGAATAAATTATAGTTTTGGAATACCATTCCTGATTGTTTGCGCACACGAATTTGCGACTTCTTATCATTATTCGTATACGTTTCGCCGTTGACATAGACTTGACCTTCTGTCGGCAGCTCTAAAGCATTCATCATACGAAGCAATGTCGTCTTGCCTGAACCAGAACGCCCGATTAATGTAACGACTTCGCCTTCTGCTACATGAAGGTCGACACCTTTGATAACTTCTTTGTCACCGAATGACTTTTTCACATTCTTTAATTCAATCATGAACGATACCCTCTTTCTAAGTAAGCTTCATAGTATGACTGAATCACTGAAATGATAAAGCATACAACCCAGTACATTAAGGCAACAAGAATATAAATTGTTAAATATTCATATGTTGTTGATGCAACTTCTTGGGCTTTTCTGAACATCTCAGCAACAAGGATAAAGCCAAGCAACGATGTATCTTTCAGCAAGCTTAAGAATGTGTTCCCTAAAGCAGGTACTGACACTCTGATAGCTTGAGGCAAAATAATACGTTTGATTGTTTGGCTGTAATTCATTCCAATAGAATACGCTGCTTCAGTCTGTCCTTTTGGAATAGATAAAATACCGCCTCGGATAATTTCAGAAGCATAGGCACCGACATTTAATGAAAGGCCTATGATTGCGGCAATTGCGGACGGTAATGTCCACTGGGTATCGGGATTATTCGTTACCAATCTGCCGAGTTCCGGCAAACCATAGAAGATAATGAATAATTGTACGATCATCGGTGTGCCTCGGATAATCGAAACATATACACGTGCAATACCGCGCAATACTTTGCTGGTTGATATGCGCATTAAAGCTGTAAATAGCGCTATCAGCAAACCTAATACAAAAGTGACGAGTGTAATAGGAATGGAATACTTGACCAAACCTTCTAACATCGGCAAGAATGCTTGTTTCGCAGCATCAAATGCGTGCTGCTGCTGATCGTTTAATAGAATCGCATTAAGGTTTAGAAACATCTTGACCAAACCATTTCTTACCGATTTTTTCTAATTCGCCGTTTTTCTCTAATTTTTCTAATGCTTTGTTCACATCTTTGATTGTTTTATCATCTGTTTTCTTAGAGACAGTGAACGCAGATTGACTTTTCTCTGCATTGCCTTCAATCACTTTGATTTTCGCATTAGGTTTTTGTTTTTTATAGTCTAAGTATGACAAGTTATCGTTGAATGTACCGTCGGCACGGTTAGATTGAATCAAGTCCATTGCTTGGTTGAAGCCGTCTACTTTAACAAGTTCAGCACCTTTTTTCTTAGCTAATTCGCCAAAGTTAGAAGTGAATGTTTGTGCCATTTTTTTGCCTTTAACATCGTCGAAACTTTTAATGTCAGTATTCTTTTCGCCTACTACCAACACACCTTTAGAGTAAGTATAAGGTTTAGAGAATTTATATTTTTTCTCTCTGTCTTTGTTAATACCTACTTGGTTTGCAATGACATCAAAACGTCCTGAATCTAATCCAGCAAACATTGAATCCCATTGTGTTTCTTTGAATTTGACTTTGTAACCCATTTCTTTCGCAACTGCTTTAGTTACATCGATATCATAACCCGTCAATTTTCCTTGTTTATCATGGAAAGTGAATGGAGCATATGTACCTTCTGTTCCAACTACAAGAGTTTTATCATCTTTGCTTGATGACTTTTTATCACTGCCATTGCCGCAAGCAGCCAAAGCAACCGCAACTACAATTGTTAATAACGCCAATAATATTCTCTTCATATCGTTTCTCCTTTTATCCTTATTGTTCTAATCGGATTAATCTATATTTTAAGCTACCCAGCCCTTTCCGTCAATACTATTTGCTCACCTCTTCACTACTCTATATATCCAAAATCTTCACAATTATGTCACTAATTAACCTCCTTTGTTTTTAAATCGTAATCATTCCTATTTACAAATCATCCTTAATCATGCATAATAGTATTTACGATTGGAGGCGTAATCAATGAAACAAGATTTAGCAACAGCAAGACGTAATTTAAGTAGCCCTAATATCAAAACACGCAAACGTGCGTTAAAGATTATCAAGGCACACAAACGCAATAACAAATAATAGATTCACATATACTTTGCAAATGATCCTTAAACATTAATTTTCACAATCCTTTATGTCCTATATGTGCTCTAGTCAGCATCTCTGCAGCTGGATATAAACAGTATTTCAAAACATTCCCTAAAACTTTTAATCCTAGACTTTCATGAGTCTGAATCTTTTAAAACGCTATTGGTCATTTGCAAAATTAAATTGCCTGAGTCCGCTCTAGATAGAGATGACTCAGGCCTTTTTCATATAAAAAAAGACAATGATACTAAATCAAGCACCATTGTCTTTTGATTGTTCTGTTTCTATTATAAATATTTTTTAGATACAAAGTTCAAGTTATCATCTAGTTCATAGATAAGCGGTGAACCTGTTTTAATTTCATAGCCTACGATATCTTCATCAGATACGCCTTCAATGTGTTTGATTAAAGCACGTAATGAGTTGCCGTGAGCTGAAACTAACACAGTTTTGCCTTTTAATAATTCTGGTGCGATTGCATCGTCCCAATAAGGAATTACACGTGCTAAAGTATCTTTCAAGCTTTCTGAAGTCGGTACAACACGTGAATCCAAGTCGCTGTATTTGCGGTCTGCTAAATCAGCTTTACGTTGGTCTGGAGTTGCTTCTGGAGGTGCAATGTCATAAGAACGACGCCAAATATGCACTTGTTCTTCACCGAATTCTTGACGTGCAGCGTCTTTGTTTAAACCTTGCAAGCCGCCGTAATGGCGTTCATTTAATCTCCAAGTTTTGTGAACAGGGATAAATAATTGGTTTGAACGTTCTAATAAGAAGTAAGTTGTTTTAATCGCACGTTCCAATACAGATGTAAAGGCCACATCGATTTGAATTCCTTCTTCTTTCAAGCGATCACCTGAAGTCGTTGCTTCTTCCCTACCTTGGTCAGATAAATCAACATCTGTCCATCCGGTAAATAAATTTTCTGCGTTCCATACACTTTGACCATGTCGGCATAATATTAATTGAGGCATAGTTATCCTTCCTTTCTTCTAAGAAAAGCGCTCAATTTGAATACATCACTTTTCATATAATATTCTATCACTTTTCCATTGTGATACTCACTTTTTTCACTCGAATTTCAAAAATACAAAATTGACACATTTTGAAACACAGTGTCATCAAGTTGTTATATTCCATTTAATCAGTAAATAAGTTGTGAACTCAATGTAACCTGCTTAATTTCAATCAATGATACAGTAGGTCTTGTGAATTTTTAAAGCATTCGTGAACAAGTAGTCTAGGAGGATATTTTTATGAAGAAATTATTATTATCATCATTTGCTGCTTTTTCAATCGCTGCAGCAGCAACTGCCGGTGTACAAGCTGATACAAATACAGCACAAGCAGCTGAACAAACAAGTACACAATCTGTACATGACCGCTTCATCGCAGCAGGCGGCACAGAAGCAATGTGGGAATACATTGTTATGCCTGAATCTAGCGGCAACCCAGACGCTGTCAATGAGTTAGGCTACAGTGGTCTAGGTCAGACTAAAGAATACTGGGGTACAGGCACAGTGGAAGAACAAACTAAAGGCATGATCCAATATGCAGAAGAGCGTTACGGCTCTATCGACAACGCAATTCAATTCAGAATGGCAAATAATTGGTGGTAAAATTCACCCTTATACCGCATAAACAAAACCCTTAAGTCCGATACTTAAGGGTTTTAATTATGTGTTCAATTAAGAATGGTTGTAATCTTTATTATGCACTTCATGATGTCCCTCTGCTTCTGGATGATACGGTTCTGGGTGGACATAAACAGAAGAAACACCTTGTTCATGCATATATGTTTCCACACGATCGCAGATTTCATGTGCTTCTTGAAGCGTCAAATCTGGTTCAACTACAATTGTGACATCCACAAAGATACTGCTGCCGTGATAACGGCCTTTGATACTTTTAACAGCTAACACATCAGATACTTCTAATACATCTTGACGGTATGTCTCTAAATCTCTTTCATTAAAGCCGTCGCTTAATGTAAAAACCGCTTCTCTGAAGATTGAGAAACCTGTATAAACAATTAAGAAGCCGAGAATAATCGCTAAAATAATATCGACTATCGGCATACCGAATTGTGTAAAGATCAAACCGACACCCGTACCTAAACTGACAATACTGTCTGACATATTATCGACCGCTGAAGAATGGAGCGAACGGCTTTTTGTTTGTTTCGCGAGTCTGAAGTTATACAATGCGACTGCCGACATAATCGCACCACTGATTAAACTGATAATAATTGTAACAGGATTCGGTGTATGATAATCATTTAAAAAGAGTCTTGGGAAATCTTGAATAATGACTTGTACCCCGACAAACATAATAATGAATGAAACAAGCAATGAAGCAATATTCTCAGATTTTAAATGACCATACGGATGATTTTTGTCTGGCGGTTTGATAGATATTTTCAAACCGACAATCACCGCAATGGATACGAGAATATCTGTCATATTGTTTAACGCATCTGCACGTACAGCAGCAGAATGATAGATTGTACCTACAATATATTTAGCAACCGATAAAACAATATAGGTTACTAAACTTAAATACGCGCCCTTTTGTGCACGCTTCAAATTCAGACTTTGCGACATTGGATGTCCCACCTTTTTGTATAATTCATTTTAAGTATGCGGTATTTTATAGCGGGTTTCAATTTTTTCATTTTTAATTATTTTTTTATTTCTTGGGCTAAATTAATAGTTAGTCTCCCCTAATTTAAGAACACATCCTCCCCTTTGAAAAATAAAAAGCGAGATGCGTTGTTTTATACACATCTCACTGGATATTCAATCTCTTAAAATATATTTAGAAAGTACGAACGTAACAGGTATTGTAATGATCAGACCGGCAAATGGCGCAATGACTGATGAGATATGAAACCATTGTACAAAGATATACAACAGCACCGTCTGCATCCCCATATTCACCACTTGTGTAAGCGGAAACTGAATAAACTTCTTCCATGTCGGTTTGACTTTATAGACAAAGTAACAGTTCAAGTAATACGAAATCACAAAACTGACAATGAACCCTGTAATATGACTGACAAGGTAATTAACACCTATTAATTTAAGCAGTAATAAATAGACGATGTAATAGTTCAATGTATTAATGCCGCCTACAATAATAAACTTGATAATTTCAAAATGCGTTTGCGTTAATTTCATCTCTCGTGCACCGTCGCTTTTCTTAATAATATCTCTATTGCTACGTTATTATAACACTTACAAAATTCAATTTTCACTTATTTTGAAAATGTCTCAGACAATCAAAAAATTTGCGTTACATTTTTGTCGATAACTACTATAATGAAATGAGATTGAAGAATAGGAGAAGAAATATGATTAAAACTGAACAATCACGACTGCCCTTGATTATGATTATTGTCTTAGGGGCTATGACCGCATTCGGTCCAATGTTAGTAGATATGTACAACCCTGCTTTGCCGCAAGTGAGAGATGATTTTGATGTATCCACATCAACTTCGCAGCTTACATTGTCATTTGTCATGCTTGGTATGGCGCTTGGACAATTTGTCTTTGGGCCATTATCAGATGTATACGGACGCAAAAAGACTGTGCTTTCGATACTGATCGGTATCGCAGTTGTTTCTGTGGCTTGTGTCTTTGTATCATCCATCAATGTATTTTTAGTACTGCGTTTTTTCCAAGGTCTGCTGGGCGGCGGTGCGATTGTAATCGCCAGAGCTACTGTCAGCGACCGTTACGAAGGTGCCAGTTTAACGCAGATTCTAGCCACTTTATTAGTTGTTAACGGTATTATTACGATTATTGCGCCGCTTATCGGCGGTTATACACTAGCTTTTACTTCTTGGAAAATGATTTTCATGGCATTAACGATTATTTCCTTGGTAATATTCGCAGTCGCACTGGTTAAAATGGAAGAAACCCATTCAGTTGCTCATGCGCGCTTGAATTTCTCAGAAATATTCAAAGACTTCGGACATTTATTAAGCAAACCGAAATTTGTGATTCCTATGTTAATGCAAGGTTTCACATATGTTATGCTGTTTAGTTTCGCAGCTGCATCACCCTTCATCACACAAAAAATCTATAACATGTCGCCGCAAGCTTTCGGCTGGATGTATGCCTTTATCGGTATCGGATTGATTGTAATGAGTCAGGTGACTGCTTTCTTAGTCAAATTTATCGAACGTGAAAAATTGCTGCATATTTTAACAGGTATTCAAATCTTCGGTGTGATCTTAGTTGTTTTTGCGACAGGTTTCCACTTGCCGCTGCCTGTATTAATCGCATCTTTCTTTATTATGGTATGGCCGGTTACAGGTATCGGACCGCTCGGCTTCTCATTAGCAATTGAAGAACGCTCAGGCGGCAGCGGAAATGCATCCAGTCTGCTTGGTTTATTCCAATTTATCTTAGGCGGAATTGTTGCGCCGCTTGTCGGTATCCAAGGCGGACAAAGTGTCGGACCGTTTATTTTGATTATCATCATCACAAGTATTTTAGTCATTATTTTAAATATCTGGTTACGCCAGTTAATCAAATCATAAGCATGATGAGAGCGAGAATTTTTGTCTCGCTCTTTTTTATGTGCATTAAGTCAAAGTAATATACCTGAACCTTTGCAACTTCTATAATAATAGTAATAAGTCATAATGTTTGGAGTAATCATAATGCAGAAAAAATTATTAAACGTCAAACCAAAGAGTCAATTATCCCCTATCCCGATGGTCATGGGATGCGAAGGCACAGCCGCTTCTATGCTTTTAGATTATAACCATATCTTTGTCCATCCTATTTCTTTAATGAAACGCTGGCCGACGCATCCAAGCAATCCGAATAAAGGCTATGTCGGTCATTTCTTGATGATTAAACCAGTTGCGCATCAAACCATTTTCCCAAATGCGTTTGTCCCTTATTTAAAATTGTACGATACACGGATTCAAGACGGTACAGGCAAATCACTGACAGAACTTGAAGCGATTATCGATCAAGGCCAGCCTGTGCTGATTTATCACACTGTACTTGGACAAAAACCTCAGCGCCGCACTTTTAAAGTAGACGGCGGACGTAAAGAATGGGTATCGAACATTCATATTACACTGCTCATCGGTTATGATTCTGCACATTATTATTATATTGATCCATTATGGGCACAATTCGGACGCAAACTCTATGTACCGGCACTGATTCCATCCAAACATCAAATCATCAAAATACCTAAAGATAAAATGCGTCAAAGTTATGATTCAGCCGGCAGATTATGTATTTATCACGGTAAATTTTAATACTACATTTAATTTGTATAATGTAATAATCACTCAAATTACCTATTACCCTATTTATATGAGCATTAACAAAATTGTTTGATTCATTTAAATTATATTCTTTATTAAAGTTTCTTATAGTTATACATTAACAATTGCAATGTCCTAAAATTTTCTTTATCATAAGTAACATCATTTAACGTCAACCCCTTTGTCACATATAAATCTGAAAGGGTGTCAAAACTTTGGGACAGAAATTACAAAAAGACCTCAGCAATAGACATATACAATTAATAGCTATTGGCGGGGCAATTGGTACAGGTCTCTTTTTAGGATCTGGCCAAACAATTAAATTAACAGGTCCGAGTATCTTTATCGCTTATATCATCATTGGTATGTTTTTATTTGCGTTTATGCGCGGACTTGGAGAACTTTTACTCAGCAATACACGATTCAACTCATTTGTAGATATTGCCAATGAATACCTGGGTCCGTTCGGCGGCTTTGTGATCGGCTGGACTTACTGGTTCTGCTGGATAGCTTCAAGCATGTCTGACTTGACCGCAATTGGCCAATACATAGCTTTTTGGCTGCCGCAGCTGCCGAACTGGATATCTGTACTCTTTGTAGTATTGGTATTGATTTCATTTAATATGTTAGGCGCGAAATTATTCGGAGAGCTGGAATTCTGATTTGCGCTGATTAAAATCATCACAATTATCGCATTGATTGTGGTAGGACTTGTCTTAATCTTTATGTCAGCGAAAACAGAACATGGACACGCAGGATTCTCTAACCTTGTCTCACATGGCGGACTCTTCCCTCATGGTGCATTCGGATTCTTAATGGCTTTCCAAATGGCGATTTATTCATTTATCGGTATTGAGCTGATCGGTGTTACTGCCGGTGAAACAAAAGACCGTGAAAAAACTATTCCGAAAGCGATTAATAATGTACCTGTACGTATTTTATTATTCTATGTCGGTTCATTGATTATCATTACGTCTGTAGTACCTTGGAATACATTAAGCGAAAATTCAAGTCCTTTCGTAAAAGTATTCGGATTAATCGGGATTCCGTTTGCGGCAAGCTTGGTCAACTTTGTGGTTATCACTGCAGCGGCTTCCGCAACAAACAGCGGTATTTATTCCAACAGCCGTATTCTATTCGGTTTAGCGGAACAAGGATTAGGACCGAAAGCCTTAGGTAAAGTCAATAGTCATGGTGTGCCGCATATCTCAATGCTGATATCATCATTCTTATTATTGTTTGCGGCTTTATTAAACTATATTTTCCCGAACGCAGTACAGCTGTTCATCTATGTCACAACACTATCAACCGTGCTGTATTTATTCGTTTGGACGCTGATTATTATTTCTTATATTATTTATGCCTTTAAGAATAAGAAAGAACATAAAAATAATGACTTTAAATTGCCAGGCGGACCTTATGCAGGTATAGTCGTACTCGCATTCTTTATCTTCGCATATATCTTATTATTATTTACAGAAGAGACAAGAAACGCGTTGTTCGTCTCACCGATTTGGTTTATTATCGTGATTATTTTCTATCAAAAATATAAAAATAATGCACATGCCAATGTGGCTAAAATACGCGGCGAAAAACAATCGAGCGCGGATGAATAAGTGCATGAAAAAGCCAGAGACAAAAGCGTCTCTGGTTTTTTGTTATATCTATTTAGTTAATTTCAACGGAATCATTGCTAGGATACAGTTCTTTTGATAGAACAACGTCCAGCGCAATAATACACCGGTTTGGTTATGAAGCAAATTCTGCCATGTTTTGTTAGTAATAAATTGCGGCACGATAACAGTGATGACAAAATGGTCATTTTCTGCTTTACTGCGGATTTTATCAATAAAGCGCGCTAACGGTTTAACCACACTGCGATACTCTGAATGCAGCATGACTAAACGAATATCCGGATAACGTTGTTCCCATTTGGCCTGCATCGCTTTATCTTGTTCTTTGTTAAATGATACATGCACCGCAATAATATGATCAGATGTCATTTGTGCATAAGCAATCGATTTATCTACGATTGAAGATACAGAACTGACTGGAATCAAAGCTAAGTTTTTATCCACTTGTTCTAATTCATTAAAGAAGTGCACCGTACTTAATTGATCAGCAATATCGCGATAGTGCGTACGAATGCGCAGTAATCCGACTACTACTAAAGGCAAGAAGATCAATATCGGCCATACTTGCGCAAATTTCGTGATTAAGAAAATCATAAAGACTAATAACGTAATTATTCCTCCGATGGCATTTGCGGATAATTTAAACAACCAGCCTTTTGGACCTGTTCTCACCCATTTAACTACCATACCGTATTGTGCAAGGGTAAACGGAATAAATACCCCCGTAGCATATAACGGGATCAAACTTTCAGTCTGTCCTTTAAAGACGATGATTAAAATAATCGCAATACTGCCTAAAATAATCATCGAATTAGAATAACCTAGACGGTCACCGCGTACAGTGAACATATGCGGCATGTATTTATCTTGCGCCATATTCGCCGCAAGCATTGGAAATGCGGTAAAACCGGTGTTGGCCGCTAAAATTAAAATCAACACAGTCGTTGCTTGGATAAAGTAAAAGGCCGCATTTTGTCCAAGTACATGCATAGCAAGTTGCGATAATACAGTGGTTTGCACTTTCGGTACAATACCGTACCAATAAGATAAGCCGACAATACCGACTAACATCAAGGCTAGAATAGTGCCCATCGCAATCAATGTTTTTACCGCATTTTTCGGTGCGGGTTATTTGAAACTCATCACCGCATTAGAAATCGCTTCGATACCTGTTAATGATGAAGCACCTGATGAAAATGCACGTAGCAATAAAAAGACTGTGACACCAGAAACCATAGTGCCAGCTTGTGCATGGATATGCGGTGCTGCTTGACCGGTTGCTACTTTAAAAGTACCGATACCGATGACTATTATCATACCGAAGATAAATAAATAGACCGGGTAAGCCAATACTGCCGCTGAATCTGTAAGTCCTCGCAAATTCAAAATTAAAATTACTGCTACAAGCAGACAAGCAATGAGTACTTTATGATGATATAAAACAGGAAACGCTGCGATAAAAGCATCTGCACCTGAAGAAATACTTACCGCTACAGTCAAAGTGTAATCTACAAGCAATGCACCGCCTGCTAATAAAGACAGCTTTTCACCCAAGTTATGTTTCGTTACAGTATAAGCCCCGCCTCCCGCGCGGGTATGCATAAATGATTTGTCTGTATGACAAGACCAAAGCTATCAACAAGACGAGTATACCTAGCGTAATCGGCAATGTGTACCATGACGCGGCTAAACTCAATGCAGTCAATGTCAATAAGATTTGTTCCGGACCATAAGCAACAGATGATAAAGCATCAGAAGATAAAATCGCTAATGCTTTCACCTTGCTGATCTTTTCGCTGGACAGCTCTCTGTTGCGTTTAGGTTCTCCGATTAACAATTGTTTTAATTGTTTGATTCTCATGTGCCAAGACCTCTAAACTCACTAAAATTTATTACTCGAATGAACAGAATATACTCCTCTTTTTATGAAAAGTATAGTCTCAACACTCAAAAATCATAGAATTATCATATTTCGCAACACCTGATGTGAAATTTATTCCATAATAAAGCAGAAAAGACTTGCTATAATAATAAAAAAAATCGACTGGAGTCCTGTCATGTGAAAATTAAACCTGCATCCTTTTATTCTCTGCTGCTTATTGGTCTGACCTTGATTTTCTTATTTGCCAGCTATCGTGTTGTGCTGCATTACACACACGATTCAACCAAGCAAGCACTGCATCATTCGCTGCATCAATCTGTCGATCAGCGGATTGAAAAAAGTGATGAAAGCTGATCATATCCCAGGCATGAGTGCCGCATTGGTACATCATCAGCACGTTATTTTAAACAAAGGTTACGGCGAGGCAGATATTTCTAAGAAAATCAAAGCAGATGCCGATACACGTTATGAAATTGCTTCAAATACAAAAGCCTTTACCGGCTTAGCTGTTTTAGAATTGGCAAAGCAAGGCAAACTCAAATTGGATGCGCCTGTGAGTGACTATATCCCTTGGCTGCACTTTACATATCAAGGACAAAAGAAAGCTGTTACTTTAAAAATGCTGCTGGCACAAACAAGCGGGATTGATGATCAGCTGTCAGATGACCAAGAAGGCGAAGTACCAAAGTCGCGAGATAATTTAACTGGGCGCGTCAAAAGTTTGAATCATGCTGAATTGCAAAGTGCACCGGGTGAAACGTTCAACTACGCAAACAACAATTATAATATTTTAGGCTTAGTTATAGAAAAAGCAACCGGTCAATCTTACGAAGACTACATGCATCAGCACTTTTTAACACCGCTTCAAATGCAGCATTCTTTCTTCAAAACAGATAAAGATAAAGGGACTGTTGCACAAGGCTATGTTTATGAAGACCACCAAAACAAAGCAGATAATCCGCCCTACTTTAAAGGCGATACACCAGCTGCGTATCTAATCAGCAGTACGAGTGATTTATTACCGTTTGTCCAAATGAATCTGCAGCCTTCAAAAGCAAATGCTGATATTATTGCACAATCACATAAAGCATTTACCGACGTACCTGATCAATCACCAAAACAAGGTTATGGTGCAGGCTGGTTTATAGATAATACACAGCATCAAGTACTGCATCCCGGTACACTGCCTAACTATTCATCCATGATTATACTGGATACCAAAGATAAGAATGCGGTGATTCTGTTGGCGAATTTGAATGCACCGCATCTGCCTGAGTTAGCAGAAAACTTAATGTATCAGATTGAACATTATAAAAATATCTCTGCTTTCAACCATACTTTGTATCATCATGCCGAATGGCTGAGTGCTGGATTATTATTAATATTGGTATTATTTTCAGTATCCAGCGTTATCTTGATTCAACGTATGCATCACCAGCTTATTAAAAGACCATTGTGTCCATGGTCGAAAAAATGTATGCTGCTAATAATTCTGCTTATTGCAGCTGCTGTGGTCTATGAAATATGGCAGTTACCATCAATGATAGCACCGCACACCCAATGGCAAGAAGCACTCGACAGCTTCCCTGCTGTATTAATTGCGGTCATGCTGTTTGGAAATCTTGCTTTAATCACAGGCTTAATCTGCCTGATTCAATTGTTGTATTTCAAACCTAAAGCAAAATAAAAACGCAGTACCGAATGGATAAGTTTCCCTCATAAACCTATCTACCGGTACTGCGCTTTTTTGATTTTCGTTACTGCTTTTTGCGTGGAACGTTTAATCTTCTTGTTAGTAAGTGTCTCCCGTTGATTTCGGAACTAAAATCCACACTGTGATACAAGCGATAATGCCGAGCAAGATATTAAACCCGATACCTGCCATAGCACCTACTTGCAAGTTCACACTATGAGAAACTACTGTGTAAATCGTACCTGAGATGGCAATACCAAAGGCATTACCTAATGATGATGCCATTTTGTATATACCTGATGCTGTACCTACTTTATTGTCAGGTGCTGTAGACACTGCTGTGTCTGTAGATGGTGTCGCATACATACCTAAACCAAGACCGAATAATAGATAGCCGATAACACTTGATACAACATAGATGCCCGTCGGCAAGAATGTTAAAGCGATCAGCAGCATACCTAATGCGTTTAATAAGGCCCCAAACATCATCGGTCGTTTCGCACCGAGTTTCTGCATGATTTTCTCCCCAACACGAATCATCAGCAATACAGTAACTAAGTACGTAATACTCATCATTCCTGATTGGTTAGAAGTAAAGCCTAAGCCTTGTTGGAAATACGTATTTGCGACAATCAATGTTCCTGCCACCGCATTAAGTGCGAAGTTTGAAATCACCGCACCAGAATAAGCTTTGTGTTTAAATAATCTAAAGTCGATTAATGGGTTATGTAGTTTTTGTTCATAAATTACAAAGAATATCACTGCAATAATAAACACAACTGCTAAGCTTAAAATAATCGGTGATAAGAACCCGAAGTTAGATGTTTGTGTAATAATCACGTTTAAACTTAACATCATAATCGCTAATACAATTAAACCTACAACGTCTAGTTTATGTTTTTGCACATCACTATCCGCTGAAGCTTTTGTTTCAGGTGTGTGGCGTATTAAAATCATCGCCAGCAATGCGGCAATAATTGAAATAATGAAAATCCAGCGCCAACCTACGAATGTTGACATCAATCCGCCAAAGTAAGAACAGATACCTGAACCACCCCATGATCCGATTGACCAGTAACTTAATGCTCTTTGTCTGTCTTTGCCTTGATAATATTCATTAACAATGGCTAAAGTAGCAGGCATAATACATGCTGCAGAAAAACCTTGAATAACACGGCCGACAATCAGTAAAGCTGAAAAATCGGATACAATGATTAACAGTGAACCCACAACACTGAGTGTTAATCCGATATATGTCATCTTTACACGCCCTACTTTATCTGCAATACTTCCGGCACCCACAACAAATAAACCGGAGAATAATGCAGTCAAGCTGACCGCAGTATTAATGATTCCTGCATTCGTATTAAAGGATTCTTGAAGTGTCGGCACAATGTTCAATACGGACTGCGCAAACAGCCAGAATGTGATAACACCAAGAATAATACCTAACAACAATCTGTTGTCGCCCTTGAAAGCTCTTGTTGCTGTCATATTAAATTCCTCCTATACCCCTGCAAAAAAATGAAAAAAATAGAGACTTGGCTTATGCTACAATAGCAATATAAACCAAATCTATCATTTTCAATATATGAAATATCTTACACCAAATTCAACTCAAATTCTATAATTACATATCGCTTAAGATATTTATATGTGTTAATTTACATATATAGTATAAATGATTATTATTTTTTTAGTTGTTATCACAAAATTCAATCAATACAGGTGATTCTATTGTTAAACTTATTTATGCTTCTGCTGGAACGCGTCGGATTGATTATTGTCCTTGCATATATCTTGATGAACTTCAATTACTTCAAACAACTGATGCATCAGCGGGAAACTTGGCGTGCCAAGTGGCAATTAACACTGATGTTCGTCATCTTTGCGCTGTTATCCAATGTGACCGGTGTCGTTATCAGAGACTCTCAAATATTATCCGGACAGCTGTACACACATTTAGCCCCTGATACTTCCCTTGCCAACACGCGTGTTTTGACCATCGGTGTTTCCGGATTGGTCGGCGGACCTTTTGTCGCACTGATTGTAGGTACTATTTCAGGTATTTACCGTTTTTATATCGGCGGTGCCAATGCATTTACTTATTTTATTTCTTCCTTATTAATCGCATTGGTTTCAGGCTACGTCGGCCGCTATTATTTAAAAGTACGCCGCTATCCTCCTATCTTAATAGGTATAGCAATCGGTGCGACTTTAGAAGTCATCCAAATGGCATGTATCTTAATCTTCTCAGAACAAACAGCACATGCTTGGTCGCTCGTCAGCTTTATTGCGATTCCGATGATTTTAATCAACAGTATCGGAACTGCCATCTTCTTATCGATTATCATTACGACTATCAAACAAGAAGAACAAATGCGCGGGGTACAAACGCATGAGGTTTTACAAATTGCCAATGAGACTTTACCTTATTTCAGGGAGGGTCTGACTGAGTCTTCAGCCTTCAAAGCCGCACAAATCATTAAAGACTTGATGCAAGTGTCTGCTGTAGCGATTACCAATCGGCAAGATATTTTAGCACATGTCGGTGCCGCTAGCGATCATCACGTCCCGCAAAAAGAAATTCTGACGGATTTATCTAAAGCAGTTATTCAAAGCGGCCAAATTAAAGAAGCCCATTCCAAAGCAGAAATCGGCTGTCACCATCCGAATTGTCCGTTAGAAGCAGCAATTGTTATTCCGCTGCATATTCAAGATAAAGTTGTCGGTACTTTGAAACTCTATTTTACCGATGCACACAGACTGACCTTTGTGGAAAAGCAGCTTGCGACCGGACTTGCGAATATCTTTTCAAGCCAGCTGGAATTAGGGCAAGCTGAAACACAAAGCAAGCTGTTGAAAGACGCAGAAATCAAATCGCTGCAAGCACAAGTCAATCCGCATTTCTTCTTTAATGCGATCAACACTATTTCTGCTTTAGTACGTATCGATAGTGAAAAGGCACGTAAATTATTATTGCAGCTCAGCCAATTCTTCCGTTCTAATCTGCAAGGCGCACGCAATAATACCATTACTCTGGATAAAGAACTCCAACAAGTCGAAGCCTATCTCTCCTTAGAACAAGCACGCTTCCCTGACCGCTTCACTATCGATTTCGACATCAATCCATCTGCACATAATGCTTTATTACCGCCTTTCATCATTCAAGTATTGGTTGAAAATGCGATTCGCCATGCATTCAAAAACCGGCGTGCAGATAACGTAGTACAAGTCACCGTACAGCCTGTTGCTCAGCAGCTTTATGTAGAAGTCAAAGACAATGGTTCAGGTATTCCTGAAGATAAACTGCCTTATATCGGCAAAGGCATCGTACACTCTGAATCCGGAGGCACAGGCAGTGCGTTAGAAAACTTAAACTTGCGTTTATCCGGTCTCTACGGCCCAGCATCTTTATTAAAGATTCAATCCAGCGATCAAGGAACAACCGTCAGCTGTTATATTCCTTATCATTTTGATCATGACCAAGGAGGTGCGCTGCAATGAAAACACTCATCGTCGATGACGAACCTTTAGCGCGTAATGAACTCAACTATCTGCTCACACAAAATGGGCAGTTTGAAAAAATAGAAGAAGCAGAAACTATATCAGAAACACTGGAAAAAATGCTTTATGATACTTATGATGTCATCTTCTTAGATATTAATCTGATGAATGAAAGCGGACTGGATTTAGCTGAAAAAATCAAAAAGATGCAGCAGCCGCCGCACATCATCTTTGCGACAGCGCATGACAACTTTGCGGTCAGAGCCTTTGAACTCAATGCGACTGACTATATTCTCAAACCATTCGAACAAGCAAGAATCGATGCGGCAGTAGCACGTGTCGCATCACAAATCCAACCCAAATCAACAGAACAAACAGAGACACTGCAGCAGCAAGACAATCCCCCAGAAATACAGACAAACAAAGCACCAAGTGTCTTGCCGATTGAAGTGGATGAGCGTATTTATGTATTGAATCAAAAGGATATCATTGCATTAAGTGTTGAGGCAGGCAAGACGACCTTGCACACTACTGAACAAGACTTTGTAACCAGCGAACCGATGAATAATTTTGCAAAGCGCTTGGATTCGCATCAATTTATCAGAATCCACCGCGCTACCATTATTAACAAAGCTCATATTCAAACCATTGAACATTGGTTTAACTATACGTATCAAGTAACTTTAACCCATCAGCTGAAAGTACAAGTCAGCCGTTCTTATATGAAGTCTTTCAAACAAGCAATCGGGTTAGACTGATAGATCTGCGACTATCTGTTCACTTCACGCCTTTGTGCAAGTGAACAGATTTTTTGTTATTCCCCTTTTATTTTCTGCATTTCACACTTTGATGTGTGCAGACCATCCAAAACGATTGAATCTCAACTCGAGATTAATGCATCTCGCATTTCGTTTCTTGCATCTCATTGTGAAAAGGCACACAAACTAATGTTTGTGTCCTAAACTAAAGATAAGATATAGAAATGAACGGAGGCAGAAATGCTATGGAAAAATCAAAAACTGGCGCAAAACAAACAAGCAAAGCGCAAAAGACATATTCCTTTTTACATCAAGTCCTCGTCATCAGTGTAATTTTATTAATCTCAAAAATCATTGAGAGCTTTATTCCGATTCCAATGCCGGCATCAGTGATCGGCTTAGTACTGATGTTTATCGCATTATCAACAGGCATCATCAAACTTGGTGAAGTTGAAAGTGTCGGTACTGCACTTACAAACAATATCAGTTTCTTATTCGTACCCGCAGGTATCTCAGTAATCAACTCATTGGGTATTTTAAGCCAAAGCCCGATTCTAATCATCTTATTGATTATTATTTCAACCATTCTACTACTGTTATGTACAGGTTTTGTATCTCAAATATTAGTTAAAGGCGCACCGTTTGCGCGCAAATCTGAAAAACATTCAGTTAAACGTCACAATAAAGTAGCGGAGGAACATGCATGATGGAACATTTAGGTATTAATACACCCTATTTCGGTATCTTGTTATCTGTGATCCCATTCTTAGTCGCAACATATTTCTTTAAAAAAACCAACGGCTTTTTCTTACTCGCACCGCTGTTTGTCAGTATGGTGTTCGGGATTGTCTTCTTAAAAGCCACAGGCATCAGTTATGAAAGTTATAAAATCGGCGGCGACATCATCAACTTCTTCTTAGAACCTGCAACAATTTGTTTCGCGATTCCGTTATATAAAAAACGTGATGTCCTTAAGAAATTCTGGGCTAAAATTTTCGGCGGTATTGCATTAGGTACAGTTGTCGCATTATTTGGTATCTATGCGGTTGCTAAACTCTTCATGTTCGGCGGAGATATCGTCGCATCTATGTTGCCGCAAGCCGCAACAACTGCAATTGCCTTACCAGTTTCAGACGGTATCGGCGGCGTGAAAGAATTGACTTCACTCGCTGTAATACTCAACGCAGTTATTATTTATGCACTGGGCAATAAACTGCTGCGCTTCTTCCATATCGATAATCCGATTGCCAGAGGATTAGCATTAGGCACAAGCGGACACACACTCGGTGTTTCTGCAGCACAAGAACTAGGAGAAACCGAAACATCAATGGCGAGCATCGCGGTTGTGTTGGTAGGTGTGATTGTAGTCGCAGTCGTACCTTTCTTAGCCGGAATCCTAGTGTAACGACCTTTATTCCTACTACTATGATTCAAAGTTCTGAGACATCAAGTGCTCTCAGGACAAAACAGGAAGTTTTCATGGATGACATGGACAGCTTCCTGTTTTTCTTTTGTTTAAAATGACTGTCTCTTACTTTCAAAGTATTCATAAATTCACTGATGTTTTTACTTAATAATAGCCAATATTTATGTAAGCGTTTTAATTTAAAATTTTACCGAAATATTCAATTTGTATTAGTTTTTCCTGTTTACAATCACTGATCATCGTATTACACTATTACTAAACGAAACGTTTCGTTTCAGAATAAAATCAGATTGGGATGAGTCAAAATTATGTTCGGCATTTCTTTAGTCAGTTTAATGATACGTTTCATCTTCGGCGGCTTAGCTGTTGCTTCTGCTACCGTCATTGCTTCTAAACTCGGAGGCAAACTAGGAGGTATCTTCTCTACATTCCCAGCAGTTTACTTAGCAGCGCTGGTTACTTTATCAGTCGATTTCCACGGCAAAGATTTAGTCTATGAATCAATACACCTTAGTGCAGGTGCAGTCATCGGTATTGTCGGCTGTATTATCAGTGTTGCTTTGACAGCTGTCGCTGTAAAACGCATCGGCTATTTGAAAGGCGCTGCCTTTTCAATTGGATGCTGGTTCGTTTTATCTTGTATCATTTTAGCGCTTAAACATATTTAATCGGAGGTTGAACAAAGAATGAAAATGCTATTGATTAAATTTTTAGCTGGAGGTATATCCGTTTCATTAAGTTATATCGTCTCTGTTATTATTCCTTGGAAAGAATTCGGCGGTATCTTTGCGGTCTTCCCTGCAGTCTTCTTGATTGCTTTGGTTGCATCAGGTATTCAATACGGAGATAAAGTAGCTGCACACGTCAGCAGCGGTGCCGTGTTCGGTATGACCGGTGTACTGTTCAATATTTTAGCTACTTGGTTAATGCTGGTCTGGACAAATAACTGGATACTTAGTATCCTAGTGGGAATAATCGTTTGGTTCTTAAGTGCGATTATTATCTTTGAAATAGTAGAGAAATTATCACATATGAAACGAGGTCATTAATATGGCAGGCAGACCAAAAGATCCTAAGATAAATATAAGGATTTTTGATGAGTTGGGACGTATGCTTGCACACGAATCCTATTCATCGATTACGATAGATGAGTTAGCGGAAAATACACAGATTTCTAAAGCAACTATCTATCGGCGCTGGAAAGATAAAGACTCGATGATTATCGATATGTTTTTAAACAAAGTGCATGCGAACGTTGCGATATACGGCGACTTTTTCGATGACTTATATAAAATGCTTTTAAACATTACACATATCTATAAGACGCCTTTAGGCAGAGCAGTCATCCAGATTTTATTGACGAACGAAGAAAATGAATTACGTAATCATTTTATGGAAGATTATTTCAATCAATATCGACAAAAGCTTAAAAAGATTATTCAGCCTCACATCCCGGCTGAAGACCATGATATGTTTATTGATTTAATCTTCTCCCCTATTTATTTTAATATCTTAATCAAACCTGAAGCTTTAACAGATGACTACATTCATAAAATGTTATCAACAGTCATAAAAGCTTGGAAGAAAGATGAATCTTAAAGCATTCGCATCACGCTGCGAGTGCTTTTCTTTTATGCAAAAAACAGGCACACCTTTTAACGGCATGCCTGTCTCATTAACATATCTTCGCTTATTTTCTATCTTCCATAAACCAATCTAATGCATACTTAATGGCTTTATCCCAATAAGCATAATCATGTTTGCCCTCACCATCTACGAATTGATAAGGCACTTGTTTATCATCAAGATAATGAATAAAGTCTAAGTTATCTTGATATAAGTCATCTTCTGTTCCGCACATGATTAATAATTTCGGAATATCTAACCCTTCTTTTATTGCTTGGTCTACTAAATAGTAAGGATCTAGCTCTGTACCTCTGGCTTCTGTTCTTTCACCGAGCAATGCTTTTTTAGAAAAGTCGTACCAATCAATATTCAGTAACCAGTCTGGTGTGAACACTGCAGATAACGGTGCAGCTTTTGAGAAACGGTCTGTTTGCGTCAAAGCATATTTGATTGTACCGAAACCGCCCATTGAATGACCAGCGATGAAATGATCTTCGCGTCGTTTTGATAAAGGCAAGATTTGAAGTGCATAATCAAAGACTTCTAATACATAATCATAATAACTATGGCCGTATGCCATATTTGCATAACCGCTGTGATCGCCAGCCGGCATAATTACAGCAATTTGATGTTCTTTTGCATAACGTTCTAAACTTGTAAATCTTAAATAAGATGTTTCGTCGCTTGATAAACCATGCAGCAGCAATAAAACTGGTAATTGTTTTGCGGGTGCATGTGTTTCAAATTGTGTCGGTTCTTCTGGTAAAAATGCGTTGAAGCGTTGTTCTTTTCCTAATGTTTTTGAATCATAATTGACTTGCAGCCATGCCATAAGGCATCCTCCTTTAAATTGAAATATAAAAGGCACCGCAGCTTTTATTTCAAGCGCGGCACCTCTTTATCAAACTTATGCGTCTACACCTTGCGGTTGCGGACCTTTAGGTTTTCTTTTCTTCACTGGATCTAAGCGTTTCTCTAAGAATCTTAAAATCACATCAATCAAGACTGCGATTAATGCGATCGGAATCGCACCCGCTAAGATAAATGTTGTGCCGTCTGTAGCGTTTGTACCGCGGATGATAATATCACCTAATGTCGGCGCACCGATAAATGAACCGACCGCTACAACACCAATCGCAACAACAAGTGCGATACGCAATCCGCCGATAATCACAGATAACGCTAATGGTAATTCAATCATACGCAAAACTTGATTGCCTGTCATGCCCATACCCTTGCCTGCATCTTTAATATTGTCGTCTACACCTAAAATACCTGAATACGTATTTTGGATAATCGGCAATAACGCATATAAGAATACTGTGAACACGACAGTGTTCGGACCTAAGCCCATCACTAACATCAGAATCGCTAACATAGCTATAACCGGTACAGTTTGAATAATGTTTGCGATAGTAATCACGGTTTTGGATAATTTACCGAAACGTGAAATCAGTATACCGATCGGAATACCGACAATCGCCGCAAAAATTACACCATACACGGACATTAATAAGTGCTGGAAGAAGAGTCCCCATAAATAGCCGGCGTTCAATGAATAATATTCAATCAGCTGTTGGAATAAATTACCTTTCATTATTTTTGCCCGCCTTTCTCATCATCAAAGTAATGATGTTTTTCTAAAAACTCTTCAGCTACGACTGCAGGTTCTTTACCTTCACCGTCTGCTTGATAGTTTAATTTCTGCATTTCTTTTGTTGAAATACGGTTTTCTAATTTCTCTAATGATTTGTCGATTTCTGGATGTTTCTTCAATAATTCATGTGTTGCGACTGGACTGGCATCATATGGCGGGAAGAAACGTCTGTCGTCTTTTAATACTTTCAAGTCATATGCTGCGATACGTCCGTCTGTTGAGTAACCTAATGCAACATCTAATTTTTTGCTTTTCAATGCGTCATATACTAAACCGATTTGCATCGGGCGTACAGTATCGAATGCGATACCGTATTCTTGCTTAAAGCCTGGATAGCCGTCACCTTTACGGTTTAACCAAGAACTATCCACACCAAGTCGCAATTCTTTTTCATGTTTCTTCAAATCAGAAACTGTATCTAAATCATATTTCTCTGCAGTTTCTTTCGTTACCATGAAGGCATACGTATTATCGAAACCGTAAGAATCATAGAATTTTTGATTTAATTTTTTGTCGAAACCTTCTTGTGTGACTTTCAATGCTTTTTCAGGGTCTTTAATCGGATCTTCGCCTAATGCCCCTACTAAGTCTGTACCAGTGTAACGTGTACCTGATACATTCGCATCACCGTTCATCAGCGCATTATGCTGAATCGTACTTGAACCCATGTTGTTGATCAACGTAGGTTTCATTTTGCCTTTCGTATCATGTTCAATCATTAATCGAACCATATGCGACATAATTTGCGACTCACTTGTTGCGAGAGAAGTGATTTGTACTGAATCATCATCTGCACGACCACCGCCTAAACCAGGCAGACTGCATCCAGATAATACAACAAGACAAGTCACCATCAGAATCAAGTAATATTTAATCTTTTTCATAAAGTTCCTAATGTCCTCCCTATCTGGATATTTTTAAGCTTTCAAGCCTTTTGGTACTGCCCATTTTTCTACTGCGCGTAATAAGTAGTCGACAATTAATGCTAATGCTGTTACTAATACAGCTGCACTAATAATCATGACTGGGTTGAATAAGTTCAAGCCGTTGAAGACGAAGTCGCCAAGACCGCCTGCGCCTACGTAACTTGCCAGTGTTGCCCAGCTGATAACGTAAACACTAGATAAACGGATACCGCTTAAAATCAACGGCAGTGCTAAAGGCAATTCAACGTCTTTCATTAATTGTAATTTTGTCATACCCATACTGATACCTGCTTGGCGTACATCTGGATTGATGTTTTGAACGCCTAAAACTGTGTTATTCAGAATAGGCAGCAATACGTAAATAAATAATGCAATAATTGCTGGTGTTTTACCTACACCGAAAATCGGAATCATGATTGCAAGTACTGCTAATGTCGGAATCGTTTGCAAGACTCCGGCAACTGTTAGAATAAAACTTGCTAACTTTTTAGTTTTAGCTAATAAAATACTGATCGGCACTGCTACAATGATGGCGATTAAAAGCGCAACAATCGAAATATAGAAATGTTCTCCGGTTTTTTGAAGCAGTTCACCGCCGTATTCTTGAAGGAATTCTTTCATTATCGCTCAACTCCTGCATCCGACTTATCCTTATGGTCTAATTCAACGGGTGCATCTTTAATCCCTACACTTTCAGGGTCTTTCTCTTTGCTTTCTGCTTCTTGTTGCGCATTTTCAGCACCTTCGCCCCAAATACTGTCATACACAATATCAACTAAGTTCGCACGTGTGATTAAGCCGACTAGTCTGTCTTGATCATCGACAACAGGCACATTACGTACGTTTCGTTTCAAGATTGTACGCACTGTGTCTTGCAGCTTGCTGTTGACATGCACACGATAAATATCGCGCTGCATTGTATCGATTAATTCTTGACGTTTACGCAATCCTTGGTTGATATCTTCGATATCTAAATAACCTAAGAATTTATTTTGGTTCGTCACTACGAAAATCGTATCGATACGGTAACGGCGCATCACATCTACTGTGTGGTCTAACGTATCATCCGCTTTAACTGTGATTGGTTTAATCATCGCATCTTCAACCGTACGCATATTCGGACGATCTTGGATTAAGCGGTTTTGACCGATGAAATCGCTGACGAAGTCATTTGCCGGATGACGTAAAATATTATCCGGTGTATCATATTGAACAATTTTACCTTCAGACATAATACAAATTCTGTCAGCCAATTTAATCGCCTCATCCATATCATGTGTAACGAAGATAAATGTTTTGCCTAATTTCTGTTGAAGTTCTTTAACTAAATCTTGTAATGTATCACGTGTAATCGGGTCAAGTGCACCAAATGGTTCGTCCATTAAGATGATGTCTTGTTCTGCAGCTAATGCACGTACAACACCGATACGCTGTTGCTGACCGCCTGATAATTCAGATGGATAACGATCTAAGTATTCTTCCGGCAAGTCTACGAGCTTAATCAGTTCGCGCGCCTTCTTATCTTTTTTATCTTCCGGCCATTTCAACAATTTCGGAACCAAGACAATATTTTCTTTGATTGTCATATGCGGCATTAAACCGATTTGTTGGATAACATAGCCGATACTGCGGCGTAATTCTACCGCGTTCATCTTTCTGACATCTTTTCCATCAATCGTGATTTGTCCTTTAGTAGCTTCAATCATGCGATTGATCATACGTAATGCAGTCGTTTTACCGCTACCGCTGGTACCGATAAATGCTACAAATTCACCTGATTGGACATCCAGCGAGATATCATCTACTGCTTTCTTGCCCCCAGGATATACCTTAGATAAATTTTTAATACTAAGCATTAAAGTAATTCCTTTCTTTATCGAATTTGTTTAACCCTAAGTAAGTTCTAAGTTGTATAAAAGAACATGCAATATACAGCGTGTATCAGCATTGCCCTATCAATAAAAAAATCACTTGCCCAATGTTTCAATAACTTACGGATAAGTTCCGGAACAAAGTCGCAAATGACTTGTTGAATGCAGCAAGTGTCGTTTTAATCAACTTCACCTTGACTACGTTATAATACAGCGCTGTTTAGAAGCGTCAGTTCTTTGTGAGTTTACAAATAATTATAATTTGTACTTTTGCGTTACTTGATTAATAGCGTACTTTTTAATTATAGCATAAACTATACTTTTTGGTCGGATTTAAAGTAATTTTTTTCGAAAAATGTTTACATTATTTTCATTTTTGATAAATATTGACACAACTTCTCTATTTATCATTAAATAGCAGGCTTACCCTATTTCATGCCGCTAATCATTCATGCCTTTACCTGCAAGGATTTGTGCTTTGTATTTTTCAACACGCGCTTGTCTTGTCGCTTCACGTTTAGCTTGACCGATAAAATACATATATTGTCGTTGTCTTCCTGGTGTCAATTCGGAGAACGCTGCTTTAAGCTTTGGATCTTCATCTAAAGCCGCTTGCAAAGCATCAGGCATATCGTACTCTTTCGTCTTCTTCATTGTCACTTTTTTACCGCTTTGTTCAATCTCGACCGCTTCATTCACATACGCTTCAACCATATCTGCTTCTTGTTCTATTGCTTCTAATGAAGTAAAACGCAATTGTCTTGCTGCTTGAACATTTTTCGTCTGCTGTATCAACTTCTGGTCTTTATCCTCTAATAGCGCTCCTTTATGAAAGAGCAATGCACAATAATCTTTGAATCCATGAATCAATACGACATTCTTTCCGTTTAACGTATAACAAGGATGCATCCATTTATAATCCTCAGTTAACGCGTCATTCTTTAAAATAATTTTTCTTAAAGCTTTATACTCATCCTTCCAATCTGTCGCGCGTTGAAAAAATGCTTCGGCTTTTTCGTTTATTGTATTTTTTTCCATAGCTGTTCTCCTTTTATTTACCATCACAGGTGTAATATACCATAACCGTTTCTGCACAAATCTAATCCTTTATAAAAATTACACATTGCGTGTCATTTAACTGGCTCAGAAATAATTTTCCACTTTTTTTATTAAGGTTTCTCAAACCCTTGATATGACTGAATTCTTTAAGGTTTTAAGAACACTAATAAGTATTTACTATTACTTAATCGTTTTCATAAAATGCATATTAACAATTCTATACATACCGTTATTACAACCTCTCTCCAAATTCTATATACAAAATATGTTGATATAACGTATTTTCATACATTTTTATTTATAATTTCCGACTTGATAAATAATTGTTGACGTAACTTCTAATATCAGTATAATGTTCTACCATGAGTGAGGTTTGCCTTGATTTAAATCAGGGCATCTTCTTTAATGCAAGATAAAAAAAGAGAACAAAGCATGCATCAAGCTTCTCTAAATTATAGGAGTTTTGTTATGGAACATAATCAAAGCGGTAAAATAAGTCTTTCGCAGTTGGTCTTGCTTGGGCTGGGTTCATTAATCGGATCCGGATGGCTCTTTGGTGCTTGGGAAGCATCATCAGTCGCAGGACCAGCGGCAGTGATTTCTTGGGTCATTGGTTTTATCATCATCAGTTTAGTGGCCTATAACTATATTGAAGTTTCAGCAATGCTGCCCCAATCTGGCGGGATGAGCAACTATGCGCAATATACTCACGGTTCATTGCTCGGCTTTATTGCTTCATGGGCCAACTGGGTCGCATTAGTCACAATTATTCCGATTGAGGCAGTATCTGCCGTCCAATACATGAGTTCATGGCCTTGGGAGTGGGCCAAATTCACAAGTGTATTAATGAAAGAAGGTACAATCAGTAATATCGGCTTAATCGCTGTTTACGTGATTATTGTTATCTTCTCACTGTTAAATTACTGGTCAGTTAAACTGTTAACTTCTTTTACAAGTTTGATTTCATTCTTCAAACTCGGTGTACCTTTATTAACAGTTATCTTATTACTGTTTTCAGGCTTCCATCCTGAAAACTACGGACAATCATTAAGCGGATTCTTACCATACGGAACTGCACCTATATTTGCGGCAGTTACAGTTTCAGGTATTATCTTCTCATTTAATGCTTTCCAAACTATCATTAATATGGGGTCTGAAATTGAAAAGCCTGAAAAAAATATCTTACGCGGTATCGTAATCTGCTTATCTTTAACAGCATTGCTTTATGTCGTGCTGCAAAGTGTATTCATTACATCCATGCCGGAAAGTATGCTGGCTGATAAAGGCTGGAAAGGCATTCAATTCGATTCTCCTTTCGCTGACTTAGCCATCTTGTTAAATCTGAATTGGTTAGCGATTCTGTTATACATTGAAGCCTTCGTATCACCATTCGGTACTGGCGTTTCTTTCGTCGCTTCAACAGGTCGTGTACTCAGCGCTATGGAAAAGAACGGTCATATTCCGAAAATACTCGGACGTATCAACAAGCAATATAATATTCCGCGTGTAGCCATAGCAGTCAATGCTGTCTTAGCCATGATTATGGTGACCCTCTTCAGATCTTGGGGTACACTTGCGACTGTTATCGCAACATCAACATTGGTTGCCTATCTGACTGGACCGACGACTGCTGTCGCATTCAGAAAGATGGGGCCGAAATTGCATCGTCCGTTCAAAGCACGTTTCTTAAAAATTGCTGCGCCGTTATCCTTTGTAATGACATCGCTCGCAATTTATTGGGCAATGTGGCCGACGACTGCCAAAGTTATCTTTATCATCATCTTAGGTCTCCCAATGTACTTCTATTATGAATATAAACTCAATTGGGAAAATACACGCAATCAATTACGCGGCAGTTTATGGCTGATTATTTACTTGCTAGTCCTTTCAGGACTCTCATTTATCGGAAGCGAAGACTTTAACGGCATCAACTTAATCCACTATCCTTTCGACTTTGTTGTAGTAATTGTAGTGGCACTGGTCTTCTATAAAATCGGTATCGGCAGCTACTTTGAAAGCAAATACTTTAAAAACGCTGTTGAACTTAATAAAACACTTGAAGAAGGCATTTCAAACCAAGAAAAAACGAAAACAAAAGCATAAAATGACCAGCCGATCTGATTCAATTCAGGTCGGCTGTTTCTTTTTGTGGTATGTTTAAGCAAAAGGAGGCTTATTCATGATACATATTACAAGACAGACCCAAGCAGGCACCATCGTCGGACTTTTAGAAGACCAATGCGAAATCTATCGCGGCATCCCTTATGCTTATCCGCCAATACAGCAGCGCCGCTTCAAACATGCAGAATTACTGACCCAGTGGCACGATGTTCTGTACGCTTTAAATTTCAAAAGCATCCCGCCTCAGCCATACAACAAGCTGGAAGCCTTTTTCTCAACACAGCCAGAACAATCCAATGTCCCAAGCTTATCATCCCAAAGCGAAGATTGTCTGTACTTGAATCTATGGAAGCCTCGACATGCTCGCCAATCATCTAAACTGCCGGTCATGATTTGGCTGTATGGCGGCGGTTATATCAATGGGCATGGTTCAGCTGAATTATATGACCCTCAAACCTTTGCTCAGCAAGAAAACGTAATTGTCGTTACTTTCAATTACCGTTTAGGTCCGCTCGGTTATTTGAATTGGAAAACATTAGACCCTGATTTAGACGGTAATTGCGGCTTATCTGATCAATACACTGTTTTACAATGGGTACAGCAATTCATTGAAGCTTTCGGCGGAGATCCGAACAACGTTACTTTATGCGGACAATCTGCCGGTGCTATGAGTATCCAAGCTTTAATGCATGTAACAAAGGCTCAACCGCTCTTTCATAAAGCAGTCATGATGAGCGGCACGTTGAGTTTAGACAGCGTGGAAGACAGCCGTATAAAAGCACAGCATTTTGCCCAAATCATGCACAAACGTTATCAAACCAATCATCCGTCTGCACTTTCAACAGCACAAATCATGGCTTGTATGGAAGAGGATTTAACAGTACGCGGGCCTTCTAAAGGTTTAGAACTGGTCTATCAGCCTTTCTTTGATTCGGCTACAATGACACAAAATATTCCAAATCAATGGCCGGTACTTGCTGGTTATACTAAGTGCGAAGGCGATTGCTATATCAGAAACGAATCACGCAAACTTAAACCAGAACAATTCCTAAAAGCAATGCGCACCAATCATGTCGTTGTGGATACGAATCGATTTGCGATTGAGACCGGCAAAGGACAAGCACAAGCTGTCACCCACTATATTTTCAAGCAGCCTTTATTAAAATGGCTCGAACATTACGACAATCCTAATCAATGGCAGTATCGATTTGACTGGCTGGATGCATCTCACAATCAATTCAAATCACCTTATCATATATTAGATGTCATCTTTTGGTTAGGGCAAACACCTATCTTATGTGCACATCATGTACCGCTCACCGATGATTTGAAACAAACTATGCATGCCATGATGACTGCTTTAGGAAGATTTGTCAGAGAGGGTCATCCTGCGTTTGAGCCCTATACTCAAAGTCTACGCCCTACTTATTTAAATAAGCAAAAAAACGCTTAACCTTTTTTAGTTAAGCGTTGATTTTTGTATTCGGCTTTTGTGTTTGTTTGATACTTAATACGATTAAGATAATCGCAATACCTAAAATACTAGAGCTGTAGGCAACTGCATGCACACCGATATTAGAAACAATTAAGCCGCCGATCATACCGCCAGCCGCAATACCTGCGTTCAAGCTCGACATATTCCAGCTTAGCACTTGGCTTGCATCGCCTTCGACATGATCGATTAAACCGCTTTGTACAGCCGGGTTGGTACTCCATTCCATAATGTTCCAGATAAAGATGATAGCCACTAAAATAATAGAATGCGAAATAAACCAATTAACCGCTGCTAATGAGACTGTAAAACAGATAGCCGCAATCAAGAGCCACGTCTTGCTTGTTAATTTGTCTGCTAAGAAGCCGCCCATCGATGTTCCTAATGTACCAGCAACACCATTCACAAGCAGAATCATAGAAACAAATCCGATATCATATCCATTCGTCAGCATTAACGGGTTGATATAAACAAAGGTAATCGAGTTCGCTGTTAATAAAATAAAAGTGACGCCTAAATATTTAATGACTTCTGCACGATTTAATATATGATAATTGCCTGAACGTCCTGAAGGTTGGGCTTGCTTTGGCAATAATTCATCTTGTGTCGGTAAATAATTCATCATCAATAATGCGGCAATGATACTTACCGCAATGATAAAGACAAATGTCGCACGCCAGCCGAGCCAGCCGCCGAGCATTGTGCCGATCGGAACACCAAAGACGTTGGCACCGCTGAAACCTGAATAAACAATACCGATCATTTTCCCTCGGTTTTCAGGTGCCGTCAGCATCGCAGTCAGTGCCAGAATTTTAACGATAATCAAAGCAGCAGCAGCCGAAGAGATAATTCTGCCGATAATCAATAATGTGAAATTCGGCGATACGGCAATCAATGCATTGCCGACCACAAACACCGCAATGGTCCAAAGCAGCACCGCTTTAGCATCAAAACGATTCGTAGCTTTGACTAATATAGGACCGCATACCGCAAAGGTCACCGCATATAATGTGACTAACTGCCCTATCCAAGCTTCTGATACATGCAAGTCATTGCTCATTAAGTTCATAATACCTGCGACCATCATTTCGACCATACCTACGATAAACACACTGATAATAAAGGTAACAATTCTCATGACTGACATATGTATGCCTCCTTTCTCTCTCTTTCATTCTTTTTACTAATTATTTCAACCTTACCATTATAGTAGAATTCAAAAGATATTGTAAGTGTACAAAATTAATTTGTTCTTTTCAGAAAAAAAGAAGACAGTCTTTCAGATAGTTTCATCTGAAAAACTATCTTGAATACATTAGTCTTCATCATTCAGCATACTGCCGATAAGCTGATGACGACTGTTAAAGAATTGTTTGTAGCTTAAATAAGTTGCGATGAGTGCGGTCATGATAGTTGCCGTTGTATGTATGAAGACAACTAAAAGCTGGAATTTGATGGCTTGAAGCGGATCTACCCCGCTGATAATCATCCCTGTCATCATACCCGGAATCGAAACCAGACCATAGGTTTTCACTGAATCAATGGTTGGTACAATCGCTAACTTGATACTTTCTCTTACCGCTGATTTAGATGCAAGTTTCGGTGTTGCGGCTAATGCCAATTTGCATTCAATCGAACTGTATTCTTTCACAAATGCACGGTCTAAATTTTGATATGCAAGGTTGATCGCAATCAGTCCGTTATTCGCAAGCATCCCTGCGATCGGAATCAATTCGTTGCCGGTAAAATCAATCGCACCGACAAGTACGATAACAGTTAAAGGCAGTGCAGTTCCGATAAAGATAGAAACAAATGAAATCCAAAAGACGTGATGCATCACTTTAGAGGCACGGCTAATGGTATTCCATGATGCGTTAATTACAATTACTAAAACGAATAAGATTAAAATCCATGGTTCATTCAAATCGAAGATAAAATGAAGGATGTAACCTAAAATCACTAATTGAATCACTGCACGAATCGAAGCAATAATTAAATCTTTGGCAATATTCAATTTTTCTTTAATAGAAATTGCGATGGGGATGATTAATAATAATGCGGTCAAACACAACGCTGTTGTACTCATACATCAACAACCCCCTTCTTCTCTTTGTTCACTTTGCCGTCGACAATATCGACACGACGATCGAAGTGTTTCATGCTTTGGTCATAACTATGCGTAATCCATAAAATAGAGACGCCTTCTTCTTCAGCCAAACCGAAAATAACGTTTTCTGCTTTTTCAGTATTATCCGCATCTAAAGCACTCGTTGCTTCATCTAACAATAAAACGTCAGGTATGTACATCAGTTGGCGTGCAAGACAAATACGCTGGCGTTCGCCGCCTGATAAGAACTCAACATTCGTATCTAAGTCATAGCGCTCTAACCCAAATTCAGAAAGCAGCTTCAATGCACGTTCTTTATCAAATTCGTCATTTCTCGCAATTGATGGAAATGCTAAGTTCTCGCCGATAGTACGATCAAATAAATCTGTCTGTTGCGGCAGATAACTGATTTGTTGACGCAAAGTTTCTGGTTCATACTCAGAATACGCTTTGTTGTTATAAAGCATTGTCCCGCTTGTCGGACTGATTAAATCACACAACAAATGAAACAGCGTACTTTTACCGCTGCCTGAAGGACCGACAACAGCTATTTTTTCGCCTTTTTGTACCGTTAAATTCAAATGGTCGATAATCAGACGTTTATCTGCTTTATAGCACACATCTTTTAGTTCTAAAATTGCCATAGTACTGCTCCTTTTCTTCAATATCCTCCCTACTTTGATAGGGCCGATTACCTTACTATTCCCTTTAACTTCTAATTTAACATATCGCCATTTTAAAATGTATGACAATTCAACAACGGCAATTAACTTATAATCGGGAAATCAGCTGATTAATCAGTTTCAAAATATATGAGATTACCCGGGAAATAACATATAAAAAAGCCGATACTTTTGTATCAGCTTAACCCACGTGATTCATCATATATTGTCCGACAATCCCAATGAATCCTATACCATTGATCATCATGTGAAAGGCAATGGAAACTGCCACATTGCGTTTGGCATACATATACACAAACACCAATGCTCCACCCATAATCGCATACACACCGAATTCAAACGGTGATGTCGCTTGTGTTACATGCACACCGGCAAAGACTAAAACAGATAATACAGCACCGGTAATATAACCGAGCTTTTTGCCGAGTTCATGAATGATTAAATGACGAAATACCAACTCCTCGATAATCGGCGTTAAAATAACGATATCAATCAATAACACCGGCCAAGCAATCGGGAAATCAAACAGTTGTATTAAAATTAATTGATTTTGTGTGTTATCAAACTGCAAGTGTTTTGGAAGCAATAACATTAAAGCACCATATATACCTTGCACCACTGTCATTGCTATATATGTAAGAATCAGTACCCAAATATACTTTTTAACTTCTTTAATTCTTTTAATTGCTAGGGGCTTGATATAGGTACGATGCATGAAATAAAAAATCACCAGTGTCACGATTTGTCCGATTACACTTCCGATGACATTAAAGAAAACTAACGTTGATTTAGAGATGGTACCGAATTGGGATTCATAAATCATGCGCAGCGGTATCATCACTAATGCGATGATAATCGGCATTCCGATAAAGAATAAAGGTATGAGCCAAAAGTCGCGCTTCATAATTCGCTTAGATTGATAAGGATTATTCATCGGTTCTTTTTGTATATTTTTTGGTTGGTCATGCATAGTTTCACCTCTTCCTCTCTCTTGAAATGACTGTTTCAAATCCAAATTATAGCATATTCAGCCACAAACAAATGTAATAATCATGTAAAGCAAAATAGAAAACAACACCTGATGTTGTGATTGATATGCTCCCCCTATAGTAGACACTAAAAAAAACAAAACTATAGGGGGAGCATTCTTATGTCTAAATATCTCGAAAGTGACATTAAATTATTTCTCTTAACATTTAGTTTAATAGATGAAGGTTATAGTTGTAATGAAGCTATAGAAAAGAGTGGTATAGAATTAAAACGTAAACAGGTGATGTTTAAATATCACCAATATAAAGTACATGGCGTTGAGGTACTATTACCAAAGAAAAGCAATAATACTTATAGTAAAGCATTTAAAGAAACAATTGTTCAGGAATACTTAACTGAAGGTGTTTCTGCTGTTGATTTAGCAATAAAATATAATATTCCAGCATATTCTACTGTTAGGGATTGGATAAAACGATATACTTTAGGAAAAGAGAATGTTTCATATTCTCCATTACTAGGGGTGTATTCAATGAAAGCGAGAAAAACAACGTTCGAAGAACGTGTAGAAATAGTAGAAGCATGTATTGAGTCAGAAAAAGATTATAAGAAAACAGCTTTAAAATATAATGTTAATTATGGCCAAGTATATAGTTGGGTTAAAAAATATGAACAATTTGGAAGTGCCGGTCTTGTAGACGGAAGAGGTAAAGGTAAGCCAACTCAGACAATGACTGATGAAGAACAAGCATTAGCTAAAACAAAAGCTCTTGAAGAAAGAATCAAATACTTAGAAATGGAAAACAAGATTTTAAAAAAGTTGAAGGAGAAAGAAAGAGAGCTGATCAATCGCCGTTTAGACAAATAGTTGAGTACCTTGTAATAGAAGACTTAAAAAATGAATATCCAATAACTCTGTTATGTAAGGTGGTTGGAATTTCTAGAGCCAGTTATTATAAGTGGAGAAAGAGAAGAGAATTTAAAACACAGCGTGAAATTGAAGATGAAATATTAATGAAAGAAATCTTGTGGATTTTCAATAAATACAACGGTATATATGGTTATCGTCGTATTCGTATATATATCTGTTTAAGACTGGATAAAAAAGTAAGTCGTAAACGAGTATATCGTTTAATGAAAAAATTAGGTCTAAAATCTTGCATACGTGCTGCAAGAAAAAGATATAGACCCTCAACACCTACTATTACTGCCGAGAATTTATTAGATAGAGAATTTAGTGAAACGGAAGCTAACAAAAAATGGGTAACAGATGTGACAGAACTTATTTTAGAAAATGGAAGGAAATTTTATTTAAGCGCTATCAGAGATCTCGGAACAGGTAAAATTGTAAGCTATGATATAAGTTATTCAAATAACAATCAGCTGGTTTTTAATACTTTCAATAAAGCGTTAAAGAAAGTGAAAAATATAAGCGGCTTAATACTACATAGCGACAGAGGTTTTCAATATACAAGCAAACATTTTAAATTCTTGCTCGATGAGCAAGGTGTTATTCAAAGCATGTCACGAGTCGGACGATGCATAGATAATAGTCCAATGGAATCATTTTGGTGAATAATGAAATCAGAAATTTATCGCGGTAATAGACATTATAAATTCAAGGATATAAAAACTGCACGCTCGCAGTTTAAAGAATACATTGATTTTTACAACAATGAGAGAATTACTTTGGAAATGGAAAGATTAATTGCTTAACTTCTAACTAATGTCTACCCTAAATAATCTGGTAAAAGAAGTAGTGTGCGTAGCGCACCACTTTTTTTACCAGATCAAGCAAACGATAGTGCGCTAGGAGAATAAAAAAACTGTACAAACGAGATTTATCAACTCATTTGTACAGTAACTTAAAATTTGTTTATCAGATTCCCAATAAATTATTTTTTGTTTTTTTCCTGTCTACTTGACAGGGAGCAGTTCAGTTTGTATCAGATGTTGTAATTGTTAATACATATTGTATTATTCTTGATTATTCAAAGGCTTTTTAACCTTGAAGCCGGCTTTCTTCAGTGAACGTTCTACTGCTTTGACATCCACATAATCTTTGCCGGATTTCGGTCCTGTAACCCCCATCGTATGTGCCAACTTATCTAAGTCTGCTTTTTTATAATCAATGTCGACTTTTTGAACAGCTTTGTCATCTTTAATTGATTTGCTGTATTGAATGCCTTTTTGACCTTTATAGACTTGTTCTTGCTTGTCTAAAATAGCCTTGGCATCTTTCTTAGTAAGTCCATTGGTATCATAACGAATCGTCATAATCATAGATTGTTTGACCATTTTATCGCCTTTATAAGTAAGTGTGTCAATCACATCTGCACCTGATAAATGGCCTTCATACGTTTTGGATTGTGCTTTATCGCAAGCAGCTAAGACGAAAATACTCATGAATAATGCCCCTAATAACAATAACCCGCGTTTCATACTATTCCTTCTCTCTGTGCTATTTAATAACCTTATTATAGCACCCTTCTGATGAAATCATGTATAGTATACTGCCCTTATTCTTTTTCTATTAAAGTGTCCCCTATTTCTTTTTAAATACAATGAATTTTAATTGCGATTTCGTCTATACAGTTAATGTGGAAAGCGATGCTTTGTGATAAAATTAAAGTGAAGAATAAAGTGTAACACTTCATGTCCGACAAGGCATTAAGCGTTCTCATTTTCTAAAAGAAGGAGTTAGTTCTATGATTCTGCCCGCACGCAAATTAATAAGTCGTATCCTAGCTTCTTCCAAGCAATCAGAGGGGGTTATTATGAAACGCATCGGATTAATAGATATCGGTTCCAACACAATCAGACTTGTCGTGTTTGAATACGATAACAAAACAGGCCTTTCAGAAATTCAAAATATCAAAACACCAGCACGTTTAAGTCAGTACTTGGAAGATGACTTAACAATGAATGACGAAGGAATTGAAGTACTGATCAGTTCCTTAGAAAGCTTTAAAAAGGTGGCAGATGCTTATCACGTAGATGAATTGCATCCTATTGCAACAGCTGCGATCCGCCAATCGAAAAACCAAATCGATATTTTAAAACGCGTAAAGAAAAAAATAGGAATGAAATTATCTGTCGTTCCAGAATTAGATGAGGCCTACTACGGCTTTTATGCCATTATCAATTCTACAGATATCGTCAACGGTTTATCTGTGGATATCGGCGGGGGCTCTACTGAAGTCACGCTGTTCAAAGATAAAGAACTGATTCATTCGCACAGCTTCCCATTCGGTGTCGTAACTTTATCACGCAAGTTCTTTGCGGACAAACCGCATAATGATAAAGATGCGATTAAAAAGATGCAGAAGTTTTTAGAAAAAGAATTCAGCTCATTAGACTGGATTAATAATAAAGAAGTGGCTTTAGTCGGTGTCGGCGGTTCAGCACGTAACGTTGCGCGTATCCACCAATCTGAAGTCTCTTACCCTATCGGCGGTGTACACTGCTATACAATGACCGGCAAAGATTTAGAACAAGTCTTCGAATTAATCAAAGACAGTTCAAGAGACGAGCTGACTAACCTTGATGGTTTAAGCCGTGACCGTGTCGACATTATTTTACCAGCGGTTGCTGTGTTCAAATCTCTGTTCAAACAAGTCGAAGCTACACAATTCACTTTCTCTCGAAAAGGTTTGCGTGAAGGCTATGTTATGCATCAGCTCAACCAAAAGTTTCCTGATGCGTTCGACCGCTTCAACGTGAGAAACCGTGCACTGTATCAGTTATCCAACACTTATAAACACGAAGGTGTCGGTGCCAAACAACGTGTAGTACTCGCAGAAGCTTTATTAGAACAATTAATAGACAAAGATATTATTACGTTATCAGAAACAGAACAAAAACTCTTTAAACAAGCTGCTTATGTCTATTACTTAGGCCGCTTTATCGATTCAGACTCAGGTTCGCAGCATACGTACTATATCATTTCCAATTCAATGATAGATGGCTTCAACCACCACGACCGTGTACAACTTGCATTGATGGCCAGCTTCAAAAACAAAAGTTTATTAAAATTCTATAATGATGAAACAGGATGGCTCGACAGCGATGCACTCAGCCATCTGCAGTCGCTTGGCGGCATCTTGAAATTTATCGATGCTTTAAATGTTTCGCATACGAATCCTGTCAAACGTATCGAACTTGTGAAAGACGGTAAAGATGAATATACCTTGAATGCTTATCATACGGATAATCCGATTGCGGAAGAATATCAAGCCAATCGCCAAAAAAAACATCTAGAAAAAGTATTAAAAGGCAAAGTATCTATTAACTTTACAAAAGCTTAACATTCATATGTTACGTTATTATATGGATGTTTATGGAATTTTAAGTATTTGCATACAATTGTTTATAATTTTCAATTCATTGAGCATAAACATTCATCACTTTTAATCGAATTAAACTTGTTGCAATCAATGAAGTTTGTAATTTAAATTTTTATTCATAAAAAGTCTATTTATTTACCATGGGGTGGTCATTATGGAAAATCAAGTCATTGAAAAAGATCTTAACAAACCAAAGTATTATAATAACCGAGAATTAAGCTGGCTCGATTTTAACTATCGTGTTTTGCAAGAAGCAAGCGACAAAACTAATCCTTTATTAGAACAACTCAATTTCGTTGCAATCTTTGCGTCTAACTTAGATGAGTTCTTTATGGTTCGTGTTGCAGGTTTGCAAGACCAAGTTAAAATGAACTTCAACAAGCCGGAAAACAAATCTCAAATGACACCTAAGCAGCAATTAGATGCCATTAAAGAGAAAAACACACCGCTTGTCGACAAACAGTACGAACGTTACAACGAATTAACGAAAAACCTGCAAGAATACAACGTCTTTACAACAAAGCCGCAACATTTAAGCGAAGCTTTACAAGATAAGTTAGAGCAAGAATTCAAATACAATATTTTGCCGACACTGACACCGCTTGGTATCGACGCATACCATCCATTCCCTAAACTTGTAAATAAAAGCTTAAACATCTTTGTGGAATTAGATACAGATGAATCTACAAACACTGCAATTGTTCAGATTCCATCATTAATCGACCGTTTTATCATTCTTAAAGAAGATGACAGCGAAAAACAATATGTAGTCATGGTAGAAGATGTCATCGATTATTTCATCGAATACCTCTTCCAAGGTTATGACATCCGCAAAACGTTTACTTTCCGTATTACACGTAATGCCGATTTAACAATTCATGAAGACGGTGCTGAAGACTTGTTAATCGAAATCGAGCGTTTCTTGAAAATGCGTAAAAGCGGTTCTGCCGTACGTTTAGAAGTAGATGCACGTAATGCTAATGAACTCGACATTGAAGGCTTGAGAGAACAATTAGAAATCCAAGAAAACGACGTTTATTATGTAGACGGACCGTTAGATTTAACAATGGTATTCGGTTTAGTCGGACGTCTGTCTTCTCAACTTAATAACTTGCGTTATGACCGTTACACACCGCAAATCCCTGAGTCGCTGGGATACAACAACATTTATGATTTAGCATTAAAACGCGATATTTTCTTCCACCACCCTTACGAATCATTTGAACCGATTGTGGATTTCATTCGCGAAGCTGCTGAAGATCCAGATACTATTGCGATTAAACAAACATTATATCGTGTAAGTAAAGATTCTCCGATTATCAAAAGTTTGAAACATGCGGCTGAACAAGGGAAACAAGTTACTGTGCTGGTTGAATTAAAAGCACGTTTTGATGAAGAAAACAACGTACATTGGGCACGTATGTTAGAGGATGCTGGCTGCCACGTTATTTACGGCATGACACATTTAAAAACACACAGTAAAATCACTCTAGTTGTAAAACGCTTAAAAGGCCAATTAGTTCCATTCGTACACTTAGGTACAGGCAACTATAACGATAAAACCGCTGAAATCTATACAGATATGGGTATTATCACAACAGATAAAGGTATTGCAGAAGATGCGATCAACTTCTTCAACTACTTAAGCGGTTATTCAATCAAACCGAATTATAATGAATTGATTGTGGCACCATTTGATATCCGCGATGTCTTTGTGGAACGCATTGATACTGAAATCAAAAACCATAAAGAATACGGCAATGGCCATATCATTATGAAAATGAACTCATTAACAGATAAAACAATCATTAAAAAGTTATTTGAAGCATCTCAAGCAGGTGTGAAAATTCAATTGATTATTCGCGGTATCTGCTGCTTGAAACCAGGCGTACCAGGTGTCAGCGAAAATATCCAAGTCGTAAGTATTGTAGGACGTTTCTTAGAACATTCTCGTATTTATTACTTCCATAATAACGGCGATGAGAAAATCTATTTATCATCTGCAGATGCAATGACACGAAACATGATTAAACGTGTAGAAATTCTCTTCCCGGTTCATGATGCAAAAATCAGAGAGCGCTTGCTTAATTTCTTAAACTTGCAGCTAGCTGATAATCAAAAAGGACGTTATCAAGATCAAAACGGCGTATATCATTACGTTAACAATAATCAGTTACCTTTGAACTCTCAACTCTACTTGATGCACCAAGCAATCGAGCTTGCTAAAGCAATCAAACATAAATCACCATTAACAGAGAGTCGTCCTCAAAGAACATCTAAACCGCGCCGCAACTGGATTTCACGTTTAAAAAATTCATTTAAATAATTCAGTCTTAATTCATATTAAAACAGCCATGATGTCAGAAATACCGGCATCATGGCTTTTTATTATGCTTATATGAATTTATGCTCTTTTAGGATCTTGGTACCATGCTTTTAAAAACTCGAACAATACTTCACTATATTGCGTTAAATCTGATTGTCTGATTTTCTCATCGACACTATGCGCTTCTGTCAGTTCACCCAGTCCATACAAAATCGTAGGAATACCGAAGTCATCTAACCAGCCGCCATCGGTTACAGTCGTCGACATCCCAGCTTTTAAAGCACTGTGATGTACTGTTTCATGCGCTTGTTCCAATAGTTTAAAACCTTTGTGTGATTGAGGCAAAGTGAAGCTTGGGAAGATTTCGCCTCGATCTTCAATCATCGACGTACCGCCCCATTCAAATTGCAGCGGATTTTGACAAAGCCATACATCGGCTTGTGCAACACGATTTAAGTACGTTTCGATTTCTTTAATTACTTCGTGATAATCTTCATCCGGCAAGAAATGGACAGTCACCCATAAGCGGCATTCATCAGCGATAAAAGCTGGATTGCGTCCGCCTTCAATTACAGCCGGATTAATTGTATTCGCACCAACAGGCATATCAGGATAACGTTTCATCACTGCCCAGTGCTGTTCTAATTCTTTTAAAGCAGTAATAATTTTAGCCATCTTTTCAATCGCACTTGCGCCGTATAAACCGCCGCCGGCATGAACCATTTGACTGCGTGCGCCATCATGAATGGTTGCTTTGCTTTGAACGGTAATCCAGCCTGTGACCACACCGCCTTGACCTAGTGCTTGGCTGTCGCTGGTATCCAGTACTATAGCTAAATCTGCTTTCGGACTCATTTCGCATGCATACTTCGTACCCGCTTCTCCGACTTCTTCACCGACCACTGATTGCACGATAATATCACCTTTAGGCGAGATGCCTTTTGCTTTTAATTGTTCCAACACATAAAATAACGAAGCCACGCCGCCTTTCATATCACTGACACCGCGCCCATATACATAGTCGCCTGACTTTGTTAATTCAAACGGCGGATACGTCCAATGTTTAGGGTCTTCTACATTCGCCACATCCACATGTCCGTTTAAAATCAGCTTCGGCGCATCTGGATTTGTTCCTTTTAATACGCCGACGACAATACTGTCATTGTCATACATTTGTTTGCGTGCAACTTCAAAACCAAGATTTTCTAAATAAGCTTGAATTTCATCTTACAGAGGATCAGTATTACGTGCCGGCGGACTTTCTGTATTATGTTCAACCAGCCATTTCAATAATTCAAAGTGCAGTTCTTCCATACAGCTTGCACCCTTTCCATAATTTATTTTGTCACTAAGCGTTACCCTTTATAGCGTTTATGTAAATAGCGTTTGAACCCTTTCATTACCCACTCATGCACAATTGCTTGGCTGATACGATACAAAGGCCAAGGCAGTGTCGGTGTAAAGTGCAGTAAAAAGGTATACAGCTTATCTTTATCTTTCACAAAATAAAAAGCACCATCATCTTGAACGCCTTTAGCTAATATACTCTCTGGCAATAAACGCAGATGAATCCCTTCGATGCCTTCCATCTCAACTTTATGCATTGCGATTAAAGGCCTTTTGAATCCGCGCAGATGAATCCCATAATACTCTGACTGCTCATGCACATCTATCATTTTGAACGTAAGCTGTTTTAAATAGCGGGCATAATTTGTCAGTAACGCTGAAGGCGACAACTCCTTTGACAAAGGAATCGCTTGCAGTGAAGCAGCACGCTTTCTATAACTATAACTATCCGGTATTAATGCCTCTGCCTCTATGACTTGTGCAGGTTGTACTTGATGTACAAAATATGCAATCACTGCTTTCAATGCTTTGATATCTCCATGCCATAACCCATCTCCGAACATTTCAGGCAAGACATTCAAAATTACTACTGTTTCATCATCTATCACTTGTTTCCAGTGCGTCAAATCCATATAATCGATGGCTTGATACTTTACATTAGGTTCGCGCTGAATTGTTGACGTGCGGTCATACAGCACAAATACTTCGCATGAGCCTTGCCTTAATTGCTGAATCAAATATTGCGCAAATAACGAAACGCCTTCTACCATTACCACTTTTGTCATAACTGCACCTCTTTCATCTTTACTATAACAAAAAAGCACGACACCCCGCGGCACCGTGCTTGCTGTCTATCAGACAAACAGACTTAAGAATAAGATAAAGATGAGACCTGAAACTGAAATAATAGTTTCAAGCAATGACCATGTTAAGAACGTTTCTTTAATCGTCAATCCAAAGTATTCTTTGAACATCCAGAAACCAGCGTCGTTCACATGAGATAAAATCACACTTCCGGCACCAATCGCTAACACAACTAAAGCAACATTGACGTCACTTGCTTGTAATAGCGGCAAGATAATACCAGTAGTTGAAATCGCCGCAACTGTCGCAGAGCCTAATGCAATACGCAATACCGCTGCGACGAGCCAAGCAAGTAAAATTGGAGACATCGTAGAACCTTCGAACATTTTAGCGATCGTGTCACCGACACCGCCGTCAATCAATACTTGTTTGAATGTACCGCCGCCGCCGATAATCAGAATCATCATACCGATCGGATAAATCGCATCAGTGACAGAAGTCATGATTTCTTTGTTTTTGCGTCCTTGTTGAATACCCATTGTCAACATCGCAAATAATACCGCGATCAACATTGCTGTATCTGCAGTACCGATGAAGTTGATAATACCGGCAAACGCATTTTTAGAGTGGTCGACGTTGCCTGTCGCAAGCTGTACAATCGTTGCGATAAGCATCAAAATGACTGGCAAAGTCGCTGTTAATACACTGATACCGAAGCCTGGCAGTTCAGAAGGTTTGAATTCTTTTTGTGCACCTAATGAAGAAATATCGCCTTCTCTTGTATAAGCAGACGGTGTTAATTTTTGTGCAAATTTACCGAACACAGGCCCTGCGATAATCGTTACAGGAATCGCAATAATGAAACCATATATTAAAACTTCGCCTAATGATGCATGAAGTTCTTTCGCAATGACAACCGGACCTGGATGCGGAGGCAAGAAGCCGTGTGTAACGGATAATGCCGTAATCATCGGCAAGCCGATTTTAAGCGGTGATACTTTTGTACGTTTTGCAAGTGTGAATACGAGCGGAATTAATAATACTAATCCTACTTCAAAGAACAATGCAATACCGATGACGAAGGATGCGACTACCATCGCCCATTGCACATGTTTCTCCCCGAACTTTTCAATTAAAGTGTCCGCAATACGTGTCGCACCGCCCCCATCAGAAAGCAGTTTACCTAATATCGCACCTAAACCAAAGATAATGGCGATGTGGCCGAGCGTACTGCCCATTCCTTTTTCAACTGTTTCTACAACTTTGTCTAACGGCATACCTAACAGGACTGCTGTGATCATTGAAGTAATAATCAATGCGATGAACGTATTGAGTTTTAATACAATAATCAGTGCTAATAAGATTAAAATCCCGATTATAACTGTAATTAATGGCCAAATTTCTCCAAACATAATTGTCCCTCACTTTCGTTATGAGTCTTGATAACGTTTTCATTTCCCTTGAAAGAAAAAGCCGGTAATCAAGCTTTTTTCTCACGACTCATACGTTTCCTTTTAAATTTTATAAATGCTTGCGTTGAAAATCTGCAATTTTACTGTATTGTGTTGATAAACTGCGGCTCAAATCTATAAAGATACTGATTAACTGCTGATAGATTGCGACCGCTTCTGGCTCAGGCTGATGTGCATGTGTCGTACCGACCATATCTTCAATAATAGAAAAGTCATCAATTTCGCCCAGTGCTTTTAGTCCTAAAACACATGCGCCTAATGAGGAACTTTCATAACTTTCCGGCACAACTAAATCTGTATCAAAGATATCTGACATCATCTGACGCCACATTTCACTCTTCGCAAATCCGCCTGTCGCTTTGATTGCGGTCGGTGTTTCGCCCATCATCTCTATTAATGCGAGATAAACGGTATAAAGGTTGTACAGCACACCTTCTAGTGCAGCGCGAATCATATGTTCTTTCTTGTGTGAAAGTGTCAATCCGAAATAGGAACCGCGTGCATCCGCATTCCATAACGGTGCACGTTCCCCTGCCAGATAAGGATGGAAGATTAATCCTTTCGCACCAGGTTCGACACGGCTTGCGATTTTAGTAAGGACATCATAAGGGTCGACACCTAAACGTTTCGCTGTTTCTACTTCGCTTGCAAGTAATTCATCGCGCAGCCAGCGTAAAATAATTCCGCCGTTATTTACCGGTCCGCCGATAACATATTGCCCTTCATCCAGTACATAACAAAAGATACGTTCTTTTTCATCTGTTTTCGGATGATCGATAACAGTACGAATGGCACCTGATGTTCCAATCGTCACAGCTACTTCGCCAGGTTTGAAACTATTCACACCTAAATTAGACAATACACCGTCACTTGCGCCGATAACTACAGGTGTTTCTGGGTCAATGCCCATCAATGTCGCATAGCGTTGTTTCATACCGCTTTGAATATAAGTAGTCGGTACTAATTCAGGCAAAACTTCTGGTGTGATGCCTAATACATCTAAAGCGCCTTTGTCCCATGCTGATTTTTCTAAATCCATCATGCCTGTCGCTGAACCGATGGAGTAATCCATCACATAACGGCCGAACCATTGAAAGAGTACATATGATTTAATATCGATATACTTTTTAGTCTGTTGGTGTATATCTGAGTGTGCTTCTTTCAGCCAATAAATTTTAGAAAGCGGAGACATCGGATGAATCGGTGTGCCTGTACGTTTATAAATTTCATGTCCGTCATGCTTCGTTCGAATCATTTCTGCGTATTTGCTTGCTCTGTTATCTGCCCAAGTAATACTTTGTGTTAAAGGCCGATCGTTTTGATCCATCGCAATCAAGCTGTGCATCTGTGCACTGAACGCAATTAATTTCACATCTTTAGGTCCGACATTGCCTTCTCGCATTACATTTTTAATCGTCATTAAGACTGCATCGAAAATTTCATCCGGATTTTCTTCAGAAGTATCCACATTCGGCGTATGCATCTCATAACCGATATTATGTTTTAGCAAATAACGGCCATGTTCATCATAAAGTACAGATTTAGTACTGGTTGTTCCGATATCTACTCCAATCATATATTGCATATTGTCTGCCTCCTTTAATCTTTTATCGTAAAAACAATGCGTTGATTTTGTCTCCCACATCATCAAAGTTGCGGTGGAAGGCTTCTTTCAATAATTGTGTGTCATTGTCTGCCACTGCTTGTGCATAGACTTCGTGATTTTCATGAATACGTTTGAAATCTTCTGGCTGTTCTTTCATACGTTTGCGCATTGAAAGTAAAATCAAACATAATAAAATCGGCTTGATATTATTCCAGCTGCTGAGCAGATAGCGATGTTTAGTCGCATTAATCAGCACTTCATGAAAGAGAATATCGTGCTCTGTAAAAGCTTCCGCATCTTCAAACTGAACTGCCACTTTCATCATTTCCAAGTGTTTGCGCATTTCTTTTGCGAGTGCAGCACGCTCATCATCTTGAATACGCGCAAACGCAAAAGATTCCATCATAATTCGCAAATCATAAATTTCACTGCGCTCTGCGTCCCCGAACGACAACACATCTGCTCCCATACGTTCTAGTCGAATCAGCTGATCTTGTCTCAGTAATTTGAAGGCATCGCGTACAGGTGAACGGCTGACATTAAACTGTTTTGCGACTTGGTTTTCAGTTAAACACGCTTCTGCCTCAATATCGCCATTGATAATTTTCAAACGTAATTCCGCTGCGACTGCTTCTCCTGTCGTCATCACAGACAACCATTTTTGCGGATAAGATTCCGTCATAAAAGCCCTCCTTTCTATCATCGAATACTTGTATACAAGTATATTAATACAAAGTTATTACAAATGCAATCGCTTACACTTACTTTTTGATTGGAGTGGAATAATCATACTATTGGAGGAGATGTCTATGTATATTCCATCGCACTATCAAGTCACCGACACAAAAACAATTCAACACTTTATCCAAAGCCACCCGTTTGCGACTGTGATTTCAAAAGACAAGCAAGGGCAAATGCTGGCAACGCATATGCCTGTGCTGCTGCATGAGTTTGGCGATCAGCTTGTACTTTCAGGTCACTTCGCAAAATCCAACCCGCAATGGCAGACTGTAAACAATGAAGATGAAATACTGATTATCTTTCAAGGACCGCATGGTTATATTTCAAGCACGTGGTATGATCAAGAAGACGTGCCGACATGGGATTACCAAAGTGTACATGTCTATGGCAACAGCTGGCTGACAGATGCGGCTGAAACAAAAGAAGATATCATCGCCCTTTTAAATACTTTCGAAGATGAAGCCGGTGCGCGTTTTGAAAATCTTGCATCTGATACACGAAAACAAATTCATGGCATCGTCGGTTTCAGAATTTCTATTGAACGCACATACGCAGCCTTTAAACTGAGTCAAAACCGAAGCACCACAGATATTGAGGCGATTATTGAACAATTGTCTTCTCATGGGAACCAAGCTTTAGCAGATGCGGTTTTGCATAACAGCTTAGAACCTGAAGAATAAGCTTAGTAAAATATGAATGCATAAAAAATGTCCCCATCGGCAATGTATGCCGACGAGGACGTTTGTGCTGTTATAGCTTGTTTATTTTAAACTTATAATGAATCTACTTTTTCACCGTTGATTAAGATGTCGTCGCCATCAAGTGTTACTTTGATGTCTTTAACATCTGTATTTTCAAGGTAGTAATCTGTGATACGGTCGCGTACTTCTCTTTCAACGACACGACGTAATGGACGTGCACCTAATTCAGCATCGTAGCCTTGATCGATTAACCAATCTTTAGCTTCTTGGCTGACTTCTAATGAGATGCCTTTTTTCTCAAGTGTCACTTGAACATCATCTAATAATAAGTTGATGATATCTTGCAATGCATCTTTATCTAAGTGTACGAATTCTACGATACCGTTGAAGCGGTTAAGGAATTCTGGACGGAAGAATTTTTTAAGATCATCCATTAATGCTTCGCGATCTTTTTCATCTTCTCCTCCGAAACCTGCGTTTGAAGTACAGATAATGATTGTGTTTTTGAAGTTGACCACATTACCTTGACCATCTGTTAAGTTACCGTCATCCATCACTTGAAGTAATAAAGTAAGGATTTGAGGGTTTGCTTTTTCAATTTCATCGAATAGGATGACTGAGTAAGGATTACGTCTTACTTTTTCAGTTAACGTATTTGAGTTATCTTCATAACCTACATAACCTGCAGAAGTACCGATTAATTTAGATACTGCTGTACGGTCCATATATTCACTCATGTCTAATTTAATCAATGCTTCTTTGTTTCCGAATAAGTCAATAGATAATTGTTTTGCTAATTCAGTTTTACCTACACCAGTAGGACCTACAAATAAGAAACTGCCGATTGGTCTGTTGCCTTCATCGAAACCTGCACGGTTACGACGGATAGCACGTGCAACCATATCTACTGCATCGTCTTGACCAATGATTTTGCTTTTGAGTCGTTTAGAAATGTTTTTCAAGCGTGCAATATCATTGTCATCCATTTGAGATACAGGAATACCAGTCATACGTTCTACAGTATCAGCAACATCTTGTACAGTTGCTGTTGAACCTTCGCCATGTCCTGATTCAAGTCTGTCTTGTAATTGTTTGATTTCTTTTTGGTATTTATCTGCATCTGAGTAAGCTTCTTCACTGACTGCTTTAGATTTTTTATCTTCTAATTCTTTAATTTCTTTTTCAACTTCCACTTTGTCTACGACTGGATTTTGTGCAGCTAAGTGTGCAGCTGTGATATCTAAGATATCTAATGCTTTATCCGGTAATAAACGTTGAGGAATATATTGTACAGATAAGTCCACACATGCTTTCAATACATCATCCGGCAAGATCACGTTGTGGTGTTCTTCGAATTTTTCACGTACACCTTCTAAGATTTTTTGAGTATCTTGTGCTGAAGGTTCTTTTACAACCACTTCGTTGAAACGACGTGCTAATGCTGGGTCTTTTAAGATGTTGTTTCTGTATTCATCTTGTGTAGTCGCACCGATAACTGAAATTTCACCGCGGCTTAATGCTGGTTTGATAATATCAGATAAGCCTTTGCTGCCTGAATCTCCGCCAGTTGAACCTGAACCGATGATTTGGTGGATTTCGTCAAAGAATAAAATGACATTTTTTCTTTCTTTAACGCTGTCTAACAAGTTTTGAATGTTTTCTTCGAAAGCACCGCGGTATTGTGTACCTGCTTCTAATGAAGAAATATTGACTGAGATAATTTCTTTATCTTTGATTGCAGCCGGTACATTACCTTTTACAATCGCTTGTGCTAAGCCTTCAACGATAGCTGATTTACCTACACCAGCTTCCCCTACTAAAATAGGGTTGTTTTTGTTGCGTCGGCTTAATACTTCTGCAGTATCTTGCACTTCTTTGTCACGGCCGATAACCGGATCTAATAAACCGTCTTTAGCTTCTTGTGTCAAGTTGCGGCCTACTTTTTCTAAATAGTCTTCTCCGCCTTGACCATTAGCTGCTTGTCCTGGTTGTGCACCTTGAACATGTTGTGTCGGTTGACCGCCTTGTTGTTGCAATGCTTGTAATTGTTCAGGCGATACTTCGCGACCATTGATATAATATTTTTTGTTTCCATCTGCGTTTTGCATATCTTGCATCATTCTTCTAAAAATTGAGTCGAATTCATTTCCGAAAAATCCGTTATTCATATATTCATAACCTCCGTTACTGTGCAAACATCAATCTTAATATGTTTGCGTTCCTATAATATTGTTATTTCTTCGATGCAAATACGTCATAGACTCACTTCTTGATGAACATTTGATTCTTCTTTGTACGACTGATAACTACTTAAGTGTACTCAATTAGTTGATATATGATACTAATTATCATACTTAACTATTGCCATCATTTGAAAATTCAAAACACCGTACCAGACAATATTCTTTATTTTGTAACATTCACCAATACTTTCCTATGGGGTACTTGCATCATTCGTTATTCTATTTAATCTTTAAACTTCTGTTACTATTAATTGTATATTTATTATTTGGTCAACTAAAGTCAAATAACTTAAATCCTTTTGTTATCCCCTCTATCAACCTTACATATGTTATTATAACGTATATTTATGCATAATGCAAGGGTTAAATATGCATTTTTCAAAGTTTTTTGATTTTTCACTAATTTTTACCTTTCTTGTATGTCACAAGGGATACAGCAGCTTATTTATGCGTTGTTTCCTATATATAGGAAGAAAAAGAAGCCGAATCTCATTAAAGATCCAGCTTCTTTGTTCGTTGTTTAGTTGTTTTTGATTTTGCCATGCAGTGTTTGCAGTTTGTTTTCGACTGCTTTGATTTCTTCTGCACATTGTTTCAATGTATCTTGATAAATTTCTGTATTGGTCGCATTTTTATAACGCAGCTTATGTTCCAAACTTGCCCACATATCCATACCGATAGTACGTAATTGAATCTCTACCGGTACATTTTCAACTTTATCCGTTAAAAATACAGGAATCGCCACAACAAGATGCAAGCTGCGATAACCATTTTCTTTTGGGCTTTCAATATAGTCCTTTCGTTTAAGCAGTTTGACATCTGCTTGTCTTAATAATAATGAAGCTACAACTTCAATGTCCTCTAAGTAGTTGCAGACAACACGAATCCCTGCGATGTCTGTAATATTGTCTCGTGCAGATTCAGTCGTAACCGGAAGTCCCCTGCTTTCCAGTTTGCGTACTAAACTGCTGATTTCTTTAACTCTTCGTTCCATATGATGTATTGGATTGTGTTCATATAAAATTTGAAAGTCATTATCCAATATACTGAGTTTGGTACTGACTTCCTCTAATGCTGAAGCATATAAATGATGCAGACTGACAAAGTCTACCAGTTCCTCAATTTGATAGTGCTTTTCTTGGAACTTTTGAATATTGCGCTTTAAATCTTCTTTCAGCGCATTCAAATTTAAAGTCTCTCTTCTCTCTACATACATAATAATCCCCCGTTCTTTGCTTAGCTTCATTATAACGGAGTTAGCATGCAAACTTAATTATTTGCCACTCTAAAATAAACTAAATCGAAATAAGTTATAACTTTCTATCTTTATAACATGAGCGCCGCTCCTTGCGCTGCAACCTTTTTTTCTATACAATATAAATCGTAATAATTACGATTAAACGTGTGTATATATAATAGGAGGATTTATTTATGGCTAAAATACCAGTAACTGTATTAAGTGGTTACCTAGGTTCAGGGAAAACAACATTACTTAACCATATTCTGCAAAACAGAGAAGGCTTGCGTATTGCAGTAATTGTCAATGACATGAGCGAAGTCAATATCGATAAAGACTTAGTCGTACAAGGCGGCGGTTTGTCACGTACAGATGAAAAGCTTGTTGAATTATCAAACGGCTGTATTTGCTGTACATTGCGTGAAGACTTGCTTCAAGAAGTTGAAAACATCGTTAAACGCGGCGGTATCGATCAAATCGTTATCGAATCTACAGGTATTTCAGAGCCTGTACCTGTCGCACAAACATTTTCATATATTGATGATGAATTAGGTATCGATTTAACACGTATCTGCCGCTTAGATACAATGGTCACAGTGGTGGATGCTAACCGTTTCATCAATGACATCAAATCAGAAGATTTGCTTGTAGACCGCGACCAAGGTGCTAGCGACGAAGACGAACGTACTATCGCAGACTTATTAATCGACCAAGTTGAATTCTGCGATGTTTTAGTATTAAACAAAACAGACTTAGTTTCTAAAGAAGAATTAGATAAATTAGAAGGTATCTTGCGCAAGTTGCAGCCGACTGCGAAATTCATTCGCACACAAAACTCTAAAGTAGAATTAAGCGATGTTTTAAATACAAGCTTATTCGACTTTGAAAAAGCCAGCAACTCAGCAGGATGGCTTCAAGAATTAACTGAAGGCGGCCACGCGAACCACACACCTGAAACTGAAGAATACGGCATTTCATCATTTGTTTACGAACGCCGTCTGCCTTTCCATGCAGAACGCTTCCATAAGTGGTTGGAAAATATGCCCAATACAATTGTACGTGCTAAAGGGATTGTTTGGCTTGCACAATATAACCATGTTGCATGCTTAATCTCACAAGCAGGTTCATCTGTATCTATTCACCCTGTCACTTTCTGGGTCGCAGCAATGTCAGAGCAGCAGCAACGAGAAATCTTGCATGAACGTGACGATGTACGAGAAAACTGGGATCCTGAATTCGGAGACCGCCATACACAATTCGTAATCATCGGTACTGACTTAGACCAAGAAAAACTGACAAAAGAATTAGACGAATGCTTATTAACAACAGAAGAATACGAACAAGACTGGTCACAATTACCAGAACCTTACGGCTGGCAAATTACACAAGCTTAATAAATGAACAAAAAGCCTCTTAACATCGACTGTTAAGAGGCTTTCATTATGAGTAAACGTTTCTGTTGCTCCCTTGATTCACTATGCGGCACGCTCAGTTTTGCCGTTTCTGCCGCAGTGCTGTGAATCAGTAATTATTAAATACCCGGCTATTCAATAAAATAATCATAAAATGCTTTTAGTACTAAGATTTGACATGTACTTGTGTGTTGCGGTTTTTCGCAATTTCTTCAGCACGCTGTACTGCCTTTTCTTTCGTATCATACTCATCTGCTGCACGTTTCGCACCATATGTCCGTACTTTCCACTTGTCATCTTCTTGATATACTTCTACATCATTATCATTTAATTTCGGGCGTGCATCTTTATCTTTTTTATGCTGCGTCACATCTTTATCTTCCAATGCTTCGCGTTCTTTCTTAGTCGCATCTTGATACCACGATTCAGCTTGTTTTGTCGCAATCGGAATCGCAGTACTTTCATCGTAACCGTCTTTTAACAGCGCATTGCCGATATCGATGGCTTTCTTACGTTCTAACGGCTCAAAATTCTTCCATGAATTCGGATAATCATATAAAGTCCAAGGCATAAGCAACCTCCTAATAGAATAGCTTTATAGTATAACTACCACTTAATTCGGCTGCTCAACCGTTTCATTGCTTTTGAGACGTGCATATTGCTGAATGTTTAATAAGGCTGTTCGAATATTGACGTATTGCGGCAGTGATGGCAAGCCTGTACCTTGATAAATCGGCACATGCTTTTCAAAATGCGCTGCGATATCTTCAAATACAATCAAATATTGTCCCATGACCACGTCATCAATGGTTTGCGGGTTCGGATTATTTTGTGCTCTCGATAACATGAAGCTGATTTCTTCCAGCGCAAAGATAATCGGATAATACGCACTGATCTTCGTACTGTCTGCGAACAATTCACCGTGTGCATTATTATACATACTGTTCATATTGCTCAATTTAATGCTCAGTTTCAATTCGCTGTATTTAGGTTCATTGTTGCTTAAATATTTATTTTTAGAGAACACATAATAGAAGAATGACATTTCATAGCGAACGACCTCCGCAATCGCACCCGGCAATGTTTGAGATGCATTCTTGCGACCTAAAATCAACAGTCCGATAACTGCGATAATAACACCGATAATTACATCTACTACTCGCGGCAATGCGATGAGTATCGATAATTTGCCTGAAGCTAAACCATTCAGCATGATCACTTGTGTCGTAATAAAAATCATCGCAACGGCATAGTTCGCACCGATGATAATCTCAGTTAATGTGGCACTGAGTGCTAATACTAAAATACTGATCACCATAGGCGGATGCAGCATTAAAATGAGTGTTAATAATAAGACACCGACAAAGGTACCGATAGTACGTGCAACAGCACGTTCCATACTATGAATGGTATGTGTACCGATTAAGATAGTATGTGCTGTTAATGGAATCCAGTACGCTTTATCAAAATCAAACATCAAGGCAATAAATACTGCTGCACCCATGATAATTAAATAACGCATCGTATTCATAAATACTAATGAGTCTAGTGTCAGGTTGTATTTCAATTGTTTGCCGTAAAGCGGCTGACGTAAATGTGCTTCGTATTCGATTTGTCCTGTCGGACTGTGCAAGATTTCATCAGTACGATAAATTTGTTTCTCCAATCGTTGGAAAACAACAGGGATATCGACTGTTTCCTTCCATTGCAGCGTTGTACTTTCGTCTATTGTTGAAAAGACACTGCGTTCAATGTATTCCATCATATCAATCAGCACATCAGGCAGTGTTTCGATTTCTTTCGTATTTAATTCTAGTAATTCTGCGAATATACCTTCTGCATTATTATGCAGCAAATATAGTCTTTGGAGCTGTTCTGATTGTTTCTTGCTTGAAGTAAATGAAGTGATCAGCTGTTTGTCTGTCGCTTTGAATTGACCGACTAATTTTTCAGCTGTTTGTTTGAATTTTTCCTTGTCTGAGAAATCCTTGAACAATTGAAGCAAAGACTGATATTCTCCTTCAATTGCACGTTCTTGGGTATTTTTCTTTTGCGACTTCAATAATATTGTGACGACTGTAATCGTAAAAAGTCCGCCTAAGAAAACAAAGAAACCGCGAACCAATGCTTCATCCGGTGCAATCGGCATATTAATCGGCAATGCAAACGTTACGATAAAGAAAGTAGCCGAAGGCCCTGGAATCTCTAATGCACTGAAAATATAATAAGTTACCACTGTCACGATTAATAATATCAGTCCGAATAATAAAGGAATCGAAACAGTGATAGTTCCTAGCATAATACAGAGTGTAAAGCCGATGGTACACCACCATAAAATACGCAATTTAGACTTATTGGAACCGCCGAAGACATAAATATTAGTCAGCGTACCGGTTGCTGCTAATAAGCCGTATTGAAAGTAACCGGTTAAATAGCCTATTAATAACGGGATGAGCATTAACAGACCTTGTCTTGTCCCCTTACTAATATTAATATTCTGCTTCTTGAATTTAAAAAGCGAGCTTAAATAATGCATCATCCGTTGATACTCCTTTCCTTTTCTCTATTGATCAACGTACCTATTGTATCATGAACGTCTATTGAATTATGCAACAACAAATGAGACAAAACAAAAACGCCAAGATATAATACTTTCGTATTATACCGTGACGTTAAATAATCATTGCGATATGTTATTCAGCCATTCTGATTTCTTCATCAATATTTTCATAATCGATATCCGCTTCTAAGAACGCTTCATCTTGTGTCGGGAAGTGCTGCTCGAATGTTTCAGCATCACTGATATCCACACTGCCGCGTTCTAATTCAAAGCCTAAAATATGTCCGCCTACTGTACGGTCTTGATCGACGAAATGCAGATGGAAGCCGGCAGAACCTACACCATGGAACAATTCAGGTGTAAAGAAACCTACAATTGTACCGTTCACATAATCATAATGATGTTCCGGCTGACGATTCACCGATGTCATTAATCGTTCATAAGGCGGTTCTTGTTTAGGCATCATGCGTACATGTACATGGTTGAAACTGCCGTCAATGCGAATCGCTGAAAACAAGTTTCGGCTTTTCATTCGTTGTAAAATCTGATCATATAACGCATCTTGTTTCGTTACTTCCATAACTTCAAAAGATTGTGTCGGATCAAATTTAGTTATCGTTGCGAACGGCAGCATTTCATCTCCGTTCAAACGTCTGAATTCACCGTATTCATTTGCGTGGTATGCATTGCCGTTGACAAATATAACTTCACCGTCGCAACCTGTTAACGTACCGATACCCATATCGCCCTGTTCCAGCATATCATTAATTGAAACAGTTCCTTGCAGCATTCCGGCCATTAACGTTGCTAACGTTCCATGTTGGTAAATCATAACTTTCAATCTCCTTATAAATACGAATTTGCTGACATCGTATCTTTCCTTTATTAATCTCTATTATAGCATTAAAGATGCAGGCTGCCTTGCATTACGCTTACTTTTCTGACAATGCTTCCGCATCATCGAACACTGTAATTTTCGGTTCATCTAAACATAACTGTACAACTTCTTTCCAATATACTTGGAAATGATCTGACTTTTTATGATTTTCGAAACCTTCTTCGCAACTCCATTGCTCAATAATCGCAAAGGAATTAGGAATATTCGCATTTTCATAATGCTCATAACTATGGTTGGATGCTTCTGCTTGCGAAGCTGCGACAAGCTGCCCCATCAGCTCTAAGTATCTGTCGTAGTTCATGTCGCTTACTTTTGTATTAACAATAACTGTAATCATATTTCTATACCTCTCTATAATTATATAAAATCAACATGTTACATTTTCCCCAAAAATGTACCTATCAACCATACATAACATAATTGCATCTATTATCAAACGCAAAGTGAATACATACAAACAGGCCATGTTCTATAAGCAAGCCCCTTACACTGACCTATAATAACATGACCTTATTGACTAAATCTTGTATAAAGCTTATGTTTTTGTCAAATTACAATTTTGATTTATCGACCACAAGCGGTTCATCCGGTTTAACAAAGAACCACATAAATACAGCAACTGCAATTAAAATCAATAATGACTGCAATGTCCAAGTCCAGCCGATTAATTCTGCTAAAATACCCGCAATTAACGGACTTAACATCGCACCGACATTACCCCATAAGTTCATCCAGCCTGATACTGTACCTGAGAAGTTGCGTCCGATATCTGCAGCAGCTGCCCAGCTCATTCCTGTTGCGATACCCATACCGCTTAAGCATACAGCTAACCAAGCAATGTTGACTTCTAAGACTTCACTGCGGATCGCAAATAATAAACCGATACCGAAAACTACTAAACCGATAATCGCAATCGTACCGCGTGCCACAAAACGTGATTTTCCTGATTGTAAAATTTTATCTGAGATCGCACCTGCTGCCATGATACAAATAAACATTGCTAACCATGGTACACCGGTTAAAATACCTAAAGCTGTGTATTTCACGTGATATTGTTCCATTACATACGTTGGCAGCCAAATTAAGAATAAACCAACGATAAATTGTACAACAAAGTACTGAATCGCAATTGCATAGAAACTGAAATGTTTAAAGAAAGCACTCCAAGGTGCAGATTGTTTGTCACCTGTATCTACTACATCACGACCTTCCATGATATAGCGTTTTTCTGCTTCATTGACCATTTTATGCTGCTCTGGCAAGTCTTTTGCGATAATTACCCATAATAACGCAATTACAAAACCTACCGCACCAAAGATATAAAAGACTGCTTGCCAATTAAACATGCTGACAATCCATACTGTCACAATCGGCGCAATTACCGGACCGAAATATGAACCGGCTAATAATGCACTCGATGCACGTCCTTTTTCGTTACGTGTAAACCAATAAGAGTTAAACACTGCATTTGATGGATACATCGGCGCTTCCCCAACTCCGAATAAGAAACGGACTGTATATAATAAACCGTGGTTCTTCACAAGACCAGTTAAGATCGTGAAGGCACTCCACCAAATCAAAGCAATCGTCAACATTTTACGCGGACCGAATTTCTCCGCTAAAATCCCCGATGGAACTTGCATGATGGCATAACCCGCTGAGAAGAATGTTGCCAATAGACCAAATTGAGCCTTCGTCATATGTAAATCTTCCATCATAGGTGCCGCAATCAACGAGATGTTAGATCTGTCCATATAAGCAATAACCCCGATAATAAAGAATGCAAAAGCGAAGAACCAACGTACGTTACTCTTTCTTTCACTCATAGATATCCCAACTTTCTGTAATAAAGATACATTAGGTCATCATATGACCTAAGTTATTCTAGTAAATATTACCACTAATTGAAACCGTTAACAATAACTTTTTTACAAAAATATGAACGTTAAGCATTACACAATATTATTACAAACAGATATATCCTGATAATCCTAAGTCTTATCACACTTGTCTTTTATCCGAATTCTGCACTCGGCATTAGATTTTTTAAAAATATATTTTAGATATGCATGCAATGAAATAATCTATCCTTTAACTTTTTTACTATAGGAATATCTAATTGGATGTTATTCGTTTCTATTTTTAGTACAATGAAAATTAGACACATAAAAACACAACCCATCACGATACATATACACTACATATTTAATCGATATATAAAACTAAAGGAGCACTGCTATTTACCATGGAACAACTACTGACAGACTTTATCTCGCGCTTTGGGTATATTGCAATCTTCATTTTGATTCTTTCAGAAAATATTCTGCCCTTTGTGCCTTCAGAGATCGTTTTAACTTTTGCAGGTGTTTTAGCTGCTAAATCACACATTTCTATTTGGATGCTGCTGATTATTGCGACTGTTGCCTCATTCATCGGCTTATTAGTCCTTTACTATATCTGCAGCCTTGTCAACGAACAAAAACTATACCGCTTTGTCGATAAATACGGTAAATGGATTAAACTTAAAGGCAAAGATGTCGAACGTGCTAATGCATGGTTTAAAAAATACGGACCGATTGCAGTCTTTATCTGCCGCTTCGTTCCAGTCTTGCGTGTATTAATCACAATTCCTGCCGGCGTCAACAAAATGAACATCGTTACATTTGCGACACTTTCATTAATCGGTACAACCATTTGGAACTTCGGTCTGATCTACTTAGGCAAATCACTCAGTGATAACTGGCACGATATTTTAAACGTCATGCACACCTACTCATACATTATGTATGCCATCATCGCAATTGCACTTATCATCTTTGTATATCGCTATATTGCAAAAAGAAGACAAAGCCAGCATTAAGATTATAAAAATGCACACTTCAAAAAAATGAAGTGTGCATTTATTATTCTTTATATGCGGCAAGCGATATTCTATAGGTATCCTTTGATCCATCTTTTTCATCTTCTAGTTGCTTAAAAAAAGTTCCGACATGCATTTGAAATTTTTCCCATTGTGTCTTAGTTAATTCAACATCATTCAATATAAGTTTGACTGAATCTTCTTCTGGTTCATTTTCTAAATCAGACTTTAACAAGCTCAATGCATTTTGCTGAGATACTAAGTAGAGTTTTAAATAACTATCGAATATATCTGCATCGTGCTCATGATTAATACTCATATCTATTTCTGCTAAATGTTGACTGCTGTATTTATGTTCAATCATATTCCCAATTGTATTCTTCTCAACAACACGCAATGCATCTATTTCAATTAACTTCTTAATGGCATAGTATAGATTGCGAGTTGGAAGCTTTAATAAAGATGCTATTTCTTTAGTTGTTTTAGGATCCTTTGCAGTCACTTTCAATATTTGAAAATTTTTCTCATCTAAAAGTGCCTTTGTCATATGCTTGATATTCATCATAGTTTTTCATTCCTTTTTTACAATTGGCGGCAAGTCGTTTAATCTCCGCTTCAACATAAATAATAGACTAATACATAAGAAAGTAAAAGCTGCCACTATTATTACTATCGAGGCATGCCATAATTGCGCGGCCACTCCTCCTAAAATTGCTCCAAAAGGCATCATAACAAATAACAAACTTTCTGAAATAGACATTACTCTTGATAAATACTTTTCATCTGCATTGGTTTGTGTAAAAGTTAAAAGCATCATGTTAATAACCCCTAAAGGTATTAAGGAAAGTCCTAAAATAATAATTGATATTACAATATGATTTACAAAATATGCTAAAGATAGTAAACAGAAAATAACGAATGAAGCTATGGAAACTAATTTCCCCAGTTTACATTTTGCAAAATATTGACTAACTATACTACCTATCAACAAACCGCATGAAATCGAAAATATCAACCATCCATAGCTATTCGGATTGCATAATTCTTCAGCGTATTTAGGTATAATTGCATTCACTCCGCTTAATACTCCATTTACCAGTGCTAATGGTAAGGTTATCCAAATAAAAACAGAGGTTTTGAAATATCTAAATCCTTCCCTCAAACCAATTAAATAGCCGGCAGGTTCTTCATTAATCACTTGTAGACTATGATCATAATTCAGTTTCATAAATAATATAAACGCAAGTAAAAATGTAAACGCATTAAACAAATAAATATTTTCTACCGAAACATAGACAATAATAAGCGAAAAGGTACACGTCATCATAACATTAACTACTTGTTGGGCACTATTAATCATTGCATTATATTTTGCTACATATTGTTTACCAATAAGACTCGGTACAATACTCATTTCAGTTGTACCTTCGATATTCTCTAAAATCGACACTAAAAATATAACACCCAATATTAAAAATAGACTCTCAAATTTTAAAATAATCGCGATAGGAATGATACACATTAGTACAAACTGAAGTAATTGTGTATAAACCAATAAATTCTTTTTATGTAACCTCTTAATTATAGGTCCAAATAAAAAATGCAGTGCCTGAGCAGTGTACATTAATAAAAATGCTATGCCAGTATATATCGTATTATGAGTCAAATGATAGATATACCACACTATCGTTAAACTATAGATACTATCTCCTATTGAAGAGAATATTCTTCCTGTTGCTAAATATATGCCATTCTTATTCATAGATGTCACCTCATGTTGTTAAACTTCGTTAAAATTTATTTTACCGAACAAATGAATTTTGTCAATATGAACTTTTCAATGATAAGGTGTTGCACTTAATTTAATAATTGAAGCTATTTTAAAAAGCACGCCAACTGATAACTCAGTCAACGTGCTCCTTTATTTTGCTTAAAAGTTTTGTTTATTGAATTTATGCACCGCAAACAGATAGCCTCCGAGTGCAATAAGGAAAGAAAAGATTAAGAATAAGAAAGTTCGGCTGATTTCAAATACCGCATGATGCATAGCTGCTTCTCCAGTTCCATAAATCATACCGCCGATTAATAATGTAACGACATTAAAGGCAATATAAATCACAACGAGAAGTACAGTAATGACCATCTGAATCAGATTGGACTTATCTGATCCTACCGCATAAGTAAACGGGTATAACAGCGAAAGCAAAAAGCTGATGGATATACCTATAAAAAGTGCTGCAATAACTTGTGTCAGATTATTCATGCCTATCATTAAACGTACCGCAAAGATGACTAATGCGACTACTAAACCGAGACCTACTGTAATGAAGTAATACGCATAATGCCCTAGTACAATTTGTTTGCGAGTTACTGGCATGGTAATGGCGTACTTATACCAATTTGCTGCGGCTTCATTTTTCAAATTATCTGTCGGTGCAGTTACCGTAAAAGCGATAATAATGATTGCCACAAAGTTAGCGGAATCTTCATTCCCCAAAACAGTAAAAAAGATACCTGCCAATAAAGCAAAAATCAGATATAAAATCAGCATATTTTTTGTAACATAATATTGACTATAAATCATGCCCTTCATCGGTACTCACCTCTCAAAATAATTTTGTTGACCTCATCAATGTGCTGAATCGGTTGGAGAGGCAATTGTGCTGTCCGTGCATTATGGATGACAACCGCTTCTATTTCCCCTAAATGTTCTTTTGCGGCTAAAACATCATCATATTCTAACTTATCAAATTCAGCTTGTTCACATTTTACAATACTATAATGTTCAAATAAGTCTTTCTTCTCTATTTTCGCAAAGATTTCCCCGTTTTTGATAAAAATCAAATGTGTCGCTAATCGTTCGATGTCTTCCGCAATATGCGATGTCAAAAGCACACCGTGCTGTTGCTGATGAACGAACTTTTCGATTTCCTCTTGAATCTCATCTCGACTAGCCGCATCTAATCCCGCTGTCGCTTCATCAAGGATTAACAACTTCGTCTCATGCGACAAAGCAGCTGCCATAATCAGCTTCATCGACATACCTCTTGAAAAATCTTTAACCAGTTGTCCTGCCGGCAATTCAAATTGTTTAATCAAATTGAAGAAGTAATTGCTGTCCCAGTTTTGATACAGTGCTTGAAATACTTTCTCCAATTTTAAAATAGTCATCTTCTTCGGAAAGTTCATCGCATCAAAGACAACGCCTATGTCATTTTTATAAACTGTATCTTTGGGTGTCACTTGTTTGCCGAAGAAATTGATCTGACCGCTGTCGACAGTATAACTGCCTGTAATCATACGAATTAATGTAGATTTGCCTGAACCATTTTTACCAATCAGCGCAACGATTTCCCCTGCATTCACTTCAAATGAAACATCGTTGATAAAGAAACGGCTGTCGGTAAATTGTTTTGTCAAATTCTGAACTGAGAGTAATGTTGTCATAGTACCTCCTATGTATACTTTATTCATTTTTTATCTTAACATAATTGATTAAAGCCTCCTTGTTTTTTTAAACTGATTTTGAAAATTGCTTTACAATAGCCATATTTTCTTCATGGATTCTATCTTTTTTTCATCTTTTCAGTCGCGACCATTGAAAAATTTTAAAAAAAGTACAATAATCAAATGTAAGCGCTATTATTATTGAGTCCAGGAGGAAAAAATGATTACCAACGAACGTGAACTAAAACATAAATATTTTGACTTGCTTGCGGAGAAATTCAATCACGAAGAACAACTTGCATCTGAGATTATCAGCCTTGAATCTATCTTAGAATTACCAAAAGGCACAGAACACTTTGTCAGCGACTTGCATGGCGAATTCGATTCATTCCAGCATGTATTGCGCAATGGTTCTGGAAATGTCCGCACCAAAGTAAATGATATCTTCAAAGACAAATTGTCTAATCAAGAAATCAGCGACTTTACTGCTTTGATTTACTACCCTGAAGAAAAACTGAAAATGGTGAAAAGCAGCTTCGATACCAAAGAACCTTTAAATCGTTGGTATGAAAAACGTATTGACCAAATGATTCAAATGGTTCAATATTCCGCTTCTAAATATACACGCTCTAAACTGCGCAAAGCCTTGCCTAAAAAGTTTGTGTATATCATTGAAGAATTACTTTATAAAACCAATGAACTTGAAAACAAAACACCTTATTACAATACATTGATGAATCAAATCATCGAAACACAACAAGCTGATGATTTAATTATCGGTCTTTCATATACAATTCAACGTTTAGTTGTAGACCATCTGCACGTTGTCGGAGATATTTACGACCGTGGTCCTGAACCAGAGAAAATCGTAGAAACATTGATCAACTATCACTCTGTAGATATTCAATGGGGCAACCATGATGCGATTTGGATCGGTGCTTATGCAGGTTCACGCGTATGTTTAGCAAACATCTTGCGTATTTGTGCACGTTACGACAACTTGAATATTGTGGAAGATGCCTATGGTATCAACTTAAGACCGCTATTAAACTTAGCTGAGAAATATTACGGCGACAACCCTGCCTTTCGCCCTAAATTACGTTCTGATTCTAACTTATCAGAACAAGAGCAGCTTCAAATCACGAAAATCCATCAAGCGATTGCGATGATTCAATTTAAATTAGAAATGCCGATTATCAAACGCCGTCCATCATTTGAAATGGAAGAACGTCTGGTATTAGAACATGTCGACTATGATAATTTGACTTACACATTACATGGCCAAACACATGAACTGACAGATACATGTTTCGTGACAGTAGATCCGAAAGACCCAGCACAATTATTGCCAGAAGAACAAGAAGTCATTGATAAATTATTAATCTCTGTACAAGAATCTGAGAAATTAAAACGCCATATGACTTTCTTAATGGATAAAGGTTCCTTATACCTGCCATACAACGGCAACTTATTAATCCACGGCTGCATTCCGATTGATGAGAACGGTAAAATGGAAGGTATGGAAATCAACGGTGAATTTTATTCAGGACGTCAACTGTTAGACCAATTTGAAGCATATATGCGTAAAGCATTCAGAAACAAAGACGTAACAGATGACTTAGCTACTGACTTAGTTTGGTATTTATGGACTGGGAAATATTCATCCCTCTTCGGCAAACGTGCAATGACTACATTCGAACGTTACTTTATTAAAGATAAAGCAACACATAAAGAAGAGAAAAACCCATACTATTCATTACGAGAAGACCCAGAAGTTGTCGGCAAATTGCTTAAAGACTTCGACTTAGACCCTGAACAAGGCCATATCATTAACGGCCACACACCAGTCAAAGAAATCGACGGCGAAGATCCGATTAAAGCTGACGGCAAAATGATTGTCATTGACGGCGGCTTCTCTAAGGTATACCAATCAACAACAGGTATTGCTGGTTATACATTATTGTACAATTCGTATGGCATGCAGCTGGTTGCACATCAGCATTTCAATACGAAAGAAAATGTATTGCGCTATGGTGCAGATGAGCTTTCCACAAAACGTTTAGTGGACAAAGAATTACAGCGTAAACGCATCCGTGACACAAATACAGGTCAATTGATCAAAGAAGAAATCAGCAACTTAAAAGAATTGATGTACCACCGTTATACAGAATAATGATTAGAAAATGAAAAAGCATCAGAAGGCATTGTTATCGCCTTCTGATGCTTTATTATTTTGATAAGCTTTTACAGCTTTTAGTTGAAACTGATTGTAAATTCAAGGTCGTAATGGTCTGCATTCAAACGGTAGCGTTCTGGCAATTCAGGTCCGCAGCTGTTTGTGCCGATACCGCTTTGTGCTGCATCGATATTGATAAACGTATAACCTTCTGATACTAATTGATCAGCATGTTCTACCTCAGTCAGCTGTTGATCTGAATATGGTTTTGCGTTGAAGCTGAACGGAGTTGCTGCATTGAATGTCAGTTGCGACACGTTGTTTTCAACTTTAACAAACGTTGTATTATAATGGCTGCCGTCTTCTTGCGGACGAATATGCGGCCAGAAGTTCTCTTTCACACTTGATACGAAGTAACCTAAGTGGCTTGCCAGTTGTTTATCGCTGTAGCTGCTGAAAGGTCCTTGTCCGTAATAAGCTAAACGCTCGAAATCTTTTGCAAGTTTGAATTCTAAACCGATACGCGGCAAGAACGGCATACGCGGATCTTTATCCAAGCGCAGTGCTGCATCAATGTTGCCATCATTTTGTACTTGCCATGTCAAAGTACCTTCTAAAATTTTCGGTACACGGTGATTCACGATACTAATATCAAATCGGATACTTACAGCTTTTTCGCTCTTCACAATATTATAATCATATACACGTGTATAAGCATGCTGGTAACCCATTTCTTCCCAATCCGGACGTACATAAATATCATTGTCTGTAGGTGCACGCCAAATACTGACAGCGGTAGGTTCATGAAGCAGAATACTGTCATCTGCTTTAGCGAATGTCAGTGCAGCTGTTGTTGTATCAAATACAAACTGTGTTTGGTCGCCGATGACTTCAATTGTGTGTGCTGTGTCATCCACATTGACTTTCAAATCAGAAGCTGCGTCAAATCCGCCCGGTACAAATTGCAAACGCTCTGCAACCACTTGGTCATGACCGACTACAGTTTGATCTGCTGTACGTACATACTCTACTAATACATCGCTTAATTGATTTAATACTTCTGCATCTGCAATTTGTGTCAAATCAATTGTTGTTTCTGTATCTGGTTTGAAATCTTCTAACACTACTTGTTCTTCATAGATTTCGCCTGTTGTCGTTGTGAAAGTAAAGCCTAATGCAACAACTTCTTCAGCATTGATGAAATCTAAGCGATTATAGAATGTCAGTTGATGGTTGCGGTGTTTCGTTAAAATCACCGGACGATTCACTTGCTGGAATTCATAATAACCTTCATGCGGTGTTCTGTCAGGACTTACAATACCGTCCACACAGAAGTTGCCGTCATGCAGTACTTCGCCGAAGTCGCCGCCGTAACGATAAACCGGTGCATTTGCATCTGTTTCGCCGATATCAATCGCATGATCGCACCATTCCCAAACAAAGGCACCGATAAAGCTTGGATAGTCTTCTAACAATTGATGATACTCTGCTAATCCGCCTGGAGAGTTCCCCATTGCATGCGCATATTCACATAAGATGAATGGCTGTTTCACTTTCTTATTCTCTAAATAACGTTCTTTGATTTCTTCTGGAGACGGATACATACGGCTGATCATATCTAATTTAGAGAAGTCTTCCCCGCCTTCAGCATAAAAGGCACTCTCATAATGAATCGGACGTGTCGCATCTAAATCTTTAGCTGATTTTGCTGCTTTTTCGATATTCACACCATAACCTGATTCATTGCCTAAAGACCACATAATGACAGATGAGAAGTTGCGCAATTGCACAATAGATGCTTCGATTCGGTCTAAAATCGGTGCTTCATATTGCGGGTCATCTGCGATAATATTAAAGTCTTTCGTATTTTCATCACCGTAGAATAAAACAACACCATGTGTTTCTAAGTCCGCTTCACTCATCACATAGAAGCCGTATTCATCTGCGAGTTCATAGAAGCGCGGTGCTTTAGGATAATGTGCTGTACGAATCGCGTTGAAGTTCGCATGTTTCATTAATGTTAAATCTTCATGCATTTGTGCTTCTGTTAATACATAACCTGTTTGAGGGTTGCTGTCATGATAGTTGGAACCGCGTAATTTAACAGATTTGCCGTTAATCCACAGCTGCTGCTTCTTAATTTCAACTTCTCTCAATCCGACTTGTTGTGTAATGATTTCATCCTCTGTTTTGATAACAAGCTGATAAAGATAAGGTGTTTCTGCACTCCAATACTGTGCATGCTCTACATTGATAACGATGTCGCCTTTTCGATTGCTTTTGACATCTTCAGCTACTAATGCACCTTCAGCATCATACAGCGATGCTGTGTAGTTCGGCTTGCCGTGTGTATCTGTCACATTTAAATGCACTTGTCCCGTTTGTTTTCTTGTTTTTATTTTCGTTTGAATCACAAAGTCTTCAATACGATCATTGGGACGTTCTACAATATAAACATCTCTGAAAATACCTGAATGGCGGAACATATCTTGGTCTTCAAAATACGTACCATCTGAATATTTCACAACTAAGACTTCGATGTTATTCTTGCCTCCTTTGACAAATTCAGTCACATCAAAGCGAGAAGCACTGTGTGAAACTTGGCTGTAACCGACAAACTTGCCATTAATCCAAACATAATATGCACTGCTTACCCCTTCAAAGTTTAGGACAAATTGATTGTCTTTGTCATAGACTGAATCAATATTGAAAGTACGTTCATAATAGCCGCAAGGATTCTCCTTTGGTACATATGGCGGATCAAACGGAATCGGGTATTTTATGTTTACATATTGTGTTTGATCGAAGCCATGCAAGTTCCAAACAGATGGCACCGGCAATGTTTGTGCAGCTTTTGTTCGGCTGGATTCAAAGTCTTCAATACTTTCGAAGAATCCGAAATTCCAATCTCCTGTTAAATTTGTCACAACTTTGTTTTCAGTTGTATTATCAGCGGATGGATTATTTTGTTTTGGTATAAAGTATGCTGCATATGGCAATGTATTCACATGTAATTTATCTAAGTTATAGTGTAAATCTAAAGTCAATTGAGACCCTCCTAAAATATTTCTAAAATTCCATATTTTTCTCAAATGCAAATGGTATAATGGCTTTATCATATAAGAAAGAGAGTTGAAATATGTGCAAGTCTTCTGGGCGAAATTTAAAAAACTGAGTTATGAAGCTCAAGTCGATGAATGCGGCATGGAAAAATTATATGCAGGCAACGGCTTTGAGTACACCGTCACCAAACCAGCTGTACTCCATATTGTCACTCAAGGCAGAGGTACGTTCATCGTTGATGGTTCAACTTATTATTTAAAAGAAGGAGATATCTTCTTACTCCTAAAAGGCATGGAAGTAAAATATTATTCTTCCGGCAAAATCCCATGGCATTATATGTGGGTCGGTTTCAGCGGATCGCATGCGCTCAATTACCTGAACCGTTCTACTTTAGCAGATGATTATGTCGATCAAAATCATGACACATCTGACTTGTTTAAGCTCATTTTCAGAATCTGTGTCCTCGCTAACAGCATTATCACAGAAGAATCTCATGATATCCTGCTTAACCAGCACTTGCTAGAGCTGTTGTACTTGCTTACGCAGCGTTATCCTAAAGCAATAGAAGTACCTGAACAACTCGCATCGCAAGATTTAAAAGTCGCATTAGAATATTTCAACAATAACTTCAAAAGTCAGCGGACGACTGTAGATCAAGCAGCGAAACTCGCTAATGTCAGCCGCAGCAAATTATTCAAACTCTTTACTAAACACTTCGGCGTTTCGCCAAGTAAATATCTTAAAGAATTGCGAATGGGCTATGCTACACATGAGCTGACCTTTACCAACAAGCCGATTTATGAAATCGCTTCGGAATTGGATTATGCACAATCTGTCCCATTCACCAAAGCATTTACTGCGCATTTCAATCTCTCTCCTTCTGCCTACCGTGCAGAGAAATTAAATCATAAAAATTCATAAAACCATGCAAAAGCAGTGACCTGATTAATGTATTAATCCATGCGCACTGCTTTTGTTTATGGCTTTTTATAATTCGCGATGAATCGGTTCGCGTCCCTCTCTTTTACGTTTGTATTCTAACGTTTGTTCAATGTCTTTCAAGAAGTCGCCTTTTAAGTTGAAGGCTTTATGATAGAGAATACTGCAAATAATGATAAAGAAGATAGGTACACCGATCATTCCGATTCTGATACCCCAAATCGTATCTGTTGTTTGTTCTACGTTTGGTACATAACCGATCATTGAAAGTCCGACACCCACACTTAAACCTGCAAAAGCTTGTGCTAATTTCACTAAGAATGTTTGTGTAGATGTGATGACACTCTCGTTACGCTGACCGAATTTTACTTCACTGTAATCAATAACGTCCGCAAGTGCAACTGTATTGATACCAACTAGTGTACCTGTACCAAAGCGGATACAAGCACCTCCGATAATGACCCAAATCGCCGCATGCGGTGCGATGAATCCAGCTGCTAAAATTACTACAAGGCCGATGATGATTCCGAATACCGCATAGTTGAAGACTGCACTGCGTCCGAATTTCTTAACAAGGTATGGGAAGATGAGCAATGAACCCATTTCCATTAAAATCATTGTGTTGAAAACTGAGAATAAACTTTCTACACCCGCTACATATTTAAAGTAATACAAGATAATACCGTTAATCATTTGACCGCATAAGTTGAATGCTAAAATCACGCCGATAATCGCAAGCAGCTCTTTATTTTTGAATAAAATACGCCAAATGTCTTTAAAACGGATTTTGATTGCGTTCTGTCTTTCGATTTCTGTATCTTCATGTACGCAGAAGACTGTAATTCCGATAGTGATCAAGAACGTAATACTGCAAATAATCGCCAGTGCGAAAATACCTGCACCTTTGAAAGGTTCGCCTAACCAGCCATCAAGTTTATGGATAAACATTAATCCGAAGCTTCCGATTACAAATGCCGCAAAGCTTGCGAAGAAACGCGGTACAACTGCGACTTCTTCACGTTCACGCGGGTTGTTCGTCAAGTTCGGCAGCCATGACCAATATGGAATATCCATGATTGTATAGGTCATACCCCATAAAATATAAATGATTGAAATATAGATATACATCCCGTTGCCAGGAAAATTGAAGTTCGTAAATAACAACACTGTGATTACTGCGTTAATTAATGTTCCGATAACCAGCCATGTTTTGAACTTACCGAAACGGTTGTGTGTATTATCAACTACCATTCCCATGATCGGGTCGTTAATTGCATCCCAAATACGTGCAGCGAAGAATAATACGCCGACAAACGCTGGAGACAATCCGACAATATCTGTGATGTAAAACATCAAGAACAGGCTGACAATATTGAAGATTGCGTCTTTTCCGACTGTACCAAAACCAAATGCATACTTTTCAAACTTAGTTAATTTTCTTTCCAACCTTTTCACCTCTATCTAAAGACTGTTATTTCTTAAGCTGTTTTCTCGATATCGTTAAACTTTTACTATACATGTAAACGTTATCATTTTATCTGATACAAAAGAATATCCAAATCGTTCTTTTTGTTATCCAAATGTTTCCAGTTATGTATTTTTTGGTTGTTTTCGAACACTTTTTCATTAAAAAAGCACCGTTTCCTTAAGAAACGATGCAATTGATAGTATCAACATGACGCATTATTCTTTTTTAACTTTTAACATCATCGCATTCACTGCGACAAAAACCGTACTTAATGACATTAATACAGCACCGACTGCAGGTGAAAGCATGATACCCATAAAAGCTAAAATACCTGCGGCAAGCGGTACTGCAATAATATTATAACCAGCACCCCACCATAAGTTTTGGGCCATTTTACGCATAGTTGCTTTCGATAATTGAATGAAATACAGCATATCCATCGGATTGCTTTTCACTAAAATAATATCCGCAGAATCAATTGCGACATCTGTACCTGCGCCAATGGCTACACCAATATCTGCACGAACCAGACTCGGCGCATCATTAATACCGTCGCCGACCATCATGACCATTTGATTGTCTTCTTGATAACGTTTAATAATGGATTCTTTATCCTCCGGCATTAACTGAGCATACACCTCATCAATACCGATTTGTTGTGCGACAGTTTGTGCTGCTTGTTCGTTATCCCCCGTCAGCATAACGACTTTGACACCAGCATCATGCAAGGCTTTCACCATATCTTTAGAACTTGCTTTGATTTGATCGCCTTGTGCGACAATACCTGTCACTTTGTCATCAATGATTAAATAGCTGACAGATTGACCTTCTCTTGCCAATCGATCGAAAACTTCTTGGTCATACTCCAATTGATGAGACTGCAAATAAGATACACTGACGACTTTAAGGTGGTGATGATTCATTTCACCTTCCAAGCCGACACCCGGCAAGTTATGCACATTTTCAGCTTCAGGTATGTCCAAGTCTAAATCAGCTGCTTTATTCAATATCCCTTCAGCAAGCGGATGATTAGAAGATTGTTCAATCGCCGCAAAATAAGCTAAAACTTGTTCATCTGAGTAACTTTCATCTAAGCTTTGATAGTGATTGACCGCAAAGTTGCCTTCAGTTAATGTGCCTGTTTTATCCATCATGACAACATCCAGATGTTTCACTTTCTCTACCGCTTCACGATGTTTAATCATGACACCATGGCTTGCGCCTAAAGATGTTGAACGTGCCACAACGAGTGGGATAGCTAATCCTAACGCATGCGGGCAAGCAATTATCAATACAGTGACAAGACGTTCTAATGCAAAGTCCACACTGTGTGTAAGCATCAGCCAAACCACAAATGCGATAAATCCGACAATTACCGCAAAGTAGAATAAATAACCTGCGACTTTGTCCGAAAGCAATTCTGCTTTAGATTGGTCTTTTTGAGCATCGCTGATCAGTGTCATCACTTGGTTAATATAACTTGATTCTCCAACAGCAGTGACTTCTGCTTCTATCGTACCTGAACCATTCATTGCGCCGCCGATAACTTTATCATCTGGCCCTTTTTCGACTTGTTTCGCTTCACCTGTAACCAGCGATTCATCAACGCTTGTTTTGCCTTTTTTGATAATACCGTCTGCAGGTATGTTTGAACCTGCTTGTACTTCAATGACATCACCAGTTTTCAAATCCTGCACAGGTACTTCTTTACGTTCGCCTTGTGCATCTATCACAATCGCTGTGCTCGGCAATAGGGATGCCATTTTTTCTAATGCGTTGCCGGCATTGCCGACTGCTTTCATTTCAACCCAATGCCCTAAAAGCATAATCACAATCAGTGTCGCAAGCTCCCAGAAGAAATCCATAACATGTGCTTCAGCATGCACGATATGATTCATCGCAAATGCGTAAAGACTATAAAAATAAGCAACCGAAATCCCTAATGCTATGAGCGTCATCATTCCAGTTTTCTTTTGTTTCAATTCGTCTTTCGCACCGCTTAAGAAAGGCTGGCCGCCATAGATAAACAAAGCAGTCGCTAATATAAGTACCAGCCATTCAGAATATGGAAATGTAAATTGAAACGGAAGCTTAATTCCCATCATCGGCGATAATAAAATAATCGGTATCGCCATAATCAATGACACAAAAAATTTCTTTTTAAAGTCACCATGATGATGCATGTGATGCATACCGCCGCTGTCATGATGATGGTGATCATGTTGTTGATGTGCATCATGCGGCATTTTATGTTCATGGTGTGGTGAATGTTGAGCCATTGACGTCACTCCTTTCTAGTTACATTATCAATATACCCCTTATAGGTATATTCAATCATTAAAAAAAGTGCACAATGCCCTAAGGACATTGCACACACTTGTGATTTATAGTTCTAACGGTTTAAGGTTTTGTGTTAATTCTTCGCGGCGATCTTCGTATTGCGGCGGAATTTGAAGGTGTTCACCCATTGATTCAAATGGTTCATCTACCGCAAAGCCAGGTCCGTCTGTAGCCATTTCAAAGACAATATCGCCTTTTTCCTTAAAGTAAATTGCTTTGAAATAATGACGGTCTTTAACTTCGGTTACGAAATAACCGTTGTCTTCCATGTGTTTTTGCCAATCTAAATGTTCTTCCTCTGTTGGAATAGACCATGCCACATGGTGGACTGTACCGACACCGAATAAGCCTTTAGGTAATGGTTGTGCCGCCATGATGATTTGATGTTTTTCTTCGCCTGTTGTTTCCAAATGGATTTTAGAAGGATTTTCACTAACTACATTCAAGCCCATATCATCGATTAAAGTACTGCGTGTACCTTGCGGATCAGAAGATAATAATTCTGTACCATGGAAGCCTAAAATTGCATTGTCTTCAACTTCTTCGCCTTCTACTAACGCAAGTGCTAAACCGTGCACATCTTTAAATTCTAATGTCGCGTCGTCAAAGAGACCTGAAATTTTAGTTTCGATTCCTTTATCATTCAAATGTTTTTCCCAAGCATCCATTGAACCTTTTGGAATTCTGAATGCGATACGGCCGACTTGTCCGCTGCCGACACGGCCTCTGTGCTGATTAGGCCAGTTGAAGAATGTCATAACCATACGTTTATCTTCGTCTTGTCTTGAGAAGTAAAGGTGATAAACACCCGGGTCATCAAAGTTTACTGTTTGTTTAATCAATTGCAATCCTAATACATCGCGGTAAAAATCTAAATTTTCTTGTGCATCCCCTACAATTGCGGAAATGTGATGAATACGTTTAATATTTTCCATAAACGAAAAACCTCCTCTGTTCAGTATAATTATTATACTTACTTTGTTAATGCTATTATAGCATAAGTATAATTTTTATACCACTCTTTTGTTTAAAAAAATACGCACTTCCGATTTAACCGGAAATGCGTAGATTAAACGTTATCGATTAGCTGTCTAAAGCTTTTTTAAGAGACTCGATATTTTTCTTCATCAATGATTGATAAGTAATATCTTTGTCTTTCGCTTCATCTTTAGTTAATACAGATAAGTTGTGGAATGGTAATGGTTTAGTATCTGTTTCTTTTCTGATGATGTCAGTCACTTTAGATGTGATGTTTTGTTCATATAATACATATGGTTGTTTTTCTTTCTTGATGTCAGAAACTAGTGCCATTAATTCTTTTTGAGATGGTTCATCGTTGTTCATTCCGTTAATACCTTCTTGTTCGAAGTCATAACGTTTCGCTAAGTAAGCTAATGAATCATGAGAGATAATAACTTTGTCGCGTTTTTTGTTTTTAGAAACGTCTTGTAATTCTTTATCTACATCATCGATGTCGCCAACTAATTTTTTATAGTTTTTCTCGTAGTAATCTTTATGATCAGGGTCTTTTTTAACAAATGCGCCTTTGATTTCTTTCGCAAATGTTTTGTCTGCTACTGGATCTAACCAAATATGAGGGTCATATTTGCCGTGGTGATGATGGTGTTCGCCGTGTTCTTCGTGTTCACCATGTTCGTGATGCTCACCATGTTCTTCATGATCACCGTGTTCTTCATGGTCGCCATGTTCATGATCACCATGTTCATGATCACCGTGTTCATGATCGCCATGTTCTTCGTGTTCACCGTGTTCGTGCTCATGTTCATGTTCTTCGCCTGGAAGAATTGCGCCTTTGTCTAAGCCTTTAGTTAATTCAAGAACGTTGTCTTTGTTTTTAACTGTTTTCGCAATTTTACCTGCTGCTGGGTCCATTTCTTTGTTTGTATAAATGAATAAGTCGCCTTTAGAAATGTTCATGACTTCTTTTTGTGTCGGCTCAAAGCTATGTAAGTCTGAACCTGGCGGGTAAATTGATTTCACATCTGCGTATTTACCACCGATTTGATCCGCAAAACTTTGGAATGCGAATACTGTAGTATTAACTTTCAACTTGTTGTCTTCACTGACTTTTGCGTCTTTGCTGCCTTTATTGCCGCTATCTTTGCTGTCGCTGCCTGAGTTGCCGCAAGCTGCTAAAGCTACAGTTAAGACAAGTGCGAGTAATGAATAAATTACTTTTTTCATCTTAAAAAGGTCCCTCCAAATCGTAATCATTATGGTTTAAACTATACCCCTAAATACAGGTAAATGCAATGGTATTCTACAAATCTTTTAGATTTCCAGAATTCTGAAATTTTTATCGCTACAATTTATAACAAACCTACTAGCCCGTTCACGATTCATATAACCTAAAAAGCAAAAAGTATTCTAATTAAAAAGGAATCAACTGTTTATTATAATTGTATTTAAGAAAGCGTTTTCATTAAAGAAATGATAAATTTTGTGTAATAACCCTTGTTTCTTCCCCTTCTTATTGTGTACCATTTAGGTAGGAGTTTGACTTAAAAATAAATAAAGAGGGGTTAACTATGACAGATATGAAACAGGGCGACCATAAATTCTTTATGGGGGAAGAAAGTGCACCAAGTGCCATTATCGAATTCAGAGAGGAAACAGATAATGTCATTGATATTTTCCACACTGCAGTCAGTGATGAATTAGGAGGCCAAGGTATTGGTACGAAATTGGTTGAACAAGTTGTAGACTATGCCAATGAAAACCATCTTAAAATTACTGCCAGCTGCTCATTTGCACGACGTGTAATCGACAAATTCCCTGAGTTCAAACAATTCTTAGCTGGAAAAGAATAAGCATACATATATGCAGAAGCACCTAAGGTCGTCTGACCCTAGGTGCTTTGCGATTTTTATAACCTTTTCAATCAACCGTTTTGAAGCAAGAACATATTATAATAGATTCCTTTTTGCGCAAGCAATGATTCATGATTGCCGCGTTCAACAATCTCTCCGCGATTCAACACTAAGATTTGATCAGCATCTTGAATCGTTGAAAGCCGATGCGCAATCGCAAGTGTAGTACGTCCTTTACGCATCTCTTTCAATGAATTTTGAATTTGTTCTTCTGTTTCAGAATCAATAAACGCAGTGGCTTCGTCTAAAATTAAAATTTTAGGATCAATCGCCATCGTTCTCGCAAACGCAATTAATTGTCTTTCACCGCTTGAAAAGGCACTGCCCTTTTCAATCACTTTATGTTCATAAGTATCAGGCAACTGTTCAATAAAACGATCTGCATGCACAAACTGTGCCGCTGCTTTTGCTTGTTCATATGTCATCGCCGGATGGTATAAACGGATATTCGATAAAATAGTGCCGTAAAAGATAAACGGATCTTGCAATACCAACCCAACTTTATGTTTCAGTTCCGTTTTCGGCAGTGTCTTAATTGAATGCCCATCTACTAAAATATCCCCTTGATAAAATTCATAGAAACGCATGAACAAATTGATAATCGTACTTTTACCTGATCCCGTATGGCCGACAAGTGCTACAGTTTCTCCTGGATTTGCGGTAAAGGAAATGTGTTTAAGTACATTATGTTCGCCATCATAACTGAAAGTTACATCTTTAAATTCTATTTTGCCTTGTGTAATCGTATTATCTTTGGATTCAAGCTGCTCTGGCTCTAACGTATCATTATCTAACAATGCAAAGACACGATTCGCCGCTACTAAAGCTTGCTGGAAAATATTTAAATTCTGACTGACTTGGTTAATCGGTTCAAAGAAGCGCTGCATGTACTGTACAAAGGCATAAACAATCCCTGCAGTTACTGTAGATGAGAAACTTAATAATCCAAAATAACTTAATATCATCACAGTCGCAAAAATACTCAGCATCCCTATTGCAGGACGCAGTAATAAACCGTCTAAACGAATCGTCTTCAAATTATATTGATAATACGATTCATTAATCTCAGAGAATTCCTTTTGAAGCCGTGCTTCTTGATTGAATACTTGAATCATGCGAATGCCTTCGATTGACTCAGCAAGCTTCGCATTCAAGTCAGACAACCGCTGTCTCGCTTGTGCAAAAAGCAATGAAGCATATTTACGGTACAAGCTTAAAATCAAAATAATAATCGGCATGAAACATAGTGCCATAAAAGCTAAACGTACATCTAATATAAACATCATGATAAAGCTTGATATAACTGTAAACAATGCGGTTAAGAATGTCGCAAAGACCCCGACAAACATATTAACAATGGCCTCTGTATCGTTCGTTAAACGTGATACAATACTGCCGCTAGGTACTTCATCAAAGTACTTCATTCCCAGTTTGCCGATTTTCTCAAATGCGTCGATACGCAGTTGCTGAATAATCTTAAAGGCAAAGTTTTGGAACATATAAATATTAATATATGTTGTGACGGCACCGATTAATTCAACACCAATAAACAGCACAATCAGCCAAGTGATTTCATGTTGCGGAAAGTGTCTCGGTGTTAAATAATCATCGATAAACACTTTTACTAAATACGGCGTTAGAACACTTGCGGCAGTAGAAATACCAAGCATTAAAAACGCGGCCGCAATCAGCCATTTAAACGGAATCGTATAACGCATTAAACGAACTAACGTCCGCCATTGGTCGCTAGCGCTAAGTTGATGGTCAGTGTGTGCTTTATGTTGTTTCGCCATGAGGATCATCTCCTTCCTCACGCGCAGCTTGATCTAAATCTTTTGTCAGCTGCTCGCGCAATTGCTGCGATTGGTAGGTTTGATAATACCAGCCTTGATTGTGCATCAGTTGTTCATGTGTACCTTGTTCTGCGACTGTACCGTCTTCCATAACAATGATTAAATCTGCATGACTGACTGCACTCATACGGTGTGCAGTAATAATATTCGTTTTGCCTTGTCTGTCATGATGCATATTGCTTAAGATTTGTTCTTCTGTCGCAGCATCTACTGCTGATAAAGAATCGTCAAAGATAAGTACAGGTGGATTATTAATTACCGCACGCGCAATAGAAACACGCTGTTTTTGACCGCCTGATAAAGATACACCGCGTTCTCCGACAATCGTGTCATACCCTTTAGGGAAATGGATAATATCTTGATGAATATCACTGAGTTCAGCTGCTTGTTTCACTTGCTGGTCTGACACATCAGGCTGTGCAAAAGCAATATTTTCACGAATCGTAGTAGAAAATAAAAAGTTATCTTGCGGTACATAACCGAACATGGCACGCAAATGCTTGATTTCATAATCCCTTAGAGGTCTTTCGCCATAAGTGATATCTTCTGGTCTTTGTGTATCAAACTCTCTTACCAGCAGGCGCAGCAATGTGCTTTTACCTGAACTTGTGCGTCCGACAATCCCAACTGTCATGCCTTCTTCAATCGTAAAGCAGACATTTTTCAATGCAGGCTGCTCTGCATCTGGGAAAGTAAAGGATTCGATTTGGTAACGAATGGTTCCAGAAGGATAGCCTTCTATCTTGTAAGACAAATCTATTTCGTTTTCTGCATCTAAAATATCGCTGATACGTTCATAAGAAGCATGTCCTCTTTGGATGACATTAAAGAAGAATCCCAATGCCAGCAATGGCCATACCAGCATACCTAGATAAGTGGTTGTCGTGATTAATTGTCCTAATGTAATGGTGTTGTTGAAAATCATGAAAGAACCAAAGACAAGCGCTAAGAAATAACTGGTACCGATAACCAGCATAATCGTCGGATCAAATAATGCATCGATTTGAGCTACCTTTAAGTTCTTTTTCACCACGTCATCGCTGATACGTTTGAAATCTTTTTGGTCGCTTTTTTCATAGCCCATTGTTTTAGTTACTTTTATACCAGCGATACTTTCTTGTGTCTTATCATTCAGCCGGCTGAATGCTGCTTGTGCTTTCTTAAACCCTTTACTCATCAATCTGCCGTAATAACTGGATAATATGACGAGTACAGGCAATGGCAGCATCACAATCAAAGTCAGCTTCCAATTGATTGTAATGGCCATGGTTACTAAGATAGAAGTTCCTGTAATCATTGAGTCCCCTATCATTAATACACCAGGTCCGGCGGCACCTTGTATCGCATTAATATCATTGGTCGCATGGGCCATCAAATCGCCTGTTCTGCGGCGTTGAAAGAATGACGGACTCATCGATGTATACTTTTCATAAAGACGATTGCGTAAAATTCTGCCTAGTTTGTTGCTGGTACCGAAAATCAGCACACGCCATGTATAACGCAATATGTAAATCATGACAGCCGCCCCTGCCAAAAGCAGCATATACATTAATAACTGGCGCCCGGTTAAACGTTCTGATGCGATAGCATCTATCGTTTTACCGATAATTTGAGGCGGAATTAATGAAATCAATGCAATACCGAGCAGGACAATCAAACCGAAAAGGTATTTGAATTTCTCTTGTTTGAAAAACCAGCTCAACTTCATAAACACTTTCATAATGAACGTTCCCCCTTTCTGAAAATTGGTTCACGTACTTGTTAATTTACTCTATGCTGTGCATCTCCTGTATTCAATACTTCCATCGTACTATTCAATCCGCCTTCCGCAAGATTTTTCACAGCTTCATGTGTGAAGAACGCAATGTGCGGAGAAGCTAATACATCGTCGCGTCGAATTAATTCCAATAAATTTTCATCTTCGATTGTTTGTTCAGAAAAGTCCCTGCGATAATAATGTGCTTCATTTTCATACGTATCAATCACAGCACCTGATACTTTATTGCTGTTTAATGCATTAAGCAATGCCTCAGTCTCTACAACAGTACCGCGTGCCGCATTAACTAAAATGACACCATCTTTTAATTGTTCGAATACAGATTCATTAAACAAATGATACGTCTCTTTATTGCCCGGTACATGTAGTGAAACGATATCCGCTTCTGAAATTGCCTCAACTAAAGTGTCTTTATAGTCTACAATATTTTCAAGTTCAGGATTTTTGACTGGATCATAACCGACAATCTTGCATCCAAAACCATGGAATAATCGAGCAGTAACACTGCCGATACGTCCGATACCTACTACCGCGACCGTTAAATCTTTAACCGGACGCGAAATTAATGGTTGATCCCATACAAAGTTATGCTGCTGCATACGTTGTTGAATCAAAGGCACTTGTCTGACAAAATACAATGCTCCTGTCACCGCAAACTCAGCAATCGAACTTGGCGAATAACTCGGTACTGTCGTAATAATCAAATTATGCTTTGCAGCTTCCTCTAAATCATACATATCGAACCCTGCACTGCGCTGTGCAATTTGTTTGATACCGTAACTTGCTAAAATCGGATAGAAGTCCGAATTAAAAGGTCCGTTATGAGATAAAGAAAGGCCGTCATACCCTTTCACTGTTGCGATATTTTCTTTTGTCATCGATCCGCTCTCATAATCAACTTCAATGTTGTCGTGTTTTGCGGCCCAATTTTCAATTGCCGGCACTTCGTAAGGTGCCACGTTAAACATTTTAATTTTAACCATTGTAACGCTCCTTTATGTATTCATTCTATGAAGTAAGAATAAAATAGATTGATAGCTTTAATTATAGCAAATTTGCACCTATAACAAACACAAAATTCTGATAATTTATATTGTATAACTGAACAAAACAAAAGGGTTCTTCATCTTTTATGGTGGGAAGGTAAAACTTCCCGCCTTTTTCGATACACAAAAAGCGCAATTGCCTCTATAATTTAAAGTGACCAAACCCAAATTAAAGGAGACAAGTGCGCCTATGTGTAATGATACATTAGAAATACTAAGAATAAAAGATAAAAATATCAAATTTGTTAGCCAAGATATTGATGTAATAGTAAAAGGAAAGAAGTCTACGGTTGTTAATGCTGTACTTACGTATAAGCCTTCGGCTTGTCCTTGCTGCGGAATTAAAAATGAAGGACAAATTCATAAGCATGGTAAACGAGTTTCTCGTATTACCTTGCTTAAAACTCAAGGCTATAATACATATCTAAACTTAGCCAAACAGCGCTTTAAGTGTTTAGAGTGTAATACAACTTTTACTGCTGAAACTGATGTCGTAGATAAGACACGATTTATTTCTAATTATGTGAATCAAAAAATAATTGAAGAAGCCACGAAAGTCAAAACAGAAATAGATACTGCAGAAGACAACTGTGTTTCTCCATCTACAGTACGTCGTATTCGAAATAAAGCAGTCAATACTTTACTTATCAAGCCTTTCGATAATCTACCTGAACATTTGGCAATGGATGAATTTAGAAGTGTAAAGAGTGTGACTGGCTTAATGAGTTTTATATTTATTAACAATGACACACATGAATTTCTAGATGTCTTAGAAAACAGAACTTCGGGTTATTTAAAAGCTTATTTTGAACGCTTTGATCGAAAAAATAGACTTAAAGTTAAAACAATTACCATTGATATGTTTGAACCCTATTTATTCTTATTTAAAAAGCTCTTTCCTAATGCATCTATAATCTTTGATAGATTTCATATCGTTCAGCACATGAATAGAGAGTTAAACTTCTATCGCAGAGAAGTAATGAATCGTTATAAAGACAAAGAAGGAAGGGAATACCCTGTTTTAAAGAACAAATGGAGACTTCTTTTAACAGACAAACGTAAACTCTTCATGATGGATGGTATTTGGGATGGTTCCTTTAGATGTTATAAAAAAGGTTATGATCTAGTGAATTTTATGCTTCAAACAGATGAAAAGTTAAAAAATTCATACGAACTAGTACATGATTTACGCGAAAGTTTAAAATTATGTAATTGGAAAGATTTTATCAATCGTTTGAACGATGTTGATAAAAACTCAATCAGTAAAAACATATGGAAAGTAGTAACATTTTTTAGAAAGCACCAAGAAATACTTCGAAATACGATTTACAATCCCTTATTAAATAACGGTGCAATAGAGGGTATTAACAATAAAATAAAGTTAATTAAGCGAATTTCATATGGATACAGAAGCTTTAATAACTTAAGAAACCGTATAATGCTGGTATTTAGTTTATTTAAAAACAAAAAGAAAAAGACAACCAGACCCGTACATCGGATGGTTGTCTAAATGATAGAATTCGAAGAATTCCAATCAAAATTAAGTTCTTTAAATTATTCACCCACCACAAATGGTGGAGAACCAACAAAAGACCTGAGCTGCTTAACCCAGGTCTATAAAATATTATTCAATCCATTCAATAACGTCATCGTAAGCTTGACGTGTTTTGCCGCGTTTAGGTTCATCTGCACGATAACCGAATGCGACCATTACTGAGGGCAAGAATTCATCTTCATTCATAATACCTTCTTCAGAAAGCAATTGTGTGACCTCTTTCATACCGAAGCCTTCAATCGGACATGAGTCTACACCTAAGAACGCAGCAACAGACATCATATTGCCTAATGCAATGTAAGTTTGTTTGCTGGCCCAATCCCATAATGAACGTTCACTTTCATAAAGATCCAAACTGTCATTTTGGAACGCTTCATAACGTTGGTTCATATCGTCTAATATATCATCTGGTACATTTTTAATTTCTTTCATAATGTGTGTTAAGTATTCAGTACCTGGACGTACGTTTTTGCGTGCTAAGATAATCACAAAGTGAGAGGCAGTATCTAATTGGCCTTGTGCACCCCATGAGACTTCTTTTAATTTTTGGCGCAATGTTTCATTTTGAACGACTAGGAAACGCCATGGTTCTGATCCGATAGAACTTGGTGACAGACGTCCTGATTCAATAATTGTGTGGAAATCTTCTGAGCTGATTTTTTTATCTGGGTTGAAACGTTTTGTCGCATGTCTGAAATTGAATGCGTCTAAAATTTGTTCGCGTATCGCTTGTTGTTCCATTTATATTTCGCTCCTCATCATATGTAGTCACCTATAGTATAGTGGAGCCTATCAAGAGACTAAAGGAAACTGCTTAATTTAATAAGCTGAAAATTTTTCAAGGAAACGGATATAATCTGCCGTATTTCCAGCTAATTCTGATTTATTATTAATCTTGTCTGTTTCATATATCGCATGAATGTCGAAGAATTTTCCTCCGACTAAATGTACGACACCGATAATCGGCGAACAAATTTCTTCTAACGTAAATCCGATAGCATTATCTTTTTGATAATGGGCTTTCGGCTGACCGCATGACACTGCTAAAGCGAAACGTTTTCCTTTCAAGCCGTCCGAATCAAAATCAAAGTCTCCTGAATAAACTTGATCGAACCATTCTTGCAAGAGCGGCGGATAATTCAACCAGAATACAGGATACTGAAATACTATATGATTATATTGCGCTATGAGATGTTGTTCTTTTTCTACATCAATTTTGCCGTTAGGATACGCTTGATACAAATCATGTACATCCACTAACTCAGAATGCTGTTTTAGTTGTTCCTTCCAAGCTTGATTTACTGTGCTTTCGTTTAGGTTGGGATGTGCAATGATAACGAGTATTGACATGATATTCATCCTTTCAATGAAATAAAAAATGAGATGCCCTCGAAGTCATCTCATTTAGAAAGTTGCTGATTTAGTTATTCCCCTTTTATCTCCATCATTAACTTAGTGTAATAGAATAAGAATACAATGATCATACTGATTGACATAGACTTCAATAAGTTATTCATCATTGTCCCGATATCCGTCAGATAAAATGTGATAGCTGAGTTAATGATGAAAGCTACAAAAATTAATAATAATCGAGTTATCATATCCCATCATCCCCTTTTGACTAGTTTACCTATAAAAGTGATAATTTGCAATATAAATTTTGAATTTTGTGAAAATTTATAAATGCATAAAGAAAAACACACAACCTTTTAGTGATTGTGTGTTTCTCAAAAACCATTAATCTATCTTTTAAATGGAATTTACATATTTTATCAGCAATTATGATTTAACTTCAGAGTCTCCGAAGATTTTACGTTTGATTGCTTCACCTGTAGGTGTACCTGCTAAACCGCCTAAACCAGTTTCACGTAATTCAGCTGGTAAGTTACGACCTACTTTATCCATAGCTTCGATAACTTCATCAACTGGGATACGGCTTTCTACGCCAGCTAATGCTAAGTCAGCTGAAATTAATGCGTTGCCTGAACCGATCGCGTTACGCATAACACATGGAATTTCTACTAATCCTGCAACTGGGTCGCATACTAGACCTAAAAGGTTGCTGATTGCGATTGCTAAAGCATGACCAGATGCTTCAGGAGAACCGCCGAACGTTTCAACTGCCGCTGCTGCTGCAATTGCTGCTGCTGAACCTACTTCAGCTTGGCAGCCGCCAGTTGCGCCTGCAACACTTGCGTTGTTAGCTACAACACGTCCGCAGATTGAAGCTGCAAATAAGAAGTCTACCATTTGATCTTCTGTAAGATTGTGTGATGCTTCTAATTTGAATAGTGTACCTGGGATTGTACCCGAGGAACCAGCTGTCGGAGTTGCACAAATGATACCCATTGCTGCGTTAACTTCGTTTGTCGCAACTGCGCCCATAACCGCTTGCATCATTTCTTTACCAGCTAACGCGTGGTTGTTATCATTGTAGTTTTTGATTTTAATGGCATCTTGGCCAGTATACCCTGTAACACTTTTTACGCCTTCGCCAGTTGTCCCTTTTTCAACTGCGTCGCGCATTACTTCTAAGTTTGTTCTCATTTGTTCGCGGATTTCTTCACGAGATTTACCGCTCAATTCCATCTCTTCTTGAATCATAATTTCTGAGAATTTCATATCATGTTCATTCGCATAATCTATGATCTCTTTAATTGAATCAAACATACATTACACCTCTTTATTTTATATATGCAAAGTTTAAGTCGCTATACTTTTCTCTCAATTTATTCAGTACGTCTTCTGATAAAGCTTTGTTTAAATGCAATGCCATTAAACAGCCATCAGGATTAATTGTTTTAATTTCTTCGTTGATGTCTGCACCATGTTCGATTAAATCGTTAATCAAATGGTTGATTGTCGCATTATCTGTTGGTCCATCGATTTCTAATAATGGTAAACCATGGTTCATTAGAATACATTGACCATTGACATTAATGCTTTTGATTTTAATTGTACCGCCGCCGATTGAAATACCGTTTAATTCAATGTGGCGATCTCCTTGTTTTGCTTTGATTAATGCACAGTTAGGGTGTTCACCTAAGCTTCTGCCTGTTTCTTCAATGAAACGAACACCGATACCTTCATCTTTTGCGATATCTACTGCGTTTTTAATACGTTCGTCGAACGTACTGTAACCGAGTAAACCTCCGATAATCGCAACATCAGTACCGTGACCTAAATGTGTTTGTGCGAACGATTCATAATAATGAACTTCAATATCTTCTGGTTCGCCTTGCAATACCATTCTTGCTGCGTTGCCTATTTTAACTGCACCTGCAGTGTGTGAACTTGATGGTCCCATCATTACTGGACCTATGATATCAAATGCGCTTTGGTAGTCATGTTTACGTGCCATAGCGTAATGTCATCTCCTTAATCTCTTTATAAGAAATGTTCTATTAATTTGCTTCTGACGGTTGAGCTTTTTTACCTGGTAGTTTGTCAGTAATTTTCTTGAAGTTGATTTTTTGGATTACTTTACCTAAAATCCAGCCAAGAATGATACTTGTTACAATGACAGCTACGATTGTAATAGCTGATGGAATAGGTTTGTTGAATCCGAATAATACAATAGCACCAGCTATTGGTGTTGCCATTCCCGTTACATTGATTACTAAACCTGCAATAGTAACGATGATCGCGTTAAACATACCGACAATGGCGTTTGCGCCATAGAGTTGAATCGGATACTTCGCTATCGTATCAATTTGTGTTAATGGTTCAACTGCAACAGCGAATGCTTTACCTAAGCCGCCGATTTTAAGTGTTCTGAATAACATGAAGTTAACGAATGATGAACCTGTACAAGCTAATGCACCGATTGCCATTGGAACACCTGTTAAGCCTAATAGACTTGTTAATACCATAGAACTTAATGGTGTCATACCTACTACTGGAACGATTAAACCTAAAATAACTGCGAGTGCATATGGATTGTTGTCACCAACTGCTGTAATCGCACCACCGATTTGTCTTAACACAGCCATTACTCCTGGTGAAATTAATCCAGCGATTCCGAATGTTAATGCCGGAGCCACTAAAATCACTACAATCAAGTCTAAGCCTTCTGGTACTTTTTTCTCAATTAATTTAATTAAGAAGCTGACTAAGTAAGCTGCGATAAATGCAGGAAGTAATTTTTGATCGTGTAATACTAAACCGATGATTACTGCGAAAACAGGTGAGATACCCATTTTCATACCTGTTAAAATACCTACTGCGATACCGCTTAAACTCCCAGCCATATCTCCTATTCTTTGGAAGAATTCAATGTGAAACACACCGCCGATTGCGTAACTTAAGAACGCTTGCGGCAAGAATGTCGCACAAGCAGCACCTGATAGTGCTTGCAGCCCCTGTTTACCGTAAGGAGCGAACTTTAAGAATAAAGACATTGCTAATAGGACTAGCAATAACGTCCCAGTTCCTAAAATAATATCCATGCCAAATGACCTCTTTTCCTACTATATTTAATTTTCCTACCACCGACATCATACTACCTTTGATGAAGCGTTTTCAATAGCTTAATTATATTAATTGTGAACATATTGCGAATAATTTCACAAACTATTTAATTAGGTTATAATTACTCTGTTTTCTTGATATATATTCCTAAATATTCGTACTTTGTATATAAAGTTGTCACAATTAGTATAAACATCTATTGATATTTCAAACACTAAATCATAAATAAAAATAATCTACGAACCCGAAAAATAATGATAATAACTCCCTTTAGCTTTTTATCATCATTTGTCTATACAAATTATTTTCCACATGTAACTATAACACTTTGCAAAATAACTTTAAACCAACGAATTATACACAATTTGTCGGGTTTAGTCCTTCATGCCCTGACACTCCAAGTTTTCATAGACCTTTCATAGTGAAAATGTTCTAATATACTGAATATTTACGAAGTTTATCAATCCTTTAACTCAGATTAAATCCTGCTTAACATTCCTATGCCATCCTAGAGTTGAAGAAGTTGAACATTAAAGTGCTGACGGAAAGCAATACTATTCTTATTTATCATTTGTACATCCCAATGAACCCTTCATAAATAACATATCCGCAGCTGCTTTCAACTTTCTTCGTTGTTGTCGAAATCGTCTGTTTCATCCTTTTGGATTTACACATTGCCAGTTGACACCATGGATGACATGACACTTTCATTTTGGAATAGGAGTGTTGTTTTCATGCGTATGAAGTTAAGTAAAGAGAAATGCTTGCTTCATGTTTCAACAATCGCTTTAAGCGGTTTACTATTTACTAATATGCCTGGAGTGATAAACGCTGCCGAAAATAATGATGTCTCAAACGAACAGTCCGCTAAGCAATCCGCTTTGGTCCAAAATTCAGAAACATCTCAATCCCTTGATGACAACCCTAACGCATCAAGTACAACTCTTGTGGCTGATGGTGCAGAAGATCAACCCGATACTGCTTCTTCATCAAATACTCACACGCGCCCTTCAGCAGCAAGCAAAGCAGATGCAAATGAAGTTAGCAAAGCAGCAGCTGCTGAGTCCACAACCCATCAGCAAAAAGCGGTACAAAACAATGAGAATCAAAAATCAGCAGCAGCTTCAGAAGGTCAAACTGGGCAAGATGCAAGCACAAAACATCAAAGCGAACAATCATCATATGCTGCCTTGCCAAAAGCAGGACACGTTGACCATCCAGAATCAGGTGCTGTCATAGCCATTATTATTGGTATTGTAATATTCACTGTTGCCCTTATAAGGGTGCGCAGACAAAACCCTTAAATGTATCCGTTAAACAAACAATCAAAAGCATTTTAAAAATCCCTAGTGTATCATTTCTAAAATCCCTAAAAAAACAGACCTCGTCACATGCTATGTCTTTTCTCCCTTTCTTTAAGACATGCTGACCAGGTCTGTTTTTATTGTATTATTTTGTTTTCACGTACTTTATAGATGTTTACGGCTGGATGCTCTCTCGTTCAAACGTGCGGCTAACCAATCTGATGCAATCGTATCGGTTTCGCCATCAAAGTACTGTTTCAATCGCTTGAAAATCGATGCGCCGATCGTTTCTGAATCAATACCGACAGAAGTCAGTTCAGGCGCATGTACTTTATTCCAGCTGTTTTCTTCTAATGTAACGACTGCGACATCTTCTGGTACAGATAACTCTTGTGCTTTCAATGCTTGCAAAATACCAGTCAGCATCGCATGGTTCGCTGCGATTAATGCTGTCGGATGCTGTGCTTGACTGAATAATGCTTGAGTTGTCTCATAACCATAACGCTCTGTCGCATTTAAACTTAAATCTGTATATTGATACGCAATCAGGCGCTCATCCATTTGAAATTCAAAATCTTCAAGTGCAGCTTTATAGCCCATTCTGGAATCTGCTGTCGCACTGGATGCTTCATTGCCTAGAATCAGTGCAATGGCTTTATGATTGTGCTGCAATAAATGTTCTGCTGCTCGATATGTTGTATCTTCGTAGTTCATACCGATATACGGCAATAAACCGTCTTCAATTTGATTATCAATAATAACCATCGGAATATCTCTCCAGCGTTTCGCAATACGCATTTGTGCAGAAACCGGAGATACGATGATGCCGTCGACTTGTTGTGAAACGAACCAATCGATCAATGCATCTTGACGCGCAGCTTGTTCATTAGAAGCCATCGCAATAATACGAATGCCTTCAGAACCTTCTTGATGTTCTATCGCATCGATAATCGAAGCATAATAGGCATCATGTCTCGGCATAATAAATGCGATAGTCTTAACACTTTCTCCGCGTAAAGATTGAATATAGCGACTGGGTTCATAACCTAACATTTCTAATGCTTCAACGACACGTGTACGTGCATTATCATTTGCCACATGGCGTTTATCTTCTAAAATCTGATTGACTGTCGCAATCGAGAGTCCAGAAATTCTCGCAATATCATGTAACGTAGGTTGTGTTTTCTTCATTTTCATTCATACTCCTTGAGTGGTTGGAATGCTTCGCAACAAAAAATCATCTTGAAAATCTGATTATTTCGCTGCCTCATCCATCGACATTTCAAATTCTAACCAATTTACAATATCTGATAATAACATACCACGATATGAAGATACATTTAATAACTCATGATCCAGCCCATCATAAATTCTTAAAGCTTTATGCGTTGTTTTGGATTTTTTGAAGAACTCTATCGCATCATCCGAACTTACTACTCTGTCGCTGCCGCCATGCATTATTAATACTCTGTCATCAAACTTTGAAAACTCGATATCCATTTTGCGTACCGCTTCACGAAACGTCTTAATCATCATATGCTTCTTCAAATTTTCTTCTCTGCCATGACTTTGAAGCTCAACAGATTGATCCACCGCATCATCACGAAAGACCGGCTGGCCTGTCGGCGATAACCCGCCAGCAGAAATATAACCGTATACTTGATGCGGATATCTGATACCGAATAATGTAGCTATCGTACCGCCTACACCATGCCCCAAGATAAACACTTTGCCGTGCAAGTTGTCTTTCACATAATCCACAACTGCTTTCAAATCTTCAATCACTACATCCACATGGTCCAACAGCTTCTCTTCCCCGGGAGTATTGCCATGACCGCGCTGATCATAACGAATTACATTATAGTCGTACTCATTAAAAAACGAAGCCACACTATCATAATCATCTAAGTCTTCCGTTAATCCCTGCACAATAATTAAGTTCGCGATAGGTCTTTCCCCTAATGTGATCTTGCTGTAAAGGTTCACATCGTCAAATGATGAAATATAATTGATGTCTGACACATTCAAAACCTCTCTCTCTTTCAATCCTTAAAATTACCATTATACTTCCTTTACCCCTTACACATGATGACATACACGCTGATGTCTTTTTCTTTGAAAACATACAATAACCTTTTACTTTCACCGGCCTCAGTATTAAAATAATAACGTTGCTTAACACTAAATTTAAACAGAAAGCAGTTGACACCTATTGAATCATCATCTTATACCTAAACAACCTATCCTCCCCTATTTGATTATTGTCGCAGCGTTGCATGGGCTGGGATTGCTATTTTTATTTATCGCAGGACAAACACATCCTGTGCTGTTCGGCATGGGACTGTTAGCTTATACTTTAGGACTGAGACATGCTTTTGATGCTGACCATATTGCCGCAATCGATAATACAGTACGTAAATTAATGCAAGAAAAGAAAAATCCGATCGGCGTCGGCTTTTATTTCTCTATCGGCCATTCCAGTGTCGTATTTATAATGGCGTTGCTGCTGGGAATTTCAGTCCGCTTTGCGAAACATCAGCTGCCTGCTTTCCAAGCTGCCGGTGGTATCATCGGCACGATTGTTTCCGGTATGTTCTTACTGTTAATCGGTATTTTGAATTTAATCATTCTTATCGCATTGATACGTTTGTTTATGCGCTTGCGTTCAGAGCATCTGCACCACGAACAGTTAGATGAACTGCTCGCTTCACGCGGCTTGATCAACCGCTTCGTCGGTCCTTATTTCAAATGTATCAATCAAAGCTGGCATGTATTGCCGTTAGGCTTCCTCTTTGGATTAGTGTTTGATACTGCAAGTGAAATTGCTTTACTGGCGCTCTCTTCAGGGGCCTCTGAACAATCCATTTCACTCATCGGCATCTTAGCCTTGCCGCTGCTCTTTGCGGCCGGCATGAGTTTGTTAGATAAATTAGACGGCCTATTAATGCAGTCCGCATATCATTGGGCTTTCTTAAAACCTGTACGCAAAATCTATTACAATATCACAATCACTGCGATATCTGTTATTGCGGCACTTATCATCGGTATGGTAGAACTTATGCAAATTCTGATTGATCACTTCCATTTGCAAGGCGGCTTTTGGAATACTATCGCAGCCATTGAATTCGACCACTTAGGTTATATTCTTGTTGCGGTCTTCATTTTGATATGGATGCTTTCTGTCTTTATTTGGAAAACAAATCGATTCGAAGAAAGCCATTAACAAACAACTATAATTTTAAAAAAGCAATCCATGCATCATGATGGATTGCTTTTAAAATACAAATTGCACTAATAACATATAGACAATCGTTCCCCCTGCAATAGATATCAGCATATTGCGTTTAATGACATGCAATAAGATGATGACTAATATTGCGATTAGTTCAGGCATGCCATGATTGCCGGTTAACACAGGTGTTTTGCGTAAAGCATAGACGACTAAAAATCCAAATACTGCAGCAGGCAGTACAGTACCGAGATATTGAATAAATTTAGGTGTCGGCTTGTCTTTCGAGAAAATCAAAAACGGCAAGAATCGAGTTAACATTGTCCCGATGACGACCACACCGATTGTGATAATTTGCTGCGTCAAAGTCATATTAAGCCACACCCTTTCTGCTGAAATAGCCTCTCAACAACGTTAAAGCAATGACAATTAAAATCATTGAAGGCAAGATAAAGTGGTTCGGTCCAAAGAGGATGAGGCAAATTGTCGGTAAGATTAACCCGATAAGTGCACTGGCATGATTCTTTTCTTTAAGCCATGATTCTAAGAAAATGACCACAAAGAGAGCAACCATCACAAAGTCTAAGCCTGTAGTATCAAACTTGATAAACACACCGAACCAGCTGCCGACTGTTGTGCCTAAGAACCAATAAATCTGATTGAGCAATGTGACATAAAACATAAACAATGTGCGGTCCACATGTTTAGGTACATTTGCCATATTATTGATGACAAAGGTCTCATCACACATCCCAAAAATCAAATACGGTTTATATTTGCCTGTGCCTTTAAAGCGGTCTAACATCGAAATACCATAAAATAAATGTCTGGAATTCAGCATCAGCGTCAGAATAAAGACACTAAAAGGATTAAACGGCGCAAGCAATAAACTGCCGGCCACAAATTCCATAGAACCTGCGAAAATCAATAAACTCATCAACATTGCATAAATAGGATGAAATCCTAACGAATGCATATAAATCCCGTACGCAATGCCGATAAAAGAAAAACCCGCAAAGATGGGGATGGTTTGAGGGAAAGCAGCTTTAAGCGCTGTTAAATGCGGATGTTGCTGGTGTGTCATGCCTATCATGCCTCTTTTCTGATATGTATATTACAAAATCTCCGAAAACATAGTGTTTTCGAAGATTGACCATTACTAGTGTGCATTAAATATTTCTGAAGACATCTGGAACAGGTATGATTTTCTGTTCTTCCAAATTGAAAAAGCCGCCGTATTGCTTGCCTTTGCAATGTACTTTATCACCTGAACTGATTTCAAATTCAAAGACCCATTTCATTCGGCTGATTTTTGTTAACCAGCATCTGCCGACCGGGCAATCATGAATTGTGACTGGTATTTTATAATCTGCTTCAGTATGCATCAAAATCGGAGAAATCGATTGTTTCATCATTTCAGAATAATTCATATGCTGATTAATAAATAACGTTCTTAAATCTTCAAACCATCGGATATATACAATGTTGCTGACAATGCCCATTGCATCTATGTCATAGCCGTTGACTTCTATTTCACTTTCTGCGACTAATTTACGCTCATTCATTACTGACAACTCCTATCTCGAAACTTACGTTATCAGTATAACAAAACTCCTTTAAACGTTGACAGGCGTTACCTTAATTTATAATGAATTTTGTGAATTGAATTCACGCTTAAGCAATGCATATCTTACAAAATCTTCATATTGTCCACGTTCATACAATTCTTCTTTATCGGTACCGACATATTGAAATCCTGCACGTTTAGCTACGTTTATACTTGGTTCATTTTTGATATTCGCATGAATCGATAATTTATTCAGGTTCAATGAATTAAATGCAAAGTCGCATAGTGCAGTCAAACAACGTGTCATAATCCCTCGACCATTATATTGACTGCTCAGCCAATAGCCTACCCAGGCTTTCTGATGATCTTGGTTCACTTGATGCAAGTCTATCGTACCTACGAGCTGGTCTTGATAGTAAATTAAAAATAATCTGCCTGTGCCTCTTGATTGATGTGCAAGCATCAATTTAATAAATTCTATCTCATCTTGAACTGAAAGCGTGTGATCAATAAAAGGAAGATAAGTTGAGAGGAACGCTCTTTCTTGCTCAATCACATTAAATAACGATTGTGCCATTTGTATTTCTGGCTGCACGAGTTTCAAATTATCATCTATCGGAAGGTATAACATCATTAGCACAATCCCCTGCTTTCTCTTTTGAATAATATCCTGATTATAGTAGAATTAACTGAATATTTCAATATCGATTAAAGAGAAAAAAGCAACGTGTAATGAAACGAATCATTACACGCTGCTTGAATATTAGAAATTATATTTGATTATCTCTCAAATTATAAGAAACGTTTTGCTGCTACTGAAAGCGGTGGAATTTCTTCTAAGTCTAATTTTTTATCTTCAGTAATAGATCTGTATGCCCATTTAGCATAGTTGATTGCTTCGTCAGGTACGATTTTACCTGGAAGTGGTGCAGCATTTGCATCAACGTGTACGTCAACGATTGTTGGACGGTCTTCGTTTAATGCAGCTTCAACGATAGTGTCGATGTCAGCTGGGTCTTTCAATGTGTAACCAGCACCGCCGCATGCTTCAGCGAATTTAGCCATATCCATATCTGAGAAGTCGATAGCATATTCTAATTCACCAGCTGCTTGTTGTTCATATTTGATGAATGCCAATTCTTTGTTGTTCATGATGAAGATAACCATCGGCATGTTGTATTGAACTGCAGTTGCGAAGTCTTGCATTACCATTTGGAATGCACCGTCACCAGCGATACCGATAACTTGACGGTTAGGGAATGCTACGTTAGAAGCAATTGCTCCTGGTAATGCACAACCCATAGTACCTAACCAGCTTGAAATAATGAATTCGTTGCTTGGTTTAAGGCTTAGGTAACGTGTAGACCAAACTGTAGATGTACCTACGTCGATTGAGTAAACAGCATCGTTGTCTGCTTCTCTGTTGATTGCACCCATTAAGTGTTCTGGACGAATTGGGAATGCATCATTATCAAGGTCTTTTTGCATCCATTCTTTCCAAGTTTTCATGTTATCTAAAGCTTCGTCTAAGAATTTACGGCTTTTAACTGGTTTCACTAAGTCGTTTAATTCGATTAATGAAGTTTTAGCGTCGCCGATAATTCCAGAGTTCACTTTGAAACGGTGTCCGATTGCTTTCGGATCAACGTCGATTTGAACTGCTTTGATATTTTTCTTAGGTAGATAGTCAACGTAAGGATAGTTTGTACCAACCATGATTAATAAGTCAGCATTTTGCATTGCTTGATATGCTGGTTTAGTACCGATTTTACCAATATTTCCTAAGTTGTACGGGTGATCATCAGGGATGATTGTTTTAGCTGGTAAAGTAATGATTGTAGGGATTTTAGCTTTGTTAATGAAAGCTTCTACTTCCGGACCAGCATGTTTAGCACCAGTACCCATTAATAATACAGGTTTTTTAGCTTTGTTGATTAATTTAGCTGCTTTTTTAATTTTAGCTTGGTTTGGAGCTGGGATTGTTGGGCGTTTTTTATTAACTGGTTTGTTAGTTGTGTCTTTAACTTTGCGAGTTAATAAGTTGTTAGGCAAGATTAAAGTTGCCACACCTTTTTTCTCATAAGCTGTTTTGATAGCTTCGTTTACGATACCGAAGATATCATCATCTTTTTCGCTGATTTGACGGTTGTAAACAGAAACATCATTACATAAGTCTAATAAGTTTGTTTCTTGGAAAGCTTTAGTTCCTAATAAGTTGCTGTTAGATTGACCAACTAATACTAATTGAGGAACACCGTCCATTTTAGCGTCATACATACCATTTAATAAGTGGATTGCACCTGGTCCTCCGATTGCTAATGACACGCCGATTTTACCAGTAAGTTTAGTGTAAGATGCTGCTGCTAAGCTTCCTACTTCTTCATGACGAACATGATAGAATTTGATTTGTTCGCTTACTGTACGCAAGCTGTCTACTACCGCATCGATTGAGTCGCCAGGGATTCCGTATAAATGATCAATATCCCATTGTAGTAACGCTTCTACAAGTGCTTGATTTGCTTTAATTTTTGCCATTTTAAAAATAGCCCCTTTCTATTCATTAAAAAAAGTAACTGTATTCAAACTACCCTTTAGTTAGTGTTTGATACTTCGTTATGCTTGAGCGTCGTTATATATAAAACTCTTAATAAAACAAAATGATAAGAATCGGTAATAATACAGAACTGATAACTGCAGTTAAAATCATACCGATTGAACTGAATGCACCGGATTCTAAATCCAATTCCAGTGCTTTAGCCGTACCGAACGCATGAGATGCATTTCCGAATGCAAGCCCTTTTGCAATGGAAGTTCTGAAGTTGCCCATGCGAAGCAGCATTGAACCAAGCATACTGCCGATTAAACCAGTCGTAATAATGAACAATACTGTAATCGTATCCGCACCGCCCATCTGATGCGATACTTGGATACCGACTGCTGCAGTAATTGATCTTGGCAACAGTGTTACAATTTCTTCCTTATCGAAGCCTAGAATCTTCAACGAGAAATAAACTAACACAAAGTTGAGTAATACGCCAGTTAATACGCTTGTAAAAATAATATTAAAATTCTCAAAGATTTTATGACGGTTAATATACAGCGGATATGCTAAACATACAACCGTACAGCTCAGCAGATAATTGATTAAATGTCCGCCGGCCATGTAAGAATTATAATTCTGGCGGAATAATAATAACACGATTATGATTCCGATTGAAGCAACTAAGGCTGGATTTAAAAACGGACTTGGGAACCGTTTGTGCAATTTCTTTGCTGCGATATACATGAATACTGTGAGCAAGATCATAACGATGTCTTTAATAATAATCATAATGTGTGACTCCCCTTATCACCATGGAGTCTTCTAGCCATTTTCTCGGCAATAAGCCCAGAGACGTAAGCGACAGCAATTGTGCCGAGAATAATGACGCCGAAGAACACAATAAAATTAAGGTGAATGTCGCCTATGATATCCATTACACCAACGACAGATGGAATAAAGAAAAAGACCATCGTTGTTAAAAGGAAGTTTGAACCCGCTTCGACCCATTTGACAGGTATAATTTTAAATTGTAAAAGTAGGAAAAAGAGTCCTAGGCCGACGATACTTCCAGCTAATGGAATATGCAAAAGGCGTTGAAGGGTGTTGCCTAAATACGTGATGCCCATAATCAAGATAATTTGAAAGATAATCTTTAAAACTTTCGATGTCATAAGCTAACACCTTTCTTTTGTTTAACTGTATAAATGGTCATTTTCATGTCGGTTCTGGTGTCTGAACCTAAGTGTCCATCATCATTTATACATATTCTTTTGACTTACATTCCCTATTGTATGACAATTTTGTGTATCATAAAAATATCGATTTTAGATAGTATCTATTACTTTTTTCTATGTAAGCGATACCATCTATTGCTTTTCATTCAAATCGAAATTTTCTGAAGATTACACCATGGCCATACAGTATTTACCCCTTTATCCTATTGTTAGCATTCGGCATTGTTTCGCAAAAACACGGCTGCTCGGCTTTACCGAACAACCACTGCTTTAATCTTGCTTAAACGCACAAGTATGACAGTTATAGATTGATTTGAATCAGGTTTTGCTTCAAACATTCGCTTTTAACCGCTTTATGACATTTAGATGAACTTTATTGATCTGCTGCTTCTTCATAACGTACAGTTATCTATCTTGCTACATATACCATATACTTTATGCTTTAAAAGCGGCATACCCTACAACTGTTTGTAAAGTACGCCGCTCTTTCTTAATCTTGCATCGTTAATGATGATTTCATGTAATCAATGTATTCTCTTGTCGCATAATTAATATATTTTTCTTTCTTCCATATAACTCCTAATTGCCATCGCATCGCAGTATCATTAATCTTTGAGCTATGTATCGGACCGTTTAGCATCTTAACGATATTTTCCGGAAGAATACTGACACCTAATCCGGCAGTTAATAAGTTTTCGATAAAGTTCCACTGAGAAATTTTAGAAATCGTTTTCGGTACAAAGCCAGACCGCTTCGCAGTTTCAATAATCTTATCATTTAAATAGAAATCTTCATTAAATAAGATAAAGTCCTCATTTGCGAGTTCATGCATCTCTACGACCTCTCTATCTGCAAGCGGATGTGTTTCGCTGACAACCAAAAGTAAATCTTCTGTGTAGAGCGGAATCGATTCAAAGATTGCACTATCTACAGGCAATGTTGTAATACCGATATCGATCTCATTATTGATAATTTGAGACTCTAACGCTTTACCGCCGTTTTCTACTAAGTTATAAGTAATGTTTGGATACAGCTGGTGGAAGTTTCCTAATGTTTCAATGAATTTATTCATATTCATAACCGCAGATAAACCAATACTTATATGTCCTGCTTCAAGCCCTTTAAGCTGATTGACTTCTTTCGGCAGATTCTCGAAAAGATTCATAATTTCCAATGACTTTTTATAAAAGATTTCACCGCTGTCTGTTAAGGTTAAATGACGCTTGCTGCGATCAAATAAAGCACTGCCGAGTTCATTTTCTAAATCTTTAATTGCTTTACTGATTGTCGGCTGTGCAATAAACAACTCTCTGGATGCATTCGTCATACCCCCGTATTGTACCACTGCGATAAAGTATCCCATTTGTTTAATATCCAAAACCTTTGTACCCCCTTTCAGAACGTTTTTAATTCGTTAAATTAAACATATCCACTTTCAAAGAAATAATCAACTGCTTCTCTAAAATGTACCCGATATTCTCATTATAAAAAACCGAGGAACGATAACGTTCACCCGGTTAAAAAAAGACTATTTAATGATATCAATTAATTCTTTCTTAGCTGCTGCACGTGCAGGAATCCAACCGAAAACAATACCGATTAAAGATGAGACACCTACAGCAAGCAGCACAGATCCTAGAGTCACTGCACTCTTAATATAATCCGGTGTGACCGCATCAACAAGAGAGGCAATCGCAATACCTAATACTAATCCGATGATGCCCCCGATTAAACATAAGACCACACTTTCAACTAAGAACTGTATTTCGATATCTCTTGCTTTTGCGCCGAAAGCACGTCTTATTGCAATTTCTTCAGAACGTTCAGCAACTGAAATATACATCACATTCATTACACCGATACCGGCAATGAATAGTGAAATACCAGCGACTGCCGCTACGAAATAAGTAATCGCATCAAATACTTTTTCGATACCCTTCATCATTTGTTCCATATCAGAGTACTGATAACTGCCATTGGCTTGTCCGGTGCCTTTTTTACTTAAAGTCTTTGCAACTTTTTGTGCAACGTCTTTCTTATTCGAACCTTCTTCGATTTTCACTTCCAACTGCACAAAATCTTGTGTCAGATTCGGCAAGTAGCGTTCAAAAGTCTTTATTGGCATATGCACTGTATTTGTTTCAAATTGATCACCATTAGTGACACCTGCAATTTTAAAACCTTGACCATTAATATATAAGGTACGGTTTACAGCTTTTTTGGGTTGATGGAACAATGATTTCGCCAGCTTTTTATCTATCGTTACTACTTTTTCAGCTAAATCATTGTCATCTTCTGTAAACCCTTTGCCTTTACTGACCTTTTTATAATGCTTATTAATGTAAATGTTCGCATCGCCGTTCTTTTGAGAATTGGTCACTTTAGCTTTGAATGACTGGTTTTTATCTTGTTTCTTTTGTGCTTTTTCAACACCCTCTACATTTTCTGCTAAAGTGATATCGCTAGGTGAAAACGGATCGATTTTATCATTGCTGCTGCTATCCAGAGATTGCATATAACTGATTAAAGCTGTATCTTTGCTGGCACCTGAATCTGAAAATTGTTCATTAGCCGTTTTCTTAAATCCGTTACCTAAAGACATGATGGTAATGACTGCCGCAATACCGATAATAATACCGATCATTGTAAAGATATTGCGGCGTTTGTTTTTCATAATAGAGCGTAATGATACCGCCAGAATGTTTGAAAATCGGTTCATTTTACCACCTCTTCTTCTTGGATGCGTCCATCTAAGATATGAATAATGCGGTCTGCTTTTTCTGCGACAGCTCTATCATGTGTCACCATAATCATGGTCGTATGCTTTTCCTTATTCAAACGTGTAAATAACTGCATGATATCTTCAGAAGTTTTCGAGTCTAATGCTCCTGTCGGTTCATCTGCGATGATGAATTCCGGTTCGTTGACTACAGAACGCGCAATCGCAACACGCTGCTGCTGACCTCCGGATAATTTATTGGGCACTAAATGCTCTTTGTCATACAACCCTACATTATGCAGTGTTTCTATTACACGCTGCTTGCGTTCTTGACTGCCGATACCTGCATAAACTAAAGGAATGCTGACATTTTCCAACACTGTATTATTTTGAATCAGCTTGAAGTTTTGAAAGACAAATCCTACCACACGGTTTCTGATTTCTGCGAGTTGGTTATCAGAACTTTCTTTATAACTTTTATCGTTGAAATAGTAGTTGCCTTCATAACCTCTGTCAATGAAGCCGATAATATTGATCAGCGTACTTTTCCCTGAACCGGAAGGACCCATGATTGCGATGAATTCCCCTTTCTTTATTTCCAGGGAAATATCCTTTAAGATATGGTTCACCTTGTTGCCATTTTTAAAAGAACGATTAATCTTATCCAGCTTAATCATTGTTTCACCTCAATTGCATCACCATTTTTCAGAGATGCTTTCGGGTGTTTTACTAAACGTTCTCCAGTTTTGACTCCTGACTTCACATAAATATCGCCATTTTGTTTTTCAATTTTCACTTTACGTTTCTCAACTTTATTATCTTTATTCAGCACATAAACAGTATTATCTTTGCCTAATACATTAGACGGCAGTTTCACTTTATCTGTCGTAACAGCTGCATCTAAAGATAATCCTGGACGTACCGGTGATGACAATTGTCCGATGAGCACCGTATATTTAGATGCATCACTTGCATCTCCTTTGCCGGAAATATCATTCACAACTGGATTTGATGCTTGTGCTGTATCCATACCTTCTTCTGATGAGTCTCCGCCTTGGGCGGCTGCTGCGCCGCTCATACCGCCGCTGTTTAATTGTTCTTCATAGTTTGTCGGCAATTCAGAGATTTTTAAAATTTCACCGAAACCTTTTTTCCCTGTACTGCTTACAGTATATTCGACTTTTTGGCCTTCTTTGATTTTGCTTAAATCATATTCAGAGACTGTTGTTTTGATTTGCGGATTTTTTGAAATCAATTGCAGAATAGTATCTCCTTCATTAGGATTTTCATCTTGTTCGATTTCAATTTTGCCGTCAAATGCCGCGAACAAACTGTCATTGATTTGATTATCTAATTGATTTAAAGATTGATTCGCTTTATCTAACTGGCTTTGTGCATCAGATAATTGTTGATTTGCTTGTGTATCATTCGGTGCACGATTGACCGCTTCTTGTGCCTTTTGTCTTGCTTGTTCTGCTTCATTCACTTTATTTACAAGACTTTGACGCTGATGATTATTAGTATTATAAGTAATAATTTGTTGACCTTTCTCAACTTCTTGGCCGTCTGAAACGGTAGTATTGATATAATCCCCTATCGACGAATTATTTTTATAAGACTTCACTGTTTCTGGAGAAGCCTTGCCTTGCATAGTTAACGGGCTTTCTTTTTTAACTTTAAAGACTTGATATGTATCCTCACTATTCGATGTACCGGTTGCATTCTTCACAATCACAGCAACAATAAATAAGACTAAAACAGCTGCGATGATCGAAGCAATCCAAATAAGTTTCTTCTTCACACTGATTTTCTCTCCTTGCTTTGATTTTATTACTTCATTTGCATAATATCACAACTTAAAAATAAATAAATACCTTTACTGTAATTAAATTAGAAATTAAAATTCTTTAACTAACCTCTAATATTGATTCTATAATCTTTATCAAAAACACTGCATGAAAATGCAGAATTAAAGTATATTTTTCAATTTTAAGAAACCTATTTATTATAATAAACAATTATGATACGCTTTTGTTGAAATAAAAAAGAGAAGGAGTACAGCATGGAACATTCAAAATTACTATTAGGTTCAAACTTCCAAAAGTACAGAGAACATCCGAAATGGATCATCAACTTAATCATTTGGATTGTAATCGCACTTGCAACTTTATGGATTACTTCAGTCGCTACAGATTGGACACAAGTCTTAAAGGACAGCAATCAAGAAATGAATCAGGCACAACTTGAACAATTCAAGTCCTTTATGATTCCCATAACTATTATTTCAGGAATTGTCGGGCAATTATTCTATCTGTTGTTTGCCTATCTGATTGTTTGGGGCATTGCGAGAATTTTTAAATCAGATGTAAGAAAAAGAAGTATCTTTGCAGGTACACTCTTCGCATTTTTAATCAGTTCGCTTGTCGCATTCGTAGTTGTAGGTATTCAAGCGATTGTAGGTTTAGACGTTGCACAAATTTCAATTACCAGCTTGAATATATTTGACAGTGGAAATAAAGTATTAGGAGTATTTAATCTTCAAACTTTATTATCTGGTTATTTATTCGGCTTGCTGCTTTATAAAACATGCAAGTTATCTGGAAAAGTTTCTATAATATTCGGTGTTATCTTAGTCGTATTATCTGTCGGTTTCGGCTTAATCGGCGCAATGGTGCAACCGTAAAAAAATCAGGAGCAGATGAACACATTCACGTTCATCTGCTCCTTTTTCAACTTCTCGCTACCTATTTCATCATTTAACCACTAAAATAGAGTTATTCATACATTTCAATTAGAAAGAAAGCAGGAATTACTATGTCATCACACACTGTTACCGTTCTGACTCAAGACAAATTTGCTTTACCTATTCAAATACATTCACCGAAACAAACACCGAAAGGGGTTATTATTTATTATCATGGCGGCGGTTTGATTGCAGGCACACCGCATGATTTGCCTTCGGAAGTGATTGCATTATTCACTGAACACTTTTACCTTGCAGAAGCCCCTTATCGTCTTGCGCCTGAAGTAAAAATCGATACGATTATGTCAGATGCTTTATGTGTATTTGATGCAGTTTTTGCAAAATATCCTGATCTGCCATGCTTTACTTTCGGACGTTCTTCCGGCGGCTTTCTTGCATTGCAAGCTGCACATCAACGCAATGTCCAAGGTGTGCTTGATTTCTATGGTTTCGCACAAGTTGCACTTCCTGAATTGATACAACCGCATGCAGCATTTCGTCAAATGACTGCGCATTTAAACGAAGCGATGATTCAATTTATGATTCAGCCTGAGCCTATCATTGAAGGCCATGCACAATTCAGATATCCGCTTTATCTCTATACACGCGGCCAAGGACAATGGTTCGACTATACCGGTATTACTGATGAAACGCGTCATACTTTGAATTTAGATAACGCCTCTTTAAAACAATTGCCGCCTGTATTTATTGCACATGCGAAAAGAGATATCGATGTGCCTTATCACGAAAGCTTGCGTCTTATGCAGCATGCTGCACATGCAGAATTAGTTGCGGTTGACAGCGACGCACATGACTTTGACCGTACTTTTAGTACTGAAGCAGAAGCTGTCTATTTAAAAGCTGTAAAGTTCTTGCATCAATGGGCTGATGCTTATTCGCTGAACTGACTCAAATCATGATGTTCGCATTGCAGCAAATAACGTTTATTATCCAATCCGCCGCCGTACCCTGTAAGTTTACGATTATGGCCTACAACACGGTGGCACGGAATAATAATAGAGATAGGATTGCTTCCTACTGCACCTCCGACTGCTTGTGCCGACATTTTTGTTTTACCTCGAAGCTTAGCAATCTTTTGTGCAATTGATCCGTACGTGACTGTTTCACCGTAAGGTATTTTCGTTAATTCTTCCCATACTTGCTCTCTGAATTCTGTACCTGAAGCATGATATTTAAAATCAATTTCAGGATTTTCTCCTTTAAAATATGCATCAAACCAAAGGCTTGTTTTCTGTAAAACAGGCACCTCATTAATCTGCACCTTCTCATAATGCGGATTGTCTTTATTGATTTGTCCTGGATAATAAACCCCTGTGAGCACATCATCTTCGCTCATCAATGTTAATAAACCGATGGTTGAAGGATAATCACTTATTTTAATCATGACATCACCTTTTCTTCATTTTATATATTTAAACGTTTCAAAATCGGCTTTTGCTTTCATTAAAATGCAATACTTTAATACATAGCGTTAATCCTATTATGTAAGAAAAAGAAGCACACCTCAAATGAGATGTGCCCCTTAAAATCTATACTGATTTTCAGTTCTTATTTTTCTTTGTCTTCTTTGCGGCGTTTGCCGAATAAGAAGATTGAACCTAGTAGTGCGAACAAGCTGCCGAATAATGTTGCATTTTTAGCATTGTCATTTTGACCTGTATCTGGCAGTGCTTCTTCAGCTGATTGATCTTCAGCTGGTTCAGAACCTGTATTATCTCCGACAATTGCTCTGACTACTTTAGAAGTGTTGCCGGCTTTGTCAGTTTCTACTGCTGTAATAACTTCGCCGCTTTCAAGCGCTTTTCCTTCTACAGCAGGTACAGACCAACCGCCTTCTTGGTTCACTGTCGCTGTTTCTTTATGACCATCTGGGAATGTGACTTCTACAGTGTTGCCTGGTGTTGCTGTGCCTGTCACAGATGGACTTTCTTCTGGAACTTGGTTGATAACTGGAGGTTTAGGAGTGACTACAGTTGTGCCGCCTTGATTATCATCGTTCGCTGGCGGTGTCGCATTGTTTGCTTTGCCTGTAACAGTTACTGATGATTCATCTGACGTATTGTCAGCTTCGTCAGTTGCTGTTGCAGTGATAACATCGCCTTTATTAACTGTTGTACCTTCTGGTACATCAACTGTCCAGTTGCCTTCATTGTCTACAGTGCCTGTTGCTGTGTTGCCGTCAGGGAATGTCACTGTAACATTGTCGCCTGGTGTGCCTGTACCTGTAACAGTTGTTGCACCTTCATCAACAGGATCGATAACTGGCGCATCTGGCACTACAGTATCTGTCACTGTTACTGATGATTCAGTTGATGTGTTGCCTGATTCGTCAGTCGCAGTTGCTGTGATAACATCATCTGCATTTAATGGTGTATCTGCTGGTACATCGACTGTCCAGTTGCCGTCATTATCTACAGTGCCTGTTGCTGTATTGCCGTTAGGGAACGTCACTGTAATTGTGTCGCCAGGATTACCTGTACCCGTTACGTTTGTTGCACCTGATTCTACCGGATTGATCGGCGGTGCATCCGGTGCGATTGTATCTGTTACAACTTGGTTGCTTGGTGTAGATGTGTTGCCGGCTTTATCTGTTTGTGTTGCTGTGACATTATCACCTGGGTTCAATACTGTGCCTTCAGGTACATTTGTTGTCCAGTTGCCGTCTTGGTCAACTGTTGATGTGCTTGTTGAGCCATCTGGATAAGTGACTGTCACTGTGCTGTTTGGTTCACCTGTACCTGTAATTGTTGTTGCACCTGATTCAATTGGATTGATTGGCGGTGCATCTGGTGCGATTGTATCTGTTACAACGCCTGTTGATGGTGTTGATACATTGCCTGATTCATCAGTTGCAGTTGCTGTAACTCTATCGCCGTCTACTAATGTTGTGCCTTCTGGTACATCTGTTGTCCAGTTTCCGTCTTGGTCAACTGTTGATGTGCTTGTTGAACCATTTGGATAAGTCACTGTGATTGTATCGCCAGGATTGCCGATACCTGTCACTGTTGTTGCACCTGATTCAATTGGATTGATTGGCAGTGCATCTGGTGCTGCTGTATCTTTTACAACTTCTGTACTTGGTGTTGATACGTTGCCTGATTCATCTGTTTGTGTAGCAGTTACGCTATCGCCTGGGTTAAGCACAGTGCCTTCTGGTACATCTGCTGTCCAGTTGCCGTCTTGGTCGACTGTTGATGTGCTTGTTGCACCATCTGGATAAGTGACTGTGATTGTACCGTTAGGTTCACCTGTACCTGTCACTGTTGTTGAACCTGACTCAATTGGGTTGATCGGCGGTGCATCTGGTGCTGTAGTATCCGCAACAGTTGTTTCGCTTAAATCAGATTCATTTGGCTGACCGCTGTAATTGCTTCCGACAGTTTGGAATGCACTTACAACATCATCAGTATTCAATGGTGTATTAGATTCTACTGTCCAAGCACCGTTTGAATCTGCTTGTGTTGTTTGTGTTGTACCGTCTGGCAGATAGACAGTTACAGTGCCTGATGGATAACCATTACCAGTTACTGTTGTTGCACCTGTTTCAATAGGATTGATTTCAGGAGCAGCTGGACGTGTAGTTACCGGAACATTCACTTGATCTGTTGAACCATCTGGATACGTTACTGTTGCCGGAACATCTACTGTGCCTGGTACTGTACCGTCTGGTAATGTTGACGGATCGTTGACTGTAACTTGAGGCAATGGTTGTTCCGCTGGATAGTTAGGGATTGTCACATTGCTTGTTACGTCGTTTTCAGTTGTTGCGACACCCGCATTTTGTTCAATAGGGTTCGTTGTAGGTGTATAATCTTCTGTCATTGCTGTGCCAGTTGTTACCGGAACATTGACATTATCAGTTGAACCGTCTGGATATGTTACTGTTACCGGAACATCTACTGTGCCTGGTACTGTGCCGTCCGGCAATGTTGTAGGATCATCCACTGTGATTGTCGGCGGTGTTTGATCTGCTGGATAGCCCGGTACTGTTACATTACCTGTAACATCATCTTCTGTTGTCGGTGTACCATTTGGTTTGTTCACTGGTGTTGCTGTCGGATCATACGTATCTGCTTGAGGATTGCCTGTTGTTACAGATACTGTTGTTTGATCGATTGAACCATCTGGATACGTTACTGTTACTGGAACGTCAACTGTACCTGGTACTGTACCGTCTGGCAATGTTGTAGGATCATCCACTGTGATTGTCGGCGGTGTTTGATCTGCTGGATAGTCCGGTACTGTTACATTACCTGTAACATCATCTTCTGTTGTCGGTGTACCGTATGGTGTGTTAACCGGATTAGATGTCGGATCGTATTGTGATGCATCTGTATCGCCTGTAATTACTGGAACATTGACTTTATCTGTTGAACCATCTGGGTAAGTCACTGTTACTGGCACATCGACTGTACCTGGTGTATTACCATCCGGCAATGTTGTAGGGTCATCTACTGTGATTGTCGGCGGTGTTTGATCTGCTGGATAGTTCGGTACTGTTACATTGCCTGTAACATCATTTTCTGTTGTCGGTGTACCGTTAGGTTTATTGACAGGTGTACCGATTGGATCATATTGATCGCTTTGCGGTGTTGCTGTTGTAACCGGTACATTTACTTTATCTGACGTACCATCTGGGTAAGTCACTGTTACCGGAACGTCCACTGTAGTGTGACTGTCGTCTGTTACTTCTACCGGAATTGGCGTAATTGCCGCATCTTCAGGTACTGTTTGATCCGCAACTTCTCCAACTACTGGTGCAGTCGTATCTGTAACTGTAATCGTAAATACTTCTTGTGATGTGTTGCCTGCTGCATCTGTTACCACTACTGTCACTGGATATTGACCAGGAGTTGTCGGCGTACCTTCGATTAGTCCTGTTTCAGGATTGTATACGACACCTGCTGGTAAGCCTGTTACTTCTACATTTGTAGCACTGTCGTCTGTTACTACTACTGGGATTGGTGTAATTGCTACATCTTCAGGTACTGTTTGGTCTGCAATATCTTCAATTGATGCTGAAGTTGTATCCGTTACAGTAATTGAGAATGGTACTTCTGTCACATTTCCAGCAGCATCCGTAACTGTTACTGTTACTGGATATACGCCTGGTGTTGTTGGTGTACCTTCAATTTGGTTTGTTGCTTGGTTGTAAGTTAAACCTGCTGGTAAACCTGCCACTTCAACATTTGTTGTACTATCGTCTGTTACATTAACAGGAATTGGCGTAATTGCTACATCTTCAGGTACTGTTTGATCCGCAATATCTCCAACTACTGGCGCTGTTGTATCAGTAACTGTAATTGTGAACGGTACTTCTGTTACATTGCCCGCTTCATCTTTTACTGTAACTGTTACTGGATAGTTGCCTGGTGTTGTTGGTGTGCCTTCGATTTGACCTGTTTCAGGATTGTATACGACACCCTCTGGTAAACCTGTTACATCTACTGTTGTTGCACTATCATCTGTAACCACTACTGGAATTGGCGTGATTGCCGCATCTTCAGCTACTGTTTGGTTATCAATCGGTGCTACAACTGGTGCTGTTTCATCTGTAACTGTGATTGTGAATGGTACGTCTGTTACGTTACCTGCTTCATCTGTTACTTTAACGTTTACATTATATGCACCTGGTGTTGTTGGTGTGCCTTCAATTTGACCTGTTGCTTGGTTGTAAACTAATCCTTCAGGTAAGCCTGTTACTTCTACTGTTGTTGCACTATCGTCTGTTACATTAACAGGAATTGGCGTAATTGCTGTATCTTCAGGTAATGTTTGATCAGCAAGTTCTCCTACAGCTGGTGCAGTAGTATCTGTAACTGTAATTGTGAATGGCACTTCTGTTACGTTGCCTGCTTCATCTTTTACTGTAACTGTTACTGGATAGTTGCCAGGTGTTGTTGGTGTTCCTTCAATTGCGCCTGTCTCTGGGTTATAAACTACACCTTCTGGTAAGCCTGCTACGTCCACTGTAGTATTGCTGTCATCAGTAACTACTATCGGAATTGGCGTGATTGCCGCATCTTCAGCTACTGTTTGGTTATCAATCGGTGCTACAACTGGTGCTGTTTCATCTGTAACTGTAATTACAAATGGTACATCTGTTACGTTGCCTGCTTCGTCTGTTACTTTAACGTTTACATTATATGCACCTGGTGTTGATGGTGTACCTTCAATTGCGCCTGTTGTCGGGTTGTAAATAACACCCTCTGGTAAGCCTGTTACGTCTACTGTTGTGTTGCTTGCATCTGTTACTGTAACTGGAATTGGAGTAATCAATTGATCCTCAGGTACTGTTACATCTGTAATCGGCGCTACTTCCGGTGCAGTTGTATCTGTAACTGTAAATGTAAATGGTACATCTGTTACTAATCCACTTTCATCCGTTACTTTAACATTAACATTGTATACACCTGGAGTTGTCGGTGTACCTTCAATTGCGCCTGTTGTCGGGTTATAAACAACACCTTCTGGTAAACCTGTTACGTCTACTGTTGTGTTGCTTGCATCTGTTACTGTAACTGGAATCGGAGTAATCAATTGATCCTCAGGTGCCGTTACATTATCGATTTGGCCCACTACAGGTTCTGTTGTGTCAACTACAGTGCCAGTTCCAACTGTTGATACATTTGGTTGTCCATTATAATCTACGCCTACTGTTTGCGTAGCACTTACAACTTGGCCTGCTTCTAATGGTGTAGTTGGATTAATTGTCCAAGTGCCGTCTGGATTTACAGTTGTTTGTTGAACTGTACCATCTGGTAAAGTCACATCTACTGTTCCGCCTGGATAACCTGTACCTGTTACTGGGTAAGGTGTGCCAGTAATCGGATCGATACCTGCTTCTGTAGGTAAAACAACTGGTGCTTGAGGTACTACTGTAACTGGTACATTGACTGTATCTACTGAACCGTCAGGGTATGTTACATCTACTGGTACTAAAATAGTTGTTCCTGGTTCTTCAGTATCAGCAATTGCTACACTTAAAGATCCGTCTGGATTAACAGTGACACCTGCTGGTGCATTTGTTCCAGCCGCATATGTTGTACCGTCTGGAGGTGTTACTGGTGTACCTGCTTGATCAGTGAATGTTGGTGAAGCTAAATCTACAGTTGTTCCTGGTGCACCTTCGCCGCCTTGATAAACTGGTTCATTAAAATCAGCTTGTTTGAATGGCTCAGCTAAAATGTAATCAAGTGCCAATGCATTTGTAGTTGAAGTTGTGCTTACACCTTGTGAGAATACGCCAGAAGTGTAAATAGATGTGCTAGCTAAATCAGTTGGTACTATTAAAGGTACTGAACTTAATGTTCCATCTGCTGCAGCTGTTAATGTAACAGGTATTCCAATAGCTACACCATCTTTAAACCATTGAACTTGATAATCTTCGCCAGGGAATAAACCTTCAGTTTGTGATACTAAAACATCACCAGGTTTAGCTACTTCAGCCGTCGAACCGTCAACTGAAATATCATGCATAGGGTTTGTTGTGATAAATGAGAAGTTTTGTTCATAACCACTATATGAAGCTAACATTTTTGCATCATGCAAGTCTGCACTTACATTTGCTGATGTAAACATATTGTTATAATAGTTGTTTCCAAATGTCGCTACACCATCTACTAGTGGTGTAATATACATATAATCAGAGTTGATGTGGCGGTGTTTTTGACCGATTGTACCGTTCCACGCCATTAAGTTGTTATGTGAAACGTCAGCATCTGTTACTAATGTACCGTACTCTGCATCTGAAATTGTATGCGAAATAGGTAGCCCGCTATTTTGTTGGTAAGCGCTGATACCATACAATCCTCTAAACGGAATATAGTAATCTCCGCTTTCTTCTACTGTTCCTACTACACTTTCAGCAATATGTGAGCCTACACCATTGATTGCTTGATAATCTGTCACAATCTGTTGTTGTGCCGCTCTGAATTGTTCCATTGTGTAACCAGGGTTATTGGCTTTCCAAGTATCGAATTCTCTAGCGATGTCGTCATTAACATATGATGCTACTACTTGAACACCAGTCGCATTGACATCCCATGAATCTTGTTTTAACCAACGTGCGTCTGAACCATAGCCTTCTGCTAAGTCATACCATACAGCGCCTGAAACTTTACCGTATTCGCCTGTATTAGTCCAAACACCATCAGCAGTGCCTGAAGTTTCCCAATCTGCTTGTGGTTTGACCAACCAATCGTTTTGTAATGGGTCTTCTTGTAAGATAACTTGGCTGTTTACGATTCTGTTAATGCCAGCTGTGAAGTCCCATGATTCGTTTACACGTTCTAAACGTTTATGGAATCCTCTGACACTATCGCCATCTTTGACAACATTTAAAGTAGGGTCTGGACTTACTGCCCAAGTTCTAATAGCGATATCAGCATCTGCTGCAAGGTTGAAAGTATGTTCCTTACCTAAAGCATCAGTTTGCGGCTGTGATAAATCAATAACATATCTGCCGTCCGCACCTGAAGTTGTGTAATAAACTGGTGAAACATAACCTGTGCTGTCAGTCCATTGTAAGTATAGTTTTACGCCTTCAATTGGTTCTTGAGAAGCCACATTGTTATATTTGCTTCCTTGTTCCATTACTACTGCATTACCTTGATAACCGTATGTTTGATCCCAAACACCAGGTGAATAAACCGCACTCGCTTCTAACTCTTCTTTAAGAGATAAAGGTGCTGTTGGTTCTGCTAATGCTGCAAATGTTGCAGTTTGCGATTCAACACTTTCTGCACTAAACGCTGTCATTCTAGTAGATGCTAAAGGTGTTGCAGTAGCTTCAATAGTGCTTGCATCTTTACTGTCAGATGATTGTTGTAATGCTGTTGCTAAGTCAGTTGTAGTTGTACCGTCCGCATTTACAACTACTGGTGCATCTTGTGTACCTGTAGTTGATGAATCAGCTGCAGTAATTTGTTGTGGTGCTTCTGTTGCACTAGTATCATTAGAAGTAACTGAGCTTGTTTCTGCTTGTTGTGTTGGAGTTGATTCAGTACCAGCTGATTGAGCAGTCGGTTCAGTTGGTGTACTTGTTACTGGTTCAACTGTACTGTTGGCAGCAGGTTCTTCAGTTGAAGTAGTCGGTGCAGTCGAAGTTTGCGATTCAGTTTTAGGAGTAGTGCTATTGGCAGTAGTACTATCTTCTTGAACTGGCTCTTTTACTGTTGTTGGCGTATCTGTTGATGATGGTGTTGTTTCAGTTGATGATGGTGCTGAATCTGTTTGAGGCGTTTCATTCGTAGTTGTGCTGTTTTGATCAGTTGAACTTGGCTCAGTTGTAGTTGTTTTATCTGTTGATGTCGGTGTGTTGGATGTATCCGCTGCAATGTCTGAAGTTGGAGTGCTTGATGTTTCATTTGCATTAGTTGGTGTTTCAGATGTTGGCGTACTAGATGTATCCGGAGCAGTTGCCGTTGTATCAGTAGCTGGTGCTTCTACTGCAGATGTCCCAGTTTCTGCAGGTGCAGGATCAGCTGTTTGTCCATTGGCATCACTTGGAGTTTGAGTAGTTGTGCTTGTTTCAGCAGCTCTTGCCTCATTTCCAATACCAAATAAAATGGTTGCTCCCACAATAATAGAAGCCGTGCCGACTGTAAAACGGCGGATTGAATATTTGTTTTGACGTCTTGCATCAAAACTGTTTTTACGTGAATTATTTCCCATAAAAGTAATAACCCCTTTCTAGATATGAAAATTGTACTTGTTAACGTTATAAATGAAGCCCACTACTTTGTTAAAATTGTCAAAAAATTAGTGCAAGTAAATAGTAGCACATTTCCAATCAATTTAGTTAAGTCTTTTATCCATTTTTCGTAAATTTTTGTGTCGCCACGCTTTTTATTATCAAATAATTTTCAATATGCAATTTTGTAATCTATAACATAATTTTCTTATATACTTCACCTAGATAAAGCACGCCAGATTACGCAATGCAATTGAGTTCAATCAATTTTATTTTTATACAATCTTCATTAAAAATAAGGTTTTATTATGGCAAAAACTATCATTTTCTCCTATCTTCAGTTACATAATACACTTAATAAAACGTTTACAATTATCACAAATTAGACACATTTACAAAGATAACTATCCACATTAATATGAATAGTTATCATTTTTAAGGTAAATACTCTTATTTATACGCTTTTCACCCCATTTAATTTTATATCCTCCACACTATTAAAAATAAAAAAAGTACCGAATTACTAGAGCGATACTCTGATATGCTCCCCCTATAGTAGACACTAAAAAAACAAAACTATAGGGGGAGCATTCTTATGTCTAAATATCTCGAAAGTGACATTAAATTATTTCTCTTAACATTTAGTTTAATAGATGAAGGTTATAGTTGTAATGAAGCTATAGAAAAGAGTGGTATAGAATTAAAACGTAAACAGGTGATGTTTAAATATCACCAATATAAAGTACATGGCGTTGAGGTACTATTACCAAAGAAAAGCAATAATACTTATAGTAAAGCATTTAAAGAAACAATTGTTCAGGAATACTTAACTGAAGGTGTTTCTGCTGTTGATTTAGCAATAAAATATAATATTCCAGCATATTCTACTGTTAGGGATTGGATAAAACGATATACTTTAGGAAAAGAGAATGTTTCATATTCTCCATTACTAGGGGTGTATTCAATGAAAGCGAGAAAAACAACGTTCGAAGAACGTGTAGAAATAGTAGAAGCATGTATTGAGTCAGAAAAAGATTATAAGAAAACAGCTTTAAAATATAATGTTAATTATGGCCAAGTATATAGTTGGGTTAAAAAATATGAACAATTTGGAAGTGCCGGTCTTGTAGACGGAAGAGATAAAGGTAAGCCAACTCAGACAATGACTGATGAAGAACAAGCATTAGCTAAAACAAAAGCTCTTGAAGAAAGAATCAAATACTTAGAAATGGAAAACAAGATTTTAAAAAAGTTGAAGGAGAAAGAAAGAGAGCTGATCAATCGCCGTTTAGACAAATAGTTGAGTACCTTGTAATAGAAGACTTAAAAAATGAATATCCAATAACTCTGTTATGTAAGGTGGTTGGAATTTCTAGAGCCAGTTATTATAAGTGGAGAAAGAGAAGAGAATTTAAAACACAGCGTGAAATTGAAGATGAAATATTAATGAAAGAAATCTTGTGGATTTTCAATAAATACAACGGTATATATGGTTATCGTCGTATTCGTATATATATCTGTTTAAGACTGGATAAAAAAGTAAGTCGTAAACGAGTATATCGTTTAATGAAAAAATTAGGTCTAAAATCTTGCATACGTGCTGCAAGAAAAAGATATAGACCCTCAACACCTACTATTACTGCCGAGAATTTATTAGATAGAGAATTTAGTGAAACGGAAGCTAACAAAAAATGGGTAACAGATGTGACAGAACTTATTTTAGAAAATGGAAGGAAATTTTATTTAAGCGCTATCAGAGATCTCGGAACAGGTAAAATTGTAAGCTATGATATAAGTTATTCAAATAACAATCAGCTGGTTTTTAATACTTTCAATAAAGCGTTAAAGAAAGTGAAAAATATAAGCGGCTTAATACTACATAGCGACAGAGGTTTTCAATATACAAGCAAACATTTTAAATTCTTGCTCGATGAGCAAGGTGTTATTCAAAGCATGTCACGAGTCGGACGATGCATAGATAATAGTCCAATGGAATCATTTTGGTGAATAATGAAATCAGAAATTTATCGCGGTAATAGACATTATAAATTCAAGGATATAAAAACTGCACGCTCGCAGTTTAAAGAATACATTGATTTTTACAACAATGAGAGAATTACTTTGGAAATGGAAAGATTAATTGCTTAACTTCTAACTAATGTCTACCCTAAATAATCTGGTAAAAAAAGTAGTGTGCGTAGCGCACCACTTTTTTTACCAGATCAAGCAAACGATAGTGCGCTAGGAGAATAAAAAAACTGTACAAACGAGATTTATCAACTCATTTGTACAGTAACTTAAAATTTGTTTATCAGATTCCCAATAAATTATTTTTTGTTTTTTCCTGTCTACTTGACAGGGAGCAGTTCACTCTAGTAAAACGATACTTATTTGTGTTGCATTATTTTATTGATTGATTGTGATCTTATTGATTCTTTTTACGACGTTTGAATAATAAGATGCTTCCAAGTGCCGCAAAAGCTGAACCGATTAACGTAGCATTCAATCCATCCTGACCAGTTTCAGGTAATTCTTTTTTAGCTTCTTTGCCTTTAGATGGTGTTTCAGCTTTGCTTTCTTTGATTGGGCTCACTGCTGCCTTTTCAGGTTGACTTGGTGCTGCTGGTGTTGTTGGTTCTTCCGGTGTTGTCGGCTCCTCTGGAGTTGTTGGCTCCTCTGGTGTTACAGGTTTAACGAATCCACTATCAATCGTCTTGTCATCAGAGTTGTTCACTGTAACTGTTGTTGTGCCGTTTGAATCTAATTCAGTGTTTCCAACATTTGGTGTTGTTGGTTCATAACCTTCTGGTGTTTCGAATGTGATTGTATAATCACCGTTTGGAAGGTTTGTGAACTCATAGTTACCATTTCCATCTGTAACTGTCGTTACTGTTGTACCATCCGGCTTAGTTAATGTTACTGTTACACCTTCTATCCCAACCTCATTTGAGTTTTGGATGCCGTCTTTATTTGAGTCTTCCCATACGTAGTCGCCTAAGTTGTATGTTGCTGGAACTGGTGTCGGCTCAACCGTCGGTTTAACGAATCCGCTATCGATTGTCTTATCATCCGCGTTATTCACTGTAACTGTTGTTGTTGTACCGTTTGAATCTAATTCAGTATTACCAACATTTGGTGTAGTTGGTTCATATCCATCTGGTGTTTCGAACGTAATTGTGTAATCACCATTCGGAAGGTTTGTGAACTCGTAATTACCGTTATTATCAGTTGTTGTTACTACTGTTGATCCGTCCGGCTTAGTTAACGTTACTGTTACGCCTGGAATACCCGGCTCATTTGAGTTTTGGATACCGTCTTTGTTTGTATCTTCCCATACTTTATCTCCAACTGTGTAAGTTGCCGGTTCTTGTGGTGTTTCTACGACTGGTTTAACGAATCCGCTATCGATTGTTTTATCGTCTCCGTTATTTACTGTAACTGTTGTTGTTGTACCGTTTGAATCTAATTCAGTGTTTCCAACATTTGGTGTTGTTGGCTCGTATCCTTCTGGTGTTTCAAATGTGATTGTATAATCACCGTTTGGAAGGTTTGTGAACTCATAGTTACCATTTCCATCTGTAACTGTTGTTACTGTTGTACCATCTGGTTTCGTTAACGTAACTGTTACACCTTCGATGCCCGGCTCATTGGAGTTTTGGATACCATCTTTGTTTGTATCTTCCCAAACTTTATCTCCGACTGTGTAAGTTGCCGGTTCTTGTGGTGTTTCTACTACTGGTTTGAAGAAGCCACTGTCAATTGTTGTATTATCTGCGTTATTGATTGTCGCTGTTGTTGTTAAACCGTTTGAGTCTAATGCTGCGTCGCCTACATTCACTGGTGATGCTTCATAACCTGCTGGTGGCGTGAACGTTACTGTGTATTCTCCATTCTCTAAACCTGAGAAGTTATACTTACCAGTCGCATCTGTAACTGTTGTTACTGTTGTACCATCTGGTTTCGTCAACGTTACTGTTACACCTTCGATCCCAACCTCGTTTGAGTTTTGGATGCCGTCTTTATTTGAATCTTCCCATACATAGTCGCCTAAATTGTATGTTGCTGGAACTGGTGTCGGCTCAACCGTCGGTTTGAAGAATCCTGAGTCAATCGTTGTGTTGTCTGCGTTATTGATTGTCGCTGTTATTGTTAAACCATTTGAGTCTAATGCAACATCGCCTACATTTACTGGAGATGCTTCATAGCCTGCTGGCGGTGTGAACGTTACTGTATATTCTCCATTTCCTAAGCCAGAGAAGTTGTATTTACCTTGGGCATCTGTAACTATCGTTACTGTTGTACCATCTGGTTTCGTTAACGTTACTGTTACACCTTCGATGCCAACCTCGTTTGAGTTTTGGATGCCGTCTTTATTTGAGTCTTCCCATACATAGTCGCCTAAGTTGTATGTTGCTGGAACTGGAACATAGAAACCTGAGTCTACTGTTAAATCGTCTGCCCCATTAATAGTTACTGGTACAACTAAACCATCTGAATCTTTAGCATTATCTGTACCTGCATCTTGAGTAGTTGATACAAATCCCTCTGGTGCAGTAAATTCAACCACATAGTTACCGTTCGCTAAGTCTGTAAATAAATAGTTTCCATACATATCAGTTACAGCAGTTTGTAAAACAGTACCATTCGTATCTTTTAGTGTTACCGTTACACCTTCAATTGGTGTTTCTCCAACATCTTGAATACCATCGTGATTTGTATCATTCCATACATAGTCGCCTAAACGATAACTTTCAACTGTTCCATCACCTGTGCCGCCGCTAGTTTCTTGAACAACAACACTATCATAATAGTATGATGATGATTGACCAGCATAATCAGTAGCGTAGAAAGTATCTCTAGTAGTAATTTCATTACTGTAAGTCGGGTCGAATGGTGTTTCCATTACAACTACATAAGGTGAATCAATTTGACCAAAGTTGATTTCTAAGAGGCCATTATTATTTGTATAGATACTTCCACTATTATAATAATTTTGTGCTAAATCTTGATAGACTGTCGGGTCAAATGCATAGCTGTCTGTTAAAGCATTTGGATCATTAACTTTGTAAATGTGTAATTGAGTATCATTATAATTGATAACTGCACTACTATTAGCATCTTTTGGCGCAATTGTAAGAAAAGCTCTGCTGAGGTTAACATCATCCGGATTAACATATATAACTTGCTTGAATGTGTTAGTAGTATTTGTTGCATCTACTTCAGTAATCATAGTTCCAATAGATGCTGGATACGAGATATAATTATGTGTGTCATATGCATAAGTAATTTGCGTATTAAATGTTTCTCCCGCTAAATTATAATTTAATGCATACGTTACGCTGTATGGTGCATTTTCTCTGTCAGCAAATTGTGCTAAATCAAAGCTTCCAGAAATGTGATCTTTTCCATTTACAAAATCAGTGAAAGTGTAAGTTAAAGTTTTAGTTTGAGTATCGTATACACCGTCATCTACAACTAAACCAGCTGGTGAATATAATTCTGTCTGCATTTGATTGTTAGTTCCTGCATGATTGAAATCTCCATCCATATTTGCATAATAAGGTAACTGGATTGTAAAGTAATCTCCAGCTTTCACATCCCCATTTACTGTATAGTCAGCAGTTAAGCGGAAGTTGCCTGATTGGTTAGGATCAATCGTTGTTTCAGAGATTTGCGCATTAGATACTGTCACCAAACTGTTTACATTTGTACCAGTTGCAGCTGCCAAAGTAGTAGTTGCTGGTGCCGCAAAAGTACTGAAAGTACGTAATGTAGGAGTAGTTTCAGCAGTAGTTTGGATCGTATTTGCATCTTTATTGTCAGATGATTGTTGCAGCAATTTTTAAGTTGCTATTTCAGGAGAATCAGTTGATGTAACACCTGCTTGTTCAGCTAATGTTGATGATGCTGATGTATCTGTATTTGTCGTACCTGTTGTATTCGAACTTGCTGCTGTAATTTGTTCTGTCGGCTCAGATGCAGTTATTACTGAGCTTGTTGGTTCAGCAGTTGGCTCTTTAGGAGCTGATGATGCTGATTCAGTTGATGATGATGTTGGCTCTGAAGTTGAACCTGAAGTAGTTTCCGTTGTTGAAGACGGTGCTGGTGCTTCAGTCGGTGTTGGTTCAGATGCCTTTTCTGTTGTTGAAGATGTACCAGATGATGGTGCTGGTTCAGAAACTTTTTCCGCAGCTGATGTATCTCCTGTTGGTGCTGGCTCAGATGCTTTTTCTGTTGTTGAAGATGTATCAGGTGTTGGTGCCGGCTCAGATGCCGTATCTTTCGAAGAAGTATCTGCTGTCGGTGCTTCTGTTGAAGATGTTACATTGCTGTCCTTTGTAGTCGCATCTTGTGCGGGTTGTACTGTATCAGCACTTGCTGGTGCCTCAACTGAAGCCGCAGGTTCAGTAGCTGTTTGTGTTTGTTCTGCAGTTGGTGATGGTGATTCAGTATTTGTACCTACTGACTGGTCAGTTGAATTAGACGATGTTCCTACTAACTGGTCGGTCGATTCAGGTGTTGTTGAACCTGACGTTTGGTCAGCAGATGATGTAGTACTGCTTGAAGTTGATGATTCTGCAGCTCTCGCTTCATTTCCTAGTCCAAATAAAATTGTTGCACCTACTATAATCGAAGCTGTACCTACTGTAAATTTGCGGATCGAATATTGATTTTGGCGCCTCGCGTTAAATCCATTGGAATATTTTTTCATTAATGTTTCCCCTTTCGTGATTGTCCTATTATGCCCTAAGCAACTTAAATTAATATTACACCTACATCATACCCCATTTGAATGTTATTTGCATCATTTTATTATACTTTTTTTGAATTATCTAATTGTACATTATTTTTAAAATGATTTTCAAAACGTTATCTAATATTATTGTTTCAATTACGTTTGAGAATAGACAGTTTTGCTATACAATTTTTTAATTTTAATCTTCGTTTTCAGGTCATCCTACACTATTCCAATACTGTTGTTAGACAAATCACTTTTCATTTAATTGTATTTATATATCAAAATTGAATATAAAACTTACTGATATACGCTAATAAACGCTTCTATTATAATAGATATTAACTTTTCACTTTTATACAAATCCTCACCCTAAAAGTGTAATAAGTATCGTTAAATTACATTATTTGAGTAATACTTGGCAATCCTAATGATTTGATGTAAAATCAACAAGGTGAATGTAATCTTTTTAAGTTTACAAGTTAACAATTAGACTTTTATAGTTCTAAGGGGGAAGCAAAAATGGAATTAGCACATAAGATTTTAAATGGCACCGCGTTAACAAAAGAAGAAGCCTATGATTTATATACAGATGAATCTATCGATACGATGACACTATTAGATGAGGCTTATGCCATCAGAAAGCATTACTATGGGAAAAAAGTGAAGTTGAATATGATTTTGAATGCAAAAAGCGGTATTTGTCCTGAAGATTGCGGGTATTGCGGTCAATCAAGAGATATGAAAAGAAAAGATCGTTATGCTTTAATTCCAGAAAATGACATTATTGCAGGTGCAGATGCGGCAGCTGAACATCAAATCGGTACATATTGTATTGTTATGAGCGGACGAGGTCCAAGTGATAAAGAAGTCAACCATATTACTGAATCCGTAAAACAAATCAAACACAATCATCCGCAATTAAAAATCTGTGCTTGTTTAGGTATTGCGAATGATGAACAAGCACAACGCTTAAAAGATGCGGGTGTCGATCGTTATAACCATAACCTGAATACCAGTGAAAACTATCACGACACAGTAGTTACAACACATTCATATGAAGACCGTGTGCATACGGTTGAAATTATGAAAGCACATAACATCTCACCTTGTTCAGGTGTTATTTGCGGAATGGGTGAAACAGCACAAGACAGAATTGATATGGCCTTTGAGTTGAAAGAACTTGATGCGGACAGTATTCCAATCAACTTCCTTCACCCTATTCAAGGTACTAAGTTTGGCGGCATGGATGAATTAACACCTATGAAATGTTTACGTATCATCGCATTATTCAGACTAGTGAATCCAACGAAAGAAATCCGTATCGCTGGCGGCAGAGAAGTCAATTTACAATCATTACAGCCGCTTGCATTGCTTGCTGCGAACTCAATCTTTGTCGGCGATTATCTTATCACTGGCGGCCAACCTAATGATATGGACTTTAGAATGATTCAAGATTTAGGTTTCGAAATCGACAACAGCAACTTGCCAGAAGATACTGCTGAACAAATTACAAAAGAATTAGAAGTTCAATAAAACACAAACAGACCTGAGACATGATAAATCTATCATACTGTCTCAGGTCTGTTTCATTTGATTAATCTACACGTTCTGCTTTATAGATACTGCGCGTCTCCCACTCGCCTGTTTGCGCATTATAATCATCACAAGTGATTAATGTAAGCTGCTCTTTACTATTTTTATGTTCATCTAATACACTGACTTCGTCAGGTTTAACATCTCTAATAGAAGTGATTTTATATTTTCTTGTTTCATTCCCTACTTTAAATGTTACCTTTGCACCCTTTTTAGCTTTGTGCAGATTAGTAAACTGATAATTGCCGCTGGTGTTCGTATGTCCGGCAATCGCAATGTTCTGCTGATCTAACGATTCATCTTCTTCTGCCAAGCTGACACCTCTGTTCAACTGCTCTGGTGTAGCAGGACCAGGATACACCGCTTCCTTGATTTTAACGCTCGGAATATCGATATAACCTACTAATTGTGATTTATCTTTAGGAACTTTCGGTACTTCTTTTTTATCTTTTTTCTGTTCCGCTTGTTTTTTATCATAATGTTCAATTTTTGCATCATTTTGTTTTCCAGCGATATAATGATCGATTTGCGGTTTAAACACTATGAAGATACCGACTAAAATCAGTACGACTCCAATAATCGTAAATAACCGTGATTTCCACTTGCCCATTGTCAACCTCCTAATTAAGTTCATGATGTGAATTTCGTCTATTATACCATGATTTTCACTTTGCATATATCCTTTAGTATGCACTGGCAATCAAGATTAAAATGTTATACAATTAATTAGATACTAAAATGTTTTTAAGGAGAAAGACGATGTGGAATTTATTTAAAGGGCTCATATTTATACTCGCACTGATCGGTACCTATAAAGTATGGCAAGACGGCAATTATTTAAATAACTTTCTAAACTTTTACAGCAGTATTTTCGACGGCACTTTCTTCAATCAAATACAAACATGGTCCAACGATATACCATCATTGCAAAACTTGCAGCACGCTGCTGACCATTTACCTTCATACAATGAAATCAAAGCATTCTTTAATCTATAGCAAAGCAATCATTTACAGAGTCTGTCACACTCAATAAATGATTGCTTTTTTAATGATGATGTTTCAAATCCATCGATTCTTTATATGCGGCATCTGCATTTTGAAAATGCGGACTGCGCGGAATGACTTTATTTTCAACGGCACTTTCATACGCGCTTAATTTTTGGGCTTCAGTTTTCTTCGCATCATTGAAAAATGCTTTTAATTGTTTTTCAGATGTTATCCCTTTTAATTTTTTCTTTTGATGCAATGCGGCTTCTGCATCATTTTGAATTTCCGCCTTAATCGTATATAAACCTGATCCGATTACAAGCAAGAATAGGCAAGTTCCTATCAGCAAATTCTTCATCTCTTCACCTCTGCTATTTCATATCACAAGTATTATACGCCTCAACAAAGCAGTTTGTATCATCCAAAACCATTGTTCACCAAACGTTCCTATTTTGCACAACAGATATTTTTCAAAAGTGTAAAATTTACACTTTCATATACAAATTGTATCGAGTATAATAAATATATCTTAAATTACATGTAAAAGGATGATTATTAATGTCACAAGTATTATATATTACTGCACACCCATTAGATGAAATGGTTTCAAACTCAATGGCAGTTGGTAAAGCCTTTATCGAAAGCTATCAATCAGAACACCCTGAAGACGAAGTGGTTCATATTGATTTATTCAAAGACGATGTACCAGAAATCGATGCTGAAGTTTTCTCAGGCTGGGGTAAATTACAATCTGGCGAAACACTTACTGATTCAGAACAACAAAAAGTAAATCGCTTAACTGAACTTGTTGATCAATTCGTAGCAGCTGACAAATATGTCTTTGTTACTCCAATGTGGAACTTATCATTCCCTCCTGCTGTTAAACGTTACTTCGATGCTGTAACAGTTGCAGGCAAAACTTTCAAATACTCTTCTGAAGGACCACAAGGGCTGCTTACAGATAAAACAGCATTACACATTCAATCACGCGGCGGCTACTACAGCGAAGGCCCAGCTGCAGACTTCGAATTAGGCGACCGTTATGTACGTACTATCCTAGCATTCATGGGTGTACCAAACATTAACTTAATCGCAATCGAAGGTCATAATGCAGAACCTGAAAATGCTGAAGAAATTAAATTGAATGCGATTCAAAACGCACAATCATTCGCAAAAGAATTTTAATCTTAACATGAAAACGGACAGCTCCTTAATAATGGAACTGCCCGTTTTTTTATGTGTTACTTATCGTTTTTCTTTTCTAACTTCTCTTTTTGTTTTTTTGCTTCTTCTTTCGTCGTTTCTACAACACGACCTGAAATAGAACCTTTTTTCTCTTCAGCCATTGAATAAGCCTCCTTTAGGCAAATTTCATCATTCAGATTTCAACTCTGAATGTTATTTCTTAATCTACCCGTTTTCTTATTCAATAACACACTATTATTCTTTTTCATTTTCGAATTGCTCAAAATAATTCTCATCCAAATGGTTTAAATCCAGATGTTCAATTTGCAATGTTGTGTGATGCAAACCGTATTTTGTTTTCAGCAATTTTTCTAATTGGTTGATGATACTATAAGCATCTTGGCTGTCTTTACTGTCTAGCACCACATGTGCAGATAATGAATATTGGTCTGAAGTAACACTCCAAAGGTGGAATTCATGCACATCGATGACACGATCTGCTTTCTTCATATCCTCCATAATCTGATCCACATCTAAACCGCTCGGTACTGCTTCCATTAAAATAAGCCAAGCATTCTTTAAGATTTTATAACCGCCGTTTAATAATACGCATGAAATGACAATACTTAAAATCGGGTCAATCATTTGAATGCCGGTAATTTTAATTAAAATTACCGCTACAATGACACCGACCGAGTTAAGCAAGTCGCCTAAGAAATGCCAAAGCGCACTTTGGATATTGATGTTATCTTCAGATTTCAAAGAATGATACAACAACCATGTCAGTACGATATTGACTATCAAACCAATGACCGCAATCCAAAACATTAGGCCGCTTTCGATTTCCCTTGGGAAAATCATACGCATAATCGCTTCGTAGAAAATCCATAATGAAATGACTACCAATGCCAAACCATTAAGGAATGCCGCAACTACCTCAAACCTTAAAAAGCCGTAAGTAAAATGATTCGTCGGACGCTTGCTTGAAAAATATATCGCGACCATTGATAAACCTAATGCCAATACGTCACTCAGCATATGAAATGAGTCTGATAATAGTGCTAAGGAATTGGAGACAATCCCTCCGACGAATTCAACAATAGTGAAGAACAATGTAATGATTAATGATAACCATAGTGTTTTTTTAGAGCTTTGTTGAATTTTTCGATGCTCCACATGATGGAAATAATAAGTCCTAGAATAATTTCTTGCCATTACTTGCCCTCCCGTTTACATAGTCCGTAAATAAATCTATCACTTTGAATGTATGTTAGCTACATCCATTATACTCGATTTTTACTAATCGTGATGAACGCCCCACAGCGCTGTTTCACATGTTTTAATAATACGCTTCAATACCGCAATACGTGCTGTTTTCTTATGATCAGCAGGTACAATGTACCATGGCGCATTAGAAGTATTCGTTTTATTAACCATATCCGCACTTGCTTCTAAATATAAATCCCATTTTTCACGGTTGCGCCAATCTTCATCTGTGATTTTCCATTGTTTATCTGGATTGTCTTCTCTCGCTTTAAAGCGTTCTAACTGTACATCTTTATCTAAGCTGAGGAAGAATTTCAAGATGATTGCACCTTCATCTGTCCACATTTTTTCAAAGTCGTTGATTTCATGATACGCACGCTGCCATTCATCTGTAGTCGCAAAACCTTCCACACGTTCCACAAGTACTCGGCCATACCAGCTGCGGTCAAACATTTCAATATGTCCGGTTCTCGGCATATCATGGGCAAAACGCCATAAATATTGATGTGCCAGTTCAACATCAGTCGGTGCACTGATCGCATTGACTTCATAACCTGTCGGATCTAATTTTTCGCGAATACGTTTGATATTGCCGCCTTTACCCGCTGCGTCCATACCTTCAAAGACTAGAATCAATGGGATTTTTCTTTCATATAACGCAAATTGAATTTCCAGCATACGTGCTTGCAGCTTTTCAATTTGTGCATTATAGTCTGCTTTGCTGACTTTAGGCAATAGATTATCAAATAAATCTGTTTTAAAGTCAGGTGTAAATAAGCCGTCACGTGTTTTGACACGTTCGTGATAAGCTTTAATCGCTTTTTTCAAGCGTTTGATAATATGTTCATACATACGAATCGTAGCCGCTTCTCTATCCGTATAATCAATCACTTGCCAATCTTTTTGTTTCGGATCATTTAAAATACGGCTCATCTCTTCAAGATAAATATCATCAGGAATTACATTTTCATATTCTTGTGCTTTCCAGCGTGTTAACGGATTCTCTTTCGTCTGTAAAATATGTTCTTGTCGTTTTTGTTCATCTATCTCAATATAGAATTTGATAATTTCATAGTTATCATTTTCAAGCATAGTTTCAAAGCCTGCGATCTGGTCGCGCAGCACATCATAATCTTTATACTGCAAATGCTTTATACCATTGACTTTGTAATCAATATAGTGTGCATACCAGCTTCTGAAATAGATATTGATTTCGCCTTTACCCGGTAAGGTATTCCAATACTTTTGAAGAAATTGATAGCGCAGATTTTCTTGAGTCGGCGATGCTGTCGCAATAAAGCTGGAATATTTAGCATCCAACGTAAGTAGTAATTCATTAGACAAACGTGTCTTTCCTGCTGCCGGCACCCCTTCGAATACAATCATAACCGGTATCCCTAGCTGATGCGTTGTTCTTGTTAGCTCAGATGCTTTTAACTCAAGTTCTTTAATCTTAGTTGACATATTCTCACCCCATTTATAAACTTACTTCTAAATTAACACTTTTTCAGACTGAATTGCGTAAAGGAGTAAAATTCCACTCAATCAAATCATTATGTATAAAGAAAGCGGCTCACTATAAAAGCAAGCCGCCCGATGGATTTATCCATTTCGCTTAGAAATTCGCATCACTTAAAATTTTATCCATTGAAGCATCTACACTGCCCTCGTACATCGTACCGAATTTTACTAAATGAACAAGCAGTAAATAGAATTTATAGAATTCAATACGCTGATAAGCGCCTTCATCTAAAGGATATGCTTTATCATAAGCTTCATAAAATTCTTCTGAGAAGCCGCCGAATGTGATTGTCGCACCTAAATCAAATTCTCTATCGCCATATAATGGTGCAGGGTCGAATAAGGCAGGTTCTCCGTTTTCTAAGAACATATAATTGCCGCCCCATAAGTCGCCATGCAATAAAGAAGGTTTGCTTTTATGATTGTCTAAAGCCTGTACAATCACTTCTCGGACGTTATCGAATTTATTAAGCTGGTCTACATTCCATAACCCTTTTTCTACGATTGTTTCTCTTAAATGATCTAATCGGCGATTCACAAAGATTTCTTTCCAAGAATCTGTCCATTCATTATTGAATGAAATATCTCTGCCTTCATACGGATAATCATAACCAAAACGTTTATCCGGATTATGGAAATCATGCAGTTTTGCGACGAGTTTGCCGAGTTCTGCCTGGCTGCCGCGCGGTCCCTCTTCTAACCAGCTTAAAATTAAATAAGCGTCTCCGCCGATTTCGCCGTTCGCAATAACACGCGGTGCTGTAATTTCTGCATATTCAAAGTCTTTTAATCCTTCCGCTTCAGCCGCATAGAAATCATAAGGACTATCAGGTTGTACGAGTAAAAAGAAAACCTCTCCTGCTTCTGTATCAATGCGGTAAGCATCATTCACATCACCGCCGGCAATCGGTACGATATCTTTAATACCAGAGATTGGTAGATTTTGCTGCCATAACTTGTCCATCATGTCTTCCCCCGTTCTTAATTGTTCTATATATAATATATACCACCTTGCTCATATTTATAACTTTCCTTACCCTATCCGCCTTCACACTTTATTACTTTTATTTATTTCATTTTACAATGATGTGTTATTCAAAATAACAATCCTTTTTTCGTTACCTTTTATGCTATACTAATGGCAAATAAATGGAGGTCGAAATCCTAAATGAAAAAACTTCTACATCGTTGGTTTATACAAGGCCTAAGTTATATGACATTAGGTCTGTTCGGTTCACTCATTATCGGTTTAATCCTGCAGACTATCGGTAAACAATCTTTAGTTCCTGCTTTAAATTTACATTTCTTATCTGATATCGGTACAGTCGCAATGGGATTAACCGGCGCTGCTATCGGGGGTGCCATTGCCTATGGTTTAGGCGCACAGCCTTTAGTCATTTTCTCTTGTATTATCGTCGGGTCTCTCGGCTATGATAAATTTGGAGGCGGTGCTGTCGGTGCTTTTGTGGCGACGTTAATCGCAACTGAACTCAGTCGTTTTTATGCGGCTAAAACAAAAATTGATATTATTATTTCTCCGCTGCTCACTTTAATTATCGGGGGCGCAGTTGCTAAATTTATCGGACCTTTCTTAAACGATTTTATGGTTTCGCTAGGCAAAATGATTATGCTTGCGACAGATCAGCGTCCGCTGGTTATGGGTATTTTAGTGGCAGTCATTTTCGGTTTGGCTTTGACAGCTCCGATTTCCAGTGCAGCCCTAGCTTTAATGCTCGACTTATCAGGTTTAGCTGCCGGTGCCGCAACAATCGGCTGTTGTGCACAAATGGTCGGTTTTGCGGTAACCAGCTATAAAGATAACGGCGTAGGCGGTATTATCTCTATCGGAATCGGTACAAGTATGCTTCAAGTTCCGAACATCTTGATGAATCCTGCCATTTTGATTCCGCCTACTGTCACAAGTGCTATTGTCGCACCTATCATGACAACACTCTTCCCAATGACAAACAATGCGGCAGGTGCTGGTATGGGAACGAGCGGATTCATCGGACAAATCATGACCATCAACACTATGGGGGCTTCTACTAAAACATGGTTATTGATTGTCATCTTCCAAATCGCATTACCTGCTATAGTCAGCTACTTGCTTTATAAAGTATGCCGCAATGCAGGATGGATTAAAGACGGCGATCAAAAGATTCATATCGGAGACAAGAAAACTGCAAGTTAACGCTATAACAATGGTTTCCTAAATACAAATAACGTTTCACCCAGCAAAGGGATGAAACGTTATTTTTTATGCTTTCAATGATTCACTTCAGCTGTCTGATGTGCTGATTTTATTGTTTGTCTACATCCATTTCTGATAAATAACTGCGTCCGAATTCAGGCATTTTCACACCAAAGTTGTCTGCGATTGTCGCACCGATTGAACTAAACGTTGTATCACCGCTGAGTTCATGAGCTTTTGTTTTTAATTTAGGGCTATAGAACAATACAGGGATATATTCGCGTGTATGGTCTGTACCTGGCGCAATCGGGTCATTACCGTGATCTGCTGTAATAATTACTAAATCATCCTCTTGCAAGTGCTCAAAGAGCTCAGGCAAGCGTTCATCAAAGTCTTTGATGGCTTGTGCATAGCCTTCTTTGTCTCTGCGATGTCCGTATAACGCATCAAAATCAACAAGGTTTAAGAAGCTGATACCGTTAAAGTCTTGTTGTACGACATCAATCAATTGATCCATGCCATCCATATTATTTTTAGTACGAATCGCTTTTGTGACACCTTCACCATCATAGATATCATTGATTTTACCGATAGCTATCACATCATAGTCATTATCTTTCAGTTCATTCATTACAGTACGTCCGAATGGTTTCAAAGCATAGTCATGGCGGTTAGAAGTACGTGTAAAGTTGCCGGGTTCGCCGACATAAGGACGTGCAATAATTCGTCCGATTAAATATTTAGGGTCTTTAGTCAGTTCACGTACCTTTTCGCAAATATCATATAACTCTTCAAGCGGGATGATATCTTCATGCGCCGCAATTTGAAGCACAGGGTCTGCAGAAGTGTAGACGATTAAATCGCCTGTTTTCATTTGGTGTTCGCCCCACTCATCAATGATTTGCGTACCTGATGCCGGACGGTTAGCGACAATTTTACGTCCAGTCATCTCTTCGATTTCTTTGACTAACTCATCTGGGAAGCCGTCAGGATATACTTTAAACGGTTGCATGATATTCAAGCCCATAATTTCCCAATGTCCTGTCATCGTATCTTTACCTACAGAAGCTTCGCTCATCTTAGTGTAAAATGCTTCTGGGTGTTCAACTTCATGCACGACTGGAAGCTTATCGATATTACCTAATCCTAATCTTTCTAAGTTCGGTAAATCTTGTTCAAATCCTTCTAATGTGTGTTTTAAAGTGTGGCTGCCTTCATCGTTGAATGCGGCCGCATCCGGGCCTTCACCGATACCTACAGAGTCCATCACAATTAAATGTATACGTTTAAATGGCGTTGTCATACGCGCTCGCTCCTATCTATCTTAAATTCATACGTTTATTCAGTAATCACAGTATGGATGAGTGTTGGTGTCTCACCTGATTGTGCAATCGTAATATTATCATAAAGTTTCGCTTTGACATCATCAATGTCTTCGTTATTACTGTAAATGGTCATTAAGCTTTCACCTTCTGACACTTTATCTCCGACTTTCTTATGCAGCATCAAGCCGACACTCAAATCAATGTCATCGTCTTTTGTTTGACGGCCTGCGCCAAGCATCATGGATGCGATACCCATTTCATTTGCGACAATTTCAGTCACTACACCGCTTGATTGCGCTGGCAGTTCAATATGGTATTTTGCTTGCGGCAATAATTCAGGTTTATCCACTACTTCTGGATTACCCCCTTGGTTTTGCAAGAATGTACGGAACTTATCTAAAGCCGCACCGCTGTCGATGGCTTCTTTAAGCAATGTGCGTGCTTCATCTAAAGTTTCTGCTTTACCGCCTAAGACAACCATTTGAGAACCTAAAGACATCACAAGTTCAGTTAAATCTTCTGGGCCTTTGCCGCGCAAAGTATCAATCGCTTCTTGTAATTCTAAAGCGTTGCCGATCGCATTGCCGAGCGGTTGGCTCATATCAGAAATAATCGCCATTGTTTGTCTGCCGACATGATTGCCGATTTTCACCATCGCATGTGCTAAAGCTTTCGCATCTTCTAATGTTTTCATAAAGGCACCGTTGCCTGTTTTAACATCTAATACAATCGCATCAGCACCTGCCGCAATCTTCTTGCTCATAATCGAAGATGCGATTAACGGAATGGAATTAACTGTCCCTGTCACATCACGCAGCGCATAAATTTTCTTGTCTGCCGGTGTTAAATTCCCTGTTTGTCCGATAACTGCTAATTTATCTTCATTTACAAGACGGATAAATTCATCTTCTGAAATTTCAACGTGGAAACCTTCTACAGATTCTAATTTATCAATCGTACCGCCTGTATGGCCTAAACCGCGGCCGCTCATTTTAGCTACAGGTACACCTACAGCCGCAACTAAAGGTGCTAATACTAATGTCGTTGTATCGCCGACACCGCCTGTCGAATGCTTATCTACTTTAATCCCTTCTATTGCGGATAAGTCAATCACATCTCCCGAATGCACCATAGCCATCGTTAATGCAGCACGTTCCTCATCATTCATATCTTGGAAATAAGTCGCCATCGCAAAACTCGACATCTGATAATCAGGAATGTCGCCATTGGTATAATGTTCGATCATCCAATTCATTTCCTCTGTCGTCAATGCCTTCCCATCACGCTTCTTATCGATCAAATCCACCATTCTCATTATCTGTCACTCCTTCAAGTTTTCTCTTTCATCTGTTCTTTGTGACTTGCCTTACCTTTATTTTACCATGCATGAAATACAATTTCACAAACTGGTGAATTCTAGATTAATCAACTTCTACAAAGGGAATTGGGGTGTATAATGAAGTATATTGGAAATTGGAAGTGTGAGTCATGACAAACGATAAAATGCAAGCTGTAGTGATACATAAATATAAAAAAGCACAACAAGCAAAAATTGAAACAGTAGAACGTCCGAAAATTGAAGACAATCAAGTCTTAGTCAAAGTCCATGCGGCAAGTTTAAACCCTGTCGACTATAAAATTGCACAAGGCGGCGCTATCCGTATGTTCTTTAATTATAAAACTCCGTATATTATGGGGCATGATTTCGCAGGCGAAGTCGTCGCCGTCGGCAAACATGTTGTTGCATTTCAAATCGGTGATGCAGTGTACGGTACAAAACCAGGTGCCTTAGCAGAATATACTGCCGCAACACAAAATGAAATAGCTGCCATGCCGCGCAATTTAAGCTATGCACACGCCGCTGCGCTCCCTATGGCAGGTTTAACAGCGTATCAAGCGCTCAATGATACAATGCATGTCACACGCGGCCAAAACGTCTTAATTCAAGCAGGTTCTGGCGGTGTGGGTACATTAGCTGTTCAAATCGCAAAAGTATTAGGTGCACACGTTGCGACAACAACGAGTGCTAAAAACCGGGAATTAGTTAAAGCGCTGGGTGCCGATATTGTTATCGATTACCACCGTCAAAACTTCACTGAAATCTTAAAAGACTACGATGGCGTCTTAGATACATTAGGCGGTACATATTTATTAGATGCCTTTAAAATAATAAAACCGCTCGGAAAAGTCGTTTCTATCAACGGTAAACCTGACGGTGAAAATGCAATTCAATTCGGTATGCCGCTATGGAAAAGATGGTTGCTGCAATGGGGAGCACGCAAAATCCATCGCATAGCACGCGAACATCACGCCGCATATCATTTTCTCTTTATGCATAACAGCCGTAAAACGCTCAATAAATTACGTCAATTAGTAGAAAGCGGAAAAATCCGTCCAGTAATTAATGTAACATTTGATTTTGAAGAGATAAATAGTGCTTTGGATTATCTTAAACAAGGACATGCTGCTGGCAAAGTAGTCATCCGTATTTCACGTTAAGCTTTATGAATACAAAAGACACCGTCTTCCTTACAAACGCATCTGTTTGTTATAAGGAAGACGGTGTCTTTCTATTTCAATTTATTGAATTCTGATTTCAGCATCTTCTTCAGCATCTGCACCGCTGTCGATATAAACATAAGTTCTTAATGTCAGTGCATCTGTGCCTTTTTCGAAATTGAATTTTTCTAATGGGAATTCGAATGCTTTTTCAGTAGTTTCCCCAGCTTCAACTACTTGTTTGCTTTGAATTTCATATTCTTGCAGCACATTTTCCATTTCATCAAAGTCACTATGCTCTGTTGAATTTTTAACATGTTCAATCAGTGACAATTTAATTTTAGAGATTTGCTGATCAGCGTCTCCGCCTTTAAGCACAACTTTCCCTTTAATTAATTCATTAGCATCAAATGCTTCTTTTTCTAGACGTGTTTCGATTGTTAAAGCCCCAACGCCTAAAGATGTTAGTAATTTTTCAAACATGATGAGAATCCTCCTTGAAATGATGAAATTGATATATCACTGTTCACCCTACTTCTATTTCCCGTAAGCAAGGTGTTTCATTCATGAAATGAAGATATATTTCAATAACACAAGTATTTTAAAGAAATCACAGATTTCTTGTCAACAAAGACAGGTTAAAAAAGACGCTGAGCAAATTGCTGCCCAACGTCTGTTTCATTCGATTATACACTTACGGGTGTAATTCCTTTAAAATTCACTAAATTATAAGCACGTACCACTTCTTCGTTCGTCGGCTCTTGTACACCTTCTAACGGGTACGCAAGCTCTAAAGCTTCATACTTATGCACACCTAATTGATGGTAAGGCAGAATTTCAAAACGTTCCACATTATCTAAAGTATTGATAAATTCGCCTAGTTTTCTTAAATGTGCTTCATCATCTGTATACCCCGGCACAAGGACGTGACGGATCCATACAGGCTGCTTGCGTTCTGAAAGCATCTTCGCAAATTTAATAATATGCGTATTCGGTTTGCCTGTAAGCTCAATATGCTTTGCTTCATCCATGTGTTTTAAATCCAGCAAAACTAAACCTGTATGCTCAAGCAGATTGTCTAAATGGGAAAGGAATGCAGGGGTTTCATTCACACATCCTGCCGAAGTATCAATACATGTATGAATACCTGCTTGCTTAAGCTTTTGAAATAGTGCTTCGATAAACGGCATTTGAAGCAGCGGCTCTCCGCCGCTTACAGTGACACCACCGCCTGAAACTGAAAAGTAAGGACGATAAGGAAGAATTTCATCCACCAATTCGTCAACAGTTGCTTTGCGCGGTGCATCTGTTAACCCCCAAGTATCAGGGTTGTGACAGTACAGGCATCTCAATAAACACCCTTGTGTAAATATAATGTAGCGAAGCCCTGGTCCGTCAACTGTCCCTAAACTTTCTACTGAGTGAATTCTTCCTTCCATAATAATCGTCCTTTCTTTATTTATGTGATCCTTATGCTTTATTTAAAAGGGAAAGCCGCACGATTGACGGCTTTAATTCCCTGATAGTGACTACATTCTTTCGTGGAATGTTCTTGAGATAACGTCTAATTGTTGTTCTCTTGTTAATTTGATGAAGTTAACTGCGTATCCAGATACACGGATTGTTAATTGCGGATATTCTTCAGGATGTTCCATCGCATCTAATAATGTGTCTCTGTTGAATACGTTAATGTTAAGGTGATGACCTTGCTGCATTGCATAACCATCTAATACAGAAACTAAGTTATGGTTTTGTTCCATATCTGTTTTACCTAATGATTTCGGTACGATACTGAATGTGTTTGAGATACCGTCTTTACAGTATTCGTAAGGGATTTTCGCAACTGATGATAATGATGCTAAAGCACCGTGCTCATCGCGGCCGTGCATTGGGTTAGCACCTGGTGCGAATGGTTCGCCTTCTTTACGTCCATCTGGTGTATTACCAGTTTTCTTACCATATACTACGTTTGAAGTGATTGTTAAGACACTCATAGTGTGTTCTGAATCACGGTAAGTTTTGTGTTTGCGTAATTTTTTCATGAATGTTTTCACTAATTCAATCGCAATATCATCGACACGTTTGTCGTTGTTGCCGTATTTAGGGAAGTCGCCAGTTGTTTCGAAATCAACTGCTAAGCCTTCTTCGTTGCGGATTGCGCGAACTTCGCCGTATTTGATTGCTGATAATGAGTCAGCTGCTACAGATAAGCCTGCGATACCTGTTGCCATTGTGCGTAATACATCTGTATCATGCAATGCCATTTCAATACGTTCATAGCTGTATTTATCGTGCATGTAGTGGATGATGTTAAGTGAGTTGATATAAACGCCTGCTAACCATTCCATCATTTGATCGAACTTCGCATAAACTTCATCATAGTCCAATACTTCAGAAGTTACAGGTACGAATTCTGGTCCGACTTGTTTGCCTGATTTTTCATCTTTACCGCCGTTGATTGCATAAAGCAATGTTTTTGCTAAGTTCGCACGTGCACCGAAGAATTGCATTTGTTTACCGATACGCATTGCAGATACACAACATGCAATACCGTAGTCGTCGCCATAGCTTTCACGCATTAAGTCATCGTTTTCGTATTGGATTGCACTAGATTTAATACTCATTTCAGCACAGAAAATTTTGAAGTTTTCTGGTAAACGTTGTGACCATAAAACTGTTAAGTTTGGTTCTGGTGCTGGTCCTAAGTTATCTAAAGTGTGTAAGAAACGGAATGAGTTTTTCGTTACCATATGACGTCCGTCAATACCTACACCGCCGATAGATTCAGTTACCCAAGTAGGGTCGCCTGAGAATAATTCATTGTAATCTGGTGTTCTTGCGAATTTTACAAGACGTAATTTCATAATGAAGTGATCCACAATTTCTTGTACTTCACGTTCAGTAATGTCGCCATTTTGCAAGTCGCGTTCAGCGTAAATGTCTAAGAAAGTAGACGTACGGCCTAAGCTCATTGCGGCACCGTTTTGTTCTTTGATTGCTGCTAAGTAGCCGAAGTATAACCATTGTACCGCTTCTTTAAAATTAGTTGCCGGTTTGCTGATGTCATAACCGTAAGTTTCAGCTAATTGTTTCAACTCATGCAATGCACGATGTTGTTCTGATAATTCTTCGCGTAAACGGATTGTTGCTTCATCCATTTGGCTAGACATGTTATTGAAGTCATTTACTTTTTCTTCAATTAAGTAATCTACACCGTATAAAGCTACTCGGCGATAGTCACCGATAATACGGCCGCGTCCGTAAGCATCTGGAAGACCAGTGATGATACCTGCTTTACGGCAAGCTAACATTTCTTTAGTGTATGCATCGAATACACCTTGGTTATGTGTTTTACGTAAATCTGTGAAGATACGTTCTGTTTCTTTATCTAATTCATAACCATATGCTTCACAAGCTGCTTTTGCCATACGGATACCGCCGAACGGCTGCATTGAACGTTTGAATGGTTTCTCTGTTTGAACACCGACAATTTGTTCTTTATCTTTATTTAAGTAGCCTGCATCGTGTGAAGTAATCGTTGAAGCGACTTTTGTATCCATGTCCCACATGCCGCCGCGTTCACGTTCTTCTTTTGTTAATTGCATCACTTGTTCCCAAAGATCGCTTGTTGCTCTTGTTGGTGATTCTAAGAAAGAAGAATCTCCGTTATACATTGTGTAGTTCAATTGAATAAAGTTTCTTACATCCACTTCTGAAGTCCATTTACCTGTCGCAAAACCTGACCATGCTGATTGCTTTTTTGATTTAGATTCAATCATGATTATCCCTCCGATGGATAGTTTGTATTTTTAGGTTATTAAGTTTGTTCACCTTTTCACATACCATTATATCTTGCTTTGTGAAATAAACCACTAAAATATGAAAGCGTTTCATGCAACATGTGACGAGTCTGTGAATCTGTTAGAGTCAGTGTTACATTCTATATCATGTGTATTAGAACAGTTGGTGATTTGTTTTCAAAACAAAAATAATCCGGCAATGCAGTAACTGCAAGGCCGGACGAACTAATCACACCGATTTCTGTATACTATTCCTTTTCAACTCAATGTATTTTGGATTTAATGAAAGTTATTACTTATTTATAACCTAATTCTTTTAAATAGGATTTAAGTACGACTGCTTGATTGTGTTTTTCATCTTTTGCACCGAATAATAACACAACATCTTTGCGCGCATTTTTAATTATACCTTCAAGCGTTTTGAATGCTTCATTCTGTTCTTCATTATTTTTAAGTTCTTCTATATATTTCTTTTCAAACGCTTCGAACTTATCCGGATCATGACCGAACCATTTTCTGAGTGATTGAGTAGGACCGATTTCTTTTATCCACTCATCCAGATTCGCATTTTCTTTTGATATACCGCGCGGCCAAACACGGTCGACTAATATTCTGATACCCTCATTTTCTGCTTTATCTTCATATATACGTTTCACTTTGATTGCCATAAATCTCATCATCCTTTCATTTACAGCACTGTTTCATTTCTAATCTACCCTGTCCTATCCCCTGCAAACAAGCATTCAGCCCTATATAAATAGGAAACAACTCCTTATATTCACATTGTGCACTATATTTCTGTGGTAATACAGCGCTTTCACAATACAACAGTTGCTCGGACAGATTCACAATAATGTCACAACTCTAAAAAGTTATGCACCATATTTAGTGATTTTAATCACAAAGTCTGTTATTGTAGTATGTGAAATAGATAACAAAGTTGTTGCAAGCGATGTTGCTGTTCAAGAGACCTAGAGAAATGAACAGTGGATAGATAAGTGCTTATAACAACGCTATCTATTTAAACTCTTAATCTGGCGGCATTATAAAAAGACAATAATGCGACGCTTTACAGTGAACGAGTACATCTCAGAACAACACCTAGAAATGTCATTATGACAGTCAGTCTGTGGTAGGATTTCTGTCATGTTGCTGCATCGATCATAAATGATGCTCCCCGCATCTGAAATGATTGTGCATCAATTGCAGTATATTTCAGGAGGTGAGTTGTGCATAGCAGGTTGATGAATCAAAAATGAGATTACCCCATCTCAGATTCAATACCAACGCAAGTGATTCAATATAAAATGAACAAGCGTTTCCCCTGACGCTCAAAGCATTCAAACTCAATAGAATACGTGCTGAAAAAAGCAGACAGGCTCCCCAACCTATTGCTTTTCCACTCCCAACTAATTGTATACAGCGCGATTTATTGTGTGCCCAAAACAATATTGAATCATAGAACGGCTTATCTCTGAAAATGAGTAATTGGTATATTCAAAAGTTGAGTGTTAATGATACAGATAGATTGGATGATAGAGGATTCAACGTCTTGCATCTCATTAACTGCTCAATCCACTCCTTAAAAATTGTAGGCTAAGTAAGTATCGGAAGAAAAATATAACCAATCATATTGATGAACTCTTATAGAAATATACACAGTTAGAAAGTGCAGATACGTTTTCCCCTGAATGTATCTCACTTAAAACAAACCCCTTATAAAAAAATTGATATTGTTATTACAAGTACCAAAAATGACTCCCCATCATTTTTGAAATCACTGTAATCGAGAGAAGGTTTCCCCAGACCTTCTCTTTTTTTGTTTTTCTTTTCTCTTTTGCCGTTCGTCACACACTTTATACCGTTGGTGTTAAAAGTATTCTCATCAGATTGAATGTCTGCTTTAATGGAATTAACAAAGGAGGCAGGCCAATGAAAGTCAACACCTATATTGATCACAGCCATAAAGATGAGCATGTAGATATTTACGCACAAACACATAATCAAATGGTAGATGCGATTATTCACGCCGCAACAACAGTCACTGGTATTGCGACACTTTGCGGTAAAGAAAATGATAAGACTTACCGCTTCCCAATCGAAGAGATTCTCTACATCCGTTCAGAACAGCGCAAATTATTCGCCTATACAAAGTCGCACCGCATTCATATCCAAGCGCGCCTGTATCAGCTTGAAACCAAACTTCCAGATCAGTTCATCAGAATATCTAAATCTGAAATCATCAATATGCATAATATCCGCCAGCTCAGCTTAAGTCCGAACGGTATGATTCATATTGAAATGAAACATGGCGATGACACTTATTCTTCACGCCGCTATCTTAAACAATTGAAAGCGAGGTTATTCCAATGAAACAATTCCTGCAATCTCTAGCATCCGGTTTCATGATCGGCATCACCATCGGTATTGCATTGTCGCTGATATTCTCTTTTATCTTTGGTCAGGGACAGTATGTACCGCTATCTCCCGTTTCAACCATGGGTGAACTTTACCATCAGCACCTGTCAGAACCTATGATTATGCTGCTCTGTGTCATAATCTGGGGATGTATCGGCATTTTGTTTACTTTAACAGATTTCATCTTTACGCAAACAGACTGGAGTCTCCTTAAAATGACGCTCATTCACAGTATTTTAAGTTATGCAGGCTTCTTGCCGCTCGCAATTTTAGCCGGCTGGTTTCCGCTTGATATATTGAACTTCTTAGTTTTCACACTCATCTTTATGCTGGTCTATTTAATCATTTGGATGATCAACTATGTAAAGAACAAACGTTTTATCGATATGGTGAACCAAAAATTAAAATAAGCATACAGCAAAAAAGCAGCCGCCCGCTTAAGGACGTGCTGCTTCATTTGCTTTCAGTTCATCAAAGAACGCTTGTGCAGACTTATTCACTTCTTTGAAATCAATGCCTTGTGCTTGTGCCGCAAAGACACAGCCGCAATAACATTGTCTGTAGATATTGTAGTCTCTGCACATTTCAAGCGAACGTTCATAACCTTTATTCTTTTTAAAGTCGCTTGGCAGATAATTCACATCATAAAGCTTTTGAACTTCTGCACCTAACTCGTTAATCATTTGCGCATTTTTCTTCGGCGACAACGTTAATGCACTGCCGAAGTAATCATAACCATATTCCACAGCCGCTTCTGCGACCATATCTAAACGCATTTCAAAACAGGCTTTGCAGCGGAGACCGCCTTCAGGTTCATCTGTGACACCTTTCGCTTTAGCCATTTTCATAAACTCATGCGGTTTATAAGGTGCTTCGATATAACGGACATGTGTACCGTTCTTTTCATTGAAGTCTTCAATAAATGTCTTTTGTACATAAGCACGGCGTTCATATTCTTTCTTTGGATGAATATTAGGATTCGCAAAATAAATCGCAAGATCCGCATATTCAGACAAGAATTCTAATACATAGGTGCTGCAAGGTGCACAACAACTGTGCAGCATAATTTTAGGCCGTTCATTTGCACGTTCCCATTGGTTAATCATTTTCTTTAGTACTCTATCATAGTTTATCTTTTGATTTTTCATTTTGGCTACAATGCCATCCATCTCTATCATTGATGTGCCGCTCCTTCTCTTAGGTCGATTCGTTATTGTCTTTATTATAGCGAACTTTATTTCACCGTGCTATGCCTCATCATCTGATAAAGCGTTCTTCGGCATTCTGAGCGGAATCGTAAAATGGTCTGTACCTTCCCATCCTTGATGCTTGCTGAAGATGTCAAAGCCGCGTTTGAATGTTTCATCAATAACATCAAGTTCTGCTAAATCACCTTGTTTCAATTCGTAGACAAACTCTGTCAGCTGCTGATCAAAGTAGGCACCTTCAGGTAGTTTGCCTTCATATTCGAAATCGCTGTCCACAAACGGATAAGGCAAGACGAAGAAAGTCGGACCTTCAAAATTATCGTCGCCGAACCAAAAGCCGAATTCCACAAATCTTTCATCGAAGCAGCCGTATTCTATCACTTGATACGGCTTGAATGTTTCATACATTTCGTTATACACCACGATGGCAGAGATATCGAAATTACCCCAGAATAAGCCGGGTCCTTCGATTCTTGCGCGCAGAGGATTCACAAAACGTTCTAATGCACGATTAGCATGCTGCATTAATCGCAGTGCTTTCACTGCTTTATCATGATCATAGTGATGGTGTTCTGTATCTTCATCAAATGGTGTTGTTGTGTTCATCCCTTGCGGTACTTTATTCAGTTCTACTTGAATATCATATTGTTTTACAGTACCTGTGATTTGTTCATAATAATCTTGAATTGTTTTGCCGTCTTTTAATGGGAATGTGGTCATTTCATCATTAACACGTACTTCAATCTGGTCATCTAATAAGTTGATGCTGATTGAGAAATACTTTTCGCCATAATACATCAAGCCTGTCGTATAACCTTCTGATGTAATCGTTAATGTCAGATGTTCCCATTGCGGAGCTTGATAGTTGCAAGCGAGTTTGTATTTGCCTAAGATTTGCGTAATTAATTGTAATGTTTGCTGTTCATCTTTCCATTCATTATATTTCAATATTTCCATGGAAATTCCTCCCCTTTAGATATTCTCTACCCGTTTTTTCGCGCATAAACATAAAAGAAACCGCCGAAGCGGTTTCCTTAATACTTTCATAACATTGTCGTGTGTACATCTGATTCAACGCTGATTTTGTTACTTCACAATCAGAACAGGAACATGTGCACGTTTTGCGACTTTATGTGTCACATGACCTAAGACGTGTTTAATTTCTATGCGAGAACGTTTGTTACTCATCACAACAACGTCATAGTCGTTTTTCTCTAATTCATCTAAAATTTCTCTCGTTGCCGGACCTGTCGTAAAGACAATTTCATAATTCAAATCTCTTTCTTCCAGCTTTTGAATAAACGGTTTCATGTCTGCTTCTTTTTCTTTTGCTACTTCTTCAAAATGTTTGTTTTGATAACGTACATAATTGGCTAAATCATTTTCAGAAATTACATGATAAACCGTGATTTTCGCATCTTTACTATTATTCGTTAATTTAGCTAGTTGCTCAGGTACATTATTAAATGCGTTTCCGAAATCATAGGGTACTAGAATTTTATCATACATAAAATTTCACTTCTTTCTATGAAAAAGTTTAGTCATAATCTATTCATTATTAATATACCCTAAAAAGTTAATATATAACCAAATCTTTAAGTATAACGGCACTAAAAAACAGAGGACCTCTCAGCCCTCTGTTATTTGTTTCGTTTATAGATTAAGTGATTTGATAAATGACTTAATATCTTCTTTCATGTCTTCATCTTTTAATGCATATGCAATGGTTGTTTTCACAAAACCAGTTTTCTCTCCGACATCAAAGCGCTGACCTTCAAAATCATATGCATAAACGTCATCATCATGGTTCAAACGTTCAATGGCATCTGTTAATTGGATTTCTCCGCCGCTGCCTTTATCTTGTGTAGACAGATAATCAAAGATTTCCGGTGTTAAAACATAACGGCCCATAATCGCAAGATTAGAAGGTGCTGTACCTGGTGCTGGTTTTTCCACAAATTTTTCTACTTCGTATAAACGTCCGTTTTGTTTTTCAGGTTTTACAATACCGTAACGGTGTGTATCTTTCTCTGGAACAGTCTGTACACCGATAACAGATTTGCCTGTTTCATCATAGACATTCATTAATTGTTTGATGGCTGGGGTTTCTGATTCTACAATGTCATCCCCTAATAAAACCGCAAACGGTTCGTTGCCTATGAATTGGCGCGCTGTCCAAATCGCATGGCCTAAGCCTTTTTGTTCACGCTGACGGACATAGAAGACATTCGCTAAGTGCGTTGAATGCTGCACCTTTTCTAATAAGTCCATCTTACCTTTTTCTCTCAGATTATTTTCAAGTTCTACTTGATTATCAAAGTGATCCTCAATGGCACGTTTATGTTTGCCTGTAACAATAATAATGTCTTCAATGCCGGCACGATAGGCTTCCTCTACAATGTATTGAATTGTCGGTTTATCAAGTATCGGCAACATTTCTTTCGGCATTGCTTTTGTCGCAGGTAAGAAACGTGTACCTAAACCTGCCGCTGGAATAACTGCTTTTTTAATCTTCGTCATGAAAAATCTCCTTTTTAAAAGGTGGTATTAAGCGCAACTGATTCTTTATGTATAAGTCACTTATCACCACTTATTAATGTCTTTAACTTATGTGTTATCAAGTTGTGATATTACCTCATTTGTTACGTTAACATCACTGCTAATATTAGGGTTTTAACCTATAATAGTCAAATACAAACAAAAGTATCTGGTCATCTTTATGATAATCAGATACTTTTGATTCATTTTATTTGATTAGACGAAAGGGCGGGATGTCTGTATTACCTTCATCTTCCTTCGCCGATTTGCCGTTTTGTTCTTCATAGCGATGATTCGCAAGATCAATTAATTTTTGTTTATAGTCTTTACTATGAATGATTTCATCCAAGATGCGGAGTACATCATCGTTTTTCATTCTCTCTACTTTTCCGCGATAGATTTTTTCGTAGACTTGTTCAGGATGAATTTCATCTTCATCTAATAATTCTTCATATAGTTTTTCACCCGGTCTGAGACCGCTGAACTTGATTTCGATATCGCCGTCTTTATAACCGCTTAAGCGAATCAAGTTCTTCGCAAGGTCGACAATCTTCACAGGTTCTCCCATATCCAATACGAAGACCTCTCCGCCTTCTGCAATCGCACCTGCTTGCAATACCAGACGTGCAGCTTCAGGAATGGTCATAAAGTAACGTGTGATTTCAGGGTGCGTTACTGTCACCGGACCGCCGGCTTCGATTTGTTTCTTGAATAATGGAATTACAGAACCGCGTGAACCTAATACGTTGCCGAAACGAACCGCCACAAAGTCTGTTTTGCAGTCTGCTTCATTCATACTTTGTACAATCATTTCTGCAGCACGTTTAGACGCACCCATAACGTTCGGCGGATTAACTGCCTTATCTGTTGAAATCATTACGAATTTAGAAACGCGCGCATTGCGTGCAGCTTCTGCCACATTTTTGGTACCGAGAACATTGTTCTTAATCGCTTCGCTTGGATTGTATTCCATCATCGGTACATGTTTATGTGCCGCTGCGTGATATACCACATAGGGTTGGTAATGCTCGATGATTTTAAACATTCTTGAACGGTCTTGAATATCCGCAATGACCGGCACAATATCGATTTGATCGCCGTATTGCTTTTGAAGTTCTTGGTGAATTAAGTAAATACTGTTTTCACCATGACCTAATAAGATGATACGTGCTGGTGCGAAGCGGCAGACTTGTCGGCAGATTTCTGAACCGATAGAACCGCCTGCGCCGGTAACCATAATTGTTTGATGTGTTAATTCCTTAGAAATCATTTCCATATCTAATTCAACCGGGTCGCGCCCTAACAAGTCTTCCACTTCTACTTTTTTCAGCTGGCTGACTTCTAATTTACCAGACATAACCTCTTCAATATTCGGCATTTTCAATACCGTTGCGCTTAAGTTTTCGCAAATATCATTGATTTCTCTTAGACGCTGTTGTGTTAAAGTCGGAATCGCAATAATGATTTTCTTAATACGATACTTGCGTACTAAGTCCGGAATGTCATCAATGACACCTTGTACTTTAACCCCTTCTGTAATCGTCAATTTTTGTTTTTTCGGATCATCGTCGACTACAACAACAGGTTCTAATCCCATTGTCGGACGTTTCAACATTTGATTCATTAACATTGAACCGCCTTCGCCTGCACCGATGACTAAAGTATTTTGACGCTTCTTGCCTTTTGTCTTCAATGTTCTGCGGAATAAACGCCATGACAGTCTTGAACCGCCGATTAACAACACATGCATCATCCAAGTGATGAAGTACAATCTTAAGAAAGGTCCTTCATGTGTAAAGAAAGGCACAATCAAGATTGTCATCGCCATGGAACAAGTGACCGCTTTGACTATGACGATCATTTCATTGACACTGGCATATTCCCATGCACGGTGATAGAGATTGAACACACTGGCAAAGATATGATGCGAGAAGAGCAATACCAGTGAAGATAGGATAAGCAATGTTAAAGAATAACCGCGGAAATACGGTTCGAGAATTAAGTAACTTAAGAAGACAGAAAATGCGACAATGATGGAGTCGGTCACAAGCAGTAACATCAGCCGCTGTTGTCTTGCTGAAATTTTTGACACTATATTTCACCTCAATTAATTGATCTCTGTCTGAACTAGGTGCCGAATATAAAGTATGTACGTTTGAACAGGAAAAGGTTGGGAATATCTGCCATCCCAACCCGCTGTTCCTCTAAAATGATTATTGATAAACTAGCTGATTATCTAGTTTCAAAGTCATCTTGTGTTAAATCTTCTCTTTTTGTTCGTCTGCGTTGATTTGTATGTTGTGTCTGTTGTTTGCTTGTATGTGATGCAGGGGTTTTAGTCTTCTTCAAAAATTCTCGGATTAATGCGACAATCACCGCAATAATGAAACCTGCGACGAATCCTACAACTGCATTCTTGCCGATACTTGATGAAATTTCTTTCACATCATCGCCTGACTTAGACAAAATATCAATGCCGCCATCTTGCGATAAATCCCCTACTTCTTGTTTAAAGACCTCTGCGGAAGCATCCGCAATTTTCTTAGCGTCTTTTTCACTTTCTGCTGTTGCGGTAAAGTTCAGCACTTGCGAGTTAGGCTGATTGTTGACTTCAACTTTTTCTTTGATAGATTTTGCGTCTTCATCGTTGCCTACTTCCTCTGCCACCTTACCTAATACACGCGGGCTTTTAGCGATATCAGTGTATGTAGCCACAATTTGTGAATCGGCTTGGAACTTCTCAGCCATTGTCAAATCACCTTTATCGCTCTTTTTAATGAGCACTTGTGATGTTGCTTCGAATTTAGGTTGTGCAACAAATGCCGTCAGCACCACACTTAATAAGAGCCCCACAATGGGTAAAATAATCAACCACTTTAAATTGCGTTTGATTATCTCCAATGTTTTTGAAAAATCAAAATTATTATTTTCTTCCATATTGCTTCGTTACCTCCGTAATGCGGAAAATTGAATGCTACATGTCAGAAGCGTTGCTGCTGCTTTGCTTTCACGACGAATCCGACCGCTTGTGATTCATTATAATAGAAAACATTCTAAATGCATTCATATTAATTGAATCGTTGCATAAGTTTTACACTTAATTTACATTCTTTAATCACAATTAATGACAATCGCAATTAAAATCACATCAAATTAAGAATAACGCAACGTCTGCTTCATATCCGCTTCACATTCAATATATAATTCTGCCTTCATCTGCACATCTATTTGTGTCAATTATCAGAAATCAAACGTGCCAGCCTTTCTAGCAAAACAATCTTCCCATCAGAAGACATCATCTGTAATATGGAAACATTCAAAATAAGATCAATACCAGCACCAGCACATAACAGTCCAGACGGCTTTCATGTGCCGAACTCTGTTAGATGACATCTATCCCAGCATGACAGTGCAGCACTGAATTCAATCTTTAAAAACATTAAGTCTCAATAAACTAAATTAAAATATAGGATAAAGTAAAAAGGCAATAGGCTTAAAGTTACCAAAACATTAAATTTCAATGATTTATATTTCAATCATTTGCTCAATCAAAAGGGGTGAGACAAATATTCCAATGATTGTTCAAACAAAGTTCGAATTATTTGTATCATTTTATATTGTAGTAGTCTTTTAATTAGTGTAAAATATCATTGATAACAATTATCAATTAGAAGTATTGGAAGAGGTGTTGATTATGATAGATGCGGCGAACGCAAAAACTGGTTTAACTTATAAGATTATCAATATGCAATTTGATAATACAAAGCTTGCGCACCGTTTAAGCGCACTTGGTTTTACTGTCGGAAGTAAGATTAAAGTACGTCAGAAGTTCTTTATGAAAGGCCCATGCACATTAGAAATGGATGGACAATGTATCGGAATCAGACATTGCGATGCATGCAATATCACTTTGGAGCAAGCTGATGTCTAATACGTATTGTATTGTCGGCAATCCGAATGTCGGCAAAACTACACTCTTCAACGCATTAACCGGTTCTTATGAATATGTAGGAAACTGGAGCGGTGTAACCGTTGAAAAGAAAGTCGGTCTATTAACAGATAAACAAGGCGATTTAGTCGATCTGCCTGGTATTTATGACTTACTCCCTATTTCAAAGGATGAAACTGTCGTTACAGACTACTTGCTGCACGATGATTTCTCGAAAATCATCAATATCGTAGATGCCGTCCAATTAAAGCGCAACCTGCTTTTGACTACACAGCTTATGGAGTTCGGTGCTCCTTTGTTATTATGTCTGAATATGGGCGACGTTGCTGAGAAGCGCGGTATTATGATTGACCGCAATTTATTGATGCGCCGGTTGAAATTACCGATATTGCCGATTGTCGCAATAAGCGGCCAAGGCATCGAAAGCATTTTGGAATTATTAAAAGAAGATACATTATCGACATCACAGCCTCTGAAAATTCCTTATGAACATCACGTAGAACATGCACTTGCTGAAATTCAGCACTATTTAAAACAACATCTAGACCTCCCAGAAAAACGCCATCGTTTCATCGCAGTACAATATCTGCTCGGCAATCCTGCGATTGAACAATTTATCGGCGCTCACAACATCGACGCTTTAAAAGCAATCAGAACGCAGCTTGCACAACAATTAGACTTTTCTATTGTAGACAGCATGCGCCGTTCAAGAACCGAATTTATCGATACCCTCATTGAAGATGTTATTTCACATCCAGATAAAAAGAAACAATACCTTACTGATCGAATCGATAAAATTTTAACGAATAAATATGTCGGCATCCCGATTTTCCTTGTAATTATGTGGCTGATTTTCCAAGCGACATTCTCATGGATAGGCACGCCGTTATCCGATCAGCTCGACGCATTTATCGGTGGTACGTTTACCGATTGGATCAATCAAGGTATGAATGCTTTAGGACTTTATCCGTTCCTTCATGCCTTAATTACAGATGGTATTATCGCCGGTGTAGGTGCAGTACTCGTCTTTGTACCGCAAATCTTAATATTATTCTTCTTCATCTCTGTATTAGAAGATTCAGGCTACATGGCACGTATTGCATTAATCATGGATAAAATTATGGAAGGTTTAGGTTTGAACGGCAAATCGTTCATCCCTATGATTATCGGCTTCGGCTGTAATGTGCCGGGTGTTATGGCAACACGTTCGATTGAACAAGAGAAAGAACGCCTGACAACGATATTAATTACTCCATTTATGTCATGTTCGGCACGTCTTCCGGTATATGCCCTATTTGTCGGTGTATTCTTTAAGACTCACCAAGCATTGATTGTCTTAAGCCTTTATGTCATCGGTATTGTCGTTGCTTTAATCGTCAGCTTTGTGATGACGAAAACAATTTTGAAAAAAGAAAACTCAGTCTTTGTGATTGAATTGCCGCCGTATCGTCTGCCTTCTGCGAAAACATTATGGAGAAGTACTTGGGAAAAAGCAAAAGGCTTTGTGAAAAAAGCAGGTACATTTATCTTCGGCGGTTCTGTTGTCATTTGGCTGTTAAACTATGCAGGCCCAGGAGGTTTCGGTGTAGATGTGGATCAAAGTTTCTTGCATTTAATCGGGGCAGCGATTGCGCCATTATTAATTCCATTAGGCTTTAGTTCATGGCAGACCAGCGCTACATTAATCCCAGGCTTCTTAGCTAAAGAGGTTGTTGTAAGTGCTATGGCTATCATTTACGCAGTAGACAGCCAAGGTTTGACTAATATGATTGCGAGCCATTTCACACCTGCATCTGCTTATGCATTTATGTTGTTTATCTTATTGTACATTCCGTGTCTATCCACTGTTGCGGCCATTCGAAAAGAAACCGTCTCATGGAAATGGACAGCCATCGCAACGCTTTATCCGATTGCGATCGCCTACATCCTTGCATTCGTATTCTATCAAGCAAGCCAACTCTTTAGTTAAGGAGCAATCAATATGACATTATTAATCAATGGTATTATTCTACTACTCATTTTAGGCTATGCGGCATTTACAATTATCCGCTTCTTCAAGAAATCCAAACAAGGCAAATGCGCAGCTTGCGAAATCAATAAAGGCTGCGGACATTCCATGCCGAAAGCCATGAAAAAACATCAAAACAAAGCATCATAATCCAGCAGCACACGTACTAGACTATGGACGTGTGCTGTTTTTGCATCCTACTATCTTTTATTATAAGATAGTTGACAAAGAACAGAAAATAGACTATCTTACATTATAAGATAGTTAAACTTTCCTCTATCTTAACGAGGTGACATTATGACAATTTCTAATCAAATGATGAAAGGCTTATTGGATGGCGCTATTTTAGCTTTAATTGCACAAGGTGAAACTTACGGTTATGAAATACTTGAGAAGCTGAAAGAGAAAAATTTCCCTGAGATCAGCGACGGCAGTATTTATCCTGTCCTACTGCGTTTAAGCAAAAAAGCATACATCCAAAGCGAAACACGCAAATCTGACACCGGTGGTCCAAGAAGAAAATACTACACGATTACACAAGAAGGACAAGCAGAACTCGACAACTTCAGAAATAAATGGTTTGCGCTCAACCAAGGTATGAATAATCTATTAAGGAGTGACAAAGATGTTAAGTAAAGAAGCAGAATCATTCTTGATGAAACTGCGTATTACATTAATGGAACGCGGAAAAGATGACCAATCCATTAATGAAATCGAAGATGAACTCAGAGACCATTTAACTGAAGCAGAAGCACATGGGCATAGCGTTGATGATGTGACAGGCGGTTCTGTTGAACATTACATTAACCAAATTTCGCAAGAAGTCCCAAAAGATCATAAATGGAAACGCCTTATTGCGATGATTGTAGGCATTTTATTTATTATCACTATACTCCCCGACTTCTTTTCCGGCAGCTTTGCGCTGACACTCGGAAAACTGATTCACTTTATCATAGTGCTTGCGACAGGAATAATAAGTTGGAAATTAATAAAATATTATGTTGTGAAATGGGGCAGCGTATTGAATCCGGATGACCCTTTACCCGCTAAATTCTATATTTTCAGCGTGATTAACGGTATCGTGATAATGGCAGTGCTCTTAGGAAGTGTTTTCCTTTCAAAACACTTCAAACTCTACACATTTATGGTTCTATCTCCTAAAACAAGTTTCATTACCGGTTGCTTTATTGCTTTACTCGGAATAATTATTGCTGCTGTCTTCAAATATTGGCAATTAGCTCTTGTTATTATTATCGTCGTATTACCATCTATCATTACTCAAGCTATCTACGGTACAACACAATCTAAGGCAGCTGCGACAACAGATGCATGGTTAACCCTTTCATGTTTTCTTTTGTTCATGATAATCAGCTTTATATATATATGAAATATGTTGCTAAAGATGAGCATGAAAAATAAACCAAAGGATTTAAATGTCCTTTGGTTTATTTTTACGCATAACTGTATTCATGTATTTTCTTCAAACGGTCGACTTCTACTGCACAGACATGCTGATGGGTTAAATCAACAAGCGAGAGTCGTTTGCCGTGTCCTGCACCTGTATCGATATCAATCGTATGTGCTTCGACATGAATACGATGCTTCTTAGCACCATATCGTCTTGTAGGTACATGGCCGTGTACGACGCATTTTCCTTTAATCTTGCGTGACAGTTTTGCATCAGATTCAAAGCCTGTCACTTCTGTGATCTTTTGTTTGGATAAACATTTTTTGGGATTCACGCCGGCATGTACAAAAAGATAGTGATCAATCTTAGCCATACTGTCAAACTCTTTTAATACGGATTTCCATTTGCGTTTGCGTTTCTCTTTAGACTTCATCCAGCGGACATCATGATTCCCCAGCAAGACAATTGCGCCTTCATTATGTAACTGCTGCACCATTTTAAGTGTTCCTGCAGAATCCGGACCGTTATTTACATAGTCACCGAGTAATACCAATTGGTCTCGTTTAGGATTATAGTCTACATATTCAAGTAATTTGGCCAAGGCTTCTCCATGGCCATGAATGTCTGATGATACTAATAGTCTGCCCTTCATGATGACAGAGTGCCCCTCCTTTTTTCGAACTTCCCCTTCAAGAATACTGCTTGTCTATAGTATACCTAATATTTTGCAATTTGTTTCTTAATTTTTTGTAAAATTGATAGGTTTAGAAATTAATTGGCGGTTGTGAATTTAAATTCTTAAAATAGACATAGTGGTCTGTCCATTCTCCGTTTTCAAATAAGAATTGTTCACGTGTACATTCGTATCTGAATCCCGCTTTTTCTAATAAACCGATAGACGGTTCATTACCGATATTGACATGTGCTTCAATACGATGGTATTTTAAACGACGCTCCGCAATTTTCAACATCGCTGCTAATGCTTCATAACCATAGCCTTGTCTCCAAAATTGATTATGTATCGCATAACCGCATTCAGCCCACTGAAAATATTGGCGCGACAAAGTCACAACATCTAAGTTGCCGATATGTACTCCATCTGATTTACGGAAAATACCAAAAATATAAATATCATCTGCTTTTAACAAGCGTTGATGTTTTTCTATCAGCTGCTTGTACCATTTCCTTGTACAAACAGACATATCCAACTTTCCTTCATCATATGGATTTTGTGATACATCTCTGCCGCAAAAACCTTTCATCCACATGTCATAATCTTTTTCTTCCAGCGGTCGAATCACTAACCGCTCGGTCTCTTCAGACAAATATTCAAATTCCATACCTTCACTTCTTTCTATTTTTATCAGGCACTACCCTTTTAATGTCTAAACGTTTCAAAAAGTGTTATATTATATGTGAATAATCTAACAACAACTCTTAAAGGGAGGGCTTTTTATGTCATTTAAAGAATATGTACAAGACGTTATCGAAACAGTCAAACACATGCGTTTCGGTTCTAAAAACGGTATTATCATGATTGTTTCAGCTATCGCATTAAGCGCAATCACAACACCTATTATCGGTCTGCCATTAGCAGCTTGGATCGGATACTACCTAGAAAAAAACGGCAAATAATATTAAGTGCGATAAGCAATTGTTCAGCGTTTGAGTAATAAGAAGAAGGAAGTGGAAACTGTATTTTAGTTTTTACGCCCTTCGCCTTATTATCGAAAACGCTATTGCTTAGAGCCGGATAGCATTAAGTGCGATAAGCAATTGTTCAGTGTTATTGCACACAGATGATAAACATATCCCCTGATAGTTTTAGTATCAGAGGATATGTTTTCATTTTTGCAGTTCTAATAATTCGCTGGTCATACGGCGTGTAGCTTGGTAGGCTTGTTGATAAATTTTGAAGTATGACTCATATGCCATATGACGTTTCAAATCAGGTTGGAAGGTTTTAGCATAATGAATAAAGGCTTTTGCGCAGTCTTTGAGTGTCGGATACCAGCCTAAACTGTATGCGGCTAACATTGCTGCTCCCATGCTTGGTCCTTCTTCATGTTTAAGTTTATAGATTTCCGCATTAAAGACATCGGCTTGAAGCTGAAGCCAGAAATCATTTTTTGCACCGCCGCCTGTTGAGACAATCTTAGTCACATTTCTTCCGATACTGCGTAAATAAATCAGAGAATCATATAAAGAATACGTAATACCTTCGACAACTGCACGGCCGAAATCACCGCGAGTATGGCTGCTTGTAATACCGATAAAGCTGCCTCGAATGGAAGCATCGCCATGCGGTGTACGTTCACCGACTAAGTAAGGTGTGAAAATCAAACCATGGGCACCGATATCAGATGCTTTGGCGTCCTCCATCAATGTATTAAAGTCATCGTCAGGATAGAATTCGCGCTTGAACCAACTTAAACTGTGACCAGCACTGAGTGTCACGCCCATTAAATAGTTTACATCCGGTACAGCATGATTCATTAAATGAATTTTATGGCCATACCCCTCTGCTTCTCCCATCGGTTCACAGATTAATAACACACCGGACGTTCCGATACTGCAAATCGCATCATTCGGTCTGATGACACCTGAACCTAGTGCAGCACAAGCATTATCCGCACCCCCTGCAAATACTGGAACGTCTTCTGTGAGATTCAACTCTTTCTTCAACGCTTCTGTAAGGCTGCCTGCTTGATCATGTGATTGAAGCAGATCTGGATAGATATGGTCCGGAATATCAAACGCAGCACCTAATGCTTTATCCCATTGTTTCGTTTGCGGTTTCAATAACATTGTCGCTGCTGCATCCGAATATTCTGTATGTACTTCGCCTGTTAAACTATAGCGCAAATAGTCTTTCGGCAGCATAAATATATCGAGTTGCGACCATAATTCTGGCTCATTTTGTTTTACCCATAGTAATTTTGTCAGCGTAAAACCTTCTACGACCGGGTTGCCTAGCACTTGTTCGCCGTATTTTGCTTTGATTTGTTCGCATTGCGGTGTTGTACGTGTATCGTTCCATAGAATCGCTCTTCTTAATGGCTTCCCATCTTGATTAATCATCACAAGTCCATGCATTTGTCCTGAGAATGAAATGCCTTTAATCTCATGCTTTGTGACGGCTTCTTGTTTGAGTAAATGTTTTAATCCTAAAACAGCTGCGTCATGCCATTCTGTCGGATCTTGTTCTGAATAACCCGGGTACGGTTGATAAAGTTTAAGCGGTTCGCTTTGTGTGCCGATGACGTTGCCCGAGCGGTCAACTGCAATCAGTTTAATTGCGCTCGTACCTAAGTCGATTCCTATTACCGCTTCTTTTGTCATATACATCTTCCTTTCTCTGTGATAAACGATAGGTTTATTGTAATATCATGAAAAGAATTGTCTCTGTCTTAATTGATTATAGTATATCGCTTTTTCAACAATAAATATATTAAAGTTGTCATAAAATGTGATGTTAAACGTACAAGTACACGATAAGAATAGACAACATTTGCGAAAAGAATCCATTCAAAAAACACACGAGCAAAATCAGCCCGTGTGTTTGTATATATTTCTATTATGAGTTCCATAATTCCGCTAAACCTTGGAATGATAAGAACCCTGTCACAATTGTTACGAGTACAGCAAGTACACCGAATAATAACATCCAAGTCGGATGTTTGTAGTCGCCGACAATTGATTTTTTCTTACTTGCGATTAAAATAACACCTAATGTAATTGGTAAGATTAAACCGTTTAATGCACCTGCGATGATTAATAGTTTAACTGGTTTACCGATTAATAAGAATGTAATTGTAGAAACTACAATGAAAATAATCACAATGATATTACTGCGTTTCATAAGTGATTTGCTTAATGTTTTCAAGAACGTTGCACTTGTGTATGCTGAACCGATAACAGAAGATAAAGCGGCAGCGAATAATACGATACCGAAGATATTCTTGCCGATTGGTCCAAGTGCATGTTCGAATACTGATGCTGGCGGGTTCTCAGGGTTTAATGCAACACCTGTTGCGACAACACCTAATACTGCTAAGAATAAAAGTCCGCGCATAACACCTGTTGTTAAAATACCAGCGATCGCTGAATGGTTAACGAAAGGCAGATAGTGTTTGCCTTTGATACCTGAGTCCAAGATTCTGTGGGCACCAGCGAATGTGATGTATCCGCCTACTGTACCCCCGATTAATGTGATAATCGGCAATACTAATGCGCCTGGTTGTTCAGGCAATACCATTTTCTCAGCTGCTTCTAAGTACGGCGGATTAGATGCCACCATTACATAAGCAGTAATACCAATCATCATTACCCCTAAGATCATTGTAACGAAGTCCATGATTTTTTGACCGCTCTTACTGATAAACACAGCAATCGCCAAGATTGCAGTGATTGCGGCGCCCCATTTGACATCGATGCCGAAGATAGCGTTTAAACCTAAACCGGCACCAGCCACGTTACCAATGTTGAAGGCAAGGCCGCCTATCGCAACCAAGATGGAAATAAAGGTCCCTAATCCTGAAACCATCTTATTTGCGATTTCTTGTCCACGAAGACCTGTTACTACTAAAATACGCCAAATATTAATTTGCGCTCCGATATCAATAATGATTGATAACAAGATCGCAAAAGCGAAACTTGCAGCGAATTGCTGAGTGAAGACTGCAGTTTGTGTTAAGAACGCAGGTCCGATGGCTGATGTCGCCATTAAGAAGACTGACCCTAATAAGAGTCTCTTATGCTCCTTTGTGAACTCGAATTCCGACTTGCCTTGTTTGTTCTCTCCCATATGTTAACCCCCTAATTTCGTAATCGAAATACCTTCTTTCGTTAATCTTTCTCTGATTTTCGACACGAATTCCAATGCATGTGCCCCATCGCCATGCACGCAAATTGTATCTGCTTTTAAATCAATTTCTTTACCTGTTTTCGAAGTGACTTTATTTTCTTTAACCATCTTAACTGCTTGTTCAATTGCTTCTTCAGTATCTGTTAAGACTGCGTCTGATTCTTTACGGCTGACTAATTGGCCGTCTTCTTCATAACGTCTGTCCGCAAACACTTCATTGGCTGCTTTTAAGCCTACAGCTTCTGCTTCAGATACTAATAATGTATTAGATAAGCCGACTAAGATGAGTGATGGGTCCACGTCATATACCGCTTGTGCGATTGCGTGTGCAATATCTTTGTCACGCGCACCCATGTTGTATAAGGCACCATGTGGTTTCACATGATTGATTTTGACATCGTGTATACGGCAGAATGCGGATAACGCACCGATTTGATATGCCACAAGTGTGTAAATCTCATCTAGCGATAAATCCATTTTGCGTCGGCCGAAGCCTTGCAAATCATTAAAGCCAGGGTGTGCACCAATGCCGACACCATGTTCTTTTGCCAGTTTAACTGTTTCATGCATCACATTTTCATCGCCTGCGTGAAAACCGCAAGCAATGTTTGCTGAAGTAATCAGCGGAATAATTTGATGGTCTCCGCCGAATGAATAATTACCGAATGCTTCGCCTAAATCACAATTTAAATCTACTTGCATTTTAAGAAGCCCCCTTAATAATATGATGACGATCTAAGAATTTGATATCGACATCTTTTGCATCTCCTTCTGCGTAAGCTGGATAAGATAATACCGCATATAAGAAGTCTGCAGTTGTTGTGAAACCGTCAATCACCATTTCATCTAATGTTGCTTTCAATTTGTTAATCGCATGTGTACGGTCAGCACCTTTAACAATCACTTTTGCGACAAGCGAATCGTAATAAGGTGATACCACATAGCCAGGATATAACAATGAATCGACACGCACATTAAAACCTTGAGGCAAGTGCAGCCCTTTCACTTTGCCTGGTGAAGGTTGGAATTTGCGTTCTGGATTTTCAGCGTTGATACGTGCTTCAATCACGTGGCCTGTAAAGTGAATATCTTCTTGGCTGAACGGTAATGTGCCGCTCTTCCATAAGTCTAATTGTGCTTTTAACAAGTCGCGGTCTGCACGCATTTCAGTTACTGTATGCTCTACTTGGATACGTGCGTTCATTTCGATAAAGTAGTACGCATCATCTGTTACTAAGAATTCGATTGTCCCAGCACTGCGGTAATTTGAAGCTCTTGCGACTTTAACCGCATCTTCACAGATTTTAGTACGTTTTTCTTCAGTTAATGCTGCACATGGTGATTCTTCAATCAATTTTTGGTTTTTACGTTGTACTGAACAGTCACGTTCGCCTAAGTGAACGTAGTTGTCTTTACCGTCACCGATAACTTGTATCTCTACGTGCTTAGCAACCGGGATAAAGGCTTCCACATAAATACGATCGTCGCCGAAGTATTTTTCGCCTTCGCTTTGTGCCTCTTTGAAAGATTTCTCTAGATCTTTCGGATCTTTTACGATACGGATACCTTTACCTCCGCCGCCGCTTGCGGCTTTAAGTACAACCGGATAACCGATATCTTTTGCGATTTCTTCAATCTCTTCTACAGAATGCACAGCACCGATAGAACCAGGAATAATTGGAACGTCTGCAGATTCAACTGTCTGACGTGCAGTGATTTTATCACCCATCATTTCCATCGTACGTTTTGTCGGACCGATAAAGTAAATATCATTCTCTTCTACTTTTTGCGCAAACTCAGAGCTTTCTGATAAGAATCCATAACCTGGATGGATGGCATTGGCCCCTGTAATTTCTGCTGCTGCGATGATACGAGGAATATTTAAATAGCTGTCTAACGGATTCGCTTCGCCAATACAGATGGCTTCGTCTGCAAGACTCACATGCAGACTTTTTTCGTCTCCTTTCGCATATACGGCTACAGTTTCCACTCCAGCTTCGCGGCATGCACGAATGATTCGTACTGCGATTTCACCTCTATTTGCAATTAAACAACGATACATGATAATTTCTCACCCCTTTACTTAACTTCAATTAATGCCTGGTCATATTCGACATTCGTGCCGTGATCTACTAAGATATCTGCCACTTCGCCGTCGACTTCGCTTGCCACTTCGTTCATCACTTTCATTGCTTCGATATAGCCGATAACATCGCCTTTTTGAATTTTATCTCCGACTTTAACTAAAGGTTCTGTTAATTCTTTTGTATCTTGCAAGAAGAATGTACCTACCATCGGCGCATTGACAGTTTCGCCTGATGCTTGTTCAGCACCTTGAGACTGCTCTGCTTGAGCTTCTGGTGCAGGGTTAGATGTCGCATGTGTTTGGACCTGTGTTGCCGGCTGTGCTTGTTGCGGCGCTGAGAAATCCAATTCGATTTCATGTGCTTCATCTTTATATTTGAATTTATTGACTTTGTTCTCTTTTACTAAGTTAATTAAATCTTTAATCTCTTCTAATTTCATGATTGATCCCCCTCTAATAATTCGCTGATACGTCTTGACGTTGTTCTCATTTCCCGAATGTCAAACAACGGTTCTTTATCTACTGCTTCTAAAGCAGCTTCAAAGCCTTTATTATAGTCTGCTAAATGCTGAATTGCTTCTTCAACAGTTACCCATTCAAAATTCACTTTTTGACCGGGTTTCTTTTGTGCTAGTACACTTAAATCAGATTGGCATACTGTCGCAATTTTTGTGTAACCGCCGACAGTCTGCTTATCATTCATTAATACAATCGGGTTACCATCATTTGGAACTTGTACACTGCCGAGTGCTACAGGTTCTGAAATGATATCCGCACTGTTTTTCGGCGGAATTGAAGGTCCTTTCAATCTGAAGCCCATACGGTCTGACTGTTCAGAAATCTCGAAGGGTTCTGAAACAAGCCCTTCATGGCTTTCGTCCGGAAAGCTTTCATATTGCGGTCCTTCTACTACTCTGATTGCATCTGTATCTTCGTGAATCAAGTCTAAGTCGCTGGCAAATCCCACATGTTTGCGATAGTCGTCATTATATTGAACAGGAACCATATCGCCTTTCTTCAATGCACGGCCATGGAAGCCGCCCATTTTTGTACGTGTATGTGTCGCATAGCTTCCAGCTACTTCAGGCACATCAATCGGATGACCGAAGAATAAATAACCGCGGGCACCTTTAATTGACGCATTTAAAGCCAGTACATCGCCTTTATAGACTTGTACTACTGTTTGATGCGGAAACGGATTGCCGTTGAGTGTCGCATTAAACTCAACTCCTGCAATCACAACTGTATTATCTTCTAAGAATTGAAGTGTCGGTCCGATAATTGTTGCTTCGATTGCTGGTCCGTTATTGCCGATTAATTGGCGGCCTAAGCGGTAACTGTATCTGTCTAATGCGCCTGCACTTGAGAAACCTTCTTTTTGATAGCCGTAACGTCCGATATCTTGGATTGTTGAAAACAGTCCAGGTTTTTCTATTCTAATGCTCATCTTGAATTGTCACCCATCTTTCTATGTCAAAATCAGGATCATATTTCTTTTCAATAATTTCATCATACGTTTCTTGCGAAATCTGATAGAACTGAATATTGTCTCCTGCTTCGTAAAGTGTCATCGGTTCACGATCCAAGTCGAACACATCTAACGGTGTGCGGCCGATAATCTGCCATCCGCCTGGCGAATCTTTCGGATACAAGCCTGTTTGATTTTTCGCAATTCCTACAGAGCCTGCATCGATACGAACTCTAGGTTCATCCCTTCTCGGTGTATACAGACGCTCATCTAATCCCCCGAGATATGGGAAACCAGGCATGAAACCTAGCATGTAAATTAAATAAGTCGGTGCTGTATGTAATTGAATCACTTCTTCTACCGACAGATTGTTGTGTTTGGCAACTTCTTCTAAATCTGGTCCGTATTTACCCCCATAAATTACCGGAATACGTACCACTTTAGAACTTTCTGAAGTTTCGATATCACTGATATCCAGTGTATCCAGCTTCAAATCTTCAATAAGCGATTTCGCATCCGTTTTACGGTCATCAAAATGAATCATAACCGCACGGTAAGAAAGTACAATTTCATTAATCGCATCATGTGCTAAGCGCTCAAGATAAACGACCAATTGTTGTACTTTCTTAAACGTTTTCGGATCGATGCGCGATTCGAATCGAACCAAAATCGCTTGTTCGCTGATGATTTGGTAATTCATCACATAGCCTCCCCTTTGAATTTCGGTGACTGCAGCCCATCTGAATGATGACGTCACCCCATTGTTTATTAAAGAAAGAAAGCACAATGCCTAGTACGTTCTTTCCTTTATTTATTAACTTGACCGCATCAACCGATAGCTCTATCGATCATGCAGTCAATTTCATTCAATCCCGTTATCTCTTTGTGTTGTATTTCGTTTTTTTATTGTTGACTTTACCTATAGGCAAAATAATCAACAAATCCAATTATAACATCTCTGATACATGCAAATCGATTAAGAAGGATATTAAATTTATTTTAATTCTTAATTGATATTGAAATATTTCTAATTATTGTGTCAGCTCACTAAAAGTGCAAAAGTATTTTGACAATTCCTTTGAAAGCCTTTCCATGCATATTGTTATAATATAATACATAATCCGCTAAAGTAAAAGTCTTTTTTTGAAATAGTTTCTCACTTTAAATTGAGTCCCATTTGGTAGTGCTTGATATAACAGGATTTGCGCTGTTTTTCTCTCGATAAAAAAATTATTATTTTTCTACTGAAAGTTAGATTAGCCAAGGAATCTGAAAATTTCTTTGTCATACAATTTGAGCACTTTCATGCAGATGAAGTGCGCAATATGAGCGACGATAAAAGGTACCACAAAGAATGCGACAATAATTAATGCTAATTTCACAAAGATCAAATCTGTTTCTAAAAATCGCAACGCATTAATCGGACCTACTAAACCAATGATACCGAAACCTGCAGATTCTTTTGTACCGCCGATGCCGATAAAGCTTGCGACAATACCTGAAATAGCAGCAGTAAAGGTAATCGGAATCAACATCATAGGATAGCGCACCATATTCGGCAGCATCATTTTCACGCCGCCTAATAAAATTGTAACCGGTACGCCAAAACGATTGACCTTTAATGTACCGATGACTAATACTGCTTCAGCTGCAGTAATACCGATAGACGCAGAACCTGCGGCTAAACCGCTGATACCGATGTCCATAGATGTCGCAACTGTCGAAATCGGAGAAATGATAATGATACTATAAGCAATTGCAATCAGCATACACATCAATATCGGCTGCATTTCTGTAAAAGTATTGATCATATTGCCGATACCTGTTGTAACTAATTGTACATATGGCAGCGTCTGCAAGGCAATAAACCCTGTAATGACTGCCACAAACGTTGGTAAGATGATTAAGTTCAAACTGCCGAAGCGTTCGCCGATCAAAAGAATCAAAAGTGATGCAATAGAAGCCGCAAGCATTGTATTGATCAAGTCTCCAATACCAGTAATGACCCAAGCACCCTCTTTAAATTGTACAGCGCCGCTCCCGATAAACGATGCTGAAGCTACAACCGCTATCCCTAACGGTGTAAAGTTGAATCGATGTGCAACCAAAGCACCTACAAGCATAGGTACAGCAAACTGAATAGCTGTCGTAATCTGCAAGAAAGTTTGCGCCACTTTAAAATGCGGTGCCAACGCTTTTAAAATCTCACCTAACACCGCATTAGGAACCAGCCCAGCAATAATCGCAAAGGCCACCCCATTTAAGACATTATATAAAAAAGTTTTCACAGTAACCTTTGTACCAGGTCGTGTCATATTGCTAGCTGTCATTTATTTTCCCCCTATCGATTAATTTGAATTAGAATTATTTCTTAATATTCTGATAATTCTAATATCTAATCAATATAAAGTCAATAACTATTCAAATTAAATATGTTACTAACTATCGATTAATAGTAGGAAGATACTAAATGTGTATAAACGAAAGCTATAAAACTGAATTAATAGCAATTCTTTCTCAATAAAAAACAATGGCTGAAACATGGAATGCGCTTCTGCCATTGCTTTGAGTTATCCTAAGAATTTGAATATATCTTTAGTATAGAGTTTGAATATTTTCATATAAACAAAGTGTGCGATATATGCGACGGTAAATGGTACGACAAAGAATGCGATAAATACTAAAAGCACTTTCAACCATACATCATCTATATGCAAGAATCTGAAAGCATTGATAGGTCCCACTAAACCGATAATACCAAACCCGGCAGATTCTTTTGTTCCGCCGACACCGATAAAGCTGCCGATAATACCTGAAATAGCAGCTGTTGTGACGATAGGTACCAGCATAATCGGATAACGTACCATGTTCGGAAGCATCATTTTTACACCGCCAAGTATAATCGTAGCAGGTACACCTAAGCGATTGACTTTCCATGTACCAAAGGCAAGTACGGCTTCTGCAGCGGTAATCCCTTCTGAAGCAAAACCTGCGGCTAAACCGGCAATACCGATTGCCATAGATGTTGCGACGGTCGATATCGGCGAGATAATGGTCATACTATAAACAATCGCAATCAGCATACACATTAATACCGGCTGCATTTCTGTAAAAGTATTGATCATTGTTCCGATTGCGGCCGTTACAAGTTTAACGTAAGGTAATGTAACCAAAGTAACAAAGCCTGTAAATACTGCCACAAATGTCGGTAAAATAATTAAGTTCAAACTGCCGAAACGTTCACCAAAGAATAAAATCAATAATGATGCAATCGATGCGGCTAACATTGTGTTGACCAAGTCGCCGATACCGGTAATAACCCAAGCTCCGTTCTTAAATACTGCAGCCCCGCTGCCGATAAATGAAGAGGCAGAAACCACTGCGATACCAAGCGGACTGAATTTAAAACGATGTCCTACCAAAGCTCCGACAAGCATTGGAACTGAAAATTGAATTGCTGTTGTAATTTGATGCAAAACAACAGCGATTTTAAAATGCGGTGCTAATGCTTTTAATAACTCTCCTAATATCGCATTCGGGATTAATCCGGCTACGATCGCAAAAGCGACCCCATTCAAAACATTAAATAGAAATAATTTGGGACTGACTTTCGTCCCTGGTCGTGTGAGTGTACTTTTCATGATGTCTGCTCCTTCAACATTTCAACTTATATTCCTTAAATGATTCGTTCAATTTCTGTTAATCAATAAATCTGAAGATTTCTTTATCGTATAATTTCAACACTTTACTATAAATAAAGTGTGCAATGATTGCGGTAATAAATGGTACAACAAAGAATGCAAGTGCAACTAAAACAGTTTTAATCATGAAGTTGCCGTTTCCTAAGAAACGAAAGGCATTAATTGGACCGACAAGACCGATAATACCGAAACCGGCAGATTCTTTCGTACCGCCGATACCAATCAAACTCGCCACAAATCCGGTAACTGCGGCTGTCGTTGTAATCGGCAAGAAAATGATAGGATGACGCACTAAGTTAGGAAGCATCATTTTTACACCGCCTAAGAAGATAGTCATCGGAACACCTAAGCGGTTGACTCCTAAAGTCCCTACAGTCAATACTGCTTCTACTGCAGCGATACCGATTGAAGCAGAACCTGCAGCTAAACCTTCTATACCGATGGCCATCGATAATGCGGCGGTGGAAATCGGCGAAATAACGATAGATGCATAAACTAATGAAATTAATATACACATCGGAATCGGTTGTAATTCTGTGAAGCTATTAACCATATGACCAATCGCAGAAGTCACTAATTTAACATAAGGCAGAGTATGCAAAGCGATATAACCGGTTAATACTGCCACAAATGTCGGCAAGATAATCAAGTTCAAACTGCCGAAGCGTTCACCGATAAATAAAATCATCAATGAAGCAAGCGCAGCCGCAAACATTGTATTAATCAAATCACCGATACCGGTAATAACCCAAGTATGCCCTTTTAAGACAACTGCGCCGCTCCCCATAAAAGAAGCCGCTGAGACGACTGCTATACCTAGAGGTGTAAATTTTAATCGATACGCAACTAACGCACCGATTAAACAGGGAACCGCAAATTGAATGGCTGTTGTAACATGCAGTAATTGAGTAAAGACAGGATGAAAAGGCACTAAGGCTTTTAAAATTTCACCTAAAATTGCATTAGGGATCAATCCGGCTACAATTCCGATTGCTACCCCATTAAGAAGATTAAAAAGAAAGTATTTAGGACCGATTTTAGTCCCGGGTCGTGTAGGTGCTGTTTGTTCCATAAAAATTCTCCTCTCGTGATGCAAAAAGACATTTATGTTTTTGTAATTTTCAGAATAATTGTAGTGCTTATTGTTGTATAAGTCAATGGTGCAAAATAAAATAAGAGAAGCATTTTACAAATTCAGCTCCTCTTATATCTTCTATACATTATTGTCATCATATTGATACGTTTAATACACATCGTATAACCATTCAATACACAGTGTACTTTAATAATTATTCTTTATTATTTTTAGTGCGTGCAGAGAACGTTAAACCTGCACCTGCAATAGCTACTAATAAACCGACACTTGCCCAAACTAAATTCTGATCTGCTTCGCCAGAATCCGGCAGTTGTTGCGCTGATGCTTGAGCATTGGCTTCATTACCGCTGACTTCTCTCGCTTTCGAAACAAGTTCAGCGACTTTTTCATTATATTCCGCTTGTTCAAGTTGACCAGAATCTTTCATTTTAGTTAACTCGAGTAATTGAGATTGATAAGGTTCATCTAACTGCAGATTTTCAAAACCGATATTTGCCCATCCATCGCCATCTGGATCAGTCGAATCCGGCAACTCTTCACCTGTCACCGCTTTTGCCGCATAAGCTTCTGCACCATCTGCCACATCTTCAATACCGCTGAAGATTAATGCACTTGCTACTAATGCCGTACCGATCATACTCAATCTTTTCATGATAAGCCTCCTACCCTAAAAATAATGATAATGACACACTTCTAAAGTAACCGATACAACCTGCAGAATAAACCCGCTTTACAGTATCTATACAAACTTGATAAGACATTAAAAAAAGCAGCCGAAGCTGCCAACAAACAATATAATACTAATTACCTAAAATTGCAGTGTACTAAAACCACTGAAAAATTCATTCTCTTTTCGCTTTTGAATCACTCATACCTAAAATTGCAGTGTACTAAAACAATAGAGGTAGTGGAACGCATAGTGAAGTAGAATCATTCATACCTAAAATTGCAGTGTACTAAAACGTATACGTTGTTTTTGGATACCTCTTACAGAATCACTCATACCTAAAATTGCAGTGTACTAAAACATAACTGTATGTTGCTTACCATCCATTTGTACCCTTGCATGCATTAAGTTCACAAGTTCCAACCTATATTCTTTAGTCATAAATTCCTCTTTCGGAGGGTGCTTTAGTAAATATAAATCAACCAATGGTCTGAATACTTCAATCATATCGGATGCTAAATTAAAGTGATTACGTGCACCGATATGATGAATAACTAATGCTGGGATTAAACCTTTAGCGACAATTGTTCTCGCTATAGCCGAATTTAAAATAGTATAGCCAAAATTCAGCACCATATTTTCAATTAGAAAATCATCATCTCTTCTAAAATCTTTGAAGAAAGAATTAAAATAATACTTTGCAGCTTGTCCCTCAATATTCATTTCATCTTTGGGAGTGACTAAAGATTGCAGCTGCTTCATTTTGATTATTCTTTCTCAGATATCTCCATATATTTCATACATTGTATCTGATTTTGTATTTTTTGAATCAAGATATGTTTCTACAATTCTCCTTTTTGCGTTTCACCCCATTGGAGCTGTTCCTTCATTTGCCCATACTGATTAAAATGGCCATTAATTGGATGGACCATACATTCAGGTAAGTGTTCCTGATTACAAAATACAACCAAGATATTATATTTCGATAATTCAATCATAAGTCTAGAAGTAATAGTAGTTGTTAGGTCTTCAATCACAATCGCAAAGATATCGCTCAAGGGAATTTTAACTTCTAAATCCCCTTTTGCGACCTTTAAATTATTTAAGTTCAAAGCAAGTTTATCAACTTCCGAAAGATACACGATCCTCCATGCCATTCATTTATCACCCTTTCATTATCATTTGTGGTGACTTCTTGCTTTTAGCTTTGTATAAGTTACCTAAGATGTCGGTAGTATACTTTTCAATCGATGAAATGTTTTTTGAAATCGTCTTTAAAATCCTTGGAGTACTTTTATCATTTAGATTATCTAAAAGTTGCTTATATGTTATTTCAACTAAATTAAGTTCCACCCTATTTGTTAAATCATTATTAACACCTATTACTCTATACAACTCTCCATCTACCTTAATCAAATCATTGTTATAGAAGCTATCCACAAATTGAGCATTTTCACTTATTTTTTTATTAACTTTAGCTTCTTTATATTTTTCAGCATCAATTTCATAAAAACCTTCTTTTTTGATTACATCTAAGTTTTTAACTGTTACAAATTTATATTGATTATTATCTAGATATACGTCAAAACGGTAAGGTTTTAAGGAAAGTTTAACTATTTTATTATTACTACCTGGGTAATCACCTGTGATATCTAAATGCGCATTTAACTTTTTACCTTTATATTTTATTTTTTTAATGATTGGGGCATTATTCTTTTTACTATATTTTGTTAAATAGCTGCCTGTTTCCTCATGGTATTTATATAATGGGTTTTTCTCATTACTATACTGGTCCATAATTGTTTTCAACTTTTTATAAGTTTGTGGATCATGATGATACATCAATAACTTTTCTGGTGATTTTTGTATTAATTTTTTCAAACTATCATTATCTTTATCATATAGATTCTTGATGTTATTAATGGTATACGTATCACCTTTCTCATCTTTACGCGTAGAATACAACGTATCATTAACAAGTTCTCTATTTGCTTTTTTATCTACTCTATGTGAGAACTTATAGTCTTTGAAGTCCTTGATGCCCTGTATTTGATGTGGTGTAACAAAAATCTCTTCGTATTTTTCATCCGACTCAATATTTGTCATATTTTCTGCTTCTTTTTCTTCAATAGGCTGATTCTCTAAAACTTTATTTTGCTTTTCTAATTTTTTCCATTCTTTAAAGACAAAGTCAGCATTCGCAATAATTAATTCATCTTCAGCATGATGCTTATAACCCTGGTTTCTCTCTTTCTTAAACTTCCATTTTCTTCTTAAGAAACTTGTAAATCCGCCGTTTATGGACTTAACTTTCACATCTAAATCATTCACTTTAAAGTAAGATCTCAATAAGTTCATTAATTCTCTTGTCGCATATCTCGTATCTACCAAGTTTCTGTTAATAAACTCTTTTTGAACATTGAAACGATTGATATCTCTTTCTTCAAGTAAATATTCTTTCTTCTTTTTAGAAATTCTATCCTTGCCTTTTGATAAGTTTAGAACATGTTTTTTAAATTGGTCATAGCTGATTTTTGAATCCGCAGAACTTAAATATTGGAATGGTGTTCGATTTCCTTTTTTACTATTTTCTTCTTGCTTCACTAGCACTTTGTTGTTGAAAGAATTATCAAACGATACTGAACGCGGAATAATATGATCCACTTCATAATGATTAGGATTATTTAACAAATCCTCTAAAGGAATCGGCTCTAACGAATAAAGACATCTGCCTTCTTGCATATCGTGCAATTTAATTTTTTCAACTAAGTATTTTGCCTTTTCCTTGCCTGTACTTTTTATAATTTCTTCAATACGTTCATTGGTCTTTTTATTTCTCTTTTGCAATTCTCTAATGTATTTTCGAGCATCGTCAGAATTCTTTTCTCTCGCAAGTTCAATAATAATGTCTTTAGGCAAACCGTACTTTTTAATCACCGCATTCACAACTTTAATTGATTGAATAAATGCACGCTTAACAACTGGTGATAATATAAAGTCCTCTACTAAAATCGTTGGAATTTCATCTTGTTTACTTAAATCAACCTTTTTCGGAACAAGTTTTAAACGATTGAAAATTGCCATTTGATTATCTGTTGAATGCCATAATTCATCTAATATAAGCCGAATTGCTTTTAAAGAAAGACGATGTGTTCCTGTATAACCTGTTAATTGTGAAATATCATTAATTTCATCGTTTGTTAGAACCGTATCCAATGTTTCTAATTCTTCTTGGATATCTTCAGGAGATTGATAAATTGTCAACAACTCAGCGATTTGATCTAAAAGTACAGTATCTTCTAAGACTTCTTTTCTTGATGTCACTTTTTTAATATCGTGATAAATTTTAAACGTAGTAAATTCTGGTTTCCCAGTACTTGTCACACGGAATCCTTTAATATCCTCTGGATTAACAGATATTTCATCTGCAATTTGTTTAAGCGTTGGCTTTTTCTTTTGTTTAAAAACATTTTCAATGATTTGGAATTTTTCATAATACTCCAATTTATCATTTTCATCTCGTTCAATAATTAAGTTATTCAAATCATTAAGTGCATTATATAAATCTGCACTGTACGCATACTTTACACTTCTCAATTCTTCTGGGAAATATGTACAATGCCCCATTAACATGGCATACCATTCTTTGATATCTTTCCAACCAAACGGACTGCCTTCACCTGGGCCTTCATAATAAGTTCTTCTTGTTTCTAATAGTTCTATATACTTATCAATAAATGATTGATCTAATTGATGATATTCCTTTTGCATACTTAATATTTTTCTAGCTTCTTTTACGTAATCTGAAGTTTTGAATCTATTCGAGGCACCACGTACCTCACCGGTCTCATTTAAGCGTTCTAGCTGAAGTTCAGCAACATACTTGTCACTTAATGCCTTATTATTTCTCGCAATTTGTTCTTTGGTAGATAGTTCATTACCTGTGTCTTCTTCAACTTCATTTACGTTATGTACACCTCTGCGTTTAGCTAAATGTAATAATGCAGCGGATAATTCTGCTTTGGTTAAAATATTATATAAGCCTTTTACACGCGCCTTATAAGGATTAATTATTTCTAATTCTGTATTTTCATCAATCAAATGGTAATCAAAAATCAATTTTTTCACACGCTGCAATCTATGTCTGCGGCGTCTTTTAAGTCTGCGTGCACCACGTTTTGAACGACGTCCTTCATTGTTTTCTACATTTGCTTCTTTAAACAAACGTACCCCCGCATCAACTACTTCTCGCGTTTCATAATCAATAATTCCATAACCTACAGAAGTAATACCAATATCCAGACCTAAAATATAATTCTTGCTCATCTCACCACTCCTTAAAGTTTGAATATTGAAACTATTTAATGATAAAAAAATCTCGCCAACAAGTTGACGAGATAAACACGGCATTTTGCCTTGTTTTAGTAGATACTGCAATTTTAGGTATAAGTACAATACATATACGTTGTATTGTACTTAAATTACATTTTATTAAGCGTGGCACGTCAAGTGTTTTAGTGAGTCTTTATACCTCTATATTATTACTTACGCAACTTTTGCTTGTGCTTGTTTACGCGGACGTTCCTTGATAATACGATACATTAAGAATGCGATAATAATAATCGGTACTGCCATAATATAGAACGGCATTCTCCAACTCATTCCCATTTCAGCAACTGTAATACTTGAAATGAAATAACCGATAGAAGTACCAAAAGCCATACCGCTGTTAATCAAAGCACTGCCAAGCGTGATATTCTTTTCTGTTATTGCTTCTGATGAGAGTGCATATTGCGGACCATAGAACATCCCTTGTGCTAATCCGACAATCACCCATGCAATTATAAATAGGAAGTAACTCGGCATCATACCTGTAATAACCATGAAAATACCGAAGATTAAAAAGCTGGGTACTAATATTTTCTTTCTGCCGATCTTATCCCCTAAAATACCCGATGGAATCTGTGTGACTGTGTATCCGATGAAGAATAAACTCATAATTAAACCTAACTGCGCATTATCTAATGTAAATTCTGATTTGATATCCCCCATAATCGGATTCAAAATCGTACGCGCAGCATAAATAACTAACCAACCTAACGTAAATACAGCAACAAGTTTCATCCAATAACGATTACTAACTTGAGTTGCTTTGTTGTTATTCATAACGTTTGCTCCTTTACTATTTCTTTCATCTTAAGCATAGCTAAAAAAGCAAATAATAGCATTGTCATTTCTTCCAATTTACACTTTGCTTTTTGACTGTTTTATACATTTAATAATTAAAGTGCAAAAAAGCAAGATTTATTTTAATGTATTTATAAGATAAGTTTAGAATTGTCACACATTAGACATAAAACTTTCAAATTATGCTAAATATATACACTTTCATATCTTTTGAAATTTGTAATAATAAATCATAGCAATTCTCTAAATCGTAATAACTACAATATAGAAAGATAAGAGGTACACAATGAAACACAACACATTTAATCCTTTGCAACGTTTGCACTTCTATGCAGCTATTTTTATTACACCATTATTAATTACTTTAACCCTGTCAGGTATTGCTTATTTGTTCTTTCCTGAAGTCGAACATAATCTTTATAAACAAGAATTGTTCGGACAAAGCGAGCACAAATCGCATCAAACCATGACAGATGCTATCAAACAAATTGAAAAGCAGCACCCAGGCTTTACCATTAATAAAGTCAGTGTTATGGAATCACCATACAACAATCGTATTACGATCGGTGACATGCAAGGCAATTCCTATTACATTTTCCTTGATGAACATAACCAGATTGTTGCCCAGCAGAATGCTAAATACACTTATTCCAATATGACAAGAAGCATACATAGTTCGCTTTCCACAGAAAATACAGTCATCAATTATTTAGTAGAACTCACAGCATGCTGGACAGTGTTCATGATATTATCTGGTATTTATATGCTGGTACGAAAGAAATTATTCACTTCCAAAAGCAAAGCACTTAAGTTCCAAAAGTGGCACGCTATACTTGGATTGATTGTCGCAATTCCTATGTTGATTTTAGTCTTTACCGGCTTGCCATGGTCTGCTTTTATGGGAGATAAAATCAATAAAGTCGCGACAACTTATCCGGCACTAGGTCAAACAGAACTTGTCGCAAATCCTCCTAAGTCAGAAGCTAACGAAATTCCTTGGGCTATGCGTCAAAAAACTGCACCGAATTCAAACAATAGCGGCGGTCACCACGGTGATATGGCCATGCCGATGACCAATACACCAGGTCAATTATCTTTAGACAAAGTTATTCAAAAAGCTGAACAGCAAGGTCTGACACGTCCGTTTGCGATTGTGTATCCGACAAGTGCTGATGGTTCCTTTACTTTATCTAAAGCCAGCAACAGCGGTGTGACTGGTTTTGACGTATCACCTGAGAAAGAAACAACACAATACATGGATCAATATACAGGCAAGTGTTTAGGCAAAGTAGATTACCAAGAGTACGGTATTCTAGCAAAATGGCTTACTTGGGGCATCCCGCTTCACGAAGGCCATCTCTTCGGCACACCTAATAAAATCATTAATCTGCTGGTTTGTATCGCCTTTTTAGCAGGCATTGTATTCGGCTTTGTTTCTTGGCTGAAACGCTTAAACCGCATGAAAACACCAGATCCATTGCCAAAACGCATTAAAAAACCTATGTCTATTTCCTTAATCATTGTGCTGATTATACTTGGTATCTTAATGCCGTTATTCGGCTTCTCATTAATTATTGTCTTTATCATAGAAGGACTGCTTTACTTTAAAGATCAACGTAAGCAAACCACTTCTTTTAAATAAGATAGCTTATAAATTAAATTATCAATTTTATTTGTTTAAGTCTGATACTATAATTTAATTAACAAGGAATTCCACATGAAATAACCCCCTTACTATTGCAGTAGTAAGGGGGGCTTTTTAGGTATTGACTATCGTCGCCTATTTTTTTATTAATGACGCCTGAGAGTTAGACAACCTTGTTATAATAGTATTTATCAACTTAAAGTCAGAATAAATTCAGCTCAAAATCTACTTCAAAACTTCTTCAATCTTATTTATAATGACGCCAAAAAGTAGTAATCTCAGCTTTATCTTCTAAATTGTATTGAATCATATCTTTCAACAAGTCGAAATCGATATCTTGTGTCCATTTAATACGAAACAGATTTTCAGTATACGTATAACCGTTTTGGTCAAAACGTTCAATAAACGGTTTCATACCTGCTGCTTCAGGATTAATTGAAAAATGTGCTTTTGCTCGGCTGAAACCGATAATATAAGTACCGTGATGTGTATACATCGGCTGATTCCATTTAATCACTTTCTCTAAATCTGGAAAGTTTTCATCCACAAAGTTAAAGACTGTCGTCATGATTTCTTTTTGTTTCGGATCTTCTATTTGGTTTAAATATTCATTAAAATTCTCCATGTCATCCACCTTTATCAATTGATGTCTTTATTATAAAAGAGTGTATTAGAAAGTGCTATTCTTATGAAAAAGGAATAAAAAGAGAAGCGGTAAAATACTGTCCGATTTTACCGCTTCTCTTTCACTTATATCTTGTTATTAAAATAATGAGTTATCTCTTTACTTAGCAGTTAATTCATCTTCTACTTCACCAGCTGAAGACAGCATCGCAAACACATAGAATAAGATGCCCATTACAACAAGTGAAATAATACCTGATAGCCAGCTGCCTGTCGCATCATGCAAGAATCCGATTAAGAACGGACCGACAGCTGCGACAAAGTAACCGATAGATTGGCCGAAGCCTGATAAGGCAATACTGCCGTCGCTTGTACGTGCACGAATAGAGAAGAATGTCATACATAGACTAAATCCTGATCCCATACCGAAACCTGCTAAAATCATACCGATAATCAGTAATGTAAAGGATTGTGAGAAGAAGAGTGCAAATCCGACCACAAAGAATGCGGAAACGATTGTCACTAATAATTTTTGGTTCTTCATACGTGACGCTAAAATCGGGAAGATAAAGGTCATAGGTACTTGTGCGAATTGGTTTAACATCAGCAAGTAGCCTGCAGTAGATTGATCTACACCTCTATCTACTAGAATAGAAGGTACCCATGCGACAACTGTGTAGAAAATCATAGATTGGAAGCCCATCATCAATGCGACTGTCCAAGCGAGTTTAGAACGACTGATTTTAAACTTCTTGCGTTCTGTTTGTGCAGCTTCTGCCAGCATAGCTTTCTCTTGTTTAGTGCCTGAAAGCATTTGCGGAATCCATAGCACAATCGCAATCGCCGCAAAGATTAACCAGAATGCAAGTGACAGACGATATGTATCCACTTGAGATAATGGGAAGCTGAGTCCGCCGCCTAAGCCGGCTGTAAAGTTCATTGTACCGCTGTATAAACCAGTCATTAAACCGATTTGAAGCGGGAATTTCCATTTAACGTAACTTGGTAATACAACGTTGCCGAATGCAATACCGACACCTAGCAAGATTGTCCCTAGGATGAATATCGGAAAGCCTCCTGACACACGTATAATTAAAGCGAGAATAACGACAATTGTAGAAAAGAATACTGTCTTAGACATTGTTAAGCGTGATGATACTTTTGATACAAATGGAGACACAATCCCGAAGATTAATAAAGGAATTGTAGTCAGAATCCCTGCCACACTATTGTTGATTGAGAGTGCATCTTTAATCTGATCAATGACCGGTCCTACAGACGTTAATGGTGCACGCAAAGTAGACGCGACAAAGACCATCGCTAAAACAATCAACCATGAATCTCTTAATCTATGTTTTTGGTAGAGTTCATTCTGTGCCATGTGCTCACCCTTTCTTCCTATATAGGTTCATTTGTAAATAAAGAGAGAGGCAGGACAGATTTTAAAATCTACCCACCTCATTGATTTAACTTTATTTTATGGCTTATCTCATATCAACCCTTGCATGAAAGATTAAGCTTATTTATTCGGAACGATACGTGTACCTGCTTTACCTTCTAAAGCTTCTACAGCATCAGCTAATGCGCAAATAATTGATTCTTTGCCTGTTTCCGCAAATTCGATAGCAGCTTGGATTTTCGGCAACATGCTTCCAGCTGGGAATTGTCCGTCAGCCACATGTTTTTTCGCTTCATCCACTGTAATCGTTTCAAGTTTTGCTTCATTTTCTTTGCCGTAGTTAATATAAACATTCGGTACATCTGTCAACATGATGAACGTATCCGCATTCACTTGTTCAGCTAATTTCAAGCCTGAACGGTCTTTATCGATAACCGCTTCTAAACCGTGAATTTCATTATTATCATCACGATATACAGGAATACCGCCGCCTGATGAAATAACAACAGTGTCTTCCATTAAGCGTTTAATCGCATCTACACCGTTAATTACCATCGGTTCTGGTGAAGGTACTACACGACGGTAGCCGCGGCCAGCATCTTCAACCATAGTGAATCCTTCTTCTTCTTCCATCAATCTTGCTTGTTCTTCAGTGAAGAACACACCGATTGGTTTTGATGGATTTTTGAATGCCGGATCATCTTTGTCTACTTCTACCATAGTCAATAATGATACGACTCTTGGATCCATATTGCGTCGGATCAAATCATTTTTAAGTGCACTTTCTAACATATAACCGATGAAACCTTGTGATTCAGCGTTGCACACATCAATCGGCATTGGCGCAACTTGATCTTTTGCGGCTTCATTTTGCACGATAATGTTTCCGACTTGCGGTCCGTTACCATGTGTTACAACGATTTGGTGGCCGCTTTCTTTAATATCAGCCATTCTGCTCGCTGCATTTTTAACGTTGTTATATTGATTTTCAAAAGTTGTTTCTTGGCCAGGCTGCAAGATTGCGTTACCGCCAAGTGCTAAAACAACATATTTACCCATTCTTCTTTCACTCCTTCAATAAAGCTGTATACATTCCGTATAATGTGTCTTTACCTGATGATGAGCCTACTTGGAGGAGTTGTTTCAATGTTGACTGAGAGGCATCTTCCATCAAATCAGTTAATCTAGAACTAAAAATACCTTGAATCGCATAAGATAAAAAGGTTTGGCTGACTAATGTCGTTAAAGGTTGTGAGACAAGTTGTTCAATTTGTGCCATATGCGCTTTGGTGATGAAAGGCTGGATAAAATGAATGAATAACAATCCGACTAATATATCATCGCCTGAGGGCGTCAAACCTTGTCCTCGCCCAATCAAATAAGTTAATTCAGACTTCGCATCTCCATGTGGGTTTGACAACGCTTCGTACACAGACAGGATTTTAGCTTTGTCGAAATCACCGTCGGCATATTCACTGAAATCAAATGCTTGGATATTTGATTTTAATGCATTGACATCAGCCTGCTCGAAATTTTGACTCCCTTTATAAACTTCAGCATTTAAACTGAGTTGCAGATGACGATCAAACGCTAAAGCTGTTGGTCTGACTTTCAGCGTTTGACCGACTGAAACCGATGCGAGCAACTGGTCTCTTGTATACGCATCGACTACAACTCCAAATGGAAACATACCATTTTCTGTGGTTCCGATAAAGATGAGATTGTCATCTTTATCCACCACATTAAAACCTTTATTAAAGCGACTATGCACTTTAAGTTCTGTTGTATTGTTAATTATCTTAATTGCACTTGCTCCGATAGCTTGTGCTGCTAAAATCATCCATTAAATCCTAATTTTTCAGCATAAGCTGTGATTGCTTTTTCGAAGCATTCGATTGGAGGGTGTACTGTACCCGCACCGATTTTTCCGAAGCCTGCAATTTTGTGTGCAATACCTGTGTTGATAACTGGTGTGATACCTTTCTCAACAACTAAACGTGCATCGATACCTAAGCAAGCACCTTTGAAGTCCCATGTAGGAATTGAGAAGTTAGGGTTCTCGCCTACACAGATTTCAGTCATTTCATCTGATGTTGCTAAAGCATCTTGGAATCCGCCAGTACCAACGAAACGTGTTACTGCTGGTGCTGCGATCATTGCCATACCGCCGACACCGATTGTCTCAGTAATCGCTGAGTCGCCGATATCAGGGTTCGCATCGTCTGCTGAATAGCCAGTGAAATATAAACCTTGCGGTGTATTAACAGGTGCTGTGAACCATTCGTCGCCCATACCTGCAATACGGATACCGAAGTTTTCACCGTTACGGCACATCGCTGTAACGATTGTACCATGTTGGATTTCACGTGCAGCATCCATCATTGCTTTACCTGTAGCCATAGCTACGTTTAAGAAGAATTGGTCAGTGTCTGCTAAGAACTGAATTACTTCTGTACGTTTTTCAGGCGCAACATCTTCTAATTCAGAGATGATTGGTGCCACTTCTTTTAAGAATGCTAATGAAGCTGCAATATTACGTTGGTGGAATTCGTCGCCCATCGCAATTGCTTTTGCGATTAATACGTTAACGTTTAAACCATCTTCCATTTGACGAACCGCTTTGCCTAATACCGGACCTAATACATCTTTCATCCAGTGTAAACGATTCACAACTGTTTCATTGTAAGCACCGAAACGTAATACTGCCCCGATACCTTCGTTCATTTGACAATATGCTTCATTGCCGCTTTCTCTGTTTTCAACAACCAATACAGGCATGTTCATTGAAGTAATACCGCCCATTGGTCCTACTGCATTAACATGGTGACAAGGGATGAACGTGATTTCGTCGTTTTCTAATAATTCACGTGCACCTTCTTCGTCTTTTGCCCATCCTTCAAATAGGATAGCGCCGACACATGCACCTTTCATAGGATCTGTCATGTTTTCATATTTAATCGGCGGGCCGGCATGTAATAAAACACGCTCTTTCAGTTCAGAAATTTTATCTTTTGCAGGTACCACGTCAACTAGGAATGGTGCCGCTGCAATCATTTTATCTATGACAGCTTGGTTTGCTTCATCAATTGTTTGGTAACCCATTATACAGACTCTCCTTCGAAGTTGTTTAAGAATTGTAATACTTTCATTAGTTTTTCATTTCCGCCAGCAACCGGTCTCCAGTTGAATTGCACAACGTCTGCGCCGCTTTCGTCAATTGCTGTCGCAAAGCTTTTCAGTCCAACGTTGATAACGCTTGGTGTTGTGTTGATTAATTGAAGAATCTTATCATCTACTGATAAGTCAACCGGTGTTGCTTCGAATGACTCTTCTTTCAATTCAGGTTGTTCAGCTTTATGACCTGTTAATTCGATTGCTGATCGTACCATTTGGTCGTTTGTTTCGCAGATTTGTGCACCTGCTGCTTCTAATGTTTTGATTTGTTGTTCATAGTTTTGAGGATCGTGTTCTGTACCTACAACAGTCGCAAGTACAGCAATGTCGCGTCCAGCAGCTTTTGCTTCGCTGATGATATCTTCAATTGCTGGTGCTAATTGACTTGCCATATCTTCATGGCTGCCGTAACCGATCACGTTGTCTAACATGATGACTGCAGTGTTTTCGTCTTTAGCTGCTTCTTGTAATTTTTCGATACGTTTGCCTGGGTCGATCATTGGGTGAGGACGGCCTTGTGTATACATGTCATCACCTAAGTCAATGATTTCATGGTTGCCTGCTTTGTAAGTGAAACCTTCTGTAGTTTCATCTTTCAAGCCGTCAAACGCGTCTTTAACAAGCATTGCTGCTTCACTTGCTAATGTACCGCCTGAGTAGTAACCTTTGATGCCGTCTTGGCCATCTTTCAATGAAGCTTTGATTGCTTTTGTTGCTGGTTTGAATTCAGGTTTTTCGCCATTAGAAAGTTGAACTGATACACGTGCAGCTTCTTCTAAAGTATAAGCATGGTAAATGTTTGCTTCAGTATATTCTGGTTTGTGGCCTAAGAATAATGTCACAACTGGTTTGTCGATATTACGAAGCAAGTTCAATACTTTTTCTTCTACTTCTTTAGCTGGCGGTTTTGAAACAACTGTAATGACTTTAACAGCTGGATCTTGTGCTAACGCTTTGATACTATCCATCATTGTGATAGCGCCGACTTCTGTTGATAAGTCGCGGCCGCCTGTACCGATTGCGTTTGTTACACCTTTGCCTTCGCGGTCAACAATTGTAGTTACTTCTTGGATACCTGTACCTGAAGCACCTACGATACCGATGTCGCCTTTGTTGACGATGTTTGTGAATGCTAATGGCAATGAGTGGATAATACCTGTACCGCAGTCAGGACCCATTACTAATAACCCTTTGTCATGTGCCATTTCTTTCAAACGTACTTCATCATCTTTAGGTACGTTGTCACTGAACATGAAGACATGCAAGTTGTTTCTTAATGCTGTTTCAGCTTCCATTGCCGCATATTGTCCAGGAACTGAAATCAATGCAAGGTTCGGATTATTTGCTTTATCTAACGCTTGGTTCCAGTTAGACACTTCTTGTTGTTTGTCAGCTTTATCATCTTCGCCTTTGCCTTTCAACTCGTCTTCAACTTGTTGATTCACTTCATCAACCATTGACTCATCGTCTGTATCAATCATGATAACGATGTCGTTTGGTTTTGCTTCGTCTAATTCTGGTGAATCGAAACCTGAAGCTCTGAAGATATCTTTGTTTGCGGGTGTACCCATCATAATTGATACTTTGTTAACGCCATCCATTGCTGATAATTTGTTCGATAACAACATCAATACAATAGAGTCTTGATACGTATTCTCTTTAATAATTGTATATAACATAACTGTCCTCCATTATTATTCTGCAAATCTGTTTTTACCGTGATAACGGTCGTAATGAACATCATCTGACTTTAAGTAGTCATAGATATCATCAACAATTTCAATACCATCTTGGTCGTATTTTTCACTGCGCAAGCGGCCGCGTTCACCTGGATAGTAAACTTCGCCGTAACCTTTTTCTGCAGGTTGTGCTTTCAGCTCATCGAGCATTGTAGAAAGCTGTGCTTTGAATTGTTTTGTGTCTGTGAAGTACGCCGGGTTGATTACTACGTGCAATTGGCCTAAATCTCTGCCTTTTGTTAAATCTTTATACATAGATGAAACATGACCGCCAAACGGCAAGCCGAGCAAGCTGCCTGATAAGATGTCTACCATCATCATCAAGCCGTAGCCTTTAGGACCAGCAACAGGTACTAAAGCATGTACTGCACGAGAATCAGTTGTAGGCTCGCCATTCTCATCTACTGCCCAAGTATCTGGAATAGATTGGCCTTTAGAACGTGCATCTAATACTTTGCCCCATGCTTGTACAGTTGTCGCCATATCAAATGTAATCACGCGATCATCATTTGTCGGTGCACTGAATGCAATAGGGTTTGTACCGAAGTAGGGTTCAGTTCCGCCGAATGGTACAACCATCGGGTCAGATTGACACATACTGATACCGACCATATCTTGGTCTGCAGCCATTTCTACGAAATAACCTAACGCACCGCTGTGACTGATGTTTTTCACGCCGACTACTGCAATGCCGTTTTCTTTCGCCATTTCAATCGCTTTATCCATTGCTTGTTTCGCTGCTTGATGTCCTGGGCCGTTGTCGCCGTGGAACACCGCTGAAGATGGGCCTGTTTTTTCAAACTCATAATTAGGATGTGCATTAATGCCGCCTTTTGCTATACGTTCTGCATAGTATTCAACACGTACTGCACCATGAGAATGAATACCGCGATGGTCCGCAAATGTTAATACATCTGATACATCGCTTGCCGCATCTTCTTGAAGGCCAGCTTTCATTAATTTATTTTTCATTAACTCATAAAGCTCTTTTTTAGTAACACGCATCACAAAACCCTCCTGACTTATTTGAATATTCTATTAATTTATTAATCTGCAAAATCAAGAAAATAAGCGGTGCCGGTGCAACGACCAGCACCGCTCATTCAATTTCAATTAGTAAACTTGTTCTGACTTCATATAGTCATAGATAGATTGCGGAATCGGAATACCTGTTTCTTTGTATTTGCTTTCCACATCTTCTTGTATTTCTCCTGGGTAGTAAACTTGATCAAAGCCTTTTGCAGGATCAATGTCGTGAAGTTCTTGAACCATTTGTTCCATTTGGGACAAGAATTGTGTTTCGTCGCCAAAGTAGCTTGGATTAATGACCAAGTGGAATTGGCCTAAACGACGATATGCACTGTAATCTTCATACATTGAAGACACATGTTGTCCAAACGGCAATCCAAGCAAGCTGCCTGATAAGATGTCTACCATCATCATCAAGCCGTAGCCTTTCGGTCCGGCAACCGGAAGCAAGGCACTTACTTTATAAGGATCTGTTGTCGGTTCGCCTTTATCATCCACTGCCCAAGTATCTGGGATAGAATGATTTTTAGAACGTGCATCCAAGATTTTGCCCCACGCTTGTACTGTCGTCGCCATATCAAAGACGATGGCTTTGCCGTCTTTTCTTGGTGCGCCGAACGCGATAGGGTTCGTACCGAAGTACGGTTTAGAACCGCCGAATGGTACGACCATCGGGTCAGATTGGCACACACTTAGTGAGACTAAGCCTTGCTCAGCTGCCATTTTAGTGTAATAACCGATAGCACCGCTATGGCCCATTTCTTTTACACCGACAGCCGCAATACCGTTTTCTTTCGCCATTTTAATCGCTTCTTCCATTGCATGGTAAGCAGCGTAATGGCCGACAGTATTATCTGCGTAGTAAATCCCGCTGGATGGTCCTGTTTTTCAAACTTGATATTCGGTTCTAGATTGAACCCGCCTTTTGCTGTACGTTCTGCGTAATATTGCAGACGCACGGCACCATGTGAATGGATACCGCGTGCATCCGCAAACATCATCAGTTCCGCAACTTTATCTGCGTACTTCTTCGGCATACCTGCAAGCATTAGTTTATCTGTAAATAATTGGCGTAATTCATCAAAGCCAACGTAAACTAAATTTTCTTCACTCATGTTTTAGAAACCCTCTCTTATAGTTCGATGTCGCGGTTCGCATCTTTAGAGTAGATATATGCGAATGGTTCTTCTAATCCGATCGCATAAGTTGCTTGTGGTGCATAAGCGCCCATGAAGATGTAGTCGCCTTTGTCTACTGGTTGCCAGTCATTGTCAAGGTTGTACATACCGCGGCCGCTTAATACGTAAGCACCGTGTTCTTGAACGTGTGTTTCGATATAACCATGTGAAGCACCTGGTTCGAACGCTAAGATATGAATGTTCATGTCATAAGCGATATCTTTTGGTAATAAGTCTTGTACTGTAACTTCTTTCATGCCTTCATATGGTTCTTTGGGTAAGTTGTTAACGTTGCCAGTTACTACTTCTGGTTTGTGGCCTTCAAGTGGTTGGTAACGTTTTTTGTATAAGAACACACGACTGTCTTCATTGTTGTTATTGTTTTCGAATTTCATCACTTGGTCAGCTGGTACATATAAGTAGCCGCCTTGTGATAATTCGTATTTTTCGTCTCCAGCGTAAGCATTGATGTTTCCGTATACAACATAGATAAATGTTTGGATACCGTCTCCGCCGAATCCTGCCATGTTGCCGCCTTGGTCTTTCAATGTAACTAAGTAGTCAACGAAACGTGCACCTAAACGAGGTGAACCTAAAATTGTAACGTCGCAGTCGTCAAAGTTAGGAACAACGTTGTTCACTAAGCCGTCTGGAGTAATTACTGCGTAATTATCTTTCTTGATCACTGCTCTTGTTTCTAATAAACCTTCTCTATAACCTTGATTATGATTTAAGTAACCCATTATTAAAATCTCCTTTTACATTAATTATTCTTTATAAGCTAATTCATATAAAACTTCTTTTAATACTTCGATTCCTTTAACTAAGTCTTAGATGTTTGTTTCTTCTTCAACGTTATGACTGATACCATTGATAGATGGCACAAATAACATTGCTGTCGGTACGAATTTCGCAAAGATTTGCGAATCGTGTCCAGCACCAGATGCCATCACTTTATATTGGTCTTTACCCACTACACTGTCAGCTGATTGCTCAATCTTATCGACTAAGTTTTCATCCATCAGTACAGGTGCTTCGTCCATCCATAAATCAATGTCGTATTCTAAACCTTCTTGTTCAGAAACAGATTGGATAGTTTGTGAAATTTCTTCTGCGAATTGATTCAAGACATCTTGATCAATGTGGCGTGTATCAATACTGAAGACAATTTCACCCGGCACAACGTTTACTGTGTTCGGTACAGGATCGACTCTACCGAAAGTCAGTACTAACGGATCGCCGATTTCTCTAGCACGTTGTGTCAATTTAGAAGCGATTTCGCTGAAGCCGACAACCGCGTCTTTTCTTAAGCCCATCGGTGTCGTACCTGCATGGTTGGCTTCGCCTTTAAGGGTAATTGTGTAACGTTTTTGTCCGACAATCCCGTTTACAACACCAATTGATTTGTTTTCAGTTTCAAGCACTTTCCCCTGCTCGATGTGAACTTCAACAAAGGCTTTGATGTCATCGTGGTTATTGTCTTGCTTTCTGTAATCGAAGCCTGAATCTCTCATCGCATCTTCAAAGCGTACGCCTTCAGCGTCCGCAATCTCTTCAACTTCTTTCTTGTCTACAAGGTTGAAGAAGTTTTTACTGCCCCAGAATGCGAATGGGAAACGGCTGCCTTCTTCTTCGGCTAGGCCTAGTACTTCAAGTGAACGAAGCGGCTGGCCGTATTCTTCTTTCAGTGCTTTCATAGCTGTTACAGCTGCTAAGATTCCATATTGACCATCTAAGTGACCGCCTTCAACAACGGTATCAATATGTGAACCCGAAACAATTGTTTCATCTGGATATTTGCTGCCTTCTAAACGACCTGTGATATTGCCGATGTCGTCGAATTTTGTTTCAAAACCAGATGATTCCAATGTTTCTTTTAAAGCGTGCACTGCTTGCTGCCATTCATTTGAATAAAGCAAGCGTGTAATTCCTCCGCCAATTAAACCGCCGTAAGCAGTAAATTGGTTGTCTAAAGCTTCAAAAGAGGAACGGATGTTCATATTCAACAACTCCTTTTCATCTCACTACCTATTATAAATGTTTACTTTTGTTACTACATCAACATTTCCTACAAGAAAACACGGCGTATTTATTCATTTTGTACAAATACGCGCAATAAAAGATTTGTGATAATTATTTTGGGTAAATATGGAATTTAAAAACAATGATGAATTAAAGGAGGCGCTCTTGTTGTCTGAAACGATTCAAATCACTACACCCGATCAATTCCAATTAAAACAATTGACGACACCAGCCAAAAATAAAGCAAAAGGCATTATCCTCTACTTTCACGGCGGCGGTTTGATTTTCGGCCAGCCTGATGATTTGCCGAAAAGCTATATCGATATCTTAACTGAAGACTATATCTTCATTTCTGCCGACTATCGGCTTGCGCCTGAAAGCAAGATTGATACGATTATTCAAGATGCATTAACACAATTCGATGCAGTTAAAGCAAACTATCCTGACATGCCGATATTTGTCTTCGGCCGTTCTGCAGGTGCATTTTTATCACTGATGATTGCATCCAAACGCGAAGTTCAAGGTATATTAGACTTTTACGGTTACAGCCGTTTCCATGTACCGCAGTTCTTGCGTCCGAATCCGCAATACAAAGCAATGTCTGCACAAATCACACCGCAATTATTGAATCAGATGATTCAAAGCGAACCGCTCACACAAGGTGATTTGCAGACACGTTATCTCATTTACCTTTATGCGCGCGGACAAAACCAATGGCTTGATCTGCTTGGCATCCAGCAATCTTCTGATGCTGCTTACAACATCATGCCTAAGACACTTAAAAGCTTTCCGCCGACATTTATTGTGCATGGCAAACAAGATCCAGATGTTCCTTTCAGCGAAGGGCAGCATTTAGATCGATTGATTCCGGATACAACGTTCATTGCTTTAGATAATAATGAACATGATTTTGACCGAGAAGTCTCTGACTTTAACCTAGATATCTATCAACAAGCTAAATCATTCTTAGACCAATTGGTTTAAGCAAAACAAAAAGACCTCCAGAGCAGGAGGTCTTTTGTTTTGCTTATATAATTGTCCTTAGATAAATTCACCGCGGAAGTCTTCTGAAACGCCATCTTCTAAGTTGTACGTTTCTTCACCGCGCAAGATTGTTCTCGCAACTTGTGCGTTGATTGTACGTCCGACATAAGGACTTAATTTATTACGGTATTCTAAATCATCTGCTTCTAACGTATATGCAGTTTCTGGTTGAATGAATACGAAGTCTGCATCTTTACCTACTGAGATACTGCCTTTGTTTTCTAAACCAAAGCGTTTAGCAGGTTCAGCCGCAATAATTTCCGCAAATCGTGATAATGGCATATTGCGTTTTTGAACACCTTCATCGAATAAAATGTCCACGTTGTTTTGGATACCAGCGATACCGCCCCATGCTTCAAATGCATTGTCAGTATCTTTTAAATCAGGTGTACATGGTAAGTGGTCTGAAGTTACGAAGTTGATATCGCCTTTAAGAACACGATCCCACATACCTTCTAAACGTGATTTTTCACGAATCGGCGGTGAACATTTTGCAACGGCACCGATATCATCTAATTCTTCTTTGTAGAAGTATAGATAGTGTGTACAAGTTTCGCAAGTAACGTCTACACCTTCTTGTTGTGCTTTGATGATTTCATTGACGCCTTCTTCGCATGCAACGTGTACGATGTGCAAGCGGCAGCCTGTTTCTTTCGCAAATAAGATTAATTTGCGGATTGGTTCAACTTCTGTGAAGACAGGTCTTGATTCAACGTATGCTGCCATTGAAGTTTCGCCGTTTTTATATGCAATTTCGCCTAAACGGTCAGTGATATCTGCGTTTTCTGCGTGTACAGATAAGATTTTGCCTGTTTTAGCGATTTGTTTCATACCTTCATAAAGTGAGTAATCGTCCACATTTTGGAAGTCGCCTTCGATAGAACGGTCACCGCAAGTTGCTAAGAATGCTTTGTATGCTACAACGCCTTCTTTGTCTAACTCTTGAATGCCGCCGTCTAAGTTATAAGGAACTAAACCGCCGTAGCTTGCAACATCTGCAGACAATTTGCCTTTACCAGCTTCGACTTTCTCGTCGAAAGATGCTTTATCTGTTGTTGCAGGCACTTGGTTTAAAGGCATTTCAACGATTGTTGTTACACCGCCTTTAGCAGCACCTTTCAATCCAGTTTCATAACCTTCCCAGCTGTCGCGGTAGCCGCCGCCTGGTTCAGTGATGTGTACGTGTGCATCAACCATACCTGGTGCTACGATTTGTCCTTTAGCATCGATTACTTTTTCTGCATCTCCTAAGTCATGTCCGATGCTTACAATTTTGCCGTCTTTGACAGCAACTTCTACTTCTTGTTCGCCTTCATCTAAAATGACACGGCCGTTTTTAATTAGTAAATCATATTTCATTGGCTTTCTCTCCTTTGTTTTTTCTAAATCTCTTCTCTAAAAGATATAAAATAATGTAAGAAACGCCTGCGATGATAAATCCGATAAACCATGAGAAGTCAGAAATGACTTGGAATTTCGGAATGAAACCTAACAGTGATACAACAACACCTAAGATTGTTGCCACATAGGCTGAAAAGTTGAATCTTAATCCATTATGATTCGGATCATTTAAATCAAAGTACAATCTATCAATGTCTACCTTGCATCTGTTGATTAAGTAGAAATGCACAATCAGCACACCAGAAACAGGTCCTAAGATTGCACCGATCATGTTTAAGAAAACGAAAATACTATCTTCATTTTCCATTAATTTCCATGGCATAATCAAAATACTGACTACAGAAGCTAAGATAACACCGCGACGGTAATTAATTCATTTCGGCATCAATACACTTAATTGATAAGCTGCCGGAATAATGTTGCTTGTCGCGTTAGTAGATATCGTTGTCATTAATAATACACCTGTTGCGATTAAAATCATCCAAACATTGTCCCAGTTATTAATAATCGTCAAGATATTCCATTCTTGGTGACCCAAGAAGATAGAACCGCCGATGATAATGAAGACACTGCTGAATGCAAACAGTAAGTGCGCAACAACAATACCTGAAACTTGTCCGATAATTTGTGAACGTGTTGAGACTGCTTTTTGTGTAAAGTCAGCAACACTTGAACCTGGTCCAGCCCATACACCCATCATTGAGTTGAAAATCAAAATGAATGATAGGATAGCCGGATAAATAATACCTGATGATTTCGTATGAATTTCATACGTCATGATGTTGTGCCATCCGCCGGCAACCACAAATCCCCAGATTGCCATTCCGCCGAATACAATGTAAATCAACGGGTTTAAGACGGCTGTAAATTTATTCAGCGTTTCTCCGCCGCCGATACCGATTGCGAAGTTGATCGCCCAGAATGCTAAGAATGCAATTAATCCAGGTATTGTAATACCTAAGATTGTTGTACCATTACCCAAATGCTCGAACCCCGGGAAGAATTTAATCAGCAAAATGAGTAAGGCTTGCGAACCTGCAAAGGTCTGCAGACCGAACCAGCCGATACCTGCAATTACACCACGTAAAACGCCTGGTAGTTTTGCCCCGATGTCTCCATACGTTTGACGTAATTGCATCGCAAATGGAATGCCGTATTTAGAACCTGCATATCCGTTTACAGCCAATAACGCTGCAATGATAAACGAACTGAAAATCAATGCGAAAATGACTTGCAACGGAGAAAGTCCTAAGAGTAAAAATCCGCCTACAGCAGTATAATTGGGAATATTATGCACAGCGCCCATCCAAAGCGTGAAAAAGTTGAATGTCGTGTTATTTCTTTGTTCGGATGTTTTAGGCATAACATCCTTGTTATAACCCCTGCGTTCAAAGAAAGCCGCATCAAACGTGCCGCTTTGCTTTTGCCCCTGTTTCGTCATTGCTATATCTCCTTTGAATTGGAATAAATAATGACTATACGTATAATCTTTAACTTAAATTTTACATTGGGCAGATTTGTTTTTCTTTGTGCAGAATGACAGTTATTTTTTTAAAAATTATCGATTTCGGACAAATAATAGTATTCGTGTTAGAATTTATTTCAGAAAAAGAGAAATAAGGAAGGTGATAACATGCCGACATTACAAAATATTTTAGCAGCACCGAGGTTTGCCGGATTGGAACTTATCAATCAAAACGGTGATTTGCAAAGAGAGGTAAAACACTTGGATATCACAGAAAATGTGGATATCAAAGACTATACAGCTGAGCAATCTTTTATCCTCACAACCGGACTCTTGTTTCAAGAGGATCAGCAAGGGCTTAAAAAGATGATTAAAGAACTCGATGACATCAATACAGCTGGTTTAGGCATCAAAACATCACGCTACTTGAAACAAATCGATCAAGACGTGATTGATTATGCTAACCAATTAGAATTTCCGCTGATTGAAATCTCTGAAGAATGGAATTTAGGCGAAATCACAAGACAGGTTTCAACCTACATCTCTGATGAGAAAACAGCTAAACTCAACTATGCCTTGAATATTCAACAAGAACTCAACGATATGCTGATTAAAGGGTTCGGCGTTGAAACGATGATTGAAAGAATGAGCCGTATTTTAGGTGTACCGGTCCTGCTGTTCAATCCATTTTGTATGATTGATTCGCAAAGTTGGCATTATCAGCAAGATAATATCTTGCGACAAGCACACATTAAATACTTCTTAGAGTATTTGCGTGCCGAAAATAAAAATACGATTACACGCAACCAAACAAAGTTCACAAATGATATCGCAATCTTTAAAGTTCAAGCTTATGCCTACTTCCCATATTATTTAATGGTGGCAGATATTAATAAGCTTTCTTACCCATTCAGTTTATTAACGATAGAACAGATTGTAACAACACTCAGCTTTGCGATTTATAAAAATAAAAAGATTGAAGAGGCTGAACATCTAGACATCAACCGCTTCTTCGAATCTCTCATCACCAATGGTTCTGACGAGTCGTTATCTGTACATAATCATCCTATCTTATTTAAACAATACGGCATTTACCCTTCTGATTATTATCAGGTAATTATATGTGCCATCGATCCGACGGACAATTTAGAAAACAGCCAATACGTTGAAGAGCGCTATCAATTCGTCTATGCCTGGCTGCAGCACAAACTGACAGATCTTGATACACGTATCAGTGTCTACAGCCTGCCAAGCAACCGCAGATTCGCAATCTTATTACAATCACAACACGAATATTACTTAAACTATCTCAAACATATCCAAAAAGAATACCATGAATTCTTCGACAGCAGTATCTCATTCGGTATCGGCAATAAAGTCACAGAGTTTACGCAATTATCTACTTCCTTTATGGAAGCGAATGAAGCTTACGAAGGCGGCTTAGATAAAATGCGCAAAGAATTCATGAACTTCTATCAATCGAAAAGCATGAAAGAACTGCTTCAATTGATACCGCCAAGCAAATTAAAGCCTTTCATCCAGCATACATTAGGAGATCTCAGTTATCCTAAAACGAAAAAGGATGAAGAGTTGAAAGATACATTAAGAATCTATATGGACTATCAATGCGATATTACCAAGACGGCTAAGAAAATGTATATTCATAGAAATACGGTGAAATACCGTATTAAAAACTGCGAAGAAATTTTAGGATGCAGCGTTGAAGAACCATTCAACTCCTTAAATATCCGCTTAGCACTCTTTGCTTCAGAAGAAATTACGTTTGATGATTAAGAAAAAATCAAATAAAGCATTATTAAGATATATCGCACGCAATGATGTGCTAAAATAAGATAAATCAAGCATCCAATAAACAGGGGGAAGACGCATGAATATAGATACAGTCATGTCTCATTTAGATACTTTTAACAATTACGGTTTTAATACTGAAACCGGCGGTACCAACCGTATTGCCTTTCGCCACGCAGAACGTTTAGCCGCATTGAAATTTTCAATGTTATGCCGAGAAGCTGGTTTAGAAGTCCGCTTCGACTACTTCGGCAATGTCATCGCAAGAAGACCAGGCAAATACAATGATTTACCGCCGGTTATGATCGGTTCTCACATCGATACAGTTAAAGACGGCGGCCGCTACGACGGCTTATTAGGTGTCGTCGCAGCACTTCAACTCATGATGCACTTGAACGAACATCAAATCGAAACCGATCACCCGATTGAAATCGTCGCATTTACTGCAGAAGAATCTGCACGTTTTAATACTGCGACACTCGGCAGTAAATATATGATCGGCGACTTATCGCAAGAAGCCATGAAAAATATTACCGACAATGAAGGCAAAACACTTTTCCATTTAGTCGATACATTAAAACAAAGCATGCCTTCAGATAAAGATATTTACGGTAAAGGCGACATTAAAGCCTTCTTAGAATTGCATATCGAACAAGGTCCTATCTTGCAAAACAAACATAAAGATATCGGGATTGTGACACATATTGCTGCGCCCCACCGTTTCAAAGTTCAGCTGACAGGTGAAACCAGCCATTCAGGTTCAACACCGATGCCGATGCGTTATGATGCATTGACAGCTGCTTCAGAAATCATTTTGAAAGTCGAAGCCATTGCTCAGCACTATCATAAAGCAGGTGTCGTTGCGACAGTCGGCCATCTGAATGCTTTCCCTAACATCATGAATGCCATTCCAGGAGAAGTCACATTGCTGATTGATATCAGAGGCAAAGAATTAGAATCTCGCGAACAAGTCGTCACAGAAGTAGAACAAGCAATTACAGCAATCACACAAAACAGACAAATTCATGCTGAAGTCACTGACTTAGGTCAAGAAGTACCGGTCAACTTAGACAGAGATATCTCAAAAATCACCAAAAATGTCTGCGACCGCTTAGGCTACAGCTACCGCTTTATGTTCAGCGGTGCCGGTCATGACTCCATGAACATGGCATTAATCTGTCCAACAAGTATGATTTTCATTCCTTGTAAAGACGGTATCAGCCACTCGCCTAAAGAATCGGTAGAACCAGAAGAAATCGAAAAAGGGATTCAAACATTGATTGAAACAGTGATTGAAGTTGCGAAAACTGAGGTTAAATTCTAGCCAATAATTCAATAGTTTCATAAATATAAATGGGAAAGGTTCAATAAGAGCCTTTCCCTTTTTACATATTAACCATGATTTAATTACTGCGCAGCGATTTCAATACAATAATGCGTTTCGCCGCAGTGAGGACAAGTTAATCTGCGTGTTTTAAACGTATGATTGGCAAAAATCATGTGACTTAATTTAGGTTTGAAGACCGTTTGGCAATTAGGGCAAACATAATTGACGTTTTTGTAGTAATACGCTGTGAAGCCTGCCGCAAATAACATTCTGAATGGAATTGCTCGTGCCCATACCTTCCAATCTTTTTGAGTGAGTGCGCGTACTAAAATACTGACTTGATATCCTCCAACCGCAATACCTGCGATTAACATATTGCGGCGTATTTTACTCATTTGATCCATCCGCTCTGATATTACTTCGAATTGCTGCGCATTATCTAAGATACTTGGGTCATTTCCCCCTACCAATTCATCTAATTTTTGAAGTCGGTCTAATTGCTGTTTTGTTTGTGCTAAAGCATGCTTTAATTCTGTTTCCTTCTTTTTCAGCAATACTTTTAATGTCGCGGTATCTTCTGCTTCATTCAGAATATGATGAATTTCTTGCAGCGATACACCCATGCTTTTTAATAAGACTATGCTTTCTAACTGTGTTTTATCTGTTTCACTGTATATTCTGCGCTGATGTTCCACACGACTTGGTCGAAGCAATCCTTTTTGATCATAATACTGTACTGTTCTGACTGATACGTCGCACGCTTTTGCGAGTTCGCCTGTTGAATATTCCATAATTCAACGCCTCCGCTTCTATGATTATTATGTGATTCATCCTGTCTCCAATGTACGCTATGACGCAACGTGACATGCAAGTACTTTATTAAAAATAATTACATATTTAAGACTGCCGACCGTCTTGTAACGCTTGTAGTTGCACAATTTGCGCCTTTACAGATTTTTAAACTTATATATTAGGTTTTATCTTTCATCTTCTATAGTATAATGCTACACTTTAACATATACATAATAGAAAAAGAGTGATAAATAAAGTAAACAAGGATGGTCCATATTATGAAAATATTGATTACCGGCGGAGCTGGTTTTATTGGTTCGCATATTGCTGAAAAGTTTAATAATGAAGGCGGAGAGGTTTTTATTGTCGATAATCTATCTACCGGCAAAAGAGAAAATGTGTCATTTATCGATGATGACCATTTCTATCAAAATGATGTGAAAGACTTTGAATTATTATCTGAACTAGTAAAGGTGCATCAATTCGATTATGTCTTTCATCTAGCTGCTATGGTCAGTGTAGTTGAAACTGTAGAAAAACCTGTAGCATCAAACGGAGATAATATCGATTCAACGATTCACTTATTAGAAGCCAATCGTGAACATAACTCGAATTTGAAAAAATTCTTATTCGCATCTTCAGCTGCTATTTACGGCGACTTGCCTGATTTGCCGAAATCAACGGATTCTAAAATCAATCCTTTGTCACCTTATGCAGTACAAAAATTTGCAAGTGAACAATACACAAAAATCTATCATACCCTTTATGGATTGCCTACAGTATCATTACGTTTCTTCAACGTATACGGTCCTAGACAAAATCCAGAGTCAGACTATTCAGGTGTACTTTCCATCTTGAATCAGAAATTCTTAAATAAAGCGCCTTTTACTTTCTTCGGAGACGGTAAACAAACACGCGACTTTATTTATATCAAAGATTTGCTTCAAGCAATTTGGTTAGTCATTAATGATGAACAAACCAATGGCAAAATTTATAATGCAGGTACTGGCGATCAAACTGAATTAAGAACAGTCTTCAATGCTTTCGCAGAATACTTCGGTTATGAAGTACCTTATTCATTTGAAGATGCACGTAAAGGCGATATCAAATATTCCTACTCTGATGTATCTCCATTAAAAGCATTAGGCTATCAACCAAACTACCCTATTAACAAAGGTATCGCAGCTTACTTGGACTACAACGAACAATAAATAGTCAAAATAGAAATATAGAAAATAACAGTTAAATAAGCAAAAAAAATTCCCAAGCGGCAATCGTTCGCTTGGGAATTTCAGCATTTCAATTCATTAGGGTACTAATAAGAAATCAACTTCTGTTACGTATCATAGCACACCTCCCTGCTTAGTTATATGTGCACTTTGTACAAATATTTTAAAATTTCTGTCTGTTCTTTGTGTTATTTTAACAATAGATTGGGCTAAACACATATATATACACGAGTACAATGAACTTGTAATGTGACAATTTAAAGGGAGTTGTTCATTATGGGGGATCAAGTGAAAGACCCAAGATATGGTAAACCGTTTATCGGTCGTTCTGCCGCTGTCGCAAGTCCGAATGATATTGCGACAATTGTAGGACATAATATCTCGCTTAAAGGCGGGAATGCTATCGATACGATGGTCGCAGTCAATGCGGCACTGAGTGTTGTCTTTCCGCATATGACAGGTATCGGCGGAGATAGTTTCTGGTTGATTTACGACGCAGAAACGAAGCAGCAATACGTGTTGAATGCGACAGGACACAGCGGGCAGCATGTCCAAGCTGAACTCTTTAAAGATAAAAATGAAATTCCAAACCGCGGTGCACGTGCAGCTATTACAGTACCTGGTGCAGTCGACGGTTGGTACAAAGCGCATAAACACTTTGGCAAATTACCTTTTAAAGATTGTTTAGCACCGGCCATCTATTATGCACGCGAAGGTTTTCCAGTAAGTACTTCGTTAGCGTGCTTTTCTGAATCCAAACTCAACACATTGCGCTCTTTCGAAGAAACAGCGAAAACTTTCTTAAAAGATGGCGTAGCGCCATATAGAATCGGCCAAATCATGAGAAATGAAAATATTGCTGATTTATTATCTGAAATTGCAGAACATGGCAGAGATGCATTTTATAAAGGGGAAATTCCTAAACGCATCGCACAATCCATTCAAGCTCATGGCGGTTACCTTACTGCTCAGGATTTTGAGAACTATGAAGCTGAATGGACACGTCCGATTTCTGTTCAATACAGAGACTATATCATTTCTTCACCACCGCCTAACTCAGAAGGCATTGCGACCTTGCAAGTGTTAGGTATGTTAAATAAATTCTCACCTGAAAAGCTGCATCGCTCTCACGATGCCTTCATCGATATCTTCACCAGAGCGACTGAGCTGGCATTTATCGACCGCAACCACTATGTTTCAGATCCGGACTTCTATGAAGTGCCGACAGAAACATTACTCCAAGAAGATTATTTATATAATCGTGCCGAAAACATCTTTTACAATTATCCGGAAACACCTGAAACATATATTAACGCAGACGGCGATACAACTTTCAGTTGTGCGTGTGATGAAGTAGGCAACGTTGTCGGTGTCATCCAAAGTGTTTATTGGGAATGGGGCTCTGCTTTCGTTCCGGATGACATGGGCTTTGTGATGCAGAACAGAGGTACTTCATTCTCATTAGATCCGGATGTACGCAACTTCTTAGAACCTAACAAACGACCGGCACACACATTAACGTGCACAATGGTTTCAAGAAACAATCGACCGGAAATCATTTTAGGTTCTATGGGCGGAGATGGCCAACCGCAAACACAAGCGATGCTGGTCTCACGCATTGTTGATCAAAAATATAATGTACAAAACGCAATCGATCGTCCAAGATGGCTGCTGGGCAGAACATGGGGCGAGAAATCCAACGGATTGCGTGTAGAAGACCGCTTCGGCAGCGATATTATTGAAAAGCTTGAGAAAAAAGGACACCGACATGTCTCCTTTATTCATCCTTACAGTGACCTTGTCGGCCACTCTCAGGCAATTCAAATCTTCAAAGACCATGTCGAAGCAGCCGCAGACCCTCGTGCATTAGGCTTAGCTTTAGGTTATTAACAGTCATGAGAAAAATTTTGAAAAGGAGTTTTTATGAATGACACAATTTAATCAAAACAGACCAGAACCAATCAGAGGCAATAAAGGCGCAACAGACAATGGACCTAGAAATATTGAAAGAGATTTACAGAACCCAGATATGATTGTACCTCCAGAAACAGACGGCGGTACGTTAGACAATATGAAATTCTCTTTCTCTGACGTTCACGTTCGATTAGAAGAAGGCGGTTGGTCTCGAGAAGTCACTAAACGCGAATTACCGATTTCTGAACCGATTGCTTCTGTTAATATGCGCTTAACACCAGGCGGTGTACGTGAACTGCATTGGCACAAAGAAGCAGAATGGGCCATTGTATTAAATGGCGCAGTCCGCGTCACATCAGTCGACCAAGACGGCAAAGTATGGATCGACATTGTACGTAAAAATGAATTATGGTACTTCCCTGCAGGTATCCCGCATTCATTAAAAGGTATGGAAGACGGCGCAGAATTCTTGCTTGTCTTTGATGATGGCGGCTTCTCAGAAAACAGTACTTTCTCTATTACAGACTGGTTCTCATCTACACCAAATGATGTTTTAGCGAAAAACTTCGGTGTACCGCCAGAATCATTTGAAGGTTTCCCTAAAGGTGAAACGTATATTTATCAAGGCGAACAACCTTCTAAAGAAGAAGAAGAAAATATCTTAAAAGCAGTTGAACAAGTACCTAACCCATTTACGTTCAAACTTAAAGATGAAGTAGAACCTATCCAAACAAGCGGCGGTCAAGTATGGATTGCGGATTCTAACAACTTCAAAGCTTCAACAACTGTGACAGGTGCTTTAGTCGAGGTAGAACCAGGCGGCATGCGTGAAATGCATTGGCATCCTAACGCATCTGAATGGCAATATTATATTCAAGGCCAAGCACGTATGACAGTCTTCGCCGCTGAAAGCCACGCACGTACATTCAACTATAGAGCTGGAGACGTTGGTTATGTACCATTTGCGATGGGACACTATGTTGAGAATATCGGTGATGAACCTTTAGTATTCCTAGAAATGTTCAAGAGCGACCACTTCGCAGACATTTCATTAAATCAATGGATGGCAAATACACCGAAAGATTTACTCAAAGAACATCTTACGCTGGATGATGACTTTATCAACAATCATTTATCACATGATAAACATCCAAACGTTAAACATGACGAACAATAAAGAATAAGCGTACCATCAATCAGTACACTCATAGTAAAGGCAGAGCACACGCTCTGCCTTTTTAATACATATGAATGAGAAACCTTATTATTGTTTACCGTAGGTTTTGACTAAACGACTCATTAATTCTGATGCTGACTCATCTTCACTGACTTTGAATAATTCGTCTGGTCTTAAGTTAGGATCTTTGCCATTATGATCCTTCGGCGCAAAACCTGAAGATAATGTCACTTGTTGGCCTGAATCAAATTGGCATTCATAGACTTTCCCATCGTCTGTAAATAAGTATTTTGTGACGGGTTGGGTTAAATCAGCAACATTGCGATACCCTTCAACATTAGATAAATCTTTCGCATTTTCATCAAAACCTGTAACACCTTTATTCGAATGATACATTACCACACCGACTAAATTATGACGTTCGAAGGCTTTAGGTCCCGGATCATTTTGATTGCTGACTTGCACCTCGCCTTTAGGTGTCATCGCATACCAGTCTCCTGTTGTAATTTCTCCCGCACCGAAGTAGCGGTTAGAAGCAGCTAACCCTTCTTGTTTGGCACGCTGATCTGCCCATTTCATGACTTCTGCCTTCATATTTTTCATATCTTTTTCAGATAATTTTTCTTTATTGATTTTGATAGCTTTAGAAGTTGAGGCAGCTTGAGTTTGCTCGGTCTGTGCTTTAGCATCACTTGTCTTTTTCTCTTGTTGGCCGCTGCACCCAGTTAAAACCAAACTTAAACTTGCGACTGCTGTTGTATATGTTAAAAATTTCTTCATTTTGTTGCCTCCTATGTATAAAGGTAGAGGACTCGTATATATACACGAGTCCATACCTTAGTTCAATTGCCTATGTGTGCCTATTTAGTTGTGCTTATTTTTTGGCAGTTTTTGAAATACCGAATTGGTCAATCAATTTAACTGTTCTTGGTTCACCTTTGCTGATGTCGCCGCGTAATTGATAGATTTTCACAATCAATTTGTCGCCTTTCACTTCATAAACTGAGAAGTTTTGTGCTGAAGAGTCACGGTTGTTCTCATGGCTTGTGTTGAACGCATCTGTTTTTTGAGGTTGTTCACCTACTGCGAATAAGTTGTTGTACTCTTGGCGTTGCGCTTCTGTTAACCAGCTTAATTTCGGACGGATTTTCTTGATGTGGTCTAATGATTTGCTGTAGATATCATCATATGCTTTTGTACCGCCTGTGTTCGGCAATACATACACAGAACCTTTTGGATTATCGTAATATGTCACACCATCTTCACCTTTAACTTGTTTAGCGTCTTCGATTTTAGCGTTGACGAAACTGTTATTTGTAGAAGTATGTTGAAGCATCTTAGTTCTTGCTAATACATGGTCATGACCTTGTAATACTAAGTCTACATCTAAATCATCGATTTCTTTCGTTAATTCAGCACGTAATTTCTTAATGTCTTCATCTTCTAAAGAGTGGTAAGACTTAGAGTACATTGGTTTATGCAAGTTCAAGATTACCCATTTAGAACCATTTTCGCGGGCTTTTTTGATATCTTGTTTAATCCATTCCATTTGTTTTTTACCGATTGCTTTACCTTCAGGGTTGTCTTCGCCTTTTTTATTGTCGTTAGTATTTGCGACTACCATGTGCGCACCATTGTAATCGAATGAGTAGTATGAACCACCATTCACCGCATTGTTTTCTTTTGGTACGTTAACGTGACGGTTGAAACGGTCTAATAACTTTTTATCTTTTTCATCGAATGCATATTCATCATGGTTGCCGGCAGCTGCTGCTAATGGTAATGACATGAATGATGGACGAGATTGATCGTAGATATCATTCCACTCATCTTCGACTTGCGAGTTTTCTACGAAGTCCCCTGTATGCAATGCAAAGTTAGGGTTGCCTGCAGTTTTGATTGCCTCTGCGATTGTGTTCGCACCGAATTTTGCTTCGTTGCGTACATGTTCGTTCCAGTAAGCATTTTGTGTATCCGTATATTGTACGAATTTGAATGGATCGCCAGCATTACCAGATGTTCTGAAAGTACCCACTTGGCTTTGTTTGCCTTTTTTGCTTCCTACTTTGTAGTAGTATGTTGTATTAGGTTTTAAACCTGTTGCTTGTGCTTTGTAGTTGTATTCTTTGACGTTTGTTAAAGAAGCTTTACCGTGCTGGTCGCCGCTTGTCCATTCTGGACCGCCGGCACCTTTATCAGTGTAGTAGCCTTTGACTTTTGGTTTGCCGTTTTCATCTTTAACTGTTTTGCCGTTATCATCTTTTTCAACATCTGCGAAAATGAAGTGGCCGGATTGGTCTCTTTCTATGTATTGAGAATCCACTTGTTCAGCTTTTGCTGTGAAAGTTTTAGCATCTTTCATATTTTTAGAAGTTGATACCCATACTTGTGCATCTTCTGCTTTATCAGTAGTGAACCAGTTAAAGCCCATTTGTGTTTTAGTGTCACCATTAAAGTTAGTAATAATACGGTTCGGGCTGTTTTTCTTAGGAACTGGTGCAACTTTTGGTTTTTCTTTTAATAATTTAATACCGTTTTGTTGTTGAGCTTGAGGTTGTTGCTGCTGTTGCGCTTGTGGTGCTGCTTTACCGCTCGCATCTGCACTATTAGCTGTCCCAGTTGCTAATAAAAGCATTAAACTTGCCATACTTCCTGCTACAATTTTAGTCATCTTGATATTTTTCAATGCGCTACCTCCAAAATAGGTTGTTATTTAAAGGAAGTTCTAAAATTTTTTCATAAAATTAATAGACACCCTGACATCAGCCGTCAACTGGCTCTCACTTCCTCTCAATTCAAATTGTAGCAACTCATCGTTAAGCTATTATTAAGATGGTGTTTGAATTGTAAATTTTATTTAAGCAAAATGATAATAAATAAGAAGTCGAACTATGCCCGCTGATACTGTATAGAAAATAATCATGTTTCTATGAAATAATTGCAACCGTTTACATACAATTTTATGTAGTAATATCGCTATCAATATATCGAACCCATAAAAAAAGCACTCGCTTTCTAAAGCGAGTACTGATTTACGTTCTATTGTGTTTTAAAATCATGTAGCTTACCATTTTTAATGGTCGTACTTACATTCATTTCATTATCTAATACTACGATATCCGCATCTTTTTCTTTTTGAATACTGCCTTTTTGCTGATCAATACCTAAGGCGATGGCTTGGTTTAAACTTGCAACACGCCACATCTCTTCTAAAGATGCACCTGTAAAGTTGAGCATATTGCGTAAACCGTCATTCATTTTTAAAATACTTCCGGCTAAAGCACCTGAAGCTAAGCGTGCCTCGGAACCTTTCACAATGACATTTTGTCCGCCTAAATCATATTCTCCGTCACTCATGCCTTTTGCGCGCATTGCATCAGTAATTAAATAGAAGCGCTGATTTCCTTTCATCGTATAGGCAATTTTGACAGCGGCTGGATGCGAATGTATACCATCTGCGATAAGTTCTGTATGAATACCGTCATTCGTCCATGCTGCACCGAATAAACCTGGATGGCGATGCTCAAACGGTGTACCTGCATTATAAAGATGTGTCGCATGTTTTGCGCCATGTTCCACCGCTTCATTCACTTCATCGAATGTCGCTACAGTATGTCCCATAGAAAAGATAATTTCATCTGATAACTTTTCTAATACTGCTTGTGCACCTTCCACTTCTGCTGCGAAAGTAATAATTTTAATATTGCCCTCTGCAGTATGTTGGAAATGTTCAATCGCTTCTACTGAAGGACGTTGTACATACTTAGGATTTTGAGCTCCTACTTTATGTTCTGAGATAAACGGCCCTTCTAAATGCACACCTGCAATTTCAGCCGCTTCTTCTTTATTCTGGCTGCTTTTATATTTCACAATATTAGTTAAAGCACGATCAATATTTTCTTTAGATTGTGTCATTGTAGTTGCTAAGTAAGAAGTTGTGCCTTCAGATAATAAAGACTCAGATAAATGTTTCAAACCATCATAAGATGCATCCATAGCATCTTCTCCGTAACCGCCATGAATATGAATATCAATGAATCCCGGCAAAACATGTCTGCCTGACGCATCCACAACTTCTAAATTGCCCTTATATTCACCTTGACCGACTTCTGAAATCTTTCCTTCAGAAATCTTGACATAACCAGGATCTAAGACACCTTCTTCTGTATAAACCTTACCGTTTGCTATTACATATTCAACCATGTTTTATCCCTCTTTTATCATAATAGATATCATCAATATTTTATCACAAACCTCACCCTGTAATTTGAAAATTAATTTCAAAACGCAATAAAAAAACAGAAGTCCCAAAAAGACCTCTGTGCTTTACTACTGCTATAACTGTCTTGATTATAAGAAGAAATGTTGAAAGGCAGTTAAAATTGACATAAAACCAATGATGACCCCTGCTATTAATTTCAAATCACTTTTCAAACCATCTATTTTTCTATCAATCTTTTCATCTAATTTGTCATACTTTTTATCTATCTTTTCATCGAGGTGCTTGATTTCTCCTTTTAGTTCTTTGAAGTTCTCATCTATTTTTTCGAATTTTTTATTAAATATATCATGGTCATTGTTTTGTTTTTCAATTAACCAGTCAATTCTTTCTGTCACAACCTGAATTTTGTTGTACTTTTGGTTCTCTTCCAGACGTTCTATTCTAATGGCAAGTTCAGAGATTTGCGGCTTTTGTCGATTGATTTGGTGTGATGCACTCATGTTGTTTCCTTCTTTCTCATTGATATCATTTGTTTATTAACCAAAAATCATACGTTGGATCACTGTCAATATAGTCATGAAGCCTGTTATCAGCCCAACCGTTAGTTTTAAATCATCTCTCATTTCTTTTCTTAAACCGCTTATCTTTTCATCTGTCTTTTCAAATCTATTATCTATCTTCTCAAATCTTTTATCTATTTTCTCAAATCTTTTATCTATTTTCTCAAATCTTTTATCTATTTTCTCAAAACCTATAACCATGTCTTGTCTTAGGTTGTTGATCTTTTCGTCTGACTTCTCGAATCTATTATCTATCTTTTCATCGAGGCGCTTGATTTCCCCTCTTACTTCTTTGAAGTTCTCATCTATTTTTTCGAACTTTTTATTAAATGTGTCATGGTCATTGTTTTGTCTCTCAATGAGCCAGTCAATGCGTTCTGTCACAACTTGAAGGTTGTTGTACTTTTGGTTCTCTTCCAGACGTTCTATTCTTGTGGCGAGTTCAGAAATTTGCGGTTTTTGTCGATTGATTTGGTGTGATGCACTCATGTTGTTTCCTTCTTTCTTCTATAATTTTTGTGAAGTACCTGTAAATTTAGGATTTGAGTTAATCGCTATGAAGGTTTCACGCATTCAATATTCAATTTGAGAATGAAATTACGCTGTATCTTATTCATAAGCTATTAACCGCCTTTCGCCATTTTCCATTTATAATATGTTTGGATATTTATTAAAATTATTATACTATAGATGGCCGAAGAGAGCTATCACTTTTAGTTTACTTTTTAAGTGAATTTAAGGATGCAGAAGATGGTTTCAAGGTAAGGTGTATACAAACCATGAGACTGTCCGGTTTGATAGATATAACCTTGTATTGCATCGACTTCTAAAGGTCTGCCGGCAAGAATATCGTAATACATACTCGTTCCCATATCTTCAGGGTAGCCTGTATATATTTTCATAATATCTTCTACTATTGTTTCAGGCAGATTTACCTCATGTGCCGCTGCGATACGCTGTCCTTCTTCAAGCAGATTACGGCATAAATTGCGTGCTTCTGGCGATTTTAATATGGCTACAGGATGTCTGCTTACTGCTGTGATGGAATTAATCCCTAAATTAACAAGAAGTTTATACCAAATATATTCTTCTATGTCTTCTTTGAGCTGCAGTTCTAAATTTGTTGTCTGCAATTCTTCTTTTAACCATTCTGTTGTATCATCTTGTTGAAGCTGGAGGATACGATCACGATAATGTATCACTTTTGAATCTTGTTTTTGACCGCTGATATAAACAACAGCTTGATAAACATGCGGATGTTCTATTTTATCAATTTGACCATGTCCGTTCTGCGCTAAAATAATAATTGTTTCATCATCAATCACATGTTCCATCTGCAAAATAACTTGATCTAACTGCGGTGTTTTGACCGCAATAAACAAAACATCCAAATGTCCTTCAAAGTGTGTGATGGGTGTATAATGCAGCACAGCAGTATCATGAGTATCCCTTTGTTGATAAGAGACACTGCCTTCTTGTTTTCCGAATAAGTGTACGTGTGCAAGATCGAATGACTGCATCAGCTCATAAGCAATCGTAGTACCGACAGCACCAGGTCCGATAACACCGAAATGTAAATCCACTCAAACCACCTCTAATTTTCAATTAATGTGTTATTCTAATATTACATTAAATAAAGGAATTGGTGTTATGAAACATTTAAACAATTTATTTGAAATGAAAAGCAACAAAGAGAAAATTTCAATGGTTACTGCGTATGATTATCCAAGTGCCAAACAAGTTGAAGCAGCTGGTATTGATACAATTTTAGTCGGTGACTCGCTTGGTATGACTGTTCTTGGATATGAGAGCATAGTACAAGTGACACTTTCTGATATGATTCATCATGCTAAAGCCGTTCGCCGCGGTGCACCAGACACATTTATCGTAGTAGATCTGCCTATCGGCGCAGTCGGTATTAATGATGAGAGCGACTTGAAAAATGCGTTGAAATTGTATCAAGCAACTGATGCGAATGCTTTAAAAGCAGAAGGTGCACATTTAATCAGCTTTATTACAAAAGCGCGTGCAATGGGCATCCCTGTAGTTTCGCATTTAGGACTGACGCCGCAAAGTGTCGGTGTAATGGGGTATAAAATGCAAGGTGCGACCAAAGAAGATGCATTACAGTTATTAAATGATGCACAGGCTGTGAAAGAAGCGGGTGCAGTGATATTAGTACTAGAAGCCGTTCCAAGCGATTTAGCAGCCCTTATTTCAGAACGTTTAACGATTCCAGTCATCGGTATCGGCGCAGGCAAAGCCACTGACGGACAAGTACTGGTCTATCATGACATGCTGAATTATGGTCAGGATCATCATGCTAAATTCGTTAAACAATATGGTGATTTCTCACAAGGTGTTTCAGCTTTAAAACACTATCATGAAGAAGTACGTGCTGGACAATTCCCTTCTGATGCCCATACGTATAAGAAACAAATACTGGGGGAATTAGAGTAATGGTACAAGTTATTACCTCTATCTCAGAGATGCAGCAGCTGGCTCAATCATTCAAGCGCCAAGGCAAAACAATCGGCTTTATTCCGACAATGGGTGCGTTGCATGACGGCCACTTGACTATGATGACACGTTCAACTAAAGAAAATGATGTTACGGTCGCGAGTGTGTTTGTTAATCCGCTTCAATTCGCACCTGATGAAGATTATGACGCCTATCCTAGACAAATTGAACAAGATACTGAATCGGCACAATCTGCTGGTGTGGATTATATCTTTCACCCCAGTGCAGAAGCTATGTATCCAGATGAAATCGGTATTGCCCTTAAAGTCGGGCGTCTTGCTGAAGTGTTAGAAGGTGCACAGCGTCCGATTCACTTCAATGGTGTAGCCACTGTTGTCAATAAACTCTTTAATATCGTTCAGCCTGACCGTGCTTATTTCGGACAAAAAGATGCGCAGCAATTAGCTATTGTAGAAAAAATGGTGAAAGACTTTAATCACCCGATTGAAATTGTGGGACAAGCGATTGTACGTGAAGCAGACGGTCTTGCAAAGAGTTCTCGCAATGTATATTTAACTGAACAAGAACGCGAAGAAGCTCCTGCTCTGCAAGAGAGCCTGCAGCTGGCAAAACAATACTATCTAAACGGCGAAAGAGACAGTAAAGTCATTATCGACCGCATCACAGATTATTTACAGCAACATACAAGCGGCCATATTGATGAAGTGGCTGTATACAGCTATCCAGAGCTGGTCGAGCAGTCGCACATTGAAGGCCGATTTTTCATTTCGCTCGCAGTTAAATTTTCTAAAGCACGCTTGATCGATAATATTATTCTTGGAGATGACCAATAAAATGATAAGAACTATGATGAACGCTAAAATTCACCGTGCACGTGTGACAGAATCGAATTTGAATTACGTAGGGAGTATTACGATTGATGAGGCAATATTAGAAGCGGTAGATATTTTACCGAATGAGAAAGTTGCGATTGTAAACAATAATAATGGTGCACGCTTTGAAACTTACGTAATTAAAGGTGAAAGAGGCAGCGGAAAAATCTGTTTAAACGGTGCTGCTTCACGTTTAGTTGAAGTCGATGACATCGTCATTATTATGACATATGCACAACTGAATGAAGAAGAACTCAAACACCACACTCCTAAAGTTGCTGTAATGAATGCACATAATGAAATTGTTGAAATGATTCATGAAAAAGAAAACTCTATCGTATTGTAATCACAATAAATTGGTTTTATTTGTCATCTTTTTTCACTGATTCTATAAAGCCAGTCCCTGTCATCCCCTGAATTCCTGGTATAGACTTGGTCTGCTATTGCTTTTTCTATCAAAGTGATTTATGATGATTTTGTAATGAAAAGAAATTAGTAATTTCAAGAATGAAAATTACAGTCCAATACGTTAACGCCTCGCTACACGAATTGTTAAAGTATTGATGTTTGATGCTTTCTTATTCTACTAAGAATTGAATAATACAATAAGTCCACTGGAAGTGCCTGTTCCTACAGGCTGAGATCCTCGTGTTTGATGAGGAAATTCTTGGAACCTGATCCAGTTCATACTGGCGTAGGAAAGTGGCGTATTGCACTTTTTAATGCGCTGTTTTCCTGTACGGAAATAGCGCTTTTTTATTTGTTTTATTTCCAGTAGAGACTTTTCAAAGGGTGAAGGCAATGTGGGTTGCGATTTCTAAACAAACAATAACCCCTGAATTAATAAAACAGTACGCGGCGATTGAACCTATAATAGATCAATTAATTTTACGTACGCGTCCAAAAGAACAAGTGAAAGCAATAGAAGCATTACTCAAAAATGATTTCCCGAAAGATAAAATAACAGTACATTCAGACAGTGAAGTTTTAAATCGATTCAACTTAACGCATATTCACTTTAAAGAAATGGATGAACGTGCCTTTCACTTGAAACAAACACATCCAGATTTATGTGTCAGCATGTCTACACATAGTCAAGCAAGTGCACAAGCAGCAAAACGCCATCATTTAGATTATGTCTTGTTCGGACATTTATTCAAAACAGCATCTAAACCTGGTCTGCCGCCGCGCGCACAAGAAGAAATCGATTCAGTTTTAACCGCAGATATTCCAGTGATTGCGTTAGGCGGTATCAACTTCGATACTTTATCTGAAGTACCACAAGGCTTCTCAGGTATCGCAGCAATTTCACTCTTCGCACATCACGATTTACACACACTAAGTTCATTAAAGGAAGGTGAATAACTATGTATGATGCAGCAATTATCGGTGCTGGTGTAATGGGTATGTCCATTGCACGTCATTTAAAAGACAGCGGTCTGAGTATTGCATTAATAGATAGAGATATTGAAGGCAAACATGCGTCTTATAAAGCCGGAGGCATGTTAGGGGCACAAAATGAATTTACCGAAGACAGTCCCCTGTTTCGTCTAGCACTGGCATCACGTTCAAAATTCGATGCTTTAAGCAAAGCTTTATTGGCTGAAACAGGTATCGATATCCAGTACCAGCAAAACGGTTTAATCAAATTAGCCGCTTCTAAAGCAGATATCCCATCACTTCAACAACAATATGCATTCTTGAACGACAATGATCCGGATGTCCGTACACTAACAGAAGCAGACTTAAATCAATTAACGCATGGTTTAGTCAAAGGTACAGAAGCAATGATGTTTGTGCCGCATGACCATCAAATTAATGCGAATCATTATACGAAAGCACTGCATGCCTCATTGAAGGATGAGCCGAACATCGACCGCTTCACCAACACCAATGTCACTGCCATCCACCGTGTCGGCGACGGTTATGAAATCGAAGCAGAACGTAATGGCCGCCGCACCATTACACGCGCCTATAAAATTATCGAAACAGCAGGTGCATGGGCCGGCAATGTTACAGAACAGCCTGACATTCAAGCAACTGTCAGCGGTGTTAAAGGCGAAGTCTTATTAGTCGAAAATGAAAATTTAGATTTAAAACAAACTTTGTTTATGACCAACGGCTGTTATATCGTACCGAAACCGCCCCACCGTTTCCTAATCGGTGCCACAAGCTACTTCGACGATTATTCTGTCGGTGTATCTGACCAAGGCAAAACATGGCTGTTGAATCAAGCTGTAGAACGTGTTCCAAAACTTAAACACAGCAAAGCACTCAAACATTGGTCAGGTGTCAGACCGTGGACAGAAGGAGAACAGCCGATTATGGATGAAGTCCAAGACAACTTATGGATTATCACCGGCCATTACCGCAACGGTATTTTATTATCACCGATTATCGGAGAACTGATGGCAGAGTGGATTATCACAGATACTTGTCCAAAAGCTTTAGAACCATTTCATAAAAACAGGAGGGAACATTATGAAGTGCATCATTAATGGCGACCCTTTCACATTTGACGAAGCTTTAAGCATTCAAAGTATTTTAGAACAGCTTGAACTTGATCCGAAACGTGTGATTGCGGAGCATAACCAAAACTTAATACAACGTGATGACTTTGCGCATCAAATAGTGCGCGAAGATGATCGTTTAGAATTATTAGAATTTGTTGGAGGCGGATAAAATGTTAAAAATCGGACCTTATGAAATGGAATCAAGATTATTACTTGGAACTGGAAAATTTGATAATGAAGAAGTACAAACGAAAGCAATCGAAGCTTCAGGCACAAACGTACTGACATTTGCGGTACGTCGAATGAACTTATATGACAAAAACCTGCCTAACCCGCTTGCGAATGTCAACTTGAAAGATTTTGTGACTTTCCCGAATACTGCTGGTGCTAAAACTGTTGAAGAAGCAGTACGTATCGCAGAAATTGCTAAACATGCGGGTGTATGCGACATGATTAAAGTTGAGATTATCGGAGATGACGAAACATTATTGCCTGACCCGATTGCGACATACGAAGCATGTAAAATCTTACTAGAACGCGGCTATATTGTATGTCCTTATATCTCAGAAGATCCTGTACTCGCAAAACGTTTAGAAGAATTAGGTGTACACGCTGTAATGCCGTTAGCTTCGCCTATCGGTACCGGCCGCGGTATCAACAACCCGCTTAACTTAAGCTATATCATCAAAAATGCGAATGTACCGATTATCGTCGATGCTGGTATCGGCTCAGCTAAAGATGCGGCACAAGCGATGGAACTCGGTGCAGATGGTATCTTATTAAACTCAGCAGTTTCACGTGCCAAAGATCCTGTGAAAATGGCAGAAGCAATGAAACTTGGTGTAGAAGCTGGACGTTTAAGCTATGAAGCAGGCCGTATTCCTGTTAAATATACAGCACAAGCTTCAAGCCCTAGCGAAGGTTTAGGATTCCTATGATGCATCAGTCAGACAATATGCCTGACATCGATGAACGATATAGCCGCCAATCTCGCTTTGCGCCCTTTGGCGCACAAGGTCAAAAGGCACTTGAACAGACACATGTCATAGTAATGGGTGCCGGTGCACTCGGAAGCCATCTCGCAGAATATCTCGTGCGCATGGGTGTCGGCACATTGACTATCGTCGATATGGATATTGTTGAAATGTCCAACCTGCATCGTCAAACACTCTTTGATGAAACAGATGTGAAGGAAATGCGTCCTAAAGTCTTCGCACTCGAAAATAAATTAAAAGCGATTAATTCAAATGTAAAGATTCATCCCATCTACCAAGAAATTACGACGACCAATATCGAACGTATGATTTCAGAAGCACAACCTGATATTTTAATGGATGGCATGGACCACTTTGCGATTCGCTTCTTATTCAATGAAGTCTGTCACAAACTGAACCTGCCTTGGATATACGGCGCAGCAGTCGGAGGTAAAGGCTCTGTTTATGCGATTGATTATACAGGTCCTTGCTTGCGCTGTTTAATGGAAGAAGCACCTGAAACCGCTGAAAGCTGTGCAATCAACGGCGTTATTCCGCCTGTGATTATGCAAGTTGTCAGCTATCAGATCGCAGAACTGATGCGCTTTGTTTCAGGCAAAGGTTTCTCAGGCAAACTGATTACCGTGTCACCTTTTGATTTGAAGCAGCAAAGTATGGATGTCAGCCGTATGAAAAACCCGGATTGTCCAGTATGCAGTAAAGGGCAATATGATTACCTAGGCCGACATCAGCCTAAAAACATCGAAGGCAGCTGCGGTGACACTTATGTCTTTCGTTTCAAACCAGAACACTTTGACCATGCAGAATTATTTCCCGGGAAAATCAATAAAGCCAATCCTTACGTTAAACAATTAGAGGTCAACGGCTATCACGCAACATTATTCAAAGATGGACGTATGAATGTACATCATTTAGAAGATGACAACACAGCAGAAATGCTATATCAAAACTTATTAAAAACAATGAAATAATCCCTTAAAGAAGTGTACATTGATGATAAGATGTGCACTTCTTTCCTTTAAGTTATCTAGTATGGGGTATCCTATAATACATAGTCGAATTTATAACCATTTGTTCAAGCAAAGTGATTTTCTATAAGGAAGATACATATCCAGTCAAATACTTAGTAAGAATATTGATGTTATATGTAAAAATGATGGTTCTCCACCATTTGTGGTGGGTGAATAATTTAAAGAACTTAATTTTGATTGGAATTCTTCGAATTCTATCATTTAGACAACCATCCGATGTACGGGTCTGGTTGTCTTTTTCTTTTTGTTTTTAAATAAACTAAATACCAGCATTATACGGTTTCTTAAGTTATTAAAGCTTCTGTATCCATATGAAATTCGCTTAATTAACTTTATTTTATTGTTAATACCCTCTATTGCACCGTTATTTAATAAGGGATTGTAAATCGTATTTCGAAGTATTTCTTGGTGCTTTCTAAAAAATGTTACTACTTTCCATATGTTTTTACTGATTGAGTTTTTATCAACATCGTTCAAACGATTGATAAAATCTTTCCAATTACATAATTTTAAACTTTCGCGTAAATCATGTACTAGTTCGTATGAATTTTTTAACTTTTCATCTGTTTGAAGCATAAAATTCACTAGATCATAACCTTTTTTATAACATCTAAAGGAACCATCCCAAATACCATCCATCATGAAGAGTTTACGTTTGTCTGTTAAAAGAAGTCTCCATTTGTTCTTTAAAACAGGGTATTCCCTTCCTTCTTTGTCTTTATAACGATTCATTACTTCTCTGCGATAGAAGTTTAACTCTCTATTCATGTGCTGAACGATATGAAATCTATCAAAGATTATAGATGCATTAAAAAAGAGCTTTTTAAATAAGAATAAATAGGGTTCAAACATATCAATGGTAATTGTTTTAACTTTAAGTCTATTTTTTCGATCAAAGCGTTCAAAATAAGCTTTTAAATAACCCGAAGTTCTGTTTTCTAAGACATCTAGAAATTCATGTGTGTCATTGTTAATAAATATAAAACTCATTAAGCCAGTCACACTCTTTACACTTCTAAATTCATCCATTGCCAAATGTTCAGGTAGATTATCGAAAGGCTTGATAAGTAAAGTATTGACTGCTTTATTTCGAATACGACGTACTGTAGATGGAGAAACACAGTTGTCTTCTGCAGTATCTATTTCTGTTTTGACTTTCGTGGCTTCTTCAATTATTTTTTGATTCACATAATTAGAAATAAATCGTGTCTTATCTACGACATCAGTTTCAGCAGTAAAAGTTGTATTACACTCTAAACACTTAAAGCGCTGTTTGGCTAAGTTTAGATATGTATTATAGCCTTGAGTTTTAAGCAAGGTAATACGAGAAACTCGTTTACCATGCTTATGAATTTGTCCTTCATTTTTAATTCCGCAGCAAGGACAAGCCGAAGGCTTATACGTAAGTACAGCATTAACAACCGTAGACTTCTTTCCTTTTACTATTACATCAATATCTTGGCTAACAAATTTGATATTTTTATCTTTTATTCTTAGTATTTCTAATGTATCATTACACATAGGCGCACTTGTCTCCTTTAATTTGGGTTTGGTCACTTTAAATTATAGAGGCAATTGCGCTTTTTGTGTATCGAAAAAGGCGGGAAGTTTTACCTTCCCACCATAAAAGATGAAGAACCAAAATGATTTGAGTTCATTTACCTTATAGAATACAATTAAACTGTATAATTATTAATTGAGGGATGAAGCTATGGAAAGAGAGAAACGTCTTGAATTAATTAAATTATTGTTGAAGAACAATCGTATTTCGACAGTGCGTGAACTTGCGAAAATCATGGAAGAACAATACAACTTGATTTTCAGCATGACAACAGTCGCAAAGGACCTGCAGCAATTAAATGTGACTAAGGTGCCTAACGGCTCTGAACCATCTTATTATGTGTTGCCTGAAAAGAGCGCTGCGAATACGTTTCGAGAAGCTTTCAAGAAATATCGTGATGACAGTATCAATTCCATTATTGTGAAAGACAGCTATATTTTAATTAAGACAGAACCTGGTTTTGCGCGTACGATTAATTACTGCATCGACCAAATGCAGCTGCCGCATGTGCTTGGCACAGTCAGCGGCAATGACGTCATTATGATGTTGATGAAATCACATGAAGAAGCAGAATATATCCGCTATTTATTGTTAAAACCATAAAAGCAACGGAGGATCAGATGCACACTTATGCACCTGATCCTCCGTTTTATTGTTTTACTGTTTTATTATTTCATCATTTTAATGCCTTGTTTATAATGATTTGCTTACTGTCCACGTTTGATGATTCTTCAGTACTAGATTTCTCTTGCTTAAATCTCTGATGATATGACTCGCTTTTTCTCGCGATACGCCTGCTAATTCACTCAGCAATGTGACGGTCATAATTTTGTCCATTTCATAATAAGCGCCATGATCGGTACCTACTGTTTCGCACATGACACGCAATGTATTAACGACCTTTTGTTCAGCATTGCGTCCAAGCAGTGCCATATTGCGCTCGATACTTTGCTGTGCTTCCATACGCATTAAGTCATAGATTTTAATAAACGTATCTTCATTATTCTTGCATAGGTATTCGATGACGTTCTTTGGAACTCTGACGATTAAACTGCTCGTTAAAGCGGTACAAGATTCATGGTAATGGTCTGAATGGAATAAATGATTCAATGGAAACATAGTGACCGGCTTATTTAATAATAGGTAGTCATCTCCGTTTTCATTGAGCAGCTCTCTAGAAACATAACCCTCTAAGAGTAAATAAATGCTGTCTGCTTCTGATCCTTGATAGTAAATCACTTGTCCCTTTTCATAATTTCTCACATAAATCTCAGAAAGATGAGGAACAATCAGTCCTGAGGGTACTTCTAGTATTTTAGATAATGCTTGTATCGATGTTTGGTAAGCTTCAGTACTATTGCTCATACACGTTCACCTCATCTCTTTATCGTTTAATAATGAATGTGCGTTCGTTTTGCGCAAAGGCTCAAAAAGCCTTGCAAGCATTGTTATTATTGTATCATATTCAAGGCAGTCCACACATTCTTATGTATAAAAACAGCAGCCTACAGGAGGTGGAGTAACCTGTAAGCTGCCATTTCTGATGTTATATCAGGATCATGCGCAAGGGAGCTTTAGAAGACACTTACCGCACCGCTGAATAATCTTATTAAACCTAAGATGGCAAAGATTACAATGAATCCCATTAACACATAGTCTCTTGTGATAAGTTTGATACCGTTGTTCTTTTGAACAAACATGTAAACGAAAAGTCCTGGTACATATAACAGCATTGTCAACAGCAAGTAGTCCACACCCGCTGCGTAAATGAGCCAGATAGCATATATAGATGCGATAATACCTACGGCCATTTGTACTGTGCTGTTGCGATCTTGTTGTAATGTATATTTGAATTGATAGAATGCACTGAATGCATAAGGTACCAAGATGGCACTAGATGCGAGTGAGAATGCGAATTGGTACGCACTATCAGTGAATAACATACTTACTAAGAATAATTGTACTAAGATATTCGTGATTAATAATGAGTTGACAGGTGCGCCGTTTGCGTTTTGTTTCGCAAACCATTTAGGGAACATTTTATCTTTCGCAACGATGAATGGTAATTCACCTGCAAGCAATGTCCAACCTAACCAAGCACCGAGTACTGAGATGATTAAACCAATGTTTGTCACAACTGAACCCCAAGGGCCGACGATGTGTGCTAATAATGCTGCCATTGATGGGCTGCTTAATTCAGAGATTTGGTTTTGTTCGATAACACCTTGTGCAAGTACTGTTAATAAGAAGTAGATGACTAATACAATCAATAGACCAAGTACTGTTGCTGTCCCTACGTCTTTTTTAGTTTTCGCACGGCCAGAGAATACGACCGCACCTTCAATACCTGTAAATACCCAAACAGTGATCAACATTGTACTCTTAACTTGTTCCATGATGTTAGAGAAGTTAATCGGTAATGCAATGTTGTCTTTCATTCCTGCAAATCCAGCCATAAAAGTGTCAAAGTTGAATGCGACAATCATACATACAATCGCAAGGAAGATAGGAATCAATTTAGCCACTGTTACGATACTGTTGATTAATGCGGCAGTTTCGACTCCGCGCAAGATCAGGAAGTGTACACCCCATAGTAAGATGGAGGCTACGATAATACTAGGAAGTGTGTTGCCGCCTTTGAATATCGGGAAGAAGTTGCCGACTGCTGACATCAGCAACGTAGCATAAGCGACGTTTCCTAAGAATGCTGCGAACCAGTATCCCCATGCACTAGAGAAACCGACGAAGTCACCGAAACCTGCACGTGCGTAACTGTAAATACCGCCGTCTAAATCCGGTCGTTTATTTGTTAAATTCTGGAAGACGAATGCGAGTGATATCATACCGACTGCGGTAATAATCCAACCGATAATAATCGCCAATCCGCCGGCATTGCTGCCCATGTCTGAAATAATATTGAAGGCACCGCCGCCGATCATTGAACCAATGACCAAACCGATTAAAGCCGTTTTATTGAGTTTATTTTGTTCTCCGCTCATTTTCAAAACTCCTTTAATGCTCGAGATTGCCTCAAAGCATGTCTTGTCAATTTATTTAATTTTTTGACGCTATACTGCTTTAATTGATGTTAAGGGCATGTGCCTCTTGCTCATTTTCAAAATCATAGGCCATGTTTTAAACACGTTGCCGTGAATAGGTATCATTTTTATTTCAAAGCAGTATTTCAATCTAAAGGCAAAGCTTTAAGTGATGACGTCGAACCACTTCTATTGATGCAATCCTTACCACTTAAAGCGTTGCTGTATTCAGATTTAGATATCTTCACGGTATAGCGGTTGACTCATGCAACGTGGGCCCCCGCGTCCGCGAACCAATTCACTACCAGTGATTTCAATAACTTTAATACCTTTGTCGCGTAATAATTGGTTTGATACATAGTTACGGTCATAAGTGACAACAACACCTGGACGGATAGTCAATGTGTTAGAACCATCATTCCATTGTTCACGAGGACCAACGATTGTGTCGCCGTTACCAGTAGGAATGAATTCGATATGATCTAAGTGCAATGCGTCTTTTAATGTTTCTTTCAAGTCTGTAGTACGTGTGATAGTAATATCTTTTCCATCTTCTGTTGGCTCAAGAGTGAAGATATTCATATCGTCGCCTTTTTTCTCGATTGCTGAGTGAATTGTGAATTTATCGTAGTCAATCATTGTAAATACTGTGTCTAAGTGCATGAATGCACGTGTATTCGCAATTTCAATTGCTACAACTTTTTTAATTTTAGATTCAGGGTTCGCAAAGATTTGGCGTGCTAATTTTTCAATTGCTTGTGCTGATGTTCTTTCAGAGATACCTACTGCTACAACTTCTTCAGAAAGCACTAATTCGTCTCCGCCTTCAATGTTGTAATCAGAGTTTCTGTCTAACCATACAGGTACATCTGCATCTTTGAATCTTGGGTGATGTTTTAAGATATAAGTGAAGAAGATAGATTCTCTGCGACGTGCCGGCCAGAACATACGGTTGATTGTCATACCATTTCCGATTGATGCTTGCGGGTCACGTGTAAAGTAAAGGTTAGGCATTGGGTTCATATAGAATGGATAAGAGTCATCTAGGTATTCCACTAAGTGTGATTTACCAGTTTCAACTTCTTCTTTACGTACACCTGCCATTACTTTTTCAACTAAGTCTTGGTTATTTAAACCATCGAATAATTTTCTAACTGCATCTTCATGTCCTAATAATGTGTCTTCAGATTCAGCTAAAACGTCTTCAATGAATTGTTTGCGCACTTCAGGATCTTCAATTGCTTCTGCTGCTAAGTCTTCAAGGTATACAACTTCTACACCTTCATCGCGTAGCACTTGTGCAAATTTATCATGCTCTTCTTGCGCTACTTTCAAGTACGGGATATCATCAAATAACAATCCTTCTAGATACTCAGGTACTAAATTTTCTAATTCTTTCCCAGGGCGTTTAAGCAATACCGTTTTCAATTTACCGATCTCACTGTTTACTTTAATTGGATGTTCATTCATTTGTGAAACCTCCTTGTTTTATTTATCTATAGTGTAAGCCCTTTCAACTATTGCTCATGTGAATTAAATCACATTATAAGTGTTTTATATTTCACACTTATTCTTTTATTCATTGCATGTTTTTGTATATTTAATACATTTTCATGGGTTTTACATGCATAAAAAACGAATAATCCCTTGATTTACAGAGTCATAATTCTCAAATAAAATATTTTATTCATTTTTTAGAGAATCTATGCATTATCCTTATTCGATTTCACTTATGTGGCTGAATTAACACCATAAACCCACAATCCTAATGAGGGCGCAAGAATAAAATTGAGCATTACTTTATAAACAATCCCTCCTAATGTGGCTATACCCTGCTAACGCAGAAATACAGATAATTTACATTATTTTAAAATTGCACATAATATAGCTTAAAAAAACAAGGAAACTGCATATGCAATTTCCTTGTTGAACCTTTCCTATTGAGTTGTATGTCACACTTTAATCCACACTTCAACACAAGTCTCCGCTGATTGATTAACGATTTGAATCTTAATCAATGAACGCTCTTCTTTCAAGTTCATCCATAGTTGATCTGTTCGATGCATCATCTTCTTGTATTTCACTTCTATTTCTTGAACAGTGTTTAAATTTTCTTGATGCTTAGACAATGTCTCTAATGCGGCCATTACAATATAGTCGCCCGGCAAAATATGGTTTTGAAGATGTATCGGGTTATAATCATTCACTTGTTTCAAATAATCTAATACATCTTCCCAGTCTATAGCTAAAGGAATATATTGAGATGATATTGTTGAAGGGTTGCTTGGTTGTTTTGCCTTTTGTTCTATCTTAAATGATGAATCAGGCTGTTCAATGAATGTTGTTGTTATTTCCATACACGTTTTATTGTCACGCAATGATGTCATTGTAAGTACATAACAGTAGTGTGTAAACTGTCGAAGTTTCCTTTGTGATCTGCAAATTAATTCTGCTTCATAGCTTTCCCCTTCAATTAAAGGTGCATATTGACAGATGACTTTGTTTCTTAAAATCAAAGGTGCTTGGTGCTGTTGTTGAAAGTCATCAAAAGCATGCCATACCTTCGTCAGATAAAAGGCATCTAGATTTAATGAACGATGCGCTGATTTCGGCGATTCCCATATCAATGTTTGTTTCATTTAATCTTCTGCCTTTTCAAATAAGGTTGCGATACCTAAACCGCCTCCGATACCAATTGCGGCTAACAATTGATTACCCGGGGAATAAGTTTGAATAGAAAGCAGACGTGCTACTAAATTAGCACCGCTGGCACCGTAAGGATGTCCTTCTGCTAAAGCACCGCCGAACGGATTTACTTTTTGTTCATCTAATCCTAATAAATCTATCGAAGCTAATACTTGAGAACTGAATGCTTCATTAAACGCTGTCCAATCTATATCAGCAACTGACAGATTACGGCGCATCAATAATTGTTCTGTTGCTGGAACAGGACCGATGCCGAGTAGTTTAGGATTCACCCCTGCAGTTTGTGCATCTGTAAATTTAAGTAAGGGCTTTAAGCCTAAAGCTTCTGCTTTTTCTTTCGACATAATCAACACTAATGCGGCACCATCGCTTTTCGGACATGCATTCCCTACTGTAACAGTTCCGTCTTTAAATAATGGTTTTAAACGTAATAACCGTTGCGCTGTCATCTTTTGTTTTGGTGATTCATCTTGCGTTACTGCTTCGCCATGAACCGTTAACGGTACAATTTCTTGCTGGATTTGGGATTGATAAGCAAAGTATTGATGATGACTGCGTGCAGCCCATGCATCTTGGCGTTCTCGCGAAACTTGATAAACTTGTGCGACATTTTCAGCTGCTTCTAACATACTCGGATCTCCCATAGTTTCTGGTGTGAACGGTGCACGTTCATAAATCTCTGGAGGATGTTTCTCATACAGTGATTGCGGTTTTTGAATTTTCCAAGGTGCACGGCTGACAGACTCGACACCGCCAGCTAAATAGATGTCGCCTGCGCCAGCTTGTACCATATGGCATGCGATATTGACAGCTTCTAAACCTGAACCGCATTGGCGATCTACTGTCATACCTGGAATATGATATGAAAGGCCAGCATGCAGCAGTGATTTGCGTGCGATATTACCGCCGTTGCCGACTGTATTGCCTATAATGACATCATTAATATTTTCTGCAATAGCAGGATGCAGCTGTGTCATATGCTTTATCAACGGTTGAAGCAAGTCTTCTGGTTCTAAGTGTTTGAATAAGCCTCCGTATTGACCGATAGGCGTACGTTTTACCTCAATAATCACTGCTTCTCTCATTATGATTGCCTCCCGTATTTTTCAATCATTTGCTGACGTGCAACTTTACCGCTGGAAGTCCAGAGCATTTCTGGAACTCTAATAAATCGCATCGGTACTTTATAACGTTCTAAATGATTGCGTAATATTTGTTTCACTTCACGAATCTCTAAATCCGTTTCTGATTGATAGTAAGCAATCAGTACTTCTCCAAGTTCATAATGCGGTACGCCATTAACCATAACATGTTGAATCGGTGTCGTTTCAGTAATCACACGTTCAACTTCTTCAGGATAGACATTCATACCGCCGACAATGACCTTATTATTTACACGACCTTCTAAAATCAGTTCTTGGTCATCTGTCATTCTGGCATAGTCTCCTGTCGCAATGGTATCTTTGCTTGAAATAGATTCAGCGCCTACATAACCTGAAAAGACCATTTCGCTTTGTACGTGCAGCTGACCGACTTGTTTAGAATCAGGCAATTGCTTTCCGCTGTCATCTGTTAATATAACTTTCACGCCTTTAAATAACTTTCCGACATTTTTCGGTGCGTAATCTGTTACATGGTGATATGAAATAAAACTCGCTTCACTCGTACCGAAGAATTCAATCACTTGTGCATTCGGCAGTTTCTGTTTGAATTTCTGAATGGTATGCGGTTCTAACTTTGCGCCTGAAGATAAAAACGTTACTGAAACTTCGGATAATTGTTTCGCATCAAAATGTAATAGCTGTTCTAGTACCGAAGGTACAATAAAAACGGCCGCACCATTTTGTTCTTGTAATTGATGCAGCAGCTGCACAGGGTGATAATCCATCTGCATATAGCATGTCAATTCTGAATGATAAGCATACATCATCGCATAAAGCGTTAAAGAATGAGCCAATGGCCCCGGTGCAATAATACAAGAAGGCTTCGTCTCTAAAATTGCATCGTTGGCATCATAACTGACATCCCATGAATGACGATTGCGGTAATAGGCTTTAGGCATGCCAGTTGTGCCTGAAGTAAAACCAATGTGCAATAAGCCATCTGGCGGCATATGCAATTCATGCAGTTCCTCTGAAGCTTCTGCTTCATTTAATTGTTCCAGTCTGACTGTATGTACATCTTCAATCTGTTTATCCGCAATCACTTGTGTCACTTGGTAATGCGCTAATATTTCATGCAGCTGTTCGGATGTCCATTTTGAATCTAATACCACAGGCAAGTAGCCTGCCCCTTGAATTGCTTGATAAACACGCATAAATTGAGCGGGATCTTGTATTAAAATACCGATACGTTCATGTGCTGCCCATTGTTGTATAAACGGTACATCTGATTTCAAATAATGATTCAGCTCTGACTGTGTTAATCGGCTTGCTTCAGTTTGAACCACATTCAAAGACATTGTCTTTCCACCTTCCTCTTTGCTATAAAATAATCATTTTTATTTTAGCATATTTCCTTTAAATCAATCTTAATTAGTACAAATTTAAATATAAAATACTTTTGATTCCTTATATCCACGTCACTAAAATTATTGTATACTAACCTTGAATAAGAATTTAGAAAAAGTTTTTTTACAAATAAAATAAGATGACCCACATCCTATTTTATTCACATACAATGTTTTATCCTCTCAAACTAGAAGTATCATCTTAAGAAATGGAGGTCGTTTATGGAACAAGCACATAGAATATTGAGCATCTATACACGTCTGATTCAGCAAAAAGTGGTTAATAAGCACGAACTTTCAAATGAATGGGGTGTCTCTTCGAGAACGATACAGCGTGATATCGATAATATTCGGAATTTTCTATATGACACCGATGAATGGCATGGTTACCGAAAAGAAATCACCTATAATCATAGAATGGGCACCTATGAAATGGACAGTTCGATTTCCAATCACGAAGTTTCGCTGTATTTCTTGCTGGCGCTATTAGAAACCGTTTCACCTGAAATCGATCAGCATCTCTACAATTATTTAGAATTACTGATTACAACCTTCCATACCCAACATGAAACAGAATTACGTACACATTTATCCAAACTAAAGGTTGTTAAGCGGTATGAACAGTTAAGTAACATTGTACTTGCTTCTAGAGCGATTCACACCTCTCGCAAGATCTATGTGGATTCAAATAAAGAAATTACTCCTATCGGAATCCAGTATAATAACTTCACTTTCAAACTAATGTATAAGATAGACGATCATATTCAATCCACAGATTTAAACCAAAAAACCATCACTCTGAGTCCTAACCATTTTCATGCTCAATCTATTTATAACACGATTCACTGGGTTACGTTTGAACTTGTGCCTGAGCTTTACCAATTAATCCGTCATAAATACCCGCATGAAATTATTAAATTAGTAGATAAAAAGTATTATGTCATCCGTATCAAAATGTGTGTAGAAGACGCGATTAACTTTTGTTTCACTGCAAGAAATCAAGCACGTCTCATAGGACCAGAAAGTACGTATCAAATTGTGATGAAGGAATTATTAAAACTCCAAGAGTCTTATCTGTTTACGCGTTTAAGCAACAGCGAATATTAACCCGCTAGCTGCAAGTACTCAAAACAATGAGTATCTGCAGCTTTTTTCATTTTCAGTTCTTTCCTATATATATGAATTCTAGATATTCTCCCACTACATAGTCATGAACAACAAGATAATTATAGCAATGTTATTCATCAGGTCATCTTATGACATTATGTGTCATACACTGTGGATAAGAGCAAAACAATTTAATAAAAAAACGTATTCATTTTTCTAATAAATGAAAATACGTGTCTATAGGCGTTGTGTAGAATTAATACATAAGCAATTTATATTTATTTCATCTTTGTAAGTCTATCAATGTATACTCACTTTATTTAGGAGGATTAGAAAATGAAAAAGAAACAAATATTTTCTTTACGCAAATTTTCTGCGGGTATTGCATCAGTTTCATTAGGGACACTTGTATTTTTAGGGGGAAGCCAAGCTGTAAATGCGGAAACACAAGACTTGAACCAAGCAACTCAAGAAGCTTACAACACGATCAATAACTTGCCAAGTCTGTCTGACGCACAAAAAGATGCGTACAATCAGCAAATTTTAGTTGAAAGCGGGCAAAACAGCACACAAAAATTCGATGCTATTTTAGCTGATGCTCAAAACATGAATTCACAAAACGCACAAGCACAACAAGCGGCAGCTGAAGAATTGAATCAAAAAACTGCAGATGCTTACGCAGTCATCAACAACTTGCCTAGTCTGTCTGATGCACAAAAAGATGCATTCAACCAACAAATCTTAGTCGAAAGCGGACAAAACAGCACGCAAAAATTTGATGCTATCTTAGCTGATGCTCAAAACTTGAACGATCAAAACGCACAAGCACAACAAGCTGCAGTTGAAGAGTTAAACCAAAAAACTGCAGATGCTTACGCAGTCATCAACAACTTGCCAAACTTATCGGATGCACAAAAAGATGCATTCAACCAACAAATCTTAGTCGAAAGCGGACAAAACAGCACACAAAGATTCGACGCTATCTTAGCTGATGCTCAAAACTTAAATGCACAACAAGCTTCTGCTGAAGAACAAGCTCCAGCCGAAGAACAAACACCAACTGAAGAACAAGCACCTACAGAAGAACAAGCTCCTGCTGAAGAGAATAAAGCAGAAGACAAAACAACAGATGAAACTACAACAAAAGAAGATAAAGCAGCTGAAGAGAATGCAAAAGCTGATGATAAAGCAGAAGCGCCAAAAGCTGACGAGGCGCAATCATTAGATGAAAAAGCTGAAAAAGCACATGATGCAATCGACAAATTAGAAAACTTATCTCAAAAACAAAAAGATACTTTCCATACACAAGTTGCCAAATCCCAAAAAAAAGAGAAAGGTTCTAAAATCGAAGCTATCTTAGCTGATGCTAAACAATTAAATGATCAAGCTGATGCTGTGAAAGATACAAAAGCACCAGCAGCTGCTGCTAAAGAACAAGCTGCTGCTGAAGCAACAAAAGCTGATGGCAAAAAAGAAGAAAACAAAGTAAAAGAATTACCTGCGACTGGTGAAAATGATCAAGTATTATTCGGATTGCTTTCAGGTTCACTATTTGCAAGTGCAGGAACTTTATTCTTATTGAATGCACGTCGTCGCAACGAAAAATAATTAAGTATAATCCCTCTATTTGTAATAAGTCTTAAAAAATAACTCCCCAATATCCCTTTGAAGTCTGGCAAATGATTTGTCAGGCTTCTCTCTTTGACAGCAAAATTAAGTATTCCACTTATAAATCAACTATAAGTGTCATAATATGTCACTCTATGAATGAAAACAAGCGTTAAATTTACATAAAATTTTCATAATATTTTGTATAGTGCACATATCCGTCTATGTATGTTGTGTAAAATAGTTACATATCTATATATTATCCATATATTTATCACTGTTACTATGCATAGTTACTATAGGAGGAATAACATCATGAAGAAAAAACAACTATTTTCTTTACGTAAATTATCAGTCGGTATCGCATCTGTATCATTAGGTACAGCATTAGTATTCGGAGGAAGCAGTGCACAAGCCGAAACTCAAAGCAGCCCTGCTCAAGCTGCTTATCAAAAAGTAGACGCTTTACAACACTTAACACCTCAAGAAAAAGCAAACTTCAAAAAACGTATCGAACAAAGTGCTCAAACTCAACAACCACCTGTTGAAGCAGTACTTAACGATGCAGTTCAAGCAGACCAAGCAAACGCTAACCAAGCTGCTGTTAAAAAACAAGTTCAAACTGCTCAAAATGTAGCTAAAGAACAAGTTAAAAAAGCACAAGCTGAAGTTAACAAATTAGCTAACATCTCTAAAGAAAACAAAGCTATCTACAATGCTAAAATTGCTAAAGCTGGTGTAGCTGAAATCCCTGGTATCGTTAAAGATGCTAAAGCAGTAGATGCTCAAGTTCAACTTGCTAAAAATGCTGCTAAAGAACAAGAACAAAAACAAAAAGCTGCAGGTCAAACTCAACGCTCAATCGACGCATTGAAAAACCTTTCAGCTAAAGAAAAAGCTGGTTTCCACAAACAAGTTCTTAGAAACGTTGAAGTTGGACAATCAACTGAACCAGTTCTTAAAGACGCTAAACAATTAGATGCAATCAATGGTGCTACAGCTAAAATCGCTGCTTTACACAACTTAACTGACCAACAAAAAAATGGTTTCTACAACCAAGTGAAACGTAATGCACAAGTTGGTGCTGCTGTTGAATCTGTAGTTAAAGATGCTACACAACTTGATAAAATCAACGGCGAAGAAAAAATGTTAAAGAAAACCATTCACAAGACGCACCTAAAACTACTCAAGATTTAGCTCAACACGCTTTTGATACTATCAGCGGTTTAACTAACTTAACTGATCAACAAAAAGGTGCTTTCAACAAACAAATCAACAGCGACATCGCTAACAACAACTCTGCTAACCTTGAAAACATCTTAAACAACGCTAGAGTCTTAAATGCTAAAAACGCTAAAGACAAAAACGTTAAAGAAGATCATTCACAAGATGCACCTAAAACTACTCAAGATTTAGCTCAACACGCTTTTGATACTATCAGCGGTTTAACTAACTTAACTGATCAACAAAAAGGTGCTTTCAACAAACAAATCAACAGCGACATCGCTAACAACAACTCTGCTAACCTTGAAAACATCTTAAACAACGCTAGAGTCTTAAACGCTAAAAATGCTAAAGACAAAAACGTTAAAGAAGATCATTCACAAGATGCACCTAAAACTACTCAAGATTTAGCTCAATACGCTTTTGACACTATCAGCGGTTTAACTAACTTAACTGATCAACAAAAAGGCGCATTCAATAAACAAATCAACAGCGACATCGCTAACAACAACTCTGCTAACCTTGAAAACATCTTAAACAACGCTAGAGTCTTAAATGCTAAAGACAAAAACGTTAAAGAAGCAGGTTCTTCACAAGCTCTTTCTAAAGCTGTTTTAGATAAAGCAAACGCAGCACACAAAGCTGTAGCTGCTTTGAAAAACTTAACACCTGCAGAAAAAGCTGCTTTCCAAACTGAAATTGCTGAAGCTGCACACCAAGGAAAAGATTTACAAGCAATTGTTAAAGCTGCTAAAGATGCAGACGCATTAAAAGCTAAAGTTGTTAAAAAAGATGATAAAAAAGCAACTACTACAACTCCTGCTAAAACTACAAATAAAGTAGATAACTCAGGAAAAACTACTGGTAAAGACCAAGTAACTAAAGACGGTAAAAAAGCACCTGCTCAAGGCGTAAAAACTCCTCAAAAAGCTGCAGACCAAAAAGCTGCTGCTGCTCAAAAAGCTAAAGACGCTAAAAAACAATTACCTGCAACTGGTGAACAAGATCAAGTATTATTCGGTTTACTTTCTGGTTCAGTAATCGCAAGTGCTGGTACATTATTCTTATTAAATGCACGTCGTCGTAAAGAAAACGAATAATCAATTCATTATTCTTTCCATAATTTAACCCACCTATAACAAAACCCGACTGGGAAATAGTTTAACACCGTTTCTCGTCGGGTTTTCGTTTATTTCTTTTAATTTAAAGTGCTGTGTAGCCTCCATCAATTGTAAAAACACTACCTTGTGCAAATGATGATGCATCTGAGGCTAAGTAAACAACTATGCCGCCTAGTTCTTCAGGTAAACCAGGTCGTCCCATAGGAGTGAAGCCCATCCAATCATCAATCATTGCTCCTCCTTGTTCAAAAAATGGTTTAGTCAATTCTGTTTTCATATATCCTGGTGCAATCGTATTTACTTTAATATTATATTTTGACCATTCCATCGCTAAACTTTTAGTCAACATAATTACGCCTGCTTTTGAAGCATTGTATGAACATTGTTCTTGGGGTTTATTAGCAATAATACCTGACATACTTGAAATATTAATAATATTGCCATAGCCTTGTTCAATCATTTGACGGCCAACTGCTTGGGCAACTAAAAAGACTCCATTTAAATTTAAATTAATCACTTTGTTCCATTGTTCATAAGTCATTTCTTCGGCTTTAGCATTTATAGTCATTCCAGCATTATTAATCAAAATATCAATTTTACCAAACTCATCTACAACATCATCCACCATTTTTTGGACATCATCAGGATTTGTAACGTCTACTTTTAATGATGTTGCCTTAACACCCTCAGTTTCTCGAATAGTTGTTGCAGTAGCTGCAGCAACATCTTCTTGGATATCTGCAATCACAATATTTGCACCTGCTTGTGCAAGTGCTGTTGCCATTGCTTGTCCTAATCCCATTGCTCCTCCAGTTACAATTGCTACTTTATCATCTAATCTGAACTGTTCTAAAATATTCATATAAATCACCTTTCTATTTATTTTTGTAGTGATGGTTGCTTAACTTTCATAAAGAAGGTCAAAACAAATCCTATACAATAGATAGCCGCATAGACCCAAATTGTTGTTAAAGCATTACTAAACATAAGTACTATTGTTGCTATTGCAGGTCCTAAGAAGTTACTTAACCCTGCTGATAAATTGTGAATTGAAACAGCTGCACCTTTATGTGTCGGCTCAAGTGTAGGGAATATTGCGGACATCGGTACAAATGCTGCTACAGCAAATCCAAATGCAATTGCAACGATACATGTTATCCAAAAATTAGGTCCGAACCACAACGGTACATAGTAAAATGCTAGTGTAGAAACTGCCATACCTATACAGCCAAACCACCTTATTTGCTTAACCCAACCAATTTTATCACCAACAATCCCCCAAAATAGGTTAGTAAAAATTGTCACAATATACATGAAGCCCCAAATTTGAAGCCATTGAGATGTACTGAATCCAAAGTCATCAGTAAATACCGATGGCATGAAAGCAACTAAACCAAATAAAGAAAGCTGATTAATAATTCGAACTACACATGCAATTGCAATTTGAGGGTTGCGTAATATTGTCACGCCTCGAAGTATTTCACCAAACATCTCTTTAGCATTGAGTTTATCACTTTCTTTAACTTTACCTTTTTGATCTTTAACTAAGAAAAATGCCATTAAACCGCCTATTGCAATAAAGATTATTGAACTCCACAGTGTTCCCATGAATCCAATAAACGGTATTGTAAAGCTTGGTAAGTAAGAACCTAATACTCCAATACCTACTGAATACATAGCTCAAAACCATCCCATTGCAGATGCAAGGCGTTGCGGTGGAGCAGAGTATGTAATCCATACAAAAAAACTGTAGATAAACATCGGATAAGCTAGTCCTCGGATACTATACATAATTACCATCATCATATAGTTTTGTGTCTCTAAGCCCAAAACTAAAAATCCTACATGGAACACTATCCATGTTATAAATGCAAAAGTCATCAATCGTCTTGGACTGAATACTTCTGCTAAAACACCGGATAACCATGATGCAATCGCTACAACCAGCCCGTACGTTGTGAGTACTGTAGAAGCTTGGCTAGCACTGAAGCCTATATGTTGTATGTACTTAGATAAGAATGCTTGTTCAATACCATCACCGGTCATGAATACAGCGACTGCCACATAACCCCATATTAAAGTCATGGGCAGTCCTAAAAACTGTTTCGATTGATTTCTCTCTATAGTTTTCAATTTATTCACCTTCATCTATTTTTCTGACTTAAAATCTTCAAAATATTGCTCCGCATTTCTTTCAAGCGGTAAACCTGCTTCAAATCGTTGAACATAGTTTTTAAAGCTTTCTATATCTTCTTGTTTAGGGTTGATGACTAGGTCATCTGTGCCTTTGAATGCTTGTTGGTTAAGATAGTCCGATAACTTTTTATCGTTTCCGTCTACTAGGTAGCGTGCAAGCACAGCAATACCCCAAGCACCACCCTCGCTTGCCGTCTGCATAACACTGACCGGACTTTCTAACGCTGCAGCTAAGAAGCTCTGTGCAACGCGTTCTGTCTTGAAGATACCGCCATGTCCAATCATACTGTCTATTTCGAGTGCTTCATTTTGTTTTAATAAATCAATACCGATTTTCAGCGTACTGAACGCACTGAAGATATGTGTTTTCATCACATTCGCTAAGTTGAATTGACTGTCTACACTGCGGATGAACATAGGATAACCTTGTTTGACATCAGTGATGAATTCACCAGATACATAACCATAAGAAAGCAAGTGTCCTAAAGCCTCATCACCTTCTAATGCTTTCTCAAACATACGTGTAAACAGGTCTTCTTTTGTATATTTTGTCCCCATGGTATCTAATACTTCCGCAAAGAGATTCATCCATGCATTGATATCAGAAGTACAGTTATTAGCATGAATCATTGCGACCTCATCACCGGCTGGTGTTGTGACTAAATCTACTTCAGGATATAAACGTTTAAGCTGATGATCTAATACAATCATAGAGAAGATGCTTGTTCCGGCAGATACATTACCCGTTCTTGGTGCTACACTGTTCGTTGCGACCATTCCAGTCGCCGCATCTCCTTCAGGTGCACACATAGGACAACCCGATTCTAACTCATGATTCGGATCAATAAGTTTTGCGCCGATTTCTGTCAGATACCCTGCATCCTCGCCAGATGTTAAAACCTTAGGCAGCACATCACGCACATCTTGTGTATAGCCTTGTGCATGATACAGCTCATTAAAATGGTCTAATAAATCTTCACGAAAAGCATGTGTCTTAGGATCAATTGGGAACATACCTGAAGCATCGCCCACACCTAATACACGTTCTCCAGTGAGATACCAATGTACATAACCTGATAAAGTAGTCATGTAACGGACTTTGCTTGTATGCGGTGCATCTTGAAGTGCTGCATCATAAAGCTGCGCTATACTCCATCGTTCAGGTATATTCACACCGAAAGCTTCTGTTAATTGTCTTGCGGCATCATGCGCATTATTATTTCTCCAAGTACGAAACGGAACGAGTAAATCATCCTTTTCATCAAATGCAAGATAACCATGCATCATACCGCTGATACCCAATGATTGAATTTGTTTAACCGTTGTACCATATTCTGCTTTAATCGCATCTGTCATGGCACTGTAGCTGATCTGCAGGCCATTCCATACATCATTTAATGAATAGGTCCAAAATCCATCTTTAAACACGTTCTCCCATTCAAACGATCCCGTCGCTATTGTTTCACATGCTTCGTTTACTGCGACTGTTTTAATACGTGTCGAACCTAATTCAATCCCCACACTGATATTGCCTGCTTCAATTTGTTGTTTGATAGTATTCACTGTATCCACCTACTCTTAATTATCAATTTAAGGCAAACTCTATGTATATGTTAGCGTTTGCATAAATATTAGAGTAACAAGTAAGCGTTGTCAATATAATCACACTCCAGTGTATATATTTACACAATAACTTTCTAGTTACTTTATATTTTGTGTGCATATTTAAGTTATAATCACTTGTTTTGTTTTTTTATTTAGAGTGACCACAAATTAATGAGGATAATAGAAAAAATGGTCTGCCCCCATCAAAGAAGCAGACCTGATTTACCTTATACTTTTCTATAGCGTTTTAATCCTACAATGTTCAGTGTAGTAAAGACGAGAATAAACAGCAGCAGCATTCCCACATCAAACCAGAAGTCTCCGATACCTTGTGCTTTAATCATGATTTTAGTCAAAGCATCTCCTGCATAACGTAATGGGAATAAATATCCGATACTTGCGATAAAGCGGTTCACATTATCGAGCGGAATAATACCCGAGAATAAAACTTGCGGAACTACAATTATCGGAATGAATTGCAGCATTTGAAATTCTGAATTTGCAAATGTAGATATGAATAATCCCATAGATAATGCGGCGAAGGCGATAAGTATGTTAATCAACAGTACCCATAATAAATTGCCTGCCATCTCGACTTTCAATAAGTATATTGAGAATAAGACAATAATCAATGTTTGTACGACCGCAAAGATACCATAGCCTGCAAGATAACCAAAGACAATCTCGCTGCGCTTAACAGATGTCGCAAGGATACGTTCTAGTGTCCCTGAAGTACGCTCTCTTAATAAAGCAATACCTGAAATCAAGAAGACAAATAAGAATACAAAGAACCCCATTAAGATTGGGAACATTTTATCAAAATAACTGCTGTCTTGATCACCGTATAAATAATGTGCTTTTAATGACGGCATCTCAGATTGTGCTGTTGATTGTTTAGGCTTGTCTCCAGGCATTTGAGACATTTTTGTTTGGATAGATTTCATTTGATGTTCGACTGTCTGCATTTTCTCTTTTTGAAGCGCACTTGCGAGTAATTGTTTTACAGCCGACGTTTTACTTGGATTTTCGTTGGTATAAGTAACTACTAGCTGGTCACCTTTCTTCTCCACATAAGCATCTAAATGATGTTGTTCGATTACATCTTGTACCTTGTTGGTCTTTTGGTACGTATGTGTATGTGCTTTATCATCAGGCAAAGCATTAACAAGCGAATGCGGTACGTCTTTCGCAAAACCGATTTCTAATTGTTCTTCATTATCGCTGTTAAACAAGAAGAACATAATCGTAAGGATGACTAAAGGGACAAGAAACATCAGTGCCAATGTTCTTTTATCACGGATTAAGTCTGTAATAACACGTTTTAATATCGCTTTAAATCTCATGCCCTTTCGCCTCCTCTGCTTTTAAGAACACTTCTTCGATACTTTGTGCATTGAATTTTTGTTTCAAGTCTTTTGGAGAGCCTAAGGCAAAGATTTCGCCATCCACTAACAATCCGACTTGGTCGCATCGTTCCGCTTCGTCCATAACATGTGTAGTCATCAGTATGGTTTGACCTTGTTTTGCGAGTTGGCGCAATTCATGCCAGATTTTTTGACGCAGACTCGGGTCAATCCCTACAGTCGGTTCATCTAAAATCAACAAATCCGGATGACCTAATAATGTGACCGCTAAAGAGAGTCTGCGTTTCATACCGTCTGAAAACTGATGGACAATTTGCGTCAATTTATCTTCTAAATCCACCAACTGCATATAACGCTTGATTTCATCATTGAGCTTTTGTCCTGACAAACCTTTCAGATTCCCAAAGAACACTAAATTCTCTTTTGCGCTTAAATTTTCATAAAGAGCAAGGGTCTGTCCCATATAACCGACATGGCTCAATACCTTTCGATTCGGCATAGGCTGGTCATAGATTTCAGCTTCCCCTTTATCCAAAGCTTCCATACCCAGCCAGCATTTAATTGCGGTCGTTTTACCTGATCCGCTTGGACCGATTAGTCCCATAATTTGACCTTTCTTTAAAGCAATCGATATATCTTCAAGTACTTTTTGTTTACCAAAAGCTTTATGTGCATGCGCTAACTGTGCTACAACTTTATCCAATTGCATCCCCTCATTTCTTTACTTTGCATCTCTTACCTTCATTATAATAGATTTGTACATAAACGAAATGCTTATGTGCATTGTATTAAAATCTGATTGATTTGCTTAACCTATAATCTGGCTTTACAATGAATATAAGTGTTAAAGCACATTATGAAAGGAGGATGTATCCATGTCTCCAGTGTTAAGTTGGATTGTTTCACTTATCATTTTTGCGATTGTTATCGGTGCCGAAGCGACACTAATGAAACGCATTAAAGGCGACTTTAACTTAATCGTTCCAGTCATTGCAGTCTTATTAATGACAGGTCTGTTTATCACAAATGTATTGAATATTCCATTCTTTATACTCTTTATTATTGTCAGTGCTTTCTTTGTATATAACTTATCAGACGGTACAGTCAAAGGGTTTAAAGGATTTCAGCGCTAAATCTCTTCAACATATCCAATCAAATTGGGTATGTTTTTTTATGCATTTCAGACTGTCTGGTGAATTATGATACGATAATCATAGTAAAAGCGGTAAAGGAGGGTAGCATCATGCGTCTTGCGTTTAGTCTTGTAGGTGTTGTTGTATTGTATCTAGCGGCATTCTTTTGACAGAATTATATTATCCAGCATACTAACAAAAAATATAAGTTTGTGGTCCCCATACTCTTCTTGATAATTATGCTGGTCTTGCTTTTAACAAAAATCATTACGTTTTCTACTTTTATCATTTTCTCAGTAATAGGTGCCTTGCAGCTTTTTGGTTTAGAACAGCAACTCAAACGTAATAAACAAAATAAAGCTTTGGCTAAGAAGAAAGAACATAACGAGAAATCAGATCTTAAATAAAGGAGCATCTTAATTATGTCAGATAGTGTTATGCACTGGATTATTCCGATTTTGGCACTTATCATTGCGGTCATTTTACAAAAGCTGGTCGCATCCAAACTCGGAGGCAATTGGAAATTTATCGTTCCTGTCATTTATTTAATTGTGATGATTGGCTTTTATATTGCCCATCTCTCATCACTTTCTTCAACAATCATTTTGATCGTATTGGGCGAATTCTTTATCGTATCGCAAGGTTATAAATCCGACCGTTCACATGATGAAACCGCCTAAAAACAAAGGAGAAGCGACACATACATTGTGCTGCTTCTCCTTTGTTTATCAAATCTTTAAAAATTCATTTGTTTAATTCTATGTGCTTGTTCTGTCTTTTCATCTGCTTCTCTTTGTTCACGCTCTTGCAAATTCGTTTTATAGGATACCGGCTCTTCTGGTTTAGCCATTGCGTGATGCAGCGGTTCAATATTGCGATGGCGTTTATCTCTGCTGTTGACCGCATAGAAATGTTCTCTGCGTTTCTTTTCTTCTGATGCTTCATTTAGATTAGAATCTTGCTGAAGATATTTCGGACGGTTCTTCACTTCATAATAAATACGTCCGATATATTCTCCCATAACACCGAGTGAAATTAATTGAATACTGCCTAAGAATAGAATCGCAAAAATAGTTGTGAAGTAACCTGGTGCTTTAATGCCGTTAAATAGGATTAACAAGAAGTTGATTAATAGATAAATGATACTGATACCAAAGATACCAATACCGAAATACATAATCGTACGCAGCGGCTTATTGTTAAATGAAATAATACCGTCTACGCCGTAATCTAATAGTTTAAAGAAGGACCACTTAGAATCCCCTGCAATACGCTCTTGGTTTTCATATTCAATTGTTTCGGTTTTATAACCGACCCAAGAGAATAATCCTTTAGAGAAACGCTGTGTTTCATCTAATTCAGCCAATGTTTTGACAACACGCTGGCTAAGCAAGCGGAAATCTCCGACACCGTCTTCAATCGGTACATCTACAAAGCGGTTAATCAATTTATAATAACAATGCGTCATCAATTTACGCGTCGCTTTTTCGCCTTCTCTGTTGCGTTTTGCGATAACTTGGTCTGTACCATTTTCTAAATACTTTTCAATCATTTGCGGAATCAATTCAGGCGGGTGCTGCAAATCACCGTCTAAGATAATGACCGCATCTACATCTTGGCTTTGTTCCAAACCAGCATACATTGCTGCTTCTTTGCCGAAGTTTCGGCTGAATTCGATATATTTTACATGTGAATCATACTTACTATAATCTTTCACCATTTCAATCGTACGATCTTTACTGCCGTCATCCACAAAGAGCAGATCGTAATCGTAATGTTTCGCTTTAGAATCTTGGTCTAATACTTTTCTTAGTTCTTTGTATGTGTAATTGATAACATCTTCCTCATTAAAACATGGGATTAACATTCTTACTTTAACCATTCTATAGCTCCGTTCTATTTTAAAATGTCGCCACTTAATATACATCATTATGGGTTATTTCATACTATACCCGCTTTTGAACATTAAATTTAAACATCTCCTGCTTTTCAATGCATATCTATGATTTTGATTCACATTATACGTGATAGCTCTAGGTTTTTTCTAATAAAACCTTACATTTTTACAGAAACTAAATATTATTAATCTCATTGAAATAATAGCCTTAGAATTAAGATAGAAAAGCATAAAAAAAGCCCGAAGGCAAGGGCTGTACCGTTTGCCTTCAGGCTGAAAATCTACCTTTTCAAAGGATGACAGGCTCTTAATATAAGCCTTTTGTTTGGTTGCTTGTATCGATATAGATATTTTTAACTTGTTGATAGTTTTGGATAGCTGCTTTGTAAGTTTCACGGCCGATACCTGATTTTTTGTAGCCGCCGAATGGTGCGCCTTCAGGTACTTGGTTGTAAGTGTTGACCCACATACGGCCTGTTCTTACTGCGCGCGCAACTTTTAATGCACGGTTGATGTTTTCTGTGAATACACCGCCGGCAAGACCATATTCTGAATCGTTCGCGACTTTAATTGCTTCTTCTTCGTCTTTTACTTTAATTACTGTTAAAACAGGCCCGAAGATTTCTTCTTGTGCTAATTTGTTATCGTTATTGTCTACAGCAATGATTGTTGGTTCGAAGAAGTAGCCGTTCGCTAATTCGCCTTCTGTTTTACGATTGCCGCCGACTAAGATTTCAGCACCTGATTCTTTTGCGTAATCTACATAGCTTTGGATTTTATCCATTTGTGCTTTACCTGTTTGAGAACCCATTTGGATACTTTCATCTAATGGGTCGCCGACTTTAATACGTGCGAATGCATCTTTAAGACGATCCATTAATTTATCATAGATGCCTTCTTGTACAAGTAATCTTGAACCTGCACTGCAGACTTCGCCTTGGTTGAATAAGATACCTAATTGGATACCTTCAACAGCAACATCTAAGTTTGCATCGTCTAAAATAATGTTGGCTGATTTACCGCCAAGTTCTAATGTTGCAGGAACAAGACGTTTTGCTGCTGCATCCGCAACTTGATAGCCGACATCTGTTGAACCAGTGAATGATAATTTGTCGACACCTTCATGGTTGAAGATTGCATTACCAGATTCAGAACCTTTACCAGTTAAGACGTTCACAACACCGTTCGGTAATACTTCTTGGAAGATTTTAGCTAATTCAATTAAGCTGAGCGGTGTAGAAGATGATGGTTGAATTACAACTGTATTACCTGCCGCAAGTGCTGGTGCCAACTTCCATGCTGCTAATAACATTGGGAAGTTCCATGCAACTACTGCACCTACAACACCGATAGGTTCATGGCGTACAATACTCATGACATCCTCGCTCATATCATTGACTGTTCCTTCATCTGTATCGATGACACTTGCGAAGTATTCGAAGTGGCGTGCTGCTAATGGAATATCGATTGTTGATGTTTCACGGATCGGTTTACCGTTATTTAATGTTTCAATCATTGCGAAACGGTCTTTTTGTTCGCGTAATTTATATGCGATTTGACGCAATAATGTTACACGTTCTTCTTTTGGTGTTTTACTCCAGCTGTCAAAAGCTGTTTGTGCAGCTTTTACTGCTTTATCTACATCTTTTTCAGATGCTTTCGCAACTTTTGTTAAAACTTCACCTGTTGCTGGATTGGATACTTCAATTGTACTTCCTGAATCACTTGGTACAAAATCACCATTAATAAATAAATCATAACTGTCTTGGATATAATCTCTAACATTTACACTCATGATTGAAATCCTCCTCATAAAGTTGATTGATTTATAGCTCAAGGCGATAGAAATAAGACATTCACCTTGTTAAAACCGTGGGTAATTCGTTTTTCGTTGTATTTTAATTATCACATAACTAAATATGTTCGTCATATAAAGTGCTTACAAACTGAAATACAACGAAAAAACTCTGCCGCAACAGCAGAGTTTAAAAGTGTCGATCAGATTATTTAACATGTGTTAATTCTAATTGATGCACAAGATGTTTCAACATCGCATTTGTTGGTGTCGGAATACCGACTTGTTCGCCATAAGCTTCGATTTGACCGTTAAGGTAATCTACCTCTGTAAGACGGCCGCTGTATAAATCTTGGTGCATTGACGGATGATGCAAACCTTGTTTATCAGCTGGATACGCACCTTCGATTTTATGGATAATCGTATCGTTATCAAGTTCAATACCTTTGGCTTTTGCGACCGCAACAATTTCACTTACAACTAGTTGAACCATTTCTCTTGATGCTTTGTATTGCGCAAACTCGATCAGATTTTTATCTAAAATCGTGCAAAGCGGATTCAATACACAGTTCAATGCTGCTTTATACCATACTGACTGCATCACTTGCTGACTGACTTTAGGATTCAAACCTGCATCTTCAAAGACTTTATTGATTTCATGTGTACGTTCGCTTTCTTTGCCGTCGATACGTTGGAAATCAATTGTACCTGTACCTTCTAATAACAATTGGCCCGGTCCTCTTAATCCGGCAGTCCACATTGTTACTGCAAGGTAGATTTGTTCTGGCGGTACTACTTTTGAAAAGCGTTCGTCATGTCCTAAACCGTTCATCATTGTTAAGACTGCTGTATCTTTTGTAATGGCACCTTTGTCTTTTAATTGCGTTAACATTTCAATTGAATGCATCGCTTTTGTTAAGATAATCACTAAGTCATATGAATGTTTAACATCATCAGGTGTAATCATATTGGCATCTACAGTATACGTATCTGTTTCTGTTTGAATTTCAAAGCCGTTTTTTTGAACAGCTTCTACATGTGGTTTCCAATCATCGATAAATGTAACATCATAACCTGCTTGTTGAATTTGTGTCCCTACACGGCCACCCATAGCGCCTGCTCCGGCAACTGCAATTTTCATTTGAATCTGCTCCTTATTTTGTTATTTCGATAGAAACATTTCTATCGAATCTAATGGTGTTCATTTACATTTTAGCACAATCATTTTACTTTGTTAGAATTTTATGACAACTACAAGTTAAAAATAAGCCGGCATTTTGCCGGCTTAACCCTACTATTTATGAGTTATTTTGTTCTTTCTTCTTCGTATAATAATAGATTGGAATACCTAATAATGTAATCACAATACCGATCATCGCAAGTAATGTTTGTGTGAACAATGTATTAATTAACACAAAGATACCGGAAACAATTGCGATTAAAGGTACAATCGGATAAAGCGGTACTTTGTAAGGACGTTCCATTTCAGGTTCTCTTCTTCTCAACAAAATGACTGCCACGAATGCCATTGTGTAGAATGTCCAGATTACGAAAATCAACATATTCGTAATTGTATCGAACGCACCTAATGACATCATAATATAAGCAATAATCAATTGTACTAAACCACTGGCCCAAGGTGCTTGGCCTGGTGTTAATTTTAAGAAGAAGTTTTTGAACGGCAATCCATTACGTTCAGCCATTGCATACGGTACACGCATACCTGTCATTAAATAACCGTTAAGCGCACCATAAACTGACACCATAATACCGATTGTGACAATCTTGCCTCCGCCGTCACCGAAGATCATTCTTGATGCTTCGCTTGCAGCGTTTAAGTTGCCGCTGATTTCTGATACCGGCAACGTCATTAAGAAGACAGCATTGATTAATAGATAAACAACCATTACTGCCCCTAGTCCGATTGTAATCGCACCCGGCAAGTCGCGTTTAGGATTCTTCAACTCTCCTGCAATTGTTCCGACGTGCATCCAGCCGTCATAAGCGAACATTGTTGCAAGCAAGCCTGCACCTAACGCTGTAAAGAAGCCTTGATGCTGACCTGAATCAATAGGGAAGAGCGAGAATTCAACTGTCGTATCTTGGAAGAAGCCTACGGCTACAATCAAGATAATCGGAATCAATTTGATTATGAGCGTAATAGACTGAAGCATTCCGCCAGCCTTTGAACCTAAGCAGTTAATGAAATAAATCGATAACGCCGTCAACATTGCGACAGGAACAATTAAACTGTCTTTCATATCAAACAAGTTTACAAATTGTGTCGCAAAGACGATTGCTAATGCTGCAATATTGGCCGGGAAATAAATAAATGCTTGCGCCCAGCCTGATAAATAACCCCAGAAGTTGCCGTAAGTATACTCGATGTATTTGACAAGTCCGCCTGTTTCTGGGATTGCGGCTGCTAATTCAGCTGCTGTTAAACCTGCACAAATGGTCACCAAACCACCCAGCAGCCATACAAACATTGCCATACTTGTTGAGCCTGTCGCTTCGGCTACACTGGAAACTTTGAAGAAGACGCCTGCGCCTATTACAGTTCCCATTACTATAGAAATCGCTGAGAAAAAACCTAAATTTCGTTTTAGCTCATTCTGATTACTCATTTCTATCTATCCTCCATTTACTCATGCATGATAAGCAACTAGAGAGACGCCTTACATTATTAAGACAGTATGTCGCAGCAAAAATAAAAGACCGCTCGCACAACTTCTATCCGATGAAATAAGATCGATACCATCTGTTGTGTTACACAGCCGCTCATTTTACTAACCCCGTTGAATTCGCTGTTATACTGAAAAATAACTCCTATTTGTCTCTGGTTACTTTTTCCCCTTCTATAATGTGTGAACAACGCATTCTTTTACAGTTTAACGTACGCCAGTATAAACGGCAATAACAATATGTTTAAACCTATTTCAATCACATATCATTAACATCTTAATACTATATCGCCATCCATTTTATTTGTTATTTTGCATCTCCTTTTAAAATTGACGGCTTTTCAAATTTCTTACACAGGTTGTATTTCCACTTATCACGACATATTAATCACAAAAATTTTTATTTCACACATATAAAATGAAGGCACCCTCTGCTGTACAAGCAATTGGATACCTTCATTTTCAGTTATATTTTATTTTCTAAAGTCGCAGCTTTTTCTTCTTTCACCGCATAGTTATTCAATACCATTGGGTATAAAGTATTTCTTCCGACAATAATTCTGATATAAGGGAAGAAAGACAAGACAATCGCAAGTCCCACACAAAAGCCTAACGTAAAAATAGTTGTCAGCGGGAAGAAGAGCACTGGATATTTTACAAATGATGCTAAGCCTCTTGAAATATGTTCTACAATAATCTGATGCGACAAGTAAATGAAAAACGATATCTCACTGATCATATAAAACGCTGTTAAGTGGAAGCGACCCAGCATTTTCGATAAAGCAACCACAAGCAAGAAGAATGCGACTGTAAAGATAAATAAGTCCGCACGATTCGACTCGTTTAATTTAATTTCCAAATAGAAGAAGTCAAACGCAATCACTAACGCGCTGAGCACGAGTATTAAAACAACATACCAAATTTTAGCTTTGACATAGGCCATCACTGTATCGTAGTACTTTCCTAAATAAAAGCCGACAACAAAATAAAAGAGCCAGTTTAAAATAATCGTACGATTATACGGCGGATAAAACTGATCCCAAAAATGCAAATACGCTGTACTGTAATACATTAATACTGCATGAGTAAAACTGATAATCAGCGATATCACTATCGGAAGTAATGGTTTCATCTTGTTTAGAACTTTGTAAAATAACATGTGCAAAACAAAGAATTGGAAGATAACCAACACAAACCATCCGAAGAATTTTCCTTCCAGCAATATGTTAATCAACAAATATTTCAGTGTGAAATGCTTGCTCGGGTCAAAATAAATTTCAAAGATGACAAACAATGCAAAACAAAGATAAGGCACTAAAATAAACTTGATGCGTTTGGTCAAAAAGTTCTTGGGTATGGAATTAGAGTAGCGCATACCCAGCAGCATCTCAGATAGCATGATGAAACATGGTGTTGCACTTAACAAAATTACTTGAGTATAACTAACGGCTTTCTTTTGGAATTCAGAAATATGCGGATCATTGATAAAGCCGGTCATCGCATGCACAATTACAATAATCACACAGAAAATGGTCCGTGCATAAGTCAGTTCTATTTTCTTCTTCACTTTGACGACTCCTTCTTTCAAATTTTTAAAACGCTTTCTTATTTCAGCACATAAAAAAGCCTTTAAATATCTCCAATGAAATATTTAAAAGGTGCTTACTTCTATCAAATGTACATAATCCTCTTTATTGTATGTAAAAATCAAAGTTTCCGCAATATAAATCGCAATATTATTAAGTTCTCTTCGATTTTTAAAGCGCATTAAAAAAGGCTTGCACTCACGTACAAACCTTTTAGAAAAATTTATAGTAAATCATATAATTCTTGCAGCGCAATTTCATTGTGCTTTTGACCTTTAAATGTTTCATATGGCGGAATTTGACCATTCATAAAGCTCTTAATACTTTCACCTACAGCTGTCGGTGTATTCTCCGTCAGCATTCCGAAATCACCATATCTCAATACATAACGGTTAGCCGGAATGTTAGAAGCCAATGTATGCACACCGATTGTCAACGCTTCAAGCAAGTCCATAGACTGTCCTTCATAATGCGATGTTAACGCAAATAAGTCACATTGGTTCATAATATTGAATGGATTGCGTTTTTGCCCGACTAAGAACACATGCGCTTCTAAATCTAATTTGGCGATCAGTTTTTCCAATTGGCCGCGCAAAGGACCATCGCCTAAAATATAAAGCTTCGCATTTGGATTTTCTTTTACCGCATCCGCAAAGCCTTCAATTAAAATATCGAACCCTTGCTCAGGTGATAAACGTCCCATTGCCATCACTTTAAAGTCTTCTTCATTAAACGGCACACTCGCAATTTCACCCTTGTTTAAATACGCTAAGACCTTTTGCCCTTTATGCATAAAGAAGTCTGTTGCTTCATCTTTTAATTGATTAATGCGTGTCAGGTTAATGGTATTCATTGCTGACGTAAATTTATCTTTAGTTTTAGATGTAGCTAAGTTCGCTTTGTTAATACGACATGTCTCTTCAGATACACTCACTAAATAATCAAAGCGATTGTAAAGACTGATGACACCTTTTAAATTTTGATAGTGCGGGCGGACACCCTTCACTGTACGATTCATATCGCTCTTAATATCACTGTGCAGATAAATCAGTTTTCTCTTAGAGTTTGTGGCTAATAAGATCTTAGACCAAAACATAGAGTATCCGCTGAAATCAATCACATCATCAAACTCTGAAATACCAAAAATCTTTCTGAACTCACGTTCAAATGCCTCATCAGGATAAACCGCTTCTTCCAACACTGACTTAACCCCTCTGTTCTTCACAAAGGTATCTCTGTACTTCTCAAGTGTAGTTGCTAATAAAGGTCCTTTTCGTAAAATAATACGAACATTCTCATTCACTTCTTTTAAGTTGCTGATGATTTCACGGTTTTTCGTATTATTTAAAAAGATCGTCACGTCGTAGACATCGTAATCAATGTTTTCAAGCAGATTTATCGCTGAAGTCGTAATACCATTATTCTTCATTCCGCCTGGATACATTAATATTTTCTTTTTGTTATTGATTTGATTGCTGGTAATCGGTTGGAACATCTTTTCAACTAAACGTTGTGTGACCTTTCCATCTTCATAAGGAACATAAAGTGATTTGAAGCGTGCATATTTGTCGCGATATACCGCTTCGTTATCTTCTGCCGCATTTACCGCAGATACTAAATCTTCCACATTATAAACAGAAGGTCCTGGTAATAAATCAGTCTCGATATATAAACCGCGATCACTGTGATAGTCTTCATAGTCTGGCGCATAAAAGACAATCGGCTGATCTGTAACTAAATAATCAAAGAAAATACTAGAGTAATCTGTGACTAATAAATCTACTGCACCAAGTAATTCATTCGTATCAAAAGCATCCGGCACTAAATACGGCTTCAATTCTTTATATTTCAAGGCTGTTCGATATACAAACGGATGTACTTTCACAATCACTTGATAGTCTGTTTGTTTTTCAAGTTGCTGTACCATTTCATAAACATCTGCGACACTGTCTTCTGGTTGATTCACATTAGTACCGCGCCAAGTAGGTGCGAATAATAATGTCTTTTTCTTCTTAAGTTTCAAGCCGCTTTGTTTCAATCGCTTATGCACGGCTTTTTTATCACTATTTAATGTTAAGTCAATACGCGGATAGCCGATCTCAGCTAAATCTCCGTTATATAACCCTTTTAGACTGAACGCTCTTTTGAATACTTCAGTCGTATGCGGATTAGGACTGATTAAAATATCCGAACTCAAAAAGTTCTTAATGATATTTTGGGAACCGGCTAAATTATCTTCTACATCAAGCCCCATTGCTTTAATCGGTGTCCCATGCCATGTATTCACATACACTTGATTCGGCTTTTTCGTAAAGTAAGCAGGGAATGTTGAATTGTTAATAATATATTTAGCAGTTGTCAGTGCCTCTAAATATTCATCACTTTCCTTAACAATAAAACGGACATGCTTCACTGATTTAAATTTTTTCGTATACTCTTTTTGTTTCTTTTGTGAATCCACGATCCAAATATGCTCAAGCTTTTTATATTGCTTATCTTGAAGCAAATACTTGAATACCGCATAAGGGCTATCTGTCATACTCTTGCCGTCTCTAGCTTGATACAACACTTGATGATCCTTCACTTCATTCTTCTTATAGAAATTGGCATACTTTGTTGTTTTTGCCACATACTTGCTTTTCAATTTTGACCTTACCGGCTGCTCGATAAACTTATATTTCCTTTTCGCTTGATTAAGTATAAACCCACTGATTTTATTCAATGAAAACACCTCTATCTCTCTTTATGTTTACATCATCGAAAACATTTGACATGATACCTAAAAAAACATATGTAAAATATTAAATCCTCATGTTTTTTCGAAAATACATTAAATTTAAGAATACATCTTAAATTTCACTTAAATCATAGTTTCTTTCATAAAATTATAACACTTATTGAAAGCATTTACATTCAATTATAAAAAAAGAACTCTGCTTAAAATTTTCAAGCAGAGTTCATTATATGGAATATTATTTTAGCAATTGATAAAACTGTTCCATCGCTTCTTTATTATAAGCTTCATAGTTGAATGCACCGTACTCTGGCACTTCATTTTTAATAAATGCTTCAATATTTTCAGCAACAGCATCTATCATATTTTCTGTCAGTAAACCTAAAGCACCATCTTGCAAGACATATCTATTAGCTGGAATATCAGATGCGATAATATGTTTGCCTAAAGTCAACGCTTCTAACAGAACCATTGATTGTCCCTCATAATGCGATGTAAGCGCAAATAAGTCACACTGCTTCATAATATAGAAAGGATTGCTTTTCTGTCCTAATAAAAATACGCTGTCTTGCAAGTCGTAACGCTCAATTTGTTTTTGCAGTTCATTTCTAAGCGGACCTTCTCCCAGTATATAAAGCTTGCTGTTTTGATGTGTCTGATTCACTTTGTAAAATGCAGAGATTAAGATATCAAATCCTTTTTCAGGAGATAAGCGTCCCATCGCCATGATTTTAAAATCAGTTTTATTGAAAGGAACAGACTTCACTTCAAGATTTTTTGTATATGCTAATACTTCTTCGTTATTTTGAGTAAATAAGTCACTATCATCATTTGATAATTCATGAATCTTTTTCAAATTGATCACATTCATTGCCGAAACAAACTTGTTTTCAGTTAACGGCGTACTGATTTTACTTTGGTTAACCCTTTTCGTTTCTTCTGAAACACTTACCAGATAATCAAATTTGTAATATAAACTCATGACACCTTTTAAGTTTTGATAATGTGGTTTGACCCCGTTTACAGTTCGGTTCATATCATTTTCCATGTCACTATGGAGATAGATTAATTTTTTACGAGAGGCAGTACCTAAGAGTATTTTAGACCAAAACATTGAATAGCCGCTGAAATCAATTACAGTATCGAAAGCAACTCTTCCAAAAATCTTTCTAAACTCTCGTTCATATAATGCTTTTGGATAAACAGCTTTTTCAATATCAGTTTGAAGTCCTCTATTTCTTACAATAGTATCTTGGTACTTTTCGAAAGTCGTTGCTAGTAAAGGACCTTGTCTTAATATGATTCTCACATTAGGGTTGACTCTTTTCAGATTATTCAATGTTTCTATTTTATTCGTAAACCCTAAGAATAATGTCACATCATATTTAGTGTAATCAATATTTTCCAGTAAGTTTAACATTGATGAAGTAATACCATTATTAATCATTCCGCCAGGATAAATTAAAATATTTTCTTTGTTCTGCGGTCTATGGACAGGTTGCGTTTTGAACATTTTCTCTATCAATTTATCCGTAACATTCCCATCATCATACGGCACATATAATTTTTGGAAGTTTGCATATTTATCTTGGTAATTACTTTTAACTGCTTCAATATCTTTAACCGCTTCGATAAGCTGTTCTGCATTGGTTGTAGTAGGACCAGGCAATAATTTTGTATCTATATAAAGCTCTCTATTATGTTTGTACGCTTCAAAATCCGGTGCATAAAAGATGATTGGATTGCCTGTTACAAGATAATCACAGAATATACTCGAGTAATCCGTCACTAATACATCTGTGACACTTAACAATCTGTTCGTATCAAATGCATCAGGTATCAAATACGGTTTTAACGGTGCATATGATTTTGCTTTATCGTAAATAAAAGGATGCACTTTGATAAGCGGTTTATAGCGTGTTGTTTCAGATAATGATTCTATAATCTTATAAAGATCCTCTAGGCTGTCTTCAGGATGATTATTATCATCACCGCGCCAAGTAGGCGCAAATACTAAAAGCTGTTTACCCTCTAGTTGAATGCCATATTGTTCAAGTTCTTCAACCACTTTTGATTTATCGCTGTTAATTGTTAAATCTATTCGCGGATACCCGATTTCTGCGATTTCACCGTTATACAAACCTTCTAGCTTGTATGCATGTTTAAAAATATTAGTTGTATGTGTATTAGGACTTACTATGATGTCTGCACTTAAAAAGTTTTTAATGACATTTTGAGATGCAAGCAAGTTATCATGCATGTCCAATCCCATTGCCTTGATAGGAGTTCCATGCCATGTATTGACATATACTTGGTCTGGTTTCTTTGAAAAATAATTTGGGAAAGTAGAATTATTAACGAGATATTTTGCAGTTGCCAGCATTTTGAGGTAAGCATCACTGCCCTTAATCACGTACTTAATCGTTTGTTTATCTGAATTCATCTTTTGCTCAAATGCTTTTATCTTTTGTTTAGAATCCGCCACCCATACATGCGTTAAGTCTTTATGTTCATGTGATGAAAGCAGCTTTAAAAAGACTGCATAAGGGCTGTCGGTCATGCTTTTACCATCTCTTGATTCATACAAAATCAATGAATTATTCGTATCAAAATGCTTATAGTAAAATGCATATTTTGATACCTTAGAAACTAAATTGCTTTTTAGTTTTGCTTTCAAAGGATCGCTTATAAATTTATATTTACGTTTAACTTGGTTCTTTAAAATTTGTTTTAAACTATTCACTTTTACACACTCCTGATATCTTATCTGTTCAATGTTTTTTCTGGTGTTTGTTTTTCTTTATTTTACATCCTTGCCATAAAGTTCCCTTTTGATTTGAGTTGTTGAAATACCTTCTGTACGTTTTAAATAAATAACTTCGCATTGGTCTTTTAAGAAATCGAATTCTCCTTCCCAATCATGTCCCATGATAAAAGTATCAACTTCATATTTTTCAACATCTCTGGATTTTTGGTCCCATTCATTTTCAGGGATGACCAAGTCTACATATCTGATAGACTCCAACATCATTTTTCTTTGTTCATAATTATAGTATGATTTCTTATTTTTAAGCTTATTAAATTCATCTGTCGAAAGTGCGACAATTAAATAATCTCCCATTTCTCTTGCTCTTCTTAATAATTCGATATGGCCATAATGCAGTAAGTCATATGTTCCATAAGTAATTACGCGTTTCATATTATCACTCTCTCATTTGTTGTTCGCTCATCATTGCGCAAAATTTAATAAATACTATCTTTTACAATTCCTTTACAAAATTATATCACTATATGAAATGATGCTCCACTCTCTTTTTGCCAAAAAATAACGACGCACCTGTTCTCCACAAATGCGCCGCTTGCGTTTAACAATATTCATTTTCTACTGCTTCGATGACTTCTTCGAATGCTAGGCCTGTTGAGATGTTGACACTGGCTAGGAAACTGCCTTCAACGATAGGTGCTTCTACTTTTTCTACACGATATGCGCCTTCATACATTTCAATGGCCATATCTAAATTCATTTCGGCTGAACCTAAATCAAAGAAACAAATTGCGTCGTCTTTTAAACCTTCTATTGCTTGTTGGATGTGTTCGAAGGATGTTCCGATAGTCCCATCGCTTCCGCCTACTGGAATAACTTGTACACCATCAGCCATTTGACCGATTAACTTTTTGATGCCGTTTGCGATTTCTTCGCTATGACTGACTACAATAAGCGTTGTCATTTACTTATTCATCTCCTATCAATGCATTTAAAATATATACACTGCTTTGTGCACCAGGATCCGTATAGCCTCTAGATGCTTCTTTGAAGTAGGCTGCGCGTCCTTTTTTTGCGACTAAATCTAATGTGTTGTCTGCTAATGTCTGCAAGTAAGCAATATCGACTTTTTCGCCTTCTTCAACAGCTTGTCTCGCTCTTTCAATGACATCGTACATTGTCTTCTCATCTAACTCGACTTTACCTCTTTGATGTACTGCTTCAGAAAATGCTTTTAATAATTCCGGTAAATTGTCTTCAGTAATTTCATCTTGTGCAACTTGAGCCATTTTAACGAAACTAAAGCCGTATAAAGGACCAGATGCCCCTCCGATCTTAGACATTAATGTCATACCTGTTGTTTTAAGTATATCTTGAACCGTTGTTTTGTCTTCCAAAGCATCAGGCAGCGCATTAAAGCCTCTGACCATATTGACACCATGGTCGCCGTCGCCGATTGCTCGGTCTAACTCAGTCAGTGAATCTTCTCTTTCTTGGAATGTTTCTTTTAATTGTATTAAGCGCTGTTTCAGCGTTTCTGCATTCATAAAAAATCCTCCTTGTGTTTATCCGAAATAGCGGCTTTTTGTCGGTGCTTGTAATGCGGTTAAGCGCTCATCATTACTTTCAAGCAGCGTTAATGAGAAGCCTTGCATATCTAATGAAGTCATATAATCTCCGACAAACCAATGTTTGACCGCAATATCATGATCCGCAAGCACTTCATTCACATATTTCGCAGTAATATTTAATTCAGATAACGGTGTACCGCCCATACCATTAACCATCACAATCACTTCAGATGATTGGATTTCTTGTTGGAGGGCTTGCACTAATTCCGTCACAATCGTTGTAATCGGTTGAACTGCTTCTCGTTTTAATCCGCGTTCGCCATGAATCCCGATACCGATTTCCATATCCCCTTCTTCTAAATCAAAGCCGTATTTGCCTGTAGAAGGTACCATCGGCGGTGTTAAAGCCATGCCGATTGTACGCATATCAGTAAGCAGCTGTTCTGTTTTCTTAACAATGGTATCTAAATCCTCCCCTTGCTCAGCTAAATAGCCTGCATATTTGTGCACAAAGACAGTACCTGCGACACCGCGGCGCATATCATGATCTTCTACAGCGATATCATCGCGTACAATCACTTTATTGACTTTAATGTCTTCCATTTCAGCCATTTCTTGAGCCATTTCAAAGTTCATGACATCTCCGGCATAGTTTTTAATAATCAGCAAGACACCGTCGCCGTTATCTACTGCTTTAATCGCATCTAAGATTTTATCTGGTGTCGGAGAAGTAAAGATTTCTCCGCATACTGCCGCATCAAGCATACCTTCTGCGACATAGCCTGCATGTGCCGGTTCATGACCGCTGCCGCCGCCTGATACCAAAGCCACACCTTTTTGTTTTTTATCTTTACGTACTACTACTGTTTCTGAAATCACTTCATTGTCTGCGTTTGATAATGCGAAGCCTTCCAGCATATCTGAAAGTATTGTCGTTTTATCTTGAATTAATTTCTTCATCATCCACAACCCCTTTAATGTAAAGATACTTTCTTTAATTTCATGTATACACTTCTATTATATAGTTTGAAGTAGCATTATTCATGCAAAAAGAAGTTAATGTCTCATTTTCATCTTTTAGTATTCATGTTATATTACAAATAAGACAAAGTTTAAATTTTGTATCAATCGGAGGTGCATCACAATGAAACATTATGCGATTCAACACCCTGTTGCTAAACGTATTGCGGATATCATAACGATTGTCAGTTTTATCGCTATGATTGCACTGATTGCATTCAATTTTTATTTCCATTCGCATGCCGACGGTTTTAGTGCTGGTTTCCAATTGAATAGTACGGCTCAAATATCATGGCTCATTGCACTATTATTAATCAGTATAGCCAGCGATATTGTCAGCACGATTTTAAAACGTCAAAAACTTCAAACGATGTAAACAAAAACAACCTCTTGTTCATATGTAATGAATAGGAGGTTGTCTTTTTAAATACTGTTATTTGATTTTCTTTACGTAAATGGATTTCAAACCGATTTGGCCGAATCCTGGAATTTTACAATCGATATCATGCCCATCATCAGGATCCACTAAGCGGATACCTTTTACTTTAGTGCCTTGTTTGATTACATTTGAAGCACCTTTTACTTTCAAGTCTTTAATGACTGTGACCGTGTCTCCGTCTTGTAATTCTTGTCCGTTGGCATCTCGGACTTTCAAAGCTTCTTCTGCTTCTTCCACTGAATCTTGTGTACATTCATGTCCGCACATCGGACATACAAATAACGCACCATCTAAATACGTATATTCCGAACCGCAGCTCGGGCAATTAGGTAATGTTTGTTCCATTTTCTCCTCCATGATCAATAATAGCCCTCTTAATCTAACATATTTCTCACTAAAAAGATATATCCTTTAATAGAATCAGATAGATTTGGATTGACTATAACTTAGATAATCAGCCAATATCTTTGCGTTTGAATCCAATGACTCCGAATACAAGCAGCAGCAATGCGATAACAAGCATAACCAACGCTGCCGGCCAATCCATATCCGCAATCGGCAAACGCGGCACATGGCCAAAAGGTGTTAAATCTTTCATCCACTGTTTCACATTGAGCAGTTGTCCAAGATAAATAACGAAGAAGGTATAACCTAAATATAAATACACTAATAAACTTGCCTTTTCAATCCTGCCCATAACAAACACAGCTAAACCTAAGAATATTACGATAGCAGGAATAAAGACCCAGCCTGCATACATAATCTTTTCGAAAGCAATCGAGGTCTTCATACTGGATGCTGCACCAACATACATACCTAACGCAGCAAGGCTGATCATCGCAACACTATTGAACAGTCCAATCCAAATAAAACTCATCACATAGCGTACGCGTGAAACTGCATGCGACAATACAATTTCCGTATGGCTTAAGCGCATTGCTTTGCGGATTTTAAATACAGCCATTAAGACCGGTATCGTAGATACCATCCCCATAATTGCCATTAAAATCGGTACAAATTGTTCGGCATAGTTATCTCCTTTGCCTGTCAGCATGCGCTGCAGCATCGGATTTGTCTTAAAGAAGCTTTCCAAGTCTCCAAAGACCGAACCATAAGACAATCCTAAGACCAGCATGCCGATACTCCATACAATCAATCCTGTACGCTGCAAGCGCAGTTGAAGCCCTAAGGGCGACTTCAATAATGAAGATGCATGCGCATGTCCTTTACGTTCAGGCAGCAAGCCTGCTTGTGCATCACGCCGTCCGTTTAGGGCAAATGCTGAAATACATAACACTGCGGCTAATCCCAACAATGCAAAAACCGGCCACCAATTGTTCTCGCTGTAAACAGCAGTTTGCGGAATCCATCCAAGCGGCACAACATCAGATAACCAAGACAGAGATACATCTCCAACAGCACGAAGCAAATACATGATTAATAATAAGCCCATACTGATTCCCATCGTTTGGCTATACGTTGAAGCCAGCTGAGCGATAACTAATGTCATCATGCCCAGCATAAAACCGGATGCAGTCAAAGATAAGCCGTAAAGCCAAGCACCTTCAGCTGTAAAATGATCAATACCGGTAAACATCAGTCCTAATGCAATGACACAGCCTAATACAACGTTAATCAAGACTTGTTGGAACACCGTACTTAAAATCACTGCATGGCGTCCAATCGGCAAAGCACTTAATATTTCTAAACGCCCATCCTCTTCGTCGCCTCTCGTATCTTTCGACACAAACAAGATATTCATAATGCCGACTAAAATTACTGTAAACAGCTGCATTTCATAACCGAACATGGTCGCAAGATTGACTTGGCTCAAATGCGCTTGGCCTAACATCGCTTCCATCGCAGGGCTTTTAAACATTTCAAATACAGGAATCAATTCCTTCTCATTCGGGTATAAATTCGCAAATGATTGCGGAATAATCAACGTTAAAACAATTAAACCCAGCAGCCAAAAAGCCGTTTTCCATCGATTGCGCTTCAAATAAAACTTCATCAGTTTGAATGTATGATACGTCGCTTGTTTCATTTTACTCACCTTCTTTAAGGCTTTCTCCATAATGACGCATAAACAAGTCTTCTAATGTCGGCGGTTGGCTTTCTAATTTCTTAATATTAAAACGGCTTAAATATTGAAGCACATCCGCTGTTTTATCAGCATCTACTTGGAAGCGATAGACACCTTGTTGTGCACTCACATCATGAATGCCCTCTTGTGTCTCTAGCTGTGTGAGTGTTTCATCTGTTTCAACGGTATAACGCATACGTGTTAAGTGGCGCATTTCATCCAGTGTGCCGACTTCTACTAATTCGCCTTTTCGTATAATACCGACCCTGTCGCACAGTTGTTCAACTTCTGACAAGATATGACTGGATAATAAGACCGTCTTGCCCCGTGCTTTACACGCTTTTACATGTGATTGGAAGATTCTTTCCATCAATGGGTCCAGACCTGATGTCGGCTCATCGAAAATATACAAGTCCGCTTCCATACTCAACGCCGCAACCAGCGCTACCTTTTGTCGATTCCCTTTTGAATAGGCACCGCATTTTTTGCGTACATCTAATTCGAAGTCTTTTATCAATGCTTGTTTGCGTTCATGATCAACATGCTTTTGAAGACTCAATAGAAAGTCGATTACTTCTCCGCCAGTCAAGTTCGGCCATAAATTCACATCACCGGGTACATATGCAATACGTTCATGAATTGAAACCGGCTTTTTAAATGCATCTTGACCAAACAGTTGTACACTGCCTTGACTTGGTTTCAGCATACCTAACAATGTCTTAATCGTTGTCGATTTGCCGGCACCATTCGGTCCGATAAAGCCAAAGATTTCTCCTTCATGAAGTGTCATATTCAAATGCGATAATGCTTCAAACTTCCCAAAACGTTTTGTTAAATCTTCTATCTCTACTACATATGACATCAGAATCACCTGCCGATTTTCTATTTATAAAGCGTTTTCAATAATTAGTTTGCCTCCATTATACACCTCATATTCAAAGTTTGCAGAGGGATGTAAAACCAGAGATACACGAATTAAAATACGTCAAACTAAACATTATTTTAATCGTTTCAGCAACTTGCTCAAACATTAATGACAAACTGAAATAGAGCAGAAAAGCAAAAGAGCTGAGATCATCTCCCAGCTCTTTCATACACATTATTTAAATGCTCGTGTATCAATTTGTTCGTCTTCCACAAATCCTTTAATCTTTTTTTGTTCTCTTTCACTCATCGTATCACTGCCTTTTGCGATATCGCCGATTTCTTGTTTAGACAGACGTTTGCCTTTTGAAGCAGCTAAAGCATTATCAATCTTTTCATCGATATCTCTTAAATACTGATTAGATGACATGATATAACGATTGATTTTATGCAATTTGCCGTCATAGCCTTTAGGCATTCGATTTTCATTAATATAGTTGGCAAAGTTGTTATCGTTATCGCCTGCTAGTTTGCTGGCTTTCTTCAGCTGTTTAGCATCTTCTTTAGACAGTCCCTTATCCGAATGCAGTTTTTGTTGGTAATGTTCGTAGATACGTGTAATGTCATGATCTGCATTCAAGTACGTTTGAATATCTTTTTTCATTTCTGCTTTAGATATTGTTTTGTTCTTCACGTCTTTATTAAAGATTTTCGGATTTAAATCGAGTTTGCTGTCTTGAGGTTCTGATGAGACTGCATCTTCTTTTTGTTCTTGTCTTTCAGGCGATGATTCTGTCTGTTTCTTTGTCGGCGCTGTTTGTTGAGCGCATCCTGCAGATGAAAACACTAAGAGTGCTGCGATAAGTGAGGATACGATTTTCTTCACTGTGACATTCTCCTTTTTGTCTGATTCACTCGAATTCAACTTTTCTCCCAAAGTACGATTCATAACACTATTACCCTATTTCAGCGCTGTGAAAGGTCTTCAATAAGAAAAAATTAAAATTTAAACCGCTTTCATTTACATAATATTTAGAAAAAATTAAAAATAGACACGCATCTCATTAAAGTTAGTGTATAATACTTCCATACACAGATTCTATTCCGTGCAACATAAAAAGAAAATAGATGAAATGCAGCTGAGCAGTTTTCCTGCACGCCATCCATTCTCTGCATAAACTACAAAGAGGTGTAACATCATGGAAAACAATGATTTAAAACGCAGTATGACAAACCGGCACATTCAACTGATTGCCATCGGGGGCGCTATCGGTACAGGACTCTTCTTGGGGGCCGGGAAAAGCATTGCGTTAGCTGGACCATCTATCTTATTAGCCTACATCATTATCGGGTTCTTCTTATTCATTATGATGCGTGCATTAGGCGAATTGCTGCTGTCTAACAGCGAATACAATTCCTTCATTGACATTGCTGAAGATTACTTAGGCCATATGGCCGGCTTCTTCACCGGTTGGACTTATTGGTTCTGCTGGGTCGCAACAGGTATCGCAGATATCACAGCCGTAACCAAATATATTAATTTCTGGTGGCCGAATGTTCCGCCGTACTTAACTGCCATTGTCACTGTTATTTTATTGCTGGCTTTGAACTTAATGACGGTTAAAGCGTATGGCGAAGTCGAATTCTGGTTTGCGATTATTAAAGTCATTGCGATTTTATTCTTAATCGTAATCGGATTGTACCTTATCTTTACAGGTTTCCAATCACCGAACCATATTCAAAGCGGTTTTTCTAACCTTTATTCACACGGCGGCTTCTTCCCTAACGGGGTCATGGGCTTCTTGCTTGCCTTCCAAATGGCAGTATTCAGTTTTGTGGGTATTGAGCTTGTCGGTGTCACAGCACGTGAAACCAAAGATCCTGAACATAACTTGCCGAAAGCCATCAACAGTGTCGGTATTCGTATTATCATCTTCTACGTACTAAGTTTAATGGTAATTATGAGTATCACACCTTGGGATAAATTAGATCCTAAAGAAAGTCCTTTCGTTAACTTGTTTGTATTAGCTGGTATCCCAGCAGCGGCAGGTATCGTCAACTTTGTGGTCTTGACTTCAGCTTCAAGTGCCGCAAACAGCGGTCTCTTCAGTAACAGCCGTATGGTTTATGGTTTAGCTGTATCAGACAGCGCACCGAAATCACTCGGTAAAGCCAACCGTCATGGTGTACCTTATAATGCCTTGATTTTCTCTGGTGTGGTATTATTCTTGGCTGCTTTATTAAACTATGTGATTCCAGATACTGTATTCACAGTTGTAACAACAGTTGCGACTATCTTCTTTATCTTTATTTGGACTATCATTTTAGTGTGTTATATCAAATATCGTAAACAGCATCCAGAATTGCATGCCCAATCAAAATTCAAAAACTTCTTCGGTGTTACCGGATCATATTGTACCCTTGCTTTCTTCGTGATTGTCATTGCGGTATTATTCCTTGCTGAAGATACGAGAATTGCTTTATACTTCTCTCCATTCTGGCTCATCCTTTTATGGATTGCTTATAAAGCAGGCAACTTTAAAAATCGCGGTATTAAAAACTATCATTCCAACAACTAAAACGATTAACTTCACCCTCTCTGCTCAAATTGCAGAGGGGGATTTATTTTATGTATAACAAAAAGGCGAACCAGCATATACTGATTCACCCTATATATTAAAATAACCTCGACTCACGATTGATTAGTTTAAACGTGTAGGTGTGTCGCCTTTTGTAATCACGTTTAAAGCTGCGTTTAATCCGCCTTCAACTAAGTTTCTTACCGCTTCATCAGAGAAGAATGCGATATGCGGAGTTAATTGGATTTTTTCGTTTTCGATTAATTTTTTGAACGTTTCATCTTCTAATGCTTTACCTGTCCAATCAAATGTGAAGTAAGGCATTTCGAATTCGTAAGTGTCTACAGCTGCACCTGATAATTTACCGCTGTTAACAGCATCGATTAAAGCTTCAGTATCGATAACTGCACCACGTGCTGCGTTGACTAATACTGCGCCGTCTTTAAATTTAGCGAACATTTCTTTATCGAAGATGTGGTGGTTTTCTTTAGAAGCCGGCATGTGTAATGAAACAATATCTGCATATTTGATTGCTTCTTCAATTGTATCTTTGTACTCTAAGAAATCTAATGAATCATTTGGATATAAATCATAGCCTACGACTTTAGCGCCGAATCCAGCAAAGATTTTACCAGCGAATGCACCGATACGCCCTGTACCAAGAATTGCTACTGTCATATTTTTAACAGGTTTCGCCATAATTGAAGATTCCCAAGTGAAGTTGTAATCTTGAACACGTTTTTCAATTTGCGGGAATTTACGCACTAAGTTAAGTGCTGCTGCTACCGCATATTCAGCAATAGTTTCAGGAGAGTAGCTAGGAACGTTTGACACGATGATGCCGTGTTTTTTAGCTAAATCTAAGTCGTACATGTCAAAACCTGCAGTACGTTGAGCGATTTGTTTGATACCCATTTCTTCTAGTTTAGGATAGGCTTCTTTTTCTAATTTGCCGAATTGCATTGTTGTTACACCGTCAAAACCTTCAAGTTGATCTAAAGTATCATAGCTTAAAAAGTCATCTGAGAATGAAACTTCTACATTATTCTCTTTTGCCCAATTTAAAGCTACATCTTTCTCATAATCGCGTGTACCGAAAAATTTAATTTTTGTCATAATTACTTCCTCGATTCTAAAAAAATTGATAAATTTGATTAATTCTTATCTCACTTAGTATTCTATGTGAATTATTTCACAAAGTCAAGGGGTTTATTATAATTCTGAATAATCTGTTAACAATTATTATTATACGCTTTTTGTGCTTATTTGCACATCAAATTGTACCTCTATTAGATATTTTAATAATTAATCCTCTAACATATAGTGTTGTCTTCACTTCATTGCTGCAGCAACTCATATTTTTCTAGTCCCAGACAGCCGTCTTTATACAATAAATTTATATGATACACTCAACATGAAATGGAGGTTGAATGATGAAGAGAAAGAAATTTTATCTCAAAGCAATTTGGTTTCTATTATGGTTTACCTTGTTTCTGATAACAGAGTCTTATCACTTTAGTATCCGTACTGTAATTTTTTTAGTAATTGTGTTCGGCGGTTATCTGTTGATTGACAGCTATTTCTATCGCAAAGATAAAGCACAAAAAGAGAAACATACGCATGAAAAATAAAAATGAACGACTTTTTCAGTCGTCCATTTTCTTATAGCGTATGGTCGGTTGTCGATCGCCCTTTTTGAATGCTTCGGTTGCTTTACGTCTGCGCTCTGCACGTAGTTTGCGATTCTTTGCGGCTTCTTTTTTGTTATAAGCAATATTTAATGATGCGCCTTTTTGTGTATTGTCTTTCATATACATATAGGAACCGACATTGTACGCTGTGCGTACAATCATTTGACCTGCTACAGGTGATGTCATGTATAAGAAGAGAATGGTTAACAGTGTTCTGACACTGAAATAATCTCTTGTAAATAAAAAGTAGATAAAGACACCGATTAATGATAACAGCACAGATAATGTCGAACTCTTAGTTGCGGCATGTGCTCTTAAAAAGATGTCTTTGAATTTCAAAATACCTATCGCACTGATTAAAGCAACGATAGAGCCTAGCAGAATAAGGACAGCAGCAAATAAACTAGCGATTTCGCTCATTATCAAAGATTCGTCCCCCTTCTACAAAGCGTGATATACCGATGGTACTCAAGAAGGCCAAAATCGCAATGATTAGACTCGCATCTAAGAAACTCAAACTGTCTAATACGATACTTAATAAACCTACAATCGAAATAATCATCGCACCGATACTATCAAATGCGACAACGCGGCTGGGTGTTGTCGGTCCTTTGATGACACGAATCAATGAGATAATCACCGCAATTCCAAAGATAATCAAGGCCGAACGAATCATCCAATCTATTATGATTTCAATCATTTGAGCACCTCCCATATCAAACGTTCATATTTCTTAATCTGTTTCGTCAAAATAGCTTTGTCTCTTTCTGAAACATCAATCGCGTGAATAAAGAAACGACTGCCGTCAGGCGACACCCTCAACACTAATGATCCCGGCGTCAGCATAATCAGTAATGTTAATAAAGTAATCGCCCAGTCTCGTTTTAAAGATGTTTCATAAATCAATAATCCCGGGTTCATATCATGCGACTTGAATAAAATGTATACAATCGTTGAAAGACTGGAAATCAATAACTGTACGTTATACACCACTATGAATTTGAAGATGACCCAAACTTTCTTTAAATAGAATACGCGTTTAAAGAAGAACCTGTGAATCAAATACACAATCATAATACCGATGATGTATCCTGAAATAAATGTAGATAAATGAAACTTATCTTCGTCTTGGAAAAGTGTCCATAAAATCGCGATTAATATATTCAACGTTAATTGGGCTAACATCAGTCCACCTCCAAATGAGGGACTACCGCTTCTTGATAATCACCTGGATTTAAATTCATTCCTGCTGCTTGATGGGCAATATCTAAGAACCATTCTGCACCAAACCCCATCACTATCGTCGCAATGGTCAATAGCAGCATCGCTGCGATTTTATGCGGTAAAATAGTTTGTTTCTGCACTACAGGCATCCCTTCTCGACCAAAATACATATAGAAGAATACTCTGAGCAAACTATACATGGCAATCAAGCTGGTAATAATCATCACCACTACACCTGCAACATAACCTTGTGCAAGTGCGCCTTGGATAATCAATAATTTCCCAGGAAATCCGCTGAACGGCGGTACGCCGCCAATCGATAGCGTAAGAATAAACAACACAATACCTAAAGACGGATGGGTGTGAATCAAACCGCCCATTTCTTTATAGCTTCTTGTTTGGCAAATCACCACGAAGATACCCATAACAAGGAATAACAGTGTTTTAATGATCATGTCATGGCCTGCATAGAAAATGGCACCTGTGATACCGGCCTCATTAAGTGCGCTAATGCCTAATACTGAAAAGCCGATAGATAAAATAACTTGGTACGCCGCAATTTTCTTCACATCTTCGTACCCTAACACACCGATTGCGCCGATAATCATTGTGATAATCGCATTATAATACATTAATTGATGTGTCACATCCGGCTGCTGATCAAAGAGCAAGACCATTACACGTATCAACGCATAAACACCGACTTTGGTCATTAATCCCGCAAACAGTGCTGCTAACTCGGTATTGAGTGCCGCATAAGCTTTCGGCAGCCACATAAACATTACGAGTGCTGCCTTGCCTCCGAAGACAAAGATCATAATAATAGCGACCATAGTCATCGCCGGAGGTTGGCCGCTCTCTGAAATACGCATCGACAAATGACCAAAGTTCAGAGTACCTAATGTGCCGTATAAATAAGCAATACCGATTAAGAAGAACCATGAACTTACTACGTTCATCACTACATAAATGACACTGGCACGCAATTGTTCAAGTGTACGCCCAAGTGTTAATAACACAAATGATGAAATCAGCATGATTTCAAACATGACATACAAGTTGAAAATATCTGCTGTTAAAAAGCTGCCTGCCACACCTGTTAACATAAATAAAATGAATGACGGCAGGAAATAGCGGTTGGCTAAATGTTCGCGTTTACCAAAGCCGAAGAAAATCACTACTGTGACTACTAAGTTCGCAATCATCACGAAAAACAGTCCTAATGTATCTCCGACAAACTGGATACCGAATGGCGGCTGCCAATCACCAAAGTTGATGACCAGCGGGTTATGTTGGTAAACATACACTAATAAATACACAGAAATCAGTGTATTAATCACTTGTACAGTGATAGCAATACGTCTTGTGACCATTAAACGTTCTTTGAAGAAGAACAGTACGAGTCCGGTAACTAAAGGCAGCAGCAACGGTATAAGCAATAAATTATTCATCAACATCATCATCCTCACCGCGCAATGCCTCAATTCGGTTGACTCTCGTCACTTTATAAGTTCTGTACACCAACACTAATAAGAAAGCTGTTACCGCAAAACCGATTACAATCGCTGTTAAAATCAATGCTTGCGGTAAAGGATCCACATAGTTCTTGCCTTCCCCGTTAATAATCGGGACATTCGTTCCATCAAAACCGCTCATAGCCAATATGACTAAGTTTGCGACGTGCGTATAAATCGCAGTGCCTAAAACAATACGGATTAAGTTTTTCGATAGAATCATATACGTGCCTGCAAAAGTTAAAATGCCGATAATGGTAATCAGTATAATATTCAACTTTTATCACCACTTATCGCAAGCATAATCGTTGTGATTGAACCGACCACTGTTAACAAAATACCAAATTCAAACAACGTCACACTCGAAAGGTGTATCTTCTCTAAATAAGGCAGAGTTACATAAATATCTTCATGCGAAAGCATAGGGTGACCAAAGAAAATAGGCGCAATCGCTGTAGCAATAGATAATAAACAACCAGAAATTGTTACAGCACGAAAGTCGATCGGCAGTGACCGTACAACCTTTTTCACATCGAAAGCTAAAAACATTAAGATAAAGGCTGAACTGAATACTAAGCCGCCAATGAAACCGCCGCCTGGATTGTCATGTCCGGCTAAAAAGATATAAGAACCGAACGTTAAAATAATAAAGACTGCGACTTTCGAGATGGTCTCTAATACAATGTCATTTTCTTTCATTTGAATCACCCTTTCTAATATTGAATTTAATCAAGGAATAAATTCCTAAACCGACAATCATAATCACTATACCTTCAAGCATAGTATCTAATGCTCTGAAATCTCCTAATATCGCATTGACGATATTTTTAGATCCAGCAAGCTTATAACTATTTTCATAGAAGCTGGAAATCTTTTGGAAAGCTTGTTCTTGCTGGGCAATAATCACAAACGTCACTACAAACGCTGACATTAAAAATGCAATAACCAGCTTAAGTGCTTCTTTGCCTTTATGTGCTTTATCTCGTCTGACGTTCGGCAAATGATAAAAGACCAGCAAAAATAAAATCGTTGAGATGGTCTCAATAACTAACTGTGTCATCGCTAAGTCCGGTGCTTTCATCAGCACAAAGACAATCGCAATCGTATAACCGATAACACCATTGATAATAATCATAGCCATTCGTTCGCGCAGGAAAACCAGCGCAATTGATAAAAAGGCAATATTTGCCGCAACTAAGATTTCAAACCATGTGACAGGTTTGATTTCAAAACCTTCCACATTAATCCACCCTACTCGAATCAATCCGTAAGCTATCATACAGAAGAACATGAAATAAATAACATGCAAGTATTGGTTCAGTTTGTTATTCATCATGCCTTGCATACCGAACTTACTTGTACGTTCACTGACATTTAACATGCCTTGATACAAACTATTGATGGATAAGCCGGTTGGAATTTTGTTATATACCTTCATCCAACGTGTACGCCATAATAACAAGACACCCAGCACATAAATCGTAAGTGTAATCCATAACTCAGGACTTAACCCATGCCATGCCGTAATGTGCGGAATGTATTTTGATACATAATCTGTTTGGCCTATGTCGCGTAAAGCAGGCTCAATCAAGTACGTACCTAACACGTTAGGAATGATAAAGAACAACGGCATGCCTAATGTAATGACCACCGGCGCAATATAAAGACCTAATGGTTCATGGTCCGGCAGTTGCGGCAGCTGATCTTTCTTCAACTTTCCGAAAAATGTATCTTTAACCAAACGCAAGCTGTAAATAAACGTCAAGATACTTGCGATAACTCCGATAATCAGAGTCACTGTCGCAAAGACTTGGTCAAAGACAGAAAGCTGTTTGGCACTTACTAATGTCGCAAAGAACATTTCTTTTGATAAGAAACCATTGAATAACGGCAAGCCTGCCATTGCCATGGCGCTGATTGTCATCATGACTGCAGTAACCGGCAGTACTTTGCGCAATCCGCCTAAACGCATTAAATCACGTGTCCCTGTCTCATGGTCGACAATACCGACACCCATGAACAACACACTCTTGAACATTGCGTGGTTGATTAAATGGAAAAGTCCCGCAAATAAACTCACTACATAGAAAGCTTGGAAGGTTTGTGCATGATAACTGTATGCCAGCATTCCGAATCCGACCATCGACATAATCATGCCGAGTTGACTGATAGTAGAATACGCTAACAAACCTTTTTGGTCTCTTTGGCCGACGGCTACAAAAGAACCGACCAGCAAAGTCGTAATACCGATGGTAATCACAATATAAGCAACCCATGATTCATATCCTAAAATAGGTGTAAAACGAAAAAGCAGGTATAAGCCGGCTTTTACCATCGTTGCGGAATGCAGATAGGCACTGACAGGTGTCGGTGCTTCCATCGCATCCGGCAGCCAAATATGGAACGGAAACTGAGCAGATTTAGTAAATGCACCGATTAATATACAAATGACTGCTAAGGGGAACCAAGGAGACTGATATAACATTTGACGCATCGGAATTTGAACAAGTTCCGAAATCGTATTTGTCCCTGTAATGTTGAACATTAAAATAAAACCGACCAGCATGAACATACCGCCGAAAACGGTAATTAAGAAGGATTTCATCGCACCTGCTTGACTTGCTTTTCGGTTATACCAATAAGCAATCAGCAAGAATGAAGCAATGCTGGTCAATTCCCAGAACACGTACAGCAATATAGTATTATCTGCTAACACTACCCCTAACATCGCAAACATGAACATCAGCAAATAAACATAAAACCTAGGCAAATCATCATGTGCTTTAGAAAGATATGCGTTGGCATATAATACGATACCTGTACCGATGATCGTTATCAGCAAAGCAAATATCAGTGATAATCCGTCTAATCTAAAAGTGAAATTGACGTCGATGGAAGGCATCCAAGGTATAACCACTTCTAATACCTTGCCCGATGCAACACGAGGAAGCTGAGTTATAAAGTATATTGCACTGACTAACGGCGCAAACAAAGCAACCCACCCTGCTTGTCTGCTTAATAACGTCCGATATCTACTTGTATTATGTGTAATTTCTGTTGGCGCCTGCTCTGAGGCTGTGGTTAATCCAGCCGAGCGGCTGGGTAAATTCGTAATGAGCACTAAAAGCATAATGAGGATAATAAAGGCAAACAGCCAAATGAGGCTCATAAGAAATAAGACTCCTTTCTATTTGTGAGTTTGATTTTCTTATCGTTCTAAATATCTAATTGAATCGTAATCGTACGTTCTTGTTTAGGAATATCTATAAATTTAAGTGTCTCAGACAACGTCTGATGACCGAGGTATTTTTGTATCACAGTAAGTGGTGTACCTGATTGATACGCATGATAAGCAAACGTTTTGCGCAGCGACTGCAAACCGATATGAGAAAGACCATTGCGGACAGCGGCATCATGAATAATACGATAAGCTTGTTGGCGAGATAAAGCGCGCTTTGTCTTCGCAGACTTAAACAAATAATCTTCAGGACCGATACATTCAGATTCTATATAACGTGCCAACGCTTCACACAAATGTTCAGAAAGCGGCACTACAATTTCAGATTCTTTTTCATGCGGCCAAACTTTGATAATCGCTGAGTTGGAGTCACTCTCCATAACATCTAACCCCTTTAAATCAATCAACGCACTGATCTTGATACCCGTATGTATCGCTAAACGAAATAATAAATAATCACGCTGATTATGCTCTGACAACGTTCGGCACATCGCTTCAATTTGTGCTTTATCTTTAATAGGCAACACACATTCCAAAAGCAGCCACTCCCTCAATTAATTTAAATATCCTAATGATACATAAATATTATAATTCATATTTAAGTAACATTAAAGACAGAAAGCCTAATTTTAAAATTTTTTTCACATTTACTTATTTTCAAAAAACAAAAAAGCGAGCCGAAGCCCGCTTCTATTAATCTAATCTTATAATTGGTTGACTCTCATTATTACCCAACACAATCTTGCTCGCCACTGCATTTACTTGTGCTTTAGGAATCCCTTGTTTCTCCAAATCAGAAATTTTATATTCAGTTATATAACCTGATGCGACATCTTGCGGATAATTTGCTAATCCTGAATGTCCTCCCCAATCGCAACTTTATCACGTGAGACACCTATTTTAACCGCAAAAGGACCTGCATATGGATCACACTCATAAAACAACATACCTTCAGGTGCGTTACTCACTGTTGTATTAAATTCTCCACCTTGCAGTAATCGTATTTCATTAATTTTAAACACATGTATTTGAGCGCGTTCAGAACCTTTATACTTTCCGCTTAAAAGTTCTTGGCCGCTGATAAAATGTTCTTCCAAATTAGGATTTAACAACATCAAAGCTACATTATGCTTTATTTCTTCTTGTGTTAAAGGTCCTGTTTTTTGTACATCAGCTGTTTTAGCTTCTGTCTTTGTTTCTTGTTTAACATTTTCCTTTTCCTCTTCTTTTTTACTGTCTTCAGCTTTCGCTATATCTTTATCAGTTGTTTGAGTTTCTTGTTTTTCTTGTTTCGGCTTTTCTGTTTGTTTACTCTCTTCGTCTTTATGTCCGCACGCTGAAAGTAATAACACTAACAAACTTGCAATGGTGATGATTCTTAGTTGTTTCATGGCTTATCTCCTTAATTTTCAGGTACGTACTGTAAAGTATGCGGTGTTACTTGGTAAACATGTTTTGTCAGTGCGTCTAATTTAGCTTGATTTAAGTTCTTTTTCTCTAAATCTTTCACTTTAAAGATTTGTGTGTCTGCTTGTTGAGTGAAACCATTATAATCAAGGTCAAAGTTTTGCGCCATGCCGTCTTGATCACTGATGTTTGATGTTCTGATTACAATCTCGTCATTGCTAATACCCACTAGTATACGCTTTTCGCTTTCTTTCTGCGGTATCAAGTAGTAGTAATACATACCATTGGGACTGTTCTTTAACTGAGGAACCCATCCAGAACTGAAGAGTATAAAATTAGCAAAGTTTTTTTCTTCTCCATCCACTGTTGTGTAAGATTTACGATCTAAATCCCCAGCTGTCACAAATTTCTTGTTTAATTTGCCATCCATTAACATCATCGCAACGTGTTTACGATCTACTGCCGCTTCAGCACCAGGAAAAATTTGTGCAGGATCTTTGGCTTTGCCTTTGAATTCTAAAGATGGTTCATTATTGTTTTGTGACGATGTGTCGGCTTTTTCAGATGTTTGTTTGTCAGATTCGCTTTTTTGATGGTCTGTGTTTGATTTTTCTTTTGTTGTTTCTTTTGTGTGTGTTTCTGTTTTTTCTTCTTTAACTACAACTTTTTTCTCTTGTTTCGTATTGTCGTCTTTGTTAGTTTGGTTTTGGTCATTAGATGTTGTGTCTTGTGACTTGGATTCGGTTGATTGTTCTTTTTGATTATCTGCTTGCTTGTGTGTATCTTCTTTATGGCCGCAGCCGGCTAATAAAACTGCAAAAGCAAGCAAACCTGTCATCAAATGATGTAATTTCATGATGTTACCCTCCAATACATTTTGTTAATTATATATTACACAATTTATATAATACGCTCAACGCTTATTTCTTAGCTTAATCCCCTTTTTACTAGGTTTTATAATGCATTTATATGGGAAGTTAATAATAATGAAATTTGAAATGAAATAAAATTAAATTTCACTTTCTACACTTTTTAAATAGAAAGGAGGCAGCACATGACTGAAATAAAAGTCGGTATCATTGCGGCACCTAGTTTTCCTATGCAGTTATCCGAAAAACTATCAGCTGATCTTCCCTCTACTTTGAACCGAGCACTAGAACAAGACATCACTTGGAATTTCCAATGTGTCGAAAATCCGCTCATCGGTTCAGCGGAAGACGTTAATAAGAGTTTAGACTTTGCGAAATCCATACAGGATGAACATCAATGGGACTATGCGATTGTCGTAACAGATTTACCTATTGTAGAAGGGAAAAAGGTAGTTGTCGGAAACTTAGATGAACCGATGGGAACAGGTTTGGTTTCGATACCTGCCTTAGGTTTCATCAGGGTAAAACAAAAGCTTAAACAATGTCTGCTTTACTTTGCGGAAACAGTTTATCTTTACCATAATGAACAAGATAAAACCAAACGCAATTTGAACTTGTCTTTATTCACCCGCATCAAACCCGAACATACGATACTGGATGAAAAACAAGAAAATGATATGTTAACGGAGGATGAACAAGAAGAAGGCGATCAAACCTCTCATTCTAAAACTACGACTAAATTTATCTTAAGTCCTCTGATAATCAGCTGGATTTTACTCTTAGCAGGAATGATCAGAGCGAATCAGCCTTGGAAAGAAATCCCCAATTTCAAAAAGATTATTTCACTCTCTTTTGCGACCGCAACTTATTTGACGATTTTCTCAACACCTTGGCAATTGAGTATTGAATATTCTAATTTACGCTTTATTTTCATGACCACGCTGGCCATCGGCGGTATGGTCTTATGGATTATGTACGCCCATTCGTTATGGGAATATCCTACTACAATGACGACAAGAACCTATCGTACTGTTTATAACATCACAACGGTGTTTACACTGCTCATTATTATCGTATTAAGTTATTTAATTCTATTTGCACTCTTAATGATCAGTGTCGCATTGTTCGTGCCTAATGATTTATATAACATGAGTACATCCAACGAAGGTACACGTACGATAGCTCAGTTTTTATATCTGACATGGTTTGTGACGTCGCTTGGATTCTTAGCAGGTGCACTCGGTGCATCTGTAGAGAACGAACAAAAGATTCGTGCAATGACTTATTCTTATCGTCAACGTGCACGTTACGAAGAAGCTAAACGATGGGAAGCTTCCAATTACTATTCATCAGATGATACAAACAATCAATCACAATCTCATAATTAAGAAAGGAGGACGCATTTTATGCAAGAGCTTGTAGTGGGTATCGTCGCAGCGCCGGGTATCGCAAATCAGCTTTCGCGCAAACTTGTGGATACTTTGCCTCAACTTCTGCAGGATAATATCTCTTCGCAATTCCAATGGAAAATCGAAGTCGTTGTTGATGAGTTGACCGGTTCAGCTGAAGAAGCTGATTTAGCATACCAAAAAACAGAAGACTTCTTAGATAAATATAACTGGCATTATATTATCAGCTTAACGGATTTGCCTCTGTTTCATGATAACGAATCTGTTATAGCCGTCGATATCAACGAAGAAAACGGCGCAAGTATTATTTCTATCCCTGCATACGGATGGCGTCCATTGACAAAACGGTTAGAAAAAACCGTCATTACCGTGATACATGAAATCAATGTTCTGTTTCGCGACCATCCGAATCAAAATAATAATCATGAAAATCATCAAGATGCTTACCGCAACATCTTCCCTTTCTCCAACTTAAGAAAGTTGAGAACTTATACCGATGATACGCATACGATGCACATTCGTTATATTGTCGCTTCAAAAGCTTCAGGGTATTTCCGTTTATTAAGCGGTATGACGTTTGCGAACAACCCGTTGCGATTAATGAAAAGTATGAACAGTGTTATCGCTATCGCCTTTACGACAGGTGCTTCCGGACTGATCTTCTCTACAATGTGGCAGCTAAGCAATACCTTTACCGCATTAAGATTGACGATTATGTCCTTGCTTGCGGTATTCGGTATGATTCTTTGGATTATATTGGCTCATAACTTATGGGAAAGCGAGCGCTATAGTGAAAATAAATTAATAACCAGGCTGTATAACTTAACCACATTGACGACACTTACGACATCAGTATTGATTTATTATATTACCTTGCTTATTATCTATTTAATCGCATCACTGATACTATTGCCGCCAAGCTTTTTAGGCAATGCATTAGAGCTTTCGCATCCAGCACCTTTCACACTTTATTGTTCTATCGCATGGTTCGCAGCTTCACTTTCAACCATCGCAGGCGCAATCGGTGCAGGTATGCGCAACGAAAAATTAGTACGTGAAAGCACATATGGCGCAAGACAGCAAATGAGAAAAGCACTCTTTAAAGAGCGCAATCATATGCAATAATCACTTGAAAGAATCAAGATCAACTGTGTCTTGATTCTTTTTCTTTATCTTTTTCTACAAGATAAGCCTTCGGGTTGTCTGAAGTCAGACCCCTCTACCCTCTTAAAACCCCATTACATCAATGTTTTTAAAAGTTATGTGCTATCTCTGCTTGTGGTACTGACTTGAAAGGAAATAAATGTTACCGTTTACACTTAACGGTATAGGCTATGCTATAACTAAGGGACTTAAAGAGGGGGAAAAGAGATGAAATTTAACAAACAACATATTAACCGCGTTGACTCAAGTCAAGCTAAGAAAAGTGTTGTCGCAACCGGCATCGGCAATGCGATTGAATGGTTTGATTTCGGTTTATACGCACAGATGGCCGTGATAATCAGTGCTAACTTTTTCGGTAATATGCCAAAAGAAATTCAACTCGTTTCAACGTTCGCAGTCTTTGCCTTTGCGTTTATCGTCCGGCCGATCGGCGGTATCTTCTTCAGCCATGTCGGAGATAAACACGGAAGAAAAGCTGTATTGTCTTGGACCATTATCTTGATGGCCGGGTCAACATTGGTATTAGGACTGCTGCCTACCCAGCACAGCATTGGGATATGGGCACCTATCTTATTGCTCATTGTGCGCTTAGTTCAATCATTTTCAACTGGAGGCGAATATGCAGGTGCGATGACTTATATCGCAGAAACTTCACCTGACCGTGCAAGAGGCAAACTCGGGAGCGGTCTTGAAATCGGCACACTTGCCGGTAATATTCTCGCTGCTGCGCTTGCAGGGATTATGTATTCGTTACTGACAGATGACCAAATGGCTTCATGGGGATGGAGAATTCCATTTATCATCGCAGCTCCGCTCGGCATTGTCGGTGTGTTACTTCGTACACACTTGGATGAAAGTCCGGCTTATGAAACATCGCTCGAAGATGAACAAGAACAAACTTATACTTACAAGGACATCTTTAAATATTATTGGAAAGACATCATTGTTGCCTTTACAGGCGTCGCATTCTTAAATGTCGCAAACTACATGGTTCTGTCCTATATGCCGTCATTCCTAAACTCAACTATCTACCTTGGCGGTACTGTCGGCAGTATCCTCAGTACACTGACAATGGCCGTGATGATTCCGTTTGTCTTCTTCTTCGGCTGGTACAGCGACAAAATCGGAAACAAACGCACCGTTATGTTCGGCTTAATCGGCTACAGTTTATTCTCTGTTGTCGCATTTTGGCTGATGACCAACCCATCGATACCAATGATAATTGCTGGACTAATGCTTATCGCTTTATTCATGTCAACGTTTGAAGGCGTGATGCCTTCAGTCTTGCCGAGCATGTTCTATACTAAAATCAGATTGCGTTCATTATCACTTGTTTATAATATCGGTGCCGCAATCTTCGGCGGTTTGACACCATTTATTTTGTCACTGCTTGTCGAAACAACAGGACAACGCATTGCGCCGTCATACTATCTGACACTCATCAACGTATTAGGATTGATTATTTTCGGTTTAATGTTCAAATCTACATCCAACAAATCATTAAGAGGTTCTTACCCGAACGTCGCTTCACAATCTGAATACCAAAATGTAGTAGAGAATCCTAAAGATGCATTATGGTGGGAAAGTGAAATGAAAGACCGCGAACAATCTTAACGACTTCATTTAACTTTTAACTAAAGTCAGCACGCCCTAACAAATTACATTGTTAAGGCGTGCTGTTTCATATTATATACATTCCACAATATGCTTAATTTTGCATATATAGCTCATCTTATAACAAACACACTGGAAGTTATATCGCTGCATAACCTCCAATGTGCAGTTCTGTTAATCACTTTCCAAGGCTAATGCATATTGTAATAACTGTTTAACTGCTTGATTTTGTATGCTGTAATAAGCCATCTTTCCTTCTTTCTCAAAAGCAACAATGTCTTTTTTATACAAAGTACGCAAATGATGAGAAGTAGACGCAATACTCATATTCAATAACGTCGCAATATCGCATACACATAGCCTTTCTTCTTTAAACAAAGCCAATAGAATGGTCAGCTTCTTACTGTCTCCGATAGCACTGAATAAATCCAGCACCTCTAAAGTATGCGGTGTATTCAGAAAAGCTTTTGCGTCTTTGACTTTATCTTCATGCACGTATTTAATCTCACATTGATCTTCTGCCAAGTTATTTCACTCGCTTTCTAGAAAATGAAACTTAATAATGTTTGAATGGTTCTGTTTTCAATAATGATATATAGGCCTAAACCAATATAGATGACAGCCATAATCCAACGATTATACTTTTCAACCGTTTCTCCTATTCCCGGTACTTTTGACAACTTTTGCGCTGAAAGGACCAGCAAGTAAATCATGATCACAAATACAATCAGTGTCACAATCAGCTTAGGCAGCGTTAAACTCACAAAATAAGGGACGAACAATCCAATGTTATCAGCGCCGCAGCTGGCAAGTGTCACCAATGCGACAATTCCTATAAGTTTCGACATCCCTTTTTCATCCAATTCTTTTTTCGCACGTTCTTCCCCTTCGCAATCATCAAACAAAGCAACTTTAATTCCTAAATATAATGGAATCAAACCTAATAGACCTAACATCCATTTTTCAGGTACATAATGCAAGACAAAAGCAAAGAATAAACTAATAACAATCAATGCGCCTGAACCGAGAAACTGTCCGATATAAATATCTCTGTATTCTTTTTTCGTATGCGCACGTGCAAAATAAATTAATAAAATGACCAATAAATCTAAGGCTGTGGCGGTATAGAGTACCACCGCAGTCAATGCGGTTTGAAACATCTCTCCACCTCATTCAAATCTGGATTTGAATATAGCATAGCACTTTCAAGTTTTACATTCAAATTTATTTTTGAATGTAAAAAAGACTTTCGCATCCGCAAAAGTCTTTTAAATCTATTATTTCGTTAATAACGCTTTGACAGCTTGTGCAAATGCTTCAGGTTGTTGTGCATAACCATAATGTCCGCCTGGGACTTGTACCATCGGTGCTTTTAACACGTGACTGAAATAACGCGCTGCTTCATAACCTAGCGATCCTTTCGAATCTTCTCCTTGTGCCACGATAATGTTTGTAGCTAACGCTTTATCTTGTGTAAAAACAAACGAGTAATTCATGTACTGTCGTAATTCATATTGAAGCCAGATTTCAGTAGAGGCCCTGCTTCGTAATTGTGCAGTATCTGGTGAACAAACTGCACAAGGTGCAATTGTATTTTCTACCAGTACGTTCATATCCGCTTGCGTGGACTGTACCATACTTTCATATTGACGCATCGCAGCGGGTACACCTTCAATCATAGCAGTCCGTACGATTTGTTCTGCCTGTGATGCATAAGCTTCTGCATCTGGCAGAACTGACACATTTAAAGGCTCATGAAGCAATAAAGTTTCTATCCATTCTGGATAATCCAGTGCAAACTGCAGTGCCGCTGCAGCACCCGTATCTGTCGCAAAGACTGTCACAGGCTGATCTGTTATCGACTCCAAGATAGCCTTCATATCCTGCACATCTTGTTTCAGCCGATACGTATCTTTCGGATTCGCAATAGAAGCCGGCAGCGGTGCAGTGAGTTCGCTTGCGCCGTAGCCTCTTCTATCAGGCAGGATGACTGTATAATCTTGTTTCAATGCTTGTGCTCCTTCTATATAACTGTCATTGATACCGCTGGCACCTGGAATAAAAAGCAAGATAGGCCCTTGTCCAATCATGTCATAACGCAGTACAGCTTGGTCTGTTTCTAAAGCATACATCTCTCTCGTTCCTTTCGCTCTAGTCATTACTGCCATCATACCTTATTCGTCATGTTTATATAAATCAACCGCTTCACGTGTCTGACTCAGATGTTCTAAATGCGATGCATAGTCTTTTGACAAGTAAGAATAAAATAATGTATCAACTGTCATTAACTGAGCAATCAACGAACTTGTTGCGGCTAAACGCAAACTCCGCTCAGAACTCGCACCATGTGCTAAACAAATATCAGAAACCTGTGCTAGCTTTGAATCTAATCCGCTCGTCATACCTATGACCGGCACACCGTAGTGTTGTGCAACTTCAGCTAAGCGCAATGTTTCTTGATTACGTCCTGAATTCGATATGCCTATCATAAGTGTCTCATCATCTCCGCCTGCCAAAACTGTCGCAATAATATGTGCATCAGAACTCTGTACGACATGCATGCCTGCACGTGTAAACTTTTGAAAGATGTCTTCCGCGACAATATGGCTGGCGCCTACACCGAAGACCACCAGTTTCTTGCATTGTCTCAAGCGCTGTACTGCTTGATTCAGCACTTGGTTTTCCAATAAATCTTCTGTGGTTTTCAATGTATATTCCGCTCTAGAAAAAAGCGTTCGTTTTATTTCAGATGGCGATGCATCTTGTGCAATTTCTTGATAGACATTTTCTTGATGCTTCGGCAAATCACGCGACAGCGCAAGTTTTAATTCTACTAAACCTTTAAACCCTAATTTATGCACACAGCGGATCACTGTTGCAGAACTGGTCTTTGTTTGTCGTCCGATGGCTTGTGCACTCATAGCAAGCACCGCTTTTGGTGCTTCAACCATATACTTTGCGACCAACTGTTCTTGTTTTGTCAGCTGCGTCATATGTTCTTGAATATAAATTAATATTTGTTCACTGGCCATCTGTTTCACGTCCTAATCATCAATTTCTTGTGGTGTTGTCATTTCCTTCGTTGTCCCGAAGAAATAAGTCGCCGCAAAACCGCCTGCGTACGCTGCAAGAATCCCTGCGATATAACCGAGATACATATTATCATAAATCAGCGGAATCAATGATAGTCCGCTAGGCCCGATTGCGACCGCACCGATATGACCGATGCCTCCGATCACTGCACCTCCGATACCGCCGCCGATACAAGCTGTAATAAACGGACGGCCTAATGGTAAAGTCACACCATAAATCAATGGTTCTCCGATGCCCAAAATACCTGCAGGCAATGCGCCTTTTAATAAGCGGATAATTTTCTTATTCTTACGGCATTTCACCCATAACGCTAAAGCTGCGCCGACTTGTCCTGCACCTGCCATCGCAAGTACCGGCAATAAGAAAGTCGCATGATCTTGGTTGATCATTTCAATATGAATCGGTGTAAGCACTTGGTGCAAGCCGAACATTACGAGCGGCAAGAATGTCGCACCGAGAATAAAGCCGCTGAAGGCACCGCCGATATCTAATACCCACTTGATAATGCCTAATAGCCCTTCAGATACTACACCTGCTATCGGCATGATTAAGAAAATTGTGACCAGACCCATAATCAATAAGGTAATGGTAGGTGTGACAATAATGTCCACCGCATTCGGAATAATTTTATGCAGACGCTTCTCAACCATCGCAAGCAGCCAAACCGCAAAGATAACACCAATCACACCGCCTTGTCCTGGCGCTAATGCTTCGCCGTTAAAGATATTATGGAGGGGCTGTTCAGGCGTCATCCCTGTCAGCATCGTCGTACCGCCGATAACACCGCCTAGTCCTGGAGTCGCACCGAATTCTCGTGCTGCATTAATACCGACATAAATGACTAAGTACGCAAGCAAACCGCTCTTGATAATATCAAATACTAAAGTGAGCTGTTTCCATACTGCGCCTTCTATCACACCCGCTGATAACATGTTCGTCAATACAGCCGCAATCCCGCCGATAAGTCCTGCACCGACAAAGGCTGGAATCAACGGCACAAAGATATTCGCAATCGTACGCAGTACTTTCTTCCATTTAGACTGCTTTTGATTCTTTTTCATCTGCGTTTTAAACAGCATCGCTTCTTCTTCTACGCGCGCTTTGTCAGATTGATGTGCATGATGCGAAATATCTTCTCCTAATGGTGTTTTGATCATCTCGCTCATTTCATTAGCCACTTTATTCACTGTACCGGGTCCGACAATGACTTGAAGGGTATCATCTTCAACTACACCCATGACACCATCAATAGCTTTTAAACCTTCGATATCGACCTTTGAATAATCGATAATATTCATACGGACACGTGTCATACAGTGAATCACACGTTCTAAGTTCTCTTTACCTCCTACATGCTTTAATATTTCCTCGGCAATCTTTCTCTCTTTTGTCATTGCGTTTCACGCTCCTTAAGTCCTTCTGATAAAACCATCTGCCTTTTTCAATCGATCTAATGCTTCCGCATATTTAATATCATGCAGCCCCATAACTATCGCAGCTTTAACATTGCCTCTGCTGCTGTAGAAGAGCTGCTTCGCTTGTTCTTCGCTGGCACCTGTCACTTCTGAAATGATATTGAAAGCACGCTGTTTCAATTTTTCATTCGTAGGTTTAACATCTACCATTAAATTTTCATACACTTTGCCGATACCGATCATGGCACCTGTCGATATCATATTCAGGACCAGCTTTTGTGCTGTACCGGATTTCAAGCGTGTCGAACCTGTTAAAATCTCAGGGCCGACTTCCACTTCGATAGCGACATCAGCTATCGCTCCGATTTTCGTATCCTTATTGCATGCGATGGCTGCTGTTTTGGCACCGACGGACTGTGCGTATTCTAAACCGCCGATAACATAAGGTGTTCTGCCGCTTGCGGCTAACCCAATCACGATGTCATCTTTCGTCAATTCGATTTCTTGCAAATCTTGTGCACCCAGCCCTAAATTATCTTCAGCACCTTCAATCGCTTCAGTCATAGCTTTAGAACCGCCCGCAATCAAACCGATAACATCATCTCTCGTAACACCGAACGTCGGTACACACTCCGCCGCATCCAAAACACCTAAGCGTCCGCTGGTACCTGCACCCATATAAATCAAACGTCCGCCTCGTTTAAAAGAAGCAATCACGTTATCAATCACCTGCGTGATATAATCCTGTTCTTGTGCAATTGCTTGTGCCACAATCTGATCTTCTTGATTCATCAAGGTCACAAACTCTGATGTGCTTAATTGATCTAAGTTTTTTGTTTTCTCATTACGCTGTTCTGTTGTCATTTTCTTAAAGTCCATGGTCTTCCTCCTCTCTTCCTATTAATTGAAATGTTGTACCGGATGCGATTAAGTTGAGACAATCAATATCTTTCGGCTCAATATGCCCTAAGACATTTACTGCCGCATCTGCCGGCAAATCTGTACGTGTAATTTGAAGCTCATTCATATAACGGCCATACAGATGATTATCTAAAGTAATGGTACCTGTCGGACGCTCTACGGCATTTTGCGGCAAGACTTCATCTTTAAATTGACGTCGTGCTTCTTCTGCTCTGACCACATCACGCGCAACATCTAAACGGTTATGATACGTACCTAAATAGGGACTCTCTTGATTTAAGTCAGTACGTAATAACACTTTTCGTTGTTTGACGTAATGATTGAATTGCTTAATTAAAAAGGCATCGATTTGACTATCACCGATACAAGCGATATCGCATAAATCACTTTCAAGTTCCGCTGCAGCGGCTAAAGGATGCATATTGCGATGGGCTTCAAGCGTCGGCAAGCCGCGATAAATCGGACCTCGCAGTTTTGTTCCTTGCACAAATGCCATAATTTGAATTTCCGGGAATGCACCTTTTAAGCGTTCATTGATGTGCTGAAAAAAAGAACGGTCTAAACCTGTTTCAGGTCGCGGATAATAATTATGCGCTACAAGAATGTTCTCTTGTGAGATGGCGCGGTCGCTCAGCGCTCTTAAAATACGAAAAGCATCCGTACTCGCATTCAGCATCACCGCATGTTTTTGTTCCACATATTCTGCCAAGACATCAAGCTCTGCACCCTCATCCAAACGCACAATATCAATACCTGCATCTTCAATCCCTTGCGGGTCTTCTAAAGAAAGATCCAGACGTGCTAATGTATCTGTATTCACATCCGCAATAATACGTGCACGATGCGCATTGATTTGTGCCAATTGTGCTAAGCGTGTTAAATACACTTTTTCATCTTCTTCAGGGATTTGTAGCGACGTAAAAATATAACGGCAGCCTTGATCTAGCATTGTTTCAATATAGTCTTCATCAAAGGGTTCTCCTAAATATACAGAAAAACCTAATTCCATTTGATTCACCTCTTTTTAGATTCATTCATTATCCATGTACCCCAAAAATAGAAGCAAACATTTATGAAATCGCTTACATTATCACACATATGAAATAACATTACAATATATGCATATAAATAACTTTATTTTGTAACAAAGTTCCAAACTTAATAATTATATAAAAAGCACGCCCCTCTTAAAAAGGCGCGTGCTTAGAAATACATCATTGAATTTTAGTCGTGTGGTCTTAATTATTTTTGATAATCATAAGCTGTGATAATAATATCTTTTAATTCACTGATTAATGGTTCTTTAGGGTTCGCTGTTGTACATTGATCTTCATATGCAAGTTCTGCCATACGATCTACTGTCGCATCTAACACTTCTTGTGTCACACCTTGGGCTTTAAGGTTCATTTCAATACCGACACTTTGGCCTAATTCATAAACTGCATCGGCAAGTGCTTCGACTAAAGCTTCTGTTGTTTTGCCTTTTAATCCTAAGAAGCGTGCGATATCCGCATAATCTTCGTCTGCTCTGAAGTAATCATATTTAGGGAATAACGCATGTTTTTGCGGATCTTTCGCATTATATCTGATGACATGCGGTAATAAAATCGCATTGGTACGTCCATGCGGAATATTATATTCTCCGCCTATTTTATGTGCGATAGTGTGACTGACACCTAAGAACGCATTCGCAAAGGCCATACCTGCTAAAGTAGACGCATTATGCATTCTTTCTCGTGCTTCAGGATCGCCGTCATTTGCGGAAGCTTTCAAATAATTAAAGACAATTTGTATCGCTTGAAGACTTAAGACTCTTGTATAGTCGTTGGCTAACACAGAAACATAAGATTCAATCGCATGTGTTAATACGTCCATACCTGTATCGGCAGTCACTGAACGCGGTACACTTAACACAAATTGCGAATCTACAATTGCGATATCCGGTGTTAATGAATAATCTGCTAAAGGATATTTCACATGTGTATCACTGTCAGTAATGACCGCAAACGGTGTCACTTCTGAACCTGTACCAGAAGTTGTCGGAATACAAACCATTTGTGCACGTTGTGCCGGTAAAATTTTATACGTACGCTTGCGGATATCTAAGAATTTTTGTTTAGCGCCGAAGAATGATAAATCCGGATGTTCAAAGAATGCCCACATGCCTTTAGCGGCATCCATTACAGAACCGCCGCCGATTGCGATAATGACATCTGGCTGGAATTCAATCATCAGTTCTAAACCTTTATATACTGTATTCGTAGAAGGGTTCGGTTCTACATCGCTGAATATACGTACATCAGGCACGTCTGTTCTGCTCGCAAGCACTTCTTGTACACGTTTGGCATAACCTAAATTTACCATGCCTGCATCCGTTACAATCATGACACGTTCAATGTCTTTCATGTGTGTTAAATACAAAAGCGAATTTTTCTCAAAGTAAATTTTTGATGGCAGTTTGAACCATTGCATATTATTTCTCCTTTTAGCGATTGTTTTGACATTAATCAAATCGACTGCAGAAACATTATGAGAAACAGAGTTGTGTCCATAAGAACCGCAACCTAAGGTTAAAGATGGAATCATTTCATTATAAATTCCGCCGATACCGCCTTCAGCTGATGGTGAATTAATCAATACACGGCATGCATTCATAAGAATACCGAAAGCTTTTTGAAGTGCTTCGTCTTCTGTATGCACTACTGCAGTATGTCCTAAACCGCCTAAATTCAACATACTCTCGCATAATTCTAACGCTTCTTCGCGATTCTCTGCTTTTACCATCGCAAGTACAGGAGATAATTTTTCGCGAGACAATGGATAATCAGGACCTACACCTTCAAGTTCCGCAATCAGCATTTTTGTTCCTTCTGGTACTTTAATACCGACAGACGCTGCGATTTCTGCGGCAGGTTTTCCTACAATATTCGCATTGACTGCACAGCGATCTTCACGCATGACAATGCTTTCGAGTTTAGGTAATTCATTTTTCTTCACAACATAACATTGATGGGCTTCAAATTCTTTTTTCACTTCGTTATAAATTGCTTTATCTACGATAACCCCTTGTTCAGATGCACAAATCATACCGTTATCAAATGTCTTAGATACAATTACATCATTCACAGCACGTTTGATTTTCGCTGACTTTTCAATATAGGCCGGTACATTACCAGGTCCTACACCTAAGGCCGGTTTACCTGTAGAATAAGCTGATTTCACCATCGCAGCGCCGCCTGTCGCAAGCACTAACGCAATTTTATCGTGATTCATTAATAATTTAGTGGCTTCCAATGAAGGTTGTGTGATCCATTGGATAACATGTTCAGGCGCACCTGCTTTGAGTGCTGCTTCATAAATTACTTCTGCCGCAAGTGTTGAAGATTGCTGCGCACTTGGATGGAAAGCAAATACAATCGGATTACCTGTTTTAATCGCAATCATCGCTTTGAAAATAGTAGTAGAAGTCGGATTGGTCGTCGGTGTTACACCGCACACTACACCTACCGGCGATGCGACATACGTTAAACCGCGTTGTTCATCTTCTTTGATGACACCGATAGTCTTGTTGTATTTGATAGATTCCCAAATGTACTCTGAAGCATAGAGATTCTTGATTGCTTTATCTTCATAGATACCGCGTCCTGTTTCTTCGTATGCTGCTTTGGCTATTTCCATGTGTTTATCCACAGCTGCCATTGCCATCGCATGTACAATCTTATCAATTTGTTCTTGATTCAACTTTGCTAATTGATGCAACGCACGCTGACCGTTATCTGCCAGCGTATCAATCATTTGTTGTGTCAGGTTCACTTCTGTTTCTGGTTTTTCATTCTGAGCTTGTGTTGATTCAGTCATTTCGATTCCTCCTCAAAGTTCAAATCCGATTGTTTTTAATTTGTGAATTATTTCGCAAACAGAATAGCTTAATTTCCTCAAAGAGTAAACGAAATTCTATTTATTTCCTTTCAATTTCCAACACTTTTGTGAACGCGTCATTTTATGAAAAACCGTCGAGATTAGCAACCATGCGTATGTAAGCGTATTCTAAAAATAATTTGCAATATAAAAAAACTTCATCCTGCACTTAAGCAAGATGAAGCCTGATTTATAGTTTGCGGATTATTGCCATTAAAATAAATTGTAACGGCAAACGACTATAAAGTGCCCATTTAGGCGGCTGTATATCCCCTAGCGGCAATTGTTTGCGTGCCATATAGATGTTAGCCGGAAAGACCGCAAGCAACAAGGCATTTATGCCTTGTTTGAATTTCTGACTTGGGCGTTTGATGAACAGTACTGCACTGATCCATAACTCGATGATGCCTGTCACAACTACTGCTGTTTTGCGTAAAGGCAAATACTTCGGCACAATACGTGTAAAACCTTCTAAACGTACGAAGTGCATGATTCCTGCTAAACCAAACAAGCCTGCCAAACCATAACGCATTACCTTTCTCAAGGAAGTCACCTTCTTCTTTTTATTTTCGATTTTATTATTTCATATTCACCCTGTTCTTAACAAAACATTAAAAACTTTTACAAAAATTCTGAATATTTAGTTTAAAATGTAACTTTTTGGGAATAGTAATTTTAGTCAGAATCATTCAGTCACAAATTATTTCGGCAAGGGGGTAGGCATATGCCTAAGAAATTATTTAGTGTGGATTTGAATAAGAAAATGGATCAGCAAGCGCATCCCGGACACAACCGATGGCATCCGGATATTCCGGCTGCATTTTCAGTTGAGCCAGGAGAGTCATTTCGTATGGAGTGTTTGGACTGGACCGATGGTCAAGTTTCAAACAATGACGACCCGAGCGACATCAAATACGTCAATTTAAACCGTGTACATGTATTAAGCGGTCCCGTATATGTAAACGGCGTAGAACCTGGCGATTTGTTAGTCGTTGATATTTTAGATATCGGTGCATTCCCAGAACATGAATGGGGCTTTAACGGTATTTTCGATAAAACGAATGGCGGCAGTTTCTTAGTCGACCATTATCCGAATGCTCAAAAGTCCATTTGGGATTTCAACGGTATTTATGCGACAAGTCGTCACGTACCCGGCGTAGAATTTGTCGGGTTAATCCACCCAGGATTAATCGGCGTTGCGCCATCACAAGAAATGTTGGATGAATGGAACCGACGTGAACAAGCATTGGTAGATACAGATCCGAACAGAGAACCGGTATTAGCCAACTTACCGGAAGAAGATGCTGTAGTGCTTGGTACGTTAGAAGGTAAAGATTTCGACCGTGTTGCTAAAGAAGGCGCAAGAACCGTCCCACCAAGAGAAAATGGCGGTAACTGCGATATTAAAAACTTATCTAAAGTTCGCGTGTATATTTCCCTGTCTTCGTTGAAGGCGCGAAATTATCTGTAGGCGACCTGCACTTCTCGCAAGGCGACGGCGAAATCACATTCTGCGGCGGAATTGAAATGCCGGGATGGATTGATTTACGTGTCAACGTGATTAAAAACGGCATGGAAAAATATCAAATCAAACAAAACCCAGCTTTCAAACCTGGACCAGTTATGCCGAATTACACAGATTACATTGTATTCGAAGGTATTTCGGTAGATGAATTCAGCGGCAAGCAGCAATATCTCGATGCGAATACTGCATATCGCAACGCGTGCTTAAATGCTATTGAATTCTTGAAAACACGCGGCTTTACAGGCGAACAAGCTTACATGTTGTTAGGAACTGCTCCCGTTCAAGGTACTGTTGCTGGTATCGTTGACGTTCCGAACGCATGTTGTACCATCGCAATCCCGCGTGAAATCTTTAAAGATGATATCGTCCCGAGTTTGGAGCCTGATGAGTAATGCCGAATTACACTTATGCATGTCCTGATCACGGAGAATTTACCTTAAATCAATCTATGAATGATAACCATGATTTTGCAGTTTGCCCTGACTGCCATCAAGATGCAAAACGCGTCTTTGTCCCATTTCATACTTCAAAGATTGATTCAAAATTAAAAAAGAGAATCGAAGCCGGTCAGGAACCGCGAATTGTTTCTAAAGATAAACTCCCAACCCAGCAGAAACGGCGTGTTCCGAATAACCGTCCTTGGATGATTTAGAAAAACCCATATAAATCAATGATACGAATTACATTGCATAAAATACCACAGCCCGATTTTATGCAAAAAAGAAAGCTCATATTTGATACAAAACAGGTACATTCGTCCTATCGTTGAGTAATAACCCTCCTCAATGAAATGGCATTCGATGTTCCATAAAAAAATGGCATAAGAAAGTTGCACAGATCAAAGCCCAATGATTAATTGAAGATGTTAGCGTGCAACCACACTGGATAATTTTAACCTATCCAATCACTGCCAATCACAACATTAACCTGTCACACACGTATCACCGTCTATTGTCTCCCCTTCGTTTTCGGTGATACGGACAGGTTTTAACCTGCAAAAGAAAGACACATGCGACCATTTTTTGGCGCATGTGTCTTTTATTGTCTATCAATTAAATGTTAGGTCCATATAATCTCGGTGTATGGTCCACAGTTTGACCTTCAATCAGCTGCTTTAATTCGTGCTGCCATGATTCTGGTGTGTATTTGCATTCCATTAAACGACGCATTAAAGGCACATTGTCCGTGTGATGATATAAGACATCATTCATTTCAGCAATCGACCATTTTGGACAAGGCCGTTCTACTAATTCAAATGTATCGCCTTGTTGAATACGTCCTTCTTCTAAGACACGGAAATACCAGCCTGTACGTCCTGTCTCTTGAATACGGCTGCCGAACTCTATCCAGCCGACGCGGCGTCCCGGCTTCCAGCAAGGTCTGCGCGGCTGCGACACTTGTACGAGTGCTTCTCCGACACGATAAATGTCCCCGATACAAACCGTTGTTTCATCCATATCAGACACCGATACATTTTCTCCATTCGTTCCTGCGTCGAATGTTGTATCAGGATATTCTTCTCTCCATTTCTCATAATGTATTACACTATAAGCAAACAAGGCTTTTTCAGGCCCGCCATGATGTTTCTTATCTCCGACATCATCGCCTTCTAATCCAGTATGAGTCAAAAATACCGGATTTTTCATCGGCTTTTTAAATGCAGCAGTCATCCATTGTTGTTCTAATTTGTTCACAGCATCCGCATGGCCTACTGTTTCAACACCGCCTGCAAACAAAGTTTCAATTGTACGCATCTGCTTCACCCTTTCTACTTTCCCTTGTCCTCATTGTAACTTAATTTCACTCTGATTGAATATAACTAAGACGCATTATGTCCTTCTTTGTTATAAATTTTAGGATAATTTGTATCTTTGTGATTTATTTTTCAAATGTGAGTTGAAGCATTTGCGAAATCGGCTGATTTTTACCATACTATAGATGAAAGAGATATAGCATAATGCGAAAAAGAGGAGTGTCAATAAATGAACCAAGAACAATTTGACAAAATTAAAAATGGTAAAGGATTTATCGCAGCATTAGACCAAAGCGGTGGAAGTACTCCTAAAGCGCTTAAAGCTTATGGCGTTGAAGAAAATGAATACTCAAACGACGACGAAATGTTTGACCTTGTACATGAAATGCGTACACGCATCATCACTTCACCTGCTTTCAACGGAGACAAAATCTTAGGAGCTATCTTATTCGAACAAACAATGGATCGTGAAATCGAAGGACAATACACAGGTGATTTCTTAGCAAGCAAAGGCATTGTTCCATTCTTGAAAGTCGACAAAGGTTTAGCTGAAGAAAGCGAAGGCGTTCAAGTCATGAAACCTATTCCTGACTTAGACAAATTATTGAAACGTGCTAACGAACGTCATATCTTCGGTACTAAAATGCGTTCTAACATTTTAGAAAACAACAAAGAAGGTATCGAAAAAGTTGTTAAACAACAATTCGAAGTTGCAAAAGAAATCATTGCGGCTGGTTTAGTACCTATCATCGAACCAGAAGTCAACATTCATTCAAAAGACAAAGAAGCTATCGAAGCGAACTTAGCTGAAGCTATCAAAGCTGAATTAGATAACTTAAGCAAAGACGAATTTGTAATGTTGAAATTAACAATTCCTACTAAAGCCAACACTTACAAAGCACTTATCGACCACCCTCAAGTGGTACGCGTTGTTGCATTATCTGGCGGTTACAGCCGTGAAGAAGCAAACAAAATCTTAAAACAAAATGACGGATTAATCGCAAGCTTCTCTCGTGCATTAGTGACTGACTTGAACGTTAAACAATCAGACGAAGAATTCAACAGTAAATTACAAGATGCTATCGATTCTATCTTTGATGCATCTGTAAACAAAGCATAATTAACAGTTAGACTGTTTAAGCGAATCTCTTATGAGGTTCGCTTTTTTCATGCTAAAAGCCCAAGGTACAAAATAAAAACTTATTTCATACTCTCGGGCTTTGTTCATTTATTTTTCAACTAAATAACGGTAAATATCATCTCGAACTGGCGTATCTAAAGCAAGATGCATTGTGACTACATCTTTGCCATCCGTTATCTTCGTTTGTGCTTCAGTACCCGGCATAAAGCGAGCTTTACCTAAATAATAGAAGTCTGTTCCTTCACCGTCTTCTTTCTTCACGAAAAGATACATTGGTGTATTGAGTTCTTGGTGTCGCATTACTTTTTGAACTTCATCAGAACTTAACTTTCTTGGTGAACGCGTGAACCATTTCAGCTCATTTTGATTAATGAATTGATCTTCATACGCTGTATTGTCGCTGATATCTTCACTTTTGTGATACGTAATGAAAATCGACAATGTATGATGTTTTTGTTTATAACCGTTAATAACTGCAGACTCATCTTTATCCCAGTTCATCACTTTCACAAAATCTTTTCTCGAATAACGTTCATACAAGATAAAGTCATTTTGATTTTGATAGACATGCTTATGTTTATATTGGGCTACTTCGATCAAATCATTGACGTGATGACAAAAGGCTTCATTTTTCAAGTTCATTTTAAACGGTTCGGTAAGGCCGATAAGATTAGTCTTTTTATCCCATTCAACCATCGGTGTGCCATATCTTTTATCTATATTCTTGCTGAAGAAAGTTTCATCTAATACCTTCAAACTGGTACGCACATCCGCTTCTTCAATTTCACTATCTCTATGTTGAAGCTTTTCAACTAAACGTTCAAAACTTTCATCTTGGCTCATCAACAACTCTAGTGCTATATAATCAGTATTCTTCAAACCTTTCGCTAATTCTTGAGAAATGAAAGTCAAATTCTTAGAGGCATTTTCAGGGATTCTTGTGGGAATATCTGTTTTCTCCACTAGAAATTGTTCATAATTCCCATACTTCGAAAGAATCACTTCTGGATCAATCGAATGTTGATGAATGAAATCCATTAAACTTGGCGTACGACCAATGCGTGCTTTCACTTCATTGAATGCTTGTAAAATCATAGCTTTCTTATTTAAAGTCGCAGATTGAATCGAATCAAAAATTCTCTTTTGAGCAACTTCTTCAAAATTAATTGTTGAAACGCCTTTTAATGGTGCATAGTCTGAAATGAATTTTCGATAACTATCTTTATTATGGGAATGGTCACCTGACAGTGCTATCGGAATCATATAGTTATTTTTATAGTTTCCAATGAAATCAATGACTGTCACAAAATCTTTATTCGCACTCTTGCGCAGACCGCGTCCGAGTTGCTGAACAAAGATAATACTCGATTGCGTACTCCGCAACATCACGACTTGGTTGATTTCAGGAATATCGATCCCTTCGTTAAACAAATCCACGGTAATAATGTAATTCAAGCTTCCATCTCTTAATTGCTGAATCACTGCATTACGATGTTTTTGCGAATCTGAACCGGTTAAGGCTTCTGTCGGTATGCCTTTGTCATTTAACTTTTGTGCTAAAGCTTTTGCTTCTTTTTTGAGGCTGACAAAGATTAAGCCTTTTAATTCATCACCAGAATATCCATAATAATGTGTTTTCTCTAAAATATATTTCACTCGGTCTTCAGATGCTAACAGCTTCAAATCTTTCGTATTATCACTCACAACTTGGCCGTCTTGAATATAATCTGAAACACCAAAATAATGGAATGGACATAAAATTTCACTTTCTAGTGCCTTTTGAAGTCTGATTTCATATGCCACATTATGATTAAATTGCGCAAAGACACTTAAATCGTCGCTTCGTTCAGGTGTCGCTGTCATACCTAACATAAACTTCGGTGTGAAATAATGGAAAATTCGTTGATATGTAGCAGCTGCTGAACGGTGTGCTTCATCAAAGACAATGTAATCAAAGGTTGTTGGGTCAAACTGTTGATAGATGTCAGGTTTTGACATCGTTTGAACTGTCGCGAATAAATACTTCGCATCCAAATGCTTCTCAGTCCCTGTCAATTTCGCAAAGTCCGCTTCATTTTCATCTGCCAACACTTTGCGATACGCTGCCAATGCATCATTTAAGATGGTTTCACTATGCACAACAAATAAAAAACGCTTAGGCTTAAATGCACGGACATCTAACGCAGACATAATCGTCTTACCTGTTCCTGTCGCAGAAATAATCAGTGCCTTATCTTCTCCTTGTGCACGCATTGCATCTAACCCTTTCAATGCTTCTACCTGCATCAGATTCGGTTCGATTTTAACTGCTTCATGTATTCTATTTTCTAACAGCGTTTGTTTCTGACTTTCTTCAAACAAACGTTGGGTCATTTGGGGCTGATAGACGTCTCGATATGCGTCAATCCAAGTTTCTGTTAAAGGCGTACTCTCTTCCCACAAGTCATTGAATTGGTCTTTCACTTTATGGACTAAGTCACCGTTTTGATGAGAAGATAATAAAATATTATGTTCATAATTGACCTTCAAAGCATTAGAAGTTAGATTCGAACTTCCTACGACTAATGTAGAATAAGCCTCATGATCAAAAATATAACCTTTCGCATGAAAACCTGAGACATCTGTCACACGTACTTCGACATTATCGAGTTTCATCAATTCTTCATACACTTTCGGAGTGTTGAAACCTAAATAATTGGACGTTAATATCTTACCTTTAACTCCGCGTTGTGCCATATCAAGCAAATGCGACTTCAGACTTTGCAGACCGCTTGGGGTAATAAAGGCGACTGAAATCATAAACAACTGACATTTTTCAAGCTCATCAATCAGTGTTGCCAGGACATTCTCTTCTCGATTATTAAGTACCAGTTTCGGTACATGATGTCCTTGATGTACAAGAGAACGATCAATAAACCCTTTATGAAGCGATTGGGTCAAATCATCAATTAAATGTTCCATAAGCATTACCCTTGTTCAACAAGCAAGTCGACTGCAGGAATATCTGCTGGCGCCCATTCTAATTGATGTAAATCCGCAGGTGCCAGCCATTGAATTTGGCTATGTTCAGTTAATGTCGGCATTGTTTTCTGCAAAGTACAACGATACGTTGTCAATTCGATAATCGCAAAATCATATTCATGTGTGGTAGTAGTTACCTTTTCTCCTACTTCTAAATCACATTTCATTTCTTCTTGAATTTCACGTTTTAACGCTTCAATATCTGTTTCGCCTTGTTCAATTTTACCGCCCGGAAATTCCCATAATAACGGCAAGCTCATTTGTTTACTGCGTTGTGCACATAAAATTTTACCTTGGTGTTCTATCACTGCACCTACAACTCTGATTAACTTTTTCATATGTATCCTCCGCTCACATAAATATTTCATTACTTATATGCAGGATCTCATTTTTTATAAAAGATTGCCACACAATTGCAGCAATTTTTTAATTTTTTCATAAAAAATAGACAGGCATAACCTGTCTAAACACGAGTGCTTTAATCTGTTTCCTTTGGATAGACTACTTCACCGTCATCTTCAAGAATCGGCATTGCGCCCCATTGTCCCAGCTTGTGTGGTGTTGCGATGATTTCTCCCTTGTTATTCTGCATAATATGATACACATCCCAGCCATGTGCAGCTAAATAGTTGCTGACGATGAGACGATGACAGCGTGCAGGATGATGTTCTGAACACATATATGCAACAGGTTTGCTTTGTGCAGTTTCCTCTAATGCTTGAATACCAGATTTAAAATCATCTGTTAACGTATAATCGGCATAATTATGAAAGGATTCATTCTGCCATCCGCTGTTTCACTCGGCTGTCTGCGTCCGCCTAATAACGGGATTTGCTGATAAGCGATGCCTGCTTTGCTCAGCCATGCTTTCATATTGTCATCTTTAAATTGCGGATGTTTGCGACTCTTTGTAAATGCACGTATATCCGCTAAAACCTTAATATCATGCGCTTGCAGCATCTCTAAAAAGGCAGCCTCATCATGATTAGAATGCCCGATTGTATAGATAACTTTTGTTTTCGTGCGGCTCATAACTTTCACCTCATACTTACTATAGCCTCAAATAGATATATCAACGCAAAAAAACTTCCCGAATGGACAGTTTTATGCTGATGACTATTCTTTCTCAATTCCTTCATGAATCATTTCGCCGATATATTTTGATGCTTGACCGTTTTCAATACTGCAGAAACGATTATAGAATGCATCGATTTTATCTTGATATTGTGCTTGAACTTTCGGCAAGTCTTTCAAACTTTCTGCTAAGGTATGCGGATCTGTACAGATAGGACCCGGCAAGTCGTTTTTATAGTCCATATAGAAACCGCGCAAGCCTTTATCATATTTTTCAATATCATAGGCAAAGAAGAATTGCGGACGTTTTAAGATACCGTAATCGAACATCACAGATGAATAATCCGTAATCAAGGCATCTGAAATCAAGAAGATTTCTGAAACATCATCATAGTTAGAGACATCTATCGCAAAGTCTTCATAACCTGTTAAGTCTAAGGCATTCGCAATCAGATAATGCATACGTAATAAGATGACATAGTCATCGCCAAGCTGTTCATAAAGGTTCTCTAAATCGATTTTAAGCTGGAACGTATACTTGCCTTTTTTAATAAATTCATCATCGCGCCATGTCGGAGCGTACGTAATAACTTTTTTACCTTCAGGAATATTAAGTTTCTCGCGAATTTCTTCGATATATGCTTTATCATCATGACGATTCACGAGGACATCGTTACGCGGATAGCCGATTTCATGAATACGTTCTCTATCCATCCAGAATGCTGATTCAAAGATTTCAGTAGAATAACGGTTCGGTGAAACTAAATAATCCCAACGTTCTGTTTCTTCTCTGAAATTACGTTTATAAGCAGGTGTTGTTGTACCCGGCATACGTACGACTTTCATATCATTTGCCAAACGTTTTAAAGGTGTTCCGTGCCATGTTTGAATATAAGTTTGGTTCGCTTTTTTATTCAAATACAATGGTGTTCTGGCATTTGCGACCCAATAACGTGCTTTAGAATACGCTTCATAGTATGCTTTTGAACCTTTTTTAACTTTTTGTGCATTACCAGGCACATAAGTTTTATCTGGATTTTTCAATACCCATACATAGTTATAGTACGGATAATACTTCTGCATATATTCATAAATATATTTTGGACTATCGCTGTAATTCTTACCGCCGAATGTTTCAAATACAATGGTTTGATCAGACACATTTTCTTGCTGGTCTGTTAACTGATACATCGAACGGTTTTTGTTTTTATTTCTCAGTACAATATTTTTTACATGGCGCAGCATACCGCGGTATTTATTCAATGAATAGGCAAAGTCAGGCTGATTAAGCATCAAAGCAAGCATTTCTATTTTAAATAATGTGCCGCCTTCATTTAACAATGACCATTTTGATTTTTTCGCAAGACGAATCAACGTATCTTGATGCGCTTTGTAATGCTTTATATTCTCTCTGTTCGCAGGGTCGAAACCTTTGCGGATTCGAGAAGACAATTTCTTAGTCATAAATTGGCGTACTTTTTTATTTTTGGTTTTGCTTATTGTTTGAAGGTAGGCATCCGCATAATCTTCGAATAACTGATCAAAACTTTGCTGCGTCAGCTGTTCAGTTTCAAACGGATCATAAACTTCCCCTCTGAAGTAGAATGGGAAACCTAAAATACGCACAAAGCGCTCTGCATAATTGATGTAATTCACAACAAATGAATTATCAATATATGTCTTCAAACTTTCATCGAATTCAATGTGATGTGCACGTACAATCGATGTTTTGAATAAAATATTACATGCAGTGTTCTTTCTTAAGAATGAATTCGGGTTTGTTTTCGTGTTCATATATTCTAATCTGATTTTATTCTGATCAATATATTGCGGCTGATTCAATGTAAAGTTATTAATCGGCGCAATCAGTGCATCTAAGCCGTTCACGTGCTTAAGATAATATTGAATCGCATAAGATGCTAATTCATCATCCGCATCTAAGAACATAAAATAGGGTGTTTGTACATGTTCCATTGCGACATTACGTGCATGGGCATGTCCTTGGTTGTTGTCAAAATCAATAACTTGAACGTTCTTGTCATAGTCTTTCAATGCTTCGTCTAAAATAGCTTTAGAACCATCATTAGAACCATCATTGACAATAATCATATCAAAATCTTGATTGCGTTGGTGTTTCAAGCTGTCGATACAAGCTTGAATATACTCTTCTTTGTTGTAGTATGTGATAATTACCGTTAACTCATTCATGGTATTAGGAACTCCTTACTTTTTATCTATGTGTTCTGTCACATTTCTACGCATAACGTTTTGTGATGCATATTATTTTTTTCACACGTTTTCTATTTTACCAGAGCTTGGAACAATGCTTCAAAATTATTTTTTGCGGCTTCTGGCGTCAACTTTTCCCGCGTGTGCACAGCTTTGAGCGGCTGATCTGCTGCCTGCATCATTGCTTGTGCTAATTGTTTTATATTATTGGGCTCTATTAAATACCCGTTCTCGCCGTCGATAATCACTTCATTCGGACCATAACGGACATCATAAGCAATCACCGGACACCCTTCATTAATGCTTTCCATCATCGCTAAACCGAAACCTTCATACGTACTTGTTAAGAAGGATGCCAGCGATTCGCGAAAGACTTGATTCGGGTCAGACGTGAAACTTTTGATTTCAACCTCTGTTTCCAGCTGATTGTCATTAATGCATTGTTCAATTCTATCACGTTCTGCCCCTGGCACTGCACCATAAAGCTTCAATTTTGTTGAATAACCGTTATCTTTAAAGGTTTTAAATGCTTTAACAATATGGTCGATTTGTTTTTCTTTAGAGAAACGCCCTAAATAAACAAACTGATCTTTCCTTTCAACTTCCTTCAGTTCACTCGCTTCGATAAAGTGCGGCATAACTGCAATCTGATTTTTCGGCACATCAGTTTCAGCAAGAATATCTGCTTTCTGCTGCTCTGTCAGCACTAAATAATAAGCGACGTGCTGAGGATTCAGAAGTGCTGTTTTGAATGACCCTTTTATGTTCCCTTCTTCTGTTAAATGCGTACTGTGAAAGACCATTAAACGTTTAATATCATGTTGTGTATCAAGCAGCGGACGATCAAGCAAACGCGCGTCATTAAAGACAATATCCCCGTCTTTGAATAACGCATTATAGAAATAAGCAAAGAGTGCTTTATCTGATTTGAAACTATGCGTAATACGCCCTTGATGCAGCAGCAAAATCGTATGTGCTTGATGCGGCTTGCTGGTTTCAAAGAATTTTTGGCAATAAGCATTGCCGTCCAAATCATACAGTGTTTCTGAAACTTTTATATTGCTTGCGGCTGCATAGCGGCTTTCTTTATGCAAATAACCGTACGGATTATATTCATAGCGGATCAGCTTATGTTTCGTATCTGGCGACATCATATCTTCAAACTTCACTACATCTGAGTCTTGGTAATACTTGCGATACATTAAAAATGTTTCTGTCTTTGCATCATAATAACGCACAACGTCGCCTTTTTTATTCGCCTTAGAGGTATAACCAGATAAACGAACCGGCTGTTCAGCATATTTAAATTCACGTTTAAAGCGTGTTTTTGGAATATTAAACAAATTAAAGCCAGACAGCCAGTCATAAATATTAATAACTTCGGTTGCTGAATTCAAAGTCCCCTGTGCTCTGAATTCTGATAATACTTGTGGATATTCTATGTTGTAATTCGTCGTTAAGATCGTTTGTTGAATCCCTAATTCTTCATAGAGAAACTTAATTCTCTTTAACAATGCTTTCGTCCTGCCGCCATGATCCGGAGGCAAAGTTGAAGTGATTGTATATAGCATAGTATCCTTCTCTCTTTCTTGATCACTCAATGATATTTTAAAAAGAATTATATCATGATGCTATTAAGTTTTGAAACGAACACAAAAAAAGCCGGCCTGCAAAGGCCAGCTTTTAATAAAATGGTTTGATTTATACAAGGCATTCTTCTTGTTCTAATGCTTGTGATTATCTTTGTCCATGAATTGTTTAATGATTGTGTTCATCTCGCTGATATTTCGGTTCTGACTTTGAAGCAAGTCATATAGTGCTTGCTGCTCTTGTGAATCCTTGTTCATGCTCGGTGCTGCTGTCGGTTTAGGATGTGCTGTATCCGACGCACCCGCAAATCTATAATAAATGTCTTTATGATGCGTTTTCGCATACATTAACAACGCCGCATATAACACATCATCTGAGTTGGATTGCTGACGCAATGCATTGTAAAGTTCGTGTGTTTGAGAGGATGCTTGAGACATTACTGCAGAATTATGCTGCGCTTGCGATGACTGTTTTGGCATATATGTTTCATGTGTCATCATAGATGATAAAGCATGTCCTTCAATATCGAATTTCGGCAAGATACGGTTCAGCCATGCCGGCAGATACCATGAGGCTTTGCCAAATAGTAATGTCAATGCCGGAATAATCATCAACCTTACCACAAAGGCATCAAACAGTACCCCGAAGGCTAAAGCCATACCCATTGTTTTAATCATCACATCTTCTTGTGTCACAAAGGCTAAGAAGACACTGAACATAATCAAGGCTGCAGCAATGATAACCGGACCGCTTTCTTTCAATCCTACTTTGATCGCATGCTCATTATCGCGGGTTCTGCTGTATTCTTCATGTACACGAGACATTAAGAATACTTCATAGTCCATCGCAAGTCCGAATAATATACCGATAACAATGACTGGCAAGAAGGCCAATACCGGTGCTGTTTCATGAATACCGAATAGTTCTTTCATAAAGCCGTCTTGCATCACTAATGTCGTAAAGCCGAGTGTGGCAGTTAAGGATAAGATGAAACCGAGTACCGCTTTAAGCGGAATAATAATCGAACGAAAGACGAGCATTAATAATACAAATGCTAATAAGACAATAATGCCCGCAAAGACTGGAATTGCGTCATTAAGTTTCTTAGACATATCAATGTTGATTACATTGGTACCTGAGATTTCAGTTAAGAAACCATATTTATCTTTTGCATCATCATTATAATCTCTTAAATCTTTTACTAAGTCATCTGTACTTTTGGCTTGCGGACCATTTTTTGGAATAACTGTAATTAAAGCATAGTCATTATGCTTGCTCATTTGCGGCGGTGAAACTAATTCCACATTGTCCATATCATTGATATCGCCCATAAGCTGTTTTAAATCCTTCTGCATAGCTTGCGGATCATCTTTTTTATCTTTCACATTGATAATCATCGGAATTTGACCATTAAAGCCTTCTCCGAATTTATCACTCATAATGTCGTAAGCTTTCTTTTGTGTCGTGCTTTCAGGTTTAACACCGTCATCAGGAATTCCTAAGCGCATATGCGATACAGGTACAGAAACCGTAACTAAAATAATCAAGCCGATCAGCACTGCAGCTAATGGACTTTTGACTATAAATTTAGACCAGCCGGTATCTGCTGATTTACGGCCTTGTCCTTCTACTTTAGGATGAATGTATTTATGGAATAAGCTGATCAATGCAGGTACCAGTGTCAATGCACTTAAGACCGCAAAGAGTACACTGATCGCAGACATATAACCCATAATACCTAAGAACTTAATACCGACTAAACCAAGACCGCAGACTGCGATAATGACAGTCAGTCCTGCGAAAATAACAGCACCGCCGGCTGTCCCTAGTGCTAAACCGACCGCTTTAGGAACACTGGATTCCTTTTTAATGATTTGTCTGTAGCGGAAGAGGATGAAGAGTGCATAGTCGATACCGACTGCTAGTCCTATCATTACTGCCAACGTCAATGTGACATTCGGTATATCTGTAAAGTGCGTCATAAAGCCGATAATACCGACACTTGTGACTAAACCAAGGACCGCAGAAATAATCGGCAGACCTGCTGCGACAAAGGAACCGAATGTAATCAGAAGCACAATAAACGCTACAACAATACCGATTACTTCTGACATACCGCCGACTTCGACATTGCCGCTCATACCATTGCCTGTCAATTCAGTTTGTATATTATGTTTATCTTTTAAATCATCTAAGTGATCTTTGACTTTATCTATGTTTTTGTCTTCAATGGATGTCATGCTCAAATCATATTGAATGTCTGTAAACAAGGTCGTTTTATCTTTACTGATTTGTTTGTTCTTATAAGGATCTGCAACTTTTTCAACATGCTTGTCATCTTTCTTGATGTCATCTAGTGTTTGTTTCACATCTTTCATGACACCTTCTTTAACGATGCCGTCTTTAGTATGAGATTTCATGACAACACGTATGGTTGCTTTTTCACTATCTATATCAAAATGCTTCTCAATTTTCTTATTCGTATCTATCGATTTCAGCCCGGTCATTTTGATATCGTTATCAAATTTCGGCGCGTTGAATGTCATCGGTACGATAACAGCCAACAAGACTACAATCCATGCGACTATAGCCCACCATTTATGCTTTGCGATAAATGACCCGAGTTTATAAAGAAAATTTGCCAATTCATTGCCTCCCTCTTAAATATACAGTATAGTTTATTCTACACAGTAGTATATTTATAATTCATATTGTACAGGCTGAGCTATAAATTTCTAGCTATAATTCAGCTGTTCTATATACTTAGACAACAAGATAAAGGAGATGTAGATTATTTATGAATCAAAATGATTTGCGTGTTATAAAAACCAAACGTGCATTATCCCAATCACTCTTTCAATTGCTTGAAGAGAAGATGTTTTCAAATATCACTGTAAATATGATCTGCCAAACAGCACTGGTTCACCGCACTACTTTCTATAAGCACTTTTATGATAAATACGACCTATTAACCTATTTGATGAATGATATTACACAAGACTACTTTGAAACAGACATCCGAGAACGTATCAGACAGCCTTTCCAATCACTCAATATTTTCATGAGCCACCCTGTAGACAAAATCGATATTAAACAGCGTCATGACAAAGAATTCTTTGAAACGGTCACGTCTTTATTTATTCAAAAATTGCGCCAAGATATTATCGATAACGAAGATAAAATCGAAATTCCGAATGAAGTCCCGATTGAACTTGTCGCACGTGTCTTCGATTCAGTGATTACAGCTATCGGAGAATGGAATTATCAAAGCGATTTCGATGAAAACTGCAGCTTATTTTCTATGGAGTATCCAGAAAAGCTCGATAAAATCTTTAACCAACTCGTCAATATCAAGTTAAAACAATAAAAAAATCAGAACGCACATTATGACATTGTTCATCATCATGCGTTCTGATTTTTATCTTTATTTCATTTTCTTTTCTTATTCTTGCTTCTTTTCTTGTTCAGCTTGCTTTTGTTCTTTTGCTTTCTTTATCTTTTCTTCTTTCTCTTGTTTGTACGTTTCACCATAAGGCACAAACTTCAATTGAACCTTATTTGGAATGTGCCAATATTGTTTAAAGACACGCTGTGTTTCTTCAGACCATGGCGAAGTATGCTGCGTATATGCTTCAAAGGGCAAGTTTTCGACAGTAATGACTTGTCCTTTTTGTGCATGTGCCGCTTCATCTTTCAGCTTTTCAATACGTTGATGATTCGTATAGGTCATAAATGAAAAGACGCTTAGGAATAAGAGACTCGAAACCAATGCGATACTGCCGAAAATCACAGTGGTTCTTCGCATCGGCAGATGTATTTGTTTCAACAATGTCAGTAAGACAATCACCCATAATAAATAGACAAAATAAAAGCTTCTTGGTCCGACCGGAGAAACAACAAATAACGGCAGTTCCACTATAACAATCGAGGCGAAACAAAAATATACCGTCAATAACGCCGGTCTCGGCAAACCGACAAAGTAAACACCGATTGCTATTGCACAAAAGTAAATCAAACATACACTGCTGTTCAACAAAGCAATCCATGGCACATGTACCATGTCAGTCAGTTTAAAGCCGTCATAAACAATGTATTTATAAACCGTAAAACATACAATTCCAAGTGTCAGTATGATTTTATAGCGCGCTGCCAAATTCAAAAACTTCGGACTATGGTAAAGGACATAAAGCAATACCAAAGCCAGTACCGTTAAGAAAACTCCACTCGTGAAATAGCCATGATACGGAATCGTTCTCAGCATCGTTTCTATCACTTTATCAGACAGCGACGTCGCAGCCCCTACTTTTTGATAAGACGTATTGCCGCTTAACATATTTAAATAATTCGGATTACTGAACATGATGACTGATCCAATACAAGCAAAGCCTAATCCTATTAATAACTTAGTATTGATTTTACGATACATCATCCAATATACAATTAATCCCACACCGATAATCGCCATATTATAAAGTGTCACAGACTCCATTAATAACTGTCCTGCAAGACAAGCGAGATAAAACAAAATAAGTTCAATCTTTTGGTAATGCTTAGGCTGCTGGCCGCGATAGGTCACAATTTGAATCACCATGCCTAAAATTACTAAAGCACATAATGCACTGGTCACATAGTTATTGAATCCGGCAAACCAAGCGTATGTTTGTTTGAAAATCGGATTCGGCATCAACAATAACGCTGTAAAGGTCATGACTAAAAAAGCACGGCTGTTATCTTTATGTATCAGCCGCAAAATCATCCATAATACCAGCATTGAGACGACTGTATACACAACCATCCGCAGCAATAAATTTCTGACGACTAAAATTTCTAATATATTACCGATATAGCGCCCATTCAAATCCTCAAAATGACGATTGAATCATTGATCAAATCCCGTCACATACCATTCCCAATCGTCTTGTGCTAATGGAATCACTGACGCAAATACAAAATAAAAAGCTGCAATTAAAATAATGATGACATATTGTTTTTGCTGTTTTAAAAAATTCATGATGCCATGCTCCTTGTTGTTTTAATATAATCAAATACTGAAGTGAAATTCATACCGGGAACACTTCCTTACTGACAATTTTTGTTTTTAATAGTAAAATTATTTATTATCAATAGAGTCAACTAAAAAACATCATTTTCAACCTATAAGGAGCCAACACATCATGATTATACAAATCAGTTTATATCTCTTCATCGGCCTTATCTTTACTATTTTGGATTTATACTTCATCCGGCGCGAAACGCGTATTATGAAATGGATAACTGCCTTTTTATTTTATACTGTGCTGATCAACACAGTATTATTAGGGACACTGATACTGTTATTACATAAACCTAATGCCTTATTGCCGAAACTCTATCATAGTTTCTTTGCGTTAGAATATAGCGCAGCAGCCTGTGCCATCGGATGCCTGCTTTGTTTGATTCAGCTCCTTTTGACACAGCGTCTCGTTTTGAAAGCATCCGCTGTCAAACGCCCATGGGCTGATTTTGTCATCCGTCTGGTGATTGTACTTTCTGCTTTTATCGGATGCTTTGCGATTTTCTTTGCGGATTGGTGGCTGGAAAGTTTCGGTCAAACAAAACCGGATGCCTTCTTGCATCAGCTGCATAACCGGATAACCGGTCAGCAAAAAGATGCTTTGAAAGGTTTGTTGCTGAGTCCTATGTTTAGAGCGCTGTATGTCACAATGCCTTTCTTGTTCATTGTGTACTTCAACCGCTTCAACATTAATTGGAACGGCCGTACCCGCTGTTTCACTTTAATTCCAAGCAAATGGATTCAAAACGGTTTAGCCGCCATCGCATTTGCCTTATGCATCTCAGGTATCTGGTATATCTGTTATGCGCTTCACTTCATACAAGTTCTGAAAAGCATGTTCTGATGAATCGGTTTTCCAGGTCGCAAAAGGTCGTTGCAGTACTGTACTTACAACGACCTTTTTCATTTGTCATAACAGCTATGAAATTAATAAATTATGCTTATTTGCGTTTAAAACGCTTCAAGATATTCTTTGCAATCTGCTGCTCACTTTGATTCATAATCACGAGCCATAAGACTGCCGAATACAGCATAGAATATATAATGATATTGATACCTAAAATTACTAAACCTTTGCCTAATGCTTCCGCTATCCATTGATAAATGAAATAATATATCGCTGTCACAATTAACATCGGCAGCCATATTTTACCCATTTCAAACCAGAAACGATACATATTCAAACCGATTTTATAGTGGTAATACCAGTTCATAATCAGCGTATAGCCGATAAAGCTGAAACCAGCAATCGAAATCGATACACCGTAACCGCTGTATTTCGGTGCTAATAATGCGGCGGCACCCATTGCTAAAACAAGTGTGACCGCAAGTGCAATGAAACGAAATGTTTGGCGGTTATGTGCTTGAATAATACTGACAGCCGGCAGTTGCGAAAGTTGGAACGTAATCGTAAACATTAAGAGTACTGTCATAATATAAGCTGGACGAAAATCAGGTCCTGCCCAAATGACAATGAAATTCTCACCGAAAATCACAAATCCAGATAGAATAAAGGATAGAACGATTAACTGAATCCGGCTGATTCTAACCATTTGTTTCAATAATCGATCATTATCTGCACCTTCTACAACCAGCATTGAAAACCCTGGAAACGTGACGTTATTGATAGAAGTTGCGAACTGTTGGAAAATCTTAACAAACTGTACGGCAATTACATATATTGCGACGGCGACAGTACCGTTAATCGCACCTAAAATCATTTGTCCTGAATTCAGTGTTAATTGCTCGATAGCAATTGAAAACAACACTAAACCTAAATACAGATTCAATTGTTTCTGTTGGCTTAAGTGCGAGATAGAGAGTGCACCTTTCCAATCAAAGCGGATAGCGACTTTGCGTTTGCATAAAATCATACCTAAGAAAATACATGCAAAGTTCACGATTAAAGTGATTAAAATAATCGTAACGGCACCATAGCCCATCAATAAGAAAGGTGTCGCTAAAATCGATGGTGTCACGACACGAATCAGCAGCATACTCTTTGCGATTACAAAGTATTCATATGCTTGCAAAATACCGTTAAAGATACCCGGATAAAATGAAATCATAATATTGATGATAATAAAGATTAACATCAGCTTTAATTCAGAGAGCTGCTTAGGTGCTAAAGCATTGCCGAAGACTGCCTCTGCATTAAAGTACAGCACGATACCCATTAATCCGACTATTAATGAACACAAGAAATAGATATTCAAGATATTACCAAGAATACGTGCTTCTTGTGCTTTCGAGCCTTTCACTCGATTTTGCGATAGGAATTTCGCAATGGTATTACCAAACGCCAAGTCCATAATATTCAAATAGACTAAGAAAGATAATACTAAGTTATACAATCCATATTCCGAAGTGCCGAGTGTTCTGATAAAGAAAGGTGTATACAGTACTGCGACTAAAATATTTCCGAATATAGATATGTAGGATAAAACCGCTCCAGCTCTTCTTTGATTCATACTCATAACTCCTGTTTACGGTGATTGCGGCGTCGATTGAGATACGGACGCAAGACACGTTCTAAACCAAAGATGACAATCACTGTGAAAATGTTCGCGGGTGAAAAAGTATCAATAATAAATGCGATAGTACTTGCACGCGGAATGAATAACATCATACGCGCCATAATCAGTGCTGCCGCAATAAACATAATATGTTTAGCAGTAAGCATGCGTGTAAATAAAGCGATGAGAATCCCGATTATCAAACTCGCAAACATCATGCCAACATAACCGAAATCATGATACGTTTCCGCAACGAAACTTGAACCATAGCCTACACCCTTTAAATACAAATCCTTCATAATGACATAGGAAATAGTATGAGAATATTGGTAGCCGTCTAAAGCACGTTCAACAGATTGGCCTGACCAACCGCCTTGGCCGCCCGTCAAATTGCCCCAAATATTAAATACCGCATATTCTGTCAAAGGACCGATGGAATAAATCTTATCTGGAATTTCTTTAGCTTTTTCAATCGTATAACCGATAACATTCACACTGATACCTTGTGAGAAGAAGAATGACAGCAATGCATCAAAGAAACCGCCTTCTGTTTTAGTACCGCCGCGGTTGTTTCCGACAAAGTTCATAACCGCAAGCAAAATCGGTGCCAATACGACACCTGTAATAATCGTCTTCTTGCCGAACCATTTGTCTGTCTGTGTATCTTTAGCCAAACGGTTGCGGTAACAGAAATAGATAAAGAGTATCAGCACATCCAGCATAAAGTCAGATCTTGAACCTGTCATAACGGATAAACTATCCACAAGCAAAAAGGCCGCAATCGCAAGCCATGCTTTCTTCTTTGCCGGTAAAGTCGCAAGGTAGATAAAGAATGCGACCGGGAACATTCTGCTGATTAATACAAATGCGCCTGGCAAGTTAGACTTAAAGTTAGAAAAGAATGCATAGTACCCTTGTGCTTGTGATGCTTGAATAGCTTCAGCTAAGTAAACCAATTTGAAGACAATCGCAACCGCAAACACAAACAAGCTGATGGTTCTGATATTTTGTTTATACTTTGTCTCTATCGGTTGGAACTGATCGAATCCGCGATGTACTTCGCGATCTAACAGTGCATAGCCTAAGAAAAGACAAAACAGACTTAAACTCAACATGATTAAAATATTGAAGATAATGGATTGATCTGTAAAATATGTTCCCAGCAACTTAAAGTCTTTCTCATGATAATGGAAGAGTTTGCTTACGACCATTCTTCCCATTAAGAAGACAAAGAAGGTCACATTAAACATAAAGAAGATGACCCGCTGGTTGAAGGATTCCAATCCATATATGATATTGTTCAGAAAAAATAATAAGAGCGCACTGAATAACAGCGTAATATTCGAGAAAATAATGCCCAAGGCGAGCATAATTACCGCAATGCCCAGTATGCTCCATCTTAATAATCTGACCAAACTTCCACCTACTCACTCATTCATTACTTATTTGTGATTGATTACCTCATTAAAGTCTTGTCTCTCGTTGTGTCATAGGTGTAGTTCTGATACATCTCACAAAAATGCATAGACTTCTTTCCACCAATTATCCCAACCTGCCTCTCCAAGTACTGTATCGCCGTACTTTCGCGTTACCTTTGTGCCAATGCATGTGCAAACGCTGTATATAATGTTTCAGAATCACTGAGTGTCTGCCATGATTGATACGCACCTTGTGCATAATTGTAATATGCTTCATCTGAAAGGTTGATGAAATATTCAATTGCTTCAGCTGCATCATCTGGATTTAAAGCGTCGCTGATCAGCAAACCATTTTGTTCAGGTTTTACAATTTCTGACGTACCGCCTACATCTGACGCAACGACAGGAATCGCATTCGCCATCGCTTCCATTACAGACACCGGCACACCTTCAGATTCAGACGTGTTCAAGAACAGTGTCGGGTTATGGTCATGATACCATTTTCTGACTTCAACGTTTGGTAAGCGCCCAATCAATTCATATTGTTCGGGCTTTAATTTTTCCTTTGCCAGTTCCGCAATCTTTTCAGCATCAGGGCCGTCTCCGATATGTACCCACTTAAAGTCATAACCTTTTTCGCTTAATTGTGCGAGTGCATCGATAATGACATCTAAGCGTTTCAGTTTGCGGATTGTGGAACAGCTGACAAACAAGTTAGGCTTGCGTTCTGAGACTTGGAAGTCCCCTTCTCCGACTCCTAACCGTCTTGTTTCGACTTTATCCGCATACTTCGGAAACTTTTCTCTCAAGTAGCGTGTGCTCGTATCTGAAACAGGAAAGAGTGCATCGACACGTGCCAGCATGCTTTGGCGCATCGGCAAGAAGCTGAAAGGTTTAATATAATCATTAACATCATAGCCGTGGCCTCTGGAAATAAACGGAATCGATGCATCGCCGTAATAATCATGTTTCAGCTTCGCACCTAAATTGGCTGTAATATAAAACCAGTAACTATAAATATACAATTGCGTAGTGCCGTTATTTTCAGGCAGCAGATGCGAACGTACTAAATCTTGATAGATAGCATCTGTTCTCGCTTCGAAATAAAGATTGTACATCCACTTATAGGGATTTAAAGACCCAGCATTTTCACCGATGCCTAACACACGATGATGTTTCAGCAGAATATTCGGTGCTGTTTTGAAAAAATTGACCGCTTTATCTTTTAAACCTTGCGGAAAAGGCAAATCTAATACCGTTGCCTCATCCGGCACTTCGCGTGTTAACTTCATCTTAGGGCTGACCATTGTGGGAATAATAATGATATGATCAAATGCTTCAGCAAGATAATCTATTTCTTCTTCTAAATACTCCTCGCCTTTATAATACGGGAAGTAATTGGTTAACAGAATCAATTCTTTTCGCATGGGTTCTATTCCTTTCTTACTTCTGATTAATATTCTTTTGAAGCAGCACAGTTGAAATCGTCTTATAAATCACAAACGCATCCATTGTAAAGCTTACATTCGCAGCATAAAAAGCATCTAAACGCATGCGTTCTTCCATTGATGCACTATTGCGCAGTAACGCTTGTGTTAAGCCAGTAATACCGGGTTTCACATGAAACTTTGTCTTATAGTAATCCGGGTAGCGGTGTTCATTGCCTAACGGACTTGGACGCGGACCGACAAAGCTCATGTCGCCTTTTAACACATTCAATAATTGCGGTAATTCATCAATACTTGATTTACGCAAGAATTGTCCAATCTTTGTGACACGCGGATCTTGGTCGCTGTTGAACGTACTGCCGTCTGCGTTTCTGATATCTTCAGCATTTTCTTTCATCGTTCTGAATTTATGCATCTTAAACGGCAGCATCCCTACACCCAGGCGTTGCCCGTTATATAAAATACTGCCTTTATCTTCTTTCTTAATCGCAAGACTGACAGGCAATGCGACAACAATCAGTATCGGCAATAACGCAATAAACAAAGCTACATCCAGGATTCTTTTAATATTTTTCTGGTAACTCATCGCTTAGTCGCTCCATTTCTTGATAAATTTCTTGCTGCGCCTGTAAGAAACTATATTGCGGCACAAAGCTGATTTCAGCCTGTGCTTTTGTCCCATCCATATAAGACGGTGTAAAGAAATCAGGCACATCTTCATCTTTACGTTCTATGCCGGCTTGATTATGAAAGGCTTCATTAATCTGCTGGGCTGCTTCTAAGTTGGTTAAAGCTTCGCTGCCTTTGACATTAAGGACTAAGGATGACGGCGGTTGTACTGCAGTTTGCCAAATGGCTTGTGCAGCATCTTTTGCATATAAGAATTCACGCGGCACTGTACTTTCTCCCATCACTGTCAATGGTTTGCCTAAACAAGCCAAGCGCATAAAATAATTGATCATATAATTATTCTTTTCATTCGCACCGAATAAATGCGAGAAGCGCAGGCAAGTCGTATTGAGCTGCTTACGTTCTCTATAGTACGCCGCAAGTGCCTCAACATACCCCTTGTTTAAACCGTACAATGATTTAGGCACATCTTGTTTCGCATCTGACTCTTTCCACGGCAGTGTTGTTTCATCTGCGTACACTGAAATCGAAGATGCGACAATAACGTGCCGGCACTTTTTAGCTATTGCGGCTTCAAAAATATTCTGCGCCATTTGAAGTTCGGATGTATACGTGCTGATTTCAGCGGTCGGACCTCTGTTTCCGGCTAAATGTACAATGACATCGCCTTCTTGAAAGACCATTTCAAGCGAACCTTTTGTATAATCTGTTTGAATACGCTGTGCATCATCATTGCCTTGGCGAGACAATACTGTATAGTCTTCGCCTTTTTCTTCAAGCAATGTTGTGAAGTATCTGCCTAATAAACCTGTCCCGCCTGTAATTCTGAATGCCATTTAATTGTCCTCCTTTTTAAGAGGATAGATATAAAAACCTACCTTGTCATAGACGCCATTGACCGGGCGGATGTGGTCGCCTTGATGATAATAGCGATAACTTTCTAATGTCCCATCCGGTGTAGTGAATTGGTCGTAATCAATCGCTTGATTCGGCGTTTCGCACATGAATTCCAGCACAATCGGCTGTACCGTATACGGCGTTATGAATTCTGGTGTCTCTCCATCCAGCAAATGTTTGAATGTCTTTTCCAGCAATTCGTCTTGATTATAGTATTGAATTAATTTATGCATATGGCAACCATCAAAGCGCGGTGTGATTTCAATAATAAATGCTTCATCATCCATGACTTTCACTTGCGCATAGACGGGTCCATTATCTATCTTCAAAGTTTCAAGATGTGCTTGGATAGCTTGTTGAATGGAATCCAGCGGATAATCATAATCCGGATCAATAATATGCTTATGAATCAATCCTGGATGCTTAGGCCAAGTTTCGCGCATAGATACTAATGTAAATTCCAGCTTCCCATTAACAACATAACCATTGACGGAAATTTCATACCCATCAATATAACGTTCGATAATTGCCGCACCTTCTCTTGAATGCTCCACCGCAAATTGAATCGCATCCGGTAAATCTGATGGCTGTTCAACAAGCGTGATACCGCGTTGGCCTTGACCATCTGTCGGTTTGACGAACACGGGATAGTCTATTTGTGTTTGATGCTTTGGATCTGTAGTAATTTCAAAAGGTACAGACCCTTTGATCCCCTTTGTCTGCGCACGCATTTCATCTTTATGATTACAAGCATAAGCTGTTTCATAGCTTACAAAATGCGGTAAATCCAATGCTTCAGATAATTGATTAGCGACAGGCATTGCTAAATCAGAACCGACAGAATATACTGCATCGATACCATGTTCAGTGATATACGCTTTGACTGCTGGCTGATCAATGATATTAATTTCGCTGAAGTAATCCGCTTGATCTGCACCTGGACCATCTTTCTTCATCGCAATCGCATGTGTTTCATAACCTAAGTCATTCAGCTTTTCAATCGCTTCTGCTTGTACAGGTGCCACACCTAAAATTAAGACCTTCTTCATACTAATACCCCGCCGACTGCTTCATTGACTTGCTGAACGATAAATTCTACTTGTTCATCTGTCAGCTGCGGATATAATGGCAGCGTCAATTCGTTAACATAGTGCGCATAAGCATTCGGATAGTCTTCAATATTGAAGCCGTAGGCTTGGTACACTGAAAACATCGGTAAAGGTTTGTAGTGTACATTCGTTGCGATGCCTTGCTCTGCCAAACGCTGAATAATATCGTTGCGCTGTGCTTCAGTTGCGCCTTTTATCCAAGTGATATAAAGGTGGCAGCTGGACTCTTTATCATTATCAAAATGCTTTAATGTCTGAATAAATTCAGGATTCAAATGCGCTTCATACAAACGTACGATTTCTTTACGGCGGGATAAATTATCCTCGTATTTGCTCAGCTGATCTAATCCGATTGCCGCATTAATATCTGTCATATTAAATTTATAGCCAAGTTCAGTAATGTCATATTCCCAGTTGCCTTTTTGCATTTTAGATAACGCATCTTTGCTTTGGCCGTGCAGAATAGATGTTTTGAACAATTTCGGCAGATTGTAGCCATCTGCTTCATAATCTCTCGTCCAAGTCACGGCACCGCCTTCAGCTGTTGTCAGGTTCTTCACCGCATGGAATGAAAACGTAGTGAAGTCCGCAAAACTGCCGCTGCATCTTGTACCTTTTCTCGCACCAAATGAATGTGCACCATCATCAATAATCGCAATACGGTTTAATAAAGCATGTACAGGATTTTCAGTGCTGAACAAGTCTTGTTTGCGTTGTACAATTTCAAAAATTTTATCATAATCGCACAATTGTCCTGCAATATCTACAGGAATAATGGCTTTTGTACGCGAAGTGATTTTAGATGCTAACTGCTCATAGTCCATTTCTAATGAGTCTTCTTGCGTATCGACTAATACAATCTTCGCACCAACATGCGCAATGATAGATGCTGAAGCTGTATACGTATACGCTGATGTAATCACCTCATCACCCGCTCCGATGCCTAACAAACGTAACGTGACTTCTAAAGCTGCTGTCGCAGAATTCATTGCGACTGTACCTGATGTTCCCATGTAGTCAGTCAAAGCCTCTTCAAATGCTTGTGTCTTAGGACCCGTTGTGATCCATCCGCTTCTTAATGTTTCAACGACACTTTCAATTGCCTCTTCAGAAATTTGTGGCGGGCTAAATGGTATTTGCATATCTATCTTCTCCTTTATCCTCTAACTATTATCTCTTGCAAACAATAAGAAGAAATAATACTCCGAACATTTGCCAATGAGGTGCTTCATATCTATGTACATATATCAGCGACTGTTTTCAAATCTGTCTCTTTTATTAAGATTTGTACTCATTTTCGTAATAACTCCGCAAATATTCTGATTAGATATTATGTTCCAATTTAGTAACAGTATAATCCACCAACTAAAAAGTATTCAAGCAATATTCGTAATCAAAATTATTATTTAACAATCCTAAATTTAGAATTACATGACATTAATAAACTAATTATAAAATCAATATTCACTTAACAAACTTTACATGCAATTAACAAAACCGCACACCATTTTCCAATATCACAAAAAAGAAGACGCCCTTTGAATACAAAGGACGCCTCAGCTTACTTATTCGATTTTACTACTATTATCTTACTGGTCTTTATTATCTTTCTTGCGGCGTTTGCCGAATAACAACCAAGCACCTAGTCCTGAAAATAATGTTCCGAATAATGTTTTCTTCACATCATCTTGACCAGTATCAGGCAATACCTTATCTTTCGCTTTCACGATTACACTGCCTGCACCCTTAGATTTTACTTTACGGTCATCTTTTGAAGGTGTGCCTTCTTTTTCAACATGCCCTTCTTGCACCTCTGTCCGTTGCTCAGTTGTTTGAGGTTCAGTTGGTACTTTAGGTGTATCGATAGTGCCTTCGCTTTCACTTGGCGGTGTCACACTTGGTGCAGATGGCTGCTCTGGTGTACTTGGTACTTCTGGTTGTTCCGGTGTACCCGGTTCTTCCGGTTGTTCAGGTACTGCACCTGTACCGCGTTCAATAATTCTGTCTGTTTTCTCAATCACGATAATAGATGTTGTATCCGGATTGATCAGTTCTCCAGTCTTAGGATCTACACCGTAAACTGTTGTTGTTTGTTTTTGACCTGTCTTACCGATTTGAACTTCGTATTCTGTGCCGACCGGCAAGTTCGGATTATCTCTGTAGATTGTTTCAAATGGTATATCTTCTACGACTACCACTTTTGTTCCGACACTGATAACTCTGTCTTTAGGCAGGTTGTTCGGATCATTCGGGTCGCCTGGTGTGCCTTCTTCTATAACTTGTGTTTCGCCTACTGGTAAATCAAGGTTCGGTTTATAAGTTACAGAAGGTGCGACAGGGCCGTATTCTACAATGCGATTCACCGGTGTTTGTGTGATTGTTTCTTTTGTTGTCGGATTGATTAATGCACCTGTAGTTGGATCGACTTCGTACGTTGTCGTTGTTTGGCTTGTACCTGTTTGCCCTTCTTGTGCAACATGGTTCACTGTGCCGACAGGCAAGTTTGGATTGTATCGAACTTCCGTTTCAAATGGAATCGCTGTCGTTGTCTGTTCAACATTATTGATTCCGATAACTTCATTAACTGGCGGTGTAGTGATTTCGGTAACCGCTTCTTTGCCAGGTGCTTTCGTTGTTGTTTCAATGCCTGGCTGTCCTGGTGTTGTCACTGTTTGTGTACCAATCGGTTGTGATAGGTCTGGTTTCGGTTCGTAAGTTGTTTCTGGCGGGATTTCTGTTGTGACTGTAGATGTCGTTCCTACACCGATTTCGATAATTCTGTTTTGTGCTGGCGTGCGTGTTGTTGTATTTGAAACAGGATTTTCTAATATACCCGTTTCAGCATTTACTGTATACGTTGTTGTTGTTTCTGTTTGTCCTGTCACACCTGCTTGTATTTCATTTTGCGTACCTTGAGGCAAGTCAGGATTTTCTCTGTAAATCGTTTCGAAAGGTACATCATTCGTTGTTGTTTGTGTTGTACCTTTTTCAACCACTTGAGTGACTGGCGGTACTTTAGATGATGTGACATCTGGATTGATTAAAGCACCCGTAACCGGATCGACTTCATACGTTGTTGTTGTCGTCAATATACCGTCTTGTCCTGGCGTTACCACATTTTCATAACCGACAGCTTGGTCAGAAGGTACATATTGTGTGTCGTAAGCAATCGGTTCAGATTCAGTCGCCATATTGCCCACTTTCACAATTGTTTCTGTCGGCGGATTATTCGGATCATTCGGATCCCCTGGTGTACCTGGAATCGTTTCAGTTTCGCCATATGGCAGACTTGTATCTGGTTGATACACTGTGCCGCCTGCGACTGGTCCGTATTCCACAATACGCTGTGTCGGATTCACTGTTGTTGTCTCAGATTGCGGATTGCTTAAAGCGCCTGTTTCTGGGTCGACTTCATACGTTGTTGTCGTAGTGATTGTGCCGTTTTGTCCTTCTTGCGCCACATGATCTGTAGTACCGACCGGCAGGTTAGGGTTGTATCTGACAATTGTGTCATACGGAACTGTTTGTGTTGTCGTATCCACATTGTCGACACCGATAACTTCATTCACTGCCGGCGTTGTGATTTCAGTGACTGCAGTTTTGCCAGGTTCTTTCGTTGTAGTTGAGACGCCTGGTACACCTGGTGTCACCACATTAGTCTCTCCTGTTCCGGCATTCGGATCTGGGTTTGCGACATATGTTGTCTCAGGAGGAATTTCAGTTGTTGTTGCCGCTGTTGTGCCGCCACCGATTTCAATGATTTGGTCTTGTGTTTCTGTTAAGACTTTATCTGTTGTGATTGGGTGTTCTAATTCTCCTGTTTGCGGATTCACTGTGTAAGTCGTTGTTGTTTCTGTCAATCCTGCAATACCTGGTTGAATTTCATTTTGTGTACCGACAGGCAAGTCAGGATTTTCACGGTAAATCACATTGTAAGGGTTGTCTGTTGTTGCGACTTGGATTGTACCTTTTTCAACCACTTCATTCACAGGCGGTGTTGTTGTCGTTGTGATTTGCGGATTGCTTAACGCACCTGTTGATGGGTTTACTGTATACGTTGTTGTCGTAGTAGTTGTACCTGTTTGACCAGGTGTTGCTACATTTGTATACGTTGTCGGCTGTGCAGCACCTGTATAAGTTGTACTGTAAGGCACTTGTTCAGTATCTGTTGTGACATTGCCGACTTTCACAATCGTATCTGTCGGCAAGTTATCCGGGTCGTTCGGATCGCCTGGTTGTCCGGGAACTGTCGTAGTTTGACCTGCTGGTAATGTCGCATCAGGCAGGTAAACAATACCGCCTGCGACTGGTCCGTATTCCACAATACGATTCACCGCATCAATCGTTGTCGTTTGTGTTGTTGGATTCAATAATGCGCCTGTTTCCGGATCTACTTCATACGTTGTTGTCGTTGTGACTGTACCGTTTTGACCTTCTTGTGCCACATAATCTGTTGTGCCGACAGGCAGGCTCGGATTGTAGCGGATAATTGTGTCATACGGTACTTCTGTTTCTGAACGTTCAACGTTATTGACACCGATGATTTCATTTACAACTGGAAGCGTCACTTCTGTCACCGCTTCTTGACCTGGTACTTTCGTCGTCGTTGTTTCTCCTGCTTGTCCAGGTACTGTAACCGTTTGTTCGCCGATAGGCTGCGTAACATCTGGATTCGCTTCATATGAAGTTGTCGGCGCAATCGGAGTTTTCGTAGATGCTGTGACACCTGTTCCGACCTCGATAATACGTTGTTTCGCTTCTTGTGTTGTCACGGTTGTTGAAGTTGGATTTTCAAGTGCACCTGTATCTTGATTCAACGTATAAACTGTTGTTGTTTGTGTTGTTCCGACACTGCCTGCTTGAAGTTCATTTTGCGTACCTTCAGGCAAGTTCGGATTTTCTACATAAACTGTTTCATACGGTAAATCAGATGTAGCGACTTGTGTCGTACCTTTTTCAACGACTTGTGTCACTGCAGGTGTCGTATTCGTTGTGACAATCGGATTCAATAATGCACCTGTTTGCGGATCTACATCATAAACTTTTGTCGTTGTTGTCGTACCCTCTTGGCCTGCGACTTTCACATTTTCATAACCGACCGCTTCAGTAACCGGAACATATTGTGTATCAAACGGCAATACGCTACTTTCGGTCATCTGATTACCGACTTTCACTACTGTTTCTGTCGGCGGATTATTCGGGTCGTTCGGGTCGCCTGGTGTACCTGGAATTGTTTCAGTTTCGCCATACGGCAGGCTAGTATCCGGCTGGTAAACTACAGTACCTTCAACCGGACCGTATTCAATAATACGATTCACTGGCGCTGTTGTACTTTCAGTTGTCTGCGGATTGTACAGTGTACCTGTTGTTGCATCAACTTCATACGTTGTCGTGATAGTCGTTGTACCGTTTTGTCCTTCTTGAACTACTTGATTCACTGTACCGACTGGTAAATCCGGATTATAGCGCACAATTGTGTCATAAGGCTGTGTCGTTGTTTGTGTATCTACATTATCGACACCAATCACTTCATCTACTGCAGGTGTAGTGACTTCAGTAACCGGATCTTGACCTGGTACTTTCGTTGTTGTTGATTCGCCTGCCACACCTGGTGTTAATACTGTGTGGTCGCCAGCGCCTGGGTCAGTATTTGGATTTGCGACATAATTCGTGCTAGGCGGAATTTCATTTGTTGTAGTTGTTGTCGTACCGACACCTACTTCGATAATTCTTGTTTGCGCACTCTGCAAGACTGTTGTTTCAGATGTCGAATTCTCTAATGCGCCGGTACCTGCATTCACTTGATATGTCGTTGTTGTTTGTGTTGTTCCGACAATACCTGCTTGAATTTCGTTTTGCGTACCGACTGGTAAATCTGGATTTTCTCTGTAAACCGTGTCATATGCAATATCCGTTGTCGCAATTTGAATTGTGCCTTTTTCAATCACTTGTGTTGTTGCGGGTGATGTTGTCGTTGTAGTGACTGGATTTTGCAGTGCACCAGTTTTTGGATCTACTTTTTACGTTGTCGTTGTTGTTGTCGAACCATTAACGCCTGGTGTTTGTACATTCGTATAAGTCGTCGGCTGATCCACTGCTACATATTGTGTGTTGTATGGTACTGGACTTGTTTCTGTTGTCACATTACCTACTTTAACTACTGTATCTGTCGGCAAGTTATTCGGATCATTCGGGTCGCCTGGTGTTCCTGGCACTGTTGATGTTTGTCCTGCCGGCAACGTTGAATCAGGTTGATAAATCGTACCGCCTGCGACTGGACCGTATTCCACAATTTGTGTCACTGGGTCAATCGTATGCGTTTGTGTTGTCAGATTAGATAACGCACCTGTATTTGGATCGACTTCATATGTTGTTGTCTCAACTGTGGAACCGTTTTGACCTGCTTGTGCAATATAATTTGTTGTACCTGTCGGCAAGTTCGGGTTATAACGTTCAATCGTATCGTACGCAATTTCTGTTTCTGTTTGCGTCACGTTATTGACACCGATGACTTCATTAACCGGTTGTGTTGTTACCACAGTTTCTGCAGGTTGTCCTGGTGCTTTCGTTGTTGTCGATTCTCCTGGCACACCTTGAGTAATCACTGTTTGTTCGCCAATCGGCTGTGTCACATCCGGCTGCGGCTGATAGCTTGTTGTCGGCGCAATCGGTGTTGTTGTAGATGTTGTCACACCTGTACCGACTTCGATAATACGATTTTGAGCTTCTTTTGTTGTGACAGTATTCGTTGTCGGATTAGATAATACACCTGTTTCAGGATTGACTGTATAAGTCGTTGTTGTTTGTGTTTGTCCGACAATGCCTGCTTGTACTTCATTTTGTGTACCTTGCGGCAAGTCTGGATTCTCTACATAAATCGTTTCGAAATTCACTTCATCTGTCGTCACTTGCGTTGTACCGACTTCAATGACTTGTGTCGTACCTGGTGTATTGGATGTCGCAGTTTGCGGATTTACCAATTCGCCGGTATCTGGATTAACCTCATAAGTGGTTGTCGTTGTAGTGGTACCATCTTGTCCCGGTGTTAATACATTTTCATAGCCGACCGCTTCATTGACACCTACATAACGTGTATCGTACGGCACTGTTGTTGTATTGATATCCACATTATCGACACCCACCACTTGATCGACTGCAGGTGTTGTTTGTGTCACAGGTGCTTGACCTGGTTCTGTCGTTACAGTTTGAGAACCAGCTTGTCCAGGTGTCAGTACAGTTGTACCGCCAATACCTGCATCACTGTCAGGATCAGCAACGTATACTGTTTTCGGCGGAATTTCTGTTGTTTGTGTCGTTGTCACACCTGTACCGCGTTCAATAATACGGTCTTGTTTTTCAACTAATGTTGTCGTTACAGATACACCGTTTTCTAATAATCCAGTTGTCGGATTCACGCTGTACGTTGTTGTCACTTCTTCATGTCCAACCACACCTGCTTGGACTTCATTCTCAGTTCCTACAGGCAAGTTCGGGTTATCTCTGTAAATCGTATCGTACTGAATATCATTCACTGTGACTTGTTTCGTACCGATTTCAATCACTTGTGTCACAGGTTCAGTTGTTGCTGTGGTTGTCGTTGGATAAATCAACGCACCTGTATTCGGATCCACTTGATATGTCGTTGTCGTCGTTGTTGTACCATTTTGACCTGTTGTCGCAACGTTTTCATATCCAATCGGCTGATCTACTGCTACATATTGTGTATCGAACGGTAATGTTGTTGTTTGTGTATCGACATTATCGACACCAATCACTTCATTAACCGGCGGTGTTGTTACAGTTGTGACTGCGTCTTGTCCTGGTTCTTTGACTGTCGTAGACTCTCCTGCAGCACCTGGTGTGATGACTGTTGTATCTCCTGCGCCTGGGTCAGGGTTCGGTGCTGCTTCATACACTGTTTGCGGCGGAATCACTGTTGTTTCTGTCACCGTCACACCTGTTCCGACTTCGACAATTCTGTCTTGTTTCTCTGTTAAAGTCACTGTATTTGCGATCGGATTATACAATGCGCCCGTTTCAGGATTCACAGAATAAGTCGTTGTCGTTTGTGTTTGCCCAATGATACCCGCTTGGATTTCATTTTGTGTACCTTGTGCTAAATCTGGGTTCTCTCTATAGATTGTCGTATAAGGAACATCTGATGTTGTCACTTGTTGTGTACCGATTTCAACCACTTCTGTCACAGGTTCAGTTGTTGTTGATGCTGCAACTGGATTGCTTAAAGTTCCTGTTGCTGGATCTACTGTATACGTTGTTGTTGTCGTCGTTGCACCATCTATACCTGCTGTTTGTACATTAGTATAGCCGGTTGGTTGAGTAACACCGACATATTGTGTGTCATGCGGTAATACTGTTGTTGCTGTATCCACATTGCCAACGTTAACAATCGTATCTGCAGGCAAGTTGTTCGGGTCATTCGGGTCGCCTGGTGTGCCTTCTGTTGTCGTTGTTTGCCCGATTGGAAGACTTGGATCTGGCTGATAAATAATTTCTCCTGCGACAGGACCGTATTCAATGATTCGGTCAGTCGGTGCTGTTTGTGTCGTTTCAACAACAGGGTTCAACAATGCGCCTGTATTCGGATCGATTTCATATGTTGTCGTTGTTGTTGTGACACCGTTTTGTCCTTCTTGTGCGACTGCGTTGGTTGTACCGACAGGCAAGTTCGGATTATAACGTTCAATCGTATTGAAAGGAATCGGCTGTTCAGCTACATCCACGTTATCGACACCAATCACTTCTGTCACTGGTTCTGTCGTTGTTGTAGTAACCGCTGGTTGACCTGGTTCTTTCACAGTTGTAGAAACGCCCGGTTGTCCTTGTGTCACAATTGTTTGATCACCTACACCAGCATCTGTATCAGGGTTGGCTTGATATGTTGTAGACGGAGGTATCGGCGTCGTCGTAGATGTTGTAACACCTGTACCGACTTCAATAATCTGGTCTTGTTTTCCACAAGCGTTGTTGTGGTATCGACTGGATTTTCAAGTGCGCCTGTTTCAGGGTTCACAGTATAAGTTGTAGTTGTGATTGTTGTACCGTCTTGACCTTGCGTTTGTACATTCGTGTATGTTGTCGGTTCATTTACCCCAACATACGTTGTGTCATACGGTTGTTGTGTCACATCTGTTTGTACATTACCGACTTTAATAATTGTATCTGTCGGTAAGTTATTCGGATCATTCGGTTCGCCTGGTGTTCCTTCAACCGTTTGTGTTTGATTGTAAGGAACATTAGCATCCGGCTGATAAACTGTACCGCCTGCGACTGGCCCGTATTCTACAATTTGGCTGACTGGCGGTGTCGTCGTTGTAGAAACTTGAGGATTCGATAATTGTCCTGTATTCGGATCCACATCATAAACTGTTGTCGTCGTTGTCACACCATCTTGGCCTTGCTGCACAATCACATTGGTACTGCCGACTGGTAAATTCGGATTATAACGTGTGATAGTGTCAAAGCTTTGCGTACTTGTTGTTGTGTCCACATTATCGACACCAATCACTTCATTCACCGGTTCAGTCGTTGTTGTCGTTACTGCTTCTTTGCCTGGTTCTTTTACCGTTGTCGCAACCCCTTCTTGTCCTGGTACCAAGACTGTTAAGTCGCCTGTACCCGCATCTGCATCTGGGTTAGCTTGATAAATAGTTTCAGGCAATATTGGAGATGTCGTACTTGTTGTGACACCTGTACCGACTTCAATGATTTGATCTTGTTTGTATTGCGTTGTCACTGTATCAGATGTCGGATTTTCCAACGCACCTGTTTCAGGATTAACTGTATATGTTGTTGTCGTTTGTGTTTGTCCTGTTACACCTTGTTGTACAACGTTTTGTGTACCTTCAGGCAAATCAGGGTTCTCTTTATAAATCGTGTCATAAGCTACCGTATCAGTCGTAACTTGAACTGTACCTTTTTCAACGACTTGTGTAATCGGCGGTACTGTTTGAAGCGTTGTGACTGGATTAGATAAGGCACCTGTATTCGGATCGACATCATACGTCGTTGTTGTCGCAGTTGAACCTGCTTGTCCTTCTGTTCTGACATTCGTATAATCTGTCGGCTGACTGACACCTACATATTCAACATCATATGGAATCGGCGCAACCTCATGTGTTGTGTTGCCGACTTTAATAATAGTATCAGTAGGCAAGTTATTCGGGTCGTTCGGATCTCCTGGTGTACCTTCAATCGTCGTCGTTTGATTATAAGGCAAGCTTGGGTCTGCTTGATAGACCGTGTCTCCTGCGACTGGACCGTATTCCACAATTTGTGTTACTGGCGGTGTTGTTTGTGTTGAAATTTGCGGATTCGATAATTGGCCAGTATTCGGATCTACATCGTATGTTGTTGTCGTTGTTGTTACGCCGTCTTGACCTTGTTGTGCAATCACATTGGTACTGCCGACTGGTAAATTCGGGTTATAACGTGTGATAGTGTCAAAGCTTTGCGTACTTGTTGCTGTGTCTACATTATCGACACTGATCACTTCATTTACCGGCGGTGTTGTCACTTCTGTGACTGGGTCTTGACCTGGTTCTTTTGTCGTTGTAGCTTCACCTGGTGTACCCGGTGTGACTACTGTTTGATCCCCTGCACCAGCATCTGGATTCGGGTCAGCTACATAGCTTGTTGTCGGCGCAATCGGTGCTGTTGTAACTACAGTTGTACCTGTACCTACTTCCACAATACGATCTTGTTTTGCGATAGTAGTCGTATCTGCAGATGTCGGATTTTACAACGCACCTGTCTCAGGATTAACTGTATACGTAGTCGTTGTTGTCGTCTCCCCTGTAATCCCTGCTTGCAATTCATTTTGAACGCCTACAGGCAAGTCAGGATTTTCTTGATAAATCGTGTCATAAGCAACAGGTGCTGTCGTATTTGAATTTGTTTCTGTTGCTGGTGTTTTTGTCGTTGTTGAATTTGATTCTTGCGTTGGTGCTGCCGTATCAGGTGTAGGTTCAGATGTGCCTGCCGAACTTTCACCAGCCGGTGCTTCTGTTGCCGGTGTCTGCTCAGCCGGTGTTGTCTCTGTACCAGTCGATGGCGCAGTTTCAGTCGTCGGTGCTTCTGTTGTTGGCTGGCTCTCTGCAGCTGGTTGGCTTTCTGCCGGCACTGTTGTATCTGATGGCGCAGTTTGCGTCTTTGGTTCAGGTGTTGATGCACTGTCTGTTGTTGGTGTTGCGGTCGGATCAGTTGAACCTTCACTGCCGCTGCCAGTACTTGAATCACTGCCTGATGAACTAGAACTGCTTGTTTCCGCAGCTTTTGCTTCATCATTCGTGCCTAAAATCAACATTGTTCCTAATAGTATCGAAGCCGTACCCACCGTAAATTTACGAATAGAGTATTTATTACGTCTATTAGGAAGAAAATCTAATTTTTTCATAGAAAAAATTCCTCCTCATGATTAAAAAACCTTAACTTTATCCCTTTGTTTAAAAACGATGCTGCCCTTGAATTTTTGTTAATTGTAATAATTATACCTGTTACTCAATAAATGTCTATAAGTATATATTGCATTTAGCAATGTTGAACAAAATCTTAATATTTGGCAAACAGGTTGTACTTATCCTTATATCTTCTTTTATCACACACTAATAAAACTAAACATACAAATTAATGACAAATAATTGAAGAAACTTCCTTATTAAACATCAAAAAAACGGGTTCTCCACCATTTGTGGTGGGTGAATAATTTAAAGAACTTAATTTTGATTGGAATTCTTCGAATTCTATCATTTAGACAACCATCCGATGTACGGGTCTGGTTGTCTTTTTCTTTTTGTTTTTAAATAAACTAAATACCAGCATTATACGGTTTCTTAAGTTATTAAAGCTTCTGTATCCATATGAAATTCGCTTAATTAACTTTATTTTATTGTTAATACCCTCTATTGCACCGTTATTTAATAAGGGATTGTAAATCGTATTTCGAAGTATTTCTTGATGCTTTCTAAAAAATGTTACTACTTTCCATATGTTTTTACTGATTGAGTTTTTATCAACGTCGTTCAAACGATTGATAAAATCTTTCCAATTACATAATTTTAAACTTTCGCGTAAATCATGTACTAGTTCGTATGAATTTTTTAACTTTTCATCTGTTTGAAGCATAAAATTCACTAGATCATAACCTTTTTTATAACATCTAAAGGAACCGTCCCAAATACCATCCATCATGAAGAGTTTACGTTTGTCTGTTAAAAGAAGCCTCCATTTGTTCTTTAAAACAGGGTATTCCCTTCCATCTTTGTCTTTATAACGATTCATTACTTCTCTGCGATAGAAGTTTAACTCTCTATTCATGTGCTGAACGATATGAAATCTATCAAAGATTATAGATGCATTAGGAAAGAGCTTTTTAAATAAGAATAAATAGGGTTCAAACATATCAATAGTGATTGTTTTAACTTTAAGTCTATTTTTTCGATCAAAGCGTTCAAAATAAGCTTTTAAATAACCCGAAGTTCTGTTTTCTAAAACATCTAGAACTTCATGTGTGTCATTGTTAATAAATATAAAACTCATTAAGCCAGTCACACTCTTTACACTTCTAAATTCATCGATTGCCAAATGTTCAGGTAGATTATCGAAAGGCTTGATAAGTAAAGTATTGACTGCTTTATTTCGAATACGACGTACTGTAGATGGAGAAACACAGTTGTCTTCTGCAGTATCTATTTCTGTTTTGACTTTCGTGGCTTCTTCAATTATTTTTTGATTCACATAATTAGAAATAAATCGTGTCTTATCTACGACATCAGTTTCAGCAGTAAAAGTTGTATTACACTCTAAACACTTAAAGCGCTGTTTGGCTAAGTTTAGATATGTATTATAGCCTTGAGTTTTAAGCAAGGTAATACGAGAAACTCGTTTACCATGCTTATGAATTTGTCCTTCATTTTTAATTCCGCAGCAAGGACAAGCCGAAGGCTTATACGTAAGTACAGCATTAACAACCGTAGACTTCTTTCCTTTTACTATTACATCAATATCTTGGCTAACAGATTTGATATTTTTATCTTTTATTCTTAGTATTTCTAATGTATCATTACACATAGGCGCACTTGTCTCCTTTAATTTGGGTTTGGTCACTTTAAATTATAGAGGCAATTGCGCTTTTTGTGTATCGAAAAAGGCGGGAAGTTTTACCTTCCCACCATAAAAGATGAAGAACCAAAAAACGCCCCTCATTTAAGAGGGACGCCAGTATCAATTTCATATTTCTATAGGAGTTTTGAAATTTCTTTTACATTTTTTTGACAGTAAGCTGTTTGGGACTTATTTATTGTCTTTGCGGCGACGGTTCTTACCAAGTAAGAACAATGCGCCTAATCCAGCGAATAGTGAGCCGAATAATGCACCTTTGTTTTCATTTTGACCTGTATCAGGTAAAGCTTCTTTATCTGATTTGGCAGCTTGACGTTCTTGAGATTGAGTTGGGACAGACTCATCTTGAGCTACGTCATTGCCAGGTGCTTGTGTTGCTGGTGCTTGTGGCTGTGCCGGTGTTTCAGCTGGTGCTTCTGGTTGTGCCGGTGTCTCAGCTGGTGCTTCTGGTTGTGCCGGTGTCTCAGCTGGTGCTTCTGGTTGTGCCGGTGTTTCAGCTGGTGCTTCCGGTTGTGCTGGTGTCTCAGCTGGTGCTTCTGGTTGTGCCGGTGTCTCAGCTGGTGCTTCTGGTTGTTCTGGTGTTTCAACTGGTGCTTCTAGTTGTTCTGGTGTCTCACCAGGAACTTCTGGTTGGTTAGGTGTTTCACCAGGCTGTTCAGGTGCTGGTTGACCTGTACCTCTTTCAATAATGCGATCTTGTTTATCTGTCACAGTTACTGTTTCAGTACGCGGGTTAATCAATTCACCTGTCTTAGGATCCACATCGTAAGTTGTTACTGTTTGAGTTTTGCCAGTAATACCTGGTTGAATTTCTCTTTCAGTTCCAACTGGTAAGTTTGGATTATCTTGATAGATTGTTTCATATGGTACATCATTTTCTTCCACTACTTTATTACCAACGTGAATCACTGTGTCTGTCGGCGGGTTGTTCGGATCATTTGGATTACCTGGCTTACCTGGTGTTGTGCTTGTTTCGCCAACTGGTAAGTTTGGATCCGGTTTGTAAACTGTGCCGCCTTCGACTGGACCGTATTCTGTGATGCGGTCAACTGCTGGTGTTGTTGAAGTTTCTGTACGTGGGTTGATTAATTCGCCAGTCTTAGGATCTACATCGTAAGTTGTTGTTGTCGTTGTAGAACCGTTTTGACCTTCTTGAACTACTACATCTTTCGCACCTACAGGTAATTCTGGGTTATAACGGTCGATTGTGTTGTAAGGAATCGGTGTTGTTTCTGTTGTTTTATTGCCGACATGTACGATTGTATCTGTTGGCGGGTTGTTAGGGTCGTTCGGATCTCCAGGCTTACCTGGTGTTGTGCTTGTTTCGCCAACTGGTAAGTTCGGATCCGGTTTGTAAACTGTGCCGCCTTCGACTGGACCGTATTCTGTAATGCGGTCTACCGGTGGTGTTGTAGTCGTTGAAGTTTGAGGGTTCGTCAACTCTCCTGTCTTAGGATCTACATCGTAAGTCGTTGTAGTTGTTGTTGAACCATCTTTACCTTCTTGAACTAACACATCTTTAGAACCAACTGGTAAATCAGGATTGTAACGGTTGATTTCTTTGTGCGGAATCGGTGTTGTAACTGTGCTTTCGTTATCTACACCAACGACTTCTGTTACTGGTGGTGTTGTCACTTCAGTTACAGGGTCTTTACCTGGTTCAGTTGTTACTGTTTCTTCACCTGGTGTGATAACAGTTGTTGTACCTGTTTCAGGGTTTGGATCTGGATTTGGCTGGTACGTTGTTTCTGGCGGAATCGGATTCGTCACTACAGAAGTAGTACCTACACCTACTTCAATAATGCGGTCTTGTTTTTCAACTTTAGTTACCGTATTTGAAGTTGGGTTTTCCAGTGCACCTGTTTCAGGGTTCACTGTATAAGTTGTTGTTTCATTTTCGCCTGTGATACCAGGTTGTACTTCAATTTGAGTACCTGCTGGCAAGTCAGGGTTTTCTCTTGTGATTGTTGTGTATGGTACTTGTTCAGTTGTAACTTGCTTAGTACCTACTTCATTCACTTGTGTTACTGGATCTACAGTTGTTGTATTAGTTACTGGGTTAGTTAATTCGCCAGTATTAGGATCCACTTCATAAGTTGTTGTAGTTGTTGTTGAACCATCTTTACCAGGTGTTTGTACATTTGTATAACCTACTGGTTGATCTACACCTACATACGTTGTGTCATGCGGTACTGGTGTTGTATTAGTTTCAACATTACCTACATTCACTACTGTATCTGTCGGCGGGTTGTTAGGGTCGTTCGGATCTCCTGGCTTACCTGGTGTTGTGCTTGTTTCGCCAACTGGCAAGTTCGGATCTGGCTGATAAACTGTGCCGCCTTCAACTGGACCGTACTCTGTAATGTGGTCTACAGGTGGTGTTGTTTCAGTTGTTGTTTGAGGGTTGATTAACTCTCCAGTCTTAGGATCCACATCGTAAGTTGTTGTTGTCGTTGTTGAACCATCTTTACCTTATTGTACTAATACGTCTTTAGAACCTACAGGTAAATTAGGGTTGTAACGATCGATTACATCATGCGGAATCGGTGTTGTTTCAGTTTGAACGTTACCTACATTCACTACTGTATCTGTCGGCGGGTTATTAGGGTCGTTCGGATCTCCAGGTGTACCTGGTGTTGTGCTTGTTTCGCCAACTGGTAAGTTCGGATCTGGTTGGTATACTGTGCCGCCTTCAACCGGACCGTATTCTGTAATGTGATCTACTGGCGGAGTAGTCGTTGTATTTGTTACTGGGTTAGACAATTCACCTGTATTCGGATCAACTGTATACGTAGTTGTCGTTGTTGTTGAACCATCTTTACCTTGTTGTACTAATACATCTTTTGAACCTACAGGTAAGTTAGGGTTGTAACGGTCGATTACATCATGCGGAATCGGTGTTGTTACTGAACTTTCGTTGTCCACTCCGATAACTTCTGTTACTGGTGGTGTTGTTACTTCAGTTACAGGGTCTTTGCCTGGTTCAGTTGTTACTGTTTCTTCACCTGGTTGACCTGGTGTGATAACAGTTGTTGTACCTGTTTCAGGGTTCGGATCTGGATTTGGTTCGTATGTTGTTTCTAGCGGAATCGGGTTCGTCACAACTGCAGTTGTACCTACGCCTACTTCAATAATGCGGTCTTGTTTTTCAACTGTTGTGACCGTATTAGAAGTTGGGTTTTCCAATGCGCCAGTTGTTGGATTTACTGTATAAGTTGTAGTTGTTTGAGTTTCGCCTGTGATACCAGGTTGTACTTCAACTTGTGTACCTTGCGGTAATTCAGGGTTTTCACGAATAAGTGTTGTGTATGGTACTTGTTCAGTTGTAACTTCTTGAGTACCTACTTCATTCACTTGTGTTACTGGATCTACAGTTGTTGTATCTGTAACTGGGTTAGTTAATTCGCCAGTATTAGGATCAACTGTGTACGTAGTTGTCGTTGTTGTTGAACCGTCTTGACCAGGTGTTCGTACATTTGTATAGCCCACTGGTTGTTCTACACCTACATACGTTGTGTCATGCGGAATCGGTGTTGTCGCAACTTCTTGGTTATTTACACCTACTACTTCATCTTGCGGCGGAGTTGTTACGACTACAACTGGATCTTTACCTGGTTCAGTTGTAACAGTTTGTTCGCCTGGCGTACCTGGTGTAATAACTGTTTCAGTTCCGATTGGTTGTGTCGGATCTGGATTTGGCTGATAAGTTGTTCCCGGAGGAATCACTTCTGTTGTTGTTTCTGGCGGAACAGCTTCAGGGTTTGTTGAGTTGTTACTGATTAATACTAAACGTTGTGCATAGTTTAAGTTTAATTCAGATAATGGTGTACCTGTAGTACTTGTTAATGTAGACTCTTGCTCATTATAAGTCGGAACACCTGTAGAGAAACCTTCTTGTTCTGCTCTTAAGTCAACAACATCTTGCCATACGTTATCCGCATCAGCGTGTTGGTTAGGATCGCTGAAGTGTAACGGATCCCAAGTTTTCGCAATGTATGAACCGTTCCATTGGAAGTAACCTGGTGAACCTGGATCCATAAAGATTAAGTTTGGTTTTTCACCATTCGCACTTTGACCGCTTGTGACTTTGCTTGTTTTTTGCAAGTTCACATAGTATGCATCATCAAAGATATATCTGCGGTCTGGGTTTGTACCGCCTAGAGGAATTGAAATAATCTCTGCATAGTAGTTGCAGTTATCCGTACGCAAATCTAATGTTGCGTTATCTTTAACGTGTAGTAATGCTGTTTCATCACCTACTGCGTTAATGTTCACTAAGTCGTTGTAAGCGCCGACTTGTGTTTGCGTATCAGGGTTCCATTGATGGTTTTTCGCATCTAAGAACAATGTCGCATTTTCATCAACTAAGATTTGTGAGTTGCCGTCTAAACCGATTAAGTTATCTTGCTCCCAGTTACCGATACGGTGTCCGTCAGAGTATGCGATGAATTTAGAGTCTTGTGCAACTTCAAATGTACTGTTTTTGCCCATGTTCACAATGTTGCCGTTACCTTTTTGGTCAACGTTCACTGTTGAACCGATACCTGTATTTAAAGTACCGCCGTTGCCGAAATCAAAGATATTTTGGCCTGTAACATTTGTAGTTGAGCCGTCACCTAATTGAACAGTGACATTGTTGCCTGATTTGAATGCAGTGTTGCCGTTTGAAACGCCCCATGGATTTGAAGCTGAAACGTCCACATTCACTGTTGAACCTGTACCTGTAGTGATTGAACCGTTATCTGATGCTTGGAAAGCACTTCCTAAGCCAGTACGTGTCATATCTACAGTCGCGTAAGGTGCAATGTTGATATTCTTCGCACCGATTGTCGCATTCGCAACCACATTATCTGTACTTGTAGATGTTACATTGCCTTCAAGGTTGACTGTCACATTATTATTAATATTCGTGTCATTAATAATGTTCTTACCAGTGTGTGTCACATCTCTTAAAGTTAATGTATGTTGAGTTGTTGTGCTTGGCGCAAAGTTTACAAATCCTTATGAAATGTTCGTTTTAAGATTTGTATTTTGCAATTTGATATCCCAGTTGCCGCTGTTAACTGGTGCGTTCAAGTAATAGTTAGCAGTGTCTAATGTATAACCGCCGCCGTCAACTGTCACGCTGCGTCCAGTACCTGCAGTTAAAGAACCAAGTTTGTTCGCAGTAATATCACCTGTCAACTGGATGTTAGATACTGAAGTATCGTTCATCGCTGCAACATATTCATCCCAAGTTCCAACTTGTGTTGCAGGTTCTTGTACCGCTGCTAATGAACGGAACATTGTTGTACCTGTTGGTGAAGTTTGTGAACTTTGAGCTGGTGCTTGCAATGTTGAAGCATCTGCTAAAGGTTCGCTTCCAGGCGCATTTTGTGAATTAAGCAAGTATGATGAAATCAATGCATTTGAGATTTCTTCGTTAGATGCACTTGCTAAATCAACATTCATACCATCCACAACTTGTTGTGCTGTTTCTGGTGACAAGTTGTTTTCAGTCGCTAAGTAATCAGTTAACGCTTTTGATTGATCTGTGCTGCCTTCTAATGCAGACGTCACATCTTGCGCTAAAGGCGCTGAAGTTACAGTGCTTGTATCAGGTGCTGTTGTTTGACCAGATTCTGGTGCTGATAATGTAGTTTGTGTGCCTGATGTCGGCGTGCTGTCAGCTGTACCTGATTGTTGTTGTGTTGTATTGCTTTAAGATGTTGGTGCTTCTGGTGCTTGTGTTTCTGACGTTGTATTGTCAGTAGTACCAGTCGGCGCATCTGCTTTTGGTGCATCTGTTTTTGGTGCATCTGTTTTTGGCGCTTCAGTAGTTTGAGACGTTGTAGTTGAGTCGCCTGATGGTGCTTGTGCATCTGCTTTTGGTGCTTCAGTTGTGCCTGAAGTTGTACCTGAAGCTGAATCAGGTGCAGTTGTATTTGATGTATCATTTTGACCTGATGGTTGGTCGGTTGATGGTTGAGCTGTATCCGCTGATGATCCTGAATCAGTTTGTGTTTTTGATGTATCAGCTGCAGTGTCGCCTGCCAACTGGTCGTTAGTTGCGTCCGCTTTAGTTTCTGGTGCTGGCGCAGCATCAGGTGCTTGTGTAGCTGATGTTGAATTGTCAGTTGTTTGTGTACTATCAGCTGTCGGTGCATCTGATGTTTTCGGTGCAGTTGTAGAATCTGCTGTACCTGAAGTACTTGATGATGGTGCTTGTGTTTCTGTAGAAGACGATGCCTCTTTCGAACTATCGGTAGGTTGAATATTTGACTCAGTTTGTGTATTTGTCGTTTGTGCCCCTGTTTCTGCAGCTTGTGTGCTTGAAGTGTCAGTTGATCCGGTAGTATCAGAAGTTGATGTTTGGCTGCCTGTATCTGTTGTTTCAGCAGCTTTTGCTTCTTCAGTTGCCCCGGAAATCAAGATTGTTCCTAATAAGATAGACGCAGTACCTACCGTGAATTTACGGATAGAATACTTGTTTTGTCTATTAGGTAAAAAATCCAATTTCTTCATGAAATTTCCCCCTATTTACTTTTAAATAAAACGGTTACTGTCAATTTTGCTAAATCAAAATCATTACACAAACCCAAGTTGCTTTCTATCGAATTAAGCATAATTGATTTTATTTAGTTTTATTTTCTTTTCGCAATTAGTAACCATGAACCAATTATACAACATTCTAAATCAATGTCTACTAGATTTATTTGACAAGTCTAAAATTTCTGAATAATCATTGCATAAATAGAACAAACTTTTCATAATTATTAGGTTTTACTAAAGCAAATTTACAATAACTTAATATTTGTACAAACGTGTAATTATAAACACTATTTCAGCAAATTTAGAAATGACAAGGCATTCAAGGTTTTTTACCAAACATTTGTTAGATTACTTTAAAATCTGAAAAAAAGTTTTTATAAATTTAAAAAAAGAGGTTCTCTACAAAGTAGAAAACCTCTAAATGAGTAATATTATACTGTACCCGCATTTTTGTCATGCTTGCCATGTTGGTAGTAATCCATATATTCAGGTTCCATTGGTGTGTTGCCTAAAATGATATCTGCAGCTTTCTCAGCAATCATTAATACTGGCGCATGAATGTTGCCGTTTGTTGTTGTAGGCATTACTGATGCATCCACAACACGCAAGTTTTCCATGCCGTGTACTTTCATTGTTAACGGATCGACAACTGCCATAGGATCTGAAGCAGGTCCCATTTTCGCACTGCATGATGGATGCAATGCCGTTTCTGCGTCGCGGCGAACCCAATCTAAAATCTCTTCATCTGTTTGTACCTCTGGTCCAGGTGAGATTTCTCCTGCATTATAAGGTGCTAATGCTGGTTGAGATAAAATATTTCTCGCAACGCGGATGGCTTCTACCCACTCGCGTTCATCTTCTTTAGTTGATAAGTAATTGAAGACAAAGTCTGGATGTTCAAAAGGATCCTTCGATTTAATCTTCAAGCTGCCGCGTGAGTTAGAATACATTGGTCCGACGTGTACTTGGAAACCGTGTTGTGTTTCTGCTTTTTGTCCATCATAACGTACAGCTAACGGCAAGAAGTGGAACATCAAGTTTGGATATTTCACGTCATCATTAGAACGTACGAAACCTCCGCCTTCAAAGTGGTTAGTTGCGGCTGGGCCTGTACGGCTGAAGATCCATTGCAGACCAATCCAAGGCATCTTCAACGGATTCAAGCTCGGTTGTTCTGAAACTGGTTGAGACGCTGCGTGCTGAATGTACACTTCTAAGTGGTCTTCAAAGTTTTCGCCGACACCTGGCAAGTGGATACGCGGTTCAATTCCTAATGATTTCAAGTGTTCAGAATCACCGATACCTGACAATTGAAGTATTTGCGGTGTATTGAATGCGCCGCCTGATAAAATCACTTCTTTTGCTGTAACAGTATGAAGTTTACCGTTGCGTTTGAAAGTAACGCCTGTTACTTTGTTGCCGTCAAAGTTCAGTTTTGTAACGAATGCACGTGTTTTCACATGCAAGTTTTTACGTTTCATTACCGGATGCAAGTAAGCACGTGAAGCTGATACACGGCGGCCGTTATGCACTTGGCTGTCGAAAGGTCCGAAACCTTCTTGACGAAAACCATTCACATCAGGTGTTTTATTGTAGCCTGCTTGTACCCCAGCATCGAAGAATGCTTGGAATAACGGATTCTTAGCCGGTCCGCGTTTTAATTTGATTGGACCATGGTGGCCGCGGTATTTGTCATCTTTCTTAGAACCGAATGTTGTTTCTAAACGTTTGAAATATGGTAAGCAATGCGCAAAGTCCCATGTTTCCATACCTTTTGGCGCACCCCATTTTTCATAGTCCATAGGATTGCCGCGCTGATAAATCATACCGTTGATTGAACTTGATCCGCCTAATACTTTACCGCGGGCGTGTGCAACTTGGCGTCCGCCCATATGCGGTTCGTTGTTTGTCGCATAAATCCAGTCATAGAAACGATTGCCTGATGGATACATCAGCGCTGCCGGCATTTGAATAAACAAATCCCAGAAATAGTCGCTGCGTCCTGCTTCTAATACCAATACTTCATTGTTCTTGTTCACACTTAAACGATTGCCTAATACTGAACCGGCACTGCCTCCGCCGATAATAATATAATCATAATCATACGATTTCGTCATAGCTCTTTCTCCTTTTTATCCATGATTTGTCATAAAAATGGCGAGAACAGAGGGGCAAATATGAGGACTTGTACCTCTGCTTTGCCTGTATTCTCGCTTTATTTAAAATTATTATCCTTTAAACCAATTCACTGGTTCTGGTTGATAGTTCGTTAATACATGTTTTGAAACCAAGTACTCTTCTAAACCTTCTTTGCCAAGTTCACGGCCGATACCTGATTGTTTATAGCCGCCCCATGGTGCTTGTGCAAAGTAAGGATGGAAATCGTTAATCCAAACTGTTCCCATACGTAAACGGTTCGCAACACGTTGTGCTTTACCGATGTCTTGAGAGAACACTGCACCTGCTAAACCGTAGATAGAATCATTCGCAAGACGCACAGCATCTGCTTCATCTTCGAATCCTTCTACTGTCACAACTGGTCCGAATACTTCTTCTTGTACAATACGCATTGACGTATCGCAATTTGTAATCACTGTCGGTTCAAAGAAAAAACCGTCTTTCAAGTCTTCTCTTGTTGGACGTTTGCCCCCTGTCGCAATTGTTGCGCCGTCTTCTTTTGCAACATCCATGTAGCCTTCTACTTTAGCCAGATGTTCAGCTGAAATTAACGGGCCGACTTCTGTTGTGTCATCAAAGCCGTTGCCTAAACGGATTTTTTCAACACGTTCTACTAATGCTTTTTCGAATTTCTCTTTAATTGAATTTTGAACAATGATGCGTGAACCTGCTGAACAAACTTGTCCGGCATGGAAGTAACCGCCGTTTAGTGCTTGGTCTACTGCCAAATCAAAGTCTGCATCTTCGAATATCACATTAGGGTTCTTGCCGCCAAGTTCTAATGCAACATTCGTAACATGGTTCGCTGCTTGTTTCATAATGTGTTTACCAGTTTGAATTCCGCCGGTAAATGATACTAGGTCGACTTCAGGAGAACCTGATAATACGTCGCCAACAACTGATCCGGCACCTAATACTAAATTGATAACACCTTTAGGGAAACCGACTTCTTCCATTAATTCAAAGACACGAATTGTTGTTAGTGGTGTGATTTCGCTTGGCTTCATCACTAATGAACAACCTGTCGCAAGTGCCGGTGCGATTTTCCATGAAGCTTGCAATAACGGATAGTTCCAAGGTGTAATTTGTGTAACCACCCCAACTGGTTCTTTCACAATTTTACTTTCAGTTCCTGGAATCGGTGAATTGATGATTTCACCGCCGTCTTTATCTGCTAAACCTGCAAAGTACATGAAAACATTATGAATGTCATCCATATCTGCTAAGGATTCTTCGTAAGTTTTGCCTGTATCCAATGTTTCAAGTTTTGCTAATTCTTCTCTGTTTTCTTTAATTTTATCAGCGACTGCTCTGACTTTTTGTCCTTTGACTTCACTTGTTTCATTCGCATAGTCACCTTGATCGAAAGCACGTCTCGCAGCTTTCACTGCACGTTCTGCATCTTCTGGTGCGGCTTCTGAGACTTCAAAGATTACTTCTTGATTATAAGGATTGATTATTTCTCTTGTGGCTTTATTTGCACTGTCTACCCATTCACCATCAATAAATTGCTGGCGAGATAAACGTTCTACAAGTTCCATCATTTCGACCTCCGTTAACTTTGTTAAATTTTTATTTAACTAATTTTACAAAGTTTATGTTAGCATGGAATAAGAGAACATGTCAAACTATGAAATTATGTATAATTGCAAATGCAAACTAAGCATTGTGCGCAAATAGCAGTAACATGATAATTCAGCTGTCTACGTATCAATTATCAATATTGGACGAATCAGCGAATTAACTCTAAAATGAATATAAATGTAGTGGACGGAGGTTTAAGTTATGACAGGTTCAAATCAATATGAACACGCCATCGAAGAAGCTAAAGATTTAGTAATCAGCGCGATTGGCGAAACGATGGATTTATACGGCATTAATCGCAGTGTCGGCAACCTTTACGGGACTATGGTCTTTGAAGATAATATGACATTAGATCAAATGCGTGAGAAATTGCAGATGAGCAAGCCTAGTATGAGTACAGGGGTCAAAAGGCTTCAAGAATATGATTTAGTGAAGCAGCAGTTTACACGCGGCAGCCGCAAACAGCACTTTGTGGCAGAGAAAGATTTCTTTGTGTTCTTCAGACATTTCTTTGATGTAAAGTTCTCGCGAGAAATCAATGTCAATATGGCTTCGCTTGATGAAGCTGAAAAAATTATTCACGACGTATTAAATGCTGATGATGTTGATGAAGAGACAAGAGCTTATGCGCAACAGGTTTGCGACCAGCTTGAGCACTCTCGTATTTATTACGAATGGCTATCTCAAATCAACGAAGCAATTCGTACAGGTGAAATCTTTAAATATTTCCCAATTCCCGAGCCTAAAAATTTATCATAATGGTTCTGAGACAACTTGCAGAACATAAAACGGCCCGTACGCAAAAATCCAATGCGTACGGGCCGTTTTAATTATATGATGAATACTTCATCAGTCTATTCTTTACTGTTTGTCGATTGTGCCTCTTCTCGTTCTTCTGCGATTTGATTGATTTTCAGTAAGCGATGTTCTGCTTTTCTTAATCGTTCTGCCCTTAATTGCAGCTTAATCCGATCTCGCGACAAGGTGATGATAAAGGAAATCATCATAAAGACGAAGATTACTATCAGCGGCACACTGGCAAGTATAGATGCTGTTTTTAAGACATCCAGTGCACGCTGTCCGCCGACTAACATTAATGAGAATGGTAATAAACATAAAGCAAATGCCCAGAATAAGCGGTTTGCACGTAATGGCTCGCCGATCACTTTCTTTTGAGAAGCAGATGCTAAGATGTATGAACCTGAATCAAATGTTGTGGCTAAGAATAAGAAGGCTGAAATTAAGAACAGCACCACAATAATATTATGGAATGGCAGTTGATGCATGACTTCAATGATTGTCGCTTCAGTACCGTTAGCATTTAAGAATTGAATGACATCGAATTGATGTGTAATTTGCAAGTACACTGCATAGTTCCCGAAAATACCAAAGAATAATACGCAGCCTAAAGTACCATAAATGATTGTTCCTAAAACCACTTCTTTTAATGTGCGTCCTTTAGAAATACGAGCAATGAATAATCCGATAAACGGTGCATAAACTACCCACCATGACCAATAGAAAATTGTCCATTGCTGCGGGAAGTTGGTTTCCTTGCGACCGTCAATACCGCCGAAGGGTTCTAACCATGTTGCCATTTGGAAGAAGTTTTTCAACATATTCCCAAAGCCTGTTACTGTCGTTTCCATAATGAACACTGTCGGTCCGACAATAAAGACAAAGGCTAAGAGTAAGAATGACAACCATACGTTGACATCACTTAAGTATTGAATCCCTTTTTTCAGTCCTGTATAAGAACTGATCGCAAAAATTAATGTAATTGTTACTAAGATTGCTGAACGCAGCACCATATTTTGTCCATCAATACCAGTTAAGCGTTCAATTCCTGCAGAAATCATCGGAACACCTAGCCCTAATGATGTTGCGGCACCGCCAAGCAGACCGAAGATAAAGAGAATATCTACAATTTTACCCGGCAGCTTTTCTGTCTGTCCTTTTAAGATAGGACGGCATGCCTGACTGATTTTATAAACAGGCTTTTTCTTAACGAATACCAAGTAACCGATCGGCAATGCTGGTAAGACATAAATTGCCCACGCAATCGGGCCCCAGTGGAACATGCCGTACATTGTCGCATATTCTAACGCAGAATCTGTCATACCTTTTCCGCCATGCGGCGGTACTTGATAATAGAATGCCCATTCAATGACACCCCAATATAAAATATCTGAACCAATGCCGGCGCAAAACAGCATCGCAGCCCAAGTAAAGTTGCCGAACTCCGGTTTATCGCTGGCTCTCCCCAAAGTTACATTGCCGTATTTTCCGAAGGCAATATACAGCACGAACCCTAATACAACTAAACCTAGAGATAAGTAAACCGCACCTAATGAATCTGAAACTGCGGCGTTAATGTCTGTAATTACTTTTTGACTGGCTTTTGGAAAAGCCATCATTGGAACAACTGCTAAAAGCAAAATAAAGACCGTACCATAAAACGTCGTCCAGTCCATAATCTGGGACTTTTTAGCTTTGTTTTGTTTTTTAGCTTTTTGCACTAGTCTTGCACTCCCTATTTAATTTATTGAAGTTGATGCACTTGATCATTAACCACCATTTTTACAATCAATTCACTCAAACTTCTTTTCGAACGTTACATAAAGACAGTAACGAATTATTTATAAAAATGCAAATTCATGCAGATAAATATTTGGCTCAGAATGAATAAATATATATTTCACACAAGTGAGACATGCATCAATAGCGTCAATCATGCACTGTTAAGTTAAAATTTAACGAATCGAATGAACTTAATATACCAAAATAATGCATAAATATTCTTTTTAAAAAGTTCGATATTATTGAAGAACAGACCGAAATCCTCTCAAAAAGTACAACGTTTCTGTCTGATTCATTGAAAACAGACAAAAAATCCCCGACTCTCTAAAGAGCCGAGGAAAAAGTGCAGTGTATTGATGCTTTAATCAATATTAAATTTGTGAGTTGATCAGCTGTTTTGTTTTGCGAAAGCTTTACCGATTGCTTCTAATTTGTGCGGTGCATCATGCATACCCATTTTCACTTCCACAAAGTGCATCATATCTGGATAAGCATTAATCGCTTCAAATGCTTTTTTCAATTCTTCGCTTGTTGAAACATCATGGATTTTCACTTCATCTTTAGCACCGAATACTGCTGGCAGTGCTTTGTAATCCCACATAAAGATGTCGTTATAAGGTTCGTTTTCACCATGAATTTTACGTTCAACCGTATAACCATCGTTATTAATGACGAACAATACAGGTTTGATTTGTTCGCGAATCATTGTTGAAATACTTTGTACTGTTAATTGTAATGAACCATCACCGATGAGTAATAAGTTGCGGCGGTTTTGATCCGCAATTTGCGTACCTAATGTTGCCGGCAGTGTATAGCCGATTGAGCCCCATAATGGTTGGCCTACGAACATATTGTTTTTATATAATGCTAAGTCATAAGCACCAAAGAATGAAGTACCTTGTTCAGCTAAAATCACATCATCCGGCGCAATAAAGTCTTGCATCATCTTGAAGTAAGTTTCTTGTGTTAATGGTTCATTTGATAATGTGTAGTTGCCTTCTTCTGGACGTACATATTTTGGATAATCTGCTTTATTCACATAATCCATTTCTAATAAGCCGTCTAATAAACCAGGCAATGTTACATCACTAGCTTCTGTATCATTCATTTTGAAGTTGTGTTGATTTAACATCACTACATCATCGATATCGAATTTGTATGAGAAGCCTGCAGTTGCTGAATCGGTAATTTTCGCACCGATATTTAAGATTGCGTCACTGTTATCTACATAGTCTCTGATGTTTTCTTCTGCGATAGAGCCATCGTAAATACCCATGTAATAAGGATTTTCTTCGTTGAAAGCACCTTTGCCGAGTGACAATTGTGCAACTGGAATTTGTGTTTGGTTCACGAATTTTTCTAGTTTTTCATGCAGTTTGAAACTATTGATTTCATGTCCTGCAATAATCACAGGTTGTGATGCACTGTTTAATTTATCTTTGACCATATCAATATATTTTGAGACATCTTCTGATTGGCGTTTTGGTAATTCATATGCTGCTTCAACCTCGATTTCACTCATTGCCACATCAATCGGCAAGTGCAAGTGTACAGGTCGTTTTTCAGCTAATGCCGCATCGATTAAGCGCGGAATTTCTGTTTGTGCATTTTCAGGTGTAATGTAGCCTTGTGCTGTCGTAATTTCTTTGAACATTTTGCGATAGTTGTCGAACTCGCCTTCGCCAAGTGAATGGTGGACATATTTGCCCGCTTCTTCAACTGCACGTGTCGGTGCACCTGTAATTGCGATCACAGGTACACGTTCTGCATAAGGGCCTGCAACACCATTCACTGCAGATAATTCACCTACACCAAATGTTGTGACCATTGCACTTAAACCGTTCATACGTGCATAACCGTCAGCCGCATAACTTGCGTTTAATTCGTTTGTATTACCAATCCATTCAATATCTTTTCTGCTGATAATATCATCCAAGAATGCTAAGTTGAAATCGCCAGGAACGCCGAATACTTTATCTACTCCAGCGGCGCTCAAGCAGTCCATTAAATACTCCCCTACACGTTTATTCATCATTCATTCCACCTTTGTCTCTATTTCTAATACACTACTAGAATAACTTATTTACATTAATTCGGTCAATAAAGTTGACTTATATAAGTCGCAATTTTCAATCTAATACGTTGAAATATTACCAAATGGCCAAATAAAAAGCCTTGCGAAATCGCAAGACATTTAAATTATTCTATAAACTTGTATCGATGTTAAAAAACTTCTTTGCCGACCGCGCCGCCAAAGTCTATTGCTTTTTCATGATATAATCCGCCTTCTTGATAAAAGGTGCGGATTTTGCTTTTTAATGATGTATCCTTTTTAACGAAAGCAACCGCATATCATACAGATACTTCCCTTTATATCAACGTTATTCTTCTAAATCCCCTTTTAAATACTTTACTTCTTGGAAGCCGGGACGTTTGCTTGCGAGTTCTTCCATCATCGCATTCCAGTTATTACCGACTTTACTTTTGATACTTTGAAGTAAATCATTTTGGGCTTGATTGATTTCAGTAACTAAGTTATGACCTTTATCAGTCACAAAGAGTTCTTTGACTCTGCCGTCTGTTTGAGATTTCTTTTCGATGACTAAACCTTCATCTTTTAGTTTTTTAAGTGTTTGGTGGCTGCCTTGTTTAGAAATTTCCATGCTTTTAAGCAAATCTTTGATGGTAATCCCTGGTACTTTGTCGATGAAGAATAAGAAGCGATGATGCTGGCGGCTCATACCTTTCTTCTCTATGATCTCATCCGCAGTATGGATAAATGTTTTGTAGGCAAAATAAAACAGCAGGTGTTCGTAATCGTTATTATACGTGGACATTCTATACATTCCTTTACTTCATATTCTTCTCATTATGTATTTTCTGACAATTAACTTCATTATAGCAAGAGTTCAATCAGAGCTAAAGCACACCCGAATAACCCAATGATAATGATCGCCAATGCAAATTTGTTTTTGCGCCTGCTGTAAAAGAGTGTGCCGATCAACACTATCACGAGATCACTCAACAGATTGGAAAGTGCATTTTTGATAGTAATAAATTTGAACAAGTCTAATAACTGAATGGAGATGAGTACTACGGTGAGGACTGCCAAGCTGTTTAAAATTAATATTTTATGTTTTTTCATATGCATCACTTCCCATAGTATAATATTACTCATTATACCACAGAGTTTTAGGCATGTTGTTGTGAATTTTCATCTATTCTTTGTACAATGACATCAACACGAACTTAAAGGGAGATGCTAGGATGGTACGATTTAAGACGGTTCAAATTACTGATTTAACAGATGAAGATTTACAAGCAATGGGTGCTCAAGGACAACTCATAGATGTAAGGGAAGCAGACGAATACGAAGCAGGTCATATTGAAGATGCATTAAACTATCCGCTATCGAAATTGAATACAAAATTTCCGTTAGACCAAGGCAAAACTTATTATATTTACTGCCAAGCCGGCAAACGCAGCCAGCAAGCCAGCCAAATGTTAAGCGACAGCGGTTTTGAAGTCGTGAATCTAAACGGCGGTTACCAAGCATACAGCGAACAACAAGAAGCTAAACACACACCTGACAACACTAATACAAATGAGACAGATACGCCTCAACAAGCAGTATCTGAAGATACAAAGACTATACAGCCTGATCGCAAGCAAGTAAATTACAGCGGTTTGCAATGTCCTGGTCCGATTATGAATTTAAGCAGAGAAATCAAACAGCTGAACCCAGGTCAGCAAATCGAAGCGACAGTAACAGACCCTGGTTTTGCGAGTGATATTCAAAGCTGGGTCAAACAAACAGGCCATCATCTGATTAACTTAAACACTAACAATGAAAAAGTAACAGCTGTAATTGAAAAAGGAGAAAAGAAATCTAAAGACATGACTGTCCATGAATCAGACAACGGCACAACCATTGTGTTATTCAGCGGAGAACTAGATAAAGCATTAGCTGCACTGATTATTGCTAACGGTGCACGTGCTGCAGGCAGAGATGTCTCTATCTTCTTCACTTTCTGGGGATTAAATGCTTTAAAACGCACAGACGCACCTAAAGTGAAGAAACAAGGCTTAGAAAAACTCTTTGATATGATGCTGCCGAAAGGTCCAGAAAGCATGCCTTTATCTAAAATGAATATGTTCGGACTCGGCCGCTTCATGATGAAATTACTCATGAAACAAAAGAATGTAGATTCTCTGCCGTCACTCATCGATAAAGCCATCGAAAATGATATTAAACTAATCGCATGTACAATGAGTATGGATGTAATGGGCATCAAACGTGAAGAATTGCGTCCTGAAGTTCAAATCGGCGGTGTCGGTACGTACATCGGGGATACAGAACAAGCCAAACATAATCTGTTTATTTAAGACAAATCATTAAAATATACTGCTCTGCACTATATCAGTCTCTGTTCTGAAAAAGGACGGAGGCTTTTCTTATCACTTGGCAGACACTGAACTAATGTGCTAAGATTTATATCGAACATTTGTTCGTATTTTTCTTTGAAAACGTGTTCGTAAAATGCTAAAATAAGTTTATGAGTAAAGGTCGCCTTACTTTATTGTGAGTACCTCACGTGCCTTGAATTGGTAATGAAAGTGAGGTGATGTGGATGGAGATTATTATCCATGAGCTCACAATTAATTTCTCCTCAATTGTTCAAATTGCAGTGTTAACAACGGCTATCAAGTTCCTTATCAGCAAAAAGAACAACAAAAAAGACTAGCTATGCGGCAACATAACTAGTCTCCTATAAGGTTCGTTTGGTAATCACAATCGTGCGTTGTGAGCCTTTACTCTAGCCTTCAGTCCTACATGACTGGGGGCTATTTTATTACAACTAAATCTTACCAAATTTTATGATCGATTTCAATTAGATTGCGGTTTATCTGAAACACGGTTGCTAACAATGGTGTTTAGTGTTCTTCTAAAAATGCATTTACTTTTGATAATTCCGGCAAGCTTCCTATCGCACCATAATGCATTGTCGTCAATGCACCGACTGCATTAGCAAACTTGATGAAATCATGTGCTGATTCCGCTAACTCTTCACGGCTGTTTCCAAGCAATTGGTATAATATCGCACCGATAAAAGCATCGCCTGCACCAGTTGTGTCTTTGACCTCAATATTAAAACCTGGATGTTCAGCTGCTTTTCCTGCATTGGTATATAAGGATGCGCCGTCTTTGCCTTGTGTCACAATCACAATTTCCACATTACCTTCAAATAAAGATTGTACGGCTGCTTCTTGATCAGTTATACCGGTAATAAATTCAAGTTCATCATCCGCAATTTTTAAAACATGGGCTTTCGGTATAAAGGCACGAACAGTATGTTTCAATTCTTCTTTTGAATCCCAAAGCGGGAAACGTAAATTCGGATCAAATACTATTGTACCTTGGTCTTCTATCATTTTCTCTATAATCGCTTCATGCGTTGTCTTCATTGCACTCGGTACAAGGTCAACAGAACAGAAATGCAAGATGTCTGTTTTATCGAAATGGATATCTTGTACTTGTTCTGCTTTTAGAAGCATATCCGCTGAAGGCTTACGGTAAAAGGCAAAATCACGTTCTCCTGTTTGAGTTAAACTCACAAAAGCTAAAGCAGTATTCGCTTGGCTGGTTTGAAGGATATAACGTGTATCGACGCCTACTTCAGTTAAGGTATCGATAATCTTTTCGCCGAAAGCATCCTCTCCTACTTGTGTAATGAGCGAAGCATGTCGTCCTAATTTAGCAACACAGCTTGCGACATTCGCAGGTGCTCCGCCGACTTGCGGTCCAAATTGCGTCACTTCTTTTAATTTGGCATCTCTTTCTTTAGGAATAAAATCAATCAAGGCTTCTCCTATGGCATAAAGTTGATGCATGGTATCCCTCCTTCATACTTATTCTATATATTATCAGATGCAATCAAGCGCAGCGGTCCATTAAAGGAAAGCTTCGCGATATATGCGATCAATGTATCTACATCTACTCTCTGTTCATCTTGAACCCAATGTTTGAATAGCGCAAGCAATCCGAAAAAGACAAAATCACCGTCTAGCCATTCAATGCAATCGAGTAGGAGAGTAATCATTAATTGAATACTCGTCCTCTCACACCACCGTGCGTACGGTTCCGTACACGGCGGTTCAATATCTTGCGTAAGCAGACTCTGCGAGTCGGGCTAGTGGTACTAGACCCCACTTGTAGAGTCTATTTGTTGTAAGCGCATGATGAACCTCATGCGTTTTGGAAAGCCTCCAATACTTCTTTCTTGAGTTCGCAATACGCATGGCACCATTGTGGTCTAATCCGTATTTTCGAAGCATTTTGTATTTTGTTTTGACCTTCTTCCATCGCTTTAAAATAAGTTGTCTGATTCGATGGTTCAACCACTCTTGCATTTCGCGGATAAATCCTTTAACAAAACCTCTGCCAAAATAGTTTATCCAACCTCTAGTAATCGCGTTGATTCCTGTTATAATGTTCAGTAAATGTGCCAGGTCTATTTCTTCTTGTGACCCACTTTAATTTGGCTTTTAAATTTCTTTTTGCTTCCATAGTGGGTCTGAAACGACAAGTGCCATTTATTTTCGTTATCAGACAACTCAAGAACTTTAAACGTGTGGGAGAGCCTACCTTACTTTTATCTTTATTCACTGTTAATTTCAGGTCCTTTTCGATAAAGTTTGTGATACTCTCCATAACACGTTGTCCGGCACGTTTTGATTTAACAAAGATGACGAAGTCATCTGCGTATCTCACAAAACGATGTCCGCGCTTCTCTAATTCTTTATCCAGCTCATGCAAATAGATATTACACAACAAGGGAGATATAACCCCACCTTGAGGGGCGTCTGTCTTTCTTTCTGCGTATTCGCCAGACAGGTCTGCAGACCCGCTTTGTAAACTTTTGCGGATAAATTTAGAGATAGCTTTATCTTGTATAAAGCGTTCAAACAAGTACATCAATTTGTCATGGTTCAACGTGTCAAAACATTGTTTTAAGTCACAGTCTACGACTGTGTGATAACCCTCCTCATAGTATTGGATACATTGTTTTAATGCAGTACCTGTACTATGATTTGGTCTAAACCCATGACTATGTTTCGAAAACTGGCGATTTATCATCGGTTCGATAACTTGTTTGATTGCTTGTTGGATAACTCTATCCCTTGCGACGGGAATTCCAAGAATTCTCTTTTTGCCATTCGGTTTTGGAATGGCTACTTTCTTAACTGCTTGCGGTTTATACGTACCGTTAAGCAGTTTTCCTTTTATCTGTGGATAGAATTCTCTGAAGTGAGCATGTAACTCTTTAACCTTCATCCCATCGATTCCAGGAGAGCCATTATTTTTAACAACTTTCTTGATTGCTTTCTCTATGTTGTTCTTTCTTACAACAAGTTCCATCAGTGATGGAGTCTCACGATACATTTCTTTCATATCAACTAAGATTTACTGTACACATCTGCTTATCTTTTTCGTTCCACTACTTATCTTCCACAGACTGCCAATTTGCATTGTTTTCGGTACTTCGTAAATCTATAACCTCCATTCTTTACTTTGTATTTAATATTGTTCAGTCCTTCGGTACATTTTCCCTACTATGACTTCTGCTGACTTCTCATAATTCGTTGTTACTACGATTCGAAGAATCGCTTATGAGACCTCCTCGGGTAAGATTAACCACTTTCCACTCATGTCATTGCATCATTTACTCATACGAATTCGGGCAGTATCGGACTTTGTTTTGTTAAGCAAACTCATCCGTTCGCATAAGCCTTGATATGATGTTTCTATTCGTCAATGCGAGTGTTTGCGTCCGACTTCCTTCAGATTCCACCTCGCGATCGACACCCTTGTCTTTCGCTAACAGTTCCTACTGCCAAGCCTGTAATGGACTTTCACCATCAAGTTGCTAATCATGCCGAGCGCACTTAAAAATATCCGCTTTCAAGCATGTACTTGAAGGCGGATATTCTTATTATATGGCTTACTTTTTCTTCTTACTGCCTTTTTTCTTGTTATCTTTTTTCTTTTTGTCCTTTTTCTTATCTTCTTTCTTGTTGTCTTTTTTATCTTTCTTTTTGTTTTTATCTTTGCTGTCTTTGTCTTTTTTCTTCTTGTTCTTGCTGTCTGATTTCTTATCTTCTTTTTTGTCTTTCTTTTTCTTATCTGATTTCTCTTTTGTTTCTTCTTTTGGTGCTTCTTGTGCCTCTTCTTTTTGTTCAGCTGTGTCTGCTTGTGTGTTTTCTTTTTTCGCTTCATCTGTCGTCACAATATTGCCTGCTTCATCTGCAGTAATTGTTTCAATCTCTTTGACTGGTTCAGGCTCTTCTTCATCAAGATACTGACCGATTTCAAACACTTGCAAGTAAACTGCGACTTTGAAGTCGCTGTAATGGCCTACATAGAGTGTACGGATGTCGCCTTTTCTGATTTGAAGTTCTGTGTGTTCAGTTAAGATAGGTTCAAAGACTTCGTTTTGAAGCGGTGCGTCTACAATTTCTTCAATCGAATGATCGCGTTCGTGCGCATGATTTTGAATACTCTTATAAACTAAATCTGCAGCTTTTAATTCTGGATATTGTTTTAAGAATGCAGCTTTAGTTTCCGGTAATTCAAAGTTTTTATCAGCTTGTACATCAACATAAACTGCCGCGTAATGCAGCTTTGCTTTTTCAGCTACAGTATATGTCCATGATTTCGGCGGATTGACTAATTTATTAAGGTTATCTTTTAAATCCCGTTGAATCTGTTGAACAGCCGGCGATACTTGTGCATTAGTATTCGGTTCGAAATCATGCGCAAAGACTGATTTTAATTTAATAATGTCTGTCAGTTCATTTTGATCTAAGACAGCTAAATCTAATCTTGCGATTTCTCTTGCGACTGTTTCTGTTTTTGCGTTACGCAAAGTTTGAATCGCTAATAAATCTTTCAAAGCATTATCACTGCGCGTTGTTAAAGTTAAATACGCCATATCGTCACTGTAATTTTTAAAGTTGCTTTCTAGTTTAGATAAGCGCTTTGTTAAAAAATCTGCTACATTTACTTTCATAACTATTCCCCCATTTGGTTAGTTCTCGCATTTCATTAGTAACTTATACCCTATCACTCACCAAATAAAATTAAGATTTTATTTAATTTGACTCTAATTGCGATAGAACTATAAGACCCCTTATCCATAAGCATAGCACGTGTACCTTGCTTGTTTACTAATTATTTTAAATAAAAGGCAAAAATAAAAAGCGGTACATTATGTACACACTTTTTAATAGGCACTGCTAATCTATAAATTTCATAATTTCTCGATAGACCTTGTTTGTAAGTTCTTGATCTTTAAGGCGTTTTTCGCGTGCTTTGATATAAAATTCTTCAGGTGCCAGTTTAAACTGATTGATAAAGTGGCCAAGATAAGCTCTTTGACTGGCAAAAGCATATTTTTCCCACATCGTTTCCAGCATCGATATGGCATCAGTATTCAATGCTAAATACTCTGCCGCATTATAGAGTTTCACCTTGTTCACATACTCTTGATAAGTCATATGCAATTCTTGTTTGAATTTACGCGAAAGATAACTATGGTTGACATGAAACCTTGCGGACATACTAGACAGCTTTAATGGTTCGTGGAAATTATTATTGACGTAGCGAATCACTTTATTAATGGTTGAGTGTTTCGTAATGCCGTAGAGACAGTTATCAAAATTTTCCACATAGACGCGCAAGTATTTAATCAATCTTAATATGACAGTATTGGCCTTTACCATTTTCTTATCATATACCAATCGTAATGCATCAATGTAGTCGCGTTTAATGAAGTTATAAACTTCAAAATTGCTTTCGACTTTCGGTACATCTTTTAAGTAGACTTGTCCAAAGTAGACTTTATGAATAGATAAGCATGCGACTTTTCCTTTCTTGACTTCAATTTCGGGAGATGTGAAGTTAGGTGCCTGAATAAAGATATCCCCAGCTCTGTAATGAAATACATGATTGAGTTTGTTTACGATAACTTTACCAGATAAAACAAAGTAGATATTAAAGTATTCGTCATAACGTGCGCAGTCTTTTATACATATCGGCGCCGTAAAAACATAATAGTTGTAATCCAATGATGTTCCTCCTATCAATATGTGTTTTGGATAGTTTTAAATCAAAAGGAAAAGCTGAAAGTGAATCAAGTGAGAGAAATGAAGTTTCAACCACTATTTTTAGAGGGATAAAATAGCTTTTAAACATAATTGTTTCAGTTTATGCTTCACTCTATAATAATAAACTAAATCTTCAGATAATTGAATGGTTTTTATGTTAATTTGACTGTTTTTTTACAACTTTTTCCAAAACGTTCATGCATTTTCTTCTATTTTCCTTTACATGAAAACTAGATTAACAGGGTTTCAATTTTTTGTAAGGATTATTAAAAAAATTATTGACGCTCTCCCTATTCTGCTATATAATAAATCTTGTGTTAAAAACGTATGGAGAAATACCCAAGTCCGGCTGAAGGGATCGGTCTTGAAAACCGACAGGGGCTTAACGGCTCGCGGGGGTTCGAATCCCTCTTTCTCCGCTACTTATAGAAGTCGAGATACTTAATTGTATCTCGGCTTTTTTTGTTTTATCCTCTTCTTTCACTATACGAACACCTTCATAAACTTAAAATAACCATTACCTTTGATACATGACCTACATAAAAAAAGCCGCACTCATAAAGAGTACGACTTCCACTTGCTTATTAAATCCACTTATTCATTTGTACTGCGGCGATTTCTTAATACGAATGCAGCACCGATTAATGCGACAATACCGCCTAATAATAAACCATTAGAAGCTGTGCTTCCTGTTTTCGGCAATGTTTGTTTTGATTGAGATGATGCTGGTTTCACAACTTTTGTTGCTTTCTCTGATGTGTGAGTGTTGTTGTTTTGTACTTCTTGATGTGTGATTTCAGCAGCAGTATTCACAACACGATCATTGTTTCCTGCTTGAATACTATCTTTTTATATATTTTTATCTAAGTTCAACTGAGTTGATTGTTCAGTTTTCACTTGTTCATGTACCGCTGCAGCTTCATTGTTGCCAGTTTCAACTTGGACAAGTTCTTTTGTGACTGTTTCCTCATTTGTATCAGTGTCTTTGCTTGATTGATTCACATGAGTATTTTCGCTTTGATTATGAACCTCAGATGTTTCACTTGGAGTATGATGATTGTCTGTATTCAAAACTTCATCTGTATTTACTGATGCTGCATCATGGTTTACTTCTGATGAAACTTCAGATGATGCTTCTGATACATGGTGTTCACTTACGTTTGGTACAACGATACCTGTAAGTTGTGCTAACTCATCTTCTAAGCTGCCTTTTAATTCTGTTGGCAAGCTGTCGACTTTACTTTGGGCTATTGCTTTTGTGTTTTGGGCGTTGGCTTGTTGCTCTTTCAATGTTGCTTGTTCTTCTGGTGTAACTAAGTTGTCTGTAACGGCTTCGTTGTAGTGTGCTTTAGCTGTTTGATCTGCAACTTTAGCAGTGTTGACTGCTTCTATTGCATCATTCAACCATTGGTCTTGGATGTCGTTTGTGCCGTTTGCATTCGCATCATTGATTTCCAGTACATCTATACCTGTAAGTTGTGCTAACTCTTCTTCTAAGCTGCCTTTTAATTCTGTTGGCAATGGTTCAACTTTACTTTGGGCTATTGCTTTTGTAGTTTGGGCGTTAGCTTGTTGTGCCTTCAATGTTGCTTGTTCTTCTGGTGTAACTAAGTTGTCAGACACTGCTTCGTTGAAAGCTGCTTTTGCTGCTTTATCCGCTGCTTTTGCTGCCTCTAACGCAACGTTTGCTTCATTGATGTTTTGATCTGTTGCATCATCAATATCATTATTATTTTTGTCATTCACTTGAGGTAAAGCAATACCTTTTAATGATGCTAAAATCGATGGTAAATCGCCTTTTAGTGTTGCTGGTAATTGACTGACTTTAGCTGCTGCTTGTTCTTTAACATCTTCATAAATTGCATTGAGTTGTGCTAATTGAGCGTATTCTTCTGGGTTGATTAATGCATCTGATGTTAAAGCCTTTAATTTTTCTTGTAATTTCGTATCCATTAATTGAGCGACCTTCACAAATTCTTCAGCCTCTGCTCGTGCAGCATCATCTGAATCTTTGATGTTGTTGCTGTTTTGATCGTTGATGTCTGGAATGTTGATGCCGTGAAGCGGATTTAGGCGTGCTTCGAATTGTGATTGATATCCTTTTGGTAATTGAGCAACCCATTGTTCTGCCGCAGCTTTTGCACCTTCAAATAATACTTGTTGTTGTGTTAATGCTTGATGTTCTGATGGTGTTATTAATTGGTCAGCTTCTGCTTTTGCCAATTCATTTTGTGCTGCTTCATTCAATGCTTCTGCCTTTTTCACTAATTCCTCAGCTTCGGCTAATTGTGCATCTACATCATCAGCAATCTTGTTGTTGTTTGCGTCATTGATTTTCGGTACATCAATGTTGTCTAATTGTGCCAATACCTCTAGCAATTCTGCTTTAACTGTTTCTGGAATATGGCTTTCTTTGACTGCCGCAACCGCTTCTTCTTTAGTAGTATCAGCTTTTGTTTGATCTGAAACTAATGCTTCATATTCTTTTGGTGTTATTAAGCTGTCTGTATTCGCTTCTGCTAAATGTTTATGCGCATCTTGATTTGCATCTTCTGCTTTTTGAATCAATGCCTGCAGTGCTGCATCTAAAGCATCATCAACATCGTTATGATTTTTGTCATTGACTTCAGGTACAGTGATACCGTGTAATTGCTCTAATGTACGTGGCATATCACCTTTTAAAGCATCCTCGACTAAACCTACTTTTTCTTGTGCAATTGCTTTCTTAGCTGCGAAATCTTTTTGAAGTGCATCTAAAATGTTTTGTTCGCTATCAGTGATTACTTCATTGTCTAATGCAGCGTTTAATCCGATTTGAGCTGCTGCTTCTGCATCTTGTGCTGCTTTAATTGCTTTTTGCGCATCTTCAATCAATCGGTCTTGTACATCATTAATGCCATTTGAATTTTGGTCATTAATGTTTGTCATTTCAACTGGAATTAACGCATCTAATTGTGTTTGGAATTCAGGTCTCAATGTTTCTGAAATCATATCCACAGCTCTTTGTGCTAATTGTTTTGCTTCTGCTGCATAACGCGCTTTATCTTTTAATTGTGCTTGTTCCAAAGGTGTTACCAAGTTATCTTTTTCGATATCTGATTTCTCTTGGTGTGCAGCTTGATTTGCGGCTTTTGCTTCATCTACTAAAGCTTGAACTGCAGCTTTAAGTTCATCAGTGTGGTCATCGATTTGATTCGCATCTTTATCGTTGACTTCAGGTAATGCAATTGTGTTGATTTGATCCAATTGTGCTTGCAACGGTGCTTGATATTGTTGAGGCAAGTTGTTGATTTTAGCTTGTGCTGCTTGTTTATTCGCTTCCGCTAAATTCTTAATACCTGTAAGTGCTTCTAGCTCTTTAGGATTAATTAATTGATCTGCTTTAGCTTCGTTGAGTTTGTCTTGTGCTTGACCTGCCATCTCTTTCGCTGCATCAATTGATTTTTGTGCATCTGCTAACAAGCTGTCTATGCTGTCTTCAATACCGTTTGAATTCTCATCATTGACTGAAGGCACATTAATACCATTTAAAGCTGCAAGTTGTTGCGGTAAACCTCCGCGATATCTTTCATCAATCGCATTCACTTTTTCTTCTGCTTCTTGTTTCTTAGTTGTGAAATTATTTTGCAATCCGTCTAAGTTGTCATGTTCTGTTGAATTAATGACCTGGTCTGCTTGTGCTTTTGTTAATTCTGAGTTGGCTGAAGCATCCGCTTCTTGTACCTCTTTAAGTGATACTTCTGCTTCTTTAATTAATTCATCTTGGTTGTCTGGTATATTATTGTTGTTCTCATCGTTGATACTTGGTACTTGGATGTTATGAAGCTGATTCAATCTTTCAAGCAATGGTCCTTCTACTGCTTCTGGTAATGCTTTAACTGCTTCATCAGCTGCTGATTTTGTTGTTGCTGCATTGTCTTTGGCTGCTGTTAAACTTGTATGTTCTTCTGGTGTAATTAAATCATTTGTATTCGCTGATTGAAGTTGTTCTTGCGCTGCTCTATCTGCCGCTTCTGCTTTCTCTACTAATTCTGTTGCTGCTTGTAATGCATCTTGAAGTTCTTGTGCTTCTGCTGCATCAAGTTTGCCATTACTGTCAGCATCGTTCACTTCTGGAACATCAATACCTGTTAATGCTGCTAATTTCCCAGGTAATACTCCACGGAAGGCTTCGTTAATTGCATTGACTGCTTGCTCTGCTGCTTTCTTTTGAACAAAGTCTGCTTGCAAACCTGAAAGTTGTTGATGTTCTTCTGGTGTAATAGCTTGGTTTTCATCAGCTTTATTCAATGCTGCTTTTGCAAAAGCATCTGCTGCTTCGGCTGCTTGGATAGCTGCTTTTGCTGCTTCAATTAATGCATCTTGATCATCTGGGATTTGATTTGTATTTTTATCATTGATACTAGGGATAGTGATACCGTTAAGTTGATCTAATTCTGCTTGAAGCGGTGCTCGTAATGTTTCTGGTAATGCATTGATTTTGTCTGCTGCTTCTGACTTCGTAGTTGCTGCTGTCGTTTTCGCTGCTTCTAAACCTTCGTGTTCAACAGGATTAATCACTTGATCTTGTTCCGTTTCGCTTAATTGTGCTTTCGCCGCTTGATCTGCAGCTTTAGCTTTCTCTAGTGCTGCCTTTGCATCTGCAAGTAATGTATCGAGTGCTGCTTGTTCCGCATCATCAGATTGACCATTATTATTTGCGTCATTCACTTTTGGCACTGTTATACCTGTTAATGCTTGAAGTTGTTCTGGTAAATCTCTGCGATACTTTTCATCAATCGCATTCACTTTATCTGTTGCTGCTTGTTTCTTAGTAGTAAAATCATTTTGTAATTCATCTAAGTTGTTATGCTCTGTTGGATTAATTACTTGATCTGCCTGTGCTGTCGCAAGTTCTGATTTAGCTAAGGCATCTGCATTTTGTGCCTCTTTAATTGAAAGTTCTGCTGCTTTGATTAACTCATCTTGATTATCTGGAATACCGTTACTATTCTTATCATTGATACTAGGCACTTCAATACCATGTAGTTTGTTCAGACGCTCTAATAATGATTCTTGTACATCTTGAGGTAATGCTTTAACTGCTTCATCTGCTGCTGATTTTGTTGTTGCTGCGCTATCTTTAGCGGTTGTTAAACTTGTATGCTCTTCTGGTGTAATTAATTTATTGTCATTTGCTGATTGAAGTTGTTCTTGCGCTGCTCTATCTGCTGCTTCTGCTTTCTCTACTAAATCTGTCGCTGCTTGCAATGCTGCTTCTTGTTGTGCTTTTTGCTCTTGTTGTTCTTGGCTATCAAGCTTGGCGTTGCTATTAGCATCATTCACTTCCGGTACTGTTACGCCTATTAATGCTGCAACTTTTTCCGGCAATTCACCACGATACTTTTCATCTATTGCATTAACCTTTGATTCTGCCTCTGCTTTCTTTTGACCGAATGCATCTTGTAATGCACCCACCATTGTGTGTTCTTCAGGATTAATCACACTGTCTGCTTGTGCTTTGGCAAGTTCGGTTTTTACGATGTCTTCTCCTGCTTTTGCATATTCATAAGCTTTCGTCGCCTCATTAATTAACGCATCTTGATCGTCTGGAATACCGTTACTATTCTTATCATTGATACTAGGCACTTCAATACCATGTAATTTGTTCAGACGCTCTAATAATGATTCTTGTACATTTTGAGGTAATGCTTTAACTGCTTCAGCTGCTGTCTTTGTTGTTAATGCGCTATCTTTAGCTGCTGTTAAACTTGTATGCTCTTCTGGTGTAATTAAGTTATTGTCATTTGCTGATAGAAGTTGTTCTTGCGCTGCTCTATCTGCTGCTTCTGCTTTCTCTACTAAATCTGTTGCTGCTTGCAATGCTACATCTTGTTGTTCTTGTTGTTCTTCACTATCAGGTTTGCCGTTGCTATTAGCATCATTCACTTCTGGCACTGTTATACCTGTTAATGCTTGAAGTTGTTCTGGTAAATCTTTGCGATATTTTGGATCAATTGCATTCACTTTATCTGTTGCTGATTGTTTCTTAGTAGTAAAACCATTTTGCAATCTGTCTAAGTTGCTATGTTCTGTTGGATTAATTAATTGATCTGCTTGTGCTGTCGCAAGTTCTGATTTCGCTGTTGCATCTGCATCTTGCACTTCTTTAATTGAGAGTTTTGCTGCTTCTATCAATTCATCTTGAGTGTCTGGAATATCATTTTTGTTTTTATCGTTGATGCTAGGTACTTCAATACCATGTAATTTATTCAAACGGTCTAATAATGAATTTTGCATATCTTGAGGTAACGCATGTACCGCTTCTTCTGCTTTTGCCTTTGTCGCTGCTGCATTATCTTTTGCTGAAATTAAGTCTGTACTTTCTTCTGGTGTGATTAAATTATTATCAACCGCTGATTGAAGTTTTGTTTGAGCTGTTTTGTCTGCTTCTTCCGCTTTAGCTACCAAATCAGCTGCTGCGTTAAGCAAATCTGTATTTTTCTGCTCTTGAGCATCTAAGTCATCCGGTTTTCCGTTACCATCTCTGTCATTAACCTCTGGTACATGAATACCTAAGAGTTTGTTTAGCTTTTCAGTTAATGGACCTTGATGCGGCTGTTGAATAGATGCGATTTTATCTTTTGCTGCTTGTTTTTTCTCTGTAAAGTCATTTTGCAATTGAGTAAGCTGAGTATTGTCTTCTGGTGAAATCGCGTTATCAGCATTTAATTGATTTAATGCTGATTTTGCTGTTTCTTCCGCTTTGGATGCATCCGCAATCAATGCTTCCGCTTGTGCAATCAGCTCATCTTGTTCATCGCTGATATTGTTATTATTTTTATCATTGATATCCGGTACTGCAATTGGAGTAAGTTGATCTAATTCTGCTTGTAATTGTATTTTTAAACGTTCTGGCAGCTGATTCACTTTTTCTTGTGCAATTGATTTTTTATCTGTTGCTGATTGAATACTTGTTTGAAGTTCTGTTGCTTCATTGCTGTTCACTAATTGATCTGAAACAATCGCTTGTGCCTTTTCTTTAGCTTGTGCATGTGCAATCTTCGCTTCTTCAACTGAAGCTGTTGCTTCTGCCATAATTTGTTTATCGATTTCCCTTTTTAATTCGTCTGAAAGTTTTAACGGTACTGTTGAATGGTCTGTTGTAAGGTTATCCCACTGTTTATCACCATTATCAAATGACCATTTCACAGGAACATTTAAAACATCACCATCGTAATATTCTTTTAATTTCAACCACTTTTCTGAATTTGAACTGATATCATTAACTGTTAATTCATGTTTTAAAGTAATTGGAAGCACATAAGTGTGGTCATAAAAACTTGGTTTAGATAAAGCTTGTGTAGTGCTGGTTAAGATCACTTTATTCGTACCATTCTGCGAAGCTGCGAAATCACTTGTGTTCGGCTGTGCCGTTGCACTAATGCCTTGTGGAAACTCTGCTGAAATTTCTACTTTTGATGGTAAAGTAGCAGGTTGAGACACTTCTCTTGTCGGGATATACTGAGTAACTGTAACTTTTCCATCTGTTCCGTTAACCGGATTAACGACTTGTGTTGTATAAGGTTGAATCGGAACTAACAAAATTCCTTTAACATGAAAAGCAGTCCCTGATGCATTTCTTCCTGTCATACTGTATGTCAGTTCACTCTTGTCTTGGAATGTGGCTGTTACTCGGTTAGGATATTCTTCTACTCCGCCTCTTGGCTGTTCACCAGTAGAGATAATTATTTTCCCATCTTTCAACTCTAAATTAGCTGTAGCAGGAAATGGTTGTTGATTACTTACATAAAGTTCATTAATTTCATTGCGATTGAATGTTACAGATTTTCTAACATCAACTGCTTTGTTTCTATCATAATCATCTAAATCATAAATATTAAGTAACCCGCTGACTGGATGTGCTTCGCTATTCAATGCATTTAAACCATCAACCACTGAAGAAATCGATGTTCCATTTTGAATCGTATTGTAAAATTCATCAAGTCTTGCTTCTTCAATGTTTTGCAAGAACTTAATATTTGCTGTTGTGCCTCCTCCGTCTTGAGAAGTCATAGACAACATATCACGTCCTGAAGTGAAGAAATATCTAATATCAGTCGGAAAGTTTGTTGAAGCTTGATCTCTTGTAACATGAACTAATGCATCTACTTTATGACCATCTGCTATACCCACATTATTGATATATACATAAGCTTCTGGGCTTGTGTTATTTAAAGTAATGTAATCACCTAAATAAGCATGAATAGCTCCATCATTTGTATTTGTAAGCTTCTTGCTTGTTACGTTTGTTCCATTTGTTAAGAACGAGTATGATTTACTATCATAGTTTGTAAATTTAGGAGAAAAGTTGATGTAATCCGGAGCAACGGTTTTTCCTGGATTTTCTACTTTCTTAACTAAATCGCCACTATAATCAATAATTTTCCCGTTATATGTTTCATTGTTTACAGGTGCAGGTATACTTTCAAATGTATCTGCAGTTTCTAAAGCACGTCTTGTACGCGGTTTCGCGATTGTTTCTGAAGTTGGTTGCTGTTCGACAACTGGTGTTGATTCTGATGATGTTGGTGTTGTTTGTGAAGCGGTTGTTGTTTGAGTTGAAACTTCATTCGTTTCTGATGTTGGAGCTTTTTGTTGTGAAGTTGATTCTTGTGATGTAGTTGGTGTTGCATTTGGATTTGTTGGTGCAGCTGTTTCAGAAGCAGGGGCCTCTGTTGTTACGGGCGGTGTAACGGCTGCTGTATCAGATGTCTCTTGGGATGGTTGAGACGCTGATTCATTGTTTGAATGTGTATTTACAGATTGAGATTGTACTGTAACGTCATTTGGTGTTTGTTCTTCTGCTGCTTGCGCCTCATGGCTGAGTCCAAACAAGAATGTTGCTCCTACGAGGATAGAAGCGGTGCCTACCGTAAATTTACGGATTGAATACTTGTTTTGCTTATTCGGCAGAAAATCAAGTCTTCTCTTTGATTGTTGTTTCATTGATGGTTCCTCCGTTGTATCTTTGTCTATATGCTGAAAATGATGACTTTATTTTCATCCCTTAACTGTTGCTCGTTAAGAGAACAAAATTTATATTAACGTATTTTCGACAAAAAAAGATGAACATCAAATGAATAGTAAAAATAGTGTATGTCTAAAGTAAAAAAGTGTAACCAACTAGAATATGATTATTATTTAGTTTTATTTATTCTTTTAAATATTCTAAAGCTTGTTTGTAAATGTTTTCAGTTACTGTTTTTTCTTCGATTTTGCATTGTTTTGATTGCAATATAAACTCTGTCGGTGTCATGTTGAATTGCGATTTAAAGTTCTTCAAAAAGGTACGGTAACTAGCAAAATGATACGTTTTCCACAGTTCTTTTTCATTACCGCTGACCAGCAAGTCTTCTGCGAAACGATAAAGTTTGATGCGTCTGACATATTCACTAAAACCCATGCGCATTTCAGCTTTAAACTTTCTCGAAAGAAAGCTGCTGTTCACAAATAAACATTGTGCAACATCCCCCAATGCCAAAGGTGCTTTATAGTTATTATTAATATGTGTAATCGCTTTAACTATTATTTCATTTCTCGTGAAGTTAAATATATAACTATCAAATTCACTATAATATATATGCATATAATTAATCAGTTTAATGACATTAATATCTGCCATCAGCAGATCTTCCTCATACACATAACGAATATAGTTCAGCATAGCTTTCTTCATGCCGCATTTGATTTCATGTGTTTTCTTGATTTTCCCCGAGATTCTTAAATAGTATTTATTAAAGTGGATTTTATTAATAGACAGACAAATAATACTGCCTTTAATACTTTGGATATGCGAGACTCTCATTTCCGGCGTAGTGATAAAGATATCTCCTGCCGAATACTCAGCTTTCCTTTCATCCATGATCATTTTTGCTCTGCCGCTTATCACAAAATATACTGTAATGTACTGGCTGTTATGCATTAATTCGAAATTACAAAAAGTTGAAGTAAAAATATTGTATGTACAGTCCATAGTTGCTGCTCCTATTAAGTTGATAAAATAACGCAAGATAAATCATAAAAATGGATATAAAAGTGAATAAAAAGTGTAGTTAAAAGTGAAATGCAAACAAAAAGGGTCGTTTGCGAAGTGTGTGTTAAAGGGGTTCTCTTGTGAGAATTAACCTAACTATCATATAACAAAGTTGTTCAGAATTGAATACTTTTCAAAAATTAATTAAAATTAAATACAAAATCAGGGATTTCCCTATAACATTAAAAAAAGGTCGCACTCAATAAAGATTACGACCTTTAAAACTAGCTATGGCTTAGTTTATACTGCATATCCCTTTTCATTTACTGTCCCTTAATTACTTTAATCTTTAGATTTTAAAATATCTTTATCAATAAGATACCAGATAAAAAAAAAGCATACCTAAATTAAGTATGCTTTCAAGAAAACTAGATTAATTTATTTTTTCAAATCATCACTGATTTTTTTGATTTCATCTTGTTTTAAGTCAACGATGATTTCACCGTCTTTTGTTTCTTTTTTTAATGCTTTGCGTGCTTCTTTAGAGTGGTAAAGTTCCGCAACTTTTTTCAATGTTTTATTATCTTTGTCTTTAGAGTTAACAGCGATAATGTTGATGTATGGTTGTGAAGCTTTCGCGTCATCACTTTCTAAGTAGATTGGATCTTTTTTCGCATCTAAACCAGCTTTAGTTGCTACACCATTGTTGATAACTGAAATATCCACATCGTCTAATGCACGTGCTGTTTGTTGCGCATCTACTGCTTTAATATCTAATTTTTTCTTATTTTCAACGATATCTTTGATTCCGCCTTTTAAGCCGAAGTCTTTAGAAAGTTTGATATAGCCAGCTTTTTCTAAAAGTTTTAACGCACGTGCTTGGTTAGATACGTCGTTAGGAATAATCACTTTAGCTCCGTCTTTCAGTTCTTTAATATCTTTGATTTTTTTAGAGTAAATACCTAATGGTGCGAATACTGTTGTACGGATTGGCGTAATCTTTGTACCTTTGTTAGCTTTTTCATATTGATCTAAGAATGCAAAGTGTTGGAATGCGTTCATATCGATATCCCCATCGTTCAGCGCTTTGTTCGGTACGTTATAATCTGAGAATTGTTTTACTTTTACTGTAATACCATCTTTTTCCGCTAATTCTGCGACTTTATCCCAAACTTTTGTTTCGTTAGATGCTACACCGACTGTAACTGTTTTGTTATCATCTTTCTTCCCGCATGCCGCAAGAATAACGACAAATGCGATTGCTAGTACTAATAATTTCTTCATTGAACGAATTGCCCCTTTTTAAATTAATTTCTTCTGATTTTCTTAGCTAATACATTCCCTAGAGATTGAATCAGCTGAACCATAATAACTAAGATAATGACTGTAATCACAATGACGATTGTATCGAAACGCTGGTAACCATAAGCTAAAGCTAAGTCACCAATACCGCCGCCTCCGACAGCACCTGCCATCGCAGTAGCTCCGATTAAACCGATAATTGCTGTGGTTAATGCTAAAATTAATGATCCTAATGCCTCTGGTAATAAGAAGTAGCGGATAATTTGAATAGGAGATGCTCCCATCGCATTCGCTGCTTCAATCACACCTGAACTCACTTCAAGCAATGAGTTCTCAACGAGTCTTGCAATATAGGGCGCTACATAAACAGTAAGCGGTACTATTGCAGCTGCTGTTCCGATTGATGTACCTACAACTAATTTCGTGAATGGTACAATCGCAATCAATAAGATGATGAAAGGTACAGAACGCAGTACGTTAATCACCGGATTAAGAACATGATAAATTACTTTATTTTCCCAAATGCCGTCTTTCTTTGTGACAACTAGTAACACACCTAATGGAATACCGATTAATGCACCGATAACTAACGAAATAGAAACCATTAGCAGTGTTTGATATAAAGCTTCAAGTAATTGAGAAGAATCTAAAGTTGAACCGAGCATGTTATTTTACCTCCTCAAATTCAATATTATTTTGCTTCAAGTAATCAAAGGCACGTTGCTTTTCTTCATCTGAACCTTTAATTCGTAATGTCAGATAACCCACTGAAGTATCTTGAATGTCTGACATCGATGCATAGATAACATTCACATCCAGCTTGAAATCTTTAATTAATGTCTGAATCACTGAGAGACCAAGCTGCGAACCTTCTAAGTACACTTTGACATCTAAATAATTATTATCATCAGTTGGTAATTGATGAATCATTTTATCGCTGATATCTGTACTGATAACGGTTGAGACGAAGCTCTTAGCTGTCTTTGTCTTAGGATGGCTGAAAACATCTAAGACACTGCCGAGTTCTATAACACTGCCTTGTTCCATTACCGCAACTTTATCGCAAATCTGTTGAATCACACTCATTTCGTGTGTAATTAACAAAATTGTGACATCAAATGTTTGATTGACGCGTTTTAACAAATGCAGAATCGAATCCGTTGTTGCAGGGTCTAACGCACTTGTTGCTTCATCACATAACAAGATTTTAGGATCCGTCACTAATGCAACGTGCAATCGCAACTCTTTGCTTTTGACCGCCTGAAAGCTCATTAGGATACTGTGACCCTTTATCAGCTAACCCTACGAAATCAAGCATTTCTTCGACTTTTGCTTGTATGTATTGCTTCTTCTTGCCTTCAAGGATGAGCGGCATTGCTACGTTATTGAATACTGTTTTAGAATTAAGCAAGTTGAAATGCTGGAAAATCATTCCTATATTCTTTTTAACTTTGCGCAATTCTTTTTTGTTATATTGATTAATGTTATGACCATCTACAATAATGTCTCCTGATGTTGCATCTTCAAGCTTATTCACTAGTCGGATTAAAGTACTTTTACCTGCACCACTGTACCCGATAACCCCAAAAATTTCTTGTCGTTCTACAGTGAAACTGACATCTTTTAAAGCTTGAATTTTTGTTGAGCGTTTACGGAATGTTTTATTGACATCCTTGAACTCAATCATAGGTAAATCCCCCTCTAATAATTTGAAATGAATGAATTTTTCTTAATTTGTGATAATTCCAAAAGAAGAAAATCCCGAGGACTAATGAAACAAGTCCTCGGGATATAATATATCGGCTCGTCTCATCTTCACAGTATCTCACTGCAGGAATTGGCACAGTTATTAATGATCATCATTAATTCTGTTGCCGAGGCTTCACAGGGCCTGTCCCTCCGCCTCTCTGGATAAGAGTTATATTCAATTCATTTATATTCCATATCTTACAAACACTGAGTGAAAAAGTCAACATTATTTTTCAGAAAGTTACTTAAATTTATTCAATTCAAAAATCCTAAAATAAGAAAGCGTTTTCATTCACTATTAAAAAAGAACCAGGCCGAAGCCTGATTCCTTTTATACTCAAATCATAGTATTATTCTTCATCTTTACGACGTTTTGATCCAAGTACTGATGCTGCACCTAAACCAGCAAGCAATGAACCATATAATAATGGTGCTGTTTCGTCAGAACCTGTATCAGGTAATGATTGCGCTGATTTTTCTGGTTGTTGTACTGGTGCTGCTTTAGGTTGTTCTACATTGTGATAAACCACTTTATGTTCAAGGTGTTTACCAGCAAATTTATTCGTATCTTTTTGACCCACATTCACGTAATGTGTATGTCCAACAGATTTTGGTTGTACTGGAGTAGTTTCAACAGTACCTGTTGGTACATTTTTATTTCTGTTTGTTGTCGGTGTCACCGGTACTTGCGGTGCCACTGATACTTGCGGTGCCACTGGTACTTGCGGTGCCACCGGTATTTGTGGTGTTACAGGTACTTGCGGTGTTACTGGTACTTGTGGTGTTACAGGTACTTGTGGTTGTACAGGAACACTTGGTTGTGCTGGTACCAATGGAATCATTGGAATTGACACTTTTGGTGTGACTGGTTTTGTACAAGGTACGATAATTCTTGTATTATCTGCACATTGTAATACCACATTACCAATTGCATCATGGTTATATCCTACAATTGCAACAGGATATCCATAAGCATTGCATGGAATTTCAACACGTTGACCATCACTGAAGATGATTACATTTGTGTTATATGCATCAATGTAGTTATTAACGATATATGCAGGTGGAGTCGGTACTGCGTTTCTGCCATCACGTCCATCTCTGCCGTCGCGGCCATCACGACCGTCAAGACCGTCGTTACCTCTTAAGACTGTAATTGTATTACCGTCGCTGAACTCAACAATTGTATTGCCATCATGGTCAAAGTGGTAATCTTTTACAGATACTGATGCACCATCTTTGCCTTTTGGAATTGTGATTTCACGACCGTCACTGAAGACAACGATTGTGTTTCCGTTTGGATCAACTTTTTGTCCGACTACAGTAATTGATTTGCCATCTTTACCGTCTTTGCCATCTTTGCCTTTTAAGACTGTGATAGTATTGCCATCGCTGAATTCTACAACTGTGTTGCCATCCGCATCAGGATGTGAATCTTTGACTGTTACAGATGTACCGTCTTCACCTTTATCGCCTTTGTCGCCTTTTGGAATAGTAATGCTGCTGCCGTCACTGAAATCAACAACTGTGTTGCCTTCAGGAGTTTTAGAATGTCTTACGACTGTAACAGATTGACCAGCATCGCCTTTCGCACCTTTTGGAACGATAATTTCATGACCATCACTGAATGTAACTTTGATATCACCGCTAGGTAATGTTTCAGTTCCTGTAATAGTTACTGAAGTACCATCTGCACCTCTATCTCCTTTAGGAATCACAGCATGTGAACCATCTGAGAATGTTACAACTGTATTGCCATCAGCGTCTGGTGCTGTTGATCTTACTGTGATTGATTGGCCATCATCACCTTTTTCACCTTTTGGAATAACAAGAGATTTGCCATCGCTGAAGACTACTTTTGTTGAACCGTCAGGTTGAACTTCTGTACTTGATACTGTTACTGAAGTTCCGTTTTCACCTGCGTCACCTTTATCGCCTTTTTCACCTTTAGGGATAGTGATTTCTCTGCCATCACTGAACGTCACTTTAGTTGAGCCATCTGGTTGTACTTCAGAGTTTGTGATTGTGACAGACGTACCGTCTTCACCTTTATCACCTTTGTTTCCTTTAGGAACGACTACTTTTGTGCCATCGCTGAACGTTACTTCTGTGTTACCGTCTGGTGTTTGCGTTGTACCAGTAATAGTGACTGATTTTCCATCCACACCATTTGTGCCGGCTGCACCTGTATCTCCTTTGTCTCCTTTAACGCCTTTAGGGATAGTGATTGTTGAGCCATCAGAGAATGTCACAACTGTATTACCATCCGCATCTGGTGCTGTTGATCTTACTGTAATAGATTGACCATCCTCACCATTTTGACCTTTAGGGATAACTAGAGATTTACCGTCACTGAAGACTACTTTCGTTGAACCGTCAGGTTGAACTTCTGTATTTGTTACTGTTACTGAAGTTCCGTTTTGACCTGCTGCACCAGTATCGCCTTTATCGCCTTTTTCACCTTTAGGGATAGTGATTTCTCGACCATCGCTGAATGTAACTTTAGTTGAGCCGTCTGGTTGTACTTCAGAGTTTGTGATTGTGACAGATGTACCGTCTTCACCTTTATCTCCTTTGTTTCCTTTAGGAACAACTACTTTTGTACCGTCACTAAATGTCACTTCTGTGTTGCCTTCTGGTGTTTGCGTTGTGCCGGTAATAGTGATTGATTTTCCATCTTTACCATTTGTGCCGGCTGCGCCTGTATCTCCTTTGTCTCCTTTAGCTCCTTTTGGAACTGTGATTGAAGTACCATCACTGAAGTTGACTACTGTATTGCCTTCCGCATCCGGAGCTGTTGATGTAACAGTGATTGATTGACCGTTTGCACCTGTTGCGCCAGCTTCACCTGTATCGCCTTTGGCACCTTTTTCAACAGTTACTGTTGTACCGTCTGAGAATGTAACTTTTGTATTACCTTCTGGTGTTGTTTCAGTGCTTTGAACAGTAATTGATTTACCATCCGTACCGTTTGTGCCAGCTGCACCTTGAGCACCTGTTTCACCACGATCACCTTTTGCACCTTTAGGGATTGTAATTGTTGTGTCATCGCTGAATGTCACAACTGTATTACCGTCCGCATCTGGAGCTGTAGATTTAACAGTAATTGCTTTGCCGTCTGCGCCATTTTGACCTTTTGGAATAGTGATTTCTCTTCCATCGCTGAACGTTACTTTAGTAGAACCATCTGGTTGTACTTCTGTATTTGTAATAGTGATTGAAGTGCCATCTTGACCTTTATCGCCTTTTTGGCCTTTTGGAATAGTGACTTCATGACCATCACTGAAGACAAGTTTAGTTGAGCCGTCTGGTTGTACTTCTGAGCTTGTAATAGTAACTGATGTACCATTCACACCGTCTTTTGCTTTAGGAATAACTACTTTAGAGCCGTCACTGAATGTAACTTCAGTATTGCCTTCTGGTGTTTGAGTTGTACCAGTAATAGTGATTGATTTTCCATCTGCACCATTTGTACCGGCTGCACCTTGGGCACCTGTTTCACCCGTATCACCTTTAGCACCTTTTGGTACTGTGATTGAAGTACCATCACTGAAGTTGACAACTGTATTGCCTTCCGCATCCGGAGCTGTTGATGTGACAGTAATTGATTTACCGTTCGCACCTGTTGCGCCAGTATCCCCAGCATCACCTTTAGCACCTTTTTCAACAGTTACTGTTGTACCATCTGAGAATGTAACTTTCGTGTTACCTTCTGGTGTTGTTTCTGTGCTTTGAACAGTGATTGATTTACCGTCAACACCATTTGTGCCGGCTGCACCTGTATCTCCTTTATCTCCTTTTGGAATAGTAATTGTTGTGTCATCACTGAATGTCACAACTTTATTTCCATCTGGATCAGTTGATGTTGATTTAACCGTAATTGCTTTTCCGTCTGCGCCATTTTGACCTTTTGGAATAGAAATTTCTCGTCCATCGCTGAATGTCACTTTAGTCGATCCGTCTGGTTGTACTTCTGTACTTGATACAGTTACTGAAGTACCGTTTTGACCAGCTGCACCAGCGTCGCCTTTATCTCCTTTTTCACCTTTAGGAATAGAAACTTCATGACCGTCACTGAAGACTACTTTTGTTGAACCATCTGGTTGAACTTGAGTACTTGTAATTGTGACAGATGTTCCGTTTGTGCCATTCGTACCATTTGTGCCGTCTTGGCCTTTAGGAATCACTACTTTTGAACCGTCGCTGAATGTGACTTCAGTGTTGCCTTCTGGTGTTTGTTTAGTACTTGATACTGTAATTGATTTACCATCAATGCCGTTTGTACCAGCTGCACCTTGGGCACCTGTTTCACCCGTATCACCTTTAGCACCTTTTTGAATTGTAACTACTGAACCATCAGAGAAGGTTACTTTTGTATTGCCTTCTGGTGTTGTTTCTGAAGTTTGAACAGTAATCGATTGACCGTTAACGCCATCTTGACCTTTAGGTACGACTACTTTTGTGCCGTCGCTGAATGTGACTTCAGTTCCTTCTGGAACAGCTTTTGTGCTAGAGATACTGATAGATTTACCATCTGCACCTTTATCTCCAGCTTCACCTGCATCACCTTTGTCTCCTTTTGGAATAGTAATTGTTGTGTCATCACTGAATGTCACTTTAGTAGATCCGTCTGGTTGAACCTCTGTGCCTGTTACTGTTACTGATGTTCCATCATGTCCAGCTGCACCAGTGTCGCCTTTATCTCCTTTTTCACCTTTAGGAATAGAAACTTCATGACCGTCACTGAAGACTACTTTTGTTGAACCATCTGGTTGAACTTGCGTGCTTGTAATTGTGACAGATGTTCCATTTGTGCCATTCGTACCGTTTGTGCCGTCTTGGCCTTTAGGAATGACTACTTTTGAACCGTCGCTGAATGTAACTTCAGTATTACCTTCTGGTGTTTGTTTAGTACTTGATACTGTGATTGATTTACCATCAATACCATTTGTACCAGCTGCACCTTGAGCCCCGGCTTCACCTGTATCACCTTTAGCACCTTTTTGAATCGTAATAACAGATCCATCTGAGAAGGTTACTTTTGTATTGCCTTCTGGTGTTGTTTCTGAAGTTTGAACAGTAATCGATTTGCCATCTTTACCATTCACACCATCTTGTGCTTTAGGGATAACAACTTTAGTACCATCGCTGAATGTGACTTCAGTTCCTTCTGGAGTTTGAGTTGTACCAGTAATCGTAATCGATTGACCGTTTGTACCGTTTTCGCCTCGTGCTCCTGCTGCACCTGTGTCACCTTTAGCACCTTTTGGAATAACGACAGATGAACCATCGCTGAATCTAACAACAGTGTTGCCATTTTCATCTGGAGCTGAAGATTCAACTGTAATTGATTTACCATTTGTGCCATCTGCGCCAGCTTGGCCTTTAGGAATTACAACTGATTTACCATCACTGAAGACTACTTTCGTAGAACCGTCAGGTTGTACTGTTGTACTTTCAACAGTTACTGATGTGCCGTCTTGACCGGCTGCACCAGCGTCACCTTTATCTCCTTTTTCACCTTTTGGAATAGAGATTTCATGACCGTCGCTGAATGTGACTTTAGTAGATCCATCTGGTTGAACTGCAGTATCTGTAATTGTGACAGATGTGCCATTTGTACCATTAGTTCCATCTTGGCCTTTAGGTACAACTACTTTTGTACCATCGCTGAAGTGAACAACTGTATTGCCATGTGCATCTTTTCCTTCTCTCGTTACTGTCAACGGCGCTGCATCTCGGCCATTTGCTCCGGTCAAACCTCGATCACCTTTATCGCCCTTATCTCCTTTTGGACCTTGGGCTCCTGTTAAGCCAGTGTCACCTTTGGCACCTTGTGCACCTCGAGCTCCCGTATCTCCTTTAGAGATTGTCGCTGTATGACCATCGCTGAAGTGAACAACTGTATTGCCATGGGCATCCTTTTCTTCTCTCGTTACTGTTAAAGGTGCTGCGTCTCGACCATTTGCTCCCGTTGCACCTGTTAAGCCTCGATCGCCTTTATCTCCCTTATCTCCTTTGGCGCCTTTCGGCACTTCTATTTTGTGTCCGTCTGAGAATGTCACTTCAACATTGCCGTTCGGCATTGTTCTCGTATTTGTTATTGTTACCGATGTGCCGTTTCGGCCCGCTGCTCCTTGGGCACCTCTTGCACCAACATCACCTTTAGAAATCGTCACATGTGAACCATCGCTGAAGTGTACGACTGTATTACCATGCGCATCTTTTTCTTCTCTTGATACTGTTAAAGGTGCAGCATCTCGTCCATTCGCTCCCGTTGCACCTGTTAAGCCTCGGTCGCCCTTATCTCCTTTAGAACCTTGGGCACCGCGTGCGCCTGTATCCCCCTTAGAGATTGTTGCTGTATGACCATCGCTGAAATGAACAACTGTATTACCGTGTGCATCCTTTTCTTCTCTCGTTACTGTTAAAGGTGTTGCGTCTCGACCATTTGACCCTGCTTGACCTCGATCACCTCTTGGACCAGTCGCTCCATCAGGAATAAACACACTGCTGATTGGTTGGTTCGTTTCTGCATTTAAAATTGTTAATAATGTACCCTGTTTACCATTTTGAGTAGTTCGAACTTGTGTGGTACTTATGTTAGGAGTATGTCCATCTCGAGGTACAATCATTTTTCCAGGTAAACTTGTTGTACCATTTTTAGTAACAGTTGCTGATACAATATCTGCTTCTCTTAATGGGGTGTTTAAATTTTGAGTAAAGTTTCCTCTACCATCTGATTGTGTATTATATGTTGTTGGACCTACTGATAACGTAATATGTGCATTAGGTACTGCTTGACCAGTTACTATTTGAGCTCCTGATAATTTAGGATCTACAACTGGCGGTAACAACAAGCTCGGTGTATTAGCCGGTTGACGCACACCTAATTCAATAACTTTATTTACTGGTTGACGTGTGATTGAGCCTACATCAGTGGCGCGACTAATCAAATGTCCCTTATACAAAACATCTGATTGCTGATATGTTTTTTCACCAAGTACACCTTCTGATTGAACACGTTGTTGTCCCACATTTAATGCATCCGTTGTTACATAATCCGTTATAAATGGGATGGGCTCTGTAATTGTTGCGGTTTTGTGTCTTATATTAGCATCTGGATTCTTATCTAATACAACTTCCATATTTTTATAGAAATAGTTATCAGTTGAGAATGGATCCGGTGTGTCTGCATATGGCATATTTTGCGAGAACATCATTGGAAAAGCAGATATACTCAAATCGCCATTCCAATTTTTAACTGGCAAAGAAAATTCAAGCAAACCATAGCCACCATTTTGAATCATGGCCTCAGTAATAGTTGGTCTAGAACGCATTGCATAACCCTCAGGATATCCTGGTTTAGCTGCGCCAAGAATCAAACGATCAGATAATGGAGTTCCCGATCCATGTCTATTTGTAGTTCCAAATTGAGTAAAAACATATGGAATTTCCGCTTGTTTTGCAAAACCATTACCTAAAGTCAGCCCTCCAAAATCAACAACATGAGTCCCTGTCCCACCAGTAACAGTGTATTTTACACGGATCTTAATCACTCTGTGTTGTTTGTCTGGCGTTGCTGTAACTTCATAGCGGGCTGGTTTCTGACCAGCATAGGTTGTTCCATTTCCAACAATAGTTCTGCCACTATCAGGAATCTGCACACTTGCTTTTAGCGCACCTACTACTTCCGCAGCAGTCCCAGTCTTTGGAATAGTTACATTTGATGTATTATCTACGTAGGGATAAGTAACATTATTAGTGGTAGCCGTACTTGTTTCTGTCCCTGCTGCTCTTACTGCATAAACAGTATATTTAGAAGTTTGTTCATTTGCATACTCAATACCAGCTCGTAAAATATCTTGGAATAAATCTTCCGCAGAAACTGTATTATAGTCTACGTTAATTTTACTCATGATACCGTCTACATCATTTGGACCATAGTTGTCTGCCAATAATTGACGTACTAATCCTTGTTTGTCCGATGTATGCAAATATTGTTCTACAAATTCTACAGGTGCTTTTTGCCCATCATTCATCATTGTAAAATCTATAGACTCTGCTTTTATCGATCTTGTACTTACATTTTCAGATTCTTCACTTGGAATTGTTCTAGTTTTAGAACTTACTAAATTGTCATTTGTTTCTGTAGTTGTTTTCTTTTCTGCAGCATGCGTAGTTTCTGTGTTTGCATGTGCTGCAGTATTTTGTTGAGGCTGCTCTATTTTTACAGCAACTTCTTTTTGTTCTGCTACAGCTTGTGTCGTACTAGTCTTTTGGCTTGTTTCAACTGTTGTTCTAGGTTGTGAAACTTCTGGTTTTTTTCTGTGCTAGACTGTTCTGGTTTAGCTTCTGCAGTTACAGCTTTCGTATTTTGTTCGGCAGGTGCTGCAGTTTGATTTGCTGAATTTTCTGCTGGTTCTGTTGCTTGCTGAGAACCGTTCTCTTCAGCTGCTTCTGCATCACGGCTAGCCCCAAAAATTAATGTGGTCCCTAATAAAATAGATGCCGTTCCTACTGTAAATTTTCTAATCGAATATTTGTTATGAATATTCGGCAAGAAGTCTAAACGTTTGTTTCGTTTTCTCATGATGTCCTCCGTTTAGTAATAAGTTTTGTACTTCATAACGCCAAATTGTTGTGTATCATTTTTTGTATAATACATACTGAATTATTATAACAAAATTTTGCACGTTTTAGTACAAAATTTTTCATTTTCTACCCATTTTATAGTTCTCACAACACTTATATCAAGAGCTGTATTACCTGAAGTTATTTTATGATATATATTTTTTATTGTTTAATGTAGAATTAAAGACTTAATTAATATTGTGTGATACTATTATTTTGTAGATATCTATTATTGTTCGGTAATGTCACACTATTCAAAGTTGATAAACGTAATTGGATGGGCGTTACTTGAGTAATAATATTGTTTCTGATTATTCACCTCGCTTTGAGCATAAAGCACGTTTTAAATCAGATAAGATAGACACCTAGAAAAGCACATCTAGTAATAAAACAAATCACTGTCAATTGAAGTCGATATTCGGAGTTACACTATCCACATAAAATTCGTTATGTGCATTGAACTCTCTATTGCTCTCCCTATCTGTTCAGTTATTTTGAATTATTAAAATCGCGCTAATACTTAAAGCTGCCTAAAGAATTGATGCTCTTAAAATCAGCTTTAAACATTCATGCAAATTCAATTTGCGCCAAATAATTTTAGGGGGAAAAAAATTATGAAGAAAAATAATAAACCTTTAGATTTTCTTCCGAATATTCTCAACAAGTATTCGATAAGAAAATTTACTGTAGGAACAGCATCAATTTTAGTCAGCAGTTTATTATTTTTAGGCATTTCAAACGATGCAAGTGCAAGCACCGAAAGTGATACTTCTAATACAAACACAACTAAAGCAAATGTAGAATCACCACCTTCTGACACTGCAACTGCTCAACCAGAAAGTAATGCTGTACAAACAAAAGCAGCTGAGCAACCTAAAAATACTGAAAGCCAACCTGTTACTGCTCAAACTGATAATCAAACTACAGGACAAACCGATACTCATGCAGCACCATCAAAAGTTCAAACAACTGATAATTCAACTTCAGTAGAGCAAACGTCAGAGAAAACTACTGTACAACCTGCACCATCAGAATCTAAAACTTCAAGCACAGCAAATACAGATCAAGGTGAAGGTCACCAATATACTACAAGAAGCGTTCAAGATGGTGTACCTGGCTCAAGTTTAAATGCTACTGACGACATGATTGGTCCAAATCCAGTAACGCAAACCGGTGTTCAAAATTCATCTGAATTACCAGTGCTGTCACAGGATCAAATTAAAAATATAAACCATCAAATTACATGGTTGGATTTCTCAGATAAATCTTCAATTAAAAATGCTGAGACGACACCTGAAGGTCAAATCGCTTTGAAAGTTGGGACCCAATTTCAAAAAGAAATCATGCCTGGTTTAGTAGTAACTGCTACTGTCAAATCGTTGCAGCCTTTCCAAGCAACACCTATCTATGCTCGTAGAGCAGAAAGTGATCCAGAAAGTGGTTATGACCCACATGCAATAAATATCACTAGAAAAGATAGTGAATATGTTCCAAGTGAACCTGCGCATATTGTTTTATTTCCACAAGACGCTTATTGGTCTCATTTGAAACGCGCAGGTGTTGATACTGGTTCGCACCTAACAAACTTTAGTTCTAATAAAAACTACGGTAATGTTGGGGCAACTTTTGACGTTAAAGTTACATTAGATGGAGTTGAAGTACCTGCAAATATCATCATGTCAGATGGCGAAGAAGCTAAGGGCACTGAATCGCTTATCTATACTACTAATGGTACAGGATGGCAGTTATTTGCTAATGTACGAAACATTTATAATACACATAACTACATTCCGCTTTCTAAGGACAATCAAGAATTTATTAATGCGGTTGATAAAGGTGGTTATGGAAAAGGACAATACTATGCTACACCAGATCCTAACTTTGGCGGTCTTGGCACTCAAGTATTTGGACCTAACCAAACAAGACAAGATCAAAACAGTGTACCTATTGTATTAACTACTGATGCTACAGAAGTATCTTTCTTCGTTAATACAGCAGGTATTCAAACAGTTCAAATGGGTTTTGTTGTATTAGATAAAGGTGATGCACCTTCATCATATGGTGAAGCAGTTCATGCAATCACAGAAAACGGCACTGTCAGTCAACCTTATTTAGGTACTGTTAAAGCAGATGTTGACATTGACACACCTAATAAAGTGAAAGAACCATGGAAAACAGATGATATTAACACACCTGTTTCTTCATCAGGACCAGATGAAGGAGAACAAGAACTTACTGGTCAAAATAATAATTATTTCAATTACCTTGCATCTAATCAAACACATACGCTTGATGTCATTGCTAATACAGGCAATAACGACACATCTTTTGTACGTGGATGGGTTGATTTTAATAACAATGGTGTCTTTGATGAAGGAGAAGCTTCTGAAGTTGTTACAGTTCCTAGAACTGGGGCAAACGGCTCAACTATTAAATTAGTATTTAAAAATAGTCCGCAAATCACAAATACAGATTTGGATTATTTAGGAGTTCGTGTAAGAACATCACTTGCAAAAGATTCAATTTTAAAACCAGTGGGTGTAGCCTATTCTGGTGAAGTTGAAGACTTTGAAATTAAAGTTATACACCCTCCGAGAGGTGAAAAAGAAGAAACTACAGGCATGCAAGGCCAAACACAATCTGCAAAAGTTGATTTCACAGCTTACGGAAAAGTTGAGCGTGACTGGCCAAAAGAAAATGCTATTGATACTAATCAACCTGTAAAAATAGTAGATTCATCAGGTAATCTTGTATCTACATTAACAGTACCAGGTGAAGGAAAATATGATGTTGCACCAGACGGCACAGTCTCATTTACTCCAGAACCTTCATTTGTTGGAACTGCTAAAGGTATTGTTCTTAGAGGCACAGATTTAAACGGCAATACTTCAGGCTGGGATAGTAATACAGTTGCGAATAATTTAGAAAATATAAACAAAGGTATTAATGGAACTAATACAATGGACAGCGTATATATTCCAACTGTTACTAGAGTTACACCTTCAGCAGAACCTACTGTGACTTCTGGTGTTCAAGGGCAACCGCAAACAGGTACACCTACTTTTAACGGTGGCGATACTAGTGTGCCAATCAATGAAAGTGTTCCACCGAAATTAGTTGATCCGACTACTCATGAAAAAGTAAACTCTGTCACTGTTCCAGGTCAAGGCACTTATACCGCTAATGATAATGGTACGGTTACTTTTACTCCAGATCCTGGTTTTGTTGGTACAGCAACTCCTATTTCTGTTGTTCGTGTTGATACTAACGGTACGCCGGCTCAAACTACTTATACACCTACGGTTACTGCTGTAGCGCCTACGGCCGAACCTGCTGTGACTTCTGGTGTTCAAGGGCAACCGCAAACAGGTACACCTACTTTTAACGGCGGCGATACTAGTGTGCCAATCAATGAAAGTGTTCCACCGAAATTAGTTGATCCGACTACTCATGAAAAAGTAAACTCTGTCACTGTTCCAGGTCAAGGCACTTATACCGCTAATGATAATGGTACGGTTACTTTTACTCCAGATCCTGGTTTTGTTGGTACAGCAACTCCTATTTCTGTTGTTCGTGTTGATACTAACGGTACGCCGGCTCAAACTACTTATACACCTACGGTTACTGCTGTAGCGCCTACGGCCGAACCTGCTGTGACTTCTGGTGTTCAAGGGCAACCGCAAACAGGTACACCTACTTTTAACGGCGGCGATACTAGTGTGCCAATCAATGAAAGTGTTCCACCGAAATTAGTTGATCCGACTACTCATGAAAAAGTAAGCTCTGTCACTGTTCCGGATCAAGGTACTTATACTGCTAACCCTGATGGCACTGTGACATTCCAACCAGTACCTCAGTTTACAGGTGAAGCCACTCCGGTTTCTGTTGAACGTGTAGATACTAACGGTACACCGGTTCAAACAACTTATACACCTACGGTGACTCCGGTTACACCAACTGGTACGCCGGTTGATTCAACAGGTGTTCAAGGTCAAACTCAAACAGGTACTCCGACATTTGAAGGTGGAGACCCTGCAGTCCCTATCGACAATACTGTTGTTCCTAAATTGGTTGATCCAAAAACAGGTGAAGAAGTTTCAAATATTACAATTCCTGACGAAGGTACTTATACTATCGATGAAAACGGTCTAGTAACTTTCACTCCGGAACCTCAATTCAAAGGCGACGGTACAGGTGTTGAAGTGAAACGTGTGGATAAAAACGGTACACCAGTTACTGCTAAATACACACCTAATGTAATTCCTGTAACTCCGGAACCTCAACCTGATACTTGTGATACAACAGAACCTGAACCTCCTGTTAAACATGAAGTTCCTGTAGTCGATGTGGTGCCTGAGCCGAAACCTGATACTTCTGTTACTACAGAACCTGAACCTCCTGTTAAACATGAAGTTCCTGTAGTCAATGTGGTACCTGAGCCGAAACCTGATACTTCTGTTACTACAGAGCCTGAACCTCCTGTTAAGCATGAAGTTCCTGTTGTCAATGTGGTGCCTGAGCCGAAACCTGATACTTCTGTTACTACAGAGCCTGAACCTCCTGTTAAACATGAAGTTCCTGTTGTTGAAGTGGCTCCTGAAGTTCAAACTGTTACAAAAGACAGAGTAGAACCTAAAAAACATTCAGCTAATATCTTGCATAAAGCTGATGAGATTACAAAATCACAAGTAGTGAAAGGTGAAAAATCAAAACCTAAAACAACAGGTAAATCAAATTCTAAACATATTGAAGCAAAAGCTTTACCTGAAACAGGTTCAGATAATAACCATACAAACACAACATTATTTGGTTCAATAATTACATTGTTTGGTCTCCTTGCTTTCAGAAGAAAACAAAAAAATACAGATAATAAATAATATTTTTACTGAGCTCTAGAAGCTGCATACGCAGTTTCTGGAACTTTTTTATTTTTCTCTTTATTCACAGTACACAAAAACCGCCAATCCAACCTTGGACTAGCGGTTATACAGCGGAGAAGAAGGGATTTGAACCCTTGCGAGCCTTTCGACTCCTGCTGGTTTTCGAGACCAGTCCCTTCAGCCGAACTTGGGTACTTCTCCTTCGTTATGAGTTGGTTGACGTACATGCAAATTGATAATATCCATCACCAACATTATTTACACTAAAACTTTTGCGACATGATTTCAAAACCTTTGCTTAGACCATGCAGTATCACATAGTATGGTTCTAAGGAGGTTTCGATGATGCATCTCAAAACAAACTTCATAATAGATATACTTAAAATATTAGAGAATCCTTATATCACTATCCCTGCCCATGAAAGCTGGTATCAACATACCTTTACAATACATCTGCTCTATCATCCACCGTATTTATGGGAAACTTTGCTTGCATTTTTAGAACGCCGTGCAATACCAGGTGTAGAATTTGCGGATGCATCTTCTTATGCGCGTACACTGCTTATTCCGCAGTCTGAATATCATGTTTCGCTTAAAGGATGGGGTTCAGTTACACACGATTTCGAACATAACCAATTAAAAGTCGAAATGAGTGCCAGCTGTTATCCCGAATTGTGTAATATTCTTATACGCCTGCGTCATCTGTTTGATTTAGATTTCAATCCAGAAGTTATTAAAACAGAACTCAAAGAACCATGGATTGATCCGCACTTGCGTTTACCTGGCGGTATGGACGGCTTTGAAGTAAGTGTGCGTACCATTTTAGGCCAGCAAATTACTGTCAGTGCCGCAACCACTTTAGCAGGACGTTTGGTTAAACATCTTGGGACACCTTTTAATTACGGTCACCCTCATCTGCAATACCTCTTTCCAAATGCTTCAATTATCATTGAAGCCGGCAGACAAAACCTTTTAGAAGGCGGTACGGGCATTGGTGATGTACTTGGTCCTTTAGGTATAACCGGTCGCCGTGCCGCAACTATCGAGGCAGTCGCAAAAGCTGTTCAATCCGGTGAAATTGCTTTAGCACCTCTGCCGATTTGGCAAAGCGGTGCACTTAATTACGATGCCATCATGAAAGCAGAACATATCATGAAACAATTATCTGCCATTAAAGGTATTGGTCCTTGGTCTATGCATGCCATTGCGATGCGTGCTTTAGGTTATCCTGATGCTTTCTTAGAAACAGATATCGGTGTCATCAACCGTATGCGAGACATTTATCCGGAGATTGAACGTAAAGACAAGAAAAAACGCCTTGCTTACGCTGAAGCTTGGCGCCCACTACGCAGTTACGCGGTAATTAATCTATGGAAGTGATCAGATTTAACGCTGTTGTTTTTGACTGTCTTCTAAAATATTTTTAAAGCCGTTCCATTGTACTTTAATAATGATGTCAGCAACTTCTTCAGAAGTCACTTCCTCTTTATGTCCTGCCCAATATTTGAAAGTCGTAATAAACATGTTGAAAATATATTCTTTCAGCAAGTCTCTTTCGACTTTAGTCAGCTTTGTATTTTGACGAATGATATCAAAGCGCTGTTTCATATCATTCTTCAACTTCATTTCAAAGCTGGCATGGGTATTGAAACTTAATAAAAGATGTATTGTATCCGCATAAGGATACAGTGCATCAAACATTTCTTTGATTAATACTTTTTCATAAAACTCAGTACCGTCGCTTTTCGATTTGAATTGTTTGCGCAGTTCATTCAGCCTTTGGATAACTTCATCCTCAATTTCCTCCAGCAGTTCATATTTATCATCATAATACCGATAAAATGTACTGCGTGTGATCTCTGCCGCTTCCGCAATCTGATGAATCGCAATCAAATCGAAATGTGTTTGTTTCATTAATTGAATCAACGCCTCTTTAATCTTTCGTTTGGTTTGATTCGTTTTTCTAGCGTAAGGCATGCACACCCCTCCATTTGCATTCAATATAACACAAAATCAAATAGACTGTCCTATTTTGGACACTTTGTAACAATGTGTACTTTTTATCTTCAAGGTGAGGTGTTATATTGGAAAACGTCAATTTTTGAATAATAATTAATCAGGAGGAAAATATGACCTCAAACCACTCAACTCGCCCTGTCGATATACATGGCAAACCTTATAACCCGACGTTGATTATGGTGACTATGCTGCTGGCCACATTCTCAGGTGTGTTAATGCAGACATCGCTCGGCACAGCGTTACCGACACTTATGCACGACTTTGATATAGATTTCGCAACAGCACAACAAGCCACAACATGGTTCTTGCTCGCAAATGGTGTCATGATTCCATTATCTGCGTTCTTCGCAACACGATTCCCTACAAAATTACTGCATATCCTAGCATATAGTATTTTATTAATCGGCTTAGCAATTACCGCTTTAGCACCCAGCAGTCATCACTATTGGTTCGTATTCTTAGTCGGCCGTATTATTTCAGCTGTCTCTGTCGGCATGATGATGCCGCTGATGCAAATGCTGATTATTAATATGTATCCGCCGAAAAAGCGTGGTGTCGCAATGGGACTCACAGGTCTTGCGATTGGTTTAGCACCCGCCATCGGCCCAACTTTTGCCGGTTGGATTTTAGATAAGGACCATATTATTTTAGGTCTGACTTTAAGCAATTCATGGAGAAATATCTTTATCGTTCCGATCGCTGTGATGGTCATTGCACTAGTGCTTTGTATCTTCTTAATGAAAGATATTATTCCTAACAGAAAACTAAAATTAGATATTCCATCATTTATCTTATCGGTATTCGGCTTCGGCCTGTTCCTTTGGGGCTTTTCAAACGTGGCTTCAGAAGGATGGGGCAGCTTTTGGTGGGTCATCTTGCCGATTATCGCAAGTCTGTTCATCTTGACCTTCTTTGTAGTGCGTCAATTGAAAATGAAAGATCCATTCTTAGACTTGCGCGTGTTTAAAAACAGAAACTTCACCTTCGCCACATTGGGCATTGTATTAATCACAATGGCTATGTTTGGTGTAGAAATGATGCTGCCGACATACTTGCAGAATATCCATGGTTTCTCACCGCTTGTCGCAGGTTTGACTTTATTGCCTGGTGCACTCTTAATGGGTATCACTTCACCGATTTCAGGTGCTTTATACAATAAAGTCGGTGTGAAACGTTTAGCATTTGTAGGTTTCTTTATCCTTAGTGTATCTACAATTCCTTTCGCCTTTTTATCTGGCGAAACATCGACAACACTTATTACAGTGTTATATGCTATCCGCATATTCTCAATTGCATTGATTATGATGCCGCTCACTGCTTTTGCGATGGATTCGATTCCTACAGAAGTCGGAACACACGGTACAGCAGTTAATAACACTGCACGTCAAATGGCATCTTCTATCGGTGTTGCATTATTAACATCTGTGACACAAAACATCATTAACAACAACGAGCCGAAAGCATCTTTAAAAGATACCGACCCGTTTGAATTCATGCGTCAATTCCAACATGCGATGATTGACGGTTTCAATACTGCCTTTGCGATTGGTTTAGTCTTCGCAATTCTTGGTCTTGCGCTGGTACCATTCTTAGGCAACAATCTTTCTAAAGAAAGCGAGGAAACAAAATGATTATCTTAATAATACTTACACTTGCTGTCTTCCTCGCTTGGATGTTTATCAAGCCGAAAACTGTTCGTATTGCGATAGGCAGTCTGTTAATGGCCTTGTTACTGATTCAAGGTATCTTAATCGGTATGAACCTGCATCATCACTTCGGCATGAAACAAGTCACAACAACTAAAGTACACCATAATGTTTACTCTGCAGGTGATAAACAAAACCCTGCTAATCTAATGATTGCGAAAGAACTCGGCAAAGATACAAACAATTATGTTTTGATTTATCGCGATCACAAAGATCAAAAGAAAGCACAAGCTCATTTCAAACCTGACTTCAGCAAAGAGAAGCAAGTGGAAACTGTGAAAAAATCAGCGACGTATCAACTTAAAGACGTCAAACAGCCTGAAGTCAAAACCAAAACAACAGCTTGGGTATTCGAAAATGATTTCTATCAAGCATTGATGAGCTTCGGCGATGACCGCAAAGCATTGATTAAAGAAACTACAATCATTACCTTGCCTAAAGATGAATGGGTTGCAGCATCGCCAGAACAATTAAAACAGCTGCAAGCGAAACAAAAAGATTCCAGCAGCCAGCAAAAACAAATGGCCATGATGCAATCTATGCCGAAAGCAGAACAAACTAAAATGGCCGTGAAACAAATGAAAAAGATGTTAGGACAATAAGCAAACCAAAAGCGCGCAACCTTTAAAAGTGATTGCGCGCTTATATTTATGTTTATATGCTTTTCATGCAATTATCTGTTAGTAACCCAAAAGAGCTTTCAATGTGAAACCGACTATAATCGAAACTGTAATAACAAAGAAGCCCGGAAGAATAAAGCTGGTCGGTCGTGTTTGTTTCGTTTCGTCTAGATCTACCGCAAAGAGTAATGTAGGCTGTGCCGGAATCACGAAGTTTACGTTTAATGTTTGAACCATCGCAATAAAGTACATCGGAGGCACACCGATACTCATCAATATCGGCAGCATAATCGAAGCTGTCGCAGATTGCGATATCACTATCATCGTCACCATGGAGACTAAAATAATGACCAGCCATGGGACTTGTTCAATAATGCCCCCTATTTCCTGGGTCATAATCTTTTGGTTGCTCGGTGCACTGAAAATTGTCGCACCTAACCAGCCGGGGCCGAGGACCGCAAAGAGTGCGCCAATCGCTGATTGCGTAATGTGTGCGTTTAAAATGTCTCTTGTATTCAATTTAATCAGCACTAAGTTGATTGCGGCACTCGCATACATAAACAATTGTACTATCTCTGTTGTTTCTAATTTAACCGTCTCTCCATTCACTTTGAACGAAGGGACAAAATCTGAAAAGATACCAAAGAATAAAATACACGCAACTCCTGTTAAGAAAGCTGCTACACCGATTTTCACTCTTTTTGTAAATTCAGGGCGCGGTTCTGTATCTTCTATCTCTTCTAAAAGCTGTTCCGCAAATTGACTCGGATGCGGTTTGCGTCTGCCGACGACTGTACAATAAACACTCAGCGCTAACATACTGATCAGTGCTGTCGGCAAGACGATGGATAAGTATTTGCCCATGGTAATACCGGACACTGCGACAACGGAGATAATATAGGCAGTCGCTGAAGCTGCAGGACTGCATAATAAAGCCAAATTCGCAGTCAGTACTGAGGCTGTTAAAGGACGCTTTGGCTGAATACCTGCACGCTTTGCGGTTTTCGCAATAATCGGTTCAAGCGATAAAGCAATATTCGCTGTTCCGATTCCGAATACAAAGAGAAACACAATCATCGGTGCGATAAAGATAATCGACTTAGGAAAACGTTCAATAATTTTTGATGCCAAATGAACTAAATAATCAATACCGCCCGTTGCTTGCAATGTACCGCCGGCAATACCGATAGATAATATAATCAAGACTGCAGTTACCGGCGCAGAACCCGGTGGTAATCCAAATATAAAAATCATGATCAATTGCGCCACAATCGCAAAGATACCGCAGCCTAATGCACCTGCTGCACGCAGCCCGAGTAATATCGCGGCAATCATAATGATAATTTCTAAAATAAACAAGAACATGTTAACGCCTCACTTAATTTCTCTTTCTTGTGAAAAAAATAACATACTCTAGTTTATCATGATTCTTCACCGCTGTGCAGTGTAACACAATCGTCAAAAATGAAAATTTAGTGAAAGTCTAATGCTTTATATTGTTTCAATTAACAATTTATAACACATGATATTTTCTGCTTAAACATAAAAAAGCCCTCGGCTGTTACACCGAGGACCAAATGATTAACTTACGCTCTATCCCAATAGCGATATTGTTTGAATGCTTTTAAGATATCTTCTGGATTATCTGAAACGATAACACCAGGCGCATCTAATTTCACTTTTTTATCTTGCAATACTTTTGAAGCTGCTTCATTAAAGAGAATCGGTTTCTTATGCTTATAAGAAAGTGCCGCAAATTCTTCTGCTTCTGGTTCAAGCTCTGAACCATCTGATAATATAACCAGACTGTCGAATAATGTCGCATGTGCAGTATCATAAGTCTCATTCACAGAAATATCTTCTGATAATGATTTTTGCTGCTTGCCGACAAATGCATAGTTCAATTGATTATCCGCTGCACTTTTCGCATAAGATTTTAATGTTTCTGGATCCACATCGCCATTGATTAAGATAGCGACAGAGTGGCCAGGTAATGGAATATCATATTTTTCCATTGTTAATTGACTGTCTTGCTTATCTGTTTTTACTTCTTCATTTTCTTCTGGTACTTCAACACCGACATTCGCCGCAACACGTTCAGCTAATTCTCTGTCAATTTTATTCAATTGATTCACTGCACGCTGACGTACGTCCATGCTTTTACATTTACCGATTTCAAATGAGAAGCCGTCTACAGTATGATCATATTCCGCTTGCGTTAAACTGTTCAGATATAATCTTGGTTGTGAATAATAGTCTTTGAAACTGTCGCTGCGGCGTCTGATTTTATGTCCTTCTACTTTTTCTGGATAATGTTCATAACCGCCTTCAGATTTAGAACTTGTAAACGGACAATTGCCTTCTAATTTGTTCTTATGATAAGAAGTCTGACCTTCATGAATATTCATTTGATGCATCGCATCACGTTGATTATTACGTACTTTATTTACAGGACGGTTGATTGGAATCTGGTTGAAGTTCGGTCCGCCAAGTCGAGAAATTTGTGTATCTGTATAAGAGAATAGTCTGCCTTGTAATAACGGGTCATTTGAGAAGTCGATACCTGGTACTACATGACCTGGATGAAATGCGACTTGTTCTATTTCATCAAACACATTATCTACGTTGCGGTTCAATGTCATTTTACCTACAACTTTAACTGGAATTTCATCTTCCGGCCAAATCTTAGTAGGGTCTAAGATGTCGAAATCAAAGTCGAACTCTTGGTCTTCTCTAATAATCTGCAAGCCTAATTCCCATGCAGGATAGTCGCCTTTTTGAATAGATTCATGCAAGTCTTTGCGATGGAAGTCGATATCTTTACCTTGCAAGATTTGTGCTTCATCCCATACTAATGATTCTAAGCCGTGTGTTGGGCGCCAATGGAATTTAACAAAGAAAGATTCCCCTTCTGCGTTGACTAATCGGAATGTATGTACACCGAATCCTTCAATTTGTCTGATATTCTTAGGAATACCGCGGTCACTCATTGCCCATACTGCAGTATGTGATGTTTCAGGGTTTTCTGCGAAAAAGTCCCAAAATGTATCATGTGCTGACCCGCCTTGCGGTGTTTCAGTATCTGGCTCAGGTTTTACTGCGTGAATTAAGTCAGGGAATTTAATCGCATCTTGAACGAAGAATACCGGAATATCGTTCCCTACTAAGTCAAAGATACCTTCATCTGTATAGAATTTCGTCGCAAAACCGCGTACGTCTCGTACAGTATCCGGTGAACCTTTTGAACCTTGTACAGTAGAAATACGCACAAATACAGGTGTTACTTTATCTGTATTCGTTAGGAAATCCGCAGAAGTATACTTAGATAAATCTTCATATAATTCGAATTCACCATGTGCACCAAAGCCTCGCGCATGTACAACACGTTCTGGAATACGCTCATGGTCGAAATGCATAATCTTTTCACGGAAATGGAAGTCCTCAAGTAGACTCGGTCCTCTTTCACCAGCGGTTAATGTTAATTCATCTTCACTGACTTTTGTACCATTATTCGTCGTCATTGCTTCATCTTGATGGTTTTTTCTGAATTGATCCAACTGCTCTTGCTTTTTGTTTTTGTGTTCGCTCACTTCAAAAAACCTCCTCAAAAATCATGTCTTACTCCTACAATTCCCCGCACCTTTTAAGCAAAACATTTTTACACTTTATTCACACTTTTTATAAATATCTTATAAAGTATTTGTATGGATTTACATTGAGAGTTTATCAAGATATAAGAAAAAGCATCCGAAGCTTCAATCACTCAAAGCCTCAGATGCCTAGAACTTTATACTTTAGCCTTTTTATAGTAATAAATAGGAATACCTATCAATGTTACCCCTATACCAATCATTGCTAATACAGGTTGAGTCATCAACGTATTAATTAATACGAATACACCTGCAGCTAATGCGATAATTGGGATAACCGGATATAACGGTACTTTGTAAGGACGTTGCAAATCAGGTTTTCGCTTTCTAAGCAAAATAACTGCGAGAAACGCCATACAATAAAATGTCCAAATCACAAATATCAACATGTTTGTAATTGTATCGAATGCGCCTAATAACATCATGACTACAGCCACGATCAGTTGGATGACACCGCCTAACCAAGGTGTATCTGATGGTGTCAGACTTAAGAATGCACGTTTAAAAGGAAGTTGATTCAGTTGTGCCATAGCATAAGGAATTCTCATTCCTGTCATTGTATAACCGTTCATTGTTCCATATACGGAGATTAAAATGCCGATTGTGATTAATTTACCGCCATTAGCACCAAATAATATAGAAGATGCATCGCTTGCGGCGTTTAAATTACCGATAATATGATCAATAGGCAATGTCATTAAGAACGTAGCATTGATAAGCAGATAAACTACCATAATCAAGCCGATGCCTAATGCGATTGCGCCAGGCAGATCTTTCTTAGGATGCTTCATTTCCCCGGCAATATTACCAACATGAATCCATCCGTCATATGCGAACATTGTTGCTAGCAAACCGCTTCCTATGGCTTCAAACCATCCTGATGATGTTCCATTTACTACTGGGAACAATGAAAAGGAAACTTCACTGCTTTGAAAGAAGCCAAACACTACAATCAATGCAATCGGGATTAATTTAATCACCAATGTCACTGTTTGAAGCAAGCCGCCTGCCTTTGAACCTAACAAGTTAATGAGCAAAATCGATAATGCACTCAAAACTGAAATAGGAATCAAATAAAATGCGTTAAGATGAAATAAGTTAATCACTTGTGTACCAAATACGATGGCTAACGCTGCTACGTTAGCTGGAAAATATATAAAGCCTTGGGCCCATCCAGATAAGAAGCCCCAAAAATCACCATAAGTATATTCGATGTATTTTGTTAGACCGCCCGTCTCTGGAATTGCGGCAGCAAGCTCAGCACCTGTCAGCCCTGCACAGATTGTAATAAGTCCGCCTAAGAACCAAACAAGCATCGCCATACTTGTAGAACCTGTCACTTCTGTTACACTCGATACTTTAAAGAAGACACCTGCACCAATCACAGACCCCATCACCAGTGAAAGGGCAGCAAAAAAACCTATGTTTTTCTTTAAGGCTTTGTCACTATTCATTGGGGTACCTCCGTTCTGCTTATATTAAGTTAGCCGACTACACCTTCACTTGTATCTGCTGGTTTAAGCAAAGTATCGATGATATGTGAAACACGTGTTAAGTCTACGTTTCCGCCTGAAACAAGTGCTACTATATTTTTGTCTTTTAACCATTTCGGATCAATCTTACCGCTGATAAGTGCTGCTGTAGGTAATGCGCCTGCACCTTCTGTGATAATTTTTGCACGTTGCATTAAATGACGCATTGCATCTGAAATTTCATCTTCACTGACTAAGATAAATTCATCTACCAGCTTATCTGCTACTTCATATGTTTTATCTCCAGGTATTGCGACTTCTGTGCCATCTGCAATCGTATGATTAGTAAATTGCGATACGATATGTCCTTCTTTTACTGATTCAGCCATACCATGTACATTTTCTGATTGTACTCCGATAATATGAATAGACGGATTAAATGATTTCAAAGCGGTCGCTACTCCAGAAATAAGTCCGCCGCCGACAGGAACAATCACTGTATCTACATTCCAAATTGAATCCAGAATTTCGAGACCAATGGTACCTTGACCAGCCATTACCTCATTATCATCATAAGGATGAACAATCGTTTTTCCTGTTTCTTCTGCAAGTTCTTCCATATACAAACGAGAGTCATTAAACGTTTCACCTTTTAAAATTACTTCTGCACCATAACCGCGGGTTGCTTCTTGTTTCGCAATAGGTTCTTCTTCAGGCATAATCACTGTTGTTTTGATGTCTAGTAATTTACCTGTTAAAGCTAATCCTTGTGCATGGTTGACAGCTGAAGCAGTTATAATTCCTTTATCTTTTTGTTCATCTGTGAGATGCAAGATTTTATTAAGTGCTCCTCTGTATTTAAAGGAACCTGTAAATTGCATGTTTTCTAATTTTAAATAGACATTGCCATGTGTCACATTATTGCTTAGAAACATAGATTGTATTAAAGGCGTTTTACGTACATAATCTCGTATTTTCATTTTGGCTTCTTTGATATCGTGAATGTTGCAATATTTTTCTGTTTGCATAATTGCACTGTTAACTGTCATGCTTAACACTCCATTTCTTTATTTAGTCAATCAATAACATCGCTAAGTGCTTCGTATTTCATATCGTGAGATTGTGCTAAACCTTCGTTAGTAATATGACCTCTGTATATATTGACGCCAGATGCTAGAACTGGATTATCTTTGATCGCTTGTGCTATACCTTTTTTACTGATTTCTAATAAGTACTCAATATTGCCTAAAGCAAGTGCCATTGTAGAAGTTCTTGGAACTGCACCTGGTTGGTTAGGTACTGCATAAAATACTTTTCCATCTTCTACATACACCGGATTATCAATTGTTGTCGGTTTAATGCCTTCAATTGTTCCGCCTTGGTCAATCGCAATATCAATAAGCACTGATCCTTTTTTCATAGATTGAATCATGTCTTTAGTAACAAGTTTCGGAGGTTTAGAACCAGGGATTAGAATAGTTGAAATAAAGACATCAGCTGTTTTAATTTCTTCAGCTAGATTTTCTTTTGTCGATTTAATCACTTCGGCTTTTTCACCTTTAAAGTGGTCTTTCAGCCATGCAATACGTTCATCTTTCAACTCAATAATCGATACATTTGTTTGTAAGCCCAATGCGATTGTCGCAGCGTTTACTGCAGCTGAACCTCCGCCGAAGATAACCACTTTACCCGCTGGAATACCATCAATGGCATCGATACCTGAGATTAAAATACCTTCTCCTTCATGTTGTTTTTCTAAATAATACGCACCCATCAACATTGAGCGTCTGCCGGCAATCGCACTCATAGGCGCAAGTAATGGAGCTTGTCCATCTTTAACAATAGTTTCGCCGCCGATTGCTGTGACACCTGCTTCTTTCATTGCCTCTACCGTTGCTTTAGATGATGCTAAGTGTTGGAAACCCCAAATCACTTGTCCTTCTTTAAAATAACGGAATTCTTTCTCATCCGGTTCTTTTACTTTCACAATTAAATCTGCTTGCCAAGCTTCTTCATGATCCACTAAAAACGCACCTGCTCTTTTATACTGTTCATCATCAAATCCAGAGCCTGTACCAGCATTATATTCAACCACAACACGGTGTCCTTCTAACACAAGTTTTTTTAACGTTTTCGGGTGTACACGCGACACGTCCTTCACCTGGTTTTAGTTCCTTGATAATACCAATTTCCATGATCATCTCTACTTGTGAATTTATTCACATAGAATGTACCTCTAAAATATTATAAAGTCAAATTGATTTTGTTATTTTTTTAACAAACTTTAAATTTTAAACATAATCAGAATATTTATATAATTTAACTATCCTAGAGGTTAAGCGCTTTCATTGCTGTTACAATCGATTTTATTATGTAATAAACTCGCAAATTGTCATAAAATGTATATAGATACAAAATAGGTAATATAAATTAAAAGTGGAACAATAACAATTTTATCCGTTGCTGATTTTGTGATATCAAAAAGAAAAAAGCCTTAGTTTTTCAACTAAGACTTCACTAAGTATTCATATTTATTTTGCCAAAAATTTATATCCCTTATAACCAACACCTACTAACTGAAAAGCATCAGTATAAGAAATTTTATTTTGTTTTAAAGCATTGTCGACATATCTGAAGAAGACACTGTCCATTCTGTACTTCAGGTTGTTATTAAAGTTTCCGCCGGATTCAGAACTAAGCTTTTTATTCTTTTGTGCTTTTGTATATGCCTCTTCGAGTTCCTTTACAGCAACTTGATAAGCGGTGCGGCTTATTCTATTTGTATCTAATAATCTTCTATATAAGACATATTGACTTACTGGAAATATTGTTTCTAGAATATGAATATCATTTGTCTTGATCTTCTCAAATACGGCTAAAGGTACAAGCAGTTCAGCTGTGATTTTATTAATATATGCTTCGAATGATTGCGTACTTTCTTCCAATGCATCGCTATTGAAAATACCTTCATTACCTACAAACAAATGAACCAGTTCATGAATCAATGTGAACAAACGTCCGTTTTTAGTGTCTGTTTGATTAATAAAGATGATCGGTGCCTGTTTATCGCTTAATACAAAGCCTCTAAATTCTTTAATATTGAGCGGACGGTGTGTGTTGTCTTTTACTTTTCCATTTAAGAAAACAAAAACTCCGATTCGATTGATTTTTTCCCTGAAATAGTTAAATGCATCAGGCTTTGCTTGTCCCATATAATCTTTTGGAACATCTAAAATTTTACGAATTTCATGTGCAACTTGAAGTACATCTGTTTGTGCTTTAAAAAGATGGATACACGGAAGTTCATATTCTATTTCTTCTTTTAAAAACGCTTGTTTCATTCGCATTTCTTGTATTGTTGCTTTAAGCTCTTCGCTTTTATTTTCTTCCATTTTCGATTGAATCACTCTAAAGTCCAATCTTTCTTTCGGCTCAGTCATTTTCTCATTCAACAATAATGCACCAACGGGTACATTTATAATTTTCGCTATTTTGATAAGCTGATTAAATGTTGGGTCAATCTCTCCGCTCATGATGTCATCTATCTTTTCAACCTTCTCTTTAATAGCGGAGAGAGGCACATTTGCTTCTTGAATATACGCATTAAACACTTGTTTATTAAGTGCAATACGTTTGATCATGGCGTTGCCTCCTCCAATATTTTTAAATATTATACCATATCCCGTTAGTTAAATGATTGTATGAACCACTAAGCAACATCTATTTTTTTACCCTTAATCACTCAATTCGCTATCTTTAACATCTGTGATAAACATATGACCAGGCGCATGTGTGATGATGAGTTCTGGTTTGGCATCTAATGCGACAGATTGCGGAGTAACACCGCATCCCCAAAATACAGGCACTTCACCTGGTTTAAACTGAACCGGTTCGCCGAAATCAGGGTTTTCCAAATCCGTCACGCCGATTGCTTTCGGATCTCCGATATGAATCGGTGTACCATGTACGTTCTTAAAGTGTGTTGTAATTTCTGTCGCTTTAATTGCTTCTGCCATTGTCATAGGGCGCATGCTTACAGTAATATTACCGTCAAAGCGGCCGCTTGGTTCTGCTGGAATGTTTGTAATATACATCGGCACATTGTGTCCTTCTTCAATGTGGCGGATAGGAATACCCGCTTCAAGCAGCGCATGTTCAAACGTAAAACTGCATCCGATTAAGAAGCTGACCATATCTTCTGTAAAGACATGTCCGATATCTGTCGGTGTTTCAACTAACTCTCCATCTCGATACACGCGATATAATGACACGTCTTGTGTGATATCCGCTTCTCTTCCATACTTCGTAAAATGTTTCTCCCCGACTTCTGACACGTCTAATAATGGACATGTCTTAGGATTCTTAAAACAAAACTTCAAGAAATCATATGCATACTTTTCAGGCAGAATAACCACATTCGCTTGAATGTACCCCTTAGCCATACCGCTCGTATGCCCTGTGATTTCCCCTTTCGCAATGGCGTCGCGAATCTCTTTTGGTGTCGCATTTTGATAATCTTGTACTGTCATAAAACTACATCCCCTTTGTCTCTCTTTTGAACTATTCTATCATGAAACATTACCTGTTGTATGGAGTTGCGAAAATATTCTGATAAAACAATTAAAGCAATTTCATTTCAATAACAAACAAAAAAGTCTTGGATACATTGTAAGTACACATCCAAGACTTGTAATAAAGCATTATTTCAATATTTTCGTTTATTGCATATGTTGTTCTTCTGAAGTAAGCGGTGATGCGGCATCTGCGGCTTTCTTGCCTTTTAACAAGAACACACTGATTAAACTAATCACCGCAATAATTACTGTAAACCAGAAGGCTGCATGATAACCATTCAATAACGCATCGTGCTGCACAGCTTGCATCACAGCCTTCTTGCCCATACCTTGATAATCTGCCATATCAGGTTTGAATGCTTCAGCATAATGGCTCATGATCGTGAATAATGCGGCTGTACCGATAGATGCCGCAATTTGTTGTACGGTATTCGTCATTGAAGAAGCATGCGCATTCAAATGCATCGGCAACTGATTCATAATATGCGTCATTAAAGGCATTAAACCTAAAGCAATACCAACCATACGAATAGCGTAAACCGTTGCCAGCATACCTGAAGATGTATCGCCATCCATAAAGACGAAGTACAATGTTGTAATAACAACTATCGATAAACCGATAATCGCAAGTATTTTGGCACCGAATTTCTGAAATAGAAAGCCAGACAAGACAGACATAATTCCCATTACAATCGCACCCGGCAATAAAATAAGTCCGGATTCAAGTGCCGGCTTGCCCATAATATTTTGTACGAAAATCGGTAATACTGTTTCTGAACCAATCATCGCAATCATCACAAAGGCCATTATCAATATACCTACCGCAAACTGGCCTTCTTTAAAGACTCTGAAATCAAGCAGCGGTGTCGTTAAACGTGTTTGTCTGATGATAAAGATGACCACCAAAATCAAACCGCCGATGATCGTTGTTAAGACGATCGGATCATCAAAGCCGTCTCTTGAAATTGAACTAGTACCGTATAATAAACCGCCGAAACCTAAGACAGAAAGTATCATCGATAATACATCAATCGGTACTTTCTTTGTGGTTCCTACGTTAATCACAAATTTTAAACTGGCCAAGAAAGTAAGCACCGCTATCGGCGCTACAACATGGAACAATGAACGCCAATTAAAGTATTCTACTAAGTAACCTGACAATGTCGGTCCGATTGCAGGTGCTAAACCAATCACTAAACCGAAAATCCCCATATATTTTCCGCGTTCATGCGGTTCAAAAATATCCAAGATTGTTGTCATCATTAATGGCATCATCATACCTGAGCCAAGTGCTTGTACAATACGTGCAATTAACAGCACTGTAAAGTTTGGACTGAATCCAGCTGCTATTGTTCCGATTAAAAAGATTAAAATCGCCGTCGTGAAGACTTGGCGTGTTGTAAAGCGCTGGATAACCATCGCTGATAACGGTATAACTACACCATTTGTAAGTAAGAAAGCAGTCGTTAACCACTGTACTTGTGTAAATTCAATATTGAAATCTCTCATAATACTCGGCAATGCTGTCGCAAGCAAAGTTTCGTTCAACAAACCGAAAAATCCGCCCATCAGCATTGTTATAATCATCACTAGTTTTGTTTTATGTGACATATTTCATCTCCTCTATGTAAAACCGTCTTTTCATTCCCATTTTTAAATAATGCAATTTATCATACCACAACTGTGCCTTAAAAAGATTGATTCCAGTTTAATTAAGTGTTAAATCTAGTAAAATCAGTCGACTGGCGGATAGTACATTGGATTATTTCGTTTGCCATGGAATATTGTCCCATACAAAAAGCGACATTTTCCACTTACATCTCATGGAAAATGTCGCTTAATAGACATAACGCTTCAGTTATAGATTATCTTTATGAAGCTTCAATCAGTTTAAGTTTATAATCATATATCGATTGAAGGTCGCCGCTCTTGTTTTTAAGTATTAAATGATCTTGCGTAATTTCAGTCGGACTATTGACACCGACTGCCGCTGCTAAGTTAAATAACCCTTCATGTAAGCTTGTCACATAGTTTGTGACACGGTAGTTCTTCTCGTCTACAAATAAACCGCGCTCTAATTTAGGGTTGGTTGTCGCAACACCGACTGGGCATGTATTCAAGTGGCATTGCTGACTCATGATACAGCCGACACTGATCATCATACCGCGCGCTACATTGACTAAGTCTGCTCCTAGACCGAGTGCAATTGCGATTTTATCTGGTGTCACCAATTTGCCTGATGCGAAGATTTTCATCTTATCGCGGATGCCGTATTTCTCAAGCATACCTGTCACAATCGGCAGTGCTGTAAACAGCGGCAAGCCGACACTATCTTGAAGCTCTTGATAAGTGGCACCCGTACCGCCTTCACCGCCGTCAATTGTAATGAAACTTGGGAATTGATTACGTTCTTTCATTGTTTTAACCAAGCCTTCAATTTCTGATACACGGCTGACTACAATTTTGAATCCTACAGGTTTTTGTCCTGCTTCTTGCAGCTGCATAATCCAATCTAACAAGTCATCATAATTATGAATGAATTCAAAACGGTTTGGTGAATTGATTGTTTTACCGACTTCTACACTTCTTATTTCTGCGATTTCTTCTGTTACTTTAGCACCTTCCATGTGACCGCCGCGTGTTTTAGCCCCTTGTGCCAACTTCACTTCAAAGGCTTTCACTTGGTCCATGCCCGCTTTTTGTTTGAATTTGTCTATGTCAAAATCTCCGTCAGCGGTACGTACACCGAATAGACCTGGTCCGATTTGATAAATTAAATCTCCGCCGCCTTTAAGATGGTGGTCAGACAAACCGCCCTCTCCGGTATTCATCCAAGTCCCTGCACGTCCTAATCCCATTGAAAGTGCAGTAATCGCATTCTTACCGAGTGCACCATAACTCATACCAGATTGACCGACTAAACGTTTTACCACATAAGGATGTTTGAGGCCTTCGCCTAATACCACCGCATCCTCATCTGAAAGGTAATAAGGATCAACTTCATCCGATTCGCGATGTTCTTCACGGTCGAATAAGCGTTCATTATCTACTTTATACAAGAAAGTAGAAATCAAGTTCGATTGATCGATACGCATTTCAGTTGCTTGTTTCGGAAACATTGTATTTTGAATGAAGAACCCATCTTCATAATCCATTAATGTCCCAAAACTTGCCATACGCGATTTGTATTTACCCGCTTTAACAATATCCGTATATTGTCTGCGTGAAAACGGCTTGCCTTTCGTATCCTCTGAGAATAAATATTGACGCAGCTCAGGTCCGATCTTTTCGAAGAAATAGCGCACACGTGCAAGCACAGGGTAGTTTCTTAGGACACTGTGTTGTTGCTGGCGCTTATCTCTGATTAACAAAACCAATCCAGAAATCAACAATCCCACGACAACGATAGCGATGAAAATGTTGAGTATGAATTGAAGAATCGTAAGCAATAGCATTTTTGTTCCCCTCTCTCTATTGATATGCCTTAACTCTATTTACTTCAATTCTCAGCAGCCCACTCTGCTGAAATTGCACATAATTTAAACATAATTTCATTGTATACCAAAATCTATCTAGTTTCATTATGCTTTTAGAAAACGTTTACATTTTTGAAGAAATATTTATGAAAGGATGCTTTTAATCGCATTTTCTACACTAGAAATGTAATAAATTCCAACACCGTATTTAATCTAACATATCTCTAACCTAATCAAAACAGGGTTTGAAAGTTTTCAAATGTTCGGATTATTTAGTCTTTCTTATGTGTACACAATGCTTATACACAGAACAATTAAGGGAATATGTTAAAGTGTAGTTAAATAAGAGAGAGAAAGGCGGATTTACTCATGACAGAATTAAACAAGAAAGTCGCTGTAGTTACGGGTGCGAGCAGCGGTATCGGGAAAGGCATCGCACTTAAACTATCAAATGAAGGCGCAACGGTCGTACTTGTTGCACGTGATGAAAACAAATTAGATGCGGTTTCTACTGAATTAAGAAAAGCAGGTGCGAAGAACTTTGAAATCATCAGTGCAGATGTCACAAAACGCGAAGAGATCGATCGTGCCGTTGCACAAGCTGTAGAAGAATTCGGCAAAGTAGACATCTTAGTCAACAGTGCAGGACAAATGAAATCATCGCAAATCACAGACGGACAAGTAGAAGCTTGGGATGACATGATTGATGTGAACTTTAAAGGTACACTATACGCAATCAACGCAGTCATGCCCCACTTCCAAAAACAATCCAGCGGACACATTGTCAATATTGCTTCAATTTCGGGATTTGAAGTCAGTAAGACAAGTGCACTCTACAGTGCCACAAAAGCAGCTGTTCACGCTATTACACAGGGCTTAGAAAAAGAACTGGCTAAAACCGGTATCCGTTCTACAAGCATTTCACCAGGTATGGTAGACACTGCAATGACAAGCGATACAGATTGGGGCAACCGTAAAATGTTAGAACCTAAAGACATCGCAAATGCTGTTGTATATGCCTTAACACAACCAGGTCATGTCAATGTTAATGAAGTCACAGTACGTCCTGTATAAAAAAGAGATATACGAAACACTTAGGAAATGAGTCATAAGCCGAGGGCAGCCTTGGCTTATGCTTTTACATAGATGCAGTCGTATTAAAAAAGGTACTAAGATTAACTTAGCACCCCGCAGATTACTTTAGAATTTAGGCTGGAATAAGATAAAATAGATTGTAAATAATACAAGATAGACAGCCATGAAAATACCGACGCGTTTTAAAAGATACAGTCCAGTATTGGAACGGTTTTTGATAAATCGGTTTGAAATCGCGTTCGTTACCAGAAAACTGATGACTATAATCAATACATAGACAAATGTTGTAACATCCATTGAAGTTCTCCTTCATTTTATAATTCTTATTCATTAATGTACCATAACCTGCGGTACAATCCTATATGAATCATCCGCACATTCGTCTAGATGTAACATTGAAGAAAGGATAGAGACATGCTTCAAGAATATTTAACAATCGCCCAAATTATGACAAGAAAATATAGTTTGCCTGAACTTAAGAATATTTGCAGAAAATATCATATTCATGGTTTTGCGAACACCAGAAAAAATGAAATTGCCTTAATGATATCTAAAACGTTCTACGAAGAGCCTGATGAAATGCTGGATATCTTATTAGAAGATGATGAAGCCGTCGCATTGCTTTCGCTGTTCTTTGTTCATGAACATAATGCGGTCAGTCTAAAAGGCCCGGTACCTTCTGCCATCGATGATGCTTTTATGGTCAATTACAATAAAAAGAAGCACATGATCAGTGTCCCGCAAGATATCTATTTCATCCTCAGCAAGTACTTTAAAAAGCATCATATCAACATTAAAAGCTGAACATCACTATGGTAAAATTGAATGATAGAATTATTAGTTATCATCTTGATTTTAGTATAAAATAGATAAATAAGATTAATTAACGCATGAGGTGACAGATATATGTACGACTTCTCTGATAAATATGATAATTACGACCGACTCCTTTACGCAATACAAATTAAAAATCCGAACTACAAAAAAGAAGATTCTATGCAAATGACTGAAGCAGAAATTTTCGCTGATTATGCGAAATACAGTAATAAAAAAGAAAAACAAGTACTGGATTTCATTCTTTCCAATCAAATAGAAGTACCTGTAATCTCTGAGAAAGATGCCAGATACATGCCATTATTATCAGCGACCAATTTTATCTTTCCATTAGATGATGAAGGCTGGTTTGTAGATATTGATTTCATCAATAATTACAACCAATATGTACTTAATAGTCAATACAAGCCTTTACCGCAGTTAGATGACGATGAAGAAGATGCAATTCTAGAAATGCAGGAGCTTCATGAAGCAAGACAAGAATACGGACTTTATCACTTGCCTTTCAGATTATGCGACTTCACAGTAAAAGAACTCAAACAAATCTGCCGCAACTTTAAAATCAAAGGTTTCTCAAAATGCAATAGTGATGAATTAATTGAATTGATTGAGGATGCCTTCATGGAGGATCCTTTCGAACGTTTCGATTATCTCACTGAAGATGCACGCAGCTTAATTGCTTATTTTATTGTGGAAGGAAGCAACGTCATTCCATTTACGCATGTATCAAACTTGGATTTAGACGTCTTTATGGTTGCTGCTGACTGGGATTATAGTGTGCTTTATATGCCGATTGATATCTTTGAATTCTTAGTCGATTATTTCGAACAAAACAATATTGATCCATTAGATTACATCGATCCTGACGACCGAGAAATCCTTGAAGAAATTAATAAAATGCAGAAATTGAACGCACTCACTTCAGAGATGCCTAAAAATATCGAAGGTGCCATTGCGGCATTCTCAGAAGCAGGACAAGATGAAGACATGCGCGAAGTCGTTAAAGAATTACTCGCATTTGAAGACGATGGTTCAGATGATGCCAAAGTCATGAATGCTATTTTAGACGGTAAAATCACCTCTCAAGATGAATTAGACCAATTCTTATCAGAACTTCATGATGATGAACCGAAACAACCAAAACGACACAAAAAAAATAAATCTAATCACCCATCACAGAGCAACATCATTGATTTCAATCAATACCGAAAATAATACAGAAGTTCAAATTAAAAATTCAAAACGCAGAACAGGAAGGTTTTCATGATTATAAAGTGAAAACCTTCCTGTTTTATGTTAGTGATTAATATCATCTCATTCGCTTTCGCAAAAACAATCAAATCGTAACCATATGCCTAAATAGTTTATCAGTAAGTATCTTACCGGTATAATAATATTATACAATACTTTAACTGAGGAGAGATTATGACAAACAACAATTTTTTTGAACTCATTCATCATTCAGACCTTTTGAATTCTGCCACTATGACACTCTTTATCAAAAGATTTGATGAAAATGTAAATATTTCTCAAATTCTAGTGCTGTCGAAGTTAGAAAAAGAAGGACCTCAAAAGCCGACAGATATTGCACATTCGTTAGGCTATACATCTGGTGCAGTCACTAAATTAATCAACAACTTACTACGCAACCACTATGTAGAACGTAAAGCACACCCGCATGATCGACGCGTCTTCTTAATTTCCATCACAGAAAATGGACAAAAATTATTAAACAAAGCTCAAGAACAAGGTCAAAAAATGAACCAAGAAATCTACTCTGTTTTAAATGAAGAAGAAGTCGAGCAACTGTTAAACATTCAAAACAAACTATTTAATCACGTCAAAAAATTAAATGAAAACAATTAAGACACACCTAAGATAACTCAGTAAACAAACGTAATCAGATGCACACAGAAAAAATATATTCAAAGGATGGTTATCTTAAATGGCAAAATTAGAAAATAAAGTAGCAATTGTGACAGGCGGCGCAGGCGGTATAGGTTCCGGTATTGTCCGTGCATATGCAAAGGAAAATGCACGTGTAGTGATTGCGGATATCGCTGAAGAAAAAGGACAAAACTTAAGCGAGGAATTAAACCAGCAAGGCTATGAAACAACATTCATCAAAACAGATTTAACTGATAAAGCCTCGCTGCAGACATGTGTAGATCAAACAATAGAGAAATATCATCAGATTGATATATTGGTTAATAATGCACACGCATCTCGCATGAACAGCTTTTTAGATATCACAGAAGACGACTTGAATTTATCATTCAACACTGGATTTTTTGCGACATTTCATTTATGCCAGATGACAATTCCTTATTTAAAAGAAACTAAAGGAAACATTATCAACTTCGGTTCTGGTGCAGCGATGAAAGGAGATAAAAATCAAGGTGCTTATGTTGCCGCAAAAGAAGCGATTCGAGGCATCACACGTGTGATAGCTAACGAATTCGGTGAATACGGTATCAACGCCAATATTATTTCTCCAATTGCTTACTCTGAAGGTGTCGACCAGTGGAGACAAAACAACCCTGAGTATTATGAAAAGGTAGTTAACGGCATTCCGCTTCAAAAATTCGGTGATGTCGAAAAAGATATCGGACCTGTTGCGGTATTTTTAGGCAGCAGCGATTCTCAATACATTACAGGTCAAACACTTATGGTAGATGGCGGCAGCATCAAACTTTATTAATATGAATAAAACACTCCCTTATGGTTTTAATATTAACCATAGGGGAGTGTTTTGTCTCGTTGCTTTTTGTTTCATTATTTTTTATCATTCTTTATTTTGATGATGAAGCATGCTTACACTTCATCGCCGTTTTCATCATACTTTGTCACAGTACCGTCCGCATCAATGATATAAGAACCGACAAGGTTGCCTTGTTTATCTAAAATAGAGAAGCCCCAACCGCCGTCGCTGCGTTTTTCAGGTTTTTTGAATGTATACGTGCTGGTGTCTAATGTATGACCTTCATATTCTTCAACTTTATCAATTACATTTTCGCGTGTTACTGTACCTTCATCAGAAGTACTTTCAGAAGTTTCTGTTTCAATATGCCCGCATTAGACTCAGGTACTTTTGTGCCGTCGCTGATCCAGCCTTCTACTTGATGTACCAATGCATCATCGCCATCATAAAGCGGTACTACTTTGCCTTGGTTCATAATACTTTGTGATTCGCTGCGGCTGTATCCAGGCTCTATCCAGCGGCGATCTTGGAAATGGCTCGGTACAGGATAAATCGTTACTGTGCCGTCTCCATTGTTTTTATATACGACATGACCGGCAGCTGTCGGAGTAGCTGCTAATACATATGTTCCTTCGTCATAACGTACAGTATATTGGTTATACATATGCTGACCAGATACATCTAAATGGTCAATTGTGATGGAATCAAAATCACTGCCGCCATCTTGATAACTCTCTAACACACCTAACCAAACACGTGCTAAATATTCTTTACTGTTGGTATTCAAATCACTGAATTTTTCCTTAGAAGATGATTCTTTTGAAGATTCATTTTGTGTGTCATTATTGTTCTCATGACTGTCTGATTCATTGTGATTGTTTTGTTCTTGCTGGTTTGAACTATCTTGGTTGTGATTTGATTTTTCTTCTTGTTTTGTATCTTCGTTTTGTTCCTTTTGTCCGCATGCCGTCAATAATAATGCAGACGCGGCAAGACTTGCACCTATATATCTGAATTTCATACATGTCCCCTGCTTTCGTATATTCTATTTTTCGATACTTAATTGCATTATACCCTAATCGAACACAACAAAGATATGTATTTCTAATGGTAGACACATACTGTCCACTTATCATCTGTATAACAAGTAAAAGGAGAAACAAGACCTCGTGTCTCATTTCTCCTAATCTATTTATTATTCATTTAAATAATCATGTACAACTTCTGGTTTGCCTAATCTTAAGTCTGCAAGAATGTGTTGTGCATCTACGATTTCTTTGACTGGGAAGTCTGCTAACGGTGCATTGACATGTTCAAATAGTTGCAAGCGTGCATCGCCTCTGAATGCTTCTTTAATTTGAATATCTGTAATTTGAGAACGTGTCATTTCTAAAATTCTAGGTGTCCCGTCATAGTTCGGCAATTGTTTCAGCATAAAGCTTGGTTTTGTAATCAGCTCTTTTGCTTCCGCTTCTTCAATCGGATGATATTTATACGTCATCGTCGCTTGTGCCACACGTAATGAATGATAATCCAATGTACCGACTAATGTGTCATTATCGACATAAAGTCTTGGTTCGCCGTATTTCTTAGGGAACGTCGACAACTCTCTGCCTAACGCAATCGCAGGCTGGTTGTTTAAATACATCGCTAAGTAATACTCGCCTTGTTCACCGTTATACTCGACCGGAATCACTTGTCCGCATTCTGTATAAGAGCCAAGTCCTGTACTATCAGGCATATCGATGACTTCAAATTTAATTAAATCACTTGTCACCTTTAACGGCTCCGGTACTACAGCTTTCAATTTCTCTATATCTGTTCTATATACAATGTTTAAAAATTCGCGGTTTCGAAAATGCACATCTACTTTAGAATACGTCGGCGCATTGACAGGTGTAGACGCCATATCGAATAATTCTTTTTTATTCACGCAACTTCCTCCTTGATTTTCTCTATCTACTCTAACCTTATAGACTTTATCAAGCGGATTCAATCTAAACGAAAGATTACGGCATTTATGTACAGAATTATTCTTTAAACGGTTTGGTTTTCTAATACTTGCGCTAATGCGGCTTTAAAGATATCTGTCATCTTTTGTATCTCAGATAAACTCATATTCAAGACCGGCACAAAGGTAATTACATTTTCTAAATTACGAATCATCAAACCATTTTCCTTACACGTTTGAATGATGCGTTCCACCGTTGGAATCGCAAGCGGTTGTGCAGGATCTGACGGGTCTGCCAATTCTACACCGAACATCAAACCGTAACCGCGGACATTCCCGACATAATCTAATGTTTTAAGAGCATTCAGATTGTCTTCTAGTAACGCGGATGTCTTACTGATATGGTCGATTAAATGTGTTTCTTCAAACAGATTCAAGCTTTCAATCGCCACAGCACATACGACAGGGTTGCCAGTATATGTGTGGCCATGGAAGAATGTTTTATCTGCGTGGCGATTGCTTATGAAGGCATCATACACAGCTTGAGAAGTCATCGTTGCGGCCAGCGGCAAGTATCCCCCTGTGATACCTTTTGCAAGACACATAATGTCCGGGTTCACATCTGCACGTTCACACGCAAACATCGTTCCCGTACGGCCAAAACCTGTCGCTACTTCATCCACAATCAATAAGATATTATATTCTCGGCAAAGTTGTTCCACTGCTTTGATAAAATGCGGCGGTTGGGCATAGATTCCTGTCGCGCCTTGAATCAAAGGTTCTAACACAAAGCCGCAGATTTCATCGCCATGATGCTCTAAGACAGTTCTGATTTCCTCTACTAAACCTTCAACTAACGCCGCTTCTGTTTCATACTCTGATTGGAATAAAGACGGACAGCTGATTTGAATATTCTCAAAGATTAAATCTTTAAAAATCGCATGGAACGTATCAATTCCTCCGACACTGACCGCACCGATCGTATCGCCGTGATATCCATTCTTCAGCGTAATAAATTTCTTCTTCTCAGCGTAACGTTCTGCATCTAAATTCTTCCAATATTGATACGCCATCTTAATCGCAATTTCCACTGCGGCACTGCCTGTATCAGAATAGAAGACTTTCTGTAATCGCTCTGGCGTAATTTCAACTAAACGCTTCGCAAGTTCTATCGAAGGTACATTAGAAGAGCCCAGCAACGTCGAATGGGCAATTTTTCCTAGTTGCTCTGTAATTGCTTGATTTAATTTCGGATGGTTATGCCCATGGACATTGACCCATAAAGAGGCATAACCGTCTAAATAGGCATTATTATCAATATCATATAAATAACTGCCTTCTCCGCGTTCAATAATAATCGGATCATGTTCGCGGTACACACCCATTTGCGTAAACGGATGCCAGACATAATCACGGTCTGCTTGAATTAATGCTTGTTTATTCATGACACTTCACCTTTCATTATAGTTTCTATCAGGGCCTCAGACACTTCTCGGACTTCTGCCCCTTCGCTTAATGTGTAGATAGGGCGTGCTAAATATCGGGTTAATGTTTCGTAATTATCTTGAGCAATCATAGAAGTACTGAAACGATTCATAATCAAAATATTCTCTGGTAAATGATGCGCTGTTAAATAATACTGATGCATAATGATATCGCTGATGGCACCGAGTTGAGACGGTACCACACTAATCACTTTATTTGCAGTATCTTTGATTAAATCTTCGGTCATGTAAAATGTATCTTGGTCTTGATAAATCGGTACGCCTAGACCGCCTGCACCTTCAATCAGCACCACATCAAAGTGTGCCGCAAGCTGATCGGCTTTCTCTATGACAGCTGATCTGTTGAGTTGCTGATGGGGTTCTAATTTAAATCCTAAGTGCGGAGATACCGGTTCATGGAAACGATACAACGAAGTCGTCTCATAATCTAAACCGCTGACTTTGCGATATGCTTCTAAGTCAGGATACGTCCCGTCTGCTTGTTCTTCGGTTTGAAAAGGTTTATACAAACCGACATGATAACCATGCGCTGATAAAGCACGATACAGCAATAAAGTCACATAAGTCTTGCCTGCATCTGTACCTGTACTAGTGATGAAGACCTTCACGAATGCCAGCTCCTTTCATTACTTTCTCTAAACGTAAAATCAATACCGCTGATACCGCACCTAAAATGATGTCTCCAGGACCGCTGAGCAAGACGATTCCGCTGAAAGTCTGACTTGCTGTTATCGGTGTATGTAATACAAAATTCATAATGAAATAAAAATAAACACATCCGAACACATAGATAATCACAGTTCCTGCTAAATTAATCAGAAACGTTGTCACAAAATTGCGTTGTGTCCATTTTTGTTTCAGTATGGCCATCACTAAAGCCGCAACGACAAAACCGATTAAGAATCCAAACGTCGGTTTCATTACATAAAAAAGCCCTCCACCGCTTGCGAAGATCGGCAGCCCGAGCAAGCCCATCACCACATACAAAGCCTGACTCCAAAATGCGATTTTCACACTGAACAAATGCGCCACAATAAAGACAGTGACAATTTGAAGCGAGAAGGGAATCGGCCCTAATGTAAAGTGCAGCATGCTTGAAACGATCGTAAGTGCTGTAAATAAACTGATAAATACTAAATCTCTTGTCTTGATGTTAATCACCTCAAAAGTTATTTTAGTACTCTGTTTCTTAAATGTAAACTTATTTTATTATTTAGTTTACATTTAAAGTTGCTTGTCGTAACAACATGCAAAAAAAATGCTCAACAGCGTCAGCCATTGAGCATAAGAGTCATCATTAAAACTATTTTGTTTTATTTTACCGGGACATCCCATTTTTGAAGATGTTCTGCCATGTCCCAGAATTTATATTCATAGTAACTTGTACGTACGACGATATCTTCTAAAGCTTGAAGTTCCGCTTCTGTACGTCCCTCTGTCACTTGATTCATCAATTGTACACAGTCTTCTTTGAATTGTGTAAATTCCTCTGATGCATACATATCTACCCATTCTCGATACAGCGGGTGATCTTTTGCGGCATCTTGTTCATCGAGTTTCAAGCCGATATAGTTGTAACTCCATGTGCACGTCAAAATAGCCGCAATGACATTTTCAACACCGCCGATTTGCGCCATATTCAGCATATAACTTGTATAAGCCGTTGTTGTTTCGGCAGGCTCTGTCGCTTCTAATTCTGATTCGCTGATGCCGAATGATTTGGCATAGTTGCGATGCAGATTCATTTCGGTATTCAACGTACCGTCCATTAATTGTGCATATGTCGACATCATCGTTAAATCGGTTGCTTTTGCTGCACCGATTGCGAATAAGCGTGCATATTCAATTAAGTAAATATAATCTTGTTTTAACCAATGTTTGAATTTCTCCTCATCCAAAGAACCATCTGCCAATCCTTTGATAAAAGGATGTTCCATATAAGATGCCCAAATAGGCTCAACGCGTTGATACAATCGATCAGTAAATTGTGTCACTGTTCTACCTCCTCATTAATGTTGATTCCAAAATTGGTACATAGCATCCACATCATTATAACCTTGTTTCGCACCTGCTTCAGCAATCTTAGTCCTAAGTTTAGGATTCATCGCATTTTCTTTAAAGTCTGTTAATATTTGTTTAACATGCTTATCCGGTGTCACTACACGTACTCGCTGTCCTTTAACACGCATCTTATCCACTAATTCATCTAAAGCATAAGGATAGGCAATCGGCAAATCCGCAGCTAAAATGACTACCGTTTTGGCATCTTTTGCCAAGTCTGCATTTTCTGCAGAATATGAGGCGCCGTCATAATAATGTCTGCCGTTCATCTCAACCGGTGCCCAAACACCCGGGAAAGCAGAACTGGCAGTGACTGCTTTAATCAAATCTTCTCCTTCATCAAAAGAGAACAGATGACGTGCATTGGTCTCTGATTCCGTTGTTACAATATGCAGGGCTTTCGGCCATGTTTCGCATGACGCACTGCCTAAACGCTTGCGAATCATTTCAAAACGCTCTGCTTGTGTGATGTCAGGGTGTGCAGCCTTGGATAAAGTGCTTAATCCATTTACCCATGCTGTCTCAGTTTCTGCGTCTTGTGCAATCGTTCTTATTTTTTGCTGCAGCTGTGCCATGGCTTCGTCTGCCAGCGGTGAATCTTCTTGAATCGGCTGTTCGATTTGTTCTTCCCATATCGTATTCCAATGCAAATCAGAGGTGATCAATGCACCGACTTGCGCCCCTGCAGAAGTTCCCACTACTTCTTTCACATCTCTTAATTCAATGCCGCAGTCTGACATCCCCTTCAAGTAGCCAATCTGCCAAGCTATCGCATAATGACTGCCGCCGCCAAGTACTAAAGCTGACTTATCCATATCTATCACTACTTTCATTCAACAATTTAAGGTTGTCTCTTACATGCATACGTACAAACTTGCAATATTACGCTTAAGTTTCCTCTACCCTATTTCTCAACCCTTAATAATTGAAAAAGCCGCCTTACTGAAATCAGTAAGACGACCGTAATGAACAAAAAGCTTAATGAATGTCTTGTTTTCCGCCAGAAATGAATTGTGCAACAATTTGTTTAATAATCGCAATGATACTTTCTAACATGAAGTTCACCTCCGCTTTTGGATAAGGCGAGTATAATCCTATTACAGTTGATTTTGGGGCTTAGTGCCTAAGTCGTTTTATTGCCTGCCCAGTCTTTTTATCTGCTTTACTTTTAAACAGTTATGTATGCTTAAGTGTACAAGAAACAGCCGGCAGCTGTTTTAGCAGCGTACCGGCTGTAAGGATTGGATAGAATTGAATAGAGTTTACTTTCATAACAAGTTTATTTTTATTTTGGGATTATGACTTCATGCTTTTTTAGGGGAGGAACATGAAGTCTTATGCACTGAAAAAATGTGTTATCTTTATAGGTTGTCTGAACAGTTTGGATGTTAGGTATTGTTCAGTATGTTTTCCTATCAAGCGTTTATCAGGACATCATCGCCTCCTTTACTGTGCTTTGCACAGTACGATAAAATCTCATCTCACATATAAAGCACCACCCCCTTTGATGTAAGTGCGTTTATCTTTCGTCAAAGTATTGTTTTTGAGCAATCAAGCCTTTTTCAATCATTTCCAGCTCGTAATCCTTTGCGTGCAGATCATCTGTCTTTCTTAAATCATCAATGACTAAAATGAGGACTATGATAAATAAGATCAGCGTACTGATTATCCACATATGCATCATCTCCTATGCCTTTAATTGATCTAATGCGATATTCATTTTCAAGACGTTCACATATGGGTCTGCCATAGGCGACGTTTGTTTGTGGTGTTCAATAATTTGTTTGACTTTATCTGGTGAAATATTACGTTCTTTAGCAATACGTTCTGCTTGTCTGTTCGCATTTTGAACCGTAATATCCGGGTCTAAACCTGAACCTGAAGCAGTCACTGCATCTACAGGCAGCCCTTTGCCTTCTTTATCGATAGTTTGTTCAACACGTTCTTTTAATGCAGGGTTCGTATTGCCGAAGTTGGAACCGCCTGAAGCCGGTCCGCCGTTTTCTTTGACTGCTTTTTCATCCATATTGTAATCCACAGCACTGATACGGCCGTGGAAGTATTTCGCTTCTGTCCATTGTTGGCCGATTAATTTCGAGCCGACCACTTTACCATCCTGCTTTACCAGACTGCCGTTGGCTTGTTCGTTAAAGAGTACTTGTCCTGCCCCGGTTACTGCTAACGGAAAGATAAAACCGTACAGCAGCAGCATCATGATGACCAGTCCTAAACTATTTCTGAATACATGCATGGCAATTGCCTCCTATACAAAGAATTGAATGACTAAATCTATGAGTTTAATACCGATAAACGGTACAATCATTCCGCCAAGCCCATAGACCAGCATATTTTTCATTAAAATCGTTTGTGTAGATGCGCCTTTGAATTTTACACCGCGCATCGCAATCGGTATCAGCAATACAATAATCAATGCATTGAAGATCAGTGCAGATAATACCGCTGATTCCGGAGAATGCAGCTGCATAATGTTCAAGTGCTGCATTTGCGGCATTGCAGCCATAAACATTGCCGGTAGAATCGCAAAGTATTTCGCAATATCATTCGCAATACTGAACGTTGTCAATGAACCGCGTGTCATCAATAATTGTTTGCCGATCATCACCACTTCAATAAGTTTTGTCGGGTTAGAATCTAAGTCGATTAAATTCGCGGCTTCTTTGGCACTCATTGTTCCAGAGTTCATCGCAAGCCCGACATTCGCTTCAGCCAGTGCCGGTGCATCATTCGTACCGTCCCCCGTCATTGCGACAATATGGCCTTTGGCTTGTTCTTCTCTGATAACATTGATTTTATCTTCTGGTTTGCACTCTGCCACAAAGCGATCAACGCCTGCTTCTTTGGCAATAGTTGCGGCTGTTAATTCGTTGTCTCCGGTACACATAACTGTTTCAATCCCCATGTTGCGTAAAGCCTGGAAACGTTCAACGAGTCCCTCTTTAATCACGTCTTTTAAATAAACGACCCCTAAGATTTCTGTATTTTCGATTACCACTAACGGTGTACCGCCTTTTTTAGAGACAGATTTCACGATACTTTCGATATCCGGCGGAATCGTACCGCCAGCATCTTTTACGCGCTTTAACATACTGTTCGGTGCACCTTTATAGACTTCTCTATCACTGAAGACGACACCGCTCATACGTGTTTCTGCTTTGAACGGCTGATATTCGCCGACTTCTTGCGGTAAATCAATGCCTTCTTTGTATGCGAGTTTAACGATACTTTTGCCTTCAGGCGTATCGTCTGCGACAGATGTTTCATAAGCTGCTTTGACTAAACGTTCATAATCGCATGTCTTTACAGGCAGAAAAGCATCTGCCATACGGTTGCCGTAAGTAATTGTTCCAGTTTTATCTAGAATCAAGACGTTGACATCACCGCATGTTTCTACAGCACGCCCGCTTTTCGCTAAAATGTTGAACTGTGTGACACGGTCCATTCCGGCGATACCGATCGCAGAAAGCAAGCCGCCGATGGTTGTCGGAATCAAGCAGACTGTTAATGCGATCAGCATCGCGATAGATAAATCTAAGTGTAAGAACTTCGCAAGCGGAAACATCGTTAAAATTACCACTAAGAAAATAATTGTCAGGGTCATCAACAGCGTAAACAATGCAATTTCATTCGGTGTTTTCTTACGTGTTGCACCTTCAACCAGTCCAATCATTTTATCTAAGAACGAATGACCAGGTTCAGATGTAATTTCGACTTCCAGCCAGTCAGATGCGACCACTGTACCGCCGATAACATTGTCGAAATCGCCGCCGGATTCTTTGATGACAGGCGCAGATTCCCCTGTAATTGCCGATTCATCGACTGTCGCAATACCTTTGATGACTGTGCCGTCATTCGGGATTTGTTCTCCCGTTTCAACACGGACGATATCCCCTTTCTTTAAATCAGATGCATCAATCGTTTCGTAACTGCCGTCAGATTGAATACGGCGTGCAGTCATATTGGTTTGCGTTTGGCGCAATGCATTGGCTTGTGCTTTCCCTCTGCCTTCTGCGAGTGCTTCTGAGAAGTTCGCAAATAAAATTGTCAGTAATAAAACGATAAAGATACTGAGCAGATAAAGGCGCGATACAGATTCTTGTGCAAATAAATCTGGTACAAAAATCAAAATAAATGCCAAAACCATTCCTACTTCAACTACAAACATAATCGGGTTCTTAATCATATATTTAGGATTCATTTTGACGAAACTTTCTTTAAAGGCTTGTTTCATCAAATCCTTTTGCATACTTTGAGCGGATTGTGCCATCGTATGTTCCTCCTTATCTCTTCATCGTCATGGTTATCCATGCAGTAATAAATGTTCTCCGATAGGTCCAAGCAATAAGTCCGGCAAGAATGTCAAACCGCTTAACAAGATAATAAAGATAATCAGTACCGCACTGAAAAAGACATTGTCGATCGGTACATCTTGATGCTGGTTTTGATACGTCTTCTTACTGACTAGACTTGAAACAATTAACAGTTGCAGCACAATCGGAACAAAGCGTGCCAGCAGCATCACTACCCCTGTAGAAATGTTCCAAAATGTTGTATCGTCTCCTAAACCTTCAAAGCCAGAACCATTGTTCGCAGAAGAAGATGTAAATTCATACAACACTTGCGATACACCGTGAAACGATGGATTTGTAATCGTGTCTTGTGCGCCCGGTACCACAAAGGCAAGTGCACTGAAGATTAAAATCAGCAGCGGATGCACTAAGAATGATAGCGCGATTAATTTCATTTCTTTGCCTTCAATTTTCATGCCTAAATAACTTGGTGTTTTCCCAATCATCAAACTGCAGATAAATACGGTTAACATCACATAAATAATCATGTTCATCAGTCCGACACCTTCACCGCCGAACACAGCATTCAGCATCATCAGTACCATCGGTACTAAACCGCCAAGCGGTGTCAAACTGTCATGCATGTTGTTGACTGTTCCAGTTGTAAAGGCAGTCGTAATCGTTGTGAAGAGTGCAGAAAGCCCGATACCGAATCGTGTTTCTTTCCCTTCCATATTGCCGCCGTCAATGCCTAATTGATGCAAGATCGGATTGCCTGCATATTCTGCGAATAAGCATAAACTTAAAAAGCCGATAAACATCGCAAGCATTGCGATGAAAATCATCCATGCATGTTTATGAATATGCGCTTTATCTTTCATCAACATACGTCCGAATAAGAATACTAATGACCCGGGTAATAACATCATGCTTAATGCTTCCGCATAGTTAGACCAATAAGTCGGGTTTTCAAACGGTGTAGACGAGTTAGCACCTAAGAAACCGCCGCCGTTCGTACCTAAGTGTTTAATCGATTCCAAGGAAGCCATCGGACCGTAGGCAATCGTTTGTTTTACACCAGAAAGTGTATCGATGACCAAATTGCCTTTTAACGTTTGCGGTGTGCCTTGGCTGATTAAGAATAAACTGATGATAAACGCAAACGGAATCAGTACGCGTAAAATAAAGCGCGTCATATCTTGATAATAGTTGCCGATGACATCCGTCACGCCTGTTAATCGTCTTAACATCGCAATACATACCGCATAACCAGATGCTGCAGATGTGAACATTAAGAAAGTAATGACACACATTTGTGTTAAGTACGTCAAACCTGTTTCACCTGCATAGTGCTGCAAGTTCGTATTGGTTAAGAACGATGCCATAGTATTAAAGGCAAGTGATACGGATTGGTTCATATTATGGGTCGGGTTTAAAAACAGCCATTGCTGAGCTAATAAGAATAAAAATGAAATTAAACCCATCAACCCATTCACAATTAAAAAGTGTTTAATGTAAGTTTTGCCTGACATATGTTCAAGCTTTGTGCCGATAATGCGGTAGATCACATGTTCAATCGGCTGAAATACTTTATCCATTTTTGAGGGTGTCACCAGTGCGACAGAATAGAGATATCTGCTGACGATGTATGTCAACGCAATGAAGACACCTATAAAGATAACGATACTCATCTCAAACTGACCTTCTTTCATTAATTAAAATTTTTCACTGTACAACAGCGCATAGCATAAATACACAATAAGCGCGATAATCACCGCGACAAGTACTCCTCCCATTTGTCGTCCCTCCTTACTTTCAAGCCAAAGTTTACCAAGCAATGTATAACGGAAGTATTAACGTTTCAGGAAAGTTATAAAGAAGTTATAAAGATGAAGAACAAAGACGTGAGGTCTGTCAAAAGTTGTATATACTATAGATAAAATAAACAAAAGCGTGGTGAGTCAGAATGCAAGAAGAGTCCATCAAACGCGGCAAGCTGACATTATATTTAGGCTACAGCCCAGGCGTAGGAAAAACATATGAAATGTTATCGAATGGTATTGATGCCTATCATGACGGTATTGATATTAAAATCGGTTATATTGAACCGCACCAAAGAATTGAAACCAGCCGTTTGGCTGAACAGCTGCCGCAAATCGAAACACGTTCGCATCAATTCGGCAGTCATACGTTTAATTATGTAGATGTTAATACGATTATCGAAGCACAGCCGGATATTGTATTGATTGATGAACTCGCCCATACCAACGTCTCAAAGAATCGGCATTTGAAGCGTTATATGGATATTGAAGAAATTTTAGCCCAAGGTATAGATGTATGGACGACTATCAACATTCAGCATATAGAAAGCTTAAGCGGACAGATTTCCTTAATGACAGGCGTTCAAGTAAAGGAACGGGTCTCTGATCAATTCATTATGTCGGCAGATGCTATTGAAGTGGTCGATATTTCTCCAGATTTGCTGATACAAAGATTGAAAGCTGGAAAGGTGTATAAGAAAGAACGTTTGGAAACTGCTTTTTCGCATTTCTTTACGTATGAAAACTTAACAGAGCTGCGTGAATTAACTTTACGTACTGTCGCAGATATTATGAGTCAGAAGGAACAAAGATATAAAACCAAACATACAGACGTCACACCGCATATCGCAGTGGCAGTCAGCGGCAGTATTTATAATGAAGGCGTCATCCGAGAAGCGCGCAGAGCAGCCTACAAAGAACATGCGAGATTCACCGCGATATATATTGATATCTTTGAGAAGTCTTCAGACCAGCAGCCGGGACACCATGCACATAAAAATTTAATGCTTGCGAAATCATTAGGTGCAGAAATCAAAGTGCTGTATGCACAAAACATTGCTTCAGAACTTAATCATTGGTGCGAACATGCACATGTAACAAAACTGGTCTTAGGTCAAGCAGAACGACCAAAATGGAAGGATTACTTTAAGAAGTCATTATTAGATGCACTGACAGAACAGCCGCATCATTATAAGATAGAAATTATTCCGATTAAGTATGTACGCACCAAGCCTAAACCTAAGCTTCAAACCAATACTGCGCCGACAACGAGATGGTCGATTGATATTTTCAAAATGATTGTCATTCAAACACTTTGCGTCTTAATCGGTATGTGGGTCTATTCCTTTGATAAAAGCGAGTCGAGTACGATTATTCTCTTGATGTTCCTCATCGGGATTATCATATTATCGATTTGGACACAGTCTTATCTCATAGGGTTTGCGGCTTCGATTTTAAATGTGTTTGTCTTCAACTATTTCTTTACCGTACCGCGCTTTACTTTAGAGATGTATCGCTTCGCTTATCCGATTACTTTTGCGACGAGTATCTTTGCGAGTTTATTGACGAGTGCTTTGTTGAAGAATTTAAAGTATCAGCACACTTTGACAGAACGCCAGCTCTACCGTACGAATACAATGCTGCACTTCAACCAGACGATTAAACAGTCTTATACTATTGAACAATTACTGAATGTCTCTGCTGAACAGATCCATCAGCTGCTCAATCAAACCGTCACAGCATTCGAAGTGAAACAACAACGGATTGTGTCTCAAGCGACCTTCGGCTCAAAAGATATACAACACTTGTCAGATACTGAAACTTTAGATTGGGTGATTGAAAATGAAAAACGTGCCGGCCGGCTAACCGATACATTTCCTGGCAGTAAAGCCATGTGTATCCCTATCGGTACCGCACCGGTAAAAGGCATTATCTCGATTCATTTCACAGACACAGATGAAGTAGATGCTTATGACAACTCTATTTTAGAGTCGATGATTAATGATTTGACCCTGGCTGTAGAGAATGTGTATCTCTTAAAACAAACACGGCAATCTATGATTAAAGCGGAACGAGAAACGACACGTTCTAACTTCTTGCACTCTATTTCGCATGACATCAGAACACCGCTTACTTCGATTATCGGCAACTTGGATATGATGTTGTATCATAGAGATAATATGAAAGCACAAGAGTCAGATCAGCTGCTGAGTGCATCGTATGAAGAGGCACAATATCTTCACACCCTCGTCAGCAACATCTTATCTTTAACGAAGTTAGAGAGCTCTGAAATCAAAGTCTTGCGTTATCCTTACCTTGTAGATGAATTAATTGAAGAATATGAAGAAGGTTTGGGGCGCAGACACCAAAGCAGAAAAGTTCAGATTGAAGCAGAAGATATTATTGAACTCATCGATATCGATAGTAAATTAATCTTGCAGGTCCTGTTCAATCTGACAGATAATGCGATTAAACATGCACAAGCCAGTCAGCCAGTGACTTTAAAAGTCGTACAAAAGGAAGAGCGCATTGAATTTGCGCTGTATGATAATGGCGTCGGTATTCATGAGAAAGAACGTGCATTAATCTTTGAACCTTATTATTCTGGAGATTACTTTAAAGATAATAAGAAAGATAGTTTAGGGTTAGGACTCTATTTAGTCCAGCTGATTCTCAAGCAGCACAACAGTCAGCTGCATTATAAAGAAAATCAGCCGCATGGCAGTATCTTTTATTTTGCATTACCTATCAACCAAAGTGAGAAGGTGGAACCATGAATACAACCGTATTGATTGTAGAAGATGATGAATCAATACTGCATCTGATCGATGTGTCTTTAACCATGGACTATTATAAAGTCGTCAAAGCCCAACAAGGCAAAGAAGTCGATTTCAGAATCCGTACAGAACATCCGAATTTGATTCTATTAGATTTAGGATTGCCGGATATGGATGGCTTAGATGTCATTCATAATATCCGTAAAGAATCAGATATACCGATTATTGTCATCAGTGCAAGACATGAAGAACATATCATTGTCGAAGCCTTAGACCGCGGTGCCAATGATTATATGACTAAACCTTTCAGTATTGATGAATTGCGTGCACGTATTCGTGTGGTCTTGCGGATGTATAACCGCAACGAAGAAATCGAAGACCGCTTCGAAAACGGTCCTCTCTATGTCGACTTCAACGCTAAAACGGTCTTTATAGAAGGACAAGAAGTCCGTCTGACACCTAACGAATTCCAATTGCTGGATGTCTTAAGCCATCATGTCGGCAAAGTACTGACCTACCAAACACTGTTAAAAGCACTTTATGGCTATGTCAATAAAACTGAAATGGCGGCTTTACGTGTCCATATGGCTTCGCTCAGAAAGAAACTTGCGATTGATGCTTCCGAATACAATGATAAAAAGCTGATTCAAACACATCCGAGAATCGGCTACCAAATGATGCATCTCACTTAGCAGCATAACCATAGCCGAGAACGGGAACACTATAAGCGAGGTGATGCAGCATGACAGAATCTAAAGCTTATCGTTCAAAAATGATGTCTAAGATTCGCGCAACCGGAGGCAAAGCAGAAACACAACTCGCAAAAGCGTTATGGCATGAGGGCATCCGTTACTTCAAAAACTATAAGAAACTTCCAGGCAAACCAGATATAGCCATTACTAAATACAATGTACTAGTCTTTGTGGACGGAGAATTCTGGCACGGCTATGATTGGGAAAATCAAAAACAAAAACGTATCCATACCCATCGTGATTACTGGATACCGAAAATCGAGCGCAATATGGAACGCGACCAAGAAGTCACACAACAGCTCAAAGACATGGGCTACACCGTCTTGCGCTTTTGGGAAAAACACGAAGTCTTCAAAGATATGGATGCATGTATCGCTGAAATCAAAAAGGCGATTGAAGAGAATAAAGCTGAGAAATAAGCGTTGTGTCGTCTGACGTGACGCTTTTTGACTTAGCAGTGGACTATGATAGTATGTATAACGTCTTTACTTTGTTTAATAATCAAAGATAGAAAGGGTGCTAAACAATTGAAAGATACAACACATAAACAAAAAACATTTTCTCCGGTATTTACGTATGCCTCGATTTTAGTCGGCTTCTTAGTCTTAATCGGGGCGGTTTTCCCAGACCAATTCGGTAACGTTTCAGGTGCACTCGGTGCATGGATTACCGAAACTTTCGGCTGGTATTACATGCTTATCTTCTTTGGTATTTTCATCTTCTGTGTCTTCTTAGTTTTCAGCCCGATCGGCAAATTGTAATTGGGCAAACCCACTGATAAACCTGAGTTTCGTACAGTATCTTGGCTCGCAATGTTATTTAGTGCCGGGATGGGTATCGGACTGGTGTTCTACGGCGCTTCTGAACCTATTTCGCATTATTTAACACCGCCTACCGCAAAGGCTGAAACCAAAGCTGCACTTGCGGATGCATTACGTGCAAGCTATTTACATTACGGTTTCCACCCTTGGTCCGTTTACGGTATTGTGGCTTTATCTTTAGCTTATTTCCAATTCCGTAAAGGCGAAGTCGGTTTGATCTCTACTACATTGCGCCCGCTGCTCGGCAATCGTGTCGACCGCACACCAGGTGCAATTGTCGATGTGTTGGCAGTCTTTGCGACGATTATCGGTGTAGCAGTCTCATTAGGTGTCGGCGCAATGCAGATTAACGGAGGTTTGAACTACCTCTTTAATATTCCGAACAATAAGTTAGTTCAAGGGATTATTATCGCAGTCGTGACAGTGTTGTTCCTCTACAGTGCATGGAGCGGATTAAGCAAAGGTATTCAGTTCTTAAGCAACTTGAATATGCTGCTGGCCGCAATATTATTCGCTATCTTGCTTATTGTAGGTCCAACATTACTGATTATGAACCTCATGACTTCTGCCACAGGTGAATATTTAAATACATTGATTTTCAACAGTTTAGATACTGCACCGTTAAACAAGCAAAAGCATGACTGGATGCAGACATGGACTGTCTATTATTGGGGCTGGTGGATGAGTTGGAGTCCTTTCGTCGGTGTCTTCATCGCACGTATTTCTAAAGGATGTACTATCAGAGAATTCGTTATTGCTGTACTGCTTGTCCCTACAGTTATCAGTATTTTCTGGTTCAGTGTATTCGGCTTAACAGGTATTAGTATTGGACAAGAGCATAAAGAAATCTTCAAGCTGCCGCCAGAAACACAACTGTTCGGTATCTTTAATGAATTGCCTATGGGTATTATCCTATCCATTGTCGCACTTGCATTAATCGGTTCATTCTTTATCACTTCTGCCGATTCCGCAACTTTCGTTTTAGGTATGCAGACATCTTACGGTAATTTAACACCTGCAGGCTTCGTTAAAATTGTTTGGGGACTTGCACTTTCAGCTATCGCCTACGTCTTATTATTAGCCGGCGGCGAAACAGGCTTAGATGCTTTGCAGTCAGCGGCGATTATCTCAGCTCTCCCATTCAGTATTGTAGTCATATTAATGACCATTTCATTCTATAAAGATGCTAACAGAGAACGTAAAGCTTTAGGATTAACTTTAGCCCCTAAAGTGAACCGTTCAGAAATCCTGCATTCAACTTCTGACAAAACATCTTCTCAAAATAATAAATAAAAGAAATTCAGCGCTTTCACTAAAAACCAGTGGAAGCGCTGTTTATTCATTAATTTAGTTTTATTCTTGAGCTGATAAATGCTCAATGAATGCATCGTCTAGTTCATATACTGCAGGTCTAGACTGTAGCTTGATTAATACATTTTCATGCTTTTGAATCAGCTTATTAAGCGTCGGTCTTGAAATCTTCAATACATCAGCTAAATCAATTAAACTCAAACGGGAATACTGTGTACCGAATATTTTGTCTTGCAGCAATACAAAGAAGAACTGTCTTTCCTCTTTTTCACACCCCATTTTTTGCAACGCTTTATACAACTTATTTAAAAGCTCAAGATTTTGATTGAGTTCAAATAATGTACGCTGCTGTCCTTTAATCAGTAAATCAAACATACTTAATACAAAGCATGTCATATCACCTTTATTATAATATTCAGATGTTGCTTCAAAAGCCTTGTCATATGCCTTGCGATTTCTATTTACAGTATATGAAAACGTTAATGCAGATAACTCATCTAAATTGTCATGCAACAACTTTGCCAACAAGTATCGCCCTAAACGTCCATTACCGTCATAAAATGGATGGAGGTACTCAAACATATAATGCGTTGCCATTATCTTTACCAAATCAGGCAGCGTCTTATCACACAAAATATTCAACAGCTTTTCTAAAAATTCATGGATTGCCTGCTCATCATATTCATTTCTGTGAAGCCATTTACCTCTAGATGTATCATGCACACCAATCCCTTTCGCTCTAAAGTATTGGCCGTCAGGTTGATTATCCGCTTCAATATCATTAGATAAAAGTGCATCATAGACCTTTCTGAAATCTTCAACTTGTTCTATTAATATGTCCGGATCGCCTAATAATTTGTATTGATTCACTAGTCCGATAAAGCGTTTATTTTGTTTAATTGTCTGTGGATTATTAAGTATGTATGCCAACTCTTTTTTAGAAACTTTGATATTTTCTTTTTCGTTGGTACCTTGCAGTTCATTTAATAATAACTTGCGAACATATGAGCGCAGTGCGATGTTAGGCAATCGATGTGTCAGTCTTTCGATTTTTAATGCATTGCGGTAGATTTCATCAGTTTTACTTAGTATTTCTTTAGTCATACAAATAAACAAAGGATATTTCACATCAAGCAGTTGTTTTTGATCTCTTATAGGGTGAATGGCAATCTCAAAAGTAATTGTAGCGTAATGATTCAATCTGCTTTGATAAGCTTCATTACATTTTTGTTCATTTTCCATATGGAATATTGTCTTCAAGGGCTTGTATTTCAAAATTACCACCTCTATACGATTTTTTATTATTATACACCTTTCCGAAAAAAAGGGCTGTTTTTTTCATAATGCATCAAAATTTTAATACCTTTCCGAAAAAAATTGCCCCTTTTTTCATAATGGTTTCTGCTTTTTGCGGTGAAATAGAAAAATCACCCGCACACTTCTGAGTTTGAAATGAGCGGGTGATATATCATTTATGAGATTAACGACGACCTTTACGATCATTCATGATTTTACGCACAATACGAAAAACGATTTTGCCGATTTGCATTGCTTGTCTTTGGCTGATTTTTGCCATGATAAGCCCTCCAATTTTTTGTTTAGTATAACATGAGTTCAAAGTATCTCAAATTGATACCTTTTTTAACTTTACCCTATATTGTTTATCATTCGTCACATCATATAATGTTAAATATTCGCCATGCCCTGCCCCTGTATCTATGTTAATGGCGTCTTTTGTTTTATAGATGATGCCTTTTTGATTTACTTTCCTGAAGGTAGGTACATGACCGTGTATCATTATTTTGCCAGGGATATAATTAACAAAGGCATTATGATAGAACCCGGTCAATTGTACAGGTGTTTGGGATGTGATAGGAATATTCGGTGCGATACCTGCATGAACAAAGAGATAGTCTGCTGTCTCATAGTAAGTTTGGAATGATTCAATCAGCGGCCGCCATTTTAATTTGCGTCCATCTTGTTGGAGGCGCTGATAAGTCATAGCCAGTTTATGATGCATGGCTTGTTCAATATGCTGCATATCAGCTAACCACTGCAATTCGTGGTTCCCGAGCAAGACAATGGCGCCATCTTGCTGGAGCTGTTGAATCAAGGCTAACGTACCTTCAGAATCCGGTCCTTTGTTAACATAGTCTCCGCATAATACCAGTTGATCATTTCCTGGGTTATATTGTGCTTTGTCTAAGAGCAGTTTTAAGGATGCGCCATGGCCGTGAATGTCTGAAGCGGCCAATAATCTCTTATGCAATACTTAACGCTCCCTTCTCTTCTGCCAAATATCCATCAAAATAAGAATGACTGACGTAATACCGACAGATAATAAGGCCATGACCATCCCTTGTGCCGATTCGCCTTGTTCGAATTGTCGGTAAATATAAGTCGCAGATGTATCTGTATTCGGCGGCCTCAACATTAATGAACCGACAAGTTCACGCATGGAAATACAAAAGATTAAAATCCATCCTGAAATAATGCCAGGTAATAATAATGGAAACTTAATCGTTCTAAAGCGTGTCCAGCCTGTACTGCCGCTCATATCAGCCGCTTCCATCAAATTCTTGCCAATAGTTTGATTCACATTCTTGATATTTTGAACGGCATACGGAATATAAAGCACAGTGTACGTAATCACTAATATCGCAATCGTATTATACGCAGGTATCGGGTTATTAGCGTTATTCCAAAAGAGTATCAAACCTATCACTACAATAATGCCTGGTACTGTATTCGGTAATAAACTAAAAAAGTCGATCAACTTACTGCTCCATGGTATTTTGGCTTTTGTTTGTTCAGATGCTAAAACAAACCATAATCCTAATGCACTCGCAATAGTTGCGGCTGCTAGAGCCAGCATGACACTATTCAACAGTGCAATACCGCCATTGCCTGATAAAACTAATACAAAGTTTTCTAAGGTAATATTATGCAGTTTTAATCCTCTAGATAACTGTTTCACAAAGGCATTTACAATAATACTGGCATAAGGCATCACAATCATCATGAATAACAATAGCCCTACAATACCGTAAAGGAGACTATCCCATTTGCTTTTAGACTGCTGCATCGTCTTTCTGCCTTTGCCACTGTCTCCAGCAACTGCAGTACGTGTTTGAAACCATGTTTGAAAAGCCCAAACGGTCATACTGACACCTAATAAGAGCGAAGACAATAATGCGGCATGTTGAAAGTCTATCGGCCATATCGATGCGCTATGATGAATTTCAGAAGTTAATACAGCATAGCCGATACGATTCCCCATTGTGACCGGTGTACCGAACTCGCCGATGGTCTTCACAAAGACTAATAAAGCGCCCATACTATAGCCAGAAACAAACATCGGCAGCATCACTCTGCGAAAACGATACATAAATGAGCCGCCGTAAATTAATGCGGCCTCTTCTTGAGACTGTTGAAGATTTAATAGCGCCTTTTTAAGAATGACATACAAGAAAGGTGCTAAATGACAACTCATAATCAATGCCATCCCAAAGAATGAAAAGAACAACGGCGTGACCTTATCAATACCTGGAATCAACTGTTCTAGTAAGCCATTGTGCTGCATTGTCAGCATCCATCCCATCGCACCGATATACGGCGGTGTCATAAATGGAATCATAATTAATATATCCAGCCATTGATGACGTGCTAATGCAGTCTTTACCATAATGAAACTTAAAGGCAATGCGATCAGCGTAGAAAGGACAACGACCGCAAGTCCCAAAATGATAGAATTCCACAATATCTTTAAATTGTCTGCTTGAACTAATTGTTTTATATTATCTAGAAATCCCGCTTCAGCACTCGGCATAAAACCTTTAATCAAAATCATGCATAAAGGCATGACAATTAAACACACTAAAATAACAATCGCAAGCAGGCGATTCATACTTTGTGCTATACCTCGGCTTTCAGCAAAACTTGAATGCGGTTCTTTCACTTTCTATTACTCCAATCTGTAAAAAAGTAGGCGGTACAACAACAAAACAATGTCTGTTTGTTTTGCTGGTTGGACCACCTTTTCATCACTTTGTTTTAACCTTTCATCATGCTCATGAATTTTTTAAGTACTTTTTCGCTTTCTCCTGATAATGATGGCCAGTCGTATTTCAATTCTTTGATGTCTTCACGTGCTTTTGTCTCTTTATTCTTATGCGCTGATTTATCATTTGGAATCAAGAAGTGCGCATCAACTTGTTTTTGTCCTTTTTCACCTGTCGCATAATCCATATACGCTTTTGCGGCTTCTTTATGTTGTGATGATTTCAAAATGAATGCTGGGCGCGGTGAAATTGCAGTACCTGATTCTGGGAAAGTAATATTTACAGGTTCGCCTTTTTTCTTCGCTTTATAGACCATATAGTCTACACCGCCGTAGACAGCTTTATTTTCGCCTTTGATTACTGTTTCAAGTGCAGGTTTGTTCGCACCCGCTAATTTCATACCGTTATCTTTTAATGCTTGGTAGTCGCTCCATGCTTGTTTGTCATTGTTATGAACTTTGATAGATAACATATCTAAAGCAGTACCTGATTCAGATGGGTTCGGAATCGCTAATGCATCTTTATATTCTTTGTTTAATAAGTCTTTAACATCTTTAGGTGCTGTTTTGACTTTATTAGTATTGTAAGAGATACCAAGTGCACTGCCGCCGATACCGTACCAATAACCCTCTTTGTCTTGCCAATCTGGATACAGCTTATCAGCATTTTTAACTTTATACGGTTCAATCTTGTCTTGTTTCTTATAATCCAGCGCTGCAGGTAATGAAGCTAACTGAACGACGTCTGCTTTCGGATTATCCTTTTCTGCTTCTATACGTCCTAAGATTTCACCTGTTGTGCCTTGATATACTTGAACTTTCTTGCCTGATTCTTTCTCAAAGTCTTTTACCATATCTTTTACTAATGCATCAGGACCTGCAGTATAAAGTACAAGTTTGTCCTTACTGTCTCCTGAATCTTTACTTTCTGATGATTGTGCTTTGTCTCCTTCTGGTTTATTTTGACAACCTGCGAGTATAAACACCATTGCGATCACTGCGATACTGAACTGTACAATACGTTTCATTTTTATTTCTCCTCCAAATTAATGAGATAGTGTTGCGATATATTAAACTGCAAAGTCACTTTGTCACCTTCATCAAAGTAGGCGTCATCGTAAAACATAACCGTGACACCTTCTATGTATGCGGTATATTCATAACGTTCACCTGTATAACTCACTGTAGCAATTACAGCTTCATAACCCTTTTGTGCTCTGTAAATGTGTTCTGGTCTAAGTAGCAAACCTTTGCGCCCTGTTCCTTGTGTATGGTTCACCGGCAATTTAAGCGCTGTCTGGTCAATATGCATATTCTGTTCGGATAATGTGCCTTTTAGGAATGTCCCTTTTCCTATAAAGCGTGCGACTGCTTCGGTGTTCGGATGTGCATATAAATTTTCCGGTGTATCAAACTGCTCGATTGTGCCGTTTTGCATGACTGCGATACGGTCTGACATAGTCATAGCTTCGTATTGGTCATGTGTTACGAATATTGCGGTCATGTTGTATTGTTTCACTAAGCGCTGTATTAACAGACGCATATCTTCTCGCAGCCCTGCATCTAAAGCAGATAAGGGCTCATCCATTAATATCAGTTCGCATTTTGAAACAATCGCACGTGCTAAAGAGACACGTTGTTGCTGTCCGCCGGATAATTCATGGATTTTACGTTTCCCATAACCTTCTAAATGAACTTCTTTCAAGACTTCATTGACACATTGTTTTAATCCTTTGGTATCTTTTTTAACTCGTAAAGGATAGGCAACATTTTCAAAGACTGTCATATGCGGCCATAAGGCAAAGTCTTGAAAGACCATTCCGATATTGCGGCGTGAAGGAACCAGACTGATGTTTTTGTCTTGATTTGAAAAGAAGACACGACCGTTTTGTTCAATATGTCCGCTGTCTGCTTTTTCTAAGCCGGCAATTAAACGCAGTAATGTAGTTTTACCGCTGCCGGATGCGCCAAGCAAAGCAACAAACTCACCTTCAGCAATATCTAAGTCCACACCTTTAATAACCGATTGAGTACCAAATGCTTTTTTCAAATGACGAATTTCAAGTGCCACTGCTTTCACCTCTCTTCAATGCCAACTATAAACAACAGATATTAATGCATATTAAATACAGCATTAACAAACTATCAATATTTTCAATGTAGTATGTATATTGATATAGAGTTTCTCTATGTCTTTTTATATATTGTGATGTCACTACATAGATAGAGGAGACTAATGATGAATATTAAGCAAATGATGATATTTAAACAGTTCGTTGAAGATCAAAATGTGAATGTGGTCGCAGAGAAGCTGAATATCACACAGCCTACTGTGACGTTTCATTTAAAGAATTTAAGTGCTGCACATCATGTGCCGCTCTATCATAAAAAGGGAAAGCTGATTACATTAACACAAGCGGGTCAAATACTGTATCAAAACAGCATTAAAATTTTAGCGTTAGTTGAGGAAACTGAAAACATATTAGGAGACTATAATACTTCTAAGAGAGGAACACTTAGAATCGGCGCTAGTCACGCACCGATTTATGGGATTTTGCCTCAAACTTTAAAAGCATTTATGGAACGTTATCCGGATATCGATATTCAACTAGAAGTCGATACGGCACCGAATACCATACAAAAAGTAAAACATAGAGATGTAGAAATTGCGGTGATTTCTGAGAGCGGACTTGAAGACCATGATATTGAAATCAAACGACTGCTTTCAGATCCGTTAATGCTAGTCATGGATCAGCAGCACCCGTTAGCCGACAAACCTGAAATCACCGTTTCAGATATTCAATCCTATCCGCTGATTATTCATAGCAGCGGTTCTACTAAAGAAAAAATTGATGAATGGAAACATACAAATCTCATCCAGCTGTATCCCGTCATGCAGTCGAACAGCATGAGCAGTATTATCGAGACAATTCGAGATTCACACTTCATCAGTTTGTTAAGTGCCAGTGCTGTGGCACACCCTAATATCATCAGCAAAGCGATTCCGGATGCACCGGCAGAACGTCATATTTCAATCGCTTATAAGTCTGACCGTGTCATTACTCCTATCATTCAAAACTTCATTTCATTGTTGTATCAACTAAAATAAAAAGAGGCCTCCCGTCAGTCTCACGTCACTGACCGGGAAGCCTTACCTCTATACATCTAATACCTTTGTTATGCCGTTTAGCGTTAATCTTTAATAATTTAAAAAGATCATATCTGTCTTTAATTGATCGTTAGTTTCGTGAATACCCATTGTATCTAATTTATGAATGATAGATTGCTGAACGCTTTTAGCCTCTGATTCACTTGATACTTTAGAAGAGATTTCAACGACATTGTTTGAACCGATATCCCAGTTTTCAATCTTCACTTCATTGCCACCTATATTTCCTTTATGGCGTTCAAAATGAACAGGACCGATAAGTGACGGATTTGAAAATTGAAGCAATGATTTAAACGGTGATTTAGCATTCGCTTGCAACACTTCTAAACTTTTTGAGACATCCGGTAATTGACTGCCTAAGCTGACTTTTGCTTCGTTAGAAGCACTTAATGTTTGCTTGCCTTCTCCATACTCTACTTCATATTCATCTGTTTGAAAGCCGTCTTGCTTTGCTTTAGATACTGCACTTTCTACATCGCCATTCATGATGGGATAACGTTTCTTATACTGTAGTTTAGTCTCTGTATCTTCTTCGGATTTTCTGACACGATAAGTGATGTTTTGACCATAGTTTGTACGCTTTGCGTCATCTATGTATTGTACAGAGAAGTCTTCATCCTTATCTTCTGAACCTAACTGTTCTAAAATGTCGTGTTGAATATGACGATTATCTTTCACAATTTTGTCTGCTTTCGCATACACCTTCACTTCATATTGATCAACTTGTGCGTGACTTTGGCCACTTGGCAGCAACATGAACATTGCGCCGATGGCGCAGCTTGATTTTAAAAGTATTGATTTCATAACTCCACCTCCAGTTTCAATGTACCTTTAAAATATAAAGCTTTGACTTGTCTAGATTTAACTTCTTATAAATTTTCAAACAACTGATTAATACCTATATAGATAAACTGAATAAAATAACAATTGATTTAGGTTTAAATTTACATATATACTGATAACATACAAAGAAACAGGAGGTCATATTAAGATGAATGAGGCATGGCAAACAGGCATCCAATTTCTAGGCCAATTATTCACTGGACAAGTATCGACTGCTTTTATCATCATTCTCGTCATATCATTTCTGCTCAATTTTTCAATTGATTATATCTATGAAATGAATCGTTTAACTGATTTAAACCCAATTATTAATTTATTGAAAAATCTCATAGAATCGATAATAGAAACATTGGCATTCATTTACTTTTTCATTGCGTTTATACATATACTTACCGTTATTCCGTTTTTAAAAATTATTGACACTTCTACTTTGGCAATAGGCGAAATGATATTAATTTGTTATGCGGTTTACAGTGTTTTCAACATTCCATCAATAATGATTATGTACGCACCTACTATGCTTAGCCGTATATTTAATCTGCTTGGACAAATCATTATCGGAGGATTGATTTACTACTTATTGCTGATAATTATGCCGCTGCATATTCCATTTAATACGCCTTTAATCATCGGTGCTTTTGTCTTAACACTTGTTGGAAATCTTATTATTTGGAGTGCCGCAGTCGCTGAAGCTGAAAAAGAAAAACGTGAAAAACAAGCGAAAGCCAGCAAGGAATAAACAGCTGTCTTTCTTCTCTTTAATCGCATCACTTTCTATGTTAGGATTATATCTTGTAAGTGTACATGATATAGTGTAAATGCGAGATGCAACCTGAGAGCGGGTTGCTTTTTCAATGAGTTTCTAGGGAATAAGTCCTGATTATTTTTCAATTAAAGAGAGAAAGGCAGAGAAATATGAAAATCAAATACATACTGTTGCTTGCACTCACGACGGTACTGCTTGCGGGTTGTGATTATTCGAAGAGTTCCAACCGAGACGGTTTCTTCTTTAACACATTCGCAAAACCAATGGATCAGTTGCTGCATTGGTTAGGTCATAACCTTAACAATAACTATGGACTTGCAATCATCGTCATTGTCTTAGTGATTCGTTTGGTAATGCTTCCGTTTATGTTAAGCCAAACTAAGAACGGTCAAATCATGCGTAAAGTGATGGAATTTGCAAAACCAGATATGAAAGAAGCACAAGAAAAAGTTAAACGTGCGCGTACACAAGAAGAAAAAATGGAAGCACAGCAAGAAATGATGAAAGTCTATAAAAAATATGACATCAATCCGATGAAAAACATGTTAGGCTGTCTTCCAATCTTAATTCAAATGCCTGTACTATTCGGTTTATATGTCGCATTAAAATGGCCATCTCAAGGCGGCATTTTAGATCATCCGAACTTCTTATGGTTCAAACTGACTGAACCAGATATTTGGATTACGATTATTGCCGGTGTACTTTACTTCTTGCAATCACTTGTAAGTTTAGAGAACATGCCTAAAGAACAACGTCAAATGGGTTATATGATGATGATCATTTCACCTATCTTCATCGTATATATTTCATTAACATCAGCATCTGCACTTGGCCTTTATTGGTCAGTCAGTGCCATCTTTATGATTGTTCAAATGTTCTTTGCGAATAGATATTACAGTAAAGTCGCAGATGAAGAAGTGGCACGTATTAAACGCGAACAAGCGAAAAAAGAAGGCAAAGATAAAAAGCCTAAAAATACAAAAGTCGTTGCTAAGAAGAAAAAGAAAAAATAAGCAATACTAAAGCCCGGGAAGTCGTTATTTCCCGGGCTATACTTATGTCTTAATATTCAACTGTCTTTAAAAGAAACGCAGTAAAATGATACCGATAAAAATACAAATAATACCTGCAATTTTACGGGCATTGATTCTATTCTGTTTCGCACCTAATATACCGAAGTGGTCAATAATCACACCCATTAACATTTGACCAAGCATTCCGACAATGGTCGTCAGTGCAGCGCCAAGATGCGGCATTAAAATAATATTGGCTGTTACGAATACCACACCTAATATACCGCCGATAAAATAAATCGGTTTAATCTTGCCGATATTCGGTTCGAATTTTGAAAGTTTAAATGAACGATTTACAAACGCTGTAATGATTATCAGTGCAATCGCACCAATACAAAATGAGATAAGCGAAGCAAACAGCGAACTATGTACTTGCTGACCTAACTGACTGTTAATCGCGGTTTGAATCGGAGGCGCAAATCCGAACATAAAGCCGATAACCAGCCATGGCAATACCATTGCTGAAGGTTCAGTTTTCTGCTTATTACGCACATAATTCATCACAATAATGCCGATAAATAACAGTAAGACACCGACGAATTTTAAAAATGTAAATGCCTGAACATCCGCATTAAACCATCCGAAAGTATCTATAATAACTCCCATAATAATTTGTCCGGCAATGGTAATAATCACTGTTAACGATGCATCTAAACGCGGAAATAACAATAAATTTCCTGTTAAAAATATAACACCTAACAATCCGCCTACAAACCATGTATAATTCAAAGATTGATTGGCAAAAAAGCTCGGCGTAAAGTGACTCGGTGTCACGATTAAATTAACTAACAGTAAGAAAATAGCCCCTACTGAAAATGAAATCGCTGATGAATAAAAGGACGAATGTGTAAATCGTATCAGCTTTGTATTAATAGATGTTTGAACCGGTACAACCATACCAGCTGCCAAACCTAATAAGAATAAAAACAGCATAAGTTACCTTCTTTCTAGTCTTAGTTAGATTAGTATATCAAAGCAATATCGTTTAATAAATAACACTCGCATCTTTTAAAGCATAAAAAAGCTGCCTACTTCGGCAGCTCTTTCTTGCATATTCATTTACACTAATATTCTTCTGACTCAGCTGCAGCTTCTTCTTGCCTTTGAAGTTCAGCTTCTTGTCTTCTCATTGCTTCTTCTTCTCTTGCGGCTTGTTCATCTTGACGTTTCATTTCAGCTTCATAAGCACGTTGATCGGCTTCTTCTTGCTTTTGACGTGCAGCTTCTTCACGTTGATAAGCCTCATCTTGGTGCTTCATTTCCGCATCGAATTCCTTATCGAGACGGTCTTGTTCTTTTTGCCATTCGGCTTCTTCGCGATCTAATTGTTTTTGATATTCTTTTTCCCATTCTTCACCTAATGCTTCATAGAGTTTCTCAACACGTGCTGCTAAATCATTGTATTCTTTATTGGTTACTCCACGTGTCACATGATTCATTTTTTCTCCATCTGTCAGTGCATTATACTCATCTACTAATGCATTGTATTCTTCTGCTGTATAAGGATAATCTTCAGAATCATCTTTTGTTTTAGAAGGTTTTTCTTCTGATGCTGCTTCTGTCTCGCTGTCATGTGATTTGCCTTCTCTGATAAGTGCTTGATGCAGATTCCATTTTGCTTTTACATTGCTGTCTTTGAAGTACGTATCCATCTCTAAGGTATAGACTTTTGCGTCCGGCACATCAAATACTAATGTATCTGTAGCTGTTTTACCTTGATTTAATTGATGTGAGAACATACCGTCTGTACCGTCGCCGCCATACCAATCAGGATAAGTTTCTCCTCTGACGTTCATTGTAAATGCACTTGAATCTACAAGTACTTGATCACTGTTGTTATTTTTAAATTTCAAAGTTACTTTTAATGCTTTGCCGTTTTCAGGTGCACTGTATTCATCATAATCATTAATGTACTCTACTTTAACGACACGTACATCGACGCCGTCGGCGTCTACGATTTGACCCACCCGGAAAGTTTTCATTTGTTCTGTTGCCTTTCCTCTGCTTTCTGTTGTTTCAGTCTTTTCTTCAGACTTTGCGCCGCTGCAGGCTGCTAATAAAAATAATACACTTACCAATAAAAACCAAAGTCTCTTCATCTGTCTCTCTCCACTCTGTATTTAGTTGTAAAAATTCTTAGATAGCTAATGTATTCGACATCAAATTATCTGTATAACAACATTTTATAATACTTTTAACACAAAGCAATCTATTTTTGAGTTTTTGTTAAGAAATAATAAATTTAGCGTGATTTAAACGCTATAACCCATGTATCTTGCAAGGTTTGTGTGAATATGACTGTGTAAATTTGTAATTTTTGTAGAAATTAGGATTAAGACTTTTCTATTAGGAAATACATATAAAAGCGGGATATTTATTCATACAATTTAATGAATAATTTCCTTTTTGCATTTGCGATAAATGCACGTTTGAAGTTACCTAATGCATAATGGTAACTTCTCTGACAAATTTAACGATAAATTTATAATAATTGTGCAACATTGCATTGACGAAACCAATGGAAAGCGTTTACAATTAATGTGAAATCAATCACATAGAGGAGTTGTATTAGAATGCAAAACTTAAGAAACAGACATTTCCTAACATTATTAGATTTTTCAAACAGAGAGATGGAGTTCCTATTGAACCTATCCGAAGATTTAAAACGAGCTAAATACGCTGGAATCGAACAGCAAACGCTTAAAGGAAAAAACATTGCATTAATTTTTGAAAAAGACTCAACTCGTACTCGTTGCGCATTTGAAGTTGCAGCAGCAGACCAAGGTGCAAGTACTACTTACTTAGGACCAACTGGTTCTCAAATGGGCAAAAAAGAAACAGCAGCAGATACAGCACGCGTTTTAGGCGGCATGTATGACGGCATCGAATACCGCGGATTCTCTCAACGTACTGTTGAAGTACTTGCAAAAGAATCAGGTGTTCCAGTATGGAACGGTCTTACAGACGAAGATCACCCTACTCAAGTATTAGCTGACTTCTTAACAGCTAAAGAAGTATTGAAAAAACCTTACCATGAAATCAACTTCACTTACGTTGGTGACGGACGCAACAACGTTGCGAACGCATTAATGCAAGGTGCAGCAATCATGGGTATGAAATTCAACTTAGTTTGTCCAAAAGAATTAAACCCAACTGACGAATTATTAAACCGTTGTAAAGATATCGCTAAAGAAAACGGCGGCGAAATCTTAGTAACTGACAACGTTGACGAAGGTGTTAAAGGATCAGACGTTCTTTACACAGACGTTTGGGTATCTATGGGTGAACCTGATGAAGTTTGGGAAGAACGTATTAAATTATTAAAACCTTACCAAGTGGACCAAGCAATGATCGAAAAAACTGGCAACCCTCATGTTATCTTTGAACACTGCTTACCATCATTCCACAACACTGACACTAAAGTCGGTAAAGATATCTACGAAAAATTCGGCTTAAAAGAAATGGAAGTAACTGACGAAGTCTTCGAAGGCAAACACTCAGTAGTATTCCAAGAAGCTGAAAACCGTATGCACACTATCAAGGCTGTAATGGTAGCAACTCTAGGAGATATTGGATAAGGAGGACATAAAGCATGGCTAAAATCGTAGTAGCATTAGGCGGAAATGCCTTAGGCAATTCCCCACAAGAACAATTAGAGCTAGTGAAAAACACATCAAAATCACTTGTCGCATTGATTCAAAAAGGGCACGAAGTAGTCATCAGTCACGGCAACGGACCGCAAGTCGGCAGTATCAACCTAGGATTAAACTTTGCGGCAGAACATGATCAAGGTCCAGCTTTCCCATTCCCAGAATGCGGCGCAATGAGTCAAGCTTACATTGGTTATCAACTACAACAAAGTTTACAAAACGAACTACACAATTTAGATATCAAAAAACCTGTTGTGACTTTAGTCACACAAACAGTTGTATCTAAAGAAGACCCAGCTTTCGAGAACCCAACAAAACCAATCGGTAAATTCTACGACAAAGATTTAGCAGATACAATCTCTAAAGAACGTGATTACACATTCGTAGAAGACTCAGGTCGCGGTTACCGCAGAGTGGTACCATCACCTCAACCGATTGAAATTGTGGAATTACCAAGTATCGAAGACTTAATCAATAACGGATCTCTTGTTATCGCCGGCGGCGGTGGCGGTATCCCAGTTGTTAAAAACGACCGCGGTGATTTACAAGGTGTAGACGCAGTTATCGATAAAGACAAATCAAGTGCTATTCTTGCAGCACATATCAAATCTGATAAATTGATTATCTTAACTGCAGTTGATTATATCTTCATCAACTTCGGTAAAGAAAACGAAGAAAAATTAACTGAAGTCACAACTTCTGATATGGAAAAATATATTGAAGAAGGTCAATTCGCAAAAGGTAGTATGTTACCTAAAGTTGAAGCTTCTCTGCAATTTATTGAAAAGAACCCAGAAGGCGAAGTACTCATCACTTCTCTAGAAAATCTAGATGCTGCATTAGAAGGCAAAGTGGGTACAGTGATCAAGAAGTAGACCATTTTCACTTACAACTAAGTGATTAGTATATTAAATTGATTATAAAAATTGCCTGAACACGATTGAACAATTCAACTTTTGTTACAACTTGTTCAGGCTTTTTTATAAATTTTCATTACATAATTTATATTCATATTCTATCGCAAATAGGTATTAGGTTGTCAGTTCTCATCACTGACAAAAAAATTTTACGTTTTAAAAAAGAGTATTCTTACACTCAGTTAATATGATAACTGCACCTCACACTATCCCTGCTTGAATAACGTTTGAATATAAATTTAACACTGCTTTTTAAGCATAGCTTGAAAAGCGATTAATAGTAAGGGACAAAAAATGCATCTTGTCTTTCTATTCTATCTTTAAATATACTAGCTGCATTTTTCGCTCCTTTGCTTATAAGGAGATGATTAGTATGGATCATGCAAATGAAATGAATGCTGCAAAAGAATCAACTGAACCACCTAAAAAGAAAAAATTTAAACTGCGAATGCCTGGCGCCTTTGCCATTTTATTCATTTTAACAGTAGTAGCAGTCATCGCAACTTGGCTCATTCCAGCCGGTGCCTATTCTAAACTTTCCTATGAGCCTGGTTCTGATCAGTTGAAAATCGAGAATCCTCAGAAAGAAATTAAGAAAGTACCTGGTACACAAGAACAATTGGATAAACTCGGAGTTAAAATCAATATCGAGCAGTTTGAATCCGGCGCAATTAACAAGCCGATTTCCATTCCTGATACTTATGAACGATTAGAACAAAATCCAGCAGGACCAGCACAAATCACAAATGCAATGGTACACGGTACAATCGAAGCCGTAGATATCATGGTATTTATCTTTGTACTTGGTGGATTAATTGGGGTCGTTAGCGCAAGCGGTTCATTCGAATCTGGACTGTTAGCCCTAACGAAGAAAACAAAAGGACATGAGTTTGTGCTCATATTTATGGTATCTATCCTCATGGTTCTAGGCGGTACCTTATGTGGTATCGAGGAAGAGGCCGTCGCCTTCTATCCAATACTGGTGCCTATCTTTATAGCCATGGGCTATGACTCTATCGTCTGTGTGGGTGCCATATTCTTGGCAAGTTCCGTCGGAACTACGTTCTCAACAATCAACCCATTCTCTGTAGTAATTGCCTCTAACGCTGCAGGTACTACATTTACAGAAGGATTGTATTGGCGTTTAGCAGGTTGTATTGTCGGTGCCATATTCGTTATCGGATACTTATATTGGTATACTCAAAAAATCAAGAAAGATCCAAAAGCATCTTACTCATATGAAGACCGAGATAAATTTAATGAACAATGGTCAGTTATGGGTAAAGACGAACACGCGGATCAATTTACATGGCGTAAAAAAATCATTTTAATCTTGTTCGTTATCCCATTCCCATTAATGGTTTGGGGCGTTATGACACAAGGTTGGTGGTTCCCTGTTATGGCCGCAATGTTCTTATCTGTCACAATCATCATCATGTTCATTGCCGGTATGGGTAAACATGGATTAGGAGAAAAAGGAACCGTCGATGCCTTTGTCAACGGTGCATCAAGTTTAGTAGGTGTATCATTAATCATCGGTTTAGCCCGCGGTATCAACCTTGTTATGAATGAAGGCTTAATTTCAGATACTATCTTGAAATTCTCTTCTGATATCGTATCTCATGTGAGCGGTCCGATCTTTATCATTATCTTATTAATAATCTTCTTCTTCTTAGGATTTATCGTACCGTCATCTTCTGGTTTAGCAGTACTATCTATGCCTATCTTTGCGCCGCTAGCGGACACAGTAGGTATTCCAAGATTCGTTATTGTTACTGCATACCAATTCGGACAATACGCAATGCTATTCTTAGCACCAACTGGACTTGTAATGGCTACATTGCAAATGCTTGATATGAAATACTCTCACTGGTTCCGATTTGTATGGCCGGTTGTAGTATTCGTACTGGTATTCGGTGGTGCCATGTTAGTAACACAAGTATTGATTTATTCATAACCAAAGATAAAAAATATTATACCTTAAATCTAAGCGGAGGTTCGAAAGAATCTCCGCTTTTTACATTTATATAGGAAGAAACTCGTAATTTTATCCCCTATCCACCTTTTTTATCTGCATTTTACATATAACTTGGCATAATAAAAGCCCGCTGCTTAATTTAAGCAACAGGCTTCAATTTATTTTAAAGAAAAAAGTAGTGAAAGTGATGCACTAATTCAAAATGCTTATCTCTATAAGCACAATAAAACTATATAAGGGGAACAGCTGAACACTGCTCCCCTCATAAAGAAAAGAATCAACTATTATGTGTATGCATGCTATGCAAGCAACAAAAATCCCTTCCTAAGGGCTGATGTAGAGTTTACATCTTTAGAGCAATTATAGCGGCCAACGCAGTATCTTAATTGGAAAAAATACTGCGTTAACCTAGTTGGAAAAATCTGTAGAACTAAATATAGAATTTACATCCTGTCTGAATACTTAGTAGTTCTGTGTGAAGTGGGACCTGTATCAGTTGATTTCTTTCAGGCAGCACCAACCATTAAAATGCTGCTTTGAAATCAAATGTTAAATTGGGATAGGCTTTACAGCAATTCTCTATCTTTCATACTATAAAGCCTAGCAGTTGGATGACTGATACACAGGAGAAAGCGCTGTGATCAATCATATAATTTTTGAAATGCAGTTTTCCTCTTTATCTTTTCTGCATCCATGTTTCTAGTTGCATATAATTATGATCAGCCTTTATTTATCTATCAGGCATTTCATCGTAGTTATGTTCTCTCTTTCTACAACTGCGTTCTGTAATGTTTCTATGTCTGTTTTACAAAAAATCATATACTTTTCGAGTTCTAAGTGACTAATAGATGTGTGCGTGTTTATGTCCAACTGGATTTTTAACTGGAAATAACATAACCGTTATGAAATAGATTGCCTTTCATAAGTTATTTTTTTACCAGCTGTCCGATAAACAAATAGTTGATTGATCATCTTACTGTCAAACCTCATGAAGTTAGTTACTATTTTCTTGTTTGATGATTCAATCTTGCACAAGCCTTAACCTTCTGTGTATGCAAACATAAGTTGGGATATGTTGGCCTTACAAACACCAACTTTAATCTTTGTTTGAGATTCTATTTTGCAAGCACTGGGCTTGTGCATGGATAAATATTAACACCTCTTTTTTTGATAGTCAACAAAAATCTTAAAATTTTTATAGGTTTTATTAAAAACATTACATTTCACCGCAATTTCTAGGCGATCAAGTTTAAGAAATACCCACAATCGATACATTTACAAAATCGCTTTACATCAGCTTTCAAAAGACTTTTTTCAGTATTTTGTTACTAAATTAGTAACGCAGTTACTTTTGTTATAAAGATAACTTATTTATTGTTTACCACATTTTTATAAATATATAATTAGAAATTTTTTAGTACATCCTTTTGATAAAATTTCTTTACATGCCTCAAAAGTTAATATATAATTTTGCTTATCTTAAGAGCGAGGTACTAACATATGCGTTAGTTAATCCTGTAATCCTATTTCAATAAACCAGAAAATTCACCTGCTGCTGTCAATTTGTCTCGCTCTTAAGTCCTTATACAGTAGGCCTATTTTTCTGGCTGCCGCCCTGCTTGGGCGGCTTTTTTATATTCATAGACAAAATAAAAAGGCCCAATCACAAAGCAGATGCCTTGTGATCAGACCCTCAGAATAGAATGTCTAGCATTAAGAAAAACTTAATACTAGTAGTGGATATGTAGTTTCTTTCGAAACTGCATGCTAAAATCTTAGCATTACCACAATTCTTTTGTCAATCTAATATTTTAATTTTTGTATCGAGTTTAATAACGCTTTTGTCTCATTAACAAAATATTTACACTTATTGCTTACAATATGTACTAAAAATCAAAATTATGGAACATATCTCGTTGTATAATTTTAAAGTTTCAGAAGCTTTCACTCGTAATTTTTCTTCAAAAGTTCAAACAATGCACTTCCCTTATGTTTAAAGGGTTCATTCAATGTTTACCACTTAGAATTGTCAAACTATTTTAATTTTTTCTTTAAAAAAGTATTTACAAGCTTTAAAAATCATTCTATAATTCGAATATCTCATGAGGGAAGCTAAAAACTCCTCTTTAACAATCTTCTTTTCTCTTGTGAGTCATACATCTTTGTGTTCATAGCTAAGATGACTAATAACAGTGCTCAAATAAATACTAAAATTCGTGTCAGTAACGACACAATATACAACATCCAAGAAAGGAGTACTGATTTATGATTAAAGATTTTAAAAATTTTATAAAGCGTATCCGCAAATATAACTTCTGTTATTTGCAGCCGCTTAAATACTTACTTTTACTAGGGCTTTCTAGTATTACTCTGCTTATATCGCTGTTTTTAGAGCAGCACCTTCTTAATAAATTATTATGCAATTCATTAAACGTAACAGAAAAAAACTTGCCTCGGGGTGTTTATTATGAATTTTAATTATCATTTTTTAGATTATGACTTCGTAGAAGACAAAGACAAACTAGATGAATTTTTAAATGCGAATTGTTTATATGATCATCCCTACCATCAATTCACTGCATTAACAAATGCAATAGACAATAGTAATTTAGAATTGCAGGATAAGAAATGTCTTAAAATAATGCTCACATATCTGCAAAAAGAATACCCTTTTGATATTATCCAAAAGCTTGATTCAGAAGTTATTAACGTCACAAAGCTAAAGAAAGCATCGTTTAAGTCCGCATATTTTACTAAAATCGGTCAATTAGATATCAAGGTACCAGAACACCTTTATACTGTATTCGATCCAGAAATCATGCACAATTATGAATTGCCGCATGCGGTGATGCTGACGTACTTGCTTGATAATCACGTCAATGGCCTTACTTTAAACAAAGCACATGATGCGATATTCAACTTTTGGGGTGCATCAGTTACTAAAGATGCTGTCCAAGTAATGAAAGACCATTTGAACACTGTGGTTGCCCCTTGGCGCTGCCGTTCATATTCTGAATCACACTACTACTTCTTGCATGCTGATATGCTTAAAGTCCCTGTGTTTAAAGGTGACGAAATCGACTTTGCTAATTTATATACAATCACAGGTATCGATAAGAATGGCCGACAAAGCATCTTAACTACACGTCTCTCATTTGAGACAGAAGAAAAGGTATGGAAGTCTCTGTTTGAAGAACTCTTTGATAGAGGGCTGAATGAACCCCTGTTGCTTTCAGGCGGTGTATCTGATGATTTAAAAGCAGCTGCACAAACTTACTATCCGAAGATGAAATATCAAATCTGTTCGATAGCAATGCGTACTGCAATCAAAACTGAGTTTGATAAGCAATTGAATACAGATCAGCCTACAGACCCGAATCTGCCTGATGTATCTAAACGGGCACATAAACTGGTCACTGCACTGTACCATCACAGAACGGATTACGCTATCAATGTCCAATTGAAAGAAGAACTGATTCAGTTGACCGACGGTCAACCACAATATCAATCAGGCATCGCGCTATTAAATCGCCACTTTGAGGATTGTTTCACATATCTTTCATTACCTGTAAGACCTAATCAAAACTACACCCTTACAAGCAACAATGCGCAAAAAATAAACAATGAAATCAAGCGCAAGAACGAATGCCCGATGGTCTATGCAAGTATTGAATCTGCTGAAACAGCTATTAACTGCCACATGATGTATTTAGAACAAGAAATGTTCTTTAAAACTCTGAAACTTGCAGTTAGAGACTAACCAATCAAATTAAAAATGAAAGGACTGCTCGTTGAAATTTCGAGCAGTCCACACTTCTATAGTTCAGTATATTTTTTATTTGAGTCTTTACTTTTCTCAACAGGATACTTGATCGCATTCTTCTTCAGCTTTTGTCTGATGATGTCATCGATATCCATATCCAGATTATCCGCAATCATATAACTGTAAATGAGAACATCTGCGAGTTCTTCTGCTATGCGCTCACGTTTTGTATCATTGACCTCTTCAGGTTGTTTCCACTGATACAATTCTAAAAGCTCAGAAGCTTCCAGCGATAATGAAATTGCTAAATCCTTTTCATTATGAAAAGGACGCCAATTACGTGCATTGCGAAAATCATTAATTTCTTGAATCAGTTGTTCTGCATTATTCATGGTCTATACCTCCGTTTGCGGCACGTTTAAGTTCGTTTTGCAAGGCTTCGTCAACTGCGTAAATATATAAGCCATTAACGCCGCGTGTTAATAAGACGTTTAATTCATTCTTAAGCAATTCTTCTGTGAATTTAGCTTTAGTATTATCTGAGAGTGTTCTATTTCTAGTTGCTTTTTTATTATAACTCTCTGAACCATCAAAAATAATTTTTCCATCTCTGAATTTCACAGACGGACCAATAATCACACCTGCATAATTTAAATCGAAACCTTGTATGGTAAATGTTGAACCTACTTCATCGATAGTTTGACTTTGCTCGGGCCAAGATAAAGATTTTTCTCGTTTTTGGACTTTAAGTTGACTATTCCAAGGCATGCTCCATTCACCAATACGTACACGCCAATAATCCGAGTCTTCAGGCTTGTTGCTGCTATACTTCCAGTCATAAGTCGCAAGTAATCGTGAAATACCAGATTCTTGAGATCGAGCTTTATTTCGTATCGCTTGTTCTAGCTGTATAGGTTGATCAAATACTTTAAGGTCATACTTTTCATCTTCAGGAATATTATTTATGCTTTGTTTATCTATAAGACTGCGAATCCAATTGACAGTGTCTTCGTTACTATTGATACGCATTTGATTATTAAGCTGTATGTGATTACTATTTGCTTTAGTTTCCTTAATCATTTTTCTAACTGATCTGCTTCTATCACTTGTTCAGTACTTAAGATTTGATTTCTATCAAATACCGCAACAACAACCTTAGCACGTTCAATCAAATCATTGAGCTGGTTCTTACCGCGATAAGATTGCTTGCCTTGTGTCCATAATAAATGCGCCTCATCCACGATTACAACATCAACCTTATCTTCTGGGCTGCGTTGATTAATAAAACTCGTAGGCTTATTTACAATAGCATGTTTCTTATCTTTCTCATCATAAAGTCCTAACTTCTTAGCGATTTCTTGATAGACCTTTAATTGTTCATCATGATTTACAAGCAAGTAAACATTCAAAGGTTGATTGTCATTTTCTTCTAAAGCATCACGCTTTAAATCAAAAAACAAACTGCTCATTAATACTGTTTTACCAGACCCCGCTTCACCTTCTACCAGCACTAACTGTTCTTCTAAATGATTATGTAACGCTACTTTAATCTTCCCTATAATCATTTCTTTCGCTATATTTTGTTCTCGCGTCAATTTATGGAATGGAGAAGCTTTGAATATCGCTGAATCTCTAATAATACTTTCAACCGGAAACAGGATATCATTCTCTCTGTTAAGCTCTTTCCAAATATCTGTAAAAATCGTATCTAATTGATCAGAAGTATAATACTCATTCTGCTGATTCGTTCTACTATTAAAGATTTTTTCGATACTTTGAACACTTGATAAATATTGCATTAGTCGATTCTCTATATCCAATGTTAAAGACTTATTGAAATAATAATGACCGATCACATACATATTTGAAGTTAACGATAATGAAAAGTCTTACCAATATTCTTTCATTCTCGCATCCGTATTAATATGAGTCGAGGTACGTCCTCTTATATCAGACGTCTCCCCTACATATACCTTAAAACCATCTTTTTTCTCCTGACTATTGATAATATAGACAGTTGGGTAACTCAACAGATACTTCTCATCATCAGATTGTCTCCACGTATTCACAGAATCATTCAAATCACGCATCGAATACCCTATGTTCCTTACTATAGGTTTCCGTTTCCTATTCATGTTAATCACCTATCGCACCGTGTAATTATTGTAGTAATGATTTACTACAATGGTATTTAAGATAATTATAGTTGTCGATAAAGAGGAATACAATGGTTATAAACCTTTATTTGCACAATTACAAACATGGAATATATCATTTTCACTCATTGATTTTCAATAAAAGTAAGTGATATGCATTCTTATAACATAAATGGAAAAATTTAATCATCGTATGTTCGGAAGATTTTATATTGTATCGCCTCTGCGTCAAACACTTTACTTATCATATCTTGAACATCTTTAAATTCACTATGATTTTTATAAGGATCTACAATGAAAGCCTGTGGTTGATCGCTTTCTATATCGTAAATACGTAATATAAGATAGTCACCGGGGTTTTCGTAAATAGAGAATAATTCATTTAGAGATATATAATAAGGCTCAGTTTTATCTTTTTATTTAGTTGTTTTAACCTCTATATATTTCTTTGTTGGATTTTTCATATCAAATGGATCAAATGCTTCCATATCGTAACCAGCACCATGATTCTTACCCATTGAAGTATCTATAAGTTTATAAAACTCTTGTTTTTTCTCTTCATCTTTTACTTTATCTTCTATTAATTGTTTAAAGTACTTGTATGCTAGTTCTTCCCCTATATCACCCGTTAATTTTTGTTCTCTGTTAGCTTCTTCTATTTCACTATCTTTAACTTTCTTGGCACTCACCTTTTTCTTTTTACTGTATTTCGTTGTTGTAGGAGGATCAACCATAGCTAAAGTCGTATTTTTGTTTTTTTCTCTTATTTGTTTTATCTTTTGTTCCTCTGCTTTTTCATTTAATCCGTAAAGCATTGAATCATAAAATTCCCTTGTAACTTTCTTCGCTAGATCATCATATATGTCAATAAAATTATTTAAGTCTCGATGTAGCTCTTCATTATCTAATTCATCAAACGCATAATATTTATAAATAATTGATGTAAGTGCGTAGCCTGATGGAAGACCTTTTGTAATGTCATATGTGCTATCTCCATTTTCACTATAATAAAACCTCCCTTCCTTATAATCGTTATCCTCAACATATTTCAGCATTTCTTTAGATAACACAAGTGCATTCTCTTTTGCTGTTTTGTTATATATCTTGTTTATCGCTTTCCATCCTTGTTCTAAAACAAGATAAACCCCTTTACCTTCAGGATGGAATAAATAGACGAGATAATAACCTTCTTGTGTTGTAGTACTTATTTCAGGATTAAAAATTGCAATCCAAGGGACACTACTATACCTCCCTGTACCAGCACTACCACCTATCTTTTTATCTTCAACATTAAAGTTCTTCTTTATATATTCTGGTAATTGCGTTTCAACCAGATTATTATATTCCTCTCCTTTATCCCATTGTTTTTTTGAACTAATTGATCTATCTAAAATTTCCTTCTTTAATTTCAACGCTTTTCTAACCATTTCTTTCATGTTCATCCCACCTGTATGATAAATTATTGTTTCTGTTTCAAACCTTCATACTTACGCAACACAAACTTTTTTGACTGCTATTATTGATGCCATTATAGCAATAATTTCATATTAAATTAATGTATATACTAAAGATAAATGAATTTACTAACGCTTACTAACTTCAACATTAAAAATTATTTTTGTTTCCAATGTTAATTATTTGAATATTGCGAATACATTAAGTAGAATAAACTTAAACTAAGTAAGCGCTTACATTTATAGTTTATGTTTTTCTATTTATTTGTTTTAAAGGGGGGCGATAATTTGAAGCAATATGATTTAGTGATCATTGGTGCTGGTCCTGGCGGTTATGTTTCAGCAATACGTGCAGCACAATTGGGATTAAAAACAGCAATCGTTGAAAAACAATATTACGGGGGAACTTGTTTAAACGTAGGCTGTATTCCATCTAAATTACTTTTAGAATATGGTAAGAAAGTTCATAACATTCATCTTTCTAACTCCTGGGGTATTAACACTGGGAAATTAGACATTGATTATTCAAAGTTATCTTCTAGATCAAAGAAAGTAATTTCACAACTAACAGGCGGTGTTGAACATCTGCTTAAATCAAACGAAGTTGACCTTATTAAAGGTGAAGCAATTGTGCATGATGACCTTACTATTCACGTAGATGACCAAAAGCTCCAGGCCAAAGATATTATTCTTGCGACTGGCAGTACTCCTTTTGTTCCTCCTATTTCCGGCTTAGATAAAGTGAAATATCATACTACCGACACTATTTTTAACATGCAATCACTTCCTAAATCATTAGCTGTCATCGGTGGCGGTGTGATCGCAACTGAAATCGCATCCTCAATGGCAGACCTTGGTGTCGAAGTATCAATCATTGAAATTGCTGATGATATTTTACTTACTGAAACTGATGAAATCCGTTCTATTTTAAAAGCACATTTAGAATCCCAAGGTATTAATGTATTAACGCAATGCAATATTAGTAAAGTTACTCAAAGCCAAATTGAATTAGAGCATCAAGACTCTGTAAATTTTGACACTCTCTTAGTAGCAACCGGACGAAAGTCTAACCTTCAAGTTGCTGAAAACCTGAATTTAAAACAAAGTAATAAGGGGTCCTTTATAGAAGTGGATGAGACTTATCAAACAAGTATTCCGCACCTTTATGCTGTAGGCGATTTGATCGATAGTTATCAACTTGCACATGCCGCAAGTATTGAAGGCATCACAGCCGTTGAAGCAATAGCTGGTCTGAAACCTAACCCTGTGAATAAGGAAATGATACCTCGATGCATTTACACACGCGTTGAAGCTGCATCTGTCGGTCTTTCTCAATCACAAGCAGAGGCACAAGGTTATCAAGTTAAAACTGTTGAAGCCCCGTTTCAAAGTAATGCCAAATCAATGATTGAAGGTGAAACTGACGGTTTTATTCAACTAGTGATTGATACTCGATATGGTGAAATTCTAGGTGGTTTTATTACAGGTCCGAATGCTACTGAATTAATCGGAGAGCTGCTAGGTGTCAAAGTCTCAGAAGGAACGATTGAAGAATTATCTCAAGTGATTCAGCCGCACCCTTCCTTGCTTGAAGTTATGGGGGAAGCTGCAGATGACTACTTAAAGAAAGCAATTCATAAGCAGTAATTTTCTATAAGGGGGAATTAGTTATGGATAAAGAAAGAGCACGCTGGATTTATAAGACAATGAATGAAATTAGAAATTTTGAAGAAACGGTACATGAAATCTTTGGTAAAGGTGAAATTCCTGGTTTCGTTCACTTATACGTAGGTGAAGAAGGTGTTGCTACTGGAGTCATGTCATTGTTAGAAGATGATGATTATATTACAAGTACACACCGTGGTCATGGACACGCTATCGCAAAAGGATGCGATTTAAATGGTATGATGGCTGAAATTATGGGGAAAAGAGATGGCTTAGGTCACGGTAAAGGCGGATCCATGCACGTAGCCGAAATTGATAAAGGTATGCTCGGCGCAAACGGTATCGTAAGCGGCGGATTTGGTTTAGCTACTGGCGCTGGTATCTCACTTCGAAATCAAGGTAAAAATAATGTGGCAGTCTGTTTCTTCGGTGATGGTGCTGCCAACGAAGGCAACTTCCACGAAGGATTAAACTTTGCGTCTATTTTGAACTTACCTGTGATATTCGTTTGTGAAAACAACCAATTCGGCGAAGGTACAACACATAAATACGCTAGTGCTTCAGAAACAATTGCCGAACGTGCAAGTGCCTATAATATGCCCGGTGTCTATGTAGACGGTATGAATGTTGTAGAAGTTTATGAAGCTGCTAAAGAAGCGGTCGAACGTGCTAAAAATGGTGATGGACCTACGCTTATCGAATGCGACACATATCGTAAATTCGGACACTTTGAAGGTGATGAGCAAAAGGTTAAATCCAAAGATGACCGCAATGCTGATCGTAATCCGACTGAAGAATTCCGTAAATATGCGATTGAAAACGACTTATTAACTGAAGACGAAGCAGATGAAATTGAAGAGGCAGCCAAGAAAGCAGTACAAGACGCTGTCGAGTTTGGTGAAAACAGTGAATTACCTGATTTAGATTCATTATACAAAGATGTATTTGCTTAAGTTAAAGGGGGACTAACAATGAGTGAAAAACGTGAAATTACATTTATGACTGCCATTAATGAAGCCATTGATTCTGCAATGCAGCAAGACGAAAATGTTATTTTAATCGGTACTGATGTTGCTGGCGGTGCAGATGTTGACCACTTGCAAGACGATGACTCATTCGGCGGTGTTTTCGGTGTAACTAAAGGTCTTGTGAAAAAATATGGAAGAAATCGTGTCATTGATACACCTATCGCAGAACATATCACACTAAGTTCAGCAGTCGGTGCTGCTGCTACTGGTTTACGACCAATTGCTGAATTAATGTTCAATGATTTTATCGGATTCGGCTTAGATCCGATTTTAAACCAAGGTGCAAAAATGCGTTATATGTTTGGAGGAAAAGCGAAAGTCCCTATGGTGCTTCGAACAGTTCATGGAGCTGGTGCTGGCGCTGCAGCACAGCACTCTCAAACACTTTATAACATTTTCGCTAGTATACCAGGTGTTAAAGTCGTAGTACCGTCCAATCCTTATGATGCTAAAGGGTTATTATCAGCAGCAATCCAAGATGATAATTTAGTTGTCTTTTCTGAAGACAAAACTCTGCTTAGCATGAAAGGCGAAGTACCTGAAGAAGAATATACTGTAGAAATCGGTAAAGCCAATGTAGTTCAAGAAGGTGAAGATTTAACAATTGTTGCTATTGGTAAAATGGTTCAAACTGCTTTAGAAACTGCAGAACAATTATCTGAAGATAATGTTTCAACTGAGGTAATCGACTTGCGCTCCATTTCTCCATGGGATGAAGAAACAGTTTTAGACTCTGTTAAGAAAACTGGACGCTTAATTGTAATCGATGAATCAAATCCTCAGTGCAACATTGCAGGCGATGTCGCTTCAGTCATTGGAGATATCGGCTTTGACTATTTAGACGGACCTATTAAAAAGGTTACTGCACCTGATACACCAGTACCTTTCGCACAAAACCTTGAACAAGCTTATATTCCTAGTGTTGATAAAGTGTTAGATGTAGCAAGTGAACTTATTGAAGACTTAAAACAAGTAAAATCTTAAGCCAAGGGGGTGTAATAGATGAGCACAAATATTATGATGCCAAAACTTGGAATGACAATGAAAGAAGGCACAATTGAAGAATGGCATGTACAAGAAGGCGATGTTGTCAGCAAAGGTGATATCGTAGCCTCGATCAGTTCGGAAAAGCTGACACAAGACATCGAAGCGCCTGCTGACGGTACAATATTAAAAATCACTGCTCAAGCCGGCGAAGACGTAAAAGTAAAAACACCTATCGGCGTGATCGGCGAAGAAGGTGAAACTGTTGAAGATTCACCTGATACAGATCAAAAGGTAGAGACAGAAAAGACAGAAAACGAATCTGATGACAAAGAGAAGAATAAAAAAGAAGTTCAATCATCTAAAGCAGATGAACAACCTACTCAAAATCAAGGCGATCGAATTTTCATCTCCCCTCTTGCTCGCAATATGGCAGATAAAAACGACTTAGACATCAAACGTATTAAAGGAACAGGCGGAAATGGAAGAATTACAAAACTTGATATTCAGCGTGTACTTGAAAATGGTTTAGATAAAAAAGCTGAACAAACTGAATCTGAAGCCATTGCATCCGCTTCTTCTACTTCTATTGGAGAAGGTTTGAATCCTATGCGTAAACGCATTGCTCAAAACATGCGTCAAAGCTTAGACCAAACGGCACAACTTACATTGCATCGAAAAGTAACTGCAGATGCTTTATTATCATTTAAAGAGAAGTTATCAAAAGAGTTAGAAGACGCTGGACAAGAAGTAAAACTATCAGTCACTGCTTTATTGGCTAAGGCTGTTGTACTTGCCCTTCAAGAGTATCAAAAAATCAATGTCAGATACGAAAGTGGTGAACTTAAGGAATTTGAAGAAGTGCATCTAGGTATTGCTACTTCATTAGAAGACGGACTCATGGTCCCAGTTATCGAAAACGCAGATGGCAAAAGCATCGGAGCACTAGCAAATGAAATTAAATCATTAGCTGATAAAGTGAGAAATGGCGAGACAGATGATATTGCATTATCAGGTTCCACATTTACTATTACAAACATGGGAGCGAGCGAGATAGAGTACTTTACGCCAATATTGAATGTTGGAGAAGCGGGTATTCTCGGAGTCGGTTCAATGCAATCTGAAGTCGTTATTCAAGACGGAAACGTCAGACAAATACAGCGTCTGCCTTTCAGTTTAACATTCGATCATCAGTTGCTAGATGGAGCAGATGCTGCTGAATTCTTAAAAGTTTTAGCTAAATATATTGAAAATCCATATTTGTTAATCCTATAAATTGCAAAACAGGGATGCGTATTATTTAAGATCGCATCCCTGTTTCATTTTGTTTTTTTATTTATCTTTCTTCAAGAGGCGTAATGTCGACCACTTCATTAACTTTCTTTAACTCATTATTAATTAAAGCATAACCATTAATTAAACACTGTCCTTTATTTAGAGAAGCCAGTTGTTCTTCAATACGTTGCCTAGTATTTTTATCAGTTGCCATCGTCTTACTCACACTAACTATTTGGTCTTCTGGTGGAGCGAAATGAATTTGTAATGCCGCATTATATAATGCATCTGTTTCTCCCCCAGCATTTTTAATAGAACTAATAGATTGGGTTGCTAACCAAGATGACCAGCCAAATTTACGTCCTTCTTTAAGAATTTTTGTAGTTGGCGAAGAAGTTTTGTGATTTAGATTTTGCATCTCATCCAGTAATACTGGTATTGGATAGTTTTTGTTTCCTTCTCTTTCGGTAAAATTATACAAGTCCCATAATAAGAATTCTGTGATAATTTTTTGGATTTCTGGACTATATCCTTTCAACTGAAAAATATTTACATCTCCATTGAAATTAAATATATCTTTCCAGCTGAATGCATTGTCTTTATAAGCAAATGGATCTTTATTTAACAAATTGCTTATTCTGCCATGCAATGTCAAAGCATGGTTACTTTCATCATCTAATAGTCTTTGTTTAATTATTCCAAAAGTAAGATCTTCATCAAAAATATCTAAACCACTTCTTATATGCTCTTTTAGTAAACTGCTTTGTTGAATACCTAAACTAAATACAAAATCGACAATTTGAACTACTCTGTCAGCAATATCATCATTTGTTTCCTCGACGACTAAACCGCCTAGATCAATAGTATTACGTTTGAATGGGTTTATTGGTAATTTATCTTTATAAATATATTTAGGCTTAAGATGATCTTGTAATTTTTCAACAAACTCATCCTCTAATTGCGGAATCAAGAAACCATCAGTATAATCTACAACAAGACTGTCAATTTTATTTTTGGACATTTCATATAAAAGGCATTGCATAAAATATGTCTTTCCTTGGCCTGATTTCCCGCTGATTAGCAGATGTCTATTAGGTAAACCTTTATCTCCGTATTCCCAATAAGATTGTTCAGTGCTACCGTGGATATTACCTAATAAAATTCTTTTGCCATCAACTTTATTAATTTGTTCTCTATTTTCAAGTTCTTCATGATTATCTTGATCAGGAATAAAAGTATCGTTCATAGATTCATTTTTGATAGTTCCATTAACGTCTTCTGATGAATCTCCTGTCTCTTGATTAGTCGTCTTTAATTCAGACTCACTATCATCTATTTGATATTGTGATTCATTCTCTTCTCTAACTTCTATATCCTCATTTTCCGTTCTATTATAGTCAATATTTTCTTCTAATAAGTTTAATGAAATACCTCTTTTACCAATTTGGATTTCTTCTTTTAAGACTTCATATCCTTTTTCAGCATCGATATATGCATCCCTTTCAGTTAGATGCAATTCTAAAATATTACTATTCGGTTGCTTTAATACTTTTCTAAAGCTATTACCATCAGTAAAGAATACCGCTGCGCCTTTAGCAATTGTATGGTTAAAGGTATTACTGAAGTGGATTTTATTATTTAGCACATCTGTTTTATGTTGTAGCATTTCAATCTTATTTTCATCTTGAATAACACCGTTATCTATAAACTTCTTCAAATTTCCAAAATATATATTAGCGAAAAAGAGTCTATAATAATCTCTTGTGAATGATAATTCATCTTCATTTATTAGTTGTTTATTTAACACCTTGTACAACTCTGACACTTGAATTGATGCCTTATTCATAACTGAAGAATCATTTTGTCCTACTTTCACTTCAGCTGGCAGCAAATAAAATACGCCTTCATTTTCTTCATTGATCTCAAAGCCAATAAATAGCAAATCATCAGAAATAGATCCTTTATGTTTTAACTCTTTTGCTGAAAAAATATCAGTACTCGCGTCTAATCCTTGTTGTCTACTTACTCTGATGATTTCTTCTAAAGAGACCGGTATCCATGTAATTGAACTTTTATCCAGTAGCGATAATAGTGTTTTATAGGCAGCAATTATGCTTAATTTTTCTCTTACCTTATTATCAACATTATGACTGCGGCTATTTCGAGTACCTATAATAGATAATAACCACTCGCCGTTTAAAATATTAAATGAACGAATAATAGACTCCATATTCTCAGGTTTAAAATCAACATTAACCTTAGCTAAAAACTCTTTCAATACATTCTCATATTGTGAAGTGTTGTTCGTAACAGTAATTGACTCATAATTAAACGATGAAGTTTGATCATTGTAGTGAATAACATATAGTTCATGTTCACTATCATTAAAATAAGATAAATCTACTGAAGGATCTATAAAGGTAACCCAGTTTGATGTATCAAATATTGGTTGTAGATTTTGCTCTGATAAACTAATAACATTATTTGCTATAACTTCATTTTTCTTAAATGGATTCAACCGTTTATTCTGATTGTTAGATACAAAGCTGTTCCAAAGTTTTGCACTATTTACTAGTGTGCTATGTGAAGTAAGACCATTAACACCAAAACCTGATACAAAGCTGTTCCAAAGTTTTGCACTATTTACTAGTGTGCTATGTGAAGTAAGACCATTAACACCAAAACCTGATACAAAGCTATTTCCCAATTCTGTATACGTCAGATCCGATAACAATCCATTATTAGCAATAGAACTGTTCAACTTATTAAAATCATTTATACTAAATTGTGGCTTTTGATCAAAATTCAGGAATGTTATATGGAATAAATTATCATTTTGATTAAAGAAGATGTTCACCTTGTCCTTTAATGCTTTTATAACATCTTCTTCCTCATTATTATTTCTAACTTTGCTCGGTACTTTGATTCCAAGCATTTCAACTAATTCTTTATAATTACTGATGTTGTAAAATTCTTCAAATAATATGTCGTTGTTGCGGTTAGTATCCTTAAATCTATTTTCTGATGTATTATCAATAAATACATTTATCGGATTGATAAGGCTTATATACTGGCTATTAGAGAATTCATTAAAGATATATTCACATACACCTTTTAATATCATCTTATAGTCATCTACATCAATAAACCTAGTATTCAATGCGAATTCATCACTTATATTAAACAGATATTCGAAGTGTGTCTTAAAATCATTTAATCTAGACTTGATAATTAAACTCATTTTTTCAGCATTTGTTTTACTTTTCGAAGTGTATTGTTTATAAATGATACCTCTAGGATAGTCGTCTTCATTATTTGAGAAATAATAATGTTCTTCATCTACAAAATACGGTAATAACCCCGCTGGATTATATTTTTTTATAATTTTTTCAGGTAACTTGTTGTCTTGAATAGCTTTAGATTTTTGAATTTCATATCTAAGAACCAAAGGATGTAACGGAGTTAAATATAACAAGTCATTCCCCTTAATCATGCCAACTTTATGAATGTTTTGAGTCTGAATATCAACAATCTTTTCATTATCTCTTAATTCATCTAACTCGTTTTCAAATAAAGAACAATATTTTTCAGCGCTTTCCAATAATTCGTTATCCAAATACACTAAACTAGGCAATGAGTTTCTCTTTTTTATCTCCTCAACTAAATTATCATACGCTTCTATAATTTCAGGTTTTAAATCCAACCTCTCACCATAAAAGCTTTCGCTAGTTAGTATTCCATACATAAAACCATTGTTGATCATTTCTTCTTCAATGTTCAGCATCTTTTTAAAAGCAGCAAAAGGATAGTATTCACTATTACCTTGAATTACTTTTCCTTTTTCATTTTCCATTGAGATTTTTTTATTATATAATTCCTTCATCAAAAAGCTTCCTGAAACAGGAACCGGCTTTTGTGTAACCTCATTCAACTTCACCTTATAGAAGACATTATTAATTAATAGCTGAATATAAATGTTAGTTTCATCTTCTGAAATCAGTTCATTAAATTTAAATACGTTAGTATAATCAACGTTAAATGCCTGACCGTTTTCTTTTACAACAGCTTCTTTAAATTCTGAATCATTTAATACTAACTCATTTTCTACATCTTTTACTGATACTTCTACCATTTTAGTTTTTGTATCATATTTTAACGTATAGTTCGTTCTTAGCTTTTCAATTAAATGACTTTCAAAGTTAACGATAAGTATTCTGAATTTAAAAGTTAAAGACGTGTTATTTTTATGTTTATAGCTAAATTCCAGGTAGTAATCATCGTTATCATTAAGGTTCGCAGTGTTTATTATAATATTATTTTTGTTACCTTTCATTTCGATCTCTATTTTAGAGTTGTTCGTAAGATTGAAGAGTTTTTGTCCACGTTTAATGATTGAATTAGTATCTATTTTAATATTATTAGAAAACGGAAGCTTTATTCTCTCTATTGTGCTTTTTTTTAAAGATGATTATACTACGTTCTCTTCTTTGTACTCTGGTTTTTCCTTTTGGTTTATCCCATACTTCTATATTTTTAAATTGTTTTAAAAAGTCTTCTTCAAGATAATCCATATCAACTTTTTTTAATTTGTCCATTGCCTCTTTACTGTTTTTTACAGTTTCAAAATCCATTTCGTACCAGTCGTCTTTGGCAAGTTCATTCACGACACTGTCTCGATCAAAGTTCTCCTCTAAACTTTCTCTTGGGTTTCCTCGATCATGATAATAGTTAACATCGTCAAATAATGTTTTATTAGTTTCTAGTCGTGTTTGTATCTCTTTATCGGCAAATGTATCTATTTGTTTATCTTCAAAAAGCCCTAGTTGATGATAGTTTTCTTTATTGATAGATCCTTGTTCTATAATACTGAAAACCGCTTCAAAATCCATCAATGTATATTTAACCAATTCATCATCGAAGGTATTTTCTATTACAAAGTTCATAATTATTTTTTCGTGATCTTTTAGATTGTTTTGTGTGTTTTCAACTTGCTTTTTTAAATTATTACGCAACGTACGTGTATGGAAGGGCGCACCTTGTTTAGCTAAATCAAATGCACCCCCTGTTATACTATCGAGATCCTCGTTTATCACAAATATTACTATGGAGTTTTTCCATTCTTTCTCTTGTAAAGACACTTTATTACGAATAGTTACTAAGAAATCATTTTTCACACCTTGTTTGGCAAATACAAAAATCGCATTTAACCCTTGAACATCTATACTTTCAGTTGTAAATTGAAACTCTTCGCTTTGAAATGTTTCTAATTTGTTCGACTCAGAATTGATGATTGCATTTTGCAATTTTTCAATTTCTTTCTCGCTATTTAAAATTAAATAATACCTATCACCTTCATTAAGGGTACTGTGTTCTAAAAATTCTACGAGCTTACCACTTAAAAAATTATAGTATTGGCTTGACATACTTAGCCTCCCCGCTGTCACTTTTCTTATCTAAAATATTCATTCTTTCATATAACTCAATAATTTCTTCTTTAGAATATCTATCTAAAAATACTCCACGTTTCTCAAATTCAACAAATACATCTCTTATAATCATTTTTTTATCTTTAACTATTAATGCTGTTAACAAAATAATCAATTCTTTTCTAAGTGTCAGTACTTTCCCTAGTTGCCCTCTACGTTTCAAGAAATATAAGTCACCTATCTCTTCAATCGGTTTAGGAAAACGAGATACTGTTTCACTCGGAAGATCTTTGACTAGCCAATCCCTAAACATTGAAATTTTACTTTCTAAATCAGAAGGTAAGATTTCATTTCTATCAGTAGAAACCTTATATTTGTCTAGAAACTCTTTAAACTCAGCATTTAGATATTCTTTACGATTATCTTCCATATTTTTAATATCTTGTATTGAGTGAAATTCATTACTTTCAATCAGTTCGTTCAAATATCCTATTAAGTTGTCATTAGCCTGAATGTTTTTGTATGTTTTTTTCAATAAATTAAAGCCACTTTTATTAGTTATTCTTGTACTTGTTATTTTTTCTGAGTCTAATGTGTAATATAACTCAAAAACGCGATCATCATTGATGTTAAGTCGATCAACTTTTAGCACTGTTTGCATTAAAAACTGGAAATAATAAAATGCAAAAAACAAGCTCATATTTTTTATAGCAAAATCCTTATGTTTCAATAAATAAGACAAATCTTCAAACCTTTCTCTAAGAATATCTTCAGAAATTACGACAAAGTTATTATCCACCTCTGTACTATTCATTTCACCTAGAGAATCTATTAATAGATCTTCAACCAAATTAGAAGTTGACCGATCATTAATAAATTGTTTCCATTCATTATGGTTATTTAAGTCAAAGATTCGACATAAGTATTTTGCAATGTCGATTTCACCCTTTTTTTCATTGTTTTCACTCACAGCATAATAATTGAGCAGATAAGGATGATTAAATGCTTTTATATAAGATTGATCAAACATATTCGAAAGAAATCGAACCTTTTCGTCTTCGTCCATTTCCTCACCATTGATTAACTGGACACTGTCAATGTTTTCTGCAATATCTTCTATAGTATATTCATCTTTTAAATAAACCGGATTCCACCCGATACTTATTCTTGATAAAGCACCTATCACTGGGTCAAATCCTTGTGAAAATTTCTTTTGAAACTAGGTTTACCTTCAATTAACTTCAATTTGTTTATTAATTGTGCACTTAACTCTGCCATCTATCTTATCTCCTTAATTTCATATCCTAAGAAGCCTTTTTGCACTTCAAATTTTTTATTACTTTCTACAAGACTTACAATTGTTTTGTCTTTAGAAACTAAGTTATTCAAAATATTCTCTACAAATTCTGAAAAAACTACCGCATCTTTTTTATCCTTGGATTTAAGAACATATCCTTTTTCAATTTTAAATAGAAGTTTGTATAGGTTATAGTCGATTACTATTTCCATACTTTTTCCATTAACATTTATTCCAACTTTAATCGTATAATGGTCAGTTGTTTTGATATATTCATGCTTATATTTCAGTTCTAATCCTATTCTCATCTTAGAGTTGAATTCAAAGTTTTCATTGTAAATAAATCCTGTTTGCGGACTTCCATTCGAGTGATATATAGCTTTTTGGATCTTTAACAATATCGATTTTTGTGAGGCTTTATTTGTTTCCACATCCCTTAGCAATTGCAGAAATTCAATATATTCCTGATTATCCATAATCTTTATGATTAAAAAGGTAATGTAACCTAATAAGCATTTTAAATCGTCTTATATGCTTTAATCCTTCAATCAGCATGATATATTCTTCTATAAAGCTATATACTTTGTCACCAAAGAAATGTTGACATTTACCATAAAAATCTAAGGCATTATATAATTCAACATTAAGTTTATCTATCTTATAATTCTGAATCTTACTTGGATCTTGGCTACTTATAGACTTTAATAACGGGGATCTATCCGCACTTTCAAACAATAAGTTCATTAATAGGTTATTATTTTCTTTATTGTTATCAGGAACTATAATATCGTGTATAAAGTTAAAAAGTGCTCTGGTTGAGATAATCCTTTTATTTTCAATTTGGATCTTTATGAGTAGGTGAATTACTGCACTTTGCACTTCTTTGTTTAACATTAATTTGTAGTTTTTATATAAACTTTCAGACCTGTTAAAGCCATCATCTTGAATAAAAGCAGCATAAATTGGGTTGTTTAGCTCTTTTTTAAATACCTTATCCATTACTTGATTGTAAAAATCACTATAGATTCCATTTTCGCCTATTTCAAAAGGCTTTTCACTTAAAAATGAGACAACAGATACTTCTTCGTTATCTTTTTCATTTAGATCAGACGTACTTTCTAAAAAAATATTTGTCTCTTCAATTATCTCTCCTAAATAAGATATATCAGAAATTTCAGAAAGACTTTCTGTTAATTTATGTAGCATACCTATATTTATAGCGATTATTATTTTTCCATCTTCATTCTTATACTTCTTAAATATTTCAATGAGGGTCTCCTGAGCTGTTCTATAAGGATTGTCACTCTCTGTGGCATCATTATAAACAGTTGTTCCGTCCAATAGTTCAGGATGGTTTTTATTTAAGTGTGCAAGTAAGTGTGACTTACCATCCCCGACTGAGCCCACTAAAAGAACAATCCCTGATCCTTTTTCATTTAATTTTTTTATCGTGTTTATTAATCGTTGTCCTATTGGTCTATCAATATGCATATACTCATTAAACTTTGTAAAGGCCTGAGAGTTTACTATTGATTCTCTTGAAGTAACACTTAGATGTTTCATGATTTCTTTAAAGCGATCACTAGCTATACTAGATTTATTATTAGTATATTTTATCAATCTGTCTAGCTGATTTTTGATAGTTTGAATGCTTTGAGTGTCATTAAATTTATTAAAATCTGCTATCCCTGTTCTAATATTTCTCATTATTTCTAAAGTTGTATTATCAATGCTATTTTTCATTTTTAATTGTAAAATTTCTTTATTGAAGTCCACTATATTGACATTACTAATTTTAGTTGCTTTTAGATGTATTCCATTTTTTCTTAAAGACCAAAATAAATTTTTTCTAGTTCTTTTAATTCAACCAATTCATTCTCTCCTTCAAACATATGCATTTCTATCTTTTATTTTAAACTATATTTCAACATCTTAGTAGTAAATTATTGTTGATTTTAAGCATATTACTGTAATGAGGTGCTCTATATTATCATTTTTTATTTCTAATTAGTAGACTATGTAACCTTTCACTCAATAATTAAACCTTAATACATTTTTAGTAACTTTTCTTTATCTAATAAACCTTCATCACTTTCACAATCAAAGTTATGTTATTTATATCGCCCAATATCTTGGCTTACAAATATTTACTTGCTTAAAATTACATCTCTGTAATCACAAAAGCCATGTACTTCTGTAATTTCTTACATAAAGTACATGGCTCTTGTTTCTTATATTATTCTGTTAGTTTCTAAAATATCCTTTTTGTCTTAATGCCTTCTTTAATTTTCTTATAGCGTTGTTCTTTCTGTAGCTGCCACAGGATTTGGAGCACCCTTCTTCACGGGCGATTTGTGCTGTTGGTGTGGCTTCATACCCGTTTAATCCAAAGTATCTTTCTAATAATTTCCATTCTGATTCAGTTAGATTCTCTTTAGCGATGCGTTCTACATCTTCATACATAATCTTACTTACGACTGTAGTTTCAGTTGAATGGCTTAAGTCTATATCTAGAAAGCCTAAGGCACGTTCAATACACTCTTCTTCTTGAATTTTTTCATATTCTGCATCTAAAGAAATTAACCCTTTAAAATGAGTATGATAATACCCTCGCAGCTCCATTAATTCATTTTCACTTATTCTCATTTGTTCGATAAGCAATTGATCTAACTCATTTGAGAGTAGGTATGGATTTCGAACCATAATAGTACTCATCTTGTTGAGTTTCGTCATCTTTTCGGCTGGAAGTTTTATAGTTGTTCTATTGGCTGAAATTGCCTTGAGCATCAAGAAGTGGATATTGCTGAATAAGTAACTAGAAAACTGATATTTTTTATCCATATCAAATCGCTCAATCGTATAGACGATTCCCATATTTCCTATTGAAATCAAATCGTCTATATCCGTTATCGTTCCATTAGCAAGTTTTAATAACCTTCTTGCAAAATAACAGACACTTTTGCGATTGACGTATATAAGCTTTTCAGTCAAACATGCCTTTCTCTTTTCATCAGTACAATCTTTTAATTCTGTTAAATACTCCATATTGTTATGATAGGTATCAGCTTTGGAATATTGATTTTTCTTAGTAGTTGTTATGTTAACATTATGATTTTTCATTGTTGTCTCTCTCTATCAATTTTTTATATTACCTATTTTTAGTTTGCTATTTTCTATTTTTAGTTTGCTATTTTAGTATTATTCGCCCATTTGAAAATCACACTCCATCCTTAAATTTGAATCAGCTATTGAAAATTCATCAACTCTCTTTCTCTTATTAATTATACAATTCTTATTTTACGGGATAATGTACTGATTTTCCTTTGCTAAATAAGTAAAATTAATGCTTTTACCTCTTCACTTTCTCACTCAATAGAGTTACAATGAGTTCATTCACGCAATATTCTGATTATTGTGAATATATTTTAATAGGAGGAGATAACTATGAATCAAAGACAACATTATTGGAAAGATTGGCGATTACATACTTTAGTATTAGCCATTGTTGTTGTTTGTGAACTCATCGGACCGTTCGATATTCCACTTGGAGTAACATCAATTTTATTATTACCTGTAGTTTATGGAGTTGTCTTAGGTTTATTAGCTTATTTCACTCCTTTAGTCAAAAAGAAACAGGCAAAGAATTCTGAACCTATGGTATTTATTTCGGTGGCCATTCTAATTGCGAAATTTGGTACAGAAGCTGGTCCTGCATTACCGAAAATCATTGCGGCAGGTCCTGCTTTGATTTTGCAGGAGTTAGGTAACCTTAGAACGATTTTCTTATCTTTGCCTTTAGCAATTATGTTAGGACTTCGTCGTGAATCAATTGGTATGACGCATTCAATCGGACGTGAAGCCAACATGGCTTTGATCACAGAGAAGTTCGGCATCGAATCGCCTGAATGGCGCGGTGTCATGTCTATGTATATCTTTGGTACAATTTTCGGTGCGATTTTCTTCAGTATCTTTTCAGGGCTTATCGCTTCTGTTCTTCCGCTACACCCATTGGCTTATGCTATGGCAACAGGTGTCGGCAGCGGAGTTATGTCTGCGGCAGCAGTAGGTCCTATTATTGAAATGTTTCCAACTTATGCTAGTGATATCAAAGCCTTTTCTGGTGTAAGTAATCTTTTAACATCAGTAACCGGATTATACATGGGCATGGGTATCTTAATCGCATTACCGTTAACGATCCGTTATTACAATGGCGTTATGAAACTCAAAGCAAAGATTAAACGAAACGTACCAGAAAAGAGGGATACTCATGAAACTCACATCTAATATTATTAATTGGTCTTTGACACTTGTAGTTGTTGGAATTATCGCAGTGATCAGTAATTGGATTGGTCAAAACATTATGCCTGCAAAGGCAGTACCAGGAGTGCTTGCACTAATGGGCATTGCTTTGATAGGTATGATTCTTCAGCAATTAATACCGCTTAATATCCCCAGCATTGCTTATATAGGGATTTTGGCACTAATCTTAACAATTCCTGGAGTGCCGACGGCACCTTACATTGTTAGTTGGACACATAACGTAGAGCTGATGGCACTTGCTACACCTGTCGTTGCTTATGCTGGAATTTCTATAGGAAACTCTTGGGCAGATTTTGCTAAACTGGGCTGGAAGACCATTGTAGTAGGAATGGTTGTTTTAATGGGAACTTATGTTGGCTCAGCAGTAGTTGCACATATTGTTTTGAAGCTGCAAGGCATTATTTAATACAAACCAATGATTTTACCTTATATGTAAACGAAAGTCGATTGTCTCGTCGGCTTTCGTTTTTTATAATGACTACATCACTAATTCAAACTGCTTACTCTCTATAAACATAAACCATCTAATATTCTAATGATAGAGAGGTACTTATTTATGAAAGTCACATATGTCGCTATTTATTATAAAAACGATCCAAAGCTTGAAGGAAAATACTTCTTTATAGATTTCGATGTAGAATCATTACATGAATTAATGCCGCCGATTGAAATGCTGCCAGCTGAAGATTGTTTAGGTTTTGCTTTAGCAAAGTACAAAGAATTGGGACTGCCTTTACCAAAAGCAGCACCCATTGAATTAATATTTTTGAAAGACACATTTTATTATGAGAAAAAAGCCATAACGATTGAACTCAATGAGTATGCAGGAACGAAAAAGAGAAAGCCGAAGAAATTTATTCCTGAATGGCTCTACCAATTTGAAATGAGTGAACACGAAAAGTTTTGTATTAAAAGAGAAAGAGAATGGCAAAGACAAGCTATAGATGAACTTATGAACACAGAATTTGAAGGTAAACATGCAGGATTTATGTCCGGCAGACCATGGTTGCCAAGGGCCTCAGAAACACTTTATACAGATGAATTGAATTTACATTAAAAAGAAGCCTCCTTATGCAGACACTTACGTGCGCTAAGGAGGCTTTGCTTATGCATTAGTAAAATTAGAGAGAAATTTACTATACATATGGCATAACAAATTATTTATTTTCTTTTGAGTCTTTTTTACGACGATTAAATAAGAACACACTACCTAATGCCGCAAATAGTCCGCCGAATAATGTTGCATTACCAGTTGAGTTACCTGTATCAGGTAATTCTTCAGTTTCTTGCGTTTTAGCTGGTTGTTCCTTAGCCGGTGCTGTAAGTTGTTCAGCTTCTTTAGACACCGCTGGTGTGTCTACTGAAGGTTTAACTGGTTCACTTGGTTCTTCTGGCGTATTTGGTTGTACCGGTACTTCAGGCTGTTCTGGTTGTTCCGGTGTATTTGGCTCTTCTGGTACTTCCGGTTTCTCTGGTTGTTCTGGTGTATTTGGCTCTTCCGGTACTTCTGGTTTCTCTGGTTGTTCCGGTGTATTTGGTTCTTCCGGTACTTCCGGTTTCTCTGGTTGTTCTGGTGTATTTGGTTCTTCCGGTACTTCTGGTTTCTCTGGTTGTTCCGGTGTATTTGGCTCTTCCGGTACTTCTGGTTTCTCTGGTTGTTCCGGTGTATTTGGCTCTTCTGGCACTTCCGGTTTCTCTGGTTCAACCACTGGTTTATAGAAGCCGCTGTCGATTGTGAAGTCGTCTGCGTTATCTACTACTACTTTCACTGTTGATCCATCTGAATCTAGCGCTTTGTCTCCAACGTTTACTTTTGTGCCTTCGTAACCTTCTGGTGTTTCAAATGTTACTGTGTACTCTCCGTTGTATAGACCTGTGAATTTATAATTTCCGTTTGCGTCTGTTGTTGTTTCTGTTGTTGTGCCGTCTTTATCTGTCAACGTTACTTTTACGCCTTCAATGCCTTTTTCATTTGAGTTTTGAACACCATCTTTATTACTGTCGTCCCATACTTTATCTCCGATTGTGTATGTTGCTGGTACTGGTGTTGGTTCAACCGTCGGTTTATAGAAGCCGCTGTCGATTGTGAAGTCGTCTGCGTTATCTACTACTACTTTCACTGTTGATCCATCTGAATCTAACGCTTTGTCTCCAACATTTACTTTTATGCCTTCGTAACCTTCTGGTGTTTCAAATGTTACTGTGTATTCCCCGTTGTATAGACCTGTGAATTTGTAATTTCCGTTTACATCTGTTGTTGTTTCTGTTGTTGTGCCTGCTTTATCTGTCAACGTTACTTTTACGCCTTCAATGCCTTTCTCATTTGAGTTTTGAACACCGTCTTTATTACTGTCGTCCCATACTTTATCTCCGATTGTGTATGTTGCTGGTACTGGTGTTGGTTCAACCGTCGGTTTGTAGAAGCCGCTGTCGATTGTGAAGTCGTCTGCGTTATCTACTACTACTTTCACTGTTGATCCATCTGAATCTAATGCTTTGTCTCCCACATTTACTTTTGTACCTTCGTAACCTTCTGGTGTTTCAAATGTTACTGTGTACTCTCCGTTGTATAGACCTGTGAATTTGTAATTTCCGTTTGTGTCTGTTGTTGTTTCTGTTGTTTTGCCTGCTTTATCTGTCAACGTTACTTTTACGCCTTCAATGCCTTTTTCATTTGAGTTTTGAACACCATCTTTATTGCTGTCGTCCCATACTTTATCTCCGATTGTGTATGTTGCTGGTTCTGGTTGTGGTTCAACCGTCGGTTTATAGAAACCTGAGTCAATTGTTTTGTTATCTGCGTTGTTGATTGTCGCTGTTGTTTTCAAGCCGTTTGAATCTAATGCTTGATCACCAACGTTTGTTTGAGTTGCTTCGTAACCTTCTGGGGCTGTGAACTCAACTGTATATTCTCCGTTTTCTAAGCCAGTGAAGTTGTATTTACCTTGTGCGTCTGTTGTTGCTGTTTCTGTTGTGCCATCTGGTTTTGTTAGAGTCACTGTTACGTTTGCGATACCCACTTCGTTTGAGTTTTGGATACCGTCTTTGTTTGAATCTTCCCAAACATAGTCGCCTAGATTATATTTCGCTGGTTCTGGTTGTGGTTCAACCGTCGGTTTGTAGAAACCTGAGTCGATTGTTTTATTATCCGCATTATTGATTGTCGCTGTTGTTTTCAAGCCGTTTGAGTCTAATGCTTGATCGCCAACGTTTGTTTGAGTTGCTTCATAACCTTCTGGTGCTGTGAATTCTACTGTATATTCTCCGTTCTCTAAACCAGTAAAGTTGTATTTACCTTGTGCGTCTGTTGTCGCTGTCTCTGTTGTACCGTCTGGTTTTGTTAGAGTCACTGTTACGTTTGCGATACCAACCTCGTTTGAATTTTGGATACCGTCTTTATTTGAGTCTTCCCAAACATAGTCGCCTAAGTTATATGTTGCTGGAACTGGTGTCGGTTCAACCGTCGGTTTGTAGAAACCTGAGTCGATTGTTTTATTGTCTGCGTTGTTGATTGTCGCTGTTGTTTTCAATCCGTTTGAATCTAATGCTTGATCACCAACGTTTGTTAGTGTTGCTTCATAACCTTCTGGAGCTGTGAACTCAACTGTATATTCTCCGTTTTCTAAACCAGTAAAGTTGTATTTACCTTGTGCATCTGTTGTCGCTGTTTCTGTTGTACCGTCCGGTTTTGTTAGAGTAACAGTTACATTTCCGATACCCACTTCGTTTGAGTTTTGGATACCGTCTTTATTTGAGTCTTCCCAAACGTAGTCGCCTAAGTTATATGTTGCTGGAACTGGTGTTGGTTTGTAGAAACCTGAATCAATTGTTAGATTGTCGCCATCTTGAATTGTTGCTTTCGCAACTAAACCATTTGAATCAACATCTGCATTCGTACCATCGCCTTGAACTGTTGGTTCATAACCTTCTGGTGTCGCAAATTCAACTACATAGTTGCCATTTGCTAAGTCTGTAAATAAATAGTTGCCGTATTGGTCAGTTACTGCATTTTGCAATACATTGCCGCCTTCATCTTTAAGGGTAACGTTAACACCTTGAAGTGCACTTTCACCTGCATCTTAGATACCGTCTTTATTTGTATCTTCCCAAACATAGTCGCCTAAACGATATGTTTGTTCTGTACCGTCACCAGTACCTGAACTATCAGATACAATGACACCATTATCCCAATAGTAGCTGTTTTTGATGTTATTAGTGTCTGTAGTATAGATAGTGTCTCTAGTAGTAATTTCATTGCCGATTGTTGTATCGAATGGTGTTTCCATAATAATGACATATGGTGAATCGATTGCGCCAAAGTCAATTTGAACTAAGCCATCTTGATTTGTGTGGATTTGGTCAGCATTTTGGAAGTCTGCTGCTAAATCTTGTTTTCCTGTTGTATCGAAATAATAGCTGTTTGTCAGCGTATTCGGATCATCCACTTTATAAATTTGGAATTTTGAATCAGTAGTATTAATAATGGCACTGCTTACCTCTTTAGGCGCTAAAGTTACAAAAGCATCGTTTAAAGTTTTATCTTGAGGGTTAACATAAATCGTTTGTTTGAACGTATTTGTTGTATTCGTGTTATCCACATCTGATATTGAAGAAGATAAGCTTGCTGATTCAAAACCTTCATCTACAGGTGAATAATTATAAGTGATTTCAGGGCTATATGCTTCTCCCGCTAAATCATAGTTTAATGGGTAAGTTCCCACTGATTGTGCATCTTGACGGTCAGGGAATTGGGCAATATTAAAGCTTCCTGCAATGTTGTCTTTGCCATTCACCCAGTCAGTAAAGGTGTATGTTAATGTTTTAGTATTTGTGTCATAAGAACCATCCGCAATAGTAAAGCCTGCTGGAGAATCAAGAGAGAAGACCATTTTATTATCATTGCCTGTGTAGTCCAATGCGCCATCTAAATTAACATTATCTGGGAATTGGAAAGTAAAGTAATCTCCTTGTTTAACCGTACCGTTTACTGTGTAATCTCCTGTTAAAGCAAAGTGACCGCCTTGGTTAGGATCAATTGCTGTTTCAGTGATTTGCGCATTTGAAACAGTTACTAAATCATTAACATTGGCACCTGTTTGCGTCACTAATGTATCGTTAGGTGCTCCTGCAGTGAAAGCTGATGCGGATCTTAACACTGGTGTTGTTTCTGCTACTGTTTCAATTGTGTTTGCATCTTTATTTTGAGATGACTGCTGCAACAATTTAGCCGCTGCAACTTCAGGTGAGTCTTGAGGTGTTACACCTGCTTGTTCAGCTAATTGTTGTGTCGCTGCATCAGTATTTGTACCTGTTACTTCAGCATTAGTCGGTTCTGTCGCTGTAAGTTGTTGCGGTGCTGCTGTTAATGCTGTGTTTTCAACAGTATCTGCTTGCGGTGTTGAAGTTACATTTTGTTCTGGTGCACTCTCTTGTTTTGGCGCTGTTTCTGTCACTGTATTTTCTGCTGGTGCTGTTGTGTTATTTTGTTCTGGTGCTGCTGTTTCGTTAGCAGTTGACGTTTCTTTTTGTGCTGTTTCAGTTTGTGCTGTTTCTTGTACTTTTGGTGCTTGTACTGCAGTTCTTCAGTTTTTGCTGCTGTTTCTTCTTTAGCAGGTACCGGTTGTTCAGCTGGTGCTTCTTGTGTTGCTGACTCTTGTTCTGGTGCCGGTTGATTTGCAGTTTCTGGTGCCGCTTCTTTTGCAGCAGTTGTTTCTGTTTGTTGAGCTTCTGGTTGCGCTGCATCTTGTGTTGGTGCTGGTTGTTCTGCAGTTTCTGGTGCAGTCGTCGGTGCTGTTTCCTTAGATGTTTCTGCAGGTTGTGTTTCTGTTTGAGCTGCAGTATTTGTTTGTGTTTCTGTTGTTTGAGTTGTTTCTGTTTGAGTAGTTTGTGCATCTGGAGTTGGTTGATCTGTTGGCGTATTAGGCTGTTCTGATGTACTGCCTGTAGATTGACTAGAGTCGTTTGCTGTTGTTTCAGCTGCTCTTGCCTCTTGACCTAATCCGGATAATAATGTTGCTCCTACGATAATTGATGCTGTTCCAACCGTGAACCTGCGGATGGAATATTTGTTTTGACGTCTTGCGTCAAACCCATTTGAACTTTTGTTCATGTCATTACCCCTTTCGATAGCAAAATTTTGTTAATATTTATAACTCCCATAATGCTAAAAAAGAGCCGAACTAATCTGCTATGTACTAAAAGAACGTCGGAGAAGGTTTTATAGTGAAATAGACAGACTCTCTTCATCCCTGGGGACTCACATCATGAGTTGCGTACAATTACAAATTAATCGACTTAATTTAATGATATTTAAACCCAAATAAAAAATATTGTATTTAATAGTGAAAACTGTACTATTACTGTGGAATTTTGAAAATTAAGATTTCGTATTTCTTCTGTATTGCGTAGGTGTCATTTGAAATTCCTTTTTGAACTTTTTACAAAAGTGAGACGAATCGGCATAACCTAACATTTGGGAGATTTCACTTATACTTAGATTTCTATCTAGTAATTTCTTAGCATCTTCCAATTTAGATTTAGTGATATATTTCTTCACTGTCATTCCGAGTTCATTTTTAAAATTTAAATTTAATGTCGTTTGGCTAATGTTGAATTCCTTTGCGATAGATTCTATAGTCAGCTCATTATACAAGTTCTTATTGATATAACTGAGTATAGAAGATAGAAATGGTGAAATTTCTTCATCTACGATTTCACTTATCTTTTTAGTAAAGAAGACAATGGCACCATTTCTAACTTTCATAATTTCAGAGAAGCTTTTTGCGGCTTTATTATCAACCATCATTTGATCTCTTGTGCGTGTAGCTTCTAAAACATCCATGCCTGATTCAATTGCAAGTTGTTATAACTTTTCAAATACAATGATTGAATAGTTTTTCTCGCTGCGAATCGAATCTCTTTTGCTTAAAGGCATGATTCCTCCTTCCAAATCTGACAGAGATTTTTTTAACTTTTTCATCGAACCTTGTCTTACTAGTTTCAGTATTTGCTTTTCATACTCCAATTTGTTTCTTTCAGTGTCATTTTCAATAAAGAATAATTTTTCCAGCCCTGCTTCATCCAACATTTTCTGCAATTTCATCGCATAATTATGTATAGGCTCAAAAGATTTGTCGGTTGTGTCTGGTGTAAATAGGTAATCTACCAATTTAATGATGTCTTTAAGATCTTCAAGTGAATAAACTCTCAACGCTTGTACATAATCATTGATTGCGTGCTTAAATTTAATGTTGATGTTTTGGTCTTTCAGATACTTTTCAAAACAATCCTCAGACGGCAAGCAGTTTACTTTGAGCGGTCCGAATAAATAATATTTTTCTTCAAAATAGTGCAGTAGAAATACTTCATCTAAACTGCCTGTCAAAATAAAACAATTCAGCCTCTCTTTCTCACGCTCAACTGACTTAATAAGATCAAGTTCATTATATTGCGGGCTTATGTGTTTCTTCGATGTATACTCCTGTATCTCATTCAGATTAGAATCGTATGCTTTAACATTTATGCCTAAACATACGTGAAGCGATTTTAAAATTGCTGTTTCTTTCATTTCTAATCAAAGACCTCCTAGTTAAAACGAAGTTTCTTTTGCCTCACACCTTTATCATAATGGTAAAACGAAATATTTAATTGTACATATTATTAAACATTGTATGTTTATAACATACAATTGCTCACAAGTTGTATATCTATAACACTGTCATCACAAGGTTAAACTACGCAAGCGCTTTCTTATATATTTAGATTACCCATCATCAATCAACAATACTTTTATCATAATTAATTAATTATTTGTTTTTGTCAATAAATATTTTCTATAAATTACAATAGACGAACATAAAAAATACGCTGTATCACTTAATGGATACAGCGCGAGATTATTGAATGTGCTTTATTGATAGATTTTTTTAAGTGTTTCAGCGAAGTCATGCGGTTCTTGGACATATCCGAGATGACCGCCCGACATTCTGTTTATTTCAATGGATAATGCTGCCGCAAGATAATTGTTCACTTCTTGCGGAAATGATCCTGCGGCATTTGTGCCGTTTAAGAGTATGATTTTCTCTTTCAGTTTTCGCAGCGTTTCGATTGTCACTTGAGATGCAGTATATTGGCGCAATTCATATTCAAACCAATTTTCCATTTCTTTCAGATGTTGTACTGTTACTTCATCTTCCGCATCTTCTACTGGTTGTGTCATCATTTCTTGATCAAGAGATGTAACACGTAATGTTTCTCCCAATAATTCCATCGCATCTGACATGCCTTCATCATTTTCAGTTTCTACAATTGCTTGATTCTTATCTTGCCAATATTTTGCATCAGGCAAGAATGAATTGATAAGCGGTTCATGCAACGCTGCTGTTTTCACGATATATGGATGGTCTTGCAAGAGGTGCATCGCAATAATTGCGCCTGTGCTTGTACCGAAAATATTAACCGGCGCATCTTTGCTTTCATGTTCTGCTAATCGTACAATATCTTTTGCATCTTGTTTAACACGGTATTCGCTTTTCGAACTGCTGACTTCTGCAAGCAGCGGTGCTGTAAGGTGACTTTGTCCAAAACCTCTGCGATCTACCGCAATGACAGTATAATCCTCTGCTAATGTTTTTGCCATCGGCAAAAAGATATCTCCAGTACCATTAGCACCTGGAATTAATATTAAGACAGGTCCTTGTCCGAGTTTATGGTAATGCAAGTTGGTGCCCTTTAAATTTAAAGTTTCCATATTCATTCCCTTTCTCTATATAAATGCTGTGAAGCCATTTAAAGTTTGATATGCCAATCGTTTCCCTAAATTCTTCAAATCATGCAAAATCAGTGATGTTTCACGTAAAACACGCAAATGTAAAGGTTTTTTGCGGATTATTGCACTAATATATTTTTAATGTAAATTGCATTGAAAAACATTAATCCTTTGTATATCTTATAGGTTAAATACATTCATACATATCACAGTTTTTCACATCTTAAAGGAGGTACACCGATGGCCGTACTTAGTCGTTTCGAACGTATGAAAAATTACCAGAAAATCACATTATGCTTAGGTATTATAGCTATGATAATCGTCTTCATTATTATGATCTTAAATCGTACACACCTGATGCATATTCCTGGTGCGAGTTTCATCTTCAGAAGCTCACGCCTTATCATGTTAGTCAGCTTCGCTGTTTATATTTTTGAAGAAAGCAAAATACTCGCATGCATCCTGGCGATTTTAGGCTTAATGTTCTTTTTCTTTTAATATTTAACCCGCTTATTTCAATAGAAGTACGCGGGTATTTTTTATCTTCTGACTCCTTTTTTATCGTCTGCGATAGAATCTAACGCCATAATACATAGCAGCTAATTAAAGCCTTGCACGCTAAAATTCTTTCCTCTTTTGTGTAAATATAAATTGATACTTATAAACTATTTCTATTATTTTTCTTAAATACACTAAATATATTACATATATTACAAATATTACCATTGTCAAACAATTGTTAGGCAGAAGGTAAAGATGACTCATGTTAACAATTGTCGTGTCTTGCTTTATGGTCATTATAAAATTTTCCGAATTCCCCCTCTATTTAGATAATTACTATTTTAGTTATCAACTACTAATATTAATACTATTTTTATTAACGATTATTAACAGATTATAAACATTTTTACATTTCGGTAAAATTGTATTTTTTAAGAATCTAATATGTTAATCTGTTCGGGGACAAAAAAGAATGAGGTGAAATAGTTGTTACTAGTTGTAATTTTTTCTGCTTTAATCTTGGTTCTAGGCATCTTAGAAATGCGCAAACATCGAAAACGTATTGATAAAATCCCATTACGTATCAACATCAACGGTATCCGCGGAAAATCTACCATTACACGTTTGATTTACGGCATTATGCGCGAAGATCACTACAAAGTAATCGGTAAGACGACAGGAACCGATGCACGTATGCTGTATTGGTTTGATGAGAAAGAGTATCCCGTTGTTCGTAAGCCGCAAGGCCCTAACATCGGTGAGCAAAAAGAAATTCTTCAAAATGTGATTGATAATAATGGCGAAGCTATCGTTAACGAATGTATGGCTGTTAACCCTGACTATCAAATCACATTCCAGGAGAAGTTATTACGTGCCAATGTAGGTGTCATTGTGAACGTTATGGAAGACCATATGGAAACACTCGGCCCTACTTTGGATGAAGTGGCAGAAGCATTTACAGCTACGATTCCATACAACGGCAAATTAGTCATCATGAAAGACGACTACACAGACTTTTTCAAAAAGGTTGCTGACAAACGCAACACAGAAACGATTATCGTTGACAGAGACGAAGTAGAAGAGTCCCTCCTTCGTCAGTTCGATTACATTGTTTTCCCAGATAACGTCGCAATCGCGATGGGTGTTGCTGAAGCAATCGGTGCTAACAAAGAAGTAGCACTTGAAGGTATGCTGAATGCTCCGCCAGACAGCGGTGCTGTTCATATACATTATTACCACAAGAATGATACGAAGAATATTTTCGTTAACGCCTTCGCGGCAAACGAACCTCAATCTTCAAAAGCCATCTTACAGAAAGTCATCGATTATAAATATCCTCACGAAAAGAAAGTCATTATCTTAAACTGTCGTGGCGATAGATTAGACCGCACGAAACTCTTCGCTGAAGATTTCATTACTAAAGTCGATTACGACACATTGATTTGTGTCGGTAAGAGTACGCAATTAGTAACAGAAGTCATGAAGAATGAGCGCCCGGATAAGAAATACTTGAACTTTGAAGGGAAGCCGTTCGAAGAAGTAGAACAAGCTATTTTTGAAGAATCAAAATCTGCACTGGTATTTTGTGTCGGAAATATACACGGCAATGGTAAGAAAGTTGTCAATTTATTAGAAGGGTTGGATTAATTTTGGTAGGTTCAGAGTTGTATTTTTCATTATTCGTAGGCATCGTGCTGAGTTTGATATTCGCTGAGAAATTCGGGATTACACCAGCCGGTCTGGTTGTTCCAGGTTACTTAGCATTAATCTTCGATCAGCCGATTATGTTATTATCCGTGCTTCTGATCAGTTGTTTAACATACTTCATCGTTGCACACGGTATTAGCAGAGTTGCATTGCTATACGGTCGTCGTAAGTTCGCAGCAATGATTTTAACCGGTATGATTATCAAGTTCATATTCGACTTGATTTATCCACTGACCCCATTTGAGGTCATACAGATATCCGGTATCGGTATCGTCATTCCTGGTATCATCGCAAATACAATTCAAAAACAAGGCACAATTACAACATTAGCTTCATGTATGTTGCTGACTTGCATGACTTACGTTGTTTTATTTGCATATAGCTTCATTAAATAAAAAGGAGATGCATTATGGCGAATAAAGAACCTTTCAATATAGAGAATTGGATTCTAAAAAAGTCTAAAAACCAGAAAAAGCATAATTCTAAATATATGATTGGTGTCACTGTCATTGCTCTCGTTTTGCTCATTACCCTTATGGTAACGTTCAAAACAGATAAAGTAGACGTATTTGCGAAAGACAAAAAAGACGATGTACACCTTGCTTATTTCGGCAACGTCACTTTAAACAAACATATCCGCCAAAACAGTTTGCATGATATGTTCAGTTCAATTTCAGACATCATTGAAGACAGTGATTATTCAACAGCAAGCTTGAATGTGAATAACTTTGCTGAGGATCCTAAAAAAAATATCAAAAAGAACATGAGAAATATTAGTTTCTTAAAACATCAAGGCTTTAAAAACTTAAACTTAACGAACAACTCTGTTGATTTAGAACAAATCAAACAAATCGAGAAACAGACAAGTTCACGCTTCGGCTATAACTTTATTACGGGTAACGGTTCAAATGCGATTAACAGTAAAGTGTCGCATAAGACAGTCAAAGGCAAGAAAATCGCCAGTGTGTCCTTTACAGATGTGAATTCAAAATATATGGACCCTAGAAAAGCGACGACTTCGATTGCTTTAGACCCTAAAATCTTTGTACCGTTAATCCAGCAATTAAAGAAAGATAATGACATGGTCATTGTTAATGTAGATTGGGGTATCCCAGATGAGCCGAACGTTACAAGCCGTCAACGTACATACGGTCACGCCCTGGCAGATGCCGGCGCTGATGTCGTTGTTGGTCATAACTCAGTCGTACAAAAAATCGAGAAGCATAAAGATACAGATATCTTCTACAGTCTCGGTAATGTGACTTCCGACAAGTTCTTATCAGAGAACAAAAAAGGACTCGCATTACAGCAATCATGGGACGGAGATAAAAGTAAATTCATGATCACACCGATTAAGACATCAGGAGACCAAATTACGAAAGATAATATGAATTTCATTGAAAAACAAAAATTAACAAACCGTATCTCAGATCCGTCGATCAAATTAAAACAAACTAAAGGAGGTTACCAATATGAAAGTTAAAAATTACATTCTTTATGGTGTAATCGTGCTGGTAATTGCGGCTATCTTTCTGATGATTATCATGAGTAACGCAAACGAGCCTTTAGATAAATATGAAAAGCAAGACCTTAAAATCGAACAAAAAGTAAGTCTAAATGGAGGCGTCATCTTCCATGAGTATTTATAGCAAAAAGGTTTTGGGTGTTATCTTTGTAGTCACCCTTATCATTTCGACGGTCTTCTACTTCGTGAACAAAGAAGATACAGTAGATAAAGATAAATTGTATGAAAACAAATTAGCGTCGCAAAACCATAAAAGCGCAGATAAAAAATATGGGGTATCGACGAACAATAAAATCGCCAGAGAAGTTGGTAATAAAATTTTAGAAGACGGCGGGAACTCTGCCGATGCAGCCTATGGTGTTGCATATACGTTAGCAGTAACAGAGCCTTATGCTGCTGGTTTAGGCGGCGAAGGGGCTTCCATGACATATGATGGAAAGAAAGGCTCTAAACCAAGCGTATACGACTATAGTGCCGTTTCATCTTACCACTACAAAAACGGCGACCAAGTCGGCGTACCTGGTTTTGTTAAAGGTATGCACGACATGCATGACAAAGAGGGAAAAATGAGCGAGAAAAAAATCTTGAATTATGTGATTCCGTTAGCTGAGGATGGGTTCCAAGTCAACACAGACTTAGCCAAAATTCTTTCAAAATACAGCGCAACCATCGATAAAGACTCACCTTTCTTCAAAGACAATAAAGTCGTGAGCAGCGGTGACGTTGTAAAACAAGAAGACTTAGCAGATACTTTAAAAGGCATCAGAGATCATGGTGACGACTACTTCTATAAAAAGCTGGGTTCAAGTATCGCTAAACAAACGGACGGCAACTTAGAAGAAAAAGACTTTAACGACTATGGCACTAAAAAGAAACAACCGATTTCTACAGACTATCTCAACAATAAAGTCTATACCACACCTAACCCGACAAGCGGGTTCTTATCATTACAGGCATTGAAAATCGATCAATCCTTAAACGGCAACTATGGCGAAGATACACCGAAAGACTTCGCAGAAAGTGTAGCCAACGCAAGAAACGTCAACTTCAAAAACAGATATTTAATCAACGATAAAGTGCCTAACGACATGAAGAAAGTTGAAGATGAATACGTACTGAAACGTGCGAACAAATACAAAAACCAAGAAAACAACTTCGGATTGCAAGGACAAGTCAATACAGCAGGTTCACACTTCGTTGTCATTGATAAAAAAGGCAAAATGACAAGTACAACGAACACATTGAATAACTTCTTTGGTAACGGCAAGTATACTGAACAAGGCTTCTTCCTAAACAACTCGCTGAAACGCTTCTCAACAGCGCCAAAAAGCGATAATAAAGGAGAGCCGCATAAATCACCGCGTTCTTATATCTCACCGACAATCGTTGTAGGTGATGATTATTACGTAGGTGCAGGTACACCAGGCGGCAACAAGGTACCGACATTAACACATGAATTCTTATCTTCTTACTTGCGTAACGGCGACTCGCTGCAAAAAGCAATTGAGAAACCGCGTTTCTATAACGATGGTAAGAAAATGTATTATGAAGACGGTATGGATGATGAACAAATCAAAAACTTCAAAGACCTCGGTTATAAACCTGTCAATAGTTCAGACAACCCTAACTTCGGAAGTCTTCAAGGTGCCACTTACTTCAAGAAAGACAAAAAAGTCGAAACAGGACACGACGTAGAAATCAGATAAGGTGCAAAAGACGGCGGGACTTCCTGCCCTCTCTCACCTGATTATGTACAAAAAGCAAGCGAGGCAATGAGTAAAGCAATGGCAAGATTGTATCTCATACCTCGCTTCTTTCATTTTAAAGGAGGTAGCATCGCCATTTCACAAGATCATAAAACTAAGGCATTGCGATTACTCGCAATCTTGCTGGCCAGTTTAGCACTGACCACCATCATCTTTATCCCTTTTTTCATCAACTCATTTTCAAAAGGGCTGGCTTTTGCTGGTAAAGGCGATGGATTTTCACAGTTAATTCCTTTTCAGAAGTATTTGTATCATCAATATACACACTTTAGAAGTTTCTATGATGTGTCATTTGGTTTAGGCGGTGATTATACCAAGAGTCTATCCTATTACTATGCGACATCACCGATCATATTGATTTATTTCTTTTTCATTTGGATAGGCGAACAGCTTTTTCACCTGCCGACACATGACATCAAGTTTTGGGCAGGCACGCAAATTTTCTTATGTTATATTCGTGTCTTCTTAACCGTTGCGGTCAGTTACTACTTATTCAGATATCTTATCAACAAGAGAACGATTGCGATTTGTGCGACTTTAATGTATGCCATCTCTGTCGTAACCATTTATTTCAACTTTACTTGGTCATTTTACGGAGATGTATTAATATTCTTCCCTCTATCTCTATTAGGGATGGAACGCTTCTTTCGAGAACGTAAAATCGGATTATTTATTATCGCAGTCGCACTGACTTTATTCTCTAATTTCTATTTCAGTTATTATGAGTTCATTACATTAGGGTTCTATTTCCTTTATCGTATCATTTGGCCTTATCGCAAAGATGTGGTCAATCGTGTACAAAAGGTTTATGTATTAGCTATTGCGGCTGTACTCAGTTTAATGGTCAGTATCGTCGGTTTTTACACAGGTGTTTCAGGTGTCATGGCTAATGACCGTCAAATCAATCCTAATTTGAAACTCTCATGGTTCATTGATTTCCAAGAGAAATACCATATCTTTTCAGATGGTTTCTATATCACGATTTCGATGCTTACCTTTGTTGCACTATGCGCATTCAACTTATATAAATATTATTTCTATCGCTTATCTGCGATTGTCACTTGGATTATGCTGATTGGTTCATTGACCCCTTATTTCGATAGTTTCTTTAATGGCTTTTCCTTACCAGCCAGAAGATGGATCTATCTGTTAGGGTTCTCATCCAGCTTACTCATTGCGTTATTCATTAAGCACTTAGCTGAAGTGTCGATTAAGCAATTTGTTATCACTTGTGCATTATGTGTTTGCGTTATGCTGTATATGTTTACCAACTATGATGGCGATAACAGCTTTATGATTGTAACTTTCATTATCATGCTGTTTATGTATGTCCTGCTTCAAAACAAAGAACTGCTGACAATGAAATATACACCTTATATCATGATCGGCTTAATCTTTATCCAGCAAGCCGTAATGATAAAGAACTATCATGATACACATATGGACATTTATGAACGCCCTATCGCCTCTATGGAGAAAGATAATTACAACAGCGAAAAGCTTCAAAAGCAGTTTGATCATCTACAGAAAACCAAAGATCCGTTCAGCCGTATTGAATACCTTTCATTCCCGGCACAAAACTCTCCATTGATTTACGGCTTTAGAGGCGTGGCTTTATATTCAAGTTTATTCAACGGAGATGTCTTGGACTATTACGATAACATCATGCAGATTCAGCAACCGATTGATAAGAACAGTAATCACCGCTTCTTAGGCAATCGCGCCAACTTAATGGCACTATGGAATGTACAAGACCGCTTCAAGAACCCGCCTGACACTACTATGCCTTACGGCTTCAAAACGAAGAAAGTCGTCGAAGGCAATGAACATAAATACAAACATTCAGAAAGTACCATTGATTATCCAGCCACACACATCACAGATAAAGTGTATGACAAACAATCACTGAAAACACCGATTGACCGTGAACATGCAATGTTAAAAGGTGTTGTGTTAGACCATCCTAAGACAACCACACCAGACATTGAACATAATGTTAACTTAAAAGACGATATCAAAGAGCAGTCCGACGATGCAGATTGGGAACCAGATGACCATACACTGCACGTCAAAGAGAAAAACGGCGGTATTGATTATGAAGTCCCTGATAACATTAAAAACAAATACAAAGACTTGTATTTCGAGATGGAACTGGAATTAAAATCACCAGACAAGCCGCACAAAGTGAAGTTGAATGAAGCCAGACAACAGCGTTCTTCACTCAACTACTCATACCGCCGTGTCGTCAACCCGATTACGATTCGCGTAAAAGCTGATGATAAAGTACGATTGAACCTTCAAAAAGGCAAGTACAAATATCAATTAAAAGGCGTTTACGGCGAAGACTATAAAACATTGAAATCTGCCGCTAAAGAGGAAGATAAAGTTAAAATCAAACAAACCGATCATGGTTATCGATTCACTAAAGACAAAAACGATAAAGGCTATCTCGTCGTACCGACACCTTACGAAAAAGGTATGAAAGCCAAAGCTGATGGAGAAGATGTAGAGGTTAAAAAAGGCAACGGTATTCAAACAGTCATTCCTGTTAAAAAAGGACAAGAACAGATTGAACTGTCTTACACACCGCCGCATCTCTACCTATTATTATTCATCAGTTTAGCTGGTATTATCCTTTCTATCTTCTTTACACGTTTTGTTTATAAAAAAGGAAAACCTCACTCTCAAGATTAACCGACTAAAAAGAGCAGTGCCGCTTTGTTTATTAACGAAGCTTCACTGCTCTCTTTTCATTATTCATTTTCATTTAACGCTTCATCCATACCGTCAATAAATTCATAGAAGTTAGACGTCCAGTTGTCTGAATCTTCTCTGGATGCTTTAGACATATCGCCATCTTTGAAAAAGTTTCTGACAAATTGATTGGATAACTCCATTTGAACCCCTGCACGATTTTTATTTTGATTCACGATATTATGAGGGTTCTTACCGCCAAGCTTCCCTTCTGCTCTTGTGACTGAGATACCTCTCTCAGATAAAACACGTGCAATGCGGTTTCTTAATGCTATGTCGCGACCGCCGATATAGACATCGCTGTCACTCAAGCTTGCTTTATGAATAGTAATGGTACGTTCAGATTGTCTGACCATCTTTTGTGCTTTCGGCTCATCATAATGAATAGCTGTGACATGCAAGTCTCGGTTATTCTCATAGCGTATTCCTCTGAATGAATAGAAGCCAGAACCTGTTTGATCAGCAAGTTCTCTTGCGATTTCAGTCGTTCCCGGTTCGATACCGCCGCCGTGTATCGCCGCAATCACCGTTGGGTTGGTTTCATTGCGTGTTTCTATCTCCCAATCTTTGCATTCCTCAGTATCACTTTTAAGATCTGTCATAGAATTGTATTTATCAGCGGCACATCCTGTACGAGAAGTGTACGACAGCATCATCACGATAATAATCACGATGATACCGATAACTAACACTGCTGCGGCAATCCATTTTATGTAGGCGTGATTGGTCATACGCCTGGCCTCCTTGCTCATAATTTCGGTTACTGCCCATGATACACGTCTCAATTTTTCGGTACAAGAATTATAAGACTGTCTAAGTTAGTACGATAGGACATGTATTGTGGCAATTGATTTTTGTATTTGCCTTAATACATGTAAAAGCAGCGTGCTGATAACAACACACTGCTTTTACATGTTCTTCTTATTGCTGCGATTGATTCAATCCTTCATTAACACCATCCGTAAATGAATGCATTTGCTGAGTATAGTTTTCAGGATTTTCACGTTCAGGTCGGTAAACATTGCCGTTTTTGAAGAACTGGTTGGCAAACTGATTATTCAATTCAATTTGTACACCTGCTTGCTGCTGGTTCTGATTGGTAATATTATTTAAACTTTGTCCCGCAATATTACCTGTCGCAGGTGCAACATCGAATCCTCTTTGAGTAAGTGATTGTGAAATATTGTTGCGTAATTGTGCATCGCGTCCGCCTACATAAATATCATTTCCTGAGTACGCTGTTTTATGGATTGTGACTGTTCTTTGAGATTGATTCACCATTTCTTGTGCTTTAGGTTCATCATAATGGATAGAAGTGACATGCAACTCTTTATTATTCGTCGGTCTGATACCTTGGAATGAATAATAACTTGCATTGTTTTTATTTGCTACTTCTTCTGCAATTTGACTTGTCCCTGGTTCAATGCCTCCGCCGTGCGGTGCCATAATGACTGTGTTATTTGTCCCTTGTTTCGTATCTATCTGCCAATCTACACCTTCTTGTGTTTGCTGCTGTAATTCTGTCATCGATTGATAACGATCCGCTGCACCTGCATCAGAAGGTGCAATTAATATTATTCCGATCACAATCGCCGCTACTGCACTTGCACACACTACCAACGGATTTTTCAAAGTCTTTGTCATAGACAACGCCCCTTGTAATTTGAAATTGTTACATTTCCATATGGCTCACTTACTTTTCAACATATAAGAACAATCACAAGATCATTCCTAACATTATTATTCTTTCCATTATGACGTTAAATAATCATATTTTTTTAACTTAAATATATGAATCTGAATTAATAATAATTAGAGAAGTAATGAAATAAGCGGAAGTATATATGTTGATGACATTCAAAGATTAGTCTGATTCTCAGAAGAAAGAAGATAGCAACAAAAAAACACCAAGTTTATACTCAGTGTTTGTATTAGCATTACGTATGAAAACTTTCCAATAAATCTTCAAATTTGTATTGTGGGCGTTTACCATAAACTCTAATGTTTCTTTCGTTTTTCTTCCAATGTGTATGTGTATGACTCATTGAAACTAAATCAAATGGGTTAAAGCGGATTAATTTATCTATCATATTATCATATTTCTCAAATTCTGAATGGTTTTCTCCTTTATCAGAAATGGGTTTATTTCGATATTCTTGATACTCTTCATAAAGTTTTGGGACCACTGGTCCATACAACCAAGCCTCTAATTGTGAGTTATTAAAGGTTGCTTTTGCAAGATTGATATCACCTTGATCAATTATATATCCTAAAGCGAAATACCAAACCTTTTGTAATTGGAGATTGGTAATTGGAACATTGATAGTATGTGCTCTATACAAGATATGGTCAGCAAGTTTATCATCTGATTTTCTCCTAGTTGTTTGACTTAGCATTTGTTTACTACTATTATAGTCCCCTTTCACTGCAGCTTCTATATATTACATCTCAGCTCGGTGATTTTACATAATTTGAATATCACCATTAAATTGGTCCTCCATAATAATTAGAAGCAGATACAAAACTATATTTACATAAATCTTAAATGTTGTAATAATTCTCAAAGGGTCATGAACACATCAAAAATAATTTTAATTTTTTCAGCACTTAAAATGGTGTCAAATTCATTCATTTTTAAATTTGTCAGAATTATCAAAACACTTGATATAACTAGCTTTCTAGCGTTTTGTGAAATGACAGTGTTTTCCTTAAAAATACAGAAGGCTGTCTTGAAGTGGCAATTCCCTTGCCATATTAGTGTTGAAAGCGATTTCAAATTTATGTATTATGACACTAAAGATATAAAAGGGGCGTGGTTGATGTTATGCAAGGAGAAGAGAAAAATGGACAAGTTGTTGAAGAAAAAGAGAAAAAGCACATTGGTATTTGGCCATCATTATTCACTTTAGGCTTGATGATTGCAGTCATGCTATTTACTGTAGCAGTCTTAAAGAAAGAACCGCATATACCGCTTATGATTGGGACAGCGGTTGCGATTGGGGTAGCCATGCTGCATGGTTATAAATTCGATGATGTCGAACAGATGATGTATAAGGGGATCAGACACGCATTGCCTGCGATTGTCATCATCATCTTAGTCGGTTTGATTATCGGTTCTTGGATCGGCAGCGGTGTTGTTGCGACAATGATTTACTACGGGTTGCAGTTAATTGATCCGAGATTCTTCTTAGCGGTCGTTGTACTGCTTTGCGGGATTGTCGCACTGGCCATCGGAAGTTCTTGGTCTACCATGGCAACTGTGGGGGTTGCTTCTATGGGGATTGGTATGAGTATGGGAATCAATCCTGGAATGGTTGCCGGGGCAGTTATTTCCGGTTCATACTTCGGTGATAAGATGAGTCCTCTATCAGATACGACGAACTTAGCATCAGGACTGACAAAAGTAGATTTATTCGAACATATTAAACACATGATGTTTACAACAATACCTGCATTACTGATTTCTCTTGTCGCATTCTTCTTTATCGGTATGCAATACGGAAATAAAAACTTTAATCCGAAAAATATCAATAAAATCCTTACTACAATGCAAGATCAATTCTTGATTTCACCTTGGTTATTATTGATTCCATTAGCAGTAATTGTCTTAGTTATGTTGAAGGTACCTGCAATTCCAGCGATTTGTGCCGGTATTATCTTAGGTTTCTTTGCACAAATCTTTGTACAAGGCGGTTCTTTAATAGAAGCACTGACAGCGCTGCAAACGGGCTATACAATGGAGTCTGGTAATAAAATGGTAGATGAACTCTTTAACCGCGGCGGTTTAGAATCTATGTTCTATACCATTTCATTAACATTAGTTGCGATGACTTTTGGCGGGGTCTTAGAATATTCAGGTATGCTGGATTCATTAATCAGTATCATTTTACGTTGGGCAAAGAATACAGGTTCACTGTTAACTTCAGTTATTTTATCTTGTATCGGTACCAACGTCACTTGTTCTGAACAATACATTTCAATTATTGTTCCAGGACGTATGTACGCAAAAACATTCAATGAAAAAGGATTGCATCCGAAAAACTTATCACGTGCATTAGAAGACGGCGGAACATTGACTTCTGTCTTCGTACCGTGGAACACTTGCGGTGTTTTCATCGCTTCGACTTTAGGTGTCGGTGTTATGGAATATGCACCATTTGCGATTGTAAACTATTTAGTACCGATCATTTCTATCATCTTCGCTTACACTGGCTTCAAGATTGTGAAATTGCCTAAGGACAAGCGTGCGGATGCTGGAAAAAAGAAAGCGGTCTTGCCTAACGATACGAATTTAGCATAATAATTATCAAAATATTTCGAATTAATACAATACCTAAAGATGCGCACCCTCTTTATGAGGGTGTCTTCTTTGTATGAAAACAGCCTTTTGACTTACATATTTTGAGAACCTTCATTATTAGTCGAATTCAAACGATAATTATTTTCTCGGATAACCCTAATCATTTCTATTTATATTCAAAAGGATTATAACGTTGCTCATATAAGGATATAAGACCATTAAAACACGTTAAGAAAACGTTTTCTAAGCAAAATAAAAGGTGGTTTACTTATCTTATAAGCTGAAGATTGATAGAATGGAGAAGTATTCTATTTCCAAAATCATGGAAACGTGCGTTAGTGTTAGGAGGAGTAAAGAATGAATAAACCCGATTTGGTAGCACCTGAGGATTTTAATATCGTTTCAGAAATTGAAATGTATGCGAAAGATCCGTCTAAATTAGCAATTATCTTTGAAAACAATGCAGGTGAAACTACTAAAGTTACTTATAAAGAATTGATTAAAAGCGCAAACCGTATCGGCAACTTATTTAAAGAAAACGGTTTGAAAAAAGGGGATACCTTATTAATCAAAATGGAACGCAGTATCGAGACATATGAAGTCTATATTGCGGCCTTAAAACTAGGTGTTGCTTTAATCCCGGCATCAGAGATGCTTAGAACTAAAGATTTGCAATACCGTATTACGAACGGTGAAGTAGATGCTGTATTATCTATCGCTTCAGGTGCAGACGAATTTGAAGGCGTTAAAGAGTATGATGACTTGACTAAGTTCATCATCGGGGAACACAAAGAAGATTGGATTAACGTCGAAGACGGCAAACAAACAATGAGCGATGAGCTTGAAATCACACCGACAAAACGTGATGACGTCGCATTCTTGCCGTATACTTCAGGTACAACAGGCAATCCAAAAGCAGTTGTACATACGCATGGTTGGGGCTATGCGCATATGCAAATGGCGCCGAAACATTGGTTGAATATTAAAGAAGATGACATTGTTTGGGCTACTGCAGCACCTGGTTGGCAAAAATGGGTTTGGAGTCCATTCTTATCTACAATGACTTCTGGTGCGACAGCATTTGTATTCAACGGACGCTTCAACGGCACTATCTATTTAGAGCTGCTAGAGAAGTACAAAATCAACGTGTTATGCTGTACGCCTACTGAGTACCGTATTATGGCGAAACTCAAAGATTTAGGCCAATATGACCTATCACACTTGCATGACGCTGTATCAGCCGGAGAACCGCTGAATCAAGAAGTCGTAGAAAAGTTCCAAGATACTTTCAATATTACTGTACGTGACGGCTACGGCCAAACTGAGAGTACTTTGCTTATCGGCTTGCTTAAAGATGTCGAAGGCCGTCCAGGTTCAATGGGTAAAGCCATCCCCGGCAGTGAAACAACGATTATCGACGATGACGGCAATCTTGCAAAAGTCGGTGAAGTCGGAAATATTGCAGTACCCGTTGACTTGCCTGCACTCTTTAAAGGTTACTTTAAAGATCAAGAACGTACACGCGAACGTGTTGTCGGCAATTACTTTATGACAGGCGATTTAGCGAAAATCGATGAAGACGGCTACTTCTGGTTTGAAGGCCGTAAAGATGATATTATCATCAGTTCCGGTTATACAATCGGACCTTTCGAAGTTGAAGATTCTCTAACAAAACATCCGGCTGTTAAAGAATGTGCAGTTGTCGCAAGTCCGCATGAGTTACGGGGTAATATTGTTAAAGCTTTCATTATCTTGCAAGACGGTTATGAAGCAAGCGATGATTTAGTCAAAGAACTTCAAAATTATGTAAAATACGATGTCGCACCTTATAAATATCCGCGTGCCATCGAATTTGTGGAAGATTTGCCTAAAACAAACTCAGGCAAAATCCGCCGCGTAGAATTACGTGACGCTGAAAAAGCGAAATACGAAAATAACCAAAATTAACTTTATGATGTGCCCTGCCTCTTGGCGGGGCCTTTTTAATGCTTGTTATTATTTCCTGGGATATAAAAAACTCGACAGATATTACATCTGCCGAGTCATTTTATAAACACTTAAGCTTTCATTTGTTTATCAACCGTTGCTTTCACACGATCAATGTCGCCTGAAACATCGATTGCTGGTTTTTTAGTAAATTTAGATACGATAATTGTAACTAATACGCTGGCAATCACGCCTGGAATGATTTCGTATAAGTTGAAGAAGTCGTTAGTTTCACCTAGTGGTTTAGCGAATACAATCCACAAGATAACTACTACTGCTCCTGCAACCATACCGCTGATTGCGCCTGTACGGCTTAAACCTTTCCAATATAATGACATTACAACTAACGGACCGAATGCGGCACCGAAGCCTGCCCATGCATTACCTACAAGGTTTAAGATTGTGTCGTTTGGAGACCATGCAATCGCAATTGAGATGATTGCGACAAGCAGTACTGATAAACGACCTACCATCAAGAATTCTTTTTCGCGTTTTCTTGCTGCTTCTTCACCGCGGATTAATTTGTAGAAGTCTTCAGTCAATGAACTTGAAGTTACTAATAATTGTGAAGAAATCGTACTCATAATCGCAGCTAAGATTGCGGCTAATAAGAAACCGCCCACTAACGGATGGAATAAGATTTGGCCCATCAAGATGAATAATGTTTCCGGGTCTTTTAATTCCACGCCTTTATCTTTAACGAATGCAATACCGATTAAACCAACGAATACTGCACCGATTAAACTGACAGCCATCCAGCCGATACCGAAACGGCGCGCAGTTTTTAATTGTCTTACTGATTTAATACTCATAAAGCGCACGATAATATGCGGTTGACCGAAGTAACCTAAGCCCCATGCGAAGAATGAGATAATACCGATGATTGTTGTCCCTTTAAACAGATCCAAGTTTGTCGGTTTCAAGTCTGTGACAGTTTGGAATGTATCTAATCCATTTAATTTCAATAGCGCTACTACCGGCACCATAATCATTGCGATTAACATAATGACACCTTGGAAGAAGTCTGTCAGCGATACAGCTAAGTAACCTCCGAAGAATGTATATGCAATAACAATCACTGAAATTATAATAAGTCCCCAACGATAGTCGATTCCAAATGCACTGTTGAACAGTTTACCGCCTGATACCATACCCGCGTGTGTATAAAGGGTAAAGAATACGACGATAATACCGCCAGAAATAATTTTAATAATATTTGATTTGTCATCTAAACGGTTCTTGAAGAAGTCAGGAAGCGTAATTGCGTCTCCTGCTTGTTCAGTATATACACGAAGCCTCGGTGCTACTACGAAGTAGTTAATGTATGCACCTAGTGTTAAACCAATTGCGAGCCATGCGGCTGAAAGTCCAGTAGTATAAACTTCGCCGGGCAAGCCCATAATCATCCAACCACTCATGTCGGATGCCCCTGCAGAAAGTGCTGTAACGTATGGCCCAATGCTGCGTCCGCCTAGCATATATTCACCGACATTGCCTGTAGCTTTCTTATAGCCGTAATACCCTATCACAAGAAGGATTAAGAAGTATAATCCAATCATGATATAAGTCTGCCAGTCTGGTTGTACCTGTTGTCTCAATGTTGCTCCTAAAGTAAACATGTCTAAAATAAACATCCTTTCAAATTATTGGAATAAAATGTACGGATCGTTCTTAGGCATTGCAATGACAAGGTTCAGAATCCATTTAAAGCTTAGAAGCCAAGTGTTTGAATGACTTCATACAGCCCCATTCACCCTGAAATTTTATTTTGATCAGCAATCAGCGTTCGAAAAGTACATGAAATGTACTCGCCCCTCTCGAACTGCTCAATCCATGTTGAACTGTCTCTCAAACAGACTTCCCCCAATGTCCTAAATCAAAGTCCTTTGTTTATGTAACGTTGTATAAAATACTGTTCGAGAAACTTTTTTTAGAAAAGCTATTTTCTCATACCCTTTTTTATGGATTGAGAACCTTTTACCTGACCAAAATATTAACCTGAAATCCTTTTTCCCTTTCAAAAAATTGCTTTTAACTTTTTAGCAAAGATGTTTCTTAGCTTAACACAATGAAGATTTTACGCAAATTCAGATTGGCAAAAACCCCCGTTTTCTTAGGGTTTTTTCAAAAGTTTTTTCCTCGTTCGTTATTCAAATATCAGTGGTTACAGCGAATACTAAAATTTTTTGAAAAAAATTTAGTTTGACCTGCTTTTTAACCAAAAATCAACTAAAATATTGTAAAAAATTTAAACAAGCACAACCGTTGTCATCACAGTACTTAATGCGGTTTTATTAATTGTAATATTCGGAATATTTGTTGAAAATACATCTAATTGTGGTAATATTAAACAAAATTACACTAATACTGTAACTGAAAGAGGGATAGCAAATGATTGAGGAAGTTGGTTTTCAAATCAAACTCATTAGGAATCAACAGCAGCAAACTTTGAAACAACTCAGCACTCTGACAGGATTATCAACGAGTTTCTTGTCTCAAGTCGAACGGGGTGAATCATCAATCGCGATTACATCACTCGACAAAATTGCAAAAGCTTTAGATGTTAATATTACTTCATTTTTTTCACCAGCAGAGAATAACGACTTCCATGTACAACCCCAGAAAATGAAGCCATTAAACATTAACCATTCTAATTTAACAATCAAACGCGTTTCCAGCGAATTTGAAAATCGCAACTTAGAAACATTTATTATTACACTTCTACCCGGTGATCGCAGCGAGAATTCAATGCATGGGGGCGAAGAATTTTATTATATGATATCCGGAGAGTTAACGTTTTATGTCAACAGCAGAAAGTACACAGTGAAAGAAGGAGAAGTACTTCACTACCCTTCTCGATTTAAACACTATTGCAGTAACGAATCAGAATCTCCAGCTACAGTATTAAGTGTAGTCACACCGAAACTGTTTTAACTTCCAAACTTGAAAGGGGAATTTATTATGCGAGTGGCAACAGATATTGGCGGTACTTTTACAGATTTAGTCGCATTAAATAAAAACGGGGAATTAATTCTAGGAAAGGCAGATACAACACCGAAAAACTTCGAAGAAGGTATCTTCAACGTACTCAACCAAGCAAAAGTGAATTTAAAAGATATGAACATGTTTATTCACGGTACTACAATCGTAATCAACGCTTTAACAGAAAAGAAAGGCGTCAAAACAGGATTAATTACGACAAAAGGCTTTAGAGATGTTTTAGAACTTGCACGCGGCAATCGTTCAGACCTTTTTAATGCACGCTATAAGAAACCCGACCCCTTCGTAGAACGCCATCTTAGAAGAGAAGTTTCTGAACGTATGAACCATAAAGGTGAAATTACGTCAGGTCTGGTCTTTGATGAAGTTGAAGAAATTCTACAAGATTTCAAATGTGAAGGCGTTAAAGCAGTCGCAATTTCATTATTGCATAGTTACCAAAACAACGACCACGAGCGTGCGATTGCATACTATATCAATCGCTATCATCCAGAATTTTCAATTACCTATTCCACCGAATTGAATAATGAGTGGCGAGAATATGAGCGCACATCGACTGCAGTGCTGAACGCATATGTTAAACCTATCGCAAACGACTATTTGTCTAATTTAGAGCGGCATATTACCGAACAAAGCAATAGTTCCAACAACTATGTCATGCAGTCGAACGGCGGTACCAGTACTTTTGAACATGCGAAAAGGGCACCGATCAACATGGTGGAATCCGGACCTGTTTCCGGTATTTTCGGCGCAGCCGTACTTGGAGAATTAATCGGAGAAGAGAATTTAATTGTATTAGATATCGGAGGTACAACTGCGAAATGTTCTCTGATTGAAAACAATCATGTCAAAGTCTCTACAGACTATCACCTTGAACAAACGCATAACTATGCAGGTTATCCGATGAAGGTGCCTGTAGTAGATATTGTAGAAATCGGCAATGGCGGCGGTTCAATCGCCTGGTTCGATGACAGCGGTTCGATTAAAGTCGGGCCTAAATCTGCAGGCGCAGAACCTGGACCGATTGCCTACGGCAAAGGCGGTACAGAACCTACCACCACAGATGCCAATCTATTATTAGGCCGTCTTGATTTGAAAAACTTCGATACCAATACACCGATCAGCACCTTGAAAAAACAATTCGAACAATCTATTACCAATCACTTAGATGTGGACTTGGATACAGCAGCCATGGGAATTATCAAAATTGCGAATTCCAACATGCTGAATGCGTTGAAATTGATTTCAGTACGTAAAGGGCATGACCCTAGAGACTTTACTATGGTCGCAATCGGAGGCGGCGGTCCTATGCACTCTCAAGACTTAGCACGCGAATTAGGCGTGAAAAAAGTCATTGTTCCTTCCGCTTCCAGTGTCTTCGCTTCATGGGGCATGTTAATGTCTGACTTACGTCATGACTATGCTCAAACTTATCTTGCGAACACACAAAATTTAGACTTTTCAGAAATTAATTCAATGTATCAAACATTAATCGACGAAGCCACTGAAACATTACAGCACGAAAACGTAGACGAGAACAACATTGTGGTTTATAAAACAATCGATATGCGCTACCAAGGCCAAGACCATCCAGTAGAAGTGTCTGTGCCTTTCGACACATTGACAGAAGACAACTTAAACAAAGTTATTGAAGCCTTCCATCAAAAACACGAACAGTTATACACATACACACTTCCAGGTAATGGCATCGAAATTGTAAATGTTAAGATTTCAGTGCTTGGTAAAATCGAGAAACCTGTCATCAAAAAAGCCGAAGCTGCACATGGCGACCCTGTTAAAGAAGAACGCGATGTCTACTTCGAAGCAACAGGTTGGGAACATGTTAAAGTTTACGATCGTGACAAATTGCCGATTAACGAAACGGTTAAAGGACCTGCAGTGATCGAAGAAAAATCTACGACAATCCCGCTTAACCCTGATGACCGGTTAATCAAAGATGAATACGGCAACCTATTGATTCACATTGGAGGCGATAATTATGAGCTATAACACAGATCCGTTTACGTATGAAGTGATTAAAGACTCATTAATCTCTACCGGTGAAGAAATGTTCATCGCTTTAGCAAGAACATCTATGAGTCCGATTATCTATGAAGTATTGGATTATGCATGTGGATTAACGAATAAAAAAGGTGAACTCGTGACATTAGGCAATGGTGTCACTGGGTTTATCGGCATGCTGTCGTTTATGGTCAAAGAAACATTGAAGACGTATGGCGACGATATTCATGAAGGTGATGTCTTTATCCTTAACGATCCTTATAACGGCGGAGGTTCTCACCTATGCGACGTCGGATTAGTATTGCCGATTTTCGAAGACGGCGAACTGGTTGCTTTTGTCGCAAACAAAGCACACTGGACAGAAGTCGGCGGTAAAGATACAGGCTCTATGTCTACCAACTCTACAGAAGTCTATCAAGAAGGACTGCAGTTCCCTTGTATCAAGCTGTTCGATAAAGGAGTTAAAAACGAAGCGATTATTAAAATCATCGAATCCAATGTACGTTTCCCGCAACTCTCTATTGGTGATATGTGGGCGCAAATCGCCTCTTTAAAAACAGGAGAACGCCGGATTAAAGGCTTATGCAAAAAGTATTCTACAGATGCCATTTTAGAAAGCATGGATCGTTTCTTAGACCAAGGCGAAACATTGACACTTAAAGAAATTGCCAAACTGCCGAACGGTGTCTATGAAGTTGAAGAATGGATTGATGATGACGGTATTACTGATGATTTAATTCCAGTACAGCTGAAATTGACAATTACAGATGATGAATTCATTTGTGATTTCAGAGGTTCCTCACCGCAAGTCCAAGGTCCGATCAACAGTTCCTATACTGGACTTGTTTCAGCAGTCAGAACCATCTTCCTAGCCATCACAAATCCTTCACAAGAAGTGAATGACGGCGCCTTTCGACCACTTAAAATCATCACAGACGAAGGGTCTATTATTTCAGCAAAACGTCCTGCCCCAGTCTCAATGTATTGGGAATCTATGTTATACGGTACAGAAATGATTTGGCGTGCCTTAGCACCTGTCTTACCTAAACGCTTAACTGCAGGCCACTTGCTTTCTGTATGTGTAGTCATTATGGGAGGCAAACTGCCTGAAAAAGATGAGAATTTCTTAATCGTCGAACCTTCTGTCGGCGGTTGGGGTGCAGCAGATGACTTTGATGGTGATACGGGTCAATTCTGTATCTCTGACGGTCAAACCTTTAATGTACCTGTTGAAATTGCTGAACACACTTACGGGATTGAAGTGGAAGAATTCTCAATGCGTACAGACGGCAAAGGTGCCGGTAAACACCGCGGCGGTTCTGGTGCAATTCGTACTTACAAAGCACTGACAGATGGTCAATTCTTCACAGGCAGCTTCGGCCACCATAAAAGCAATACATGGGGCGCAGACGGAGGTCATGAAGGCTCAAACAATGAATTCTTATTCGTCAAAGCAGACGGTACAGTAGACGGTCCTTACGGCAAATACAATCAATATCCGTTAAACAAAGGCGATAAAGTAGTCTTGCGCACAGCGACAGGCGGCGGTTATGGCGATCCGAAAGCACGCAGCCGAGAAGCTGTCGCACGCGATTTGAAAAACGGCATCATCACCTCAGAACAAGCACAAGACGTTTATGGTTATGAACAAAGCAATTAAATAGATATCAGAGAATTTAAGATACTTAAAACCACATACTCTTACCACTTCCTAGGCTTAGGGAGTGGTCTTTTTATTTGTATTTTTAGACACCCCGCTTTGTCCCTTCAGACAAACTTCAGTCTGACCTCAAATAGTGTCTTAAATGCAAGAAAGCGCTCAACCGCAATGATTGAGCGCACAATAATTATTTAACTTATACAATTTTCTCTCTAATCTTGCCAGAGATGTAATCCACGATACCGACCATGATTACTAAGCCGATTAAGATAATTCCAACACGATCCCATGAGCGTGTCTGCAAGGCAAAGATTAATGGTGTACCAATACCTCCTGCACCGATTAAGCCTAAGATAGATGCTGAACGCAAGTTCAACTCAAAACGGTAAAGAATTAATGACATGAACGTCGGCAAGATTTGCGGGATGACCGCAAATACTAATGTTTTAATTTTATTTGCGCCGCTTGCTTTAAGCGATTCGGTTGCACTTAAATCGATATTTTCAATATCCTCTGCGAAGAGTTTTCCAAGCATCCCTACTGAATGGATACCGAGTGCCAATACCCCTGAAAATGATCCTGGTCCTACTGCTTTGATAAAGATTAAAGCCATTACAATTTCAGGAAAGACTCTGATAATACTTAAGATAAATTTGCTTGTGCCTGTGACTGGACGGAGTTTGACAATATTCTTTGCGCCTAAGAACGCTAAAGGAATACAGATAATCGCAGCTAATATTGTTCCGACTACCGCAATCGCAAAGGTTTCTAACAAACCATGAAGCAAGTCTTCTCCGCCTTTTTGATAGACAAAGCCCCAATCCGGGTGAGTTAATCCTTGTAAGATAGAACCGAGAATCTGCCGGGATTTGTCTTTGATTTCTAAAGCCGGCATACCGGCAAAAGCCCAAATCAAAAGTGCCGCAACCACTAGTGCTGTTAAGGTATATTTGATTTTCTTCTGCTTATTGCTGTAGTTGTTCAATAACTCTGTTTTACTCATTGTCGTCATGTGAGTTGTTCCCTCACTTTCGAACTGATGAAGTCAATAATGACTACAATCAATAATGTAAATAAGATAATCACTGCCGTTTTATCGTATTGGAACAGGCCGAGTGTTTGGTCATAAAAGAGACCGATACCGCCGGCACCGACTAAACCAAGTACCGCAGCTGCACGAATATTGATTTCAAAAGCGAATAATACATAAGACACATAAGAAGCGAGTGCCTGCGGAACGACACCGAACAAAATCCATTTGGTTTTATTCGCCCCTACTGCCGTCATGGCTTCTAAAGGGCCTGGATCAATCGCTTCTAAAACTTCATATAATAATTTTGCGACGATACTGATAGTTAATACAATTACCGCGAGCACCCCTGGAATTTGGCCAATCCCAAAAACCGCAACGAAAATAGCCGCAAGTAATAAATCCGGTATCGTACGCACAATGTTCAGTACGAAACGTGCCGGCATCGCAATCCACTTCGTACGTGAGATATTCTTGGCACATAATAAAGCAATAGGTACTGCAATAATAGAACCGATAAATGTACCTACGATTGCCATACGAATCGTATCTAACATTGGATTCAATATGTGAGATAAATAACTTAAATCCGGCGGAAACATATCTGTAAATAAGACACCGATTTGAGGCAAGCCGTATAATAAATCACCGATACTAAATCCCGTATAATTCAAACTCCATATTACTAAGAAGAGTACAAGGACTGCACTAAAAGTCGTCTTAAACGATTTCTTGTTATTTAACATCGACGCATAATCTTTCGCATGATCCATGTTAATTCACTCCTAACTTCTCTTCGTCTTGAATAGAACGGCCGTAAATTTCATTAAAGGCTTCATCTGTTGCACGCTCAACAGGCCCGTCAAAGACCAATTGACCATCGCGCAAACCAATAATACGTGTGCCGTATTCACGTGCTAAATCCACAAAGTGCAAGTTGATAATAATTGTGATACCTAATTCTTGATTGATACGTTTCAAATCATCCATCACTTGTTTAGTTGTTAAGGGGTCTAATGAAGCGACAGGCTCATCTGCTAAAATAATCGCAGGTTCTTGGCATAACGCTCTGGCGATAGAAATACGCTGTTGCTGCCCGCCGGATAATTCATCAGAACGTGATTTATACTTATCCAAAATATTGACGCGGTCTAAAGCTTCTAATGCTTTGATTTTGTCTTCCTTCGGAAATAGACCGAGAATCATTTTCCAAGTCGGATGATAGCCGACACGTCCGCTGAGTACATTACGCATCACCGAAGAACGTTTGACTAAGTTGAAATTTTGGAAAATCATACCGATATTTCTGCGCATTTCAAGCAGTTGATTGCCGCTGGCTTTAGTCATCGATTTGCCGTCAATCAGAATTTCCCCTTCTGTAATATCATGCAGCCGATTGATAGAACGCAGTAATGTCGATTTTCCTGAACCTGACAATCCGACAATGACTGCGAAATCACCCTTTTCAATATTTAAATTAATACGGTCTAAACCGACATGACCGTTACTATAAACTTTGCGTACATCTTTAAATTCAATTTGACTCATACTCATTTCCTTTCCTTCTCGCTTTAATACAAAGCGAGCGTATTCAACGGACTCAATGTGCTCTTGCAAGCCTCACTGCGTTGAAATACGCTCATTAAAATGGTGTGATAGTGCACATCTGTTTGCTTTGTGCTTACTTCATTTCTTTTACTTTTTTATCGTATTCTCTAACGATATCGAAGTTTTCATCTTTGCTGTCTACGTAGTTTTCATGAGAGTAAACTTCACTGATGACTTTGTGTCCTTCTTTTGTTTTCGCAATATCTTTAAAGGCTTTTTTCAGTTTGTCGCGGAATTTTGAATCCATATCACTGCGCACTGAGATTGTGTCGTTTGGAATCGGTTTAGTTAATTTTAAAATTTTAGTTTCGTCAAAGACTTTCGGTTCGTCTTTTTTCACGATTTTACGTGCATCATTGAATACAGCTGCCGCATCTACATCGCCGTTCATTAATGAAATGACTGCTTGGTCATGACCTTTCATGTTCACAACTTTCATGTCTTTTAAGACATTTACGCCTTCTTTGTCTAATTCAACAAGCGGGAAAGTATACCCTGCAGTTGAAGTCACATCTTGCAGCGCGATTTTTTTGCCTTTTAAATCTTTAACACTTTTAATACCTGAATCTTTTTTAACAAGAATTTCTGATTTATAGTCCTTTGTAAGTTCTTTTGAATCTGAACCGTCCTTATTCACTCCGAAACGTTGTGCTTGAAGCAATACATCCGCCGCTTTTTGATCATGCGCTAATGTATAAGCTGTCGGAGGTAAGAAACCAACATCTACTTTTTTAGATTTCATTGCTTCAACAATTGTATTGTAGTTCGTTGAAACTGAAACTTTCACTGGGATATCTAACTCTTTAGATAATAATTTTTCTAACGGTTTTGCTTTCGCTTCCAACTTATCTGCGTTTTGAGAAGGGACGAATTGAACTGTTAATTCTTTAGGTTTGTAATCCCCGCTGCCTCCCTCTTTATCACTTTCTTTCTTATTGTCTAAAGAACTGCCGTTGCCGCAAGCGGATACGAATAAAATAACTGCCATCATTAAAGCGAAGAGTGACTTTAACGCATGTTTCTTTCTCATTCAACATTCCTCCATATGTATTGTGATGTGTTACACATTTATTATATGAGTGAATTAAAGTGAGAAACAACACAATATTTGTGTAGATTGAGTAAATAATTTATGCGATGTTGATTAGCTTTAAATTATTTGAAACTTTAGTTAAGTTATCGTAAATCTTAAATTTATCCAATGTAACTTTCTAAGATTACGAATATAATGAAAGGACAAGTAAATAAAAATAAATACATAACCATTTTAGGAGGAACATTCAATTGAAAGTAATCCATCGTTACGTCGCAAGTTCTGTTTTAATTGCATCTACACTACTCAGTGCATCACCTGATACATACGCACAAAGTACAACTGATGCACCGACTATCGGAGAAGCTGAAAAAGGCAAAGTACTTATGGATAATTCACATGCCCAAACCGCAGGTGCGGCAGATTGGGTCTTAGACGGCGGCTTTTCTGATTATGCTAACCAAATCGCAAAGAAAGGTTATCAAGTGAAAGAATTACGCGGACAGGCAAGTATCACGCCTGAAAAATTAAAAGATACAAAGATTCTAGTCATTCCTGAAGCGAATACACCTTTCAAATCTTCTGAACAACAGGCTATGGTTGATTTTGCAAAACAAGGCGGCAGTATTATTTTCATTTCTGATCACTATAACGCAGACCGCAACTTGAACCGAATTGATTCATCTGAAGCCATGAACGGCTATCGCCGCGGTGCATACAACGATATGACCAAAGATATGTTGCAAGATGAAAAGCAGTCAGAGGCTATGCAAGGCGTAAACAGTTCTGATTGGTTAGCTGAAAACTTTGGTGTACGCTTTAGATACAATGGTTTAAATAATCTTACAACGAAAAATATGGTAACAGGCAAAGATGCGATGGGCATCACAGATAATGTCAACAGTGTGTCTATGCATGCAGGCTCAACGTTAGCCATTACTGACCCTGATAAAGCAAAAGGTATTATTTATACTCCTGAAGGTTTATCTTCAGAACAAAAATGGTCGCATGCGGTAGATCAAGGTGTCTATGCCAGAGGCGGTAAAGCTGAAGGACCTTATGTCGCGGTGTCTAAAGTCGGCAAAGGCAAAGCGGCATTCATCGGCGATTCATCTTTAGTTGAAGACAGTACACCGAAATATAAACGAGAAGACAGCGGAGATACAAAGAAAACTTATGACGGCTTTAAAGAAGCAGATAATCAGCAATTGCTCTCTAACTTAACAACATGGCTCGGCAAACAAGAAGATGCCGAAACGATAACAGCGCTTGGTGTTTCAAAAGACCAAGCCACACCATTGAAAGATTTCGAACAGCCACAGCAATCAACAGAACCGCAAAAAGAACCTTGGTCAGAACCTAAAGCAGGCTATAAATGGTACGACTCATCAACTTTTGCGGCTGGCAGCTATGGAGGCTCGCAATCTGAAACTCCAAAAGAAGAACAGCCTTCATCACCAGATGAGGATACAAGCAGTACATCTATCAATACGAATGGCATTACATTCGATGTGCCTGAACAGCTGCAAGCAGGACAGACATTTACTATCAAAATTCAATTTAAAGATCAGCCTGCCAACCAAACTTTAAAAGATTTGCGTGCCGGTATTTACGCAGATGGCGGACGCCAGCTTGCGACATTCGGCACACAATCTTCACCAGGTTATAGTGCAGCACAATCTGTTCAAACAGACAGTGACGGCAATGCGACACTGACATTGAAAGGTCAAACAATATCTGATGCTTCAGGGTCTGCACACTTGCGTTTAAAACAAGGTTCGCATAACCTGAAAACACAATCTATAACGATTAACTGATACGCACATAGGGGGATTTTACATTGACACAACTTGCATTCTATATCGTCAGCGATGTACACGGCTATCTCTTTCCAACTGACTATCAAGACAAGACACAACGATTACCGATGGGGCTCTTGCATACCAAAGCCATCATAGAAGAAGATAGTGCACAGTACAAAAACACGATTCGTATAGATAACGGCGACTTTCTTCAAGGATCGCCTATCGGACATTATCTTGCGAAAGAAAGAGAATCTGCAGAACAGCTGGCGGCGATTTATAATCAATTCAGTTTTGACTTAGGTGTAATCGGAAATCATGAGTTTAACTTCGGTTTAAATTATCTCAAAGACACATTAGCGGATTTAGATTATCCAGTCTTATCTGCGAACATTTTAGAAAACGGCGAACCCTTCACCGGTCATGGTGTCACGTATTTACAAAGAGAGGGATTAACGATTGGCGTGATTGGTTTAACTACACAATATATCCCGCACTGGGAGAAAGCAGAATACATTGAAAATCTGACATTTGAAAGTGCTAAAAGCACATTGGCACAGTGGCTGCCTGAAGTCAGAGCCAAATCTGATATTGTAGCAGTATGTTACCACGGCGGGTTTGAAAGAGATTTAGAAAGCGGTGCACCTACGGAAGCCTTAACTGGAGAAAATGAAGGTTATGCATTGCTCGACCGCTTCCACACCGACATCGACCTCTTAATCACCGGCCACCAGCATCGTGAAATCGCACAAGTCATTCACGGTGTCCCAGTCATTCAGCCTGGTTCTAAAGGCAATACTGTCGGCAAAATTGTCTTAGACTACCATGATCAAGGTGTGCATCATGCGACTGCGCAGCTTTTAACTGATGATAATCCTGATAAGGCTGTACTGACAGATGAGCTTCAGCAATTCAGCGATTATATTGAACAATGGCTGGATGCACCAATCACTTTATTGTCTGAAGATATGGTCGTTGAAGATCAATTTAAAGCACGCACTGCACCGCATCCATACCTTAACTTCTTGAATTACATCTTAATGGAAGCAAGCAACGCTCCTATTGCGGCATCTGCCTTATTTGATTTATCGCGCGGCTTTAAAGGTGAAGTCACAATGCGGGATGTCTTAAACAACTATCCCTTCCCTAATACGTTCAATGTACTGAAGCTCAGCGGACAAGATATTAAAGATGCTTTGGAACAAACAGCTGAATACTTTGAAGTACAAGACCAAGAAGTCATTGTGAACCCTGAATATGTTGAACCCAAGCCTCAGCATTACAATTATGATATTTGGTCAGGTATTGCCTATACTATCAAAGCAGGCAATCCTAAAGGCGAACGTATTACACGTTTGACACATCAAGGACAGCCGATTGCTATGCATCAAACTTATGAAGTCGTACTGAATAATTACCGTGCTGTCGGCGGCGGCAACTATCCAATGTTCAGTGAAGATAAAATTATCAAATCGATCACGACTGAAGGTGCACAGCTTATTATTGATTACTTGCAAGCACATCCTGAATTGGATATTCCGAATGTGACAGATTTCAAAGTTGAAGTATAGATTATATTAAAGGCAAACACAGCCCCCGCATTCAGTACGGAGGCTGTGTTTCATTCTGATATCAAAATTTTTATGCTGCTTCTGATAAACTGTCGACTAATTCTTTCACTGCTTTTGCATAGTTGTATTTTTCTTCTAAGAGTTTGTATGAAAGTTCATTCACACTTTTATCGACATGCGGTACTTGCGAGTCTTTGTCATAGATTTTGTTGGCTTTGTCCGCAAGTTGGTTGTATTTATCTGCAGAAACTTCTTTCGTTTCGCCGTCTTTATGATATTTTCCATACTTCACAGCGTCGAACTTCGGCATATCTTCTGCTTTTAGATCAAATCCTTGTCCTTGAAGCATCGCATAGCCTTTAGCTACTGTATCCACTTCATTCGTTGAACGATCAATCGTGCTCTTTAAGTGGTCATACGCTTTTTCATTTAAAATTTTCTTCGCTTTGCTTTTCTCTAAGTTGCTCATTTGTGTTCCTAATGCCACATATGAATTGGTAAATTCATTCAATGCATGTTTCGCAAATGATTCTTTATCTAAGCCTTCTGCTTTTGAAATTTTGTGCAAGTTATCATAAGACTGTGTATAGATATCTGTGATGTTGCTTACAGTTTGATAGATCTTCTTGTTATCTTTATTATCTAATGCATCTTTGTTGAAGTCTTCTTTATACTTTTTAAAGTCAGATTTGATTTGTTTATTCGCTTTGTCTGTAGCACTGATGATTTTCTTATGGTCCTCAGGGTTATCTGTACCTGCTTTATCTACTTTGTCTACATTTTTTGCTAGTTTATCAATGTATAGGTTGGTTTGCTTTTTAAACTCTTTCTCTTTGTCCTCTTGGCTTTGACATCCGGCTAAAATAATAAATAATGCGATAAATCCAATAAAAATTCCTAATTTCGTAAATTTCAACTTTACTCCTCCAGTACTTTTTATTTATATATTTATATCAAACGCTCAAGCACCTTAAAGATGGCGGCTCAAGTAGTTCAACGCATGGTTCATTATTTATACTGATGGTCATAAACTACACTTATTTTATCAGAATACTCAAGTTTTTAATTAAAGTAATAGATACCTATCAATGATTGATGTTAGATGCTATAAAAAAAAGTCCTCAATAGCATTGAAGTATTGAGGACACACATAATAGCCTGTCAGTTATTTATATCGTAACACAACCTATTAATCATGTATATATAAGATTTTGGAAATAGTTTAATTGTTTTTACAAGGTGAAGTGAAATATTAATTAATTGTAAAAACCCTTATATTTGTTACAAAAACATTGACTTATCATACATTATTTATAATGTTTCGCCACTTCCACAAACATATCAAAAGCCATTTCGAATGCATCTTCATTCAAAGCAAACCTTGGATGATGATGCGGTCTGTCATATTCTCCTGCTTTTGTGCCTGCACCGATAAAGACATACGTACTCGGCACAATATTAGAAAAGGCACTAAAATCTTCTCCGCCCATCATCGGATCTTTCGTGACGACTTTTCCTGGGAAATAAGTTTCTGCTAATTGTTTTACAAAGCGTGTCTTTTCCGGGTCATTATAAACACCATCGTAACCGACAAGATAATCTAACTTGTACGTTGCACCAACACTTTCGCATGTCGTTGCGAGCAGACGTTCCATTTGTCTTTTAACCAATTGTCTGTTTTCTTCTTTCGTTGTACGGACAGAACCGCCAAGTGTGATTTTATCAGCGATGACATTTTCAGCACCTATATTACCGGCTTGAAAGATAGTATTGGAGACTACTACCGGATCAAACGGGTAGACATCTCTTGAAACAATCGTCTGCAAGTTATTGACGAATTGTGCACCAAGCACTAGCGGATCTAATGCCAAATTCGGCTGACTGGCATGTCCGCCATGCCCTTTAATCGTAATATGATAGATATCTGAGTTGGCACTGGCCGGACCTTCTTTAATATCAATGAATCCTAATTCTAAAGGCGTCCATAAATGATGGCCGTATATAAAGTCAAAGTCATCAAAATACCCTGTCGCCACCATTTCTCTCGCACCGCCCGGAATCAGTTCTTCTGCGTGCTGGAAGATACAATGGACTTCATTTGGAATCGAAGCACGATGTTCATCAAAATAATGAGCTGCACCGAGTAATACAGCAGTGTGGCCGTCATGCCCGCATGCATGCATCACCCCTTTGTTTTGCGACATAAATTCTAAATCGGTACGTTGTTCTTGCATCGGCAAAGCATCAATATCGGCACGCAGACCAATCTTTTTACCTTTGCCTTCGTTAAATACCGCAACTGTACTTGTTTCAGTCAGTTCTACCACTTTGCAGTCCATGTTATAAAGCTGCTCGCGAATAAATGCGGCTGTTTCGTATTCCTGAAATGAGACTTCAGGATGTGCATGCAGATGTCTGCGATATGCGATAATGCGATCTTTGTATTGTTCATAGTTCATAATTTGTCCCCCTTAACAGCTCATCCTTACTTCAAGTGAATCGGTCCGCCCGGTCCTACTGGAATACCTAGCAGATACCAAATCACAAGCAATAACGTCCAAAAGATACCGAATGCGACAGAATACGGCATAAGCCCTGCAATCAATGTACCTAAGCCGATATTCTTTTGGTATTTTTGTGCAAAGGATAACAACAACGGCAAGTACGGCATCATCGGTGTAATCGGGTTCGTAATCGAATCCCCGACACGATAAATTGTTTGTGTAAATGCCGGATGGTAACCGAGCAGCATCAGCATAGGTATCAGTATCGGTGCTAAGATAGCCCATTTCGCAGAGGCGCTTCCCATCAGCATATTAATACCGGCTGAAAGAATCAGGACTCCTAAAATAAGTACTACACCATTTTGACCTTGCAAGGCATCTGCGCCTTTGATGGCTAAGATTGTTCCTAAATTACTCCAAGTAAAGTATGCGAGCATCTGCGATGCGAAGAAGACAATCACGATAAATGGTCCCATTGTACTCATCGCTTCGCCAAGCATTTCAGCAAATTGGCGTGACGTACGCATCGTCTTTGCGACAAACCCATACACTAAACCAGGTACTAAGAATAAAATCGTAATAATCGGTACAATGCCATCCATTAACGGCGAGTCATTGATAATACTGCCTGTCTTCGGATTTCTCAGCAAACCGTTTTCTGGAATTGTCAGTGCCGCAATGACAAGTAATACCACAACTAAAGCAATGTTCGACCAAATCATGGCACGGCGTTCAAGCGGTGTTACATCTGCTTCAGCTTCTTCTACACGGTTCTCGTAATGTCCGAATCTCGGTATGACAATTTTTACCGTCACAAACCAAGCCACAACTAACACTAATACTGTAGAAGCACATAAGAAATAATAGTTCATCGCCGCATTCACATGGACAGCGTCGCTGACCAATTTAGCTGCGGGTTCTGTAAAGGAAACCACTAATGCGTCAGTCATCCCGATGACTAAACTGGCTGAAAATCCGCCGAGTGCTGAGGCATAAGCCATTACCAGCCCAGCAATCGGATGATAGCCTAATTTAATAAAGACCATCGCCGCAATCGGAGGCAATACAATCGGTGCTGCATCCCCGGCTGCGTTCCCTAAAATCCCGACAAATATAATCACCGGTACAATAATTTGTTTAGGTGCTTTTTCAATTGTGTATTTCATCACAGTTTCAAAGTAGCCTGTCTTTTCTGCTATCCCTACCCCGATCATAACGACCAGTACTAAGCCGAGCGGCGGGAAGGTTGCGAAGTTGTTAACAGCTTCAGAAATCATTTTCGCAATACCGCTAGGTGTTAATAAGTTCACTGCTTCAACGACTTTCCCATCAGCCGGATTCTTCGCTTTTACACCTAAGCTCCCTGTAATAAACGAAGCAATTAAAATAATCACACATAATGAAATAAAGATAACGACTGGATCTGGAAGTTTGTTCCCCGACTTCTCAATGATATCCAGAAATTTGTCCATAAACCCCTTTTTCTTTGCATTCTCTTTCATACACAGTCCCCCCTGTTTTATGCGAGTTGGGGTTATTATATACAGAATTAAATCAATTGTGCAAATAATTCTGAAAATTGAAATTAATACGGTTATCTTACACGATCCGGGGAATATAAGTAGGTAATTGAATATACACCCTTTTCTCTCAAAAATATAATTCTGCATAACAAAAGCGGAGCTGTCTATTACAGACAACTACGCTTCTTTATACTGCGCATGTATCTTATTTTTTATTTAATTCCAATGTTTCTGCAGATGCTTTACGTACTTTGTTTAATAAGTTCGTATCTTCGATTAATGATTGACCATAAGATGGAATCATTTCTTTCAACTTGCCTGACCATTGATCTAAATAGTCTGGGAAGTTTTGTTCGATAATTTCTAAAGCAACAGACACTGAAGTTGAAGCCCCTGGTGATTCACCTAACATTGCGACCACTGTATGGTCTTTAGAGTGTACGACTTCTGTACCGAATTGGATAAAGCCGCGGCCATGTTCTTTTGTATCTTTAATGACTTGAACACGTTTGCCGGCAATGTGTAAATCCCAATCTTCGTCTTTCGCATCTGGAACGAAACGACGTAATTCTTTCATACGGTCTTCTTTTTTCATCAGCATTTGCTGGATTGAGTATTTCACTAATGATAAGTTTTTCGCACCCGCCGCAGCCATTGTTAATAAGTTATCGCGGTTAAGTGAGCGGAATAAATCCAAGTTAGAACCGTGTTTTAAGAATTTAGGTCCGATAGCTGCGAATGGTCCGAATAACAGACTTTCTTTTCCGCGTACATAACGACGGTCTAAGTGCGGAACTGTCATCGGCGGTGTGCCTGGCGGCTCTTTGCCGTAAACTTTCGCATCGTGCTGCTGTACGATTTCTGGTTTGTTGCAGACTAAGAAAGCACCGCTGATAGGGAAACCGCCTAAGTGTTTGCTTTCTTCAATACGTGTTTTTTGAAGTAATGGAATTGCTGCACCGCCGGCACCGATGAAGATATAGTCAGCTACATATGTTTTAACTGTATCTGCATCTAAGTCGCGGACTTGCACTTCCCATTTTTTGTCAGCACGTTGTTCGAATGAGAAAACTTCATGACGATAGTTTAATTCCGCATTCGGATGTGCTTCTAAGTTTTTCGCTAATTTACGCGTTAATTCCCCGAAGTTCACGTCTGTACCTTTATCGATTTTACTTGCCGCAATCGCAAGATGCGGTGAACGTTCATGCATCATCAATGGCATCCATTGAGCGAGTTTTTCGCGATCTTCAGTATATTCGATATCAGAGAACATCGGTAAATCTTTTAACGCTTCATAACGTTTTTTCAAGAATTGTACGTTTTTAATTCCTTGCACGAAACTGATGTGCGGTAATGGATGGATAAATTCGCGCGGATTTTCAATCGCATTGGTTTTCACTAAGTGAGACCAAAATTGCTTAGAAATCTCGAACTGCTCATTAATCTCTTTTGCTTTCTCTACATCTACTGAACCATCCGGTTGTTCTACCGTATAGTTTAATTCGCATAATGCGGCATGCCCAGTACCAGCATTACTTGTATCATAAGAACTTTCCAACCCAGGACCATCTAAGCGTTCAAATAACTTAATGTTCCAGTCAGGTTGAATTTCTTTTAAAAATGAACCAAATGTTGTGCTTAAGACCCCTGCACCAATCAAAATAACGTTTTTTGATTCTTGACTCATTTGAAACCACCTTCCTCATTTTAATTATCCGGTCATCAGATGACTTGACCTTCATTGCTTTACTTATCTATCTTAAACCATTTGTGACAAAATTCCAAAACATTTTGTTTATAAATTATTTGATTTTAGGGATTAACAGAACTTTTTTTAATAACTAGACGCTTACTTTTATTCATTCTCTATTTCAGCTCATCTTAAACTTATCTACGCTTAAGAAGAAAAAACAGCCACTTGCGCTAGACTTACCGATAAACACTTTTCATATGATAGACTTGAAGTAACTAGATAGAGAAAGGAGTCGCATCATGCGCGAACAAAACAACGATTATATTTATCATACAGAATCCGAGCATTCTGACCCCTCTTACATAACACCATCTGAACCCAAACAGCACAGACCCAAGCAGCGCAATCATCCAGACAATATTCGTCCTAAAGGCAGACGCTGGTTAAACATTATTTTGTGGATTGTCTTTATGTTTGTATGCACAACACCTACAATTGTTGCGATGCTGATGGTTGGTTTTGCTGCTTCTAAACCGAATATGAATGCTATACCGTTTATCGCATTGGTCGCATTATATATTGTTTGGTCCGGACTCGTAGCTTTACTGCTCGTCTGGTATTACCACAAAAAAGGTTATGAAAAAATGAAACCGCTTCGTCTCGTCGATATCGCTTGGAATATTTTATACTTCATAGCGACACGCATTTGGACCGCTGTTTGCATGATTTTAATTGCATTGATCTTTAAGGAACAAAGTTCCCCTAATGACGAAGCACTCTTGCAGCAAGTACAAAACTTGAAAGATTTCAGCAATCCTATCATCGTTATTGCTTTAGTTATCTTTCTTGTGCACATCTCTTTTGTAGGTCCGTTTTTTGAAGAAATCACATTCAGAGGCATATTCAAAGAAACACTCTTCTCTAAGTTTTCATTTTGGTGGCCGATGCTGATATCCTCTGCGATATTCTCACTCAACCACGCCACTGGCAACATTATAGGCTTCTTCTTATATATGGGAATGGGTGCTTGTTTCTATCTTGCTTATCACCGACGCAAAAATATCTGGGACAGTTATATGGTCCATGTACTCAATAACGCTACAGCAAGTGTAGTTATTTTAATCACATTAATATTCATGTAAGCATACTTAAAAGGCGCGCCATTGCGGTGCGCCTTTTACATTATCTTTAGACTTCCCTACGTCTCGGTCAGTCTTCTATTTTAACGACAATTTTACCTTTCGCATGACCTTGTTCTGAGTATTCAAGGGCTTTTTGTGTTTCATGGAAAGGATAGACACGATCAATGACCGGTCTGATTTCATTTTCTTCAATCAGATTCTTAATCGTACGCAGTTGCTTTCCGCTCGGATGCATTAAGAAGAACTCATAATGCACGCCGTATTGTTTGGCCCACTTGCGCACATCTCTTGATAAAAACCAAATACCTGCACGCTTTGTTACACCTAAATGCCATTCATCTGTGAACTTTTCAGTAGGAGGGCCGACTAATGATGCAATCGCACCGCCGCGTTTTAAGATGGTAAACGATTGTTTCAGGTTTTCGCCGCCCATCAAATCAAACACTCCGTCATAATCAGATAATACATCCCAAAAGTTAGTTTGTTTATAGTTGATGATTTCATCTGCGCCCAGTTCATGAACTAAGCGCTCACCTTTTTCACTGACTGTCGTTGCGACATGCAAGCCCATCACACGTCCAAGCTGAATCGCAAAAGTACCGACACCGCCAGAACCTGCTTGTACCAATACCTTGTCTCCTTCTTTAAGATGCATGACCTCATGAAAGGCTTGATACGTTGTTAAGCCGACTAACGGAATACTTGCGGCTTCTACGAAATCTAAATTACTCGGCATCAACGCTATATCATGCTGATCTATCGCAAAATATTGCGCGAATGTCCCGATTTTTGTTTTATCCGGACGTCCGTATACTTTATCTCCTACTTTAAACTGTGTCACATCTTTACCGACCTTTTCCACTACACCTGCTAAATCATTACCAAGAATAAGCGGAAATTGATGTTTCATCACTTGTTTTAATTTACCGTCCCTGATTTTGAAATCCACCGGATTAATACTTGCGGCTTTCACCCTGATCAATACTTCTTCTGCATTGATTTCAGGTACAGGAACATCTATCATTTCTACAGGATTTTTTCCGTATTTTTTCACTGCCATCGCTTTCATCATTTCAGACATACAACTCACTCCTTATTTACTGATATTCTATGATTTTAAAAGTGGTGTGTAATGCATAATACCCGCACAATAAAAGGACTAATGATTGCGTTTCAACTATAGCTTTATACCATAAATGATAATGAGAGATATAGTTACTACATTATTAATAATTATACTTCTTTCAAGAATCTTATAGAATCTATAGTAAACCAAAAAAGTATCGCAACATTTTTACAATGCACGATACTTATAAACTGTATTTTAATTTTTAAAATTTATAAAATCATAATAAACTAAGCTATTTCTGCTTGAGCAGTGTACATTTCTCTGAGATAATCACCCACTTCTTCCGCATCAGGTAATGGTCTGGCACTATATGCTTGGCTAATTAAATCCATGTAAGTTTTTTTAATAAACTCTCGCGCATCACCACTCGCATACATAATCTTCAATACCTTATCAAAATCTTTCTTTAAGAATGTATCTTCCATTATCTTATTAAATTCCTCTTGTGTAAGCCCGGCAAAAATTACGTTTTGAATAAATTCTTCTTTTGCAATTCTGAGCATAGCTACAGCATCGTCTTCAATAAAGCCATCAAAAACTTTTTTACTAATCATTGTACCCATTGCACTTCCTGCCATTCCACCGACAAAAGTCCCTACTACTGGTACGAAAGACCCTAACGCAGCACCTACAGCTAATCCACTTACCCCACCTATACCTGAAGTTAATGTATTTTTAATTATTTTTTTTGAAGATATTCTGCCTCTTAAAAAGTTATAAACATCAGGACCTACAGTGACACCTACACTTATTAATGTTAAGGTACTGCCTGTAATCATTTTAGTAGCTTGACCATCAGTATTAATATTTTTCAAAAATTTTGAAGCAATAGCTTTCTCACCAATATTTTTTCCGATATGGCTTCCTGCAAATTGGCTTGCAATCATATAAGTAAATCCAGAGAACACAATAGGTTTAATTGTACCCATTAGAGCTTGCTTCCTAGCATCTTCCTCTTCTAAACCATTCCATTTGCATGAACAATATACCCAAACACCTGAGATAATACTTGAAGGTAATGCAATAGTAGCCCCTGTGAAAAAATCTAAACCAGCAGAATACATTAGCTTTTGCCTAAAAGTAACTTCTTTTTTAACATTTGATCCAGTCTCAATAAGCGATTGACTACGTCTATCAAAGATGCTAGTAGTAGCAATTTGAGCTTGCTCATACGTCATTGGGGATTTTTTAACATATTTATGTGCATTTTTGGAAGCTGTCGCTTTAGTTTCTCCCGGTACTAATCCCTGTCTTATTTTTTTCTCTACAATTTTGACTGCTTGAGAATACTGTTCTTTAGGCACTTCTATTTGCATCATTTTACCAGTTTTATGGTTTATATATTTCGGACCATCATTGTAAAATGCCTGACCAATAGACTTTCCAGCAGTCTTACAAAATTTAGTTTGTATTAGCATATTGTTGACTTGTCTATCTGCACCGTTTTTTATGATACGCTGAGTTTTAGTATCTCTTTTCGTTCCTAAAGGAATAGCATTTTTTAAGAAAAGACGGTCATATACATTTCCTGCCTGTTCACCTACAAATCCATGACCTTTCGCACTGACATTAGGATTTTTTGATTGTTTGCTAAACCTTGAATTTATAGCATTGGCATTTATTTCTCCAATATTCCCTTTTACATAGGAAAGCGTTTGAGCGTTGATGAAGTTTTTATTCCACTCTTTTTGTTGGGTTTGCTTTTTCAATTCTAAAAATGATTTCTCAACTTTTTCAATCTGTTGTTCCAGTTCAACAGTTTTCTCTATATCAATAGCTTTATCTTGCAAAATAGATTCAGCCTGCTTACTCCAACCAGAAGCTATAACATAATCTATTACTTTTTCAAATATGACTGGAGGGTTTTTTATTATAATCGGTTTGTGATTATCAATATAAAATAAAATCAAGTGATTGAACAAACTATACTGTTTATACAACCCTGACATAGAGATAGAATGTTTTTCGAAAGTATATTTATCATTTTTATTTTTCGATTCTTTATTTCTTACTTGCCACTTATATACCAACTCATTAGTAGTGATAAGATATCCGTATTCTACAAAAGTCATTTCATTTTTCGCAGGTTGAGCATTATAAATAATCGGATATACATCATCTGAGTATTTAAGTTTTGAATCCATATTAAAATATTCTGCTCTATTTATAGGAATATTCTCTAAAACCATATCCCCTTGAGTTGCAAACTCGGTTATTTCCCTTGCTATTTCCACAGCAGATAATTGGGAAAATTCTTTTTTCTTCCAATCCGTTTCTTGTTTCTTATAAAGAAAATAAACCGTTCCTATTCCTACTACAATTAAAACTAACATTGGTAAAAAACCAATTAAAATAAAAACTCCCATTAAGATTGATAATGCAATAGATATAGCTATTGATAAACCAATTGAAATTATTAAAGAAAAATTAGTTTTTTAAATATCAGTATAGACATACCTACTAACAAAAGCATTCCAAAAAATCCCATAATATTAAACAGCTCCTAAATTAAATTACACCTCTTCAACTGTTGCCAGTATCAATAAATTTATTATATAAACATATTCCTTGCAATACAACAAAAATTTTGAGGAATACTATCTTGTTACGTATATTCATATTACTTCAATTGAATTCACCATAAAATTGTGTATAAATAAAAAAGCACCGCAATCATACCCTTGCGATGCTTGTCACCTTATAATGATGCTCTGCGATGTTTCAAAGCTTCCTCAATAATTTGAAGCTGATCGACAAAGCGGACAATTTCTTTTGTAGTTAATTGGCCATCCAACGCATCTTCTACAATGTGTGCCATTTTGCGTTTCACATCGACAAGAAATTGTGCGCCTTCTTCTGTCATTTCCATTAATTTGATGCGTTTGTTTTCAGAAGGTGCTTGCTGCACCAATCCGATTTTCTCAAGCTTGTAAATTCTTTTAGATGCGGCTGTCTTAAAGATACCTTGCTTTTGAGCAAGTTCATTAATCGTCAGCCTGCGGTACGTGTGAATAATAATCAATGCCTCTAATTGTTCACGAGATACTGTATACTGAAGCCCTGCTTCTTGAAGCATTTCTGAAATAGTTTTATTAATATTCATTAAGGAAATATCAAACCTTGTCAGTGCTTCTTCCATGTCGTAACTCATCGGTGCGCCTCCGTTCTCTATATATTCATTCACTTATTATTCTAATCGTTCTGCACAGATTTATCATTAGTTGAATTTCATTTGAATTAAAGGTTTGCCGCGTTTATTGAACCAAACTAATACAAGATATTGTATCAATAACGCACCAATGGCAATACCGCCTAAGACTGCCATCACGAAACCGAAACTGAAGTGTCCGGCATTAGTAAATATCGCTTCTCTGTAACCTTATATCGCATAAGACATAGGAGAGAACGGGTGAATAAATCTAAAGAATGCGGCTGACATTTCAATCGGGAACATACCTTCACTCGAACTTAGCTGCAAGACTAGCAATAACATCGACAAGAACAGTCCGACACGGTCTAAGAATAAGACCAATAACGATGTGACTGCGAGTGATGAAATGCCCCATAAGAAACCGACAAGCAAGAATTTGCCTAGATTTTGAATCTCTAAACCAAGTCCGAAGATGACCCACAGACTTAACATTAATGCACTGAATGCCCCTTGCAAGACATATAGTAATACTTTGCCGGTAAATTGTTTCCATGGTGCTGTCTCTTTACGTAATGTTTTCGTCAACGGATAGATAGCCGCAAAGGAAACTGCACCTACAAAGAGTCCCACACTTGCCATGTAAGGCAAGACTGTTTCGCCATAATGGTCTGCTTTAGTCGGATTGTTTTCTGTGACTTTTTCAATGTCATTCAACGCTTTTTCATTTTCGTTTTCAAAGTGGACATTCGTTTGTTTTTTCACTGCGTCATCGATTTTTTGTTTAAGTTGATCGTTATTTTGTTTCAACTGTTCTAAACCGTTTGTTACCTTTTCATTGCCTTGAACGAGTTGTTCGCCTTGCGGACCTGCCATAGGTGCCATTTGTTTTAAACCTGAAGTAACTTGTTCATTACCATCGATTAATTGCCCTTCAGCATCTGACATTTGTCCTAGTGCATTAGAAGTGTCCGCATAACCTTGTTTGGACTCTTTATTCGCCGCAAACAATTCATCTAAATATTTCGCTCTTACATTGTTCTGCATCGATTTAGTCACAGTATCAATCGCTTTTTGCGCTGCTTGGCTGCCTGTATAACTGGAGCCTGGATTGACTTGTGTTTCTAACTCTATTTTCTTAGGATGCTTGCTTAATAATGTAGTCGCATTCTTAGAAGTATCTTCTGGAATAATAATCGTCCCGATAGATTTACCTTTTCTTAGTTCTTTCTTTGCTGTTGCTTTAGATGTCTCTTGGAATTTAAAGTCTTTATTATCTTTCAGCTTATCTACTAAGTCATCGCCTATAGTAATTTGTTTGCCTTGAAACTCTGCGGCTTTATCTTCGTTTACAATCGCTATTTTCAAATTGTCTGTTTTATCATAAGGATCCCATATCGAACCTACGAAGAGTGCCACATATATCAGCGGCAATAAACCAATCGCAATCAATGCGACAATTAACATCTTATTGTTTTTAATGAATTTGAATTCATTCCACATATTACTTACTCCTTTTATAGTACACCCCATGTACTATTATTGATTTTTAAACGCAAAAGGCTAATCACTGCACTTTCACGTTGTATTTTTCTCATTCAATATTGTTATTTTTAATTGTACACCCCGTGTACATTTTATAATAATAAACGCATAGTTAATCAATGTCAACAATAAACTCCCATCTTATTTCGAGTACATTTCTTCTGTTTTCTCCTGAAGACTTGCATGCTCAACAAGTAATCGGTTACAAAATTTTTAAGAAAAAATAAAGAGAACGCCTTTTATTCAGCGTTCTCTTTAATCCATTTTCCTGCTTCATACCCTAATTGTTCTAAATGTTCAAAAGCATGGTCTATCGCATCTTGTTTGTGAATAGGAGGATGCGGTTTTATACTTTGCGGGCGATCATCTAATCCTGTAATACTCATGACGGTATCAATCCCATGTGCTTTTACCGCTTCATACCCTTCTCCTGTCACACCGCACAATGCATATACAGGCAAGTCGAATTGTTTGGCAGCTTTTGCGACACCGATCGGGATCTTGCCGTAAATGGTCTGCTGATCGATTTTGCCTTCGCCGGTTATACAAACATCAGCATCTGAGAGTCTTTGTTCTAACTTTGTTTCATGTAAAACGACATCAATACCTCTCGATAGTTGTGCAGCTAAAAATGCGACTAAAGCAATTCCAGTTCCGCCTGCAGCACCGGCCCCCGGAACTGTCGAATAGTCATGATTAAACGTTTGTATAAGTACTTGATTATAGCGAGACAGTGCCGCTTCAAGCTGTGTAATATCATCTGTATTCGCACCTTTTTGTTTCGCATAAGTATGAGTTGCGCCATGCGGCCCGAGCAACGGATTGTCTACATCGCATACTACTTCAAAAACGACATCTGTTAAACGCGGATCCAATTGTGACATATCAATATGCGATAAGTGTGCAAGCGCAGCACCGCCTTCAGGCAATTCATGAGAGAAATCATCTAAAAACTTTACACCTAAAGCTTTCATCATACCTGTTCCGCTGTCATTCGTGGCACTTCCGCCTATCCCTAAAATGACTTTTTTTGCACCTTGATCAAGTGCAGCCGCAATTAATTGTCCAGTTCCATAGGTCGATGTTATTAAAGGATTACGCTTGGTACGCCGAACTTTTTCTAACCCTGAGGCTTCTGCTAATTCAATGATTGCGGTCTTTGTATGCGAGACATATGAATACGTCGCTGGGATAATACCGCCTGCTGCGTTTATGACCTTTACAGTATGAAATGTACCGCCTAAAGCATCATGCAGGGACTGCATCGTCCCTTCTCCACCGTCTGCCATCGGAACTTTATCATATACGACTGAATCCGACAGCACCGCACGCATACCTTGTTCGATTGCTTGCGCTGCGTTTGCTGCTGTTAATGATTCTTTAAATGCATCCGGCGCAATCACTACTTTATGAATAACCATACCGCTTCCTCCTTACTTAACTTCATTATATCCGCTTTTTAATACATCACAAAATATGCTTATATGACACAACTTTTAAGTGACATTATTCTTGGGTATTTAAATGTCGAGGTGAAGAAAAATGGACAGACAAGTTGTATTGAAAAAGATTAAAGATATCATGAAAAAATCCCGTATCGGGGTACTTTCTACTGCACATGAAAATGTACCTGACAGCCGTTATATGATTTTCTATGACCAAGAATTCGACTTATATACGAAAACAAGCAGAGATTCATTGAAAATCGAAGAGATAGAAAATAATCCAGTTGCACATATTTTACTAGGATATGACGATACTAAAAATCACAGTTTCTTAGAAATCTATGCAGACTTAGAAGTCACAGAAGATCCTGATGTCATTGATTGGATTTGGGAAGAATCTGATAAAAGCTTCTTCAACAATAAGTCTGATCCGAGACTCTGTGTCATTCGTGCCATGCCGCGTTCGATTCGCCTAATGAACAGCGACAGTGAAGACGTACCTCAATTAGTAGAGTTTGATTAAACTTTAAAACGCATAAATCAGCACGCAACTCCTAGAATTGCGTGCTGATTTTATATTATTTATAAGATTTCATGACACGTCGATAAATTTGTCCTTTTTTCAAACGACTGACGTATGCACGTTGATGCAAGGAATATTTTTTCTTGCGTACAACTTCTAAAATTTCGCGATACGCTTTTGCGGCCACTTCAATAATCGGACGTGCTTCTTCATGGAAGTAATCCAAATGACTTAATGCATTCTCATACATAGCATCTGCATCTTTAGCATAGCTTTCCCACAAATCAATATAGTTTTGTGTCACACCATGTTCGAAGTTTTCCTTCAAATCCACATTATAAGCTTTTAAGCGTTCTGCACTTAAATAAATACGGTCGTTCTCAAAATCTTCTCCGACATCACGTAAGATATTAGTGATTTGAAGTGCTTTACCGAGTTCGATTCCAACTTTATCGGCAGTTTTATAATGTGCTTCATAAGCTAATACCGGCGTTAAAAGTTCGCCGATGGTACCTGCCACACCGTAGCAATAGGCATAAAGTTCCTCATCTGTCTCTAAAGCAGTCATCGTCAAATCGCTTTGTACATAGTCCATTAATGTAGTAAATGCATGTAATGGGACTGGGTAAGATTGTAAAGTATCGCGAAATGCACGCATTACGGAAGCATTGCTTTGAAATGCTGCATCTTGTGAATTGCCTTGATAAATCATTTCTAAATCATGGCGAATTTGATCCAAGCGTTTTGGATCTTCATATTCATCTATACTGTCGTCTATCATTCGACAAACGGCATAAATTGCCCAGACTGCTTTACGTTCTGCCTCAGGCAGACTGTTAAAAGCATAAGAGAAAGTCTTAGAGTACTCCTCCATAATTTGCCTGCAATATTCATAATCCTCATTTATTAATTGTTCCACTCAAATCACACCTTGTTGTCTATATTCATCACAGGGATATATACCCTAAATGGATATTTATAAAGTTATTCCGCAGTTTTTGCTGGGTTTATATATTTTGAACTTGTGTCTCATACTAATTGAAAACACTGTGAATGTCATTTAATAACCTGTACATTTGTGTAAATATTTATGACTGAATGAAAGATTGTCACCCTTTTTTCAAAAATGAGCTATTCAACAAGTAAGTACTATCGTATTTTTGTGCAAGATTTCTGATAAATCGCAGTAAATCTTCCTGTGTAGTTTGTCCTTGAAGATACTCTGATTTGAGTACTTTGTGCTGTGCTTTTTCTTTTTCATCCGCAGTCTTCTTAAAGTATCCCCACATATGATCAGATGTATTGATGACAGACCCTGAGGTCGGTGTTATAGCTAAAGCAGCTGTGATCAAATTGTCTAATTCCGCTTCACTGATATTTTCTTTCATCTTATCGCGAATCAGCTGATACTGCTTTTGACTGTGCCACATGACTTCATATTTGTAGGTGCGCCACAGCTTTTCTTTTGTATATTGACTCACTATCTATGCTCCTCTTCTATCGTTCGTTTTCTCTTTACTAATAGCCGACAAGCAACGCAATCGACATCGCGACGGCACAAATAATACCCCAAAGCAAAATCAGTTTCCACGCAAATTTGAGCCATTGTATATATGAAATCTTCGCGACTGCCAACGCTCCCATCAAAATAGCAGAAGTCGGGAATAAGACGTTGCTGATGGAATCACCGTACTGGAATGCTAAAACGGTCAGCTGTCGGTTAATATCCAGCAAATCAGAAATCGGAACCATCAATGGCATCGTTGTCAGTGCTTGGCCTGAACCTGACGGAATAAAGAAGTTTAAGAAGAATTGGAAAATAAACATGACAATAATCACAATAGATGACGGGACATCATTGAGCAAGGTTGTCATAGCGTGAATAATCGTATCAATAATCTTCCCTTGTTCTAAAATCACGACAATCCCTTTCGCAAATCCTACAATCATCGCTCCGAATAAAATGTCTTTCATGCCTTCAATCATTGCATCGAATGTGCCATTCAAGCCTAATCCGCTGATCAGTCCGGCAATTAAACCTGCCAGTACAAAATTGGCACTCATTTGATTAAAGCTCCATTCATACGTAAAGATACCATAGACATTAAAAATAATCGCAAAGATAATCATTAATAAAGCGAGTGCTTGTCGTTTGGTAAAGCGGCCATAATCTACTGCTTCATGACTGTTGCCTTCAGATTGTTCAAGTTCATAGACAATACTTTTCTTTGGATTGCGTTTTACTTTACGTGCATACAACATGACGCATGTAATTGCGGCGGCCAGTATGAATAAGTAAATAATTGAACGTAAACCCCAACCTGAGAACATCGGTAATTCTGCGACAGTTTGAGCCACTCCGACCGTAAATGGATTAAGCATACCGCCGATAAATCCGCTTGCAGCACCCAATATGACCATCGCTGCACCTGTCATCGCATCATAACCTAACGTACGTGCAATCAAGACACCGATCGGCACAAAAATAATCGTTTCTTCGGCTAAACCTATAGAGAAACCTAATACCGAGAAGCCAATCATGGTTAAAGGAATCATCAAAATTTTTGAAGAACCTAAAACTTGAATCGCACGGTTAATGCCGTTTTCAAACGCACCTGTTCGATGTACAATTCCAAATGCACCGCCGACTAAGAAGATGTAAAAGACAATCTCTCCACCAGTCAATAACCCTTCAGGTACTGCTCTGAACAAATCCAAAAAGCCGACACCATGCTGTGCAATTTCATGATAAGACCCCGGGACCACTAAAGTCTGGCCGCCCTTATCTACACGTTTGTATTCACCTGCCGGAATAACGTAAGTTAACACGCAAGCCACCGCAATAATCATCATTAATAATGCATAGGTGTGCGGTGTCTTCAGTTTGAATTTAGACGTTTGATCCTCTGAATGCTTCTGTCCCTTTTCTTTCATACACATTCCCCCAACTCAGTTATTATCTGAATTTTCTTATTTTAAATTATATAACCTAATCCATCAGGAATAGTCGTATTAATTTTTAGGAACAGTCGTGCGCCATTACATATAAAAACTGACCGTTGTATTTTCGGTCAGCTTTTTTTCCTTATTTTTGGTTGTCTGAAGTTGTCGTTTCTTCTGTAGTTTGTGTCTCAGATTTTGTTTCATTTTCGACACGCTGTGTTTCATTTTGAGCTTTTGCTTCTTGTTGTTTTTGTGCTTCCCATTTAGCTTCTTTTTCTTGTTGTCTTATTTTACGCTGCTTTTCTTCACGTACTGCGAACACAATAAAGATAATTGCTAATAAAGGGAATGACATACCTAACCAGAACATTCCACTCACTCCAATTCTGCAGGGTTATCCCATATTTTTTATTCCATTTCATCATAACATTTCTGTTCATGCTTTTTTACTATTTGAAACAAAACCACACTTTCTTGACACGTTATATGAAACTCGATACATTGAGTGTAATGACAAGAATAATGCACTAGGGGCGTTTTAAAACTGAGATGAGGCCTTGCCTCAGACCCTTTGAACCTGATCTAGCTGAAACTAGCGTAGGAAAGTGTGAGATAGCGGCAAATGTAGTATGTCTTATAATAGGATTTTGTCTCGCTCTTTTACGCACAGCTGTTTTGCAGGTGTGTATTTTTTTATGTCTAATTTCATAAAGGGAGCGAATGATTATGGCAAGAACAATATTAGTAACAGGCGGCGGACGCGGCTTAGGTGCAGCGATCAGCCGTACTTTAGGCACACAAGGTTTTAATGTCATCATTAACTACAATCAAAGCGAAGCAGCAGCAAAAGCACTCGCAGAAGAAATCGGTAATGAACGTGCCGTCGCAATTCAAGCAGATGTCACAAAGCGTGAAGATGTAGAACGCTTAGTACAAGAAGGTACGAAAGCTTTCGGTCAAATTGACGGCGTTGTCAATAATGCATTAATCGGATTCAAATTTGATCCGACTGCCCAAAAAGCATTCAAAGATATGGATTGGGAAGACTATCAAACACAAATCGACGGCACTTTAAAAGCTGCGTTCAATGTCGTTCAAAGTGTCATCCCTCAATTTATGGAACGCCAACGCGGTACTGTCGTATCTATCGGTACTAATTTATATCAAAACCCAGTTGTTCCTTATCACGAATATACAACTGCAAAAGCTGCCTTAATCGGTTTTACGCGCAATATCGCCGCTGAATTAGGCCAATACGGTATCAATGCGAATGTAGTATCCGGCGGTTTGCTTAAAACTACCGATGCAAGTTCCGCAACAACACCAGAAGTCTTTGATTTAATTGCTCAAACTACACCACTGCGCAAAGTAACGACACCGCAAGATGTCGCAAATATGGTGGCGTATTTAGTTTCAAAACAAGCAGACGGTATTACAGGACAAAACATTACAGTCGATGGCGGCTTAACAATGAACTAAGAGGTGAAACAACATGCCTGTACCAAAAGAGAGACAGTTGCATATAGGCGTATTATTATATGGTACTGGCCATCATCAGGCAACTTGGTTAATGCCTGATTCCAGTATTGAACAAATCGGAACCATCCAATATTATCAAACACTCGCACAAATCGCAGAGCGCGGTTATTTCGATGCTGTTTTCTTTGCGGATAATCAATCTTTTCCCGCAAATAACGACACAACCATGCCCGCATTCTGGTTTGACCCTATCGTCAACTTAACAGCGATATCACAAGTCACAAAACATGTTGGTTTGGTGTCTACTATTTCCAGTACGTTCTCTAATCCTTACACTGCCGCAAGGCAGCTTTTAAGTTTGGACCATATAACTAACGGACGTGTAGGTTGGAACTTAGTCACATCCATGACAGATATCGAAGCACAAAATCACAGTATGGAAGGACTTCCGAATCACGCTGAACGTTATGCGGTCGCAGATGAATTCGCAGAAGTAATGAATCAATTATTCGAATCTTGGTCTGTGAATGACTTTAAACATGACCGCACAAACAATCAGCTGATTGACGCTGAACACATTCAACCATTCCAGCATAAAGGCGACAATTTCCAAGTACGCGGCCCGCTATCTACACCAAGCAGTCCTCAGGGCAAACCCGTTGCCATGCAAGCAGGTGCCTCTAAACAAGGTGTCGCTTTAGCTGTGAAATATGCGGATGCTGTTTATTCTGTGTCATGGAATATCCAACAAGCAAAGCAGTTCAGACAACGTTTAGATGATGAAATTAAGACCTCTGGACAGACTGACCGCGAACTTAAAGTATTCCCAGGTCTTGTGACTTATGTCGCTGAAACACGTGAAGCAGCACTTGCGAAGAAAGCTGAATTAGACAACCTGCTTCCTATTGAAACAGCATTAAATCAACTCAGCTTCTTTGTTCAACAAGATTGTTCTAAATGGGCATTAGATGAGAAAGTACCAGAACTGCCCCCTGTTTCAGAATTTACAGGACCTGTCGGAAGATATGAAACAGTCTTAGAAATCATCCGCGATACAGATCCGACCGTACGTGAATTGCTCGGCTACCTTAATGCAGGCGGCGGTCATCTCACACTGATCGGTACACCAAAAGAAATCGTCGATGAAATGGAACACTGGTTCAACGAAGGTGTCGCAGATGGCTTCAATCTCATGCCTCCAACTCTGCCAGGAAGCTTAGAAGATTTCGTCAATCTCATTGTTCCAGAACTGCAAAAGCGCGGAATCTACCGTACATCATATGAAGGACATACGTTCAGAGAACATTTAGGAGTTTAATAAATAGGCCATGCCTCCCTGTGAAGCATGGCCTATCGTATTATTCATTCTCTTTAAATACTTTTTGATATTGAACGTAACCTGAAATATAGTGCTCAATGTCATCAATTCTGACACGGTAACCATGATGTTTGATAAAGAATGAACCTAGGATACGTTTTGGGTTCTTAAAATACATTGCTAGTTCAGGATAGAAATAACCTGTTCGCTGGTAATCTGCACGGGTATGAATGGTTTCCATGAGTGCATCTACATTGATGAGTTGGTCGACAAGTGTTCCATATCCATTTTCTCTTGCTTTTCTAATAATATGATACGTCGCCATCAGCATCTCTAAGAAAGTCGGGAACGTTGTAATACGATGTTTGATAAAGTCTAGATAGCTGGAAACATTTCTGATTCCGAACTCAATATATTCTTTTTTAGGGTCTATTTGAATTAATTCATTCGTACAATAACCTAACCAATGGTCATGGTTCTTCCAGTAATTCATTTTAATAAATCGATCAAACATACTTCTTACAGTATCTAACCATTTTTCGTTGTTATCGATTTGATAGAGACGCAATAATCCTAATGCGGCTTCTCCATCATAATAAATCACACGAAACTGTTCTTTGACTTCTAAGCTTGGATAATGCAAAACATGTATCGTTTCAGCCGTTTCTTGATTTATCATAGAGAGAATACCTTCTGCCACTTTTTGTGCTGCTTCTAAATACTTCTCATTATCAGGTTTGATTTTCAAATACTCGCAGACCGCAAAGATAAACGCCGCATTTTGACCTAGTTTAATTTCATTGATGTTTTTAGTGTCATCGAAAATATGTGCTATGCCTTTTTGTTCAAACAAATAATTATCTATTAAATAATCTATCGCCTTTTCAGCCACACTGATGTCTTTATTTAAATAATGCAGTCCTTCCATCAAAGCATAAGTAGATGAAGCATGTCTCAAATTGTTATAAAAGCTGATTTTCTTATCAAAGTGCGGGAAGTAGCCATAGAAGAATTTTCCGTTAGGTTGTAATTCATTCACTAAATGATCCGTAGAAGTTTCTAACATCTTATCAATCTCACGAGATAAATTATCTACTTTACGCAATCCTTTTTCTCGTCCCTCTGCTCCTAACTCATACACTTCATGATTTTCGATAAAATAGCCTTTCGTATAAAACGTTGTGATAGGCTTTCCAGCATAATCTTGATGTTTATAAAACTGCTTATGTTTCGTATACTTTTTTAAATAATTATTGATATTGTCTTCTGATAAGAAGAATTTCTTTTTATCTTTCGTAGGTCTGACAAATGCATTGATGTTGATTTCTTCTGCCATAAAAGCCAAATTCCAATTTTGGTCATAAGCGATACCGTAATCTATATAATTACGACGTGTTTCCTCCAAATCGCGTTTGACCTCTTCAAATACAATATCCCTCGTACGATAAACAAAATCAATCTTGACCCATTGAGGATATTTTCCAGCTTTCTTTTTAAACTGATCATATTGTTTCACAATATCTCTTTTAAGATTGTTGGAGTTTTTCAACAGCTTAACGACCGCTTTCATATTTGGATTGCCTAAACTCACAAACACATAATCTTTGCCTAACAATTGTTGATCTGCTTTTTGTAGTACTTGTTCAATCTCGTTGTTTATCATCATGGCCAAACCCCTTCTTATTAAATATGTATAAATGGGCCGGACATCGTCCAGCCCACTATTCAAATAGAATTATTGTTTCTTATCTTTCTTACGGCGTCCTAATAATAGTGCAGAACCTAGTGCTGCGAATAGACTACCGAATAAAGTAGCTTGTTTATTATTATTTTCTTCACCTGAATCAGGTAATTCTTTATCTCCATTACCTTCAGCATGGCTTGGTTGTTCACCATTTGAACCATTTTCAACACCTTGTTCTGGCGTTGGACCAGCAGGTTCACCTTGTTGTCCTGGTTCAGACGGTTGTCCTAGTTCACCCGGCTCATCAGGATTTACTGGTTCAGTTGGTTCATTAGGGTAATCTGAGTCGGCATCGGCATCGGCATCAGCGTCAGCATCTGCATCCGCATCAGCGTCAGCGTCGGCATCAGCGTCGGCATCTGCATCAGCGTCAGCATCGGCGTCGGCATCGGCATCAGCATCGGCATCCGCATCCGCATCGGCATCAGCGTCAGCATCTGCATCGGCGTCAGCGTCAGCATCGGCGTCGGCATCAGCGTCAGCGTCGGCATCCGCATCCGCATCGGCGTCAGCATCGGCGTCAGCATCTGCATCTGCATCGGCGTCAGCATCGGCGTCAGCATCGGCGTCAGCATCGGCGTCAGCATCGGCCTCGGCATCCGCATCAGCATCGGCATCTGCGTCGGCGTCAGCATCCGCATCGGCGTCAGCGTCAGCGTCAGCATCCGCATCGGCGTCAGCATCCGCATCGGCATCAGCGTCGGCATCTGCATCTGCATCAGCGTCGGCATCTGCGTCGGCATCAGTATCGTCACCGATTAAGTCGCCTGAACCACTATTGTATACGTTGTAGTTGTCCCAAGTGTAGTAAGTGTGACCTTGCCCATCGTTTGTCGCATCAGAAACCATTTCTGCTCTTGTTTTGATTTCTTGGTATGAACCTTCTTCTGCTTTACTGTTTAATACAATGACATAACGGCTGCCGTTTGATGGCAAGTCTTTGAAATCTAATGTTAACATTTGTCCGCCGTCAGCTGTTGTTGAGTATTGCGGATTGAAGTTATATGGTCCATCTGTTCTGTCTGTTACATCTACGAAGTTTGGATTTGTTTCGTCAAAGTAGAAACTTGGGTTAAGTGTTTCACCATTTCTTACTTCATAGATTTTGTAGTTAGTTACGCTTGGATTTAATTGTGCTGAACTGTCAGCTGGTGTACCATCTGCAGTGTTCGGCCAGTAGTTGTATAAGTTCACTTTAGCATTGTAAGATTGTTTGCCTTGAGGGTTCACATATACAACTTGTTGGTAATCACCTGTTTGGTTATCCGCTGATACGATGAATGAGTCTACGTTAGATGGATATTGAGAATCAGAAACTCTGTAATTGATATCAACATTTGTGCTGTATGGCTCGCCGGCAACTGTTGTAGTAACTGGGTAAGTACCTGAAGTTGGTGCTTGTTGACGGTCAGCATATAACGGAATATTGAATTTACCTGTCACATTATCATGTGTATCTACATAATCTGTAAATGTATAACGCAATGAATTGTCAGCTTCATTGAATTGACCTGAAGCGACTACTTCCTCGCCATTCATTAAGTCAGGAATAATTGCAGTGTTCCGTGTTGTATTACCGTAATAGTTTAAATACTGCGGGAATTTTACATCGAAGTAGTCACCTGATTTGACACTATCGTTTACTTGTAAATTCGCAGACATTGCAGTTGATTCACTGTCGTTAGCTTGGATAGTGTTTGGACTTAATTGAATGTCTGAAGCTTGTACTTGATCATTTACATTAGTACCTGTTGGTGTTGCGGCTGCTAATGCATATGTTTGTGCAGCTGTACCTTCTTGAGATGTTGGTGCTGCGAATCTTGCGGTTGTATTAGGTGATGTCGCAAGTGCTTCAGAACTGTCTTTTTGATTTGAATAGTCTTGTGCTGATTTAGAAGCGTTTGCTAAATCTGTTTGACCAGAAGTATCGCCTAAAGTCGCATTTTCAGCAGTGTTCTCATCTGAAACTTGTGCTGCATTCGGATCATAAGCAGGTTGTTGGTTTACAGCATCTGTCGGTGCTGCTTGTGCAGTAAATTGTTCTGCTGTTGGTTGTTCTGCCGGTGCTTGATCCGCATTAGGTGCTTGTGTTGTTTGATTATCTGCAGTTGGCGCAACTGAAGGTTCTGTTGTTGGTGCTTCAGTCGGCGCTGCAGGTGCTGCTGTTTCTTTTGCACTTGTAGTAGATGTATTTTGTGTTGGTTGTTCTGCTGGTGTTGATGTATTTGTTTCTGAATCAGCTGCTGGTTGAGCACTATCAGTTTTTGATGCTGTAGCTGATTGCTGCTCTGTTGCTGGTTGTTCTGCTGTTTTTTCTGTCGGTTGTTCTGTTGTTTGAGTTGTATCAGCTTTTGGCTGTTCTGTTGATGTTGCAGTATTTTCAGCTGGCGCTGGTTGTTCTGAAGCCGCAGTATCAGCTGCTGGTTTTTGTGCATCTGTTGATGCAGTTTGATCTGCAGTTGTGTCTGTCGACTGTTCAGTAGGCGCTGTTGTTGTGTCTGTTTCAGCTGGCTTTTGAGCGGCAGTGTCTTGTTGTGCTGCTGTGTCAGCTGTTGGTGCTTGTGCATCTTGTGTTTGGTTTGTATCTGTCGTTGGTGCTGTGTCAGCTGATGTACTTGTTTGTGTAGTAGGATTTGTTGATTCATTGGTGTTTGTCGTTGTTTCAGCTGCGTCTGCCTCATTCGCATTCGCAAATAAAGTCACCCCTACAATAACTGAGGCTGCCCCTGCTGTGATTTTACGAATGGAATAGCGATTACGTTTCTTGAAAAAGTCCTGATTATTCAAAAAATCCCTCCTAAAAAAATTAAAAAGTGGTACCTTATACAATTGCACAAGTGCACAACTAATAAACGCAATTTTATTAATTTGGTACAATTGTTTCAGAACAGACACAATTAAATTTTACAAGACTAATAACATGCAATTAATCGGATTTGATTAAAGACTTTAATATTTAGATTGTTTTATTATTTATATGTAATAAATTAAAATCATCCGCAACTCCTTATTTACTAGGCTGCTTTTAAATTATAAGGAAAAACAAAAGCCTGAATGTTACTTCAGACTTTTTGAAGAAGCTGACGTGCTTCATCTTCGTTTTCCAAACCCGTAAATACTATCGCGTTATTTCCTTCTTTCAAGATACCGTGTTTACCATATTCGCCTATTACTATACCGCTCTTAGAATTATCATATAACTGCGCGCCATATTGTTTTAGTAAAGTTGACAAATCACGAACCGTGAAATTTTGACGCTCTTTTATTCTAAAACGTCCTGTTAAATTAATCGCAACAGAATCCGTTAAACGCAATTGCTTAATGACAGACTGCACATAAGCTTTTCTCGCTTTATGACTTTCATAAAGCTCATCTGCTAATTGATAGACTAACGATGCGTGCGGTGTATCTGTCATAGCTTCAACTAAAGCCTCCCATGTCATTTCAAGCCCTTCATAGAATTGGTGGTTATTCGTCGGCCATTGTTTGAGGTTAAGGTGGTAATTATTGATCCCACGCTGTTTCGCATCTAAGTAATAAAGAATAGGCGCAAGTCCTTCGATTGTCGCAGATTGATTCATGTTATCTTGCGCTGCTATTTCGCCTGTTTCTAAATCATAAATGACATAAGCACGGCCTTTTCGTGCTGTTTCTGTAAAATGAGCATCTTCTGCGCCGCTTCTCTCATAATGCAAAAACGCACCTTGCAGACGTGCAGCAACTTTCGGGAAGTCTGTTTGTGTAACAGAAGATTTCATCAACACCAATGCATCCTGATTTAACAAATAGCATAAGTCTTTCAGCATCAAATCCTGATTTTGATACCATGTAATATGCTTTCCTTTGACCTTATTAACCACTTTACGCAAAGGCTTATCCATACATAAAATATAATCCGCTTCTGATTGTTCCAAAGCTGGTACCAATTCAGCGTGAACACGATCTGTTTGATCGCCTAAATCACTGATTTGACCCAACGCTATAATTTTATGCCCCTTAAAAAATGGGCTTTGTGAATTAAAGGCATCAATCGCATTCAACATCGCCGGTAAAGATGCATTATGTGTATCATCTAAGACTGTCGCCTGTTCATAATCGCTTTTCACGGTTCTGAATTCCAAAACTTTCTTAAAGAGTTGTGTTTGAGCTAAATGATTGAGCTTTTCTTTCACATCCACATTCAAATGTTTGAGCGTCAATAACACTGCTAAAGCATTCTCAACCATCCCTTTACTGACAGAAGGCACTTCAAATGTATAACCGTCATTAGTCGTGACTTTTACTGCTTTTTTAACAGGTGTTATCTCTTCAGCATAAGTATCCGCTGTCGCATCTTTCGTGCTATAGCGATAGACGTGCTTTGTATAGGTTGCGGCCGTCTCTCTTAATACATCATGATGCAGCGTGTCACCATTATAGATTGCAATACCTTCTGCGTTCAGCCCTTCAAAAATACGCGATTTGAATTTTACAATCTCTTGTGTCGAACCGATTGTCGATAAATGTGCTGAACCGATACCTGTCACAATTGCAATGTGCGGCTTTAATACTTTCGCCATGTTTCCGCGATTATTCAACGCATTTAAAGAGGTTTCAAATATCGCAATATCAGGATTAGAAGCTAATTTGCACATATGTAAATAAATGGCACTTCTCGTATTACTGTTGCCTCGATTTTGTTGGACGTTTAAAGGTGCTAACTCTGCCCCTAGCATTAAACGTGTCGAGCTTTTTCCCATAGAACCTGTTAGGGCAACTAATGGATTACGGTAACGGCTTCTAATGTGCAAGGCTAAAGTTTTCATCGCTTTAATACTGTTCTTCACTACAATTTGCGGAATCTTATGTGTTAAGTCTTCTACATACTGTTCAGTGATTATTAAACCAATATTTGAAACATCCTTAGGGATTTGCGCATTGCCTTCTCGCATGACTTTTGATTTCTTCAAGTACTTTTGCCACGACGCTTCGCTAATAGAAATAAACGCTGTGGAAGGCGACTTAACATGCAGCATTTGATATTCAAAATCATCTATCACTTGATGTGCTTTTCCTTGTGCATCCAGCAGTTCTGTCTCTAAGATTTGTGCAATCGTTTCTAATGTATACATGATGACCCCCGGTAAATGATAATTTTGCATTCTCAAAGCCCTATGGTTTAATGTATAGTTAATAACTTCAAAAAAACTGGAGGCTTTTGATAATGGCAACAGATAATGATAAAAGTCTAGATCAAATCAACCAAGAAATTGAAGAAGAGCTGAGAAACTATGACCCTAAAGAAGATGAAAAGAAGAAAAAAAGCATCATCTTCACCAAACCAAGATTAATCGTGCTTATTGTAGTTCTCGGTTTAGGACTTTATAGATTACTCCATTTCTTTTTCTAAACAGTGAAACTAAATTAACGTTACTATATCACAACTTAAACAATTATGTATTTTGTTTCTGAGACTAGGAAAAGCATTCTGACTGTGAATACTTTTCCTAGTCTTTGTGTTGTTGAAACAATGCTTTCGGGATATGGCAATAGGCCTCTGGATGACGGTCCAGATAGTCTTGATGCCCATCCGCACTCGGGATGTAGTTGGTTAAAGGCAAGACTTCCACTACTATGCGGGCAGTGTCACCTCTTTGATTAATATACGCTTTAGCTTGTGCTAAATGTTCAGGATTTTCACTGTAAATACCTGTACGGTATTTAGGTCCTGTATCTTCTCCTTGTGCATTTATACTATAAGGATCTATTGCTTTAAAAAGCTGTGCTGTTAACTTTTTAGCGCTGGTTTGTGTTGTATCAAAAGTAGTTTTGACGCACTCTGCATAACCATCATAGTCGCTTTCTAATTGATTTGAGGTTCCGTTAGCACGGCCCGCTTCCGTATCCAGCACACCTGGCAAGGTTTTAACATAGGCTTGGACACCCCATAGGCATCCACCTGCAAGATATATAATTTCCTTCATTTTAAACAACTGCTTTCTACAATATTTTTCCAAAATTCACTAAAGTATGGTACGCTCAATGTCACCTGACACATACAAAAGGGTGTGACCTCTTATGAAAACACTGTATCATATTGTTGCGATACTCATCTTATCCGTATCTTTATATGCATTCTTTAGCCTTACTGACTTATTTTATACCCATTCACTCGCAGATTTGCTGCTGAATGTTGATTTTATCCCTGTATTTGAATATGCGAATTTCTGTTTCAAATTTATCTTTCACATTATTTTCACCACATTGATTTACGTTGTCTTTCAAGGCATACGCGATTCTTATGTCTATCCTGCCGGAATTTTAATTATTATTGTACTGTTTGCGGTCATTTATCTGTCATTGATTAATTGGTCTGTAAATCCAAAATATCAATTTTATTGGAGCGACTATTTTGTTTGGATGCTCGGGCATACTATCTTTATTTTCTTAGTCGCATTTATTCTACGTTTCGAGAAATACTTCTGGTATCAAAAGCGTTAATACTTAAGGTTATTACCTGATAATTTGAGAAAATAGATAGGCAGCCATACAATTAATATATCGAACTTTTATTTAAAGGAGAGATAAATATGAAAGGCAGAACAGCAATTATTACAGGATCAAGCCGCGGTATCGGGGCTCAAACAGCACGTTTGCTCGGATCACGCGGTGCAAATGTCGTAATTAATTACTTCAGCAACGCTCAAGCAGCAGAAAATGTTGTTAAAGACATTGAAGATAACGGCGGTAAAGCCATCGCAGTCAAAGGCGATGCACGCGATACTGAAGATGTCGCAAATATTGTCAAACAAGCATTAGCGACGTTCGGCAGTGTTGATATTCTAGTACATAACGCTGGAATGCAATTCCCTTTCAAATCATTTGAAGACATGGAGTGGGACGAATTTATTGCTAAAACTGATGATGAATTAAAAGCAGCCTTCACTTCAACGAAAGCAGTTGTACCCATTATGAAAGAACAAGGCTACGGCAAACTGGTTTATATCTCAAGCGGTCTCAGCCATCAGCCGATGGACGACTTCTTAGCCCACGGGACGTCTAAAAGTGCATTAAACGCTTTTGCGAAATATATCGCTCAAGAGTTTGCAGATACAGGTATTACTTCAAATATCGTAGCACCTGGTATGGTCGATACAGACGCGACTGCACATACACCAGAAGAAGCTAAAACAGCTTATGCCAACAGCATTCCTATCCATAGATTGGCACAACCTGAAGACGTCGCTAAAGCAGTAGCATTTTATGCAAGCGAAGACAGTGCTTATATTACCGGCAGCTATCTTCCAGTCAGCGGCGGCGGAGAAATGATTTAATCTCATAATGACAGAATAAAGGCAGAGCATCTACCAACATATGCTCTGCCTTTTTGTATTAAAAAGCCGCCTCTTATGAGACGGCTCATGTGTATTAATATTTGTATGGATCTTCTTCTTTTGTTTGTTCGCTTGTACGTTCTTGTGCAATGGCATTGGCTTTATCGTAGTTATAATAACCATCTTCAGTCAATGAATTGTTTTTCGGTTTTCTGCTGAATAACATAATTGCGGCAATAATCCATAAGATTGCTGAAATCCAGTTACCTAATAATGAAATAATACCAGCAATCAATAATAAAGTTGCAGCTGTTTTTGCTTTCTTACTGATAAAGATACCGCCGATGACTGCTAAAACAAGGGCAATAAGGTTGATGATTAAAGCAAATGTTATAAATCCTTGAAGAACTGTTGCTGATTGCATCATTTCCTCATAAGTTATATCCCCTGTGCTGCCTTCTTGCATACCTGTTATAAAGTCCTCGCTATGCATTAACGGAAGCATTAAACCTGTCATTAAAACTGCTAAGGCTGTAAGCCCAACACCAATCCATGTTAAAACGTGTTCACCTGTACGTTTAATCATTGTGTTCCTCCTTAATTGTAATAGCAAATAGTAAAATTATAAAATCAATATAATTATTAACATCAGTATACTAATTCTCAGGTTATACGTCCATACTCCGCTTAAAATCCTTACTTCTTTTTTAATAATAATTAATATACTTTTTAACTTTTCGTCTATCCAATTAAGAAGAAATTTTCTAGTCTACCAAGTTGTCTTTTCGTTCCATCAATCTTTGATATTCTTCTAGATAGACTTTTTCAGCTTCAGAACCTCTCTGTGCAGAATTCATTGCACGGTGCCATAACGGATAAATCGGTTCTGGTGTCGTTAAGTCTGTAATCATTTGAATTTCTTCTTTTGTCAGCTGCAACTGATAAGATGCAATATTTTCTTGCAGCTGTTCTTTATTACGTGCAGCCAATACGAGCGAATCTACATTCGGACGTTCTCTTAACCAAGCAAGTACAACTTGCGGTACTGTTGCTTGATGATTATGCGCAATTTCTTGAACCAGTTCAATCAAACGATAGAATAATTCATGATCTTTTACATACGGTTCAGCCCAGCCGTCGCCTTGGCGTGTATTCGGCTCGCCTTTTTTATCACGTGTGATTTTACCTGTTAGCAACCCTTCTCCTAATGGAGACCAGATACTATTGCCTACACCCAGTTCTTTGCCTGCAGGCAGTAATTCATATTCCGCTTCTCTCGCTTCAGGTGTGTAATAGATTTGCTGCGCAATCGGCGGTGCCATATTATTTTCTACTGCTGTCGTATATGTTTTGGCTAAGTTCCAGCCGCTGTAGTTCGATACACCCCAGTAGCGGATTTTACCTTTTCTGATTAAGTCATTCATCGTTTGAATCGTTTCTTCGACCGGTACTTGTCCATCCCATGTATGCACATAATATAAATCTACATAATCCGTGCCTAAACGCTTCAAGGAATGATCGATAGAACGTTCAATATTCAAACGGCTTGCACCGACATTATTCGGGTTATCGTTGAATGGGAAGCCTGTTTTTGTACTGATGACCATTTCATCACGATGATTTCGGATACCTTTGCCTAATGCCAATTCTGCATCGCCTTTAGCATAAAGATTTGCAGTATCAAACTGATTAATCCCTTGATCTAACGCATAATCTACAAAATATTCTACTTCTTTCTCTGTCAGACCGCCCGCATTCTCAAATCCATTTGTGGCAGAAAACGGTACAGAGCCTAAAGCATATTTCGAGACATTCAGTCCCGAATTACCTAGTAAGTTATAATCCATACTATCACCCTCCAACATAATCTATATATGGAGTATTTTCCCTGTTCATCACAATTTAAATATATGTGTACTCCAAAAAACATTTACTCAAATTTAACAATAAATTAATTGAACCGTTGATATAATTACAATTAAATACATATATTTTGGAGGCACACTATGCACAAGAAAAAATTAATAACTCTTCTATCTACATCTGCACTTGCGGCATTATTATTGATGCCAAATGATGCAAGTGCAGAAACTACCTCGCAATCTGTCGCAATTCACGACATTCAAGGAGAACGTCACTACTCCCCTTATAACAATAAGAAAGTCCAAGACGTTAAAGGAATTGTTACTTATCAATATGAATTGCGCGGACAGCATTATTTTCATATGCAGACACCTGATAGCGAAGCAGACAACAATGCCAACACATCAGAAGGTATTATCGTTTATACAGGCAAACATAAAGCTGATGTAAAAGTCGGCGATTTAATTAAAGTAACCGGAACAGTCAATGAATATGCCATTGATGGTTATAACGATAAAGCGAATACAGATTTGCCGGTCACTGAAATTGTGGCCCGTGATGATCGCGGCGGCAAAATCACTGTGGCACAAAGCAATCAGCCTCTGCCTAAGCCGTACACAATTAAACAAGTTCCTAAAGCCATCTCCGCAAATGATCAGTTGAAAACATTCGACCGCAACCGTTATGCGATGGACTATTATGAGTCATTAGAAGGTATGCGCGTGCAGACAGGTGATGTCCGTGCTGTCGGACCGCAAGAACATGGAGACATCTTCACAGTATTAGACAACGAACCAAAAGAAACTCAAAACGGCGGAATTTTGCTGAAACACAATAGTGCCAACGGTCAGCGTATTCCATTCAAAATGTACGATAATTATCAAGCACGCGACTTTGATGTAAAAACAGGCGATCGCTTCAAAGGCCCTATCATCGGCTACATGAACTACGGCTACCAAAACTATAAAATCAATGTCGACTTAAGCACTATGCAGAATGCACATCAAAAAGGGACTACAGCACCGCAGCCGACATCGATTCAACCTGATCATCAAAAGCTGACGATGGCCTCTTACAACTTAGAGAATTTCTCAAATAACGTAAAATCATCTTCTGATGATAAAGCCCAAAAGCTTGCGAACGGTATTGTCAAAAATATGAAGCAGCCTGATATTATCGGTGTCACTGAAGTTCAAGATAATGATGGCCCTGGAAAAGGCGGCCCTCAAGGCGACCAATCTTATGAACGTCTTATCGCAGCCATTAAAGCTGCAGGCGGTCCAGAATACAAATACGTCAATATTGATCCGGAGATGAATCAAGACGGCGGTCAGCCAGGTGCGAACATCCGTGTCGGTTTCTTATATAATCCAAATCGAGTGAAATTCGATACAAAAGTTCCTGCAGGCGATGCGCACACTGCTGTTTCATATCAAAAAGGCAACTTAACACATAACCCTGGTCGTATCGATCCGGATAATCAAGCTTTCCAAGATTCACGCAAACCATTAGCAGCTCAGTTTAAATTCAGAGGCAAACAAGTCATTGCGATTGTGAACCATTGGAACTCTAAAAACGGTGATGATGCGTTATTCGGCAAACGCCAGCCAGTCAACCTTGGCAGCGAAGCACAACGTACAGCTATTGCCAAAACAGTTTCCAACTTTATCACTCAAGTAAAACAAGACAATCCTAAAGCAAATGTAGTAGCACTTGGCGACTTTAATGATTTCCAATGGTCGAAACCATTAAAAACATTAGAAAGCAGCCAAATGACCAATCTTGTTAATTTTGTGCCGATGAACCAGCGTTATTCGTATGTCTATCAAGGCAATTCACAAACGCTAGATCATATTTTCGTATCTAATCATCTCGCACCGCACGCAAAATTAGATATGGTTCATGTAAACTCTGATTTCACAGACATGTCTGGACGTGCAAGCGACCATGATCCTCTCTTAGTACAACTAGATTTGCTACACCTTAACAAGAAAAATAAGTAATCAATCGAAAACGACATGTTTCACAATCTCGAGGCGGGGTAACATATTACTGTACTTAAATTTTAAGGAGGAATTTGATTATGAATTTTGATGATATCAAGAAAAAAGGCGAAGACCACTTAAACGAACATAAAGACGAGTACATTGAAAAAGGTAAAGAAATCGCTAAAGATAAATTCGGCGGCGGCGACAAAAAAGACGAAAATAAAGATGACAATAAATAAGCGGTTGTTTTTCAACCCTTTCACTGATAGAGCGTGTTGTTTTCAATTTTGAAAGCAACACGTTTTATTTATGCTTTGATTTATCTATCATTTCCTTACGATAACTTTTACTTATCATACTTATCACGTTTTATCATTATTATTAATGTTGAACTCGGCGTATAATAGGGGCAACTATCTAGAATGAGAGGTGACGATTATGTCTCAGCACGCACATCGTCAATTATTACTTGGGATGGCATCTTTATTTGTGGTGATGGCAATCGGCCGTTTTGCCTATACGCCTATTCTTCCTTTTATGCAGCAAGCGGTACATATGGATGGTAAAGGTGCCGGATTACTTGCGACAATTAACTACTTAGGTTATTTGATCGGTGCCATTATTCCAATGTGGTTTATCTTCAAAAGCAAAGTCGTAGATGTCAAAATCTACTTGATACTAAACGTGCTCTCCACTATCTTCATGGGCTTTACATCCAACTTCTTCCTATGGTCAGTGCTTCGTTTAATCGCAGGAATTACCAGCGGTACAGTCTTTGTTTTAGCCTCTAATGTTGTCTTAGAAGCGTTAAGACAAGCACATAAAGAAGGGATTTCCGGACTATTGTACAGTGCTGTAGGGATTGGACTCTTTACCAGCAGTATCTACGTATTCTTCTATACAAACGTCGACACGTGGCAAATGACTTGGATTATCTTAGGACTTGTTTCTTTAGTGCTAAGTCTTTTAGTTATTCTATTCATGAGAGAGAACCCGGAAATCAAAGTCAATGACACTGCCAAAACAGAAAAGAAGACTGCCGTCCGTCTTAACCCGACCTTCATGCGCTGGTATTCTATCGCCTATTTCTGTGAAGGTGCGGGCTATATTATTACAGGTACTTTCTTAGTTGCGATTGTTAAAACAATCCCTGCTTTCTCAGAATATGCGGCTTTAAGCTGGATGTTTGTCGGTTTAGGTGCCATACCTTCTACAGTAGTTTGGTCTATGATTGCGGAGAAAATCGATTACAGCAAAGCTACTTACATGGCCTTCGGCCTGCAGATTATCAGTGTAGCTTTACCGATATTCTCGCATCACATTGTCAGCTTGATTATCAGTTCTCTGATTTTCGGCAGTACATTCTTAGGCTTAACGACACTCTTCATGTCTAAAGGACAAATGTTGATGCTTGAGACTGGAGGCAAGTCTAACTTTATCGCCACATTGACTGTGATTTATAGTATCGGTCAAATGATTGCGCCGTTTGTTTCCGGCTTCTTAATCGGAGAATCAGAAAATTACAATGCAGCACTCTTGTTTGCGACAGTCATTTTAATCATCGGACTTATCAGCAGCGTCATCAGTTATCGTGCTTTGCGCAATGAAAAAACCGTTTAAAAAGTTTTGCTTTTTGTGATTAGGGAATGTTACTAGCAATAAAGGAGGAACTGATTATGCCTTTTGTTAAAAAGAGAATGAAAGAAGATTTAACAGACGATCCTCGTATCAGCGAAGAAACATTCACTACTGATCAAGAACTTCAAAACAATGCATTTGAACGTCTTGATAAAGATGTTGTGATAATTGAGATTTTATCTATTATGAACATCGTCTTTGCGGTTACGACGTTTACAATTCTCGGTTTATTAATCAGAGAAAGAACAAAATAAGATTGAATTGAAAACAAAATTACACAACACCCGCATAACAATATGCAGGTGTTGTTTTTGTTTCACATATTAAGTTTTATCGTATCAAATCTTCTAAGTCATGCGGATAATCTGTCACAACTTCAGTACCTGAAGCTTTTAAGATGACAGTATCTGAATGTCTGAATCCGCCTACTCCAGGAATATAAATACCAGGTTCTACACAAAAGACCATACCTTCTTCTAAAACAAGGTCATTATCAAATCGAAGCGATGGTTCTTCATGTTGCCCGATACCGATGCCGTGTCCTGTACGGTGGCTGATATAATCTCCATATCCTGCCTTCTCAATCACATCTCGTGCTGCTTGGTCGACTTCTTTTGCGGTTACACCCACTTTGATGAAATTTAATGCAGCTTTATGTGCTTTCACCATAGTCTCAAAGGCTTTCTTTTGATCAGGATTAGGCTGACCAGCAAAGAAAGTACGCTCGCACTCTGCACGATACCCATTCAGTTCTAACTGGCGGCTGTGTACAATGACATCTCCCGAGTGAATGGCTTTCGTATTAGAGAAGGTATGCGGCATTGTAGAACGTTTAATACCTGAAGGCGACATGACGAAGAATCCAAATTCAGCATCAGGATAATTTTGAGAAATGGTATCAAATAAATAACTGTTCCCAAAGTTATCGATATCCATCTCAGTCAAACCTTCTTTTGTATTTTCAATTGTTTTTGCTACCGCTTCACTGACAATCTTACCGCTGTCGCGAATCGCTGCTTGTTCATCTTCGTACTTGTACGTTCTTTGTTTAACTAATGCTTCACTGATATCTTTTACTTCGAAATCATGTGCTTTGACAGCAGTATAGAATTGCGCCGGCAAGAAAGCTGTTTCGATACCAATCGTTTTTGCCTCTTCATATTGTTTCAGCAAGTCATTAAATACATCTTGATAACGTGTCGGTGTGTCATCTTCTGTCGGAATTTCAGTATACGTATGAATCGAGTGAATACCTGTCTTATCCTTAAAGTGATTTTCTTCTAACTTCGGCGCAATCACTTCAATCTTTTCCTGGGAAATAAATAAGATGATCGGTCTAGAATAAATAACTGCTTTAAATCCTGTGAAATACATCTGATTCTCAAAATTCATCACAATACTTAAATCAATGTTGTCTTGTTTCATAGTCTTTCTAAACGCATCAATGCGTTGTTTCAAGTTCACTTTGACTGCCTCCTTTAGAAGTAAATAGTGTCACAACTACTAAGACGATAATCGCAAGCGGTACAGAAATCAATGCTGAGTTGATACCTGTACTTTGAACAAAGACAAACTCCCAAAACAGTGTTGCGACTAATCCTACAGCCATTGAAGCTAAACCAGCAAGTTTTGTGACTTTCGGATAAATGAATACTGCAAGCAATGCCGGAGTAATACCTGCACCGTAAACAGTATAAGCATACATTTGTACAGATAAGACTGACGGGAAGTACATCGTCAGCATGAATGCAATGACACCTAAAACCGGCACTAATATTCTCGTCATCATCAGCATTTTATTTTCGTGTTTATGTTTAAAGTTTTCGCCGAACAAGTCATACAGCACACTTGTCGCAGCGGATAATAAATAAGAGTTCCTGTTGTCGTAATGAATGCAGTAAGTGCCGCAATCAAGACGCCTCCAATCACAATCGGCAATTGACTTGTCAGTGCGATTAAAGCCATCCCTGGTTCGATTTTCGGGAAAATCGAACGTGCAATAAACGCAAGAAGTGAAATCAATGGTGTTACAATCAATAAGCCGACAACCCAGCCGATCGTACCGACGCGCGTTACTTTATTGTCCTTTGATGAAGCAAGACGCTGGTATATGTTCTGGTCGCCTAATAATAAGAATAGCATTGGAATATAGAAGCCGAGAATCTGCATGAAGCTTAATGTCCCCATCGGCTCTAAATGTGTATCTGGTACATGGCTGACAATGCTGTCCCAACCGCCCGCAACTGCGATACTGACAGGTACCGCAATAATCAATGCGATAGTAATCAAGAATGCACTTAAGGCATCTGTCGGTGCGACTGACATTAAACCGCCCATTGTCGCGAGCAAGATAATAATCACGGCCGCAATAATCGTGCCAAGTTCAACAGAGATGCCTGTTGAGACATGCAAGACATACGCTAAACCTTGATATTGGTAAGAAACAATCCCTACGAAAGCTAAAATAATAATCACTGCAGCTATATAACTTGCGACTTTACCATATTTCATCTCAAGGATTTCCGCTACTGTGTACTTCCCGTTGTTTCTAATCTTAGAGCTGATTATGTAAATCGTCCCAATACCGATAATACTCGGAATCATATAGCCGATTGCCGGCCATAAGCCGAAACTGTAGGCTAATGAGTTTTGACCGCCGGTTACAGAACCACTGCCGACCCATGTCGCAAGCAATGTCCCCATCAACACCACAGGCCCTAACGATTTACCCGCAAGGATAAAGTCTTCGTTACTTTCAACTTTCTTTGAATAAATAAAACCTAATACGATCATTAATAAACCGTAGCCTAACACAAACCATATTAATATCGGTTCAGTAGAAAATCCCATCATAATTCCCCCTAATCATAAAAAACTAACCGTCAACCAACGATTAGTTTGATAATAAAAATTTATTTTAGCACATAATCAAAATAATAGTAACAACAATCTAATTATTCTGATATTTTTTGAGGAATTTTGATAATTCACCTATAATGTTATAATTTTACGACCTCTTTGACTTGTGCATGCGGCGCACATTCCAGCGAATTGGTATATTCTACTTTATCCACTTCGACGTTATCTCCAATGACCACATGGTCGCCTCTGATCATTTTCGCTTTGACCGCATTCACCTCTATCGTATCTCCTTCAATGATTTCTGCCGTCAGATAAGCGGGTGTCTTTTGGTTGGAAACAACAGTGATGAACGACTTCTTACTGTTCTCTTTGTTTTGTTCAAGAATTTTAATTTGGTCCCCGCCGATTTCTCGGATATAAGAGTCTTCTTGTACTTTGAATTCTATTGAATCCGCATTTAACATACCTTCAATCTGCGCTTTGCCGTTCACATTAAAATTATCGACTTCACAATCGCGCGTACTTTGAAGCATACCGATAATATCGATATTATCTCCGCGCAAACGCCCTGAAACATTCACTTCGCCTTTCACTTTGAAATCAGTGAAGTCCAAATCCTCTGCGATCTGGACTTTACCGATAATAGATGCTTGCGTAATACGCACATTCTTATCGCATTTCATTTCGCCAAGCAGCTTCAAGTTGCGGATTTCCACATTATCCGCTGCGGTAATGTCACCAGTAAGTTTGATGTCATTGATGATGGCTTCGTTTAATATTGTTATTTCGCCAAGCAATAAAATAGTGTCATAGGTGTGTGCTTCCAGGATTCTTTTTCCCATACCTCTGATAGACTGATTCATGATGTTTAGCCTTCTTTCTTAAATAAGTTTTCTGCGCTGATTATTTCTATTACTCTCACACTGTTATCTAATTGAATAGGAGTATTCTGTTCCACAAGCAAGTAGAATGTGACTGCGAACTTGCGGCAAATATACAACTCTGCCGTTTTATTGTTATGCGCAGATTCCAATAGGAATGCTTGCAGCGCTTGTGCTTCATCCATCGATAAGATACTGCGTGTAATGACTTCGTTTAAAATCGTACCGACATAAACCGCTGTATCTTCCGGATATTGCGCTAACAATTTTTCACCGATTTCTTGTTTAAAGAAACCAGCCCATGTTTGAATGAGTGCTTCATTATCCCAGTATTCTGCTTTAGGCTCATTAGATGCTACTTCGAATAACTTGGCCATTTCGTCTAAAGCATAGTCATTTTTATATTGTTGAATCGCTTTGATTCTTTGAAGTACTTTCGTTTTAGGCAAGAACGTTTCTTGGCCGGTAAATGTAGACTTTCGAATAAACCATTCATCTGGGATTAATTTTTTTCTTTTCCAGCGATACAGTTGGCCATACGTAATATCGCATTCAACGAGCAAGTCCTTTTTGCTGATTAATTGTTCTGTCATAATTATCCTCCTAGGAATAATGTAACATAACACTGTTACGCGTGCGAGTACTTTCTTTCATTTTCTACAGAAAAATAACCTGATTGCCAGCAGTGACGGACTGTCAGCGATCAGGTTATGTATATGCTAGGACTTCTTCCTGCCTTTGAGTATCTCCATGATAATAATGATGATACATATAACCATTACAATAGAAATGGCTATTGCGACTATATAACTTAAACCGACTGTTGCGGCTGCTATCATCTCAATCAGTGCTAATAAGCACATTAACGCGACTATGAGTGATATCTTCACAAAGTTCATACTTTCACCCCATCTATCTCTCTTTGGTCTTAATTCCATTATGACGGATACAGTGAGGTGCGACAAAGTATACCCCTTCAAGTATGTGTTTTGTCATATATCATTAACAATTCGGGTAGAAGAACATAAAGCTTTCTTTATTTGTAGAAACATTGTATGATGTAAGTATAATAATTATACTAGATAAGCAGGAGGGATAGTATGACACTGATTACAGGACATCACCATATCTCAATGTACACAAAAGATGCACGTGAAAATAAACAATTTTACACAGAAGTATTAGGTTTGCGCTTAATCGAAAAATCTGTAAACCAAGATAATCCATCGATGTATCATATCTTCTACGGGGATGAAACAGGTGCACCGGGCACATTATTAACATTCTTTGAAATGAGTATGCTGGGCAAACATCATTCAGGTACAAACAGTATTGAACGTTTAGTTTTATTAGTACCAGATGAAGCTGCTATCACATACTTTAAAGAGCGTTTAAGCCAGCATAATGTAGATGCTGAAACAACAACGTATTTAAACCAACCGGCTTTAGCTTTTGAAGATCCAGACGGTTTGAAGTTAGTATTAATGGTTAACGGCGACCATACGATTCCAAAAGTATGGCATTATAATCCATATACAGATGTACCGAGCGAACATCAAATTCTAGGTATGGGGCCAGTAGAATTGCATTTGCGTAATTTAGCGCCTACCATCGATTTCTTAACAAACGTATTAGGCTACCAAGCACACCCAAGCGATGAAAATGTATATACACTTGACCAAAGCGGACGTTACAGCGACTTTGTCTTAGTGGAAGAACAAGGCGAAAGTGTTAAACCAGGCCGCGGTTATGTCCATCATATCGCTGTCAGTATCCCGACTGATGAAGCTTTGCAGACGGTACTTGAAAAATTAGATCAATTGCCTGGCAACAACTCTGGTATTATCGACCGTTACTTCTTTAAATCCATCTACTACCGCAACAACAAAATTCTTTATGAATTTGCGACAGAAGCACCTGGCTTCACTGTAGATACTGATGTTAAAGACTTAGGAAGCAAACTGACATTACCTGACTTCCTTGAACATAAACGTGATGAAATCGAACGCCAATTAAAAGAAATTTAATAATTTTACTGCACAAAGCACAGAGTTTTTCTTTGGTGCTTTGTGTTTTTTATGCGCACAGAAAAAGCCTGAAGCAAAGCGCTTCAGACTTTAAAATGATTGTGATTTAATTGGCTGAGTTCTTTAATGATTTTATGACTCTGTGCATTTAACCCTACCACTGTTACATGATTCTGTTTGTGCTTAAGTTTATTTACGAGATTGTCAATCGCATCTACTGCAGAATCGTCCCATAAGTGTGCTCGGCTTAAATTTATCGTGATTGTCTTATGGTGCTGATTCAAATCGATTTGTCCCATCAGACTATCAATCGAAACAAAGAAGATTTGTCCTTTAATTGCCAGCTGTACATGATCGCCTTGCTGATGTTGCTGCACGTCCACTTGGGATATCTTTGCAGCAAAGAATAAGGCACTGAAGACAACCCCGACAACTACACCAATCGCAAGATTGTGCGTAAATAAGACAATGATAACGGTCAGCAGCATTACAACAGCGTCTGTTTTCGGAGCATTCTTAATATATTTGAAAGAGCCCCAATCGACTGTACCTACTGAAACCATCACCATAATACCTGCTAAAATGGGCATTGGAATTTTAACTACAATATCCCCTAAGACCATAATCATGAACATCAGCATGACTCCTGCAGTCAGTGTAGAAAGACGACTGTTGGCACCAGAACGTACGTTGATACCAGATTGTCCAATCATTGCACAACCGCCCATACCGCCAAATAATCCTGTGATGATGTTCGCAATCCCTTGGCCTCTGGACTCTTTGTTCTTGTTAGAGTACGTATCTGTATAGTCATCTACAATTTTAGCTGTTAATAAGCTTTCTACTAACCCTACAATCGCCATTGAGAGCGCATAAGGGAAAATAATTCGTAAAGTTTCTAAATTATAAGGCACATCAGGAATTAAGAAATGCGGTAATTTCTGTTGAATATTGCCTAAATCTCCTACCGTTCTAACATCAGACCCAAATATCATATAAATCGCAGTCAATACGACAATCGCAATCAGCGGTGCGGGTATGCGGATACGCTTAAACAACGGAATGATATATACCATGAGAAGTGTTACAATAACGTAGATATAAGTATGAATCGAAATACCAAAGATATGTTCAAGTTGAGACATGAAGATCATGATACCTAAAGCATTTACAAATCCTATCATGACAGAACGCGGAATAAACTTCATCAAGCGTCCGATTTTAAGTACGCCTAAGATAAATTGAATCAGCCCCATTAAGATAGTGGCTGCTAATAGATACTCTAAACCATGGTCGCGTACTAAAGGTGTAACAACTAAGGCAACAGCACCTGTAGCGCCGGAAATCATAGCTGGACGTCCGCCTGCAATTGCCGTAACAGTCGCAATATTAAACGCGGCATATAAGCCGACCATCGGATCGACACCTGCGATAATTGAAAAGGCAATCGCTTCAGGTATTAATGCCAAAGCAACAACTAAGCCGGCCATAAAGTTCTTGCCAGGCTGCTGCAGCCATTCTGTTTTAAATGTCTCAAACATAATGAATCTCCTTTACGTGAAATACTACTAAGCAAGTATAACAGAAAAGTTTCATATTTCTATCCCTTTTTGAAACTAATTGACTATAAGTTAGGTGAATATAATGAAATACGGCTATCTCCGTCCTGTAGAAATCAATGATACATGTACCGTACAATGTCAAAAAACCCAAAATTATACCGATAAACTCTTAGAAGAAAAGCATGCTGAAGCTAAAAAGCGCATTGTATTAGATGAACTGCTGCATACTACACTCAAACCAAACGATACGTTATATGTCACTGACTTGTGTATCCTGGCAGATTCAACACGTCAGCTTTTAGATATTTTAGACTTGCTTGAAAAGCAGCACATCTCCTTGTATGTTATTAATCTTAATCAAGCACTTACAGGCAATACTCATCAAAATTTCCATACGCATTTAAAATATTTAACCCAATTTCAAAGCGATGTCGTTAAGTTCAGAACACGTCTCGGTATCGAAAAATATGTTAGAGAAGGCAAGTCGCCTGGACGTCCAAAACGTAATGATAAAAACTTGAAAGATGCGATTGAAATGTACATGTCGAAACAATATACACTTGATGAAATCAAAGCTAAAACCAATATCAGCCGAGCAACTTTATACAGACATTTAGACCGTTAAAAAGCAGCGTCCTAAGCTTCAAAAACTAGGACGCTGCTTTATTATAATTATAACCCAAAAGGTTGTTATGATAGGCTTTTAAGACACCCTTCAGTCTAGTGTTTAATCAATACATCATGATATTCAGGTGTTTCTTCTAAGACTTTCTTAGCGAATGGGCAAGTCGCTAAAATCTTCACATTATTTTCACGTGCCCAATTAACGCCTGCTTCTACTAATTGTTTCCCGACACCTTGACCTTGCATGCTTTCTCCTACACCTGTATGGTCAATAATAATTTTGTCTTCTCCTGTCGGTACATATGTCATTTCTGCATCGGGTTGTGCTTCAGAATCTCCTACATAGAACTTGTTATTACCATGTTTTACTTCTGCCATTGTATCAACCTCACTTTATGAATTGTTTGATATAAAAACTATACCACTTAGTACTATTTCTAAACGTCTTACCTTTTCATTCTTTATTCATTTTACACGCAAATATATTTCTCAAACCTTTTATATCTGACACCTCATTCTAAAGAACATATAAAAAGGTGGAAATACCTTGAACAATTCTATAAAATTAACATGTAGCTCTACACCATGCATCAAGAGTAAACTATAGATATAGGGAGACAATCAGTTATGTTACAAGCTTTCAAGAGAATCGCAGCAGTAGTAATAACAGCGCTATTAATCACCGCAATCATCATATGCGGTATGATCGCTTATGATAAATATAAACACAGCAGTAATATCGATGCGGCTAAATACTTTGAAAACAAAGATAAGAAAGAACATAAAAAGCAGCCAGAAAAAGAACATAAGAAAAAAGAAGAACAAAACGACAATCAGCAAGATACAGCAGCACAAGAACAGGTGCACTATGAACAGCCTCAGCAACAACCTGTTTACCAAGCACCTGCACCGCAACCTAAAGCACAGCCTGACTCAAATTCAGAGCCGAAACAAGAAGAAAAAGCTGAAGAGAAACCACAGCCTAAACCAGAACCAAAACCTGAGCCGGCTAAACCTGAACAAGCAAAACCGCAACAGGCACCGCCTGCACAAAGCTCAAATCAAAATCAAGAAAGCAACCATAAATAACAGTTAACGCACATCTTCATGGTGTGCGTTTTCTATTGCCTGCAGCTTCCTCGACAGTACACACTCTACCTTAAAGACACTTCATTTTAGACTGCCATGTTATTTCCCAGGTAATACTACGAGTACTTGTTATACAAGGTTTCATCAAACATTCTAGACAACCCAGGCACTCTTTAATTCCTTGATATAACCCATTAAAATTAGGCAAACACCTGTTAAAAATGTTTGCCTATTATACTGACTATTAAATTTATTCTTCAACTAATAAGTCTTTATCGTTTGGATTATCTTCAATGAGTTTCTTCGCAAACCAGCATTTTGCGTCGATTTTCATATTGTTTTCTCTTGCGTATTTTACACCTGCTTGAACTAACTGGTTGCCTACGCCTTGACCTCTTAAACTTGGATCTACACCTGTATGCGTAATAATCATTACATCACCATTTGGAGTATAATCCATTTCTGCAGTTGGTTTAGATTCATCGCCTACATAGAATCTATTATTATTGTGTTTAATTTCAGCCATCTTATTCACCTCATTTAAAGTTGTTCATATATTTATTATACCCGGTTAAGTGTGAAACCAATCGGATTATGCTTAAAGGGTTAATTAGGCATATATATTTTAATTTTCGAAACGAACTTATTGCATATTTACAATTATTTGTTAAGCTATCATAGTGGAAAAATGAAACTCGTGAGAGAAAAATAGGTCTTATGCATCATTTATGTCTTGGCTTTTTCTTTTATAATGAGAAATAGATAGAAAGATTGAGGAGTATCATATTATGGATTATAGAGTATTATTATATTATAAATATGTCACTATTGATGACCCAGAAACTTATGCGGCAGAACACTTAGACTTCTGCAAAGCACATAATTTAAAAGGCCGTATTTTAGTGTCTACTGAAGGTATCAACGGTACACTTTCAGGCACAAAAGAAGATACGGATGCTTATATTGCACATATGCGTGCAGATGAACGCTTCAAAGATATTACATTCAAGATTGATGAAGCAGAAGGCCATGCATTCAAGAAAATGCATGTACGCCCAAGAAAAGAAATTGTTGCACTGGACTTAGAAAATGATATTGACCCGCGCGAAACAACAGGAAAATATTTATCTCCGGTTGAATTCAGAGAAGCATTACAAGACGATGATACAATCGTTATTGATGCACGTAATGATTATGAATTCGACTTAGGCCATTTCCGCGGTGCAGTACGTCCGAACATTACACGTTTTCGTGACTTGCCAGATTGGATCAAAGAAAACAAAGACATGTTCATGGACAAAAAAATTGTCACTTATTGTACCGGCGGTATCCGCTGTGAAAAATTCTCAGGCTTCTTGCTTAAAGAAGGCTTTGAAGATGTAGCACAATTAGAAGGCGGTATCGCAACTTACGGTAAAGATCCAGAAACACAAGGCGAATTATGGGACGGTAAAATGTACGTCTTTGACGAACGTATCAGTGTAGATGTCAACCAAGTAGAAAAAACAGTCATCGGCAAAGAATGGTTCGACGGTACACCATGCGAACGCTATATCAATTGCAGCGACCCTGACTGCAATAAACAAATCTTAGTTTCAGAAGAAAACGAACACCGTTATTTAGGTGCTTGCTGTAAAGAATGTGCACAGCACGAACGTAATCGCTATGTCGCAAAACACAACATCAGCGATGAGGAAAAAGAAAGACGTCTTAAAAACTTTGATGCATTAGTCACACAATAAGAGATTAAAGATGAGGCAAGGACAAATTCAAGTCCTTGCCTCTTTTTTACCATAAACCTCTGATTTCACCCTAGCATATTTTTGCAGTTGTTCGGAGGTGTGTACCTACTCGACCCAAACGTATGCCTGACTGTTTGCGGATTTTATGTTTTAAGTATTTCTGAATAAGTGATTAGCTTAGGTATCTCTTCTATGAAATGGATGTAGTCTTGAATATCAATATTTTCATCCGCAAATATCACTCTTCCTCCCTCTCTGGTATTATCTTCTTTTAAATGATGCAAACGATGATAACCTGTTTGACTCGTCGCAAAATAACCAGTCGTATAATGTAAATCATCAGATACACAAAGTTCTCCCCTTACATTAGGATTATGTGACAATATCGTCGCAATCGCTAAGGCATCTTGAACTCTATCATTAAGTGTTGCCTCTTCACTATTTTGTTTGAACGCAAATCGCGTTGCACGTACCCCACGTTCATTTGTTTTATCAAGACGCTTACCTGTTTCAGCACATAAAATGACTGCACCTCTGTAACATGTGGCATTTTTGATATAAGACCACCCTTGGTTTAAGGCTTTCTCTGTAATACCGTTTTGACGACATAGTTGTGTTAAATCTGCGTTGCTATCATCAATAATCGAGAGTGCCGGCAGTCTTAAAACAGGTGATGTCACCTTCTCAATCTTTAAGTTCATAAAGTCAGGCTGCCCATTCTGATGAAAGAAACCTTTTTGATAAAAAGTTTGTAATACAGTTGGAAGTTCTGAAGCTTCACATAGTGTTTCTGCTCCGCTGATATGGATATCGTGTCGGTTTGCACGCATTTTCACACTATACATGTGTCACCACCCCTTTAACTATATTAAACAACTGCTTGATATCTGCCTCATCAATGTATGTGTTCAATGAAATACGTAAGGTCGGAAGTGAAACTGTAGGATAACGGAAATAACTGACCAGTATGCCTTGATCCAACAATGTTTGATAAATATTTTCTGCTTGTTCATGGGTTTTAAATTCAATTGCTTTGATAGGTGTGTCTGTAAATATCGATTCCGTCCATAACGGTTGGAAATAATCATTAAAGCAGTCGCTAAGACGCTTCAACTTCCCTCTGCTTTTATCAGCATCTAATAACGCCTGATATTTCTGTTTAAGTTGCACCAATACTGCTCCCGGCAAACCGCTAGAGTAAATCACTGCACGTCCTGTATTGATTATAAGTTCTCTAACAATAGAAGGACATAAAATAACACCGCCATAAGCCCCCATTCCTTTAGACAAGCTTGCAGTTAAAATATCAACCTTACTATAATCTAAATCTAGTCCTAATCCGAAGCCATGAGAATCATCTACAAGCAACAATATATTGGAATGGCGCTCTTTGATTTGAAATAATTCCTTCAAATCCGCTTTGTCACCATCAGTTGAAAATACCGAGTCCGTCACGATCACTTTCGTCATATCATTAGGCAAGTCATCTATAAAATGATCTAAAGCCTTGTAATCCAAATGAGAGTAAATCATTTTATTTAAACCACTTAATTTAATACCATCAATCAAGCTCGCATGGTTCGCCGCATCAGATAAAACTATTACATTTTCTCCCTTAAATATATTAAACACTGCAAGGTTAGCATCATAGCCACTATTTGTTATTAAGCATGCTTCAAATGGTAATGCATCAGCTATAGCCTCTTCAGTTTGCTGATACAAATTATCGTTACCGCTTACTAATCTTGAACTAGATAAATTACAGCGTTCAAAACCTTCAGTATGAGCGAGTGGTAACTGACCCAGTCCCAAATAATCATTCGAAGTGAAATTAATAAAAGTGCGACCTTCCATGGTTATGTATTTTCCTTTTAACTGATCCACTGTTTTTAAAGTTCTTAAATTTCCTTGTTGCTGAATATTTTTTAATTTTTGATGAAAGTCCATAAATACCCTCTTTTGTAAGTAATTTTATAGTCGCTACTAATAGAATAAGGGGAGTAATCACAATTGTAAACTTTTATTTTATATAAGTTTACATATAGTATAAAGAAGTCTCTATAGTCATCCCGCTAGACTGCCATGTCATATTTTCTCACCTATCGTGTTAGTTTTTCTCACCTATTTTTGCACTTTAAAGTGTGACACGCTATGCTCTTTTTAAGGAGTGAAGACATCATGAATATCAACGATACTTTATTTATTTTCTTATGTACGCTTTTAGTGTGGTTAATGACACCTGGGTTGAGTTTGTTTTATGGAGGGTTAGTGCAGTCTAAAAATGTTTTAGATACGATTATGCAAAGTATGGCTGCCATTGTGGTTGTGACTGTTGCTTGGATTGTATTAGGTTTTACACTTAGTTTTGCGCCAGGAACATCATGGATCGGCGGACTTCAATATTTCTTTGCGCAGCATGTCGGCTTTTCAACACAAACGGAACTTTCACCGCATATTCCGTTTGCTTTATTTATGATTTTCCAACTTATGTTTTGTACGATTGCTGTTTCAATCTTATCTGGTTCGATTTCTGAGAAGATGAAGTTTTTCCCTTACCTCATTTTTGTCTTTGTTTGGGTCATTGTGGTATATAGTCCTGTCGCGCATTGGGTATGGGGCGGCGGTTGGATTGATCGTCTTGGCGCAATTGATTATGCAGGCGGTACGGTTGTACATATTTCATCTGGTGTTTCCGGACTTGTATTAGCTATGATGATTGGCGCAGGACGCACCTTTGATAAAAGACCGCCGCACAATCTGGTTATTAGTTTAATCGGCGCCATCATGGTTTGGCTGGGCTGGTATGGATTTAATGTAGGCAGCGCATACACATTCAATGCAATTGCGATGACTGCGTTCGTTAACACAGTACTCGGCGCAAGTGCAGGTGCGCTTTCTTGGATGGCAATGGAATACCTCACTAAACGTACAACCAGCTTAGTGGGTATGTTATCTGGTGTGCTGGCAGGGCTTGTCACCATTACGCCTGCTGCGGGATATGTCCATTTAATCAGTGCATTAATCTTATCTGGTATCGGCGGTATAGGTTGTTTCTTCACCATTAATTATATTAAGGTCAAGCTCAACTACAACGACGCTTTAGATGCTTTTGGTTTACATGGTATGGGTGGAATTATCGGTGCTTTATTGACAGGTGTCTTTCAATCCCATCAAATCAATTCTAAAATTGCGGATGGTCTGCTATTAGGAGGCAATTGGTATGCAGTTGTTGTACAGTTCATCGCAGTCGCTGTGACACTGCTCTTCAGTGGTATCATGACCTTCCTTATTGCTAAGATTATTGGCCGCTTTAGTGAATTAGGCACAACAGAAGAAGAAGTAGGTCTGGATTATATACAACATGGGGAACGTGCTTATTTCTATGGTGAGCTTAACAAATTGAATCACAGATTATAAGGTTTAGTACTTCACCTCGCTATTTTGTCAGAGATAGAATTCAAAAAATTTAAAATTTTATAGATAAAACACTATACTTTTTAATTATTTTATGCGATAATATTTCCATGTTACAGGCAACGTGCGCTAACACGATGCTTGAGACCGTTAAAAAGACGGTGACATTTTATTAGGATTTTTAAACCATCTAAACTGTCCAAGTGATTAGATGAGTTGTTTTTTGTCTTTTTTTGAGATGAATGAATTAATAAACATCACAATTATGAACTGTCATTCACAGAATATTATCATGAGGCTAATTGCTTCAAATACACTCATTTTTATATTTTTGTATTCATAGAGCGCCGTGCTCCAACACGACGCTTGAGATCTTTAAAATTACGGTAACATTAATTACAAGTTTTCCCCATCTAAATTCTGTCAAAATTGATTAGATGGGTTTTTTTATTTTTCAAGTCCAATGAAATAATGGACTTTACGATTACGAACTGCACTTCACAGATTATTACCTTTAAACTGATTGCTTCTAATATGCTCATTCAACTTATTTTCTCGTCATTTTATCAACGCTCATTTTCTAAAGGTTTTAAATCCTTTTATCTTCTCACTATACTTTTAATCTATTTCATGGGATAATACTATTGTATTAAAAATAGCGCCGTGCTCTTACACGACGCTTGAGACCGTTAAAAAGACGGTGACATTGCTTTAATAGGTTTACCCATCTAACTCAGTCAAAATTGATTAGATGGGTTATTTTTTTTCGTTTTTTGAGATATATGAAATAATGAACGTCACGATTACGAACTGTAGTTCACAGAACATGATCATGAGGCTAATAGCTTCAAATACACTCATATTACAAACCTTTCTTTAGAATTCAGCGGTCCCATAGGCACCACCTCCTTCTCATCAGATTTGCCACCATCTATTCAACTTTCTCATTTTTTCATTATAAGTTATGAACAGTCATTTTACATTAAGACATAGGAAAATTTTATGGTTTTATTCTCAATTACATAGAGTTTGTATGCAAAAGAATAACATTTTTTACAAAAATTAAAACTACTTGGTCATATAGTGTCACCCCGCCTCTTTCTTTAAGAAGCGGGGTGATTATTTATACGACTTGTGTATGCTGATTTGAAATATGATGATCAAGTTCAAATTTTACTTCGGATGTCACTTTCTTATATTGATAAATAAAGTATGCGACCCATAATAGAGTCAGTACCGCTCCGAGATAATAGCTTAATGTTAAATCTAAACCGAAGCCGATTTTCTGACTTAAAATATATACAAAGATATTCCAAGTCATGAATGTAGCAGGTACTGCCGCAACCCAGAAGTTCTTCTTCGCAAGCAATAGATACATTGCTCCTACCCATAAAGCAACAACCGCAGTTGTTTGGTTAGCCCACGAGAAGTAGCGCCATAAGATAGTGAAATCAATACGTGTCAATGCGAAACTAACTACGAATAATGGTGCCGCAACCATAATACGTTTCCATAATGAACGCTGATTAACCTTCAAGTAGTCTGCGATAATCATACGTGCACTTCTAAATGATGTATCACCACTAGTAATAGGTAATACAATCACACCTAATACCGCAATTGTACCTAGTACTGATCCTAGCAATAAATGAGAAGCTTTACTTACTACTAATGCTGCTTCACCTTGTGCTAATACACTTTGTAATCCTTCGTAACCATTGAACAAACTCATACCCGCAGCTGCCCAAATCATCGCAATGACACCTTCTGCGACCATCATGCCGTAGAAGATAAAACGACCGTTCTTTTCATTGTTTGTCGTACGTGAAATAATAGGTGTTTGTGTCGCGTGGAAGCCTGATAACGCACCGCATGTAATTGTGAAGAACAATAATGGGAATATCGGTGCACCATCCGGATGCATATTCTGCAAACTTAATTCAGGAATATGTGCGCCTGTTTGGATTAAACGAAAACCCATGCCGATAGCACTGATTAATAATAAGGCGCCGAAAATCGGATAAATACGACCAATAATTTTATCAATCGGTAAAATCGTAGATAGAATATAGTATACGAAGATCACGAAGATAATGATGCCTAACGCAATACGTCCATCCATTAAATTATGTAATAATAAGGCTGGACTTGTAACGAAAACTGTCCCTGTGAGTAGTAATAATAAAATCGAGAAGACATTGACGAAGTGTTTCATCACCTTGCCTAAGAATTTACTCGCAAGTTCCGGTAAATGTGCCCCTTTATTTCGAATAGAAATCATACCCGTTAAATAATCATGTACCGCTCCTGCAAAGATACATCCTAAGACAATCCATAAGAATGCGACTGGTCCGTATAATGCCCCCATAATCGGACCGAAGATAGGTCCCACCCCTGCAATATTCAGTAATTGAATCAAGGAGTTGGATGATGTCTTCATCGGTAAATAGTCCACATTATCACGCTGATGATGTGCAGGTGTCGGTCTTGCCTCTTTAGGACCGAACATCTTGTCAATATACTTCCCATAAGTGAAATAACCTACAATCAGTAAAATGATTGAAACAATAAAAGTAACCATTCCACAATCCCCCTTTTATTTCTCTTTCAGATGCGATTCTAGATGTGTCAACTTTGTGAAAGCGTTTTCTTAATTGAACCACATTTTTCAAATTGTCACAAGATTGTGAAATAGGTAACAGTTATAAGAGTGATACGAAGCATTTTAACTGCTTCATTTAAATTTTATGGAATGTTTAGTACGCATTTTCTACACTTCCCTGCCACTAACTATTAATAAAATATAAACAAGCCTGTTCTTTTATTAGCGACTTACTAAGATTACTTTTAAAGGCACTTCTATGATTGAACTTTCATTAACCCAGTTATAACATGATTTTCAGAAATTCAATCATGATCACTTTTTGGAGGTGACTTAATGGAAAATTTGATGATTGCTTCAAGCAAAAGTGCTAGACCACATTTTGATTCAAAACGACGAGTAATCAATATAGAAAGTTGTAGTTTTGATTATACGGATGTCGGAGCGTTTATTTTAACAGACAACGACAAACGAATGATTGAGCAATATATTTCCGAGGAAATTTCGATACCTTTGATTATTGTCAAAGCACATGCACAAAACCTTATTGAAAAGCATTTGAATTGCATTGCTTACTTTATAGATGGAAAACATACTTGCAATAGAGATTTCGATAATCGAAAAATCGAATCACTCATCGAACATTATGAAAGCAGTCTGCTCCCTCCATTTTTCAAAGCATTGAAAGCCTATACTTCACAAGGGAATATACAATTTGATTGTCCTGGACATCAAGGCGGACGTTACTTTTTGAAACAACCTGCCGGAAGACAATTCTATCGCTTTTTCGGTGAGAATATTTTCAGATCTGACCTGTGTAACGCTGATACAGACCTTGGGGACTTATTGATTCATGAAGGGCCTGCAAAAGCAGCACAAAAGCATGCGGCTAAAGTATATAACGCAGACAAAACTTATTTTGTTATGGGTGGTTCTACAACATCTAACAGTATCGCCGTCGCATCTGCAGTGTCACCGGATGATTTAATCTTATTCGACCGCAATAACCATAAGTCAGTCTATACTTCCGCATTAGTCAAAGAAGGCGGTCGTCCTGTTTACATGCAGACGGCAAGAGACCATTACGGATTAATCGGCGGAATCAATATCAAAGATTTTGATGAAAACTTCTTGCGTGAAGAGGTTAGAAAAATAGATCCGGAGCGTGCAGAGTGGCAGCGTCCTTTCAGACTTGCGGTAATACAGCTTGGTACGTATGACGGTACAATTTACAACGCTAAAGACGTGGTAGAAAAAATCGGTCCTTTATGCGATTACATCTTATTTGATTCAGCTTGGGTAGGATATGAACAATTTATTCCTTTGATGAAACATGCATCTCCGCTGCTTTTGGACTTAGATGAAAATGACCCTGGCATCTTTGTCGTACAATCTGTGCATAAGCAGCAAGCGGGTTTTTCGCAAACATCGCAGATTCATAAAAAAGATAAACATATCAAAGGACAGCATCGCTACATTAATCATAAGTGTTTCAATAACGCATATATGCAATATGCTACAACGTCGCCGTTTTATCCTTTATTTGCGTCGTTGGATATCAATGCCAAAATGCAAGAAGGCGCCTTAGGACGCAAGATGTGGGAATCATGTTTAAAAACTTCTATCAGTGCTCGGAAAAAAATTGCTAAATACTGTTCATTAATCAAGCCTTTCATTCCAGAAAAAGTAAATGGGAAAAATTGGGAAAAAGCAGCGACTGAAAATATCATGTCGAATATTGATTATTGGAAGTTCCGACCTGAAGAAAAATGGCATGGGTTCTCTGAATATGAGAAAGAACAATATTTTATTGATCCATTTAAATTAATCTTAACAACGCCAGGTATCAACACAGAAAACGATACTTACCTTGACTTCGGTATTCCTGCAGCTGTGTTAACATGTTTCCTAAAAGAACACGGCATTATAGCAGAAAAGAACAACCTGAATTCTATATTATTTTTGATGACACCTGCAGAAGATGAGATAAAAATCGATAATCTGATTACACGCCTGCTTCAATTCGAACACTATATTCATACAGATGCACCTTTAGAAGAAGTATTGCCGGAATTGTACAGCCATTATGCTGAGCGCTACAACGGCTATACAATTAAACAACTCTGCCAAGAAATGCATGATATGTATAAGTTTCATGATTCCAAAGAGCTTCAGAAATTTTTATTTTTGAAAGCACACTTTCCAGTCCAAAACATGTCTCCTAAAGCAGCGAATATTGCATTCAAAAAAGGTCACAGCAAACTGGTCAAAGTTTCCGAAATCAAAGGTGAAACTGCACTTGAAGGTGCCTTGCCGTATCCGCCAGGTATATTCTGTGTGGTCCCAGGAGAAGTTTGGAACGAACATGCACAATCTTATTTTCTGGCTTTAGAAGAATGTATCAACCGATTTCCAGGTTTAGCACCTGAAATCCAAGGTGTTTACTTTGAACAACATCACAACCATATTGCCGCATTTGCTTATGTATATGATAAACAAACATTCACTTAACTTAATTGGTGAAGGAAATGATTATCCATATCTCTCCAGAAAGAAAGACGCTGACAACCTCAAAGGCTTTCAGCGTCTTTTTGTTAATGCATTTATTGTTCTTTATCATTGGTTTTTGTGTCGTTGGCTGCTTCTGCTTCTTCTTTCTCGATTTCTTTTTCACGTTTCTCTAATGGAATAGAGTAGTCTGTATCGTCATCGATATAAGACATTTGGAAGTGTTTCGTGTGTTCTCTGCGCAATGCACGCATGATAGACACAATCATGAGTATCAGAATGATCGAGAATGGCAAGCCTGTCACAAGTGATGCAGTCTGCAGACTTGTCAGTCCGCCCGCAATGGTCATTGTGACTGAGATAGCACCGATAAGCAGACCCCAAATAACTTTGTCTTTTATATTCGGGTTATCTACACCGCCCGTAGCCATACTTGCGACAATATGTGTCGTAGAGTCGGCACTTGTGACGATAAAGATGAAGATAAGTGCGATTGCTAAAATACTTGTAATGTCTGAGATTGGGAATTGTTTTAACAACTCGAACAATGCGACTGAGTAATCTTTATCTACAATCTTTTCAATTCCAGTATTTTGCGTTAATGCGATCTTAAGTGCAGTACCGCCGAAACCTGCAATCCATGTAAATGAAATTAATGGCGGAATGATTAATACGCCGATAACGAATTCACGAATAGTACGTCCTCTTGATACACGTGCAACGAAACCACCGATAAACGGCGACCACGCAATGACCCATGCCCAATAGAAGACTGTCCATTTTTGAACCCATCCGTTCTCTCCTGAATATGGATTCACACGTAAACTGTATTCAATAAAGTGACGTAAGTAATCACCTATAGCTAATGTATAAGACTCTAATACGAATTTTAAGTCTCCGAAGATTAAGATAAAGATTAATAAAATAGCACCAAGGCCGATATTAATATTACTTAACCATTTCACACCGCGGTTTAGACCGGTTAAAGCTGAACCTAGGAAGATACATACCATTAATACTGTAATCGCAACTTTGGTTACGTTTGTATTCGGTACATTAAATACATGATGCAAACCGCCGCTGATTTGCATAATACCTAAACCGATTGATGTCGCAATCCCCATTACTGTTGCGATAATCGCTAAAATATCAATCAGATTACGAACAGGTCTAGGATACGCTTCACCGAATACCGGTTCCATCGCTGTTGAAATTAATCCGTTACGCTTTTTACGGAATTGGAAGTAAGCCACTACTAAACCTGCCATAGCGAAAATCGACCATTGAGAGATACCCCAGTGGAAGAATGTATAGCCCATGGCTAAACGTGCGGATTCTTCTGACTGATCTTTCACTGTTCCTGGGAATGGCGAATGCAAGAAGTGTGTTAAAGGTTCTGCAACACCCCAAAAGACAATACCGACACCCAGTCCTGCCGAGAATAACATCCCGATCCAAGACATGAATGAGAATTCCGGTTCAGAATCATCTGCGCCAAGTTTGAAACGTCCGAAACGTGATACGGCTAACGAAATTAAGAAGATATCCAGTACAACGATAATAACTAAGAAGAGCCAGCCGAATGTCCCTGCAATCACGTCATACGTACTTTGTGCATATTTACCGAAGAGTTTTGGGAAAATTCCCGCAACCAATGTTGCTAGCAGGATAATACCTACCGAAGTGAAATAAACTATATTTCTATGTTTTTCTTTCCTGGTTTTCATGTTGAATTATAAATCCCCTTCCCGCTTGCTCAAACAAGCGTTTGTTTAATTAAAACACAAACAGAAGATAATCACAATTCGTCATTAAAAATATTTTGACTATTATTTAATTGATTACATGAATGTTTAAAAGGAATTATTAGCACATTGCTTATTAACACTAATCAGTATTGTAGCAACACTTATTATTCCCCGTCTCAGTTTATATCTATTTCCATAATTATCCTCTTTAATATTTATATATTAAAAACATCTATGCTTTATTGTTGATTTTTGAAAATTGTGATAAATTATTAGAAAATTGAATATTTTTAAACAAAGGGGGATTTTTATGCGAAGATTGGGGTGCTTCGTGTTAATTTTGACAGTACTTTTAGCAAGCTGCGGCAAGCAAGATGATGAAAAGCAGTCTGCTTCTATAGACTTTCCGAATCAAACAGTAGAGATTATTGCGCCAGCATCGCCTGGCGGCGGTTGGGATACAACAGCTCGTGCGATTCAAAAAGTCATGTTAGATGAAAATCTGACAAAACAAAACATCACCGTGATTAATAAACCTGGCGGAGGCGGTGAAGTCGGTTGGCAATATTTAAAGTCTCGCTCGCCGAATACCATCGCAATCAACTCTAGTTTATTGCTTTCAAACAAAGAACTGGGGCTCAGCGATTTAAGTGAAGATGATTTCACACCGATTGCTATATTAGCAACAGAATGGATCAGCTTAACAGCTTCTAACAAATCCAATTTGAATTCTGGTAAAGAAGTCATGGACAAGCTGAAGAAGGATCCGAAATCCTTAACTATCGGTGTCGCACCAGGTCTTGGCAACAATGACCATCTTGCTTTTGTACAAGCTGCTAAACAATACGGTGTGGATGTCGATCAATTAGACTTCCTCGTCTATAAAAGCGGCGGAGATTTACAGACAGCATTGCTGGGAGGACATGTCGATGTAGCTTCTACTGCAGTATCAGAAGTAAAAGAGCAGCATCAAGTACATAAACTCAAAATGTTGGCAGTTTCATCAGAGAAACGTATTAAAGGGATTAAAGACGTACCTACTTGGCAAGAACAAAGCGTCGATATGGTCTTCCCGCACTGGCGCGGTGTCATGGGCACAAAAGATATGACCAAAGAAGAACGTGCTTATTGGGATAAGACTATGCGCAAAGTTGTCCGTTCTAAAGGATGGCAAGATTTACGCAAAAACAATGATTGGGACAATTTCTATAAAGACAGCTATGAATCTGAAAAGTTCTTAAAAGAACAACGTAAAAAATATGATCAGCTCATTAAAGATGCTGGATTTTAAGGGGGGGACATTGTATGGCACGACTTTTACCACCGATTCTCCTTACATTATTAGGGATTATTTATCTGGTACTGACACTTAATGTACAACGGTCTCGTATCGGCGACCCGAACAGTCCGATGTACTTTCCGTTACTCATTGCGACGCTGCTCATTGTGATGAGTGTGATTTATTTCTTCCAAGAATATAAACGTCGCCATGAGCACTTTGAGATTCTCGATTTATTACTTCAAAAGAAAACACTGATTCGTTTAGGCGCAACGATTGTGATGATTATTATTTATGCTTTAATATTCGAACGCTTAGGTTTCTTAATTTCGACTATCCTCTTCTTAGGAGGCGTGTTGTTTTTAATTAATGGGGTGAAACACTGGCTTCAAAATATTATTGTTGCGCTCGTATTTTCAGGAATTACATGGTATACCTTCTCGCAATTATTAGATGTGAGTTTACCATAAGACAAGGGGGAGCAATATGGGAGATATCAACACTTTCTTAGAGGGTCTCACAACTGCCTTTCACCCCATGAATTTGCTTTGGGTATTGATTGGCGGTTTCTTAGGGACAATAGTAGGCATGCTGCCGGGGTTGGGCCCTGCAACTGCAGTTGCGGTCTTGATTCCTGTCACGTTTGGTATGGAACCGGTAAGTGCCTTGATTTTAATGATTGCGATTTATTATGGCGCGATGTATGGGGGATCTCGCAGTTCCATCTTGTTAAATACACCAGGTGATGGTTCCGCAATCGCAGCCACATTTGATGGGTATCCGATGACGAAGAATGGAGAAGCGGGTAAAGCATTAACGATTTCTGCAGTAGCATCATTAATCGGCGGGATTGTCACAGTTATCGGATTTATCGTTCTCGCCAAACCGCTGTCCGACTTCTCGCTTCAATTCGGACCAAGAGAATACTTCGTCTTATTCTTATTTACACTATCAACCATTGTTTCACTTTCAATTGGTAAGATGGTTAAAGGTTTTATTGCGACTGCCATCGGCTTAATGGTCAGTACTGTAGGTGTCGATTTACAGACAAGTGTTTACCGCTTCACCTTCGACATTCCTCACCTGAGCGAAGGCATCAACTTCTTAGTTGTTATCATCGGTGTCTATGCAGTCGCAGAAGTTCTATACAATTATATGCATCTAGAAGCTTTAAAGCCGCCTGATGCCAAACTAGGCGCTATGAAACTGACTAAAACAGATTGGAAACGTACATGGTGGACTATGTTAAGACAAAGTCCATTAGGCTTTGTGATCGGTGTCTTACCTGGTGCCGGAGGTTCTATAGCATCTATGCTAAGTTACTCTACAGAACGCCAAGTCAACAAGAACGGCAAAGACTTCGGTAAAGGTGCTATTGAGGGTGTTGCCGCACCAGAAGCATCCAACAACGCCGCTTCTGTCGGTGCTTTGATTCCCTTACTGACAATGGGCGTGCCGGGTTCAGGTACAACCGCTGTTATTTTAGGGGCAGTCATTATGTTAGGTCTGCAGCCAGGACCGCTTCTCTTTGAGAATGAACCAGAAACCATTTGGACATTAATCAACAGCATGTTCATCGGCAACATCTTCTTAGTCATCATCAACATTGCTTTAATCGGTTTATTACTTAAAATCTTGCGTACACCGCCTAAAGTCTTGTATCCGATTATTTTAGTACTCGCATACTTAGGAACTTATACACTAGGCTACAGTGTCGTAGATTTCTATATCTTATTAGTCTTCGGTTTACTCGGCTTAGGCTTAAAACTGTTAGACTTCCCGATGGCACCATTAATACTCGCTGCCATTGTCGGATCAGATATGGAACAAAATTTCCGTAAAAGTTTAATCACCAGCAACAACAACATATTCGATATCTTCTTTGGTTCACCGATTAGTATCGTACTGACAATCATGACCATACTTTCACTCACTTATCCATTGATACTTAAGTTCGTGAAACGCAAGAAGAAAACGGCATAATAAAACATCGGCCTGTAAAAAGGTCGATGTTTTTGTATCTCTATATCATGCTCATCTATATCTATCCAATTTAATTTCCAATCGAAACTTACGAAAACTTCATTAAATCCATCTAATTTTAACTGTACAACCTATTTTTACTGTGAGATTATTATTTTGAGATAGAAACCTGACTTCAACATCTCAAATACAAAAATATAGGTGAAGAATATGGATCTAATTAACAGTTCAACACAAAAAAATGCATTTCAACCTGTTCCTCAAGAAGAACGAACAATGGCCATGCTACTATGGCTTTTAAACATTTTCACTGGATTGATCGGCCCGCTCATCATCTGGCTTATCAAAAAGGATGAATCTCCTTTCATCAATCAACAAGGTAAAAACTATTGGAATTACGTTATCAGTTATTTTATTTACGGAATCGCAGCCACATTGCTTTGTTTCATATTGATTGGATTCCTCATCCTTCCGATTCTTGTTATTGCTTCAACAGTTTATTCCATCATCGCTATTGTTAAAACGAATCAAGGCGAAGACTATGAAGTACCACTATCAATCAGATTTATTAAATAGGATTCGAAAATTTCCTAAAAATGAATTTACCCCCTAAAGTCGCATTATCCAGCTTTAGGGGGTACTTTATGTGCGTATAATACATTGTTTTAGGATGCAGCATTCTTTTCATATCTTTTGCCGTCTGCCTTATTTATTAACTCAAATTTTTTAAAGTACGGACAAAATATCGTATTTCCTAACAATACCTTCTTATTCCTTTTATACACTGCTTCATTTCAAATGGGATGTTTACTATATTTGTACAATATATTGTTCATCAGTTCATACAACTCTTGCGTTTCTTTATGATTTAGTTTCTTAAAATATAATAGATACTTTAACTCTTGTGGCGCTTCTATAAATTCCTTTTCAATTTTTTGGAATATGTTTCTTTTTATGAGGCTTCTCTATGAAGTCTTTGTTCCTCAGTACGAGTCTTTGCGTCCGGCTTCCTTTAGGTTCTACCTCACGATTGACTTCCTTGTCATTCACTAATAGCTCATACTGTCAAACTTGTAACGAATTTTCACCGCCAAGTAGTCTTCCATACCAAGTACTACAATGACTAATTAGAAAAAAATAAAACCATACTTCCTCAATATAGAAGAAGCTGGTTTTACAAATATGAATTTAATCACTTTATTTACTACTTGTTAATATCTGTTCATCAGATATTATGTTATTCTTTACGCCTTCTATATATGTGTTATTCCAAGCAGTTCCTTCTTCATGGGTAATATTTACCAATGCACTCGTTGAATAATCAATATATTCTTCTAATGTAGTATCAATAACTTGCAAAACCTTAACTCCATTCTCTGAAAACAATACTCTGCTTAGGGACGGTTTTATTAACAAATCACTTTCAGAAAGGTAAATACTATCATCCTCTTCAATATCTAATATATCTTTACCACCATTTCTATACCTTGAATATATGCTATCAATTACAGGACCAAGTTTATAGGCATATATATTATCATCAAAAAGTTTGAAATTTAATTTTTTTAATACATTCTCATAACACAAATACGTTAACTTTTGTAGTTTCAAATGAGTAATATTTTTCCCATAACTTAAAATGTAGTTAGCCACATCATTAGCAGTAAGTTCTTTTTCATTTTTATAATAATTTATAAAGTCATCCTCATTTTCAAAAAAATCAATATCTGAAAAAAACGTGTCTTTTTGTTTTATAGAACTAATTTCATCTGAATCTGTAGTGATTATATGTGACGCAAGTTGTGCTCCCCCTACTTCAGAAGTTATCTTTTGCACAGTGTGTTTTATATATTTATAGTCATCCGCAGCGGTGATTAATTTATGCCATCCAACCCTACGTCCATGTTTATGATCAGGTATTATCAACAGAAAATGTTTAAACATTTAATTTCCCTCCTTTGTCACAATTATTTCCTTTACTATTTTGGGCCATTTTAAATAATCTTGTTTATATTTACTATGCGATTCTCTATTACTTTCTTCATCTTTGCTATTCCAAATTTGTATTTCCCATGGAAAACACTTGTTATTTTCACCACGTAAATAAATATGGACAGCTTTGTACCCGTTTTTATCATTATAGGTTGTTTTAATATTTAATGTTTTATCTAAATATTTGTTTAGTTGTTCAAAAAAATCTTCCAAATTAGAAATATCTAAAATTAACCTGCATCCAAACAAGTCATTTAAACATTTACGTAATGGTGTCTTTCCTTTTTCATCTTTTCAAACCTATACACTAACAGTTTAGACAACCTTGATTCTGGTTGCTTAACTCTACTATCTATACTTATTTTGAAGTGATTTCCAATTTCTTCTTCAAGTTCAATTTGTACTTCTATTAACTTATCACAATATCCATTGAGATAAGTTAGGAAATTCCAATCAAAAATATATTCTTCACTCTTTTTATCAATAATTTTATACACACAATACTTTTTCAAATTGTAAGTAGTAGTATAATTATTTAAAAACTTTTCGGTATATTCATTTTGACAACGCAGTAACAAAGAGACTAATTTGCAAATAACATTAAAATACCCAGTATACATTTGCCCTCATCCAAACTGTAAATTAAGCTTAACCATTGTTAAAAACATACACTTTCCTTATAGTTTTTTCAACTTATTTTTGAAAGTCTAATCCCGTATAGACCTAGATATTTTAGCCTGCTCACCATTAAATCTTTACTCTTTATAATTATATAATATTTTCCATTACCTGAATAATTATCATCTCTTTTTTCCTTACAAATCTCTCTCCTTAAACATGTAGTAATTCCATAAAATAAAGCACCCGACTCCTATGATGATATGCTCCCCCTATAGTAGACACTAAAAAAACAAAACTATAGGGGGAGCATTCTTATGTCTAAATATCTCGAAAGTGACATTAAATTATTTCTCTTAACATTTAGTTTAATAGATGAAGGTTATAGTTGTAATGAAGCTATAGAAAAGAGTGGTATAGAATTAAATCGTAAACAGGTGATGTTTAAATATCACCAATATAAAGTACATGGCGTTGAGGTACTATTACCAAAGAAAAGCAATAATACTTATAGTAAAGCATTTAAAGAAACAATTGTTCAGGAATACTTAACTGAAGGTGTTTCTGCTGTTGATTTAGCAATAAAATATAATATTCCAGCATATTCTACTGTTAGGGATTGGATAAAACGATATACTTTAGGAAAAGAGAATGTTTCATATTCTCCATTACTAGGGGTGTATTCAATGAAAGCGAGAAAAACAACGTTCGAAGAACGTGTAGAAATAGTAGAAGCATGTATTGAGTCAGAAAAAGATTATAAGAAAACAGCTTTAAAATATAATGTTAATTATGGCCAAGTATATAGTTGGGTTAAAAAATATGAACAATTTGGAAGTGCCGGTCTTGTAGACGGAAGAGGTAAAGGTAAGCCAACTCAGACAATGACTGATGAAGAACAAGCATTAGCTAAAACAAAAGCTCTTGAAGAAAGAATCAAATACTTAGAAATGGAAAACAAGATTTTAAAAAAGTTGAAGGAGAAAGAAAGAGAGCTGATCAATCGCCGTTTAGACAAATAGTTGAGTACCTTGTAATAGAAGACTTAAAAAATGAATATCCAATAACTCTGTTATGTAAGGTGGTTGGAATTTCTAGAGCCAGTTATTATAAGTGGAGAAAGAGAAGAGAATTTAAAACACAGCGTGAAATTGAAGATGAAATATTAATGAAAGAAATCTTGTGGATTTTCAATAAATACAACGGTAAATATGGTTATCGTCGTATTCGTATATATATCTGTTTAAGACTGGATAAAAAAGTAAGTCGTAAACGAGTATATCGTTTAATGAAAAAATTAGGTCTAAAATCTTGCATACGTGCTGCAAGAAAAAGATATAGACCCTCAACACCTACTATTACTGCAGAGAATTTATTAGATAGAGAATTTAGTGAAACGGAAGCTAACAAAAAATGGGTAACAGATGTGACAGAACTTATTTTAGAAAATGGAAGGAAATTTTATTTAAGCGCTATCAGAGATCTCGGAACAGGTAAAATTGTAAGCTATGATATAAGTTATTCAAATAACAATCAGCTGGTTTTTAATACTTTCAATAAAGCGTTAAAGAAAGTGAAAAATATAAGCGGCTTAATACTACATAGCGACAGAGGTTTTCAATATACAAGCAAACATTTTAAATTCTTGCTCGATGAGCAAGGTGTTATTCAAAGCATGTCACGAGTCGGACGATGCATAGATAATAGTCCAATGGAATCATTTTGGGGAATAATGAAATCAGAAATTTATCGCGGTAATAGACATTATAAATTCAAGGATATAAAAACTGCACGCTCGCAGTTTAAAGAATACATTGATTTTTACAACAATGAGAGAATTACTTTGGAAATGGAAAGATTAATTGCTTAACTTCTAACTAATGTCTACCCTAAATAATCTGGTAAAAGAAGTAGTGTGCGTAGCGCACCACTTTTTTTACCAGATCAAGCAAACGATAGTGCGCTAGGAGAATAAAAAAACTGTACAAACGAGATTTATCAACTCATTTGTACAGTAACTTAAAATTTGTTTATCAGATTCCCAATAAATTATTTTTTGTTTTTTTCCTGTCTACTTGACAGGGAGCAGTTCAAACTACTATTTGACCATGTCAGGATGTCTTTTTAAGTTATCCAAATGTGTTTTTCTATTAAAGTTATTTGGAATTAGATTACTAAAATTATCATAATTCCTTTAAAGTAAAGAAATGTTATATCGATTAAATTTATACGATGTTTTCCACTCATTTTGTATAAGGATCCGTAGTCTTACTTGTCTATTTCATTATCTTTCATCATAAAATTTCAGTTTCACTCACCTTTACCATAAACAACACTTTCAAATGATTCCAAATTCTCTAATGCTTTATTTAACAAACCTCTTTTAACAAGTGAAACATAAATAGAGCATGCTTCTGCCTGACAATTATAGGAACGTTTAGGGTTGAATTCTATATCAGTAAACGCATCATATTTTAGAATTTCATTAGCGAGTTTTTCATTTTGAGTTAACGCATTAACATATAACCAATTATAGAAAAGTGTTTTGGGCTCCAACTTGAAATCTCTTCCGAAGCAGTGGTAACTAATCATTACATCATTTGAGTCTATTTGCTTTAATTTTAATTTCATCTCTCGTGATGTATAGCCGTCTCTCAACATATAGTTGTGTCGTCCTGCTTTTTTATAAACTTTACTAGATTGAAATAATTGTTCAACTGTAAATGTGTGTCCTTTTACCGTCTGAATACTGAGATTGAATGCACTTGCCTGAACCCCCACCGAATTTGTAGATTTACTCGATACTTCAAGTACATTGGAGGTAGGAAAACATGACAAAAATGCTTCGTGTAAACTAACCACGCTCTTTTGTTTTTGCTTTTTTGCAAATCCAGGATACCATTGAAATGTAATGTTTTCTTTCATAAATTTCGAGCTTTGATTATCTATATAATATACATATCTATCAGCCATGATTACTTATTTTCATCACCTTTTCATAAGGCAACTCACCTTTTTTTAATAATTTCACCACTTCTTTCTTTTCAAATAAATCGCTGGACGAAACAATATCATAATCTTTGATATTCACACCACAAAGTTCTAACCGTAAACATTCATTCTCAGCAATTTTATCAGTTGGAAAGACAAGTCCAATAATATCTTCTTTTGCTACTTTTTTGTATACCAATACTTCACCTTGTATATTAGTCGGGGTATTATCTGGATAACTATCTGGTCTATAAAAGTCGGTTTTTCCTACTACTACTTCATCAAACATTTTTTCTAATGCTTCAGGACCCTTTTCTATTAATGTTCCCCCTTTCGTAGCAGCATTAACCGAACAAAATTTAGTAGTTTGATCAATAACTTTTGGATCTATTAATAAAATAACCCATTCATTAAAAATCTGATTAATACTTCTCTTTAATACTGATGAAAAATAATAGCAGTTCGGATACTGCACAGAAGTGCATATGTAATCTTCATGCTTATCATATCTATCTTTATCTGTTTTATCGAGAAAGGAAGTATCAGATATAAAATTGTTCGCTAGAATACCATCGTCACTATCTATGCCTTCACCTAAAATAAAAGGTAAGTTTTTAGATTTAGTGAAGTGACATAATCTCGTAATTTCACGCTCTTTTAAAATTGATTCAAACATTTTTTACCTCCTATTCTTCAACATATTCACCAAATAAATCTTCAGGCATAAGTGGAGTTCTATTTCCTGAATGAATAATCACTAACTTTTCCTTAGCACGCGTTACACCGACATAATATTGAGCAATATATGCCTCTAAAATTTCATCGTCTATATCTTCTAAGTCCCAATCATCTTTATCAATTTCAAGTTCTTTGTTGTCATTCATAATACTTTCAATAAATATAGATTCGCTTAAAAATGGCATAATGACAATATCAAACTCCAGACCTTTTATTTCTCGATATGTTCCATAGAATAATTTACTTATTTCAAATTTATTTTTATCTTTAACACTCACTACATTTAGCCCATGATGTTTCATATAACCTGTAAATTCTTGTGCTTTGATTGTTGGTAAAATGACACAAACACTTCTATCCGTCTGCTGAATGGTATTACTTGAAAGAAACTGATACATCATTGTTAGTTCGTCGCTTTCGTTATCGTACTTCATAATTTTAGGTTTAGGTCCTTCTCCAACCCCTAGTTTAGCCTCTGCATAGAACTCATTACTTTTATCAAAATACTTAGATTGAGATAGTTTCAATGCAAACTCACTAATTGGCTTACTATTTCGATAATTTTGATTGAGCTGATACTTTTTATAACTCCTCATATCTATACCTAAAGACTTATAAGAGATCCTTTTTCCGAATACACCTTGATTAATATCTCCCAATAGAACCATTGCTCCTGTGCTATCACTTAATACATTAACTGTTTTCAACATATCCGAAGTAAAATCTTGAAACTCATCCACTAATATATACTTATAACTCGTAAGTGTTTCAATATTAGGTTCATCTTTGAGCTTTTCAATAATTTTACAAATTATCGATCCAATATCTTCAAAATCAAAATAACGATTTTCCTCTTGTCTTATCCCTAAATACGCTTCATATACTTCATAAAAATATTTGCGTTTAGACCGCTCTACACGTGTCCCTCTTCTGCCAATGCGTTCCATTTCTTCATACATCTCATATGAATCCACTGACATTTGTTGTAGCCAAATTACTTCATCAATAAATGTTTGTAATGGGCGATTAAACGTACTTTCATCTTCATCACTATATTTTTCTTTAACTTTTTCTAATGCTGCTTTAATTTGTACATTCCTATTACTATTGTAAGGTATCAATTTTTTTGAACCTATGTATTTGTTCAATTCATAGTATCTGTCAGAGTAATTTGCAACTAATTTCTGTAATACTTCTCTCATAAATTTATGATAGGTCATTATTGTCAAATTCTGAGGTAACCCATCTCCCCATTGCTCTGCTAAGTATTTTAGTTTACGATTCATATCATCGTTAACTGCTCTATTAAAGGTTAACAATACTATGCTTTCTGTTGGATACTTTTTAGAGAGCCAATAAATACGATAAATAGCTAATAATGATTTACCACATCCAGCACTACCAGTAATTACCATGTTTTGATTATCTGGCACATATAGAATTTCAGTTTGATGTCCAATCAGCTTTGGTATTGACACTTTAACTCCTCCCATTCATAATAGCTTTGAACTAAATCAGATGGTCAAATAATTGTATGCAACCCCTATTGTATCATTGTACTTTTGTAATTAAACACTATTGCAAAAAACTTTTTCTATAATACTATTAACTACGGAGGGAATACATGCCTATGCACAACAATTCACTAGAATCACTCCAGCAGCAAAACACACAGCTAAATAAAAAGGTGAAAACACTTGAACACTTGTTACAGTCATCACTCAATATCGGAGAGCAAATAACAAGTAATCATCTGCAAAAGTTATTTCTCAATTTAAAAGAAGAAAAGCTTATAAAAAACTATGCAATATATAATAATATTATTGTTGAAAATGAAGAAGAAATTCATCAAGTAGATCACTTTGTCATCTGTGATCATGGTTTCTTTGCAATAGAAACCAAACATTGGAAAGGCGATATTTACTTTAACTTCCACAAAGATAATTTAAAAGACTATAATCTTGATGGTTTGAAAAAATACTTATTCACTGACAACGATGATAGTTATATGACCTTTATACTTTGTAATGAAAACAATCAATTTCAATTCAAAAAATATGGACATCCCTTCCAACAAGTAATGAAATCTACAACATTTTGCCAAAGTGTACTAAAAACTGACTTCATCGAAAACATTATTTATTTTAACCATAGGGGAGAAGGTGAACTATTCGTCGGCAATGCTTATAAGTATGTTGAAACACCTTCATCAGAACAAGAATTGAGCACGATAATCCGAAAGAAAATCCAAAGAAACAAGTCACGTAAAAATATGGACAGTGCCACAATTATGTCTCATTGTGAGACCTTGAATAAATTTGCTAATAACGATGCAACAATTATTAATATCCACTAACCCAATGCTCTACCAATAATAATCACATAAATATAACTACCTTCCTCTTTCTTCTTTTTAATACAAACAAAGCTTGAAGTATCAATACCTATATTTAGGTAACGATACTTCCTTTTTTAGCTTAGAGTAATATTTTAAACCCAAAGGTCAGACTGCCGTTTGTCTGAAGTAAGAGTGACGGTCGTGTAACAAGTGTTGATTTGACAAGGCTTATACTGTTTTTAATTTCCTAAGATTTTTTCATTCTTTTTTATTTTCGGCTGAAGCTTTGTACGAAATTAACGAGAATTGTTTGGTATGATTCTATAGATTTCAGTTCAACATACTCCCCTTCCCCATGCCAATCTGAACCAGAAGGTCCGAACTCTATTGCTGGTACATCATGTTTTAAATAATAAGCCGCATCAGAAGTACCATGCTGACCGAAGACTTTTGGTGAAGAATGGGTTGCTGCTTCGATACAACTTAGCATTAGCTGCATAGGCTTGCTTTCAATATCATTATTAACCGGCACAGCTTCATAATGAATCTTGACGTTGGCATCTGTAATCTCTTTTATTTCTTCAAGTATCTCTGCACTGGATTGTTCTGGCAAATAGCGTATATCAACATTCATCTCACACTTTTGCGGTACTTTATTATAAGCATCACCGCCGAGTATTTTAGCAAGATTGATTGAAGGGGCATCATATAAATCACTCGAAACTTTTGCGAACGGCAGTTCTTTTATAGCTTCATATGTCTTAAAAGCTTTTATGATCGCATTGTCACCTTCCCACGGCCTGCTGCCGTGTGCAGGTTTGCCTTCAAAGAACATATCCATTTGCAAAACACCTTTTGCTTTATAGCCTACACCTAATTGCGTAGGTTCACCGCAAATCGCAAAGTCGCCTAAATAACCGTTATCGACTAAATAAGAAGTACAGAAGTTACCTCCGGTTTCTTCATCAGACACAATATGCAGCTGAACTGAGGTATTGCCTAAGTCTAATGTACTCAACTCAGTGATGGCTGCCATCATGGCAGAAAGTCCGCCTTTCATATCTGCAGTTCCGCGTCCATACATTTTGTCATCCTTTACTTCAGGCTGAAATTGATATGGTTCACCGCTTACCACATCCACATGTCCATTGAAAATTATCTTCTGTTCACCTTTACCTACTGTACAAACCAGCATCTTATACCCTTCATTGATTAGCACTTCAGCTTCTAATCCTTTGTCTTTCAGCCATTGTTCGCAAAAATCGATTGTCTTATTCGCCATAGCTTGATTCGCACTATTAAACTCTACTAAAGCCTCCAACAACTCTGTTGTGCAAGACATTGAACCCCTCCTATTGAATGTATTTTACTTTCATACTACCCATTCTTATGCATGGTATATAGATTGAACACAAAAAATACCAGCAATGCACTTTAATCAATACATTGCTGGTTAAACTAAATATATACGCACTTTTCGATTTGACGTGAGAAGCATCACTTCTTGGTCAATGTTCTGGATCAATGCTTGCTGTTGACGATGGTTATTATCCATTTTGTTACGTAAATGGTTTATGGCGTCAGTGGTTTCAGCTGCTTGTTGATTGACTTCTGACAATAAGACTTGTGTGCCTTGAAGCGTTTGATTGATTTGTTGCTGATTTCGCATAGAATTTTGATAGTAACGCACGGAGTCTTGGTAGAAACGATTGAGCGTATCATGCAAAGAGGCTAAGTAACTGCTGATTTCTCTATGGTGTGATTCATTTCTTGCTTCTTTAATGGCCTCTTTCCAGTTTTCCGCATACCCTTCACTTAAATGTGCCACTAACTCAGCTAATAATTCATCAGATTGAAATTTAATTGGGATGAAGTTAGACAGTAAGTCTAGCTTTTCTTGTAATTGAGGTAGATTTTCACTAAATTTAGGATTCGTCTCAATATCTTGTTGCGTTTGATAAAAGTCTTGATCTAATTGTGCTAAGCTTTGATTGACAGTGAGTTGTTCTCGAAGCTGATTATCAGGATAGCGTTTAGCTGCCTCTTTATAATAACGCTGTGTTACTCCTTCATTATGCTTAGGTACAATATGACTTAATATATAGTGGCATAGCCAACTTAAAATAAATAGCGGCACAATTACAAACATGAATAAAATTTGTGTAAAGGACTTAATCATGTCCGAAGCTTCACCGCCTATTATTGTAATGACGACCATCGGAAGGAAAGCAAGCACTGCTGCTAAAACAATCGAACTCCCTCTCAAAAGCGTTGTTTGATGCTTGGTACGCCAATCCTGTTTCGATTTTAATGGGGTCATGACGAGTATCAAGTTAATCACAAAACTATAAATTAAACTTGTCACAACAAGGAAAAAGGCTTCTTTCATCAATATAGGTCTTCCTCCAAGCATCGCCACGATAAAGTTTATGAAGATAGAACCTACTATCGTTGTAATCACTGTACTAATGAGTGCTATCCATAAATAGGATTTTAAAAGTCCATTTTGATTCAAATGAGATTGAAGAAAACTTCCCTTTTGTTTTTGTTCTACATAATCATCATATATAACTTGCTTACTTTGTTGATACTTTTGCTCAATATCTGATGCCATTATTGATTTTTGTTCTTCATTTTCAATCAATAAAGCTTCATATTCATCTTCTAAAGCTTTGACTTGATTTTTCAATTGGTAAAATGTCGCAAGAAAGCCGATTAAATCTAAGCGTGACATGCTCTGAAGCACTTCTACATTATCTTGTCCTTTATGTTTATGATAAAAATCATGAATATTTTCATAAGTTAATTCTGCCATCTACTCACTCCATTTAATATTTATTTTTATAGAATTAACATTAAGTTCCAAACAAAATAATCAGTTGTTTCTATCATAACGCAAAAAGAACTGCTAACCTATACCAGATTAACAATTCTTTTCTTGTTCAGACTTTATTTAATTTTTCAAAGTTAACTACTCGTCTTATCTGTTTTTTCCTTTTGGTATCGTCACAAACGATGCGATAAATGCACTTAACATGACTGCTGCACCTACCACAAAGGCTACGCCTGCCGCAAAGGCGGGTGTATGGTTAGGTTCTAGTGATGAGTACACTGTTGTGAGTATTGCGATACCAAATGCTGCGCCAAGTGTGGATGACATTTTGATAATACCAGATGCCACACCTACTTTTTCTGCAGGTACACTTGTTAAAGCTGTATCGAGAACCGGTGTTGCGAAGAAGCCAAGTCCTAAACCTATGAATAAGAAACCAATCACTGACACGATGATATATACAATATCCGGTAGGAATACAGTTGAAATTAATAAGATACCAATCGCAATCGAGATAGGTCCTGCCATCATAGGGAATCTTGGTCCTTTACGTTGTAAATAACGTTCTCCGATACGAATCATAGACAGACTTCCGATTAAGTAGGTAATTGTAACGAAACCTGCTTTTAAGCCTGAGAAGCCAAGCCCTGCTTGTGCATAGATATTAAACAGCGCAAGTGATCCGATAACTGTGTTTAATAAGAAGTTCGCTGATACTGTCCCGATATACGTTTTATTTGAGAAGACACTAAAGTCGATAAACGGTTGATGCTTTTGTTTCTCAAAGAAGTAGAAGACAATCACTGAAATTACAAAGATTGCGTCTAGTGTTAATGTAATCGGGTTTAACCATCCCATTCTTGTCCCTTGTGTTGTTACGACGTTGATACTTAACATCATAATCAAGAAGATGGTAATTCCAACAACGTCGAATTTGATATTTTTAGCGCCGGGTTCTTTTGATTCAGGTACACCTCTAAATAAGTACAGTGCGACTAAAGATAGAATGATAGATAATACGAAGATCCATTTCCATCCGAAGAATGTCGCTACTAAACCAGCAAAGAATGATGCGATTCCAGTTCCGCCATATGAACCGAATGACCAGAAACTCAATGCTTTTTGGCGTTCCTCATCATGATAGAACTGGTTGATAATCGCAATGGTTGCCGGCATTAAACATGCCGCAGACAACCCTTGCAAAACACGACCGATAATTAAGAGTGCCGGGATACTTGAAATGATTACTGCGATGGATCCGACGATACTAAGGATAATCCCGATACGTGTCATTTTTACACGGCCCAGCTTATCTGCTAAGCCGCCAGCAACTACAATAAATATCCCTGTAAAGAGTGAAGTTAAGCTTACCGCAATATTCACTACGGTCATATCTATGTGATAATCTTTTTGCACATGCGGCACAATGTTTAGAAATGATTGTGCGAACAACCAATAAGTGAGGATGGATAATATAATCGCAACGATCAGCTGAGTTCCAGGTTTAAATGCTTGTTGTTCCTTTTTTGATGCCATTGTTGTATCCTCCTCGCCTAGTGGTTTTTAATAATACTTTGTCCTGCAATGCGTCCGTAAGTGAAGATATCCGCAAGTGCGTTGCCGCCTAAACGGTTGCCGGCATGGATACCGCCTGCCACTTCACCAGCTGCGTATAAGCCTTTGATTGGTTGGTCATCGATATCAATGACTTGTGCTGTCGTATCGATTTTCAAGCCGCCCATTGTATGGTGAACCGCAGGTTTACGCGGTGTTGCATAGAACGGTGCACGTTCGATTTTAAGGTCAAAGGCATTCTTGCTGAAGTCATCATCATGTCCTTTATCTACGAATGCGTTATAACGTTCAATCGTTTGTACAAAGTGTTCTGGGTCCATATTCAATTGTTTCGCTAAATCTTCTAGCGTATCTGCTTTATAAAGGACTTTCTCTTCGATTTCTTTATCAATTTTATCTTGAGATGTGTTCATCGCAAGTTCTTTAATATTTTCATCCGCAATGATGTAGAACAGTCCGTCTTTTTGATCAAGTGCTGCTTTAGACAAGACATCACGGCTTTCAAACTCGTTGACGAAGCGATCGCCGTCTTTATTGACGAAGACGAAGTTTGAAGGTGTCACAATTAATCCAGTGAATAATGCGCCTGTTTTAGGGTCAGAAATCGGCATCATTTGAGAGAAGCCCATACCGACTAAGTCAGCGCCGACTTGTACACCTAGCTTAATACCGTCACCTGTAATGGCTGGAGAGTTTGTTGTTTTAATATCGTCAGGAATATTATCCCAATACGTATTGTATTGTTGAATCATTTGCGTATTCGCTCCGAAACCGCCTGCGGCGATAACAACACCATAACGTGTGTGGATTTTCACTTTTGCTCCATTATGTTTTGTTGCTTCTACACCCACAATTTTGCCGTCTTCTTTAATCAGACGATCTGCTGTTGTTTCAGTCATAATTTGACCATGATTCTTACGTACAAAGTCGCTTAATGACTCAATGAATTCTAAGCCTTGAGCTTTCATCGGTTTATGGCCGCGTCGCCATAAAGCACCGACAGGCATATCTACAATTGTTCTATCGAAATGAACACCTTTTTCTGTTAACCATTTCACTGATTCAAGAACATTGTCTGTTAGTGTTTTGACTAAATCATATCGGCCTGTAATCACTTTGCCGTTTCTATCTGCACGACGGCCGCCTAAATAAGTTTGAATACGGTGTAATTCAATAGAGTCGAACAAGTAATCTTGTCCTTCTTTTTGAGTTTCAAGATAATCCTTGATTTGTTGTTTCAATGTACGGAAATCTTCTAGATATTCTGCTTCAATATCATTTTCATCATGATTCATTAACGCTTCTAACGTTTCTTGTTCACCATGTAATGATGGGAATTGGTTTTGCCATGATGGTTCTGGTGCGTTGACTTGTCCGCCGGTACGAATCGTATTACCGCCGATAGCTGCGAATTTCTCAAGCATAATTACTTCTTTGCCTTGTTCTAATACTGAAGCCGCAGCACTTAAACCTGCACCGCCGGTACCGATGACTACAACATCTGTTGTTTCTTCAATTGTTTCGTCAGACCATTCTACAACTGGTTTTGGACGTGCACGTAAGACATCAGGGTTTTCACCTGCTTGTTTAATCGCTTCAGCAACACCTTCAATTACACCTTCGCATGTCACTGTCGCACCTGAAATCACATCTACGTTTAATGTTTGGCCGTTAATGATTTCATCTGGCAAACGTTCGAACGCCGGATTTGCGATACCTTCAGACTCATTACTGTCATCCACATCGATTGATAAGATTTTATCTTCAGAGAAGACTACTTTCATAGGCAAGTTCGCATTATGACCTTTTGCGAAGACTTCATACGTACCTGGTTTATATTTAACTTTTTTATTTTGAAGTGCTTTTAAGCGTTCATATTTACGTTGCTCTTCCTCTTTATCGACAATCATGAAGTCCATCACTTTCCATAATGGTGATGGAATGTGTAATGTACGCTGATCATGAATATCCACAAAGTCTTCGATTTTTTCATTCTTCTCAACTTTTTCAGCCCAGTGCGGTTCTACTAAATAAGCTTTACCTACACTTAATAAATCATAGCCGAGTGCTAATGCATCTTCCGCATCTTCACGTTGTCCGATACTGCCGACACCCATGATTGGAATTTCAGCTAATGTTTCACTGCGTAATTTTAAATATTTAGTGATAAGCGGTTCTTTATCTGCTGTATCTACAATAGATGTACGTTTATAGCTATTCGCAGAAATGTGGAAGTAATCTGGATGTGCTTCTGCCAATGTATTTAACAGATACATAGTATCGTCAAAACGGATACCAGGTTCTTCTAATTCTTCAGGAGAGAAACGATAACCGATAATAAAGTTTTCTGCATTATTTTCTTTCACTGCTTTTTGAACTTCTTTTAATACCGCCATAGGGAAGTGTGTACGTTTCTTTCTGCTTCCGCCCCACTCATCTGTTCTGCGGTTACTATGAGGTGAGAAGAATTGCTGCAAGAGATAAGTGTTCGCACCGTGGATTTCAACACCATCATAACCTGCTTCAATCGCTCTTCTTGTCGCTTCTCCAAATTGATGAATCATATCTTCTACTTGCAGCGGTGTCATTTCACGCGGTACAGCCGCATTCGGACGAAGTGCCGCAACAGGACTTGCAGAAATCGGAGTTGCTCCGCCGTTGATTTTAGGATCTGCCATACGTCCTGCATGATACAATTGCAAAATGGCTTTAGAACCTTTCTCATGAATTGCATCTGCTAAACGTTTCAACCCAGGAATCTTTTCATCTGTATCAATACCGATTGCGCCAGGGAAACCGCGTCCGTTATCCATTACGAAACAACTCTCAACAATAATCGCCCCTACTTTTCCGGAACGATGTTGATAATAATCAACCATCTCAGCCGTTACCGATCCATCAAAGTAAGCAGATTGTATCGTCATGGGCGCCATTAAAATTCTATTATCCAACTCAGCTCCCGATGATAATTTAACCTTCTCAAATAAAGACTTTGTCATGCCAACTTCTCCTTTTGTGAATTATTTCACATGATAGCCTAAAATTTTTTTCTCATACATCGCATATGAGAAAGTTGTCCAATATCAAGTGATTCATTTTTTATTTTCTTAATTTTTCATTTCTTTTACTTTCACTGAGAGTATAACATAGAACACCCTTTGTGAAAACGTTAACAAATAAATATTCAAACAAATTTTACAATTCTATGAATTTATTCCATTCATCGTTTCACCTCAATTTATACATGTACCTTTTCACACTTTAAATTTACTTTTGACTTACTCCCTTTGCATCCAAACATCTATTCTAACCTTGTATTGAAAGTTGCTAATTTAGCCTTATTTCTTACAACTACATTGCTTGCAACCTATATATAATAAAAGTGATTAAGTAAGGAGGTTTTCTAAATGAAAGCAATCGTAGTAGGTAAAGATCATCAACCCCAAGTTACTGAGAGAACATTACGCCCTTTGAAATATGGAGAAGCCTTATTAGATATGGAATGTTGCGGTGTATGTCACACTGATTTACACGTCGCACATGCAGACTTCGGTGATGTAACAGGTACAATTTTAGGTCATGAAGGTATTGGTATCGTGAAAGAAGTAGCCGAAGGCGTCACAAGTTTAAAAGTAGGCGACCGTGCAAGTGTCGCATGGTTCTTTGAAGGATGCGGTCATTGTGAATACTGTACAACTGGTCGTGAAACATTATGCCGTGAAGTTAAAAATGCCGGCTATACTGTTGATGGCGGTATGGCACAAGAATGTATCGTCACTGCAGATTATTCAGTAAAAGTTCCTGATGGTTTATCAAGCGAAGCTGCCAGCAGTATCACATGTGCTGGTGTTACAACTTATAAAGCAATTAAAGAATCAGGTGTCAAAGCTGGAGAATGGTTAGTATTATTCGGCTTAGGCGGACTTGGCAACTTAGCATTGCAATATGCGAAAAAAGTATTTAATGCGAAAGTCATCGCAGTAGACATCAATGAAAGTCAATTAGAATTTGCGAAAAAATATGATGCTGATATCACATTAAACCCTAAAGAAGTGAACGTAGAAAAATATATCCAAGAACATGTTGGCGGTGCACATGCTGCTGTAGTTACAGCCGTAGCAAAACAAGCTTTCAATTCAGCTGTTGAATCTGTTCGTGCCGGCGGTACTGTTGTTGCTGTAGGTTTACCTACAGAATCTATGGACTTATCTATTACTCGTTTAGTCTTAGACGGTATCCATGTCGTAGGTTCTTTAGTCGGAACACGCGAAGACTTAAAAGAAGCTTTCCAATTCGGTGCTGAAGGCTTAGTTGTTCCTAAAACACAAACACGTCCAATGGAAGATGTTCAAGATATCTTTAAAGAAATGGAAGAAGGTAAAATCAACGGTCGTATGGTCATTGATTTACGTCATTAATCATCATTATAAATGAAGCCAGACCTCACATTTGGGGTCTGGCTTTTAATTTCGTTAATACACTATTGTTTAATTTACATGTTCTGCAATAATTTCATAATTTTCTAGTTTACTTATTCTTTCCTTATCTCCGATAATCACAAATTCCTTTTTAGCACGTGTGACAGCAACATTAATCAAATTAGGTTTTTGACATGACCATTTAATGGCACCATTTTGCGTGTCGTCCGTTCCTGTCACAAAATAAACCTTATCCGCTTCTTTACCTTGGAATGTATGCACTGTTCCAATTGATTTTTTCGCCCATTCACTAGCTGCTTTTCTATCTAAATTAATTTCTATTTGTAATGCATTGCGTACAGATTTTCTAATTTCATCTTTCACTTTGGTAAACGGTGAAATTACATACGTACTTGGTGCAGATTCACCATTTTGCAGAGCTTTTTTCCAGTCTTTTAATAGACAATTAACCACTGCTTCTCCTTGTTCTTTAACAAATTGTTTTGGCCCTGCTTTACCTTTGATATCAAGCCATGATGCTTGTCCTGGCTTTTTCTTAATGTAATCTGGAAGTACCATCTTTTCTTCATATGCAATGATATTACTAATATCAAACATAGGATTCAGACATCTTCTATGTACCCACAATGGAATGCCTATCCATGTTGGATTACCCGAATCTGTTCCTTTCCAATAGCCGAAAACATTGGCATTATCAGCAATGCTTTGTACAGACGCTTCTGCACTGACTAATCGTTCCGGCACTTGATACGCTTTACGGACTAAATCGATTAGATGGTTATCAAGCGTCACTACAGGCTCAATTTGAATCGGATCGCCCACTGCCACAACCTGTCGTGCACGTTGCATTGCGCCAACCGCAGCTTGAGGTACCGCTTGTCCTGCTTCATCAATATATAGATAGTCTATAAAGTCTTTAGGCATGTCACGATACATATTTCTAAAACTCGCAAAGGTCGTACTGATAACTGGATATACAAGGTGCAATACATTCCATGCATTTTGTACTTTTTCTGGTTTATCCTTGATATATTCATAGCGTCGTTCAAAGTCCCAAAGTCCAGCTTGAACTGATTTCACATTACCTAACAGCACTAATTTATGCAGCACCATGGCTTGAATAAACAACAGTCCTCGATAAAATTGCAGCTCATCTGAAGTGTTAAGCACTTTTTCTTGTCGAACCTTATAATTCTCTTTCGCCCAAAAGGCATCATCAGAAAATTGCACACTGCTATGTTGCGCTTTAAATGTTTCATACTGTTGGATTGCATCTTCTTGGGCTTGTTCTTGCTTTTTAATTTGTGCAATATTTGATGTGCTGTTTTGCTTTTGTTTTTCTAACTCAATTGCCTGTTGCTTAAATGTTTTTTGCTTTTGTTTAAGACTATCTCTATCATCTATAAGTTTTGTGACTCTTTCGCTTAGATCAGGATTTTTTGAATCTTGGTTCGTGTCACCTTTGAAAAAACCTACGAGTTTATCTAACGCTGACTTGTTGCTTTTTTCTTGTGATAATGTATGATTTAAAAGTTCTTGTTCCATTTTATTTTCTTGGAGTTCATTTTCTGTTTCTTCTAGATGGGTTTTATTTTGAGCAGTTTCAGCATCTATTTGTTCAAGCAGCTGTTGGTGGTGTGCTTTTTTCGCTTGTAGCTGCTTAGATGTTGCAATGGCATCTTGATAGCTGTGATTAAGCTGTATACCTTTTTCGATATCTGCTTTTAGTTGTTTAATTTTATCTAAAGTCTCTTTAAAATTATTCTGAGCCTCTTCCCATGATCGAGAGACATCCATCTCTTTTTCTTGTTCTTTTAACAATTGAACTAAATTGTTCGAGTTATCCTTCAAAGCATGTTTTATCGCTACATCGATATTTATTCTTTTGCCCATCGCAGCTGAAAACAGTCAACATGCAGGTTCTTCAATTATATTTTCAGCAATTTTGCTGAAATCTTTTAATTTAGAGGCTTCTTTTTGATAAGCCAACTCATATTCCATAAATGAAGAATCTTCGCCTTGTCGAATCACTTCTGCTATTTTAGGCAAATCTTTTGTGATGTTTTCTACAGCACCATTATTACTAGATGCGACCACCATTTTGAATTGCGCAATGGAGTCCTTTAAAAAATACATTTTTCTAGCATCCGTCTCATGAATTTTTCTTGCCTCAAAGGCTTTTCTAGGAGAAGATAATTCCGCTAATACCTTAGCTCTTTCAACAATGTTATGGGCAAATATATCTTTTAGTAATGTAGTTTTACCTGTTCCAGGAGGCCCATTGACAGAGCTGACATGTTGGTGACCACTGGTAATTTGATTCACAGCCACTTGCTGCATCAGTGAAAGTCTATGTTCAACAAGTGATGGCCATCTGCCATCTGGATAATACTTTGGCTGTAAGATAGCTTCATTACCTTCTCTGTTTTCATCAATTTCAATTTTATCCATATCTGCAACACCTTCAATGTAATGAGTAAGTGTTGTACTAGGTGCTTGTTTGGCTTGTTCTATATCACTTAAGTAAAAGCTATTCAATTCATTCATTTGATCTCCAGGCTTAACCACTCTAACAGCGGTCGCATGTTTAAAAAAGCCTGAAAATCGGGTTTCATAGCGTGCAAAATATTGTTCATATACTCTATCCATATGATTCAACTTAACTTCTGTCAGCACATTATCTCCCAATATCTCGTCACATTCATGTTTGAAACGTTCAAAATGATCCCCGTAAACAGATTCTATTTGTTCATTCGGGTTCTTCGTCATATTTTTCATCGCGCTCATAAGCATTGGAACATAAAGTGTATCAAGCAATACTTTACCTTGATTATCTACCATAAACGTATAGCCGTAACAAATTTTAGAACTTTCATTGTAGACTTCTTCCTCATCGAACATTTGTTGAAGTTCTTTTTCAATCTCCGCAAATCTAAAACAATGACGATACATTTGAAATTGTAATTGTGCTTTTACGGCTTGTGGTTCAGACAACTTAAATTTATCTGCTTCCCATAACGGCTCAAAAGTTTCAAACTTACGCATAACCTTTTGCTTTTCACGCTGTTCAAACATTGTTTCACTTAAGTAATCATCTATGCCCTCGACTTCACCAGGTTGTAGTGTTTCAATTAATGCCCATGCCGATAAAGTGTTTTGTACTAACTGATTCATCGATATACCCCCTGTTTAAATTCATACTTCTTCTCTCTGCTTTTCTTATAGTATAACTGATATTAAAGTTATAATATATGCCAGACTGCATAATGATTTAAAACAGCGTTAGGTGTGTCATTCGTTGTGTCTTAAATACTTCATTCTCTTTACTGATGATTACCGCTTCAATCCCGGGAATCTCATTCAACACCGCAATTGCTTGTTGAATCGACATTGCAAAACAGACAGTCGTCCAGATTTCACCATCAATGGATTGATCAGATACAATCGTAATACTTGCGATATCCCCTTCTGCTGGATAGCCTGTTTTAGAATCTAATATATGATGATAGAGTCTACCGTCTTTATAGAAATAGCGTTCATAGATACCAGAGGTCACTACCGATTGCCCTTCTATTTCAATGACGCCCATCATTTGTCCGCGCTTCGATTCCGGTTGCTGTATGCCAACTGTCCACTTCTCTTTGTCTAAAGGGTGGCCGATTGTCAATACATTCCCGCCTAAATCAATAATGCCGGTTTGAACCCCTTGAGAGACAAAATATGCTTTTAATTGATCTGCGAAATAACCTTTCGCAATCGCACCTAAATCAATTTCCATACCTGGTATTTTTAAATACACTGTACGTGCTTCATGATCAAGCTCAACATTTTCAGGCTGGATTTTCTGTAAACGTTCTTGAATCTCTGCGTCACTTGGTAATTGTGCATCTTTAAAGCCGATTTTCCACAACTTCACCAAAGGTCCAATTGTTAAATTAAATTTTGAATTAGATGATAAACTCACCGCAAGCGCTTGTTCAATCAACTCGAATAAATCTTCATCTACTTGGACAGGTTGAATCCCTGCATTTTGATTCACACACATTAAATCGGATGTATTGTCATTTGCGCTGAAACGTCGTTCATAATCTTTAAGCATTTCTTCAGCATGTGACAATAACACTTCAGCTTTTGGATGTTCTATTTGCAAGGTAATGCGTGTACCCATTAATCGAATTACACTTTGTTTCATCACGTTCGCTCCTCGTATTTCATTCGCTTCACTTTCATACTAGCAAACTTATTGCAGTTTAGAACATTAAAATCCAAATGTGTTTCACGTAGAACATGAATTAGATTGGCAAGCATTCATTAGTATTGCCTAAATCATTATCTATATATGTAATTATATTATTCTAAATCACAGCTTCATTTTAATTGCACCGTTCAATTCTTTGTATTCTGATAAGAATTGTTGTACTATGAATCCAATATCGAATTTGGAGGTTATATTCATTTCTTTATATTTATTAGAAACCACTGATTTATCACCTATCAATTCTAAAGAAGAGTTAGAAAGCAAAGTGAAAGATTTATCTCAAACAAATGCGCCCACTTTAGTAGAAGTACAAGCAACTGAAGATTTAAGTCATGGTTATTTCATTGTAGAAGCTGATGATGAGAAGGCCGCAACACAACATTTAAAAAGTGCATCGATTTCCCCTCAAACGATTAAAGAAGTACGTTTGGTAGACAAGGATTTAGATGAAATCAAAAAAGGCGATGCAAAAGTAGATTATTTAGTTACTTGGAATATCCCTGAAGGTATTACAATGGATCAGTACCTTGAGCGTAAAAGAAAAAACTCAGTACACTATGAAGAAGTACCAGAAGTTCAATTACAACGTACGTATGTATGCGAAGACATGTCAAAATGTGTCTGCCTATATAATGCACCAGATGAAGATGCGGTACGCAGAGCACGTAAAGCAGTAGATACGCCAATTGATGATATCGAAAAAATGTAATATATCTTTTTAGCAGTAGTAGATTTCATCCTACTTCTGCAATTATGTATGAAAAGGGGCTGGGACATAAATACAGCCCCTTTGTTATGTGTCTCTAAATTTTTTTAGGTTTACCACTGCGATTGTTATAGGAACAATCAGCATTATTAAACTAATAATAAAACTCGTCTCAATAATAAAATTGAACAATAAAAAAGCAAGTATACCTACAATAATCAAAATAATATTAAAAGTAGGCGTGTAAACTATCTTAGGTTTGTTAAACATAATTCATCACCTCTTAAACTTAAAAACAAGATGCTGCTGCTCCACTCATTCCACCAGAAACAGCTCCAACAACCGCCCCCCACTGGACCATCAACTCCAAATCCAGCTAAACCTACAGTCCCTGCACCACCAGCTGTGCCTAAACCGCATTTTAACCCTTTTTTCCAACCGTAAAGTTGAACAGATTGACTATCATCTATAACCATCATCTTCAAGCCTTTATCAGATTTAATATAACTCAAAGTAACACTCTTTCCATTCATATCTTTAGCAGAACTTGGAAGATTTTTAGTTTCTCCAGTTGCTACTTTTGTTATAGATGCCGTTCCATTATCATTTACAGCATATGTAAAACCTTTGTTTAATTTTATAGTAGCTTCAGAACTATTAATTTTCTCCAACTGGCCAAATTCCTCTTTTTGTTGTTCTTCAGCTTTTACAAAGTGACTATTTTCTAAAACAGGAGCGATAACTGTACCAGTTAGAACAACAGTACTTAAGACTACTTTGCCCAAAAATTCTTTTCTCTTTTCAACCTTTCTCCTTTACTAATAATTTAATTACTAATATATCCTATCAAAATAACAAAATATATTGGCAAAGATTCCCCAAGTGTTGACTTTTCGTTCTTATATGTCGATTAATTAACAACGCACCTATGAACTCTTAACGAAATAAAAAATTGTTAAATGGGCGATTTAGCATCTCAAGCTCTACCAACATTCTTTTAGAAAACTAGTTCAATCATGTATAAAAACATGGTTAGCTCTAAGGTTCAAATACATACCTACACTTTTGCTTTGAATGTAAAAACACTCCATTATACTATTGCTAGCATAGTGAAGTGTTCTGTGTTTATTATTTAGCTATTGAATTTGATTAATGTTCGTTCGGATCATTTTCTGCATCTTCATGTGTTTTATGCACTGTGCCGAATTTATGATCTGGTCCGCCGTAGATAGAATATAATTTTAATGGTTCGTCGCCTTTATTAGTAACGTTGTGCCATGTATCTGCAGGTACAAAGATTGCATCGTCTGGACCTACTTCTTTTTCAAAGTTTAAATCGTCTTCTTTTGGTCCCATTTGGCATAAGCCTTTACCTTGTTCAATACGTAAGAATTGTTCGATTCCGTGGTGGATTTCTAAACCGATGTCATCTCCGGGTTGAATAGTCATTAATGTCACTTGAATGTTAGAGCCTGTCCAAATTGTAGTACGATAATTTTCATTTTCTAGTGTCATACCTTCAATATTATCTACAACTGGTTTTTTGCCTTGGTCTTCAAAGTTATAAGTCATTTTAAAACCCTCCTCGTATATTCTCTTCATTTATATTTTACCCCTTTTTATTAATTTTATATGTATTTTGTTGAGAATTCACAAACCTTTCAAAATTAGTTGTTAAAATATTCAAAGTATTGAGCCGATTCAATTACTCAATCTTATTTAACATGGTACAATCAGATTAGAATTATTATAAATAAGGAGTGTTGAACATGAGTAAAGACAAGTCGAAACTGACAGGCTTATTCGGCCATCCCGTAGGAGACCGTGAAAACTCAGCAACTGCCGGGCGACGTGGTCCATTATTAATGCAAGACGTTTATTTCTTAGAACTATTATCTCACTTTGATCGTGAAGTAATTCCAGAACGCCGTATGCACGCTAAAGGTTCAGGTGCTTTCGGTACTTTCACAGTAACCCATGACATTACACAATATACAGATGCAAGTATCTTCGCAGAAGTCGGTAAACAAACACCGATGTTTGCACGTTTCTCTACTGTAGCAGGTGAACGCGGTGCCGCTGATGCTGAACGTGATATCCGAGGTTTCGCATTAAAATTCTATACAGATGAAGGCAACTGGGACCTTGTAGGTAACAATACACCTGTCTTCTTCTTCAGAGACCCTAAATTATTCCCAAGTTTAAACCACGCTGTTAAACGTGATCCGCGTACAAACATGCGCAGTGCACAAAACAACTGGGATTTCTGGACTTCATTACCAGAAGCTTTACATCAAGTAACTATCTTAATGTCTGACCGCGGTATTCCAAGAGGCTTCAGACATATGCATGGTTTTGGTTCTCATACTTATTCTTTATTAAATAAAGATAACGAACGTGTTTGGGTGAAATTCCACTTCCGTACACAACAAGGCATTAAAAACTTCTCACCTGAAGAAGCAGAACAAGTGATTGCGAAAGACCGCGAATCTTCACAACGCGACTTATTCGAAGCGATTGAAGAAGGTAACTTCCCTAAATGGAAAATGTACATCCAAGTGATGACAGAAGAACAAGCACGCAATCATAAAGACAATCCGTTCGACTTAACAAAAGTTTGGTTTAAAGATGAATATCCATTAATCGAAGTGGGTGAATTCGAATTAAACCGCAACCCTGACAACTACTTCATGGATGTAGAACAAGCTGCTTTCGCACCAACTAACATTGTACCTGGTATCGACTTCTCACCAGATAAAATGTTGCAAGGGCGTTTATTCTCTTATGGAGATGCACAACGTTACCGTTTAGGTGTGAACCACTGGCAAATCCCAGTCAACCAACCTAAAGGTGTCGGTGTTGAAAACTTATGTCCATTCGCACGCGATGGACAAGGCCGCTTCTTAGACGGCAACCAAGGCGGCAGCACACACTACTATCCTAACAGCACAGGCGCAATGGAAAGCCAACCTGGCTATAAACGTCCACCTATGGATGTTGTAGATGGCCCAGCATATGAATACGACTTCCGTGAAGATGACGACAACTACTTCGAACAACCTGGTAAATTATTCCGTTTACAAACACCAGAACAACAAGAACATATCTTCCAAAACACTGCTAACGAAATGGACGGTGTCACTTTAGAAGTCAAAGAACGTCATATCCGTCATTGCTATAAAGCAGATCCTGACTATGGTAAAGGTGTCGCAAAAGCAATGGGTATCGATATCAACAGCATCGATTTAAACGCTGAAGACTAAACCTGTTATTTCCTAGGTAATACTAATTAAGCGAGGTAGCTTATGATTTTAGATAAAGTAAATCCTGATGACCTGTTCCCTACTGAATCTCAGCAAGCTTCAGTCTTAGGTAAAATGGGTTATCCGATGAATGGTGAAATCAAAATCTTTGAAGCAGCGTATGTCGCAACGAATGAACGTCTGATTTTAAATGTAGATATGGCAGGAGAATTTTATTACCGCAATATCGCTTATAATGAAATCAAAGCCATTGAACTTGAAGACGATACATTGAACTTAACGTTTGAAATCGGCACATTTAAATTAACCGACTTCAACAAAGACAGCGCTGAAAGCTTTAAAGACTATGTAATATCACAAATAAAATAACTTTTAAAAGTTTTAGTGCAATATTGAGGTACTACTAATTCTTTTAATAACAAAGAAGAAGCTATCATCTTTTCTGAGTTGATAGCTTCTTTACTTATTTATACTGGAATATGAATTCTTCTATTTTAATCATTTGATGGCTTTTCTGAAGAGTAATTACAAATTCTATTGCTTTTCAACAGTTTAGATAAAATCATATAACTGATTCTTAAACTTGGTGGCAATGTTTGGGGGAATGCGCCTAAATAAATCACCCTATTATTTTTATCCCGCTATAGTGTGGATTGTGGACGCTGGGGGTATTGGAGTAGTAATTGGTTATTTATTGGTTGCACTCTCTTTCTTAAAGTTAAGAAAAGCAGCACCAGATTTAAAACGACCTTATAAAATCAAGAATGGTAAAGCAATAGGTGTCATTGCAATTATTTTAAGTTTATCGTTCATCATTATTTACTTACCAGGAATGCCATCATCATTAATATGGCCTTCTGAATGGCTAATTGTCTTTGTTTGGTATGGAATAGCAGCGATTTTATATTATGTACAAAAAAGGAAAAATAAGGTGGTAGAAAATGACAAAATTAGAAGTTTTGAACCCAGCAACGAATGAAGTGATTGAAACACTTGAGTATACGGATGAAGCTACAATGAATAAGCAAATAGAAAAAGCACATGATGCCTTTCTATCTTGGCGTGAAGTAGATGCCCATACACGTTCTGAGAAATTATGGGCTTGGTCAAAATTAATTGATGAACATAAAGAGGAACTCGCTGAACTGATTACAAAAGAAGGCGGCAAACCTTTAAAAGAAGCTCTAGGTGAAGTTGATTATGCACGTTCCTACGTTGATTGGTATGCAGAAGAAGCAAAACGTCTATATGGACGTACTATTCCAGCAAATTCCGCTTCAAAAAAGATCATTGTTCAATCTTTCCCTGTCGGAGTTGTCGGTGCGATTACACCTTGGAACTTCCCTGCCACAATGATTACTCGTAAAATGGCACCTGCTTTAGCTGCAGGTTGTACGATTGTATGTAAACCAGCGGTACAAACACCACTGACTACAATCCGTTTAGTAGAACTAGCACATGAAGCAGGCATCCCAAAAGATGTTATTCAATACGTTATTATATCTGGTAAAGATGCTGGACGTATTTTTACTGAAAGTCCAATCATTCAAAAGATTACCTTTACAGGTTCTACACCTGTCGGCAAGAAATTGATTGAAGGCGCTGCTAGTTCTGTTAAGAATGTCACTATGAAACTCGGTGGTCTAGCACCCGTAATTGTGCACAAAGACGCAAATATTGATGATGCTGTCGATCAAACAATCGCAACTAAATTCAGAAATGCCGGTCAAACATGTATTTGTGCCAACCGTATTTATGTACATGAGGATATTGTCGATACATATGTAGATAAATTAATACAAAAAGTACATGAATTAAAAGTAGGTAACGGTTTAGATAAAGGAGTAGATGTCGGTCCGTTAATCAACCAAGATGGAGTAGATAAAGTCGTTCATCAGATTAAAGATGCAGAAACTAAAGGCGGACAATTATCTCGTTCATTGGATGAAATTGAATCACTAGGCGGCAATTTCTTAAAACCAGTCGTCATTTCAAATGCGAATCAAGATATGGAAATTATGCATAAAGAAACATTTGGTCCTGTAGCGCCTGTTATGGCTTATGCTGATTTAGATGACGCAATCAAAATGGCGAATGACACTGAATTCGGTTTAGCTGCTTACTTCTTCACTAATAATTATAAAACTGGTTTCTACATCTATAATAATTTAGATTATGGTGTTATTGGATGGAACGATGGCGGCCCTTCTGCTGCACATGCCCCATTCGGCGGTATGAAAGAAAGTGGTTATGGCAGAGAAGGCGGCATTGAAGGTATTCAGCCATATTTAGAAACGAAATATTTATCTATCGGCGATATGTAAACTAGTTAAAAACAAGTAATAAATCAAGTCTCAAACAAAAAGTCGGTGAAAACCTTAAGTGTTTTCATCGATTTTTTATTGAGCCTATACGTACTACTAAAAATAATATTACCAATTAAAGTTAAACGCCTCCTCAGTTTTAAAACTGAGAAAATTTAAATACTAAGCATATTTTTATATTGAATTCCTAGTATTTTAAAAGGAGATTGACTTTCATATGAAAAGGGCATAATATAGGCATACGTTTAAAGTTTTCAGATTTTTTAAATAATAAGTCCGTCATCTGAAGAATCACACATTAGAGGAGAGAATAAAGATGAGTAACAACTTAATTTTACAATCAGATTTTGGTATAGAAGACGGTGCAGTCAGCGCAATGAAAGGTGTTGCACGTATGGTCAGTGACAATATCTTCATCAGTGATTTAACACATGACATTCCACCTTATGATATTTGGGTGGCTTCCTATCGTCTCTACCAAACTGTGAAATACTGGCCAAAAAGCACAGTCTTTGTTTCTGTCGTTGACCCTGGTGTAGGCAGTGATCGCAGAAGTATTGCTTGCTTGACCAAAACAGGTCACTATATCATTACACCAGATAACGGTTCACTGACACATATACTGCATTATGAAGGCATTTAATCAGTCATTGCGATAGATGAAGTCAAAAGTCGTTTACCGCATTCTGAAGAAAGTCATACTTTCCATGGTCGTGATATTTATGCCTATAATGGCGCTCGCTTAGCTGCCGGTCAAATTGAATTTGAAGATTTAGGCCAGTCTATTGATTTAGACTCAATCAAACAGCTTCCAATCAACGATTCTAGACAAGAAGGCGATACACTCATCGGTTATATTGATGTCTTAGATATCCGCTTCGGCTCTCTATGGACCAACATTCCACTTTCTTACTTTAAAGAGAATGATATACACCATGGAGATAACCTGATTGTGACCATTTATAACCGTGAAAACAAAGTCTATCAAAACATCATGAAATTCGTACGTTCTTTTGCGGACGTCAACATTGGTGAACCTCTAGTTTACATTAACTCACTCGTTAATATAGGCGTTGCGGTCAACCAAAATTCATTTTCTAAACTCTATCATATTGGCACAGGAAATGACTGGCGTATCGAAATAACCAAAGGACCAACCTTCTAACCTCTACTAGTGATTCTTATAATGATTAAAATATAGTTGAATAAATGTAAAAGAGAGCCTCAGTGCATTGAGGGCTCTCTTAGTTTCTTTTTCATTATTTTAGGTTTTATACAGGTTTTAATTTTACTTTTCAACCTCTTCCAATAACTTTTTGTATCTATTATATTCTTCAGAAGATTTATTGTTGCTAAAAGAGAACGAATCTGTTGATTTCTTTTGATATTAAAATATTCAACTGCCGTATTAGATTTTTCTACCTTATTAACTTCCATATAAGATTTTGCAAATTCATGTAAATCATCTAACAGACCAGAAAGTTTATCTATGCTAACTTCTTCTTTTATTAATTTGTATACAGAGTTTATATTTTCTGCCCTTTTTTTATATAGCATTTTGAAAAATGATTAATCAAACTGTCAATATCCGATAAATTTTTGGTGATTTCTATTAAATCATTCCACTTGTTTTTTGAGTGATCAATAAAATCATCCGTTCTAGGCTGGACATATTTCATTATATGATTCTTTAGTAACTCCATTTGTTTCAACTTTTGTCCCCTAGCATTTAACACTTCGAAAATGTTATAAATTTCCTCTTCTTCTCCAGATACAATTTCGACAATATTAATCTTTAGTAGTTGGTTTAAAAACATGTCTGTTTCTTCAAAGCTTTTCTCTTTTATATAATCATCAAAGTAGTTAAAAACATGATACAGAGTGTTGTTGCTCTTTTCTAGCTTTACTTTTGAGTCTTTGCTTATATAATCTAAGATTGAAAGGAGTGACGAATGAAAATCTGGATTGTTAATTTTAGAAATTGTTTCATTAGTCGATTTTAAAGTTGTTAAATAAGTATTTTTTATAAATTTAGCACGGTTTTCAGCTTCTTCATTATCCATATCATTTAAGTGTTTTACAATAACTGCAAAAATAATAAAGATTGTAGTCAAACGTTGTTGACCATCAATAATCTCATAATAATCCACCCCTGGATCCTTAGCTGTTCCCAAATTTTTATTTTTATCATTTAAAACTATTGTTCCAAGAAAGTGAGACCAATTAGCGTCAGAATCTGTGTTAATTGTAAAAGTAACATCTGTTAAAAGCTCTGACCAATTATTTACTTTCCATACATAAGTTCTTTGGTATCTTGGTACTTTATATTCAGCTGCTCGTTGAAATATATCCTTAATTGTTCTGTTTTCAGTATTAAAACTCATACTTATACCCTTTTTTTATTATTAAGTAATTACTGACATCCTCTTTTATATATTTATTTTCAATCAAAATTTTTTATCTAGCATCAATCCTTAATAATTGTTATTTTTTTACTCATTTAGATTTCTTTATAGATTTCCAATACTCTTCGAACTAACCATAGTAAACATTTGTCTAAACCTATACAACTTCAACAATTTTATCGATTCAAAATGACTCCATTCTATTTTCTGTGTCCCTTATAAATTGATGCAATTCAAATCTCACTATCTTCAACATTTTAAGATATTTTGAACTTTGATATTTTGGTTGAAGTGTAATTATTCTCGAAAAGTATATCATATTATGTTAAATATTAGAATTAAAAAGTTGATTACACTTTATGCTTTGAAATTTTCATTCTAAAATCAACATATGTTTATTAATCAAGTTAATCAAACAAGAACAGTCATTTATTCTCCCATATTATTTTATGTTCGGCTATTATATACAGTAGTTTGATGCCTTAAGTACCCAAGCCTATGATATCAATCAAAATCATCAATTCTCATTTTTAAAATTTTCAGCTTATAATAACACTACAAAACACTTGTTTTTTAATTTTATAACAGCTCCTTTAAAATATACGATTTAGCTTATATCACTGCTTTCAGGTTTTTAGATTACTCATATTTACACCAAACTTTAATTGAAAAGCAAATAATTATCATAGTATATATGCATACACCTAACATATAAGCACGACTCTCTTTTTTTATTCTTCCTCAAAATCTTTCAACACATGTTTATTATCTTCTTGCAATTTACTGTATTCTGCTTCTGGCACTGGGTTATCTTTGAGTTTAAATTTAGGATAAATCCATAGCGCGCTTAAACTGATTAAACCAAATACAACAAAGGTTGCTTTGTAGTTTAGGAAAACTATTAGTGGTCCTGCTAGGATAGAACCGATTACTTGTCCGACTGCCAGGAGTAAGAAAGGAATGCCGATACCGATTGACGCATTTCTAACATAGACACGAATGCCCCAAACCATTAGTACACCTGTTAAGAAAATATAGCTAATGCCAAATAAAGAAGAGGCAATAAAAGGTGTAATCCATAACAACTGCGCAAGTGCGAGTAAAATGGATGCGGCAGAAATCGCAATCACACCTAAATTATAAGCAAAACGTATGCCTTTTTGCTCAATGATGTTGCCTGAAACACCTCCAATAATGCCGAAGACCCCAATTAAAATCCAGAAAATAGAGAGTTGAAAGTTTGTATAAAGATCTGTGGCTTGAACGAAAGATTTAGAGAATGTCCAAAATGGTGCAGTCGCAATACCTAGCAAGGTAGAAGCTAAAGCAATACGACTGCCATTTTTAACATCTAATAAATTAAATGAACCTGTATAAATTTCAAGAGGTTGATTTAAACTTGGAATAATTATAAAGTTCCACATCAACATAATAAGCGCGAGTACTGCATAGGAGAGATACATCGTTCTCCAATCTAAAAATGCGATCATTGCAGTGACTCCAGCAAGCATCAAACCAATACTTGTACCTGAGTTAATCCAAGTGTTCGCTTTACTTTGTTCCTCTAATTTAATCCATAATGAAATCACATAACCATAAGGCGGTGAGACGAATCCTGTACTAGCACCCGCAAATAACACACCTAAGGCAAGAATCATTAAATTAGGTGAGATACCAATTAAAATAAGTCCGATTAATACTGATAAACCTGCGGCCATAATCATATTTTTCGGCCCGACTTTATCAGTTTTAAATGTCGCAAAGATAATGGAAAAACAATAAGATAAATAGAACAGTGATGAAATTAAACCAGCCTGTGTCGGTGTCAGACTTAAATCTTTTGAAATATCTGGTAAAAACAAACCAAAGCTGAACCGACCCAGTCCATATGTCACAGCTATCATTAAAATACCAGGTATAATCAGCTTAGAAAACCTCATAAACTTCTCTCCTTTTGGATATAACGTTCATTCTACTTTAGTGTAAAAGAAAATCAGCATTTTTTAAATACTGAAGTCTTATCTTTTTAAATTCTATTTGTATGCTGCTTCCCTTAAATACATCTCCGCAATACGTAATGCGTGATCTGTTGCTTTATCCACACCGACTAATGCGGTCATAGAAGTTGTGCCTTCTAATAGTAATGCATATTGAATCGCTAATGCTTCTTGATCTTCTAATCCTTGTTCTGCAGTGAGGTGCTCTAAATAATCTAATAAACGTTGTTTATGTCCTCTAGCAATAGAAACAATGTCTTGATTACTTTCAGCGTAATCTTCAATCGCTCTTAAGAACATATCACCTTTATAAGAATAATCTTTCAGCCACTTACAATGAGCTTTCACAATACAGGTTAGAGGTTGTACTTGTTTAGTTTTTGTATACTCATCTAAATATTCCCAATAGCGCGCTTCACGTTGTTTTAAAACCGCTTCTACCAACTTCTCTTTTGAATCAAAGTGATTATACAATGTCATTGTCGCAACGTTCGCTTCTTGAATAATCTGTTTCAATCCGACACCGTTGAATCCATATTCATAAAACAATTGTTCTGCGACTGCTAATAAATCGTTGCGTTTTTGAGACATAATCTTCACTCTTTCTTCATTATTTACTTTAATCTATCTTACAAGTCTCTTTTATCTCTGTCAAAACAACGAAAAAACCGAACAACCTTAAACGAGTGCTCGGTTAGACTAGATTTTACCTATTAATGATTACTTATTTTTAAGAGAATCAGGAATTGCTTGGTAACCTTCTCTTACGTTGATCACATTTGTGAAGCCTTTATTTTCTAAAATACCGACTGCAATTGAACTACGTACACCTGATTGGCAATGTACATAGATTGGCGCATCTTTATCAAATGGAACATCAGCATCTAGTAATTTACCGTGTTTGATGTGTTTCGCTTGGTCAAGATGAACTGCATCCCATTCATCATTTGTACGTACGTCTAATACATTTTCTTCTTTACCTGTCATGTCTGCACTGTGTACAGAAGGTGTCATGACATCATATTTCGGTAATCGATAACCTGCGACACGATCATAACCGATTAATTGAAGTTGGTAAGCCGCTTGTTGTACTAAGTCGCGGTCACCGATTAAATCGATGTCTTTGTCGTAGTCAAGATACCAACCAATTTGGTTAATGAAACCTTTATCGAATGGAATATTGATTGTGCCGTATTCATGACCACCATGATACGCTGAGCGTGAACGTACGTCGAATGCGAGACGGTCTGAGTCAAGACTTGGATACACATCATATGGTGTATATACGTCTGTTCCCATTTGGTTGATATATTTCATATGACCAAAATGATGTGGTGGATCAGGTTGTTCTGAAGTGAGTTGTTTCACAAATGCTTCTTTATCATTCACATTGAATGCCCAGTTGTTTACACGTTCATAACCGAGTGTAGATGTTGGGACAGCACCTAGTGATTTACCACAAGGACTGCCTGCACCATGACTTGGCCAGATTTGGATATAGTCTGGTAATTCACTTACTGATTGAATAGACGCATACATTTGTTTAGCCCCTTTTTCAGTAGAACCCTCAACTTGTACTGATTTTTCTAATAAATCCGGGCGACCGATGTCACCAACGAAAATAAAGTCTCCTGTAAACAGCCCCATAGGCACCTCTGAACTGCCGCCTTTATCCATCAGCAAAAAGCTGATACTCTCCGGGGTATGCCCTGGCGTATGCAATACTTTCAATTCAATATTACCGACTTGGATGATTGATTGGTCTTTTACAAAATGCGTCTGTTTAGGCATGTTGCGATAGCCTAATGTTTCATCACCTTCTTCAGAAACATAAATTTCCGCATTTAAACGACTTGCGGCATCTCGAATGCCTGACGCAAAGTCTGCGTGAATATGTGTTTCTGCTGCTTTTGTGATAGTGAATCCTTCTTGACTTGCGACTTCTAGATATTTTGATAAATCTCTAATCGGGTCAATCACCATCGCTTCTCCCGTACGTTGACAGCCGATTAAATATGATGCTTGTGATAATTGATTATCGTAAAATTGTTTGAAAAACATTCTAAAACTCCTTTACTTATTTGTGTTTTGTCTCTCTTTAGATAAATAAGTTATGGCTTGCGTTTTGTGTGTCACCGATATAGCTGCCTACACCGCCGTATGACACTTCGTCACGTAATTCTTCTTTTTCAATGCCCATGACATCCATGCTCATTGTGCACGCTATCAATTGAATATCTTGTTCTATCGCTTGATCTATCAACGATGGCAAGGTCGCCACATTTTTCTTTTTCATGATGTAACGCATCATAATATTGCCTAAACCGAACATATTCATTTTAGATAGCGGTTGATGGCAATTGTATTAAGCGAAAATTTAGTAGAATGTGTCAAACTAGCTGAAGATAACAACGAAGATTCTCAAGAGATGATTGAAGAAGCGATTAATTTGTTAGTGAAAAGTAAGTAATGGCGTTCTTTACTCTCGTTATTGTGATGCTGCTAATCGGAGGATTTGGAGGCCTGTTGGCTGGTATTGCAGGTAGAGGAGGCGCTATTATTATTTATCCTGCTGTATTAATACTACCACCCCTATTCGGGATGGAAAGTTATACGCCTTATCTCGCATCAGGTCTAGCGTCTAGTCAAGTCTTCTTTAGTACGATGAGCGGCTCATGGAAAGCAAAGAACAGTTCTGAATTCAATGCACAATTGATTAGTTTTATGGGTGTCAGTATGTTAGCAGGTAGTACCATCGGAGCTTTGTCAGCAAACTTATTCAATGCAGCTTTTGTAAATAGCGTCTATATTTTTGTAGCTTTGCTTGCTTTGGTCTTACTCATCATTAAAGCGAAGCCTAAACAAGAAAAGCCGCACTTAAATCGCAGTTTATTAATAGTGTTTGGATTAGTGATTGGATTGATTTCCGGCATTGTAGGTGCTGGAGGTGCGTTTATTATTATTCCGGTTTTACTGGTTATCTTTAAACTACCAATGAATACCGTAGTGACAAATAGTATTGTCATTGCATTTATCTCTTCAATTGGATCTTTCATTATCAAATTCGTTCAAGGTTATATTCCTATTGAGAGTGTGATACCTATGATGATAGGCAGTATTATCTTCGCACCGATTGGTTTAATGATTGGAAAGAGATTGCCGAATAGTGCTCAAAAGTGGATTATCGGTATTTTAATTATCTTTGCGATAATCCAACTCATAGCTTAAATGCCAAGTCGTTCAATCAATTTGAAGACTTGGCATTTTTGTTTCTTATGACATTTATTATTTTATACCGCTTATACTTATCAATACTTTAGCTTGTGTCGGGTCATTTAAAAGCAATTCAATTCCGTCCTCTGTAATGTGTTCTAAAGTAGTACGATGTGTCATCATCGGTTCTGCTGCTAACTGTCTGCTTGCGAGTGCATCAATAACATTATCATACGTTTCCTTTGTATAGCCGACTGATCCCATCACTTGAATTCCTGTAAATAAAATACTCTCCGGGATACTGATATCTAATGTGTTCGTATAGAAACTGACAATCATCATAACACCGCGGATTTTAGTTGAATGTGCCGCTTGTTTAAATGCACTTTCTACACCTGCCGCTTCAATCGTCACATCCGCACCGTCAGGTATCATTGTATGAATAAGTTGAACTGGGTCGACTTCACTTGAATTGATAATTTCATCGGCGCCCATTTCTCTAGCGATTTTTAAGCGTGCTGCATTAATATCTACTGCGATAACACGCTTTGCACCCTTAGCTTTTGCGGCAGCAATTGCAAATAAACCGATAGGTCCTACTCCATATACAACTACATCGTCCCCTGTTTTTACACCTGCATCTTCAACACCTTGATAAGACACTGCCGCAGGTTCTACCATAGCTGCAAGATCTAAAGGCAAGTTGTCTGGAATTTTAAATACTGCCTTTTTAGGCATAACCGCATATTCCGCAAAACCGCCATCCATTTGTGCACCGACTGCATCTAAGGTAATAAAACGTTCAGTCATTGCATTATCAGGTTCATTAAATAACATCGGATAAATACATACTCGGTCCCCAGGCTTTAAATCCTTAACTTCTGAACCGACTTCTTCAATAATCCCTGAAAATTCATGCCCTAATGTACGTTCGCGATCAATCGGTACTGCATCCGGATGTAAATATGCGTGTAAATCAGAACCACATATTCCAGCCCATGCGACCTTCACCTTTACATCTTCTGGTTTTAAATCCTTAAGCTTTCTTTCTTCTACGCGCAAGTCCTTTTCCCCATACCAAACTGCTGCTTTCATTTTAAACATCCTCCTTGATTAGCTTGATTTGATATGAGTATAGTAAAGAAAACACGTAAGATGATATTAATAAAATGATAACACTTATTTTTATCGCACATATGTGTGAAATCTGTGCGGCAAGAGGTGAATTATGGACGCGCGTTCAATGAAAACTAAGAAAACTATTAAAGAAACGTTATTAGAACTACTAAAACATCAATCTATCGAACAGCTATCAGTTACAGACATTTGTGATTCATGCCAAATAGGAAGACGTACATTCTATGACCACTTCAGCAACAAATTCGAAGTGATTGAACAGCTGATTGAAGACTATATCACTGACTTTCAAGCAGCAACTTCGGATTATGGAAAACACAGCTTCAAAGCAAATATAGAAATTGGGTTTCAGTTTATTTATGAGCATCATGAAAAATTTGTCTTGTTATATAAAAGCTCCATCTCTCGTTTATTTTTAAAGCGAATTGAAACTTCGCTCATTCAAATGATGCAAAGCTACCTCAATCATGCCTATCTTCAACAGCAATGTATCTCTACCTCGACGATTCTTACTTTCTTATCAAATGCAGTGTTAGGCATCATGATTGAAATAGCCATGAAAAAAGATGTGGATTATCTCAATAAAACTGATGAAATTGTTCAAATCGTCCGACCGTATTTTAAAATCAGCCAGTAATCGAAAAAAACACCTTGAACCGCTACAATTCAAGGTGTTTTCAATCAGCTTATTTCTTTATTAATCGTATTGGCTTAAGGTAAGTACCAAGTTTCCAAATATATTCTAAAGGTCCAAGTGTGAAGTACTTCAGCCAAACCACACTGAAGACAATTTGGATGCAATAAATCATGAGACATAAAATCAATGTGTGTATTAAGTGAATACCTTGGCTGAAGAACAAATGCCCTGCTGCATAAAGGAATAAAGTCTGTCCAATATAATTCGTTAATGCCATCCGTCCATAATACTTAAGCGGGCTTAAGAGTTTTCTGCCTTTTCGGGTGTTCAGTACAGTCAGGAGGAATAGTACATAGAATCCCGTCAATAAAGGAGAAGTCGCGACAATCGCATGGTGGAATGCATTCCATAATTCTGGATACTGTTGCAATTGTGTACCGCCGGCTGCTTTATATAAATCAAAGCTAGGCAGTACGTAATAATATTCCAATGTGATCAGCGCCCCTATCGCAAATGCGAAAAAGAGTGCAGTCAACAGCGCCCATTGTTTGCGCAAGGTTTGAAACTTATGAATGAGTTGAAATTGTGCCGTTGCTAAACCTAATATGAAATACGCGAGCGCCATTATTAATTTATCTCCGATTACAACACAGGCTAAAAGCAGCAGCAATCCTGATACTAAGTTGAAATAGCGATTGAAACGATAGAATGGGATTAATATAACGCCGAATACCGCATAGATCAGTAATGCTTCTCCTGGCTGCAATTGCATATGAAAATAACCGAAAATTCCCAGTAATACTATACGTCGTATATAGACTATATATGGATGTTTATTCTTTTGTGCTGCGCGATTCATGAAAATATAAAAGCCTATACCAAATAGGAACGTAAATATCGCAAAAAACTTATTCTCAATAAAAATATCTAGAAACTTTTGATAGGCAATATCTGCTTGTGAAAAATCTGGGATGACATGCATAATTGCGTATACATTCACTAAAATAATACCTAACAGCGCAAAGCCTCGTAAGTAGTCTAACTCATCAATTCTTTTTGTTATTTGTTTCAAAATCTTTCTGCTCCTCACACTTTTCTCTTTAAAATTAAAGGGCTGGTGTTTCAACCCTGTGCCTTATACTACCAGTATCTTTTTTAAAAGTAGTGATTTGATATGACATGAAGTGACAGAATTGTAAGTTCTCTTTTGGTTCAAGGTCAGTGTGTGTAATGTCGACACGTTTGTTCGGATTTGACCTTTTACTCTATAATTAAATTGTTACTGCATAATGACTTGAATTTATGTAAGAATGAAGAGATTGTTGGAGGCGTATGATGAAAATGGTGTGCAGAGGTTGGCAGCGATGACTTTAATTCATGTAGTGTTAATGCTATTGATTGGTGTGTTCGGCGGATTTATATCAGGACTTGCAGGTATCGGCGGTGCGATCATTATCTATCCTGCTATATTATTGCTTCCGCCGTTGTTCGGTACACCGGAGTATAGTGCATATATCGCATCCGGTTTAACTTCAAGCCAAGTACTATTCAGTACATTGAGCGGTTCATTAAGTGCGATACGCAAACCTGAATTTCATCCTTCTCTTGTCTTTTATATGGGCGGCGGTATGATTACAGGCAGTGTAATCGGCGCAATCTTCACCAACCTTTTGACTACGCCTGTCATCAATGGTGTGTATATCTGTATTGCTTTGCTCGCTTTAGTCTTAATGGTTATTAAAGTCCAGCCTCGTGCAGAAGCCAATATTCATTTCAATCCTTATTTACTGATGATTGTCGGATTATGTATCGGTGTTGTATCAGGTATTGTCGGTGCCGGCGGTGCATGCATTATCATTCCTGTCTTACTGGCTTTATTTAAATTGCCTATGAATACGGTAGTCGCAAACAGTATAGTCATAGCCTTCATTTCTTCTATCGGTGCCTTTTTAGTCAAACTGGTTCAAGGATATGTACCTTTAGGCAATGCGATGTTCTTAATTATCGGCAGTGTCTGTTTCGCACCGATTGGTTTAATGGTCGGCCGCAAACTGCCGAATTTTGTACAGAAATGGATTATCAGTCTGCTCATTATCCTCGCAGTTATCCAATTACTCTTTTAGGTTTAACTTGTCTCTCTGACGAAGTAAGCTAAAATAAATAATAACGACATGTAAATGACCCATCAAAATAGAAAGCGGTGAAATTATGGCGAAGCATCAAAAACGAGATATGTTATTACGTGCAGCAGCCGATATAGTTAATGAACGAGGTGTGAGTGCCTTAACGTTAGATGCAGTGGCACAGCGTGCCGAAGTCAGCAAAGGCGGATTATTATATCATTTCAATAACAAACAAGCTTTGATTCAAGGTTTAGTCGATCATGCGAATGAACTCTATCGAGAGAATGTCAGAAGTTATGTTGATGGAGACCAGCAAGGCAAATGGCTTCAAGCATTTATCGAAGCGACACGCAAACATCGTAAAGAAAACAAAGCTGTAACTTCAGCTATCTTAGCAGCACAAGGCAACGATCGTAATTTGCTTGCGCCGCTGCAAGCAACCTATCAAGAATGGCAAGACCATATACAAGCAGATGGTTTAGATCCGGTAGACGCAACAATTTATCGTTTAGCTGTCGATGGTCTATGGCTTTCTGATATTTTCGGTCTAACATCTATCGATGACGAGATGCGCGAAGCTGTTTTAGATCGTCTGAAAGCATTAAGTTCAAAATAAAAAAATCGGTTTAATCCTTGTCATGAAGGGCTCTCAAAGAAAGAGTCCTTCTTTTTTTATTTTTCTTAAGCAATAGGGTTGAAATAAAACCGTCTAGTTGGTACACTAATCAACGTTGAAGAAATGACCACTCGAAAAAAATAAAAAACTCGGAGGGAATCGTGTCAATGAAAAAAGTTATGATTACAGCAGCAATTACAGGTGCTGGCGATACTACAGAAAAAAACAAAAACGTACCCGTAACGCCTCAAGAAATTGCGGATTCTGCAATTAAATGTGCACGTGCAGGTGCAACAGTTGCACATATTCACGCAAGAGATCCAGAAACAGGCGGCGTAAGTCACGACGTAGAATTATATAGAGAAGCTGTTCGTTTAATCCGCGAAGCAGATGAAGACATTGTTATTAATATTACTGCAGGCGGAGGCGGCGACTTCATCCCGAATATGCAAAACCCTTACCAAGCAGGCGAGGGTTCAGATATCCAAACTCCAGATGAACGTCATGAGCCGGTAGGCGAACTACTTCCAGAAATTTGTACACTAGATTGCGGCAGTGTCAACTTCGGAGATATGGTTTATATCAGCCCGACAGATTGGTTGCGCCGTCAAGCTCAATTAATCAAAGATGCAGGTGTTAAACCTGAATTAGAATGTTTCGATAGCGGACATATCCGTTTTGCGAACCAATTAGTTTCAGAAGGTTTAATCGAAGGCGAACCTATGTATCAATTCTGCCTAGGTATTCCATGGGGTGCAGATAATGATGCAGAAACAATCGAATACTTCAAAACACGTTTACCAGAAAATGCGCATTGGTCAGCATTCGGTATCGGTAAAATGCAGCTGCCTACAGTTGAAGAAGCAGCTAAACGCGGCGGCAACGTACGTGTCGGCTTAGAAGATAACATCTACTTATCAAAAGGTGTTAAAGCGACAAACGAAGAATTAGTGGAAAAAGCGGTTGAAATCTTAAAAGGTATCGATATGGAACCTATGACACCGCAAGAAGCACGTGAAAAATATAACTTAAAACAACCTAAAGGAGACCAGTAAAATGAAATTTGCAGTAGTTGGAACAGGTGTCATCGGCAGCGGCTGGATTACACGTATGTTAGCACACGGTCACGAAGTGATCGCAACTGATCCAGGCGAAGGCGCACAAGAAGCAATGATGGCACAAATCAAACAAAATTGGCCTTACGCAGAAGAAATGGGCCTAGCAGAAAATGCGTCTATTGATAATCTTACTTTCACACCGCATTTGGATGAAGCTGTGAAAGATGCAGACTTAATCCAAGAAAACGTGCCGGAAGTAGAAGAAATCAAAGCAAGCGTACTGAAAGAAATCGATACGTACGCACGCCCTGACGCAATTATCGGTTCAAGTACTTCAGGGATTATGCCGACTGAACTGCAAGAAGGCTTAAAACATCCAGAACGCCTTGTTGTAGCTCACCCATTCCACCCTGTATATATCTTGCCTTTAGTTGAAATTGTACCAGGCAAAGAAACTTCTGAAGACATTGTAGTCAAAGCAGAAGAAATGTACGAAGACATCGGTATGGATGTTCTTCATGTCCGTAATGAAATCGAAGGACATATTGCTGACCGTCTGATGGAAGCATTATGGCGCGAATCATTACACATTGTTAACGAAGGTATTGCGACAACTGAAGAAGTTGATAAAGCCTTCACACACGCAGCTGGTTTACGCTATGCACAATATGGTCCATTCATGACATTCCATTTAGCAGGCGGCAACGGCGGTATGCGTCATATGTTAAAACAATTCGGTCCAGCATTGAAAAAACCATGGACAAAATTAGTAGCACCAGAACTTACTACTGATTTATACAATGCAGTTGTAGAAGGCTGCGAAACAAGTTCACAAGGCTACACAATGTCAGAACTTGACCAAAAACGTAACGAATTCTTAGTAAGAGTGAAAAAACTTGCAGAAGAATATTGGCCTACTGAAACACCAGGTATGAAAAAACGCCAACCTCAATCTACGGAGGTCTAAATTATGACGCGTTTATTCACTTATCAAACAACAGTCAAAGACGAGTGGCTAGATCATAACAATCACATGAATGATGCGGAATACAACCGCGTATTCAGTAATGCGACAGATGCATACCTGGGACACGTTGGTTTAAGCGAATCAGAAATCGAACGCCGCCAATACACTGTATTCACTTTAGAAAATCATGAAACGTACCAAAAAGAAGTCAATAAAGGCGAAGACTTAACAGTAGCCGTACAACTTATTGACCATGATGCGAAACGTCTTCATGTCTTCATGACTTTATATGACCAAGCAGAAGATATCTGTGCCACATATGAAGTATTGTTGATGGGCATTGATACCAATTCAGGACGTCCTGCCCCATTCCCTGAAGACATCGCACAAAATATTGAAAAAGAAGCTGAACTTGTAGATAAAGAAGGATTAGAACAACCTAAAGAACTCGGTCGTCAAATTGGTATCAGACGTAAATAATTAAACGATTGAATAGATTAATATCACAATTTGCTTAACACCCTTTGGTGATAATATATAGATTAAAAGGTTCCACTGGCTTAATGAAAAGCTGTGTGGAACCTTTTTGCTTGTTATTATTATTTATAATTACGCATGGAGTTAGAGTATTTTTTATCACTGCCATGCAATTTACCTGATTCTTTTCGTTCTTCATTACGCTTTTCTCTAAGCTTAGCACGCTTCTTAGATAGTTTTCGCATTCTCTTAAGTCTTGAATGTGTATCTTGTTTTTCTTCCTTTTCTTTTCCTTTTCCGCTTGATAAAAAAGAAGTTAACAGGATAAGTGTTCCCGTAATAGCACCGAACCATGTACCATTTCTGATAAAGCCCCAAAACGCAGCAGATAACTTTTCAGAAGCTGTCGGCTCATTTCGATATTCAAACTTTGGAAGTGTATGACCTTTTTCTTCAGCTTTATCAATGCCCACAGGTATTTCTTCTTCTACTTTATCGTAGAGTCTTACCAGACCTTGACCATATTGTTTATTTTCGAAAGCTTCTTCAGCGGTCTGCTTAACCAGTGCTTTGGTTTTACGCTTTGTAAAATAATGTTTAAGCTGCTGGTCAGCATAAATTGTGATCGAATCAGGTGATGCTTCGTTAAATAGAATAACCGCAGCATTAATCGGTTCGGTAGAATCACCAGAATGGTAGAGACCTAATTGATAAGCTTCATAAATACGCTTAGCATATTTTTCAGGCTTGCTGCCTTCTAAATCTTTCTCTGTCACAACCATCAAATCATAGTTATACCTATTTTCACTTGAATGCTTTTGAAGATGATTAATTTGATCTCTAGTCAAAATATGTGCATTATCTTGTACATAAATATGGTCTTCATTAAGCATCGGTAATGGTTTATACTCTGTTTCACTGCTAGCGATATACGTTGTTCCCAACCCTAACACCAACGTGATCATGAGCACTCTCAATATATTTTTAGAAACCACGGCCAGCACCTCCTCCGCCGCCGGAACCGTGCCAAAGCCGCCGCCTCCAGAGAATCCGCCAGATGAACCGGATGAATAACCAGCTGAAGTCCCTGTATCACCAATACTTCCAAAGCCTCCATAATAGTTCGTATCAGATGGGCGTCCGCCTCCGCTTTTGCCGCCTTTGTGATCATCATCATCTTTTATAGTTAAAATACCTACAAATAATGGATAAAGAATACCCAAAAGGAAAAACAGCAGCAACTCTTTAATACGTCCCCAATAAAAACTGGAACTGCGCTGTGTTAAAAAATGCCATTTAGCCGCGATACTATCAGAGAGCGGTTCGTTTTTATCAGTATGTTTATAGCCGGTTTGGCTTTTATCATACATGGCACGATAAATATTCTTAAGACCTGTGTTATAGTTGCCTTTCTTAAAATCTTGAAGACCATAATCATCTATAATAGCCCCCACCCTGGCATCCGTGAAATAGCCTTCCAAACCATAGCCGATTTGAATTTCTACCCCTCGGTCTAATGCACCATTTTTCTCATCTAAAGTTAAAAATATCACTATCCCGTTATTAATGTCTTTCTTCCCTACACCATATCCGCGTAATAAACGCAGCGCATAATCACGTCTAGGTTCTTCTACTTGTTCCATAGTAACCATCAACATTTCAATACCTGTTTCTCGTTCAAGCTTTTTACCCAAGTCATTCATTTCTTTAATTTCATCATCACTTAACAGATGGGCATGATCTTGAATAAATAAGTGGTCTCGATTCAATTCCGGCAAGGGTTGTGTGATTGCGTAGAGTGGTGATGCAAAAGTTAAAATACTCATCAGCACAAACCCTATGACTATGTATATTTTCTTTTTCATACACTTCCCACACTTTACTACAAATTTCCTAATGCAATTCATCTATACAATAAATTAGTTTACCAAAATACTTATCTAAATAGTATGGTTTATTTTAAATTTACAATTAATTAATCATTTGTACGAAATAGAATGTATTAATTAATTGAGTAAATGGGATAGAAAGAGTTTGGTTAAGACACCCTACGCACTTCCTTCAGACAAACGGAAGTCTGACCTGTCATAATAAAAGCACCTCGAACTGTTCTGTGTTCAAGGCGCTGATATGATTGATTTATTCTCTCTATTGTTATCTTTGCGTGATGTTTTCGATGGCTTCTATGTGGTGCTTAGATGTATAGGCTTTGATAGTAAAACCGTTGGACTTATCTAAATCGTAATACCAAATGCCGTTCGAAATTTCATCTGGAGCGTTGTGGAAATCCGTAAATGCATCTTTAGTCATTTTATCCGGAACCACATACACATGATTGACTTTATTGTCCTTATTGTAGCTGATACCAATATCACCGTATAATTCTGCTTTCTTCCCATCAATTGTCTTCGTACCTTCAGAGATGCCGTATTCTTTCTCTATTCCATTTTTAGTTTCGCCTAGTTCAAATCCTTCATAACCCTCTGTATTAGGTGTATGCATATAACCTTGGCTGAATTGCGCTGAGTTCACATCTACATTAACCTTATGTGTTTTCGGCAAAGCAGATGCTTTCGGCTGTGCTTGTCCGATCTGGTTTGAACAAAATACGAAAAACCAATAGATTAAGCCTGCAATCAGAGCTAAGAATACCACAACGAGTACACTGCACCATACGAATGTCTTCAAGTTGCTGTTATCTTGTTTATAATGCAAGATATCCGAACGAGAAAATTGATTGTGCGATGCCGCTGTTCCGCAGTTTGTACAATATTTTTCATTTGAGTTCAATTTATTTTTACATGTTGTACAGATTTTCTTCATATTCTATCCCCCGACAAAACTTTTGCAACTCAATTATATTCAACTTTCAGAAAGTTTTCTACAATAACAGTTTTAAGAAACTGTAAATTTTCAAATGACACATAAAAAAACACCTCAGTTTCCTGAAGTGTTTAAAGTTTCACGTAAAACATTTTGATTTATTGAGTTGATTAAAACGCCAGCACACCAATGATACACGCAACAATAATCATGCATAAAGAAGAACCGACAGCCCATTTTAATACCATTTTTTGGTTTGTACCGTAATCAATACCAATCATACCGACAAGTAAATAACCTGCCGCATATAACGGACTTAATACATGTACCGGCTGACCTAAGATAGAGGCTCTGGCCATCATGGCTTTAGTTACTCCGAATTGTTGTGCAGATTCCGCAAGAATCGGCAAGATACCATAGTAGAACGGATCATTTGCCATAAAGTATGTGAAAGGCATGCTCAAAAGTGCAGTCAGCAATGCAAAATGATTTCCCATTGCATCCGGAACAATATGCACAAGTGCACTTGCCATATGGTCTACCATTTTCGTTCCGCTCATTACACCTGTGAATACACCAGACGCAAACACTAAACTGACTACTGCTAAAATGTTGCCTGCATGGCGTTTCACTAAATCAGCTTGTACTTGCAGTTTTGGATAGTTGATAATTAACGCAATTGCAAAGCCGAGCATAAAAAGTACAGGAATCGGCAAGAAATCGGTGATTAACGCGACTAACAATGCGAATGTCAGAAACGTATTCACGATTGTGAGTTTTGGTCGCAGCAATGCAATTTCATCTTCATCCTTTTCATTGGAAACATGCATTTCTTCTAGTGTCAGAGACAAATGATTTTTAATCCCTACACGCTTGCGTTCTCTCTTTCCTAAGACATAAGCAGCACAAAATGCGAAGATAATCCCTGCAATCATGACAGGAATCAACGGTGTAAAGACCTCTTCTGTTGTTAATTGCAGCGCTGAAATCCCACGTGCAGTCGGTCCGCCCCAAGGTGTCATATTCATCACACCGATTGATAATAATGCTAAAGTTGATAATATGTATGGATTCATACCCATTTTCTTATACAGCGGCAGCATAGCTGTTACGGTAATAATAAACGTTGTTGTGCCGTCTCCGTCTAAAGCAACAATGGATGCTAACGCTACTGTACCGATAGTTATTTTAACAGGGTCGCCTTTAACCCCTTTCATAATAACGCTGATGACCGGATTGAATAATCCCGCATCAATCATTACGCCGAAGTATAAAATCGCAAATACCAGCATAATCCCTGTCGGCGCAACAGTCGTTAATCCTTTAATAATATCTTTTCCTAAAGTGTCATAAAATCCCCCAACTAATCCGAATACAACTGGCACAATAATTAATGCGACCAGCGCTGACATTTTCCTGCTCATGATCAATGCCATAAAAACAATAATCATAACAAATCCTAATAGTGCTAAATTCATGATGTGTCCCCTTTAATTATGATTTAATTGTCGGCAATCGCTTACAATCAGATATATTGTATCACACCTATTAAGTTTCCGGAATATTCAAATTAATAAAAGCGGGTTTTGCGCTTAAAAATATAAAAAAATACGTTATCTCCAGAACTTTTACCAGAGATAACGTATTAAATAATGATAATTATAGCTTGTCTTATGCTTGGCTGTTGATGTAGCTGTCTGGGTTTACACTGTATTGGTTACCTACGCCACCTTGCATGCGTTGGAAGTGTAAGTGTGGTGCAGTTGAATTACCAGTGTTGCCAGATAAACCGATTTGATCGCCGGCACTCACATCTTGACCTTCTTGAACATTTAATTTATTCATGTGCATATACCATTGGTAATTGTCGCTGTTTTTCTCTTGGATTGTAACTTGGTTGCCGCCGCCGTAGTTACTCCAGCCAGCTTGTGTTACTGTACCGTCTGTTAATGAGTAAACTGGTGTGTTTTCAGGCATACCATAGTCTACACCGTAGTGTGCACCGCCGCCGTGGTATTGACCATACGGTTGGATTTTAGGGTGTTTTGTTAACCAGCTTGCATCATCTGCAGTTGCACCGTCAGCTGATGTGCTTGGTGCACTGTCGCCTGATGTTTGCTGCGCTTGGTCAGAACCTTGTGTAGAACCGCCAGTATTTGCTTGCGGTGCTGAAGTTTGTGCGACATTCGCTTGACCAGAATTGCTTTGAGATGCTGGTGCTTGTGCTGCTTGAACATTTTGTCCGTTGTTTGCTGTCGCATTTTGTTCAGGTGCGTTTGTTTGTCCTTGATTTTGGTTATATGTGTTTTCATATTGTGTATTTGAAGCATTTTGGTTTTCAGATGCTTTGTTTGGATTATTTGCGATATCTTCTGATGAAGGTGCTTGGTTCGCGTCATAACCATTCTTTTGTACATCTTCGCTTGATACATTTGCTGAATAGTTATTATCGTCTTGCTGATAGTTAGGGTTTAATAAACTTTGAGGGAAGTAGAAATAGTGTGTTGCACCCTCTGAATCAGTTAATGTAAATTGATATTCTTTATTGTCGAACATTGATTGGTCCCAATTGCCATCCAATGTGTGGTGGTAATTGCCTTGTGCATCTTTCGTGAAGTATGAGCCATATGAATAACCTTTAGTTTGATCTGCTGTTTGCTGTGTTTGCGTTTGTGCTTGTGATTGCGCTTGTGCTGGTGCTGCTTGATTATTTTCAGCCGCATCTGCGTGATGGCTGATGAATCCTACTGATGAAACTCCCAAACCTACAATAGTAGCTGTGACTAATTTATTCATAATGTAAACTAACTCCCGTCCTTAGAATTTTTTTCGATAAATCAAAATTACAAGAGTAAAGGTAACACGGGTTGTTCACTAAATAAAGACGTACAACTATTTTGTAAACAAATGTATTTTGCATGTAATATAATTACCGGACTATTACTAAGTTGTAAGCATTGTGAAGATAGGATAAACGACACCTTTTTGAGGCAAGTGTGTTAAAGTTTTATCATCAAATTGAAATATTTAACACAAAAAATGACGTATTTCTATGTATGATTGAAAGACATGGTTGTGATTTTCCCACACTGAAATAGATTAAACTTACAACTTTGTTTCAGTAAAATGTACAACAAAAAGGCACAAAAAGCTAAGACTGCTTTCGCTTCTTGTACCTTTTAAAGATAAAGTAGAGACCGACTAGGAAAAATATAAACAATAAGGCATTACCTAAAAATTGTGCCGCTAAATAAAACGGTAAAATAAATGAGATGAATGCTAAACCAATCGAAATGACTAAAATTGAATAGTACAAACTTCCTTGATTGTCATACTTTTCAAAGATACGGCTGAAGCGTGCTTGATACATTTTTGTTAACTTCACGATACAAACACCCATTCCGCCGACCGCAATGAGAAAATATGGCACAAAGAAAGCAATAATTAATATATTCCAAGCAAAGCTTAAGAGATCCTCCATGATTCTGCTCCTCTATATTTCTATAATTTTCAAAGCATGACGGATTTCTTTATCTATATCTTTTGAACGCCATTCTCTAAAATAACCTAAAGATACACATTTGTATTGTACCCCGTTTTTCGATATTTCACCTCGAAAATGAACATGCCCCATCAAACTATAGTGAATCGGATAACGTTGATAGAAGGGTTCAAAGTCAGAAGTGCCGATATAAGCATTGAAATAATCAAAGATTAGATGCGGCATAGGGACTTTAAAACTCGGGTCTGTCACTACATGTGTGACTAAAATGATATTGCGACGACCTACTTGGCGCAGATCTTTTTCAGCTAATTCTGCCGCTTTGCGCAATACTTCAATATCAGACATTCCCCAATCCACATGAACTTTATCTTGCCAAGTGGCACCTTTAAAACGGCGGCGCTCCAAATGTTCTAATGAATATTTAGGATTCGCATAACTATAATCATACCAGCCGCTGTTGCCTACAATTGCCCATTCATCATTAATGATATAAGGACGTCCCATCAACTGTTCAGGCTGGTTTAAGAAGAATGTATGAATATCCTTGGTAGACTGCCCTTCAGGCGACCAATAATCATGATTACCCGGAATAAAGCGAATATCTACCCCTGTCAAAGCCTTCATCTGTTTTACAAACGCATATGACTTTTGATAGTGATTAGAAATATCGCCCGCAATTATCAACATATCCAAGTTTTCTTGCTGCACCAGCAATGCTAAATGTTTTGCATATTCATCTTCAGTATAATCTGATGGCCGATCTATATGTAAATCTGATATGGTTCCGATTCTCATGTCTGTCACCTGCTCCCAAATAAGATTGAAGTATATTATCTCATATTTTATATGCTCTCGGCATACGAAGTCATTACATTCAACTCCAAAACAAAACCATTCTTTCTTAAAGCACTGAACAATATAATAACACTGTATTGATTTCACTTATTTTTTTGTTTTGAATTTAAAATTAATAACAACGGGTATCGTATTATGGAGAGTTAGTGCACTGCAGGTCTCTTCCAGCTGACGCCCTCTATCCATAAACACTATGAGAAGAAAGGGTGATATGTTGGAACAATATTTGACTTCAGAAAGTAAGGTAGATCTTAGAGATATTAATTTTGCTTGGGATCAGCTGATTACTGATGAAGACGAATTGGTGGAGGCTGGCTTTCCTTTAACCCTTTTAGAAAAGTGGATAGAGGAGGGCTCAATAGTGCCTTTCTTTCCAAAAGGCGCTAAACGACATTTTTATTCTAAAGATGTGTTCATTGCCACTGTTCATCATGTGTTACATTCATAACATGATGTGGAAGCAGTGGATCGACTTCGGTTGGTCCGCTTCCATTCTTATATACACACCTCAAAAAGAAGCCTTTCTTACCCCCTTCTGCTTGTCTCTTTGAATTACAAAGTACCTTAAAACAGTAACAACTTTTTTATTTTTATATCATTACTTTTTTCTATATTGGTACCTCTCGTTTTAAAAACCTTTTCAGTGATAGTAGGTTAAATATCATTACTTTTTATATTGAGCTTAACGAAGAATATCATTGTAGGAACGGATAAGTATGGCAGAACTATTTCGGCCAATACACCTGACAAAGATGTGATTGTCAGACAATGCCCTGTAGGTGTTGTGGGTGCTATTACCCCATGGAACTTCCCTTCCGCAATGATTACACGTAAAATGGCACCAGCACTCGCAGCGGGATACACAATTCGGCTTAGCTGCTTATTACTTCACGAATGACTATCGCACAGGCATCTATTTAAACGATGAATTAAATTATGGTGTTGTCGGTTGGAACGATGGTGCACCTTCTGCACCGCACGCACCTTTCGGCGGTGTGAAAGAAAGCGGCTATGGCCGTGAAGGCGGTATTGAAGGTATTGAACCTTATTTAGAAAAACGCTACTTGTCTATCGGCAACTTGAATACACCTGAATAGTTCAATGCATCATAAATCAGGAAAGTGAGTCCGCTCGCTTTCCTTTTTTATGCTTGCTATATCGTTATCCTATATCAACTTTCAATTGAAATTAAGCACGTCGCAATGTCTTTCTTCTGCTCATGAGACATAACTGTTTTTGATAGTATCTAAACGGTCGATGAAACGGTCAATATAAATTTGCGGTCCTAACATACGTGCTAACGGTGCGAGTTGATATGATGCATAAAATGCGTCGCGTTCTGTACAAGAGACATAAGCGATAACGGTATCATTGTTCGTACGTTTGATGATTTCTCTTATCGCAAACTGCTGTCTGAACATATCCCAGATTGAATTATCTACTTCGAAAATGACTATTCCTTGCTGCTGTGTTGCGCCTATCGTATTTTCTGTAATTTTTAAATTCGAAATATTGCGCATTTTTTCGGTATAGATTTCTTTGTTGTATTCGTATGTAAACCAATAATCAAAATGCATGTACATCGTCGATAAAGGTTTCACTTCAATGTTGCGATCATTTAATTTCATCCACATTGTCTTTTTAGTTAATAGGGCTTTATGGATGTTCATCATATTAATGCCCGGCAATGCTTCTTTGCGAATTTGAAAACGATTCAGTACATCCATTAATATACGTCTGTCTTCAATACGGTTATTGTCGATTTCTCTTAAGAATAATTTATAAATATCAATATGCAAAATCGGTGTCAGACTGATCATTTTAATCATCAGACCCATTAATGCCAAACTGCTTTGGCTGTAAGAACTATTAATCAACCGATAGCCGTCTATACTGCGTTTGTATACGACTTTCGTATTTTTGTTGTTCCAATACTCACTTTCATAAAAGAAGTGATTAATCGTATTAATATCTCTTTGAATCGATTTTGCGCCGACATGACCAAAATCAGATAAATCTGTTTTACGTACTGTTTCTCCATTGACTAAACGTATGAATAAATTTAATACTCTCGTCGCTTTGTCCACTCTTCTATCAGCTCCTTGGACCATAATATACATGAGCATATGGACGCATATTGTCCGTTACCCTATTATCTTCCGCTTTATATCAAAAACGCTTAAAAAAGGGGGCAATATTTTTTTAAAAGCTATCTTTTTAAGGGAAATGAACAGAATATTTCCTGTTATGCGCTTTATGTGTTTAAATGTAATTGTAAAAGTTACATTAAGAAGGTGAACTACGTGAACTTAGAATTTAATATTGCTGTGCATCTGCTTGCTTTCTTAACGAAACATGCAGACGAGCGTTTTAACAGTAAAACTTTATCTGAATTGATTTGTATTAATCCAGTCCAATTACGCAGAGTAACCGGAAAGCTCATCGAACATGGGTATGTAGAAACTGTACGCGGAAAATACGGCGGCTATCAAGCCAATGAAACAACCCGCTCAGCGAATTTAGCTGACTTATTCAATCTCTTCACAGCTGATCGTTCACAAGGCCGCCTTTTCACCGGCAATACACACAGTGATTGCGAGATTTCCCGAGAAATCGCGAATACGATGGAGAAACACCGCAAACAAGAACATGCATTGTTGATGAACTATTACAAAACATTAACAGTAGAAGATGTTTTACATGAAACATTAGCTTCTGTTTAACACAATCTTGAGGAGGATTATGATGAAACAATATGATTTATTAGTCATTGGTTTTGGTAAAGCAGGTAAAACTTTAGCAAAATTTTCAGCAGGACAAGGTAAAAAAGTAGCAGTCATTGAAAAAGACCAAAAAATGTACGGAGGCACATGTATCAACGTGGGCTGTATCCCTTCTAAAACATTAATTCATGACAGTTTAAACGGCAGTTCATTCGCAGAAGCCTTTGACAGAAAACGCGAAGTTGTCAGTGCATTAAACAATAAAAACTACCATATGCTGGCAGATGAACCTACTGTAGATGTTATTGATGCACGTGCACAATTTAAATCTAATAATGAAGTTGCTATTTTAGATGAATCTGGCCAAGAGACAGAAACAATCACTGCGACAGATATCTTAATCAATACAGGTGCAACACCTAACATTCCGAACATCGAAGGTATCAAAGATTCAAAACACCTTTATGATTCTGCAGGTATCATGGACTTGCCTTTCCAACCTGAAAACTTAGTCATTATCGGCGGCGGCTATATCGCACTTGAATTTGCGTCAATGTTTGCGAACTTAGGTGTTAAAGTTACAGTACTTGAACATCATTCAGATATTATGCCGAAAGAAGATCCAGAAGTGGTAGAACTTGTGAAAGAAAACTTAACTAATCTTGGCGTAGAATTAGTATTTCACGCTGAAACAGAACGTTTCGAAGATGGTGAAAAAGGTACAATAGTATACACTTCAAAAGGTAATTTTGATGCGGATGCAGTCTTGCTTGCGACTGGACGCAAACCTAACACAGAAGATTTAGGCTTAGAAAACACTGATATCAAAGTCGGAGAACGCGGTGAAGTTGTCGTAAATACACACCTTCAAACAGACGTACCGCATGTTTATGCTGCAGGTGACGTTGTAGGCGGTATGCAATTCACTTATATTTCATTAGATGACTTCAGAATCGTGAAAGACCAAATTTTCGGCAATGGAGAACGCTCAACAGAAAACCGCGGAGCAGTCCCTTACTCTGTTTTCATTGATCCGCCATTATCAAGAGTCGGCTTAACAACTCAACAAGCTGAAGAACAAGGCTACAATGTATACGAAACTAAAGTACCTGTTAAAACAATTCCGCGTCATAAAATCAATAACGACCCGCGCGGTCTCTTCAAAGCAGTTATCGACAAAGACACAGACCAAATTCTTGGTGTGAGCTTGTACGGTAAAGAATCAGAAGAAATAATCAATATCGTTAAACTTGCGATAGACCAAAAAGTACCTTACACAGTACTTGGCAGCAATATCTATACGCACCCTACTATGGCTGAATCTTTTAACGACCTGTTCAAATAAGCAGTTAATCTAACCTAATCATTTGAGAATACAAAAACACGTGATGGATTTCTATTCAGCAAATCTATCACGTGTTTTATTATATTTTATTATTCAATTATGAAGGTTCAACTGTTGCCTTTGTTTCAGCTTTAGATTTTGCCACCTTAGAAATAAAAGTAGATGGTTTATCTTTATCATAGATTGTTAAACCAGTAATATCTTTAGTATATTTCCCTGGTACAAAGAGACTTACAATGTATCCGAATAAGAATGCGATGAAGAATGAAATTGTAGATACATAGAATGGTGAGCTTGCACCGCCGAAACCTCTTAGTAAGTAAGCAACAATAACACCTGTGAATAATCCGACAAGTACGCCGAATGTGTTAGCACGTTTTGTGAAAATACCTACCGCAAAGATACCTGCGAGCGGTACACCGAATAGTCCTGTCACAAGTAAGAATAGATCCCACAAGTTGTTAGATTTAGATGCGATTAAATACATCGCAATACCGTAACTTAACAAACCAGCAATCAGTATTGTTAAACGTGCGAAACGTACTTCGTCTTTGTCTGAACCTCTGCTGAAGAAACGTCTTTTGATATCTTCAGAAATACACGCTGAAATAGAGTTCAAACTTGATGAAATTGTGGATTGTGCAGCCGCAAAGATCGCCGCGATCAATAAGCCTGCCACAAATGGCGGCATTTGCGTAATGATGAAATACGGTACAACAGAAGATGTATTAAAGTCCTTCGGCAACGCTGCTTCATGACTATAGAATGAATACATCATTGTTCCCATCCCGTAGAAAATCGGCGCTGAAATCAATGCCAGCAAACCATTAACCCATAATGATTTCTTTGTCTCAGACATTGTGTCAGAAGCCTGATAACGTTGTACCACATCTTGACTGGCTGTATACTGATGCAAGTTATTAAAGATGTTCCCTAAGAAGATAATCGGCAAGGCCGCTGCGGCTGAATTAAACTTCCAGTTATCCGCACTTAATAACTTCTTATCTGCTAAAGCATCCGTCATAATTGTGCCGAAGCCGTCTTTTAGGTTTAATGCACCAATGACAATAATCATCAATGCGCCGCCTAATAAGATAACACCTTGAATAAAGTCGCTCCATACCACACCTTCGAAACCGCCAAGGAAGGTATAAAGGATACATAAAATCCCTACTAAGCTTGCGACTAAATACGGATTAATATCCGTTACTGCAGTAATTGCCAGTGTCGGTAAATAAATCACAATTGCAATACGTCCCAAATGGAAAATCACAAATAACAATGATCCGATAACACGTACACTTGGTCCAAAACGTGCTTCTAAGTACTCATACGCAGATGTAACACGCAGTTTCTTAAAGAATGGTACGTAAAAGATAATCAATAACGGAATAATTGCGACAATCGCAATGTTCCCTGCGATATAAGACCAATCTGTTAAGAATGCTTTCTCTGGTGTCGACATGAACGTAATCGCACTTAACGTCGTCGCATAGATAGAAAAACCAATTGCCCATGAAGGCAAGCGTCCGCTGGCTGTAAAGAAGCTGTCCTTACTTTGACCAGCACGTTTTGTAAAGTATGCACCAATCAGCAACATGACAACCAGGTAGCCTATAAGTGCTACCCAGTTCCATGTCCCAAATCCCACTTGTTGCATAAACAACACCCCTTAATGTTTTCTAATCTGTTTTATAAGTTGTATTTATCAATAAGTTGATTTAATGCTTCGCGGTTTTCTTCGTTGAATGGCGCAAATGGACGTTTCGGTACACCACCGTCAATACCGCGTGATTTTAAGATTTCTTTTAATGTTGGATAGATACCCATGCCTAACACTGTTTCGATAATGTCGTTTGTATCATGTTGAATTTGGTAAGCTTCTTCAATTTTGCCTTCTTTCGCTAAATCGAAGATTTGGCGTGCACGACGGCCGTTCACATTGTATGTTGAACCGATTGCACCATCGACACCTGAAATGGCAGCTTGTACCAGCATTTCATCGAATCCAGATAAGATCAGTTTATCTGGGAATGCTTTTCTGACACGTTCTAATAATAAGAAGTCCGGTGCAGTGTATTTCACACCTACTACTTTTTCATGATTGAACAGTTCACCGAATTGCTCGATGCTGATATCTACACCTGTTAAGCCAGGAATCGCATAAATAATTAAGTTGTTTTGTGTCGCTTCAATTAAATCGAAGTAATATTGTTTAATCTCTTCGAAAGAGAATGGATAATAGAAAGGTGTAACCGCTGAAATAGCATCGTAACCAAGTTCAGTTGCGTATTTACCTAACTCAATAGCTTCGTTTAAATCTAATGAACCTACTTGCGCAATTAATTTCACATCATTACCTACAGCTTCTTGTGCAAGTTTGAAAATTTGTTTTTTCTGTTCTGTGTTAATTAGGAAGTTTTCGCCAGAACTGCCGTTGACATATAAACCATCTAAGTTCTCTGTTTCAATTGCGTTTTTCGCAATTTGTTTCAGACCCTCTTCTTTGACTTGTCCTTGCTCGTCAAACGGTACGAGTAACGCAGCGTATAATCCTTTTAAATGATCTTCCATGTTTAACTCCTCCAAATAAAGTATTTATAGCAATCAGCTATTTATTTAAACTCCAACAAATTCCCCTTTGTTTATAATACATTTACAAATCCAATTGTAAACGCTATCATTTTGCTATACAACTCATTTTGAAATGTTTTAACAAAATATCCTTAAACTAATGAAAATAATTTTCAAAATAGAGCCTGCACTTTCACCCTTGAGAGGTCTCTCTATATAATGAAAGTGAATCAGAGGAGGAATGAACCATGTATAAGATTGCTGTAGATATCGGCGGCACCAATATAAAAGCAGCTGTGATTAATAAGCAACTAGAAATAACAGATTATAAAAAGATTGATACACCGGATAATCAAAGTGTATTCATTATCGATGAAGTTTATCGCCTCATTGCACAGTTGATAGAAAAGCATCAACTCAGTGATCCGCCTATCGGCATATCAAGTGCAGGTGTGGTAGATAGTGATTTAGGAGAGATTGTCTATACTGGTCCGACTATCCAAAATTTCGATGGTACGAACTTCAAAAAGGCTTTAGCAGACTTGTCATCTGACATTACTGTACATAACGATGTAGATGCGGCGTTACTAGGTGAATTATCTTTTCATGATTACCAAGAAGATACGATTTTCTGCCTGACTCTAGGAACAGGCATCGGAGGTGCATTTTATCATGCACAATTAGGGGTTTATGGCGGTGAACGTCATCGTGCCAATGAAATCGGATATCTGCTTTATAGAGCATCTGACAATAAAACTTTTGAACAACGTGCTTCAACGTCAGCTTTAAAACAGTTGATGGCTGCTCATGGATTTGAACACGGTACAGATGTACCAAAATTATTTGATGCGGCTAAAGCTGGTGATTCGAAAGCAGAAGCCATTTTAGAAGAATGGTCTGAATATGTCGCAGAAGGTATTGCACAACTTCAAATCATTTATGATCCAGGCTTAATCTTAATCGGAGGCGGCATCTCTTCTCAAGGTGAAAATTTAATCCGCTATATCGAGCCTAAACTCAATCAGTTCTTACCACCGAATTATGGCCATGCACGTCTTCAAACAACTCAAACTAAGAATAACGCAGCGTTATTCGGGGCGATATCTAAAGGATAAAATACAACCGCATGTTGTAACAGCGATTGTCTGTAATCGTTGAGAACATGCGGTTTGTTAGTGGTCCGGTTGTCTGAATTCAGACAACTCTCAGTCTTACCTATCATCCTTTCCCAGTACTGTATTACGCGTACGCTGATAAAGCTTATTCATATAATCATCGTTTAATAATAAGTAGCAAATGATATCCATTAAGAAGGTTGTCGCAGTTTGTGTGTTAATAAAACGGGCATCATTGATATTGGATTTCGCGGAAGTAATCAATACTAAATCTGCATGCTTGGTAATTACGCTGCCTTTATAGTTAGTAATTACTGCGACGAAGGCACCTTGTTTATGAGCAATTTCAGCCGCATCCGCAAGCTCTTGTGTTTCTCCGCTGTTTGAAATAGCTACAAACATATCTTGGGAAGATAACAATGATGCTGAAATTTTCATTTGATGTGCATCTGTTGAAACGTTGCCTCGGATGCCCATACGCATCGTTCTATAATAGAATTCACTGGCAGTTAATCCTGAACTGCCTAATCCTGCATAGCTCACTTGTCTGCTTGTCTTCAGATAATGTGCAAAGCGTTTTATCTTTTCTTCAGAAATAAACTCTCCAGTTTGCTGGATGATACTTTGATGGTAACGGTGGATGAGTTGGACAATCGGTGCGTTCTCGACTACTTTTTCAGATTTCTCATGCTGCAAGCTGAATTTCATATCTTGAAAATTGCTGTACTCTAATTTGTTGCTGAAACGCGTGATTGTTGCTGGAGAAGTACCGATAGCATGTGCTAGCGAGTTGATGGTAGAGAAGCGATCGTCTAATTCATTCGTACGTATAAATTCTATGATTTTCTTATCCATTTTAGTTAATAGATGGCGGCTGCGTTGAACACGATTTTCAAACTTCATACGGTTTCACTCCCATTTCATACAGTAGTTGCCTATAGTATACATGAAAAACTTTTTCAATTGGTAGTAAAGAATTGAATAAAATTTTCTTAGTGTTATGATATGAGTAAATCAAACGACCCTTAGTTAATACTTTTACAAATACAAATTTTTTGGAGTGTGTTGTCATGTTACCTCATGGATTAATCGTTTCATGCCAAGCTTTGCCTGATGAACCCTTACATTCATCATTTATTATGTCTAAAATGGCATTAGCTGCTTATCAAGGCGGAGCTGTCGGTATTCGCGCAAATACAAAAGAAGATATCATTGCGATTAAAGAAGAAGTCCCATTACCTGTTATCGGAATCGTTAAAAGGGATTATCCAGATTCTAAAGTATTTATTACTGCGACTTCTAAAGAAGTCGATGAACTGATTGAAAGCAAATGCGAAGTCATCGCATTAGATGCGACAAAACAAGAACGTCCTAAAGAATCATTAGAAGAACTTGTCTCATACATTCGAGATAACGCACCTGGTGTTGAAATTATGGCTGATATCTCTACAGTCGAAGAGGCTGTGCACGCTGATCAACTCGGCTTTGATTACGTGGGTACAACATTACGCGGCTATACAGACTATACAAAAGGTCATATTTTGTATGAGAATAACTTCGCATTTTTAAAAGAAGTGTTAGATAATGTTAAAGCAAAGGTCATCGCTGAAGGCAATGTCATTACACCAGAAATGTATCAAGCTGTCAGCAGCTTAGGTGTACATTGCACAGTGGTCGGCGGTGCGATTACTCGTCCTAAACAGATCACAGAACGCTTTGTGAATGCCGCAAAAGAATAATCAACTATCCGGAGGATTGGAAATGCAACTTTACAACTTAAGAAATAAACAACTTGCCAGTCAATATGTCGCAACTGAATTCTTGAAACAAATCAAACATCGTCCAGATGCTGTGTTAGGTTTAGCTACAGGTTCAACAATGACCGAATTGTATACACAGCTTTCTGATTTACTAGATGCTAATACCATTGATGTGAGTGGTGTCAGAACCTTTAACTTAGATGAATATGTCGGTGCCAAACCTACAGATTTGCACAGCTACCATGCTTATATGCACCAACGCTTTTTCGGCCAAAATGAACAGTGGAATCCTGAAAACATTTATATTCCTAACGGCAGCGCAGCTGACTTATCACAAGAGGCTGAAGATTATGAAGCAGCACTTAAAGCTGTCGGCCAACCTGATATTCAAATATTAGGTATCGGCGAAAATGGACATATCGGTTTTAATGAACCCGGCACACCATTTAATAGTGTAACAAGGGTCGTAGACTTAACACCTTCTACATTACATGCGAACAGTGTGCATTTCGCACATTTAGATGATGTGCCTAAACAAGCACTCTCTATGGGTCTTGCATCTATTATGCGTGCCAAACGCATTATTTTATTAGCTTTCGGAGACAAGAAAATTGATGCGATCCAAAAACTAATACATGGTGAAACAACAGAGGCCTTGCCTGCTTCTATCCTGCATAATCATCCGAATGTTGAAATCATTGTAGATGATGTGATTTATCAAGCGATTAAATAACTGAGCATAAAAGCTCGGTTATTTTTTTGTCATTTATCAATTAAACTGAGTTAGTATCATTTATAATAAATCTGTAAAGAGGTTATATAAAATAATGCAACTATTTATTTAGGAGGACAAAAATGAAGCGTAATAAAGTTGTCATTGCAGCTATCACCACTGAGAAAAACTTAGAAAAAGCAATTAAATATAAAGATAACTTGAAAGCTGTATTTATACTCACCGGTAAATTTTTAAATGTCAAAGAGTATATCAAGCTATATAAGTCTGAAGGAATAAAAGTCTACATACACATCGAAAAAATTAAAGGTTTGAAATTAGATGATTTCGGCTTTAATTACATCAAAAAAGTACTCAAACCAGATGGTATAATCACAACTAAAAACAGTCATGTTAAATCTGCGAAAAAGCATAATATTTTTGTTATCCAACGCTTTTTCTTGGCGGATCATGATATGAAAAACAATATTTTAGATACTGTAAAACCTCCCAACCTGATATGATTGAAATTATGCCTGTAATTACCTCATTCCTATTAGATATATTCACCAAAGAACTAGAAATCCCCATTATAATGGGTGGTTTAGTAGATAAATCTGACTATATTACTAATGCATTAAAACATGGTGCATTAGGTGTTTCTACTGGAAATATTAATATGTGGAAAACAGAATTTACAAATTCTTAACCACAGAAAGATAATCAATTAATATTGATGTCCTAGAATAAAATTGAAAAGTGAATGCATGGCACTGGAGAGCCGAGTAAGCATATTTTATATGCTTATTCGGCTATTTTTATTTTAGGAGGATTAGTTAATGAAGAGGTTATTTTTATTATTTCTGACACTTACATTATTACTAAGTGCATGTAAGACATCTAATGAACCAAAGAAAACAGCAGATGGAAAAATAAAAATCGAATATTGGCATGTGAATGCTGAAACTCAAGGAGGTAAAACAGTTAAGCAATTAGTAGATGACTTTAACAAGCAAAGTAAAGATGTTCATGTAGTTGCTAAATATAATCCTGAAATGTATAAAGGGTTGATGCAAAACTTGCAGTCTGAAGCTGCTGGTGGACGCACACCGGATGTTGTACAAGTAGGATGGTCTTTCAAAAATTATTTTAAAGATAATTTTCCGTACACGTCTCCTTCAAAAGTAATTAAGGAATCAGCACCTAATGATAAAGACTTTATTAGTCAAAACTTTGAACCAAAGATGTTGAAGATTGCTCAAGATGATAAAGGAGAGCAAATAGGTTTACCGTATTCAATCAGCAGCCCTGTCTTGTTTATTAATAAAGATATTTTCAAAAAAGCTGGACTTGAAGGTAAAACACCTAAAACTTGGGAGGACGTAAAAGAATACTCCGAAATCATTAAAAAGAAGACAAATAAATATGGTGTCTTCATCCAAGAACCTGCAGATAGCTGGGCACAGCAAGCAATGGTAGATAGTAATGGCAGTCATATTGTTAAAGATAATAAAGCAGCCTTTGCTAATAAAGAAGGATACGAAGTATACAAATATATGCAAGATATGGTTAAAAATAAAACTGCTCTACATATGAACGATGAACAAGGTCAACAAAACTTCGTTAACGGTAATGTAGGGATGCTATTCACGACTGTAGCAAAACAGACTCACATCGGAAAGAATGCCTCGTTTGATGTAACTTCAACTGAGATGCCAGGTTGGAAAGGCAAAGAAAAGAAAACACCAGCAGGCGGTGCAATGTTAGCTATTACAGATAAAACTAAAGAAGAACAAAAAGCTTCTTGGGAATTTATGAAATATCTATACAAAGTTGAAAATGTCAGTGCATGGACTAAAGGAACAGGTTATGTTCCACCTACCAAAAATGTCATTGATAATCCAAAAGGATTGCAAGAATACCTTAAGAAGAACGAAATGATAAAACCTGCTATTCGCCAAATGACAAATGTTGTTCCATGGGCATCATTCCCTGATGCGACTGGCTTAGAAAGCGAACAAAAACTTCTGGATATGCGAAATCGAATTTTAAGTGATGATGCACCTGTCGAAAAGACAATGAAAGAAACACAGGATTCTATCAACTTAGAAATCGAAAATAATAAGTGAGGTGATACTTAATGAAGAAAACATGGATACCCTATTTTCTATTAGCTCCATCTGTAATCATTATTTTAATCTTTTCAATAATACCGCTGTGTTATACGGTTTATCTCAGTTTCTTTGATTGGAATATGATTAAGCCTGAAAAGAAATTTGTTGGCTTTGATAATTATATCGACTTATTTACAAATAAAATATTTTATATGGTAACTGCTCAAACACTGATGTATATATTGCTTCTCATATTTTTCAACACCGTTGTTACTTATATATTCGCTTTTATAGTTGATTACTTTGCAACAAAAAGAAAGAGAATTTATGAAACTGCATTATTCATACCTTCAGTAATCTCATTAGTTGTTGGATCAATGGTATTTTTATGGATACTCAATCCTGTCTCTGGACCATTTGCTAAATTCTTAGGATTGTTTGGCCTAACAATGCCGAACTGGGCAATTTCAAATGGCTGGGTTATTTTCGTCATTAGTTTGATTGTGGCTTGGAAAGTATTCGGATATAACTTCTTAGTACTTTATTCAAGTATTATCGGTATTCCAAGAGAAGTTATCGAAGCAGCAAAAATTGATAACATTCGTCCATCAAGAATATTTTTAAATATTGTTCTCCCAATGAGTTCAGGTACAGGTTTCTATATCTTAATACTTACTATTGTGCAAGGACTTCAATATGTATTTACCCCTATCAGTGTAATCACAAAGGGCGGACCAGATTATAAAAGCAGCAACTTAATTTATCATGCTTTCCACGAAGGCTTTACTTTATATAACACTGGTACATCAGCAGCAATATCTACAATAACTATGATTATCTTCTTTGCATTACTAGTTATTCAATTTGCAGTTGTTGAACGGAGGGTCGATTATGAAAATTAAAAAGTATTTAGTAAATATATTGCTTATAGCGTTTATCATTATTTCTCTATATCCTATTGTGTTTGCGATCAGTAACTCATTCAAGAAATTAAGTGTAGCTTATAAATCAGCCAGCAACTTAATACCTATTCCGTTTACATTAGAAAACTACGAAAAGTTATTTCACGACATTCCATTATTCCATATAACTTTTAATACGTTTCTAATTGCAAGTGTTATCACTATTGTGAAAGTATCTATATCATTTCTAGCAGCATACGCACTTGTATTTTATGCTTTCCGATATAAAAGGTTCACCTATATTTCATTAGTTGCTACAATCTTCATCCCTTTTACAGTAACTATGATTCCTAACTATATAATAATGGCGCGTCTGCAATTTATAGATACACCATGGGGCGTAATACTTCCGCAACTTGCAGATGCAACAGGAATATTTATGCTGACACAATCAATGAGAAATATTCCTAAACCATTATTAGAATCATTAGAACTCGATAACGTTTCAGTATGGCATACAATGAAAGATTTTGTTTTACCTATTTCTAAACCAGCTATAACATCGACAAGCATTTGGTTCTTTATATTGTCATGGAATGAGTACATTTGGCCAAACTTAATGTTAAAAAGCCAAGAAAGCTATACTTTACCGCTTGCCTTACAACTTTTCGTAAGTTCAGAAGGCGGTACTGACTTTACAGTTGCTATGGCGTTAAGCGTTATTACAATGGCTGTGCCATTGATTTTATTCTTAATCTTCCAACGCTTTATTATCAATACCTTTACATCGAGTGGAATTAAATAGGAGGTTGAACAATGGGAACTTTAGAACTTAAAAATGTCAATAAATCATTCAATAATCAAGAGGTTATTAAAAACTTAAATTTAAAAATTGAGGATGGTGAAAGAATTGTATTCTTAGGACCATCAGGCTGTGGTAAATCAACAATTCTCAGAATGATTTCCGGTATAGAAAGTGTTACTTCAGGAGAAATTTTATTTGATGGTAAGAATATGACGCAAACACCTCCAGGTAATAGAGATGTTGCTATGGTATTCCAAAACTATGCACTATACCCTCATATGACAGTAGAACAAAATATTACTTATGCTTTAAAACATAATAAAGTCGCAGCAAATGAAATCGCCTCTCGCTTAGAAAAAGTTTTAAAAATATTAGATTTATCACACTTGAAGTCTCGTAAACCAAATGAACTATCAGGGGGGCAACGTCAAAGAGTAGCCTTAGCAAGAGCAGTTGTAAAAAATTCAAAGTATTTTTTATTAGATGAACCCTTGTCTAACTTAGATGCTCTTTTAAGAACAACAGCACGCCGTGAACTTATACACTTACACCAAATCTATAAACACACTTTTATTTTTGTTACACATGATCAATTAGAAGCAATGTCTATTGCCGATAAAATAGTGCTATTTAATAAGGGTGAAATTCAAATGTATGACACCCCTGAAAAAATATATAACTCTCCCCAAAATGTTTTCACTGCTAAATTCATTGGCTCACCCCCGATGAATATCATTAAAGGGAAATATATTAACGACAAAATCGAATTCGGCGATAAAATCTATATTCATATTAATAATAAGATAATGGAGTTATTGAAATCATACGAAAACAAAGAAATCCTTGTAGGTATACGTCCTGAGCATATTAATATCAGCGATACCCCTTCTGGTATCCCTTTTCAAGTAAATGATGTTGAAAACTTAGGCGAAGCCTTTAGTGTTATCGGAAATATCGGTGTCCAATAAATCATTGTAAAGACAAGCAACAATCCGACTGAACAAAACATATTTTTAAATTTTGACTTAGACCAAATTAATTTCTTTGATCCTATTACAGAAAAAAATATAAAGGAGTTTTAATATGACTTTAATTTTAAGCACCAACACGTATATTGAAAGTGGTTTAGATCCTATCTACACTTTATTAGAGAATAATCCGGATTTAGGTATTGAACTTTTTGCAAACAACCAAAATGAAGCATATACTCAGCAACTTCTTACAATAGCAAAACAAGAAAATCGTTTCTTAACATATCATGAACAAATATTTGATGTTGAGCATTCTGAATTAAGCAATAACTCATCATACAGCTTAGAACAAATTCTTATTGCTTTATCTCATTGCCAAGATCTAGGTATTAAAGATATTGTTTATCATATTAATAACGCAGCTGTACACAATAAAGAAGCCATGATGAAAAATGCCTCTATAGAACTAGAAAAAATTTCGCAACTTGCAAAAGAAAAAGTCATTGATATTCTCATAGAAAATGTTGGTGTGTCCTCTAGAAATAACATGCTTTTAGATGAGAATGAATTTATCGATTTTTGTAAAAAACATGATAACCCCGTACTTATAGATATTGGCCATGTAAATGCAAATCAATGGAACTTAGAACATGTTATTTCAGAGCTTAAAGACAAAATTAAATTCTACCATCTTCACAATAATGACGGTTATCATGATAGCCATCAGTTTTTACATGAAGGCACTCTAGATATTGAAAACTTCTTTGAACTGTACTTTAAATATACGCCTAATGCTAAATTAACTTTAGAATACAATTATGAAATCGGCTTAGATCCTGCAGGAATTCAGAAGGATATTGATTACGTTTATAAAAAAATAAAATAACAAAAATTCATCCTGTCTCATTGAACGAGTCAGGATGAATTTTTTTAATGTTGTTTTTGATATTTTTTGTTCGCTATGAAGAGTAGTAATGGCAATAATACATAGCCGATAAGCATTGCGATAATCGCAAAGTAGTTTGGTGTTGCTTGTCCATGTTCCACTATTGAAAATTGACCTTTCCAATCAAACTTTGTCAGTAATATTACAGTAAGTACCACTGCGATACTTGGTAAGATGACATCTGTAAATTTGCTTTTATATACATTCGGCAATACTTGTCCTTTTGCTTTTCCGTAATAAAATAGTATGACACCGATCGGCACAACTAAAAATTGGATAAAGCGTGAAATCGAACTGATGACAATGATACTGACCATATTGTATTGGAATGCCATAGGGATAATCAGTGCAACTAAGAATGTTGTGATGAAAGCATTGAATGGGCAATCATAGCGTGTTCTTTGTTTGAACCAAGAAGGCACTTGGTTTTCATTCGCAATCGCTTCTAAGATTCTTGGTGTAGAAAAAGAACCTGCAATACTGATTCCGAACATAGAAACCAAAGCACCATATAAAATAATGTTAGAGATTACTGGTGACTGGAAGACCGTCACTAGAGATACCACATGCTTGCTGTGAAGCACAGCAGTCGGGTTAATCATCATTACCACTGAAATGATACTGATGTAAATCGCTGCGATGATCAAAATCGCAAGCGGAATAGCTCTCGGCAAGTTTTTCTCAGGCTGCTTCATATCTTCGGCACCGCTCGCAACACTTTCGAAGCCGACAAAGGCATAAAAGGCCGCAATGACCGCCATAACAAAGGCAGAAGTGTTTAATTGAGACGTATCGACAAGTTGATTAATATCATTGAAGTGTGATGTACCTGTTGTAATAACGATAATAAATCCGACAATGATTGTTGTGACTAATGCGGCTAATTTGCCGATAGTTGATAAATTATTAAAGAACTCAAATACTTTGTTGCCGGTGATGTTGATTAATAATAAAATCACCATCAGTATCAGTAATCCTATCGTTACAGATAGAAAATTTTTATTGTCCCCGCCGAAAATAGCAATGGCTGTTTTGACCACTGCAGTTGCGATGACACCCCACGCAATACTTGCTGCGATGAAACGCGTGATTCCGACATAAAAACCGATGTTTTCTCCAAAGGCAGAAGTGGCGTAGGCATAAGCTGCACCGCTTTTATTCACATACTTCGCCGCAGCCGCAAATGTAATTGCTAAGACTGCCGCAAAGACTGCTGCTGCACAATAAACAAGAATCGTGTACTTCCCTGCCTTTTGTATGACAGCCCCTGGAGATAAGAAAATACCAGAACCTATAATAGAGTTGATAGCCAATAAGACAATAGACCAAAATCCTAATTTCTTCATGATGTCATCTTCCTTCTACTTGGTTTATAAAGTCTTTGAATAAATCGTCCATACTGCTTTCATGCCATAACATTTCGGGATGCCATTGAATACCGACCATATAGGGATACGTTGTAGATTCGAATGCTTCAATGACGCCGTCATTAGATTGCCCCATTACCACAAAACCTTCTGCAAGTTTATTAATTACTTGATGATGGAAGCAATTGACACAAAATCTGCCAGATGGAAACAGTGCTGACAGTCTGGTTTTAGGAAAGACTCTGATTTCATGCGTCTTTTCGGTTGGATTCTTCGGCTGCCAGTGTCTGATGGTTTGGATTGGGCGATAACTTGTATCTTGGTAAAGCGAGCCGCCATGAAACACATTTAATACTTGTGCACCACGACAAATACCTAAAATCGGAATATAGCGTTCTTTAGCCTTCTCTATAAGCTTAAAGTCGAACTCATCTCTCATCAGCAGCGTTTCACCTAATTTATCTTGCGGATCTTCGTCATATAGCTGCGGTGATACATCTTGTCCCCCGCTGAGTAATAAGCCGTCAATCAGCTTAATCTGTGCTTCTATCACAGCTTCGTCATTAGTGACCGGTAAGACGACCGGTACTGCACCGTGTTTAACGATGGTGCGAATGTAGTCTTGATTGACATAACAGCGCTTATAGCCTGGGAACATGCCGTCTTGGTCTACGAGAATATTTGCGGAAATACCTATTGTTTTAATCATGATGTCTGCCTCCGGTTGTTGAATAACCTTAATTATAGTAACTTACTCGGAATTGTCAATATAATAATTTAACTATTCTGAAATTAATTGTGACAAATGAAAAGAGGCAACCTCTGGAAGATCACCTCTTCACTTTATATAATTTTTTGCAATTTGGTTAATGCGTCTCGTATTTCAATCAACTCTTCATAACTGAATTGTTCTGCGCAATTTCTTGTAAATGATTGAACATAGTCGTCAATACTTTGTTGATAGGCCAAACCATTTTTTCCTAGTCCAATCAGTGAGACACGTTTATCATTTTCATCTTTATAAAGATAAATATAGTCTCTGGTTTTTAACTTTTGAAGTTGTTGGCTGATAGCACTTTTAGAAACACCTAAACGTTGTGCTAACTCACTAGGTTTCATATCAGGATGTTCAGATAAAATAGTCATAATCACATGTTGCTTATTGTTTAGATTAAACTTTGCAGCATCTCTTTCTTGTTGTACATATTCTATAGCAATGGCTTCATTTATTTTAGTTATTTCCTGGGCTATACTTTCTATTTGAGAGATGTTTTGTTGTTCCATATATACGACTTCCTTTAGCTTCTTTATTTAAAACAACGACGTTATCTTCATTATATTTGTCTTCATCTGTTTTCTCAATATTCACTTGTTCATCTGAAATTTGTACTGTTTCTTTCTTTTTAAACCAATTTTTCGGATTCAATTTGCTTTTATATCTTTTAACGACTTCTTTTCCAAGTAATATAATTGCAACAATATTAACGACCTCTGCAATGATAAGAATTGCAGCAATCAATATACCTTTCAATTTTAGATCAATAGGTAAGAACCCTGTTATTGCAGCAATACCATACATAGCGAGACCAATGACTAAGAGAATAAGACCGAATTTGAATTTTCCTGATTTGCTTTTATTATTTGCTTGATTTGTTTTCATCTATTTTCGCCTTCCTTTTTTTATTTAGTTTAGTTAACTTAACTAAGTTATAATAGGCGATAGTCGCTTTGTAAAGTCTAAAGTTGATCTTTTTTTATTTTTTATTAAAAAATGCGTATCACTCCTTTTAAAAAGCGATACGCATACACTTTATGAGAATAACACTTTCATGATTCTTACAAATGATTCCCATAATTCTTGAGGTGTGCCTGTCATGTTTGTTCCTCCTTATGCGTTTTTTATGCTGTTTATCTCGTTACAGCTTCGTTTTGAACGAGTTCATCTGCGATATCCAACCAATAAGCACGCAGCGTTTCTGGTGTAATTTGCGATTCCAGTGCATCTGATCCTACAAAGTCTCCGTGATCCCAATCATGCTGCAGCGCGTTGACTTGCCACACGCCTTTTTGAGGCTGTTCTGTCATAGGTGTAGCATTTTGGTTAAATGGATGCTGCGCTGAAATCACTGAAACCAGTCCGTCATTTTCACGCCATTCTTTGTCATCTACTTTGCCGATGACATTCCCAGTCAATACTTTAGAAGTTGCCATATGAATATCAGAACGTTGTCTGTCTAAGATTCCTGGACGTGTCGATTCTCCTGAATAAGATTTATAAACAATATTTGGGTTAAGTGTCGTATTTTCATTCAGCTTTTGTGCCCCTTCACGTGTGAGGTCATATAAAGCATTGTCTGTTGTTGTCCAAATTTTACTTTTCGCTCTGACACGGTCTACATAGTCTGTATACGATTCATTCTCTCCTTGTTTCATCCCCCATTGAGACAACCCGTAGTCTACTTGCGAATATTTATTGCCTTGCAATTTCGCATTATCATATAGAATTTGGCGAATCAGTGCTTCGTTGCCTAGAAGGTCAGCCGCATGTGTCCCATTATGCGGTGAAGCCACTGTATAAATTGAGCTCACCATATTGCCTTTCCCGCCTTCGAATAACGGTGAAATCGTACCGCCATGCTGCTGGTGATAATCGATTTCTTCTTGGTTGCCGTTTCGTAAGAACTCTTCCATTTGGCGAATTGTTTGACCGCCCATACTATGACCGACTAAATGTACCTTTTGACCAGGCTGCCATTGGGGATAAACCCCTTCATAAGTCTTTCCGTAACGTTCATGTCCGTATTTCTGAGAATGTGCAGCACCATAGTCGACTCTGCCGCCTTTAATATAGTAATAAAGTTCAACTGCACGGTCATAGTTGCTGCTGTAGGCACCGACATTAGCTTCATGTACGTTGTAGCCATTATCGCGCAAGTCCTGTTGAATATCTGTACGGTTGCCGCCCCAATAGTTGCCGCTGGAAGGTGCCGCATTATCACCCACTAAACCATTAAAGCCATGTACTAAAATAATCGGATCTTGATTCTTGTATTGTACTTGCCCTGAATTTTGAGTTGTTGCTGTTTGGTCAGGTGCCTTGACTTGCTGCTGAGACTGGGTATTTGTTGTTGATTTGGGTTCTGGCTGTTGTTGTGCAGTCGGTGCAGTCTCAGGTGTTACAGATGAAGTAGTACTTTTAGGAGTTTGTGTTGTTGTATTATTTTCAGGAACTTTTACTGTTTGTTGTGATTCAGTCGGTGCTTGCGTTTGAACCACTTCTTCAGTATCCGCTTCTGTTTCTTTAGTATTTTGTACTGGATGTTCAGTTTCTGTTTGCGGTGCAACTTGTGCTTGTTCCTCGTTTTGTGTTGGTTCTGGTGATTGTGCAGGCGAAGGCTCAGTTTCTTTTGATGGTGTTGTTTCTGATTGAGATGTATCAGTTGTTGGCGCTTGTGTTGTTTGCGGTTGTTCTTTATTTGTTTGTCCACTATTAATTGAGGATGTATTCTGTGGTTGATTGTTATTTTCTATTTGAGTATGTACTACACCTTGTGAAGGTTGTACAGCTTCTGAACGACTTGTTTGTTCAGTACTTTCACCAGATGAATCTGGTTGTGCTATAGATTGTGTCGTAGCTTGTGCTGCAGATGAATCAGATGATACAGGTGCACTTCCAGATGCATGCGCCGCATGATGATCTGCAAAGAATAAAGACGCAGCAATCATAGATGATGTACCGATAGTTAATTTACTTATACGATATGGATGTTGTTTCATCTTCAATTCAGCCTCTCTGTCTATAGTTAGGTCTGCTTTTCAGCATGATACTTTGATTGTAGATATTTGATATTAATAGAATATTAAGTTGGATTAAGATAATTGTTAATAAAATTAAAATAACCTTATCCATATAGGCAAATACTCGACTATATGTTCATATGAGTGAATGTATAATCATCTGTTATATATAGCAACAAATGCTTTTACCTCTGCTTTAACATAATAATAAACTATCAAAAGATATACTTATAACGCATTGCACCATGTTATAATTATTTTTATCTATTGTATAGGAGGTTATATATGGAAGAAGTAGAGGGAAAGCTCTATAAGAAAAGTGATGGTACGTTAATTTTCAAACCCACCGAAAAAGGTTGTGGATGCGGCTGCACAAGTGGTTTTGCATTATTGATTTTTATAATGGTTGTCGGCTTTTTCACTGGCGACAGCGATGCTATGAATCTGACTAAAAATGTATTCGGCGGTATATGGGCTGTTATTTCATTTATTATTTATCTTATTTTTTATCCTGTACTATTCATTATCGCCATTTTCATTATTAAAAGTATCATCGTTAGTCATTTAAGTTTTATCGGTAAGATTTTAAGTATTATTGCGACGATTATCGGCGCATTCTTTGTGATGTATTTATTCCAATTGATTTTCTAAAAACGCAAAAAGTTGAACCTGCAAAGTTCAACTTTTTAGCATTTCTATATTCATTCTCATATCACTTAACCATTCCTACAAAAACGGCTCATTTATTAGTGTTTCATCAACGCGTTATATTAATCAGATGATGCTGAAACGGGGTAATGATCCGAATAATCATTGTACTCGTATGTTTTACCCCAAGACTTAACCGTCCATTTCGGAGATTTTTCTTGATGTACTTTTTGATTCCAAGTGTCAGGTTGTGCATGATTTTTTTCAGGCAAGATGTAATCCAAATGCTGCGGCGATAGTTTCGGATAATTATAATTTGCAATACCATTCGTACTTGTATCCCAAGAATACTGTACACCTTGATAACTTGTAGGTTGTGCTGCATTTAAGTTTTGGAACATTGCTTGATATTCTTCTGTCCCTTTAATCACATTTAAATCTCCGCCAATAAAGACCGCTTCATTTTCAGGAATTTGTTTTTCTTTAATAAACTGCTGAATCTCTTTCATTTGATTCGCTCGGACTTCTTTATCTTTTCCTTTAGAACATGTACTATCTTCTGCTTGAAGATGTGTTCCTATAATATGATATGGATGTCCGTTTTTATTAATTTTAATATAGGCAAATCCTTTATTAGCTAATGCATCCGCACCGCATCCTTTTGTAGTATAGATATGTTGTTCTTGACGTTCAATCGGCCATTTACTGACAAGCCCCACACCTCCGCTCGTAAATCGTGCTGATACATAATTCCCCGAAGTCTGATGCCATGCTTCGCTTTGGTCTTTACCTACTGTTGGTGTTTGGTACGGGTACTGTTCTTTTAATTGATTTCTAAGTTCTTGTGATGCGGTTTCGTCAAAAAGTTCATTCAAGATAACAACATCTTGATTTTGCATATAGTCTGCTTTGGGTATTAACTGTGCTCTTTGAACTTGCCCCCAATTAGGATACAGTGCACGCGGCATGAAATAAACGTTGTGTGTCGTCAACTTTAAGTCATTAGGATATGTATGATTTTGTGCTTGCATGTAATTGCCATAACCCAACATCACACCGATTGTAAGTATAACTATTGAGATAATCTTTTTCTTCATTTCTATTTCTCCTCTTTCATAGACTGTAAAATCTACCAAAGTGTACTATATGCATATGCAGCGTGTGTTGAAACTCAAATAATCTTAATCCATATTTATAAAACTTATAATTGTTATTACATTATTAATATACGTTTTTCATTTTGACAGTGATATAATCAAATACAAATCACACCAAGAGGAGACAGCTATGAAGAAATTGAATAAAGTTCGTACGAAACGTAATTATAACGCCTTGTATTATCGGTCTAGCGGTATGGGAAATGGATGCTGGTTTGTTATTTCTATCTTTTTATTGATATTTATAATTCCAGTGCTGATCGGCGGAGATACCTTTGTTAATATCCTTGATCATATTTTCAAAAATGTGTGGACAGGTATTTGGTTTTTCATACTTCCTGTTTTGATTCCCCTTATTCTGATACTTGCTTACTATCTCTTTAAATCCATCGTTACAAGTCAAATCAGTTCTTGGCTTAAATGTTGTGCTTGTTTTGCGATATTTGCGGTACTCACACTGCTTACAGTTGTTATTTGTTTCATATATGGATAAGCAGAAATAAATAACGTCCTTAAACAGATGTGCTTTATCTGTCTAAGGACGTTATATTACTTAGTACTATGATTGTATCTTTTGTACTTTTATTTTTCTAACAAGGTAGAGAATGATTATAACAAAGCATCCAGTTACAAAAATACTGCCTTCAATTCCCATACTTCCTCCTGTTAAATAGTTGTCTTTCAGATAGTGTGTATTCATGATACTCAATCCCAATGAATTACCGCTGACATTGATACCGTATAGTGAGTTTTGTACAAAATTCCAGATGATATGGAAACCTGCAACTGACCATATAGATCCGTCTAATCTATAAACCAAACTTAAAAAGATACCTGCCAAGAAAATATTTGCGATACCAATCAACGTAATATTAGGATTAGTCACATGTACTAACATAAACATAATTGATGAAACGAGATTAACCAAAAGACATCCCCATATCTTTTGGTTAATCTCGTTTGTAAGTACCCTCGAAAGAAAAGTTCTTCAGTCGTTGCTTGAATACAAAATGCTGGAAATGTCAAAAGAACATTTACTATCAATGCTGCGTGCATGATATTTAAGTTCAGTTCAATCATGTGCATTGCTGTTAAACCAACAATAATTAACAACATAAACACAAATGCAAAACTGCCGCCTCTCATTAAGTTACTTCCTATATTCAGTTTCTTAATCCCTATTGTTGTTAAATCATTTTTTTCAACTTTTAACACAAAGACCAATAATAATAAGGATTCTGCTAAAAATGCTATTGCTACCATTAATATATCTTTCACTGGGTTTTGTGCTATCAGCCAATAAAATGGTGCAGCTATAAAGCTGCCTAAAATAAAGAGTCCTACTGTGATAAACGAAAATTTTAACCAATTGCCTTGATACTCTTGTTGAAATTGATTGTTCATATGTTGTTCTCCATTATATAATATTTATATTACAGATTGTAATTATCTCATATACAGAAAATTACTACAATTTGTACACACCCACGAACCAGACAAGAAAGGTTATGTATCCATGAATTGGTTGAATTTCATTTTAATTATCATTATGTTCTTCTTAATTGATTACTTTGCAAATTTAGGAAAGCGCAAGCATGTATTTATTAAATCATCAATGTTAATCATCATACTCATTGTGAGTTCTAGCCTATCACTTATATTAGGTTTGCTTATTATAATAGGTATAGATTCATTCATTAATTTAGGAAATAGTTTGTTTACCCTCGGTTTATTATCTGTTTTAGCAAGCAGTATCATTGAATTTTTCATAATGCATGCGTTTTTCAAAAAGTGGTTTCATGACGATTTAGTACTTACTATTGCAGAGTACTTTATTCAATGGCTTCTAGTATATTTAACTTTATACCAAGTCGTCACGCAATCAATATCTAAGATAGCCTTAGATGTGGATCCACAGCAGCTTCTGCATATGCTGAACATAGAAGCTCTGAATCTTGTGACACTACCTATACTGCTTATCAGTTGGATAAATATCATTATGCATAAAATCAATTTTAGGGATAAATAAAAAATCAACGTCTTTCTTTTAATTGTATAAAGAGACGTTGATTTTAAATTTAATGATTTTTACAGCTCTACTTAATATCTTTTGCGAATGGAATTGAAATCTGTGCACCTGATTTTTGAACTGTGTAAGAAGCTGCTTTATTCGCAAAATCAATGGCCTTTTCTAGATTCATTTGTTTCATATCAAAAGCACTGACAAAGGCACCGATGAATGTATCGCCTGCAGCGGTTGTATCTACTACATCTACTTTATAAGCTTTTACAAGGCCAGAGTTGCCTTTTACAGCGTAATACGTACCTTGTGCACCTATTGTAATCAAAACGACTTTAATGCCTAAGTTTAAGAAGTAGTCTGCATTTTGTGCCATTGAGTTTTCATCTTTCACTGGAATACCTGATAGAATTTCAGCTTCAAATTCATTCGGAATAATCACATCGATGAGTTTTAACAGTGATTCTGGCAATTCACTTGCAGGTGCAGGGTTTAAAATTGTTGTAACGTTGTGTTCGCGTGCAATTTCAAATGCACGGATGATTGCCGGTACAGGGACTTCTAATTGTGCCACTACATAATCCGCTGCTTTAATTACTGCTTCAGCTTGTTCTACATCTTCAGGTGTAATATCCATATTCGCACCGCCATAGACGTAAATTGTATTACTGCCGTCTTTATCGACTGTAATAAACGCTTGGCCGGTATCTGCTGTTTCTGATTCTGTAATATATTCAGTATTCATACCTGCTTCTTTGAAACCATCAAACATAAAGTCTGCTAAACCATCTTTGCCGACTTTTGAAATAAATGTGGTATCTGCGTTCATACGTGCTGTCGCAATCGCTTGGTTGGCACCTTTACCGCCACCGTATTTCTTTTGTCCTTCTTTGACGTGAAGCGTTTCGCCTGGTTTGGCATAACGCTCAACTGTTAGGAACTGATCCACATTCGTTGATCCTAAAATTACTACTTTATTCGTCATCGTGTTCACTCCTTATCTAAAAAGTCACATTAGATTCTAAAATAATATTTGAAAATGGTGTGATTTCGCCTGTACGGATATTACCTTTATTTAAAGGATGACTCAGATATGCTTTCATTTCTGAATGAGGAATAAATTCAATTTCCACATCTTCTTCAAGCAATCCTTTAATCGCTTTTAATTGTTTTGGATTATTTGTTTTGATTTCTTCAGCTAAATAGATTTTTTGAACTTTTAATTCGCTCAACACTGTTTCTAATACATCAATGAAACGCGGCAGTGCTTTCGTTACTGCTAAATCGATTCTGCGTTCATCATTTGGTATCGGCATGCCGGCATCATTAATTGTAAGTAAATCATAATGTCCGATTGTTGCGATAGCTTGAGATACATAACTATTTAATACAGGGGTTTTCTTCATTTCTATTCCCTCCATGTTTATTTAATAAAGACTGTGACTGTAGCCGCAGCTAAAATCAGAACCAAACCAATGACTGTGATTGCCATTTCTTTTTTGGTTTTGCGTTGATTCAAGAAATAAATACCTGTTAATGTCGCAAGTACTACAGATGTTTGAGATAAAATAAAGCCTGTTGCTAAACCGTTCATATCCGGTTGGGCTGAAATTAAATAAGTTAAAGCCGCAAATGCGAAGAAGAAACCTGAAATAATTTGAAGCCAAGTAATTTTGTTTTTAAATGGATTGTCCTTTTTGATAAAGACTAAGCCATAAATGACTGCGACTAAAACCATACCCATGGCTTGCGGTAAAAAGGCTGCTTTACCACCGATGTCTGTCGCTTGCGGTGCAGCTGAATACAGCCAATAACCGATTTCACCAATCAGTAAAATGACAACTGCTTTTCTTAACTGTCCACTGTTTTGTGCTTCTGGATGTTCACTCCAAACTGTCATACGTGCACCGATTAAAATAACGATTAATGCGACAAAGCCGATAATTTTATTTGTCACACCCGGCCAGTTCCCTAGGGCAAATACACCCCATAAAGATGCGCCTAAAAGCTGGAAGGCTGTTGTGACCGGCATAGCTCTGGATGATCCGATTAATTCAAATGCTTTAAACGTTAAAATCTGTCCGAAACACCAGCCTGCACCTGAAAGCAGTGCAAAGATTAGATTCATGCCTGTAGGGAAATGCTGTGCTGTAATACCCGCAAAGACTAATGCGAAAATCAACGTCCCTACGGTTGTACCGATGATTTGGTGAACCGGCTTACCTCCGAATTTAGAAGCTATTGTCGGGAATAAACCCCAACCAAGCAACGGTCCTAAACCAATAAGCAAAGCGACTATATTCATGATTAACACCTCTATTTTTTTCTGAATGTCGTTTTAGTAAAACGTTTTACTTTAATCACATACTAGCACTTTTCTACTCATTTGTATACGTTTTCATATCGATTTAAGATTTTCGCCACAATAAAAAACGAGTGCACTTATATTAAAATAAGCGCCTCGTCTTTAATAAGAATTATTCATTTAAATAATCGGTTGTTTCTCTGATTACCAATTTATTCGGCAGTTCAACACGTTCTACACCTTGTGCTTTGTCCGTAACTTTCTTCACAATCAGTCTTAATGCAGTTTCGCCTATTAACGCAATCGGTTGTGCCACAGTCGTCAATGCAGGTGTCATGTATTGTGAGAAACTGATATTGTCATAGCCTACTACTGAGATATCTTCAGGGACAGATTTCCCATGTTCTCTTAGACCACGCAATATACCGATAGCCATTTCATCATTAATCGCAAAAACAGCTGTCACATTGCTTTGGATAATTTGTTCTGCAATTTGTTTACCGCCGGATGGAGATAATTTTGTTTCTATTTTTACCGGCATAGGAATATTGTGTGTTTTGCAGTAATCTTCGAAACCTTTTACACGTGCTTGCATATTCGACATCATTTCATTAGGGTGAACGATAGCTATGTGTTGATGGTTGAGGTGGATTAAATGCTCTGCGGCTAAAGCACCGCCTGTTTGTTCATCAGTTCGAATAATATCGGTATAGCCATTATCTTCACTTTGATCCAATACAACATAAGGTACATTATGCCGTTCTAAATAGTTGTTCATACTTTCAGGCTGGTCGATTAAACGGGCAATAACTAAACCATCCATTCCTCTTTCGACTAAATGCTTGATGTTGTGTTCTAAATGGTCGCCTGAAGTACTTAAGAAGAATAAATCCACGTAATCCGGTTTATGTTGTTCCATACTTTGCATAATAGCTGAAAAGAAGGGATTCGTTAAACTAGGTACTAAGACACCGATCAATTTAATCGTATGACCTCTTAATTGTTGGGCATTTTTATTTGGTATGTAATTTAATTTATCTTTAGCCGTTAAAACTTTATCAATTGTCGCTTGAGAAAAGCGTTCTTGTTTATGATTTAAAATGTGCGAAACCGTTGTTAAGGATACACCTGCTTCTTTTGCGACATCTTTAATTGATACTTTCTTCATGAGTGCTTATTCCCCTTATGCTGACAGACTCGCTTACGCAAATGTGCCGCCTTTTTATCTCTTTCATCATATCATCTCTATTTAAATTTGTAGAGCTGATGAAATAAAAACTGAGACCAGCAATTACAAACTGCTGTGCCTCAGTTTTCTTCGTTATGTTAAAACATCAACTAATATATGGATACCTTGATCAATTTCTTCTTTGCTTAAAGTTAAAGGCGGCAGTAAGCGAATGACGTTAGTGCCTGCAGTGAGTACAATCAATCCTTTTGATCTTGCGTTTTCTACTGCTTCGTTCAGGGGTTGTGTTGTCTCTATACCTATCATATGTCCCAGTCCGCGTACTTCAATGACAGAGGATTTATCTTTCAGTTTTTCTTGTAATTGTCTTTTCAGGTATTCGCCTTTTTCAAAGCTTTTCGCAAGAAAGTCAGGGGATTTCATCACATTTAATGTCGCAGAACTTGCGGCCATTGCTAATTTATTACCGCCGAAAGTCGAACCATGACTGCCGTAATCAAAAGCTGGTCCTAATTCAGCTTTGCCTAACATCGCCCCTACTGGTACACCATTGCCTAAACCTTTTGCGAGAGTATAGATATCAGGTTCGATATGATAATGCTCGAATGCGAAAAGTTTACCCGTACGTCCCATTCCTGTTTGTACTTCATCAACAATCAACAAGATATTCTTATCTTTGCAGAGCTGTACAAGGCCTTGAACAAAAGCTTGATCCGCAATAATAATCCCAGACTCGCCTTGAATCAGCTCAAGCATAATAGCAGCCGTATCTGTTGTAATCAGTTGTTTCACACTTTCTAAATCATTAAATGCCGCATATTTAAAGTGCGGTACACCATCTCCAAAGCCATGTTTGATTTTATCTTGCCCTGTCGCAGACATAGAACCAAACGTTCTGCCATGAAAAGATTGTTTAAAGGTTATGATTTCTTGTTTTCCTGTCGCTTTACGTGCAAGTTTGATAGCTGCTTCATTCGCTTCTGCCCCGCTATTACAAAAGAAAGCTAAATACTCTGTGTCACCCATCAACTTCTCTGTCACTTCTTCTTGAAGTTGGTTTAAGTAAATATTTGGTGTGTGCCATATCTGATCTGCTTGTTGTTGGAGTGCTGCTTCTACATAGGGGTGAAAGCCTAAGTTCGTTACACCGATACCAGAAGAAAAATCTAAATAATGCTTGCCTTCGGTATCGATTAATACATTGCCTTCTGCCTTCACGAATTCAATTTGTGCACGTTTATAATTTTGAAATAGTTTGCTCATGGTGTCACCTTCTGACTTAAATTCATCTTTATTTATTTAAATGTATAATTATTAATATAATACCTTTGTCTCTTTACTGCGTCAACTGATAAAAATCTATGATCTTATTAACTGTTTAATCATAAAAAAAGCAGCACCCATCTTGAATGAGTACTGCCTTGTATATCATTTCTCCGTGTGTCGATACATTGGTTTTATTTTTTTAATACATCCGCATATTCAGGTGTTTTATCGAATACGCTTTTCGCAAACGGGCATAAAGGAACGATTTTCATATCATTCTCTCTTGCATAATTTACCGCTGCTTCTACAAGCGCGTAACCTACACGTTGCCCGCGCAGTGCTTCTGATACCTCAGTATGATCAATAATAAACATATCCGGACTAGTCGGTACATATGTCATCAATGCTTGAAAGTCATTTTCGCTGTTGCCTACATAAAATCTATTCTTGCCATGTTTAACTTCTGTCATTTAGGTTGCCCCCTACTTTTTTAATTACTTAGATATTACGTGCAATTCATCCTAAAAGCAAGTGATTAAACCATTTTATACAATTGATTATAATTCTCATTTATTATCACAGATAAATTAATTTTATTTTTGTATACCTGTGCTATATTGAAATTACGAATTTTCTTTCAATTTAGGAGTGATAACATGAGAAAAAATTATACGAGCGAAGCCATTGATGTCTCTTTTGAACCTGCACGTTGTATTCATGCAGCTGAATGTGTTAAGAACTTATCACAAGTATTCGATACGAAAATACGCCCATGGATTGACCCAAGCAAAGCGAGCGCAGATGAAATTGCACGTGTTGTAGAACTTTGCCCAAGCGGCGCATTAGAATATAACCGTAAAGACGGCAAACCTAATGAACACCATAATCATACTGAAATTTCTATCGGCGATGATAACCAAATCATTGTCAAAGGTGAATTCACACTAAATCATAATGGTGAAACATTACATTTAAACCGTGCGTTGCTAAAAGGCGGCACAAATGTGAGCGACAACCCGTTCTACACTTTAGACGGTAAATAAACTGAACAAATATGGCACTTCTGTTCTAAGGAAATGGAAGTGCTTTTTATTTTGTAAACTTTTATTATATTTTATCTAAAGACAGTTGAGCCCTTTAGACTATTATAGTAAGGTTTTAGATATACACTAAAATGAAGGGAAGAACAACTTTGAAAAAAGGTATCGGGATTGTACTTTCGATTTTGATACTTTGGGCAATGACGATCTCACAAAGTGCACAAGCAATAGAAACACCTGTTGAAATTGCCAAACACTATCATGAATCTATAGACAAAAAATACAACCCAAAGAGCGCTTATGTGACTACGCAGCAAGGACAAATTCTTTACGATTACAATGGACAACGTCAACTTGATCCTGCATCAACCGCAAAATTAATGACGGTTTATTTAATTTTAGAAGATGTTCAAAATCACAAGATTCACCTCACAGATAAAGTCAAAATTACATCTGAGTATGAAGAAATGGCTCAATTACCGAATTTAACAACTTTCCCTGTTAAAAAGAACCAAGTTTATACGATTGATCAGCTGCTTAAACAAGTGATGTTAGAATCCAGCAACGCAGCATCGTTAATCTTGGCTGACCATATCGACGGCGATATTGAACACTTCACAAATCGGATGAATGAAAAAGCAAAAGCAATGGGAATGCATCAAACACATTATACGAACCCTAGCGGCGCAAATAATAAGTTGCTGAAGCAATTTGCGCCGAAAAAATATAAACATGAAACAGCTTCTAAAAGCTCAGCACAAGACATTGCTGTATTAGCTCAGCAACTCATTAAAGAACATACGAAAGTTTTAGATTACTCTAAATTAGAAACGGATGAACAATACCATAAGAAGTTAAAGAACACTAACTTATCTTTACCGCATGCGAAAGACGGCTTAAGCAGTGCAGAAGGTTTGAAAACCGGCACAAGCGAAAACGGCTATAATTTAGTTTTGACCGCAAAACAAAACAATCTGCGTATCAATACTGTCATCCTCAATGTACTGCCCTATCCAAGCGAACATGCGAAACATGCGCGTCAAAAACTGGCTAATGCCTTAACAAAAGATGCGATGAAGCATTATGAATATCGCAAAGTCCTCAGTAAAGGCACACACGAAATCGATGGCAAGCAATACGACGTGAAGCAAGATTTATATGATGTCGTACCTAAAGATAAAGACAGCTATCATTTAAGTGTGAAGGATGACAAAGTACAAGCAGATTATCCCCGTCAATTTCTAAAAGGTGCATACCCGCCAAGTGTAACAGTTGAGCCTGTATCTCATACAGGTCTCATTCTGACTTGGATTTTTACGATCATCGGGGGTATTGTGCTGGGTTGTCTGATTTTATACATCCTATTCAAAAGACTGAAATGAACATAAAAAATGAGTGGCCCAGCAAATCAATGCTGTTCCACTCATTTTTATATCAACGATGTTTATTTTGTTTTACGTGTAACATCTAATTCAGTTTCATATTCAGGTAAAGCTCTCTTGAAGAGATATTCGCCATTACGTACTGAAGCAAGGCAGTCTGAACGGCGTCTTTGTGCTTCAAATACTGTCGGCGCATCAACGACGATGAAGTTCGCTGGTTTGCCTTCATCTAGACCATATTCATCTTCAATACGCATTAATTGCGCACCGTTGTAAGTGATAAGGTCAAAGTTGCGCGGGAAGTCTTGTTCGCGCATTAATTGTGTCGCATGCAGACCATTATCTAAGATATTCATAAGGTTGCCTGAACCTGCCGGATACCATAAGTCCACAATTGAATCTTGTCCGAAAGCAACGTTGATATCATTATCTACAAATTCTTTCACGCGTGTTAAACCGCGGCGTTTAGGATACGTATCTTGACGTCCTTGCAAGAATAAGTTTTCTGTTGGGCATGATACAAAGTTTAAACCAGATTGACGGAATAAGCCCATCATTCTGAATGCATATGCAACATCCGCTGAACCGAATGAGCATGTATGAGATGCAGTAGTGTATGGACCATAACCTTGTTTCATTGCTTCTGCGTTCAATTGTTCAAGGTAGCGTGCTTCTGCATCATCTGTTTCATCACAGTGTACGTCAATGAGTTTGTCATACTTAACCGCTAAACGCACAATTTCTTTTACTGATTCCGCTCCGTCTTCAGGACTCCACTCATTATGCGGAATACCTCCGACACAGTCTGCGCCAAGCTGCAGCGCTTCTTCTACTAAGTCGCGGCCTGTTTTGCCGTCTTCTTCGAATGAATACATACCGTTTTGCGGGAATGCGACTACTTGAATTGTGATATTGTCTTTTAATTCATCTCTGATTTCAATCGCAGCTTTAATGCCTGTTAAGTTCGGGTCTGTACAGTCCCGACATCATTGATAGCTTTACGCATACGTTCTTTCATTTCTTCTTTAGTTGTACCTTTTTTATAATCATTCCATAAATCAATCGCTTCAAATAACGTACCTGATTCATTTTTGATTTTAGGATCTTGTCCAGTAAAGTAGTAATCTAAATGCAAGTGTGAATCAACATAAGGCGGTAATACTAAACGTCCTTTCAAGTCAATCACTTCATCCGCTTCTCCTAAGTCTTTACCGATTGCGGCGAACTTGCCATTCTCTACTAAAATTTCAGAAGCATCATCATGCTTGTAAATAGTTGCGTTAATAAATTTTTTGCTCATATAATCCCTCCATCTCTCTCTTACCAACATAAACAAAAAATTATTCAATGTTCTTAATAACACACTTCAATTTTAACAACATATAAGAGAATAAAGAAACTTAACGCATTGAGCAAACACATATTTAATGCACTTTAAAGCCTATAGACAAATAAAGAAGCAAGATAAGAAGCAAAAAGCATACTTCTTATCTCACTTAACATTTGAGAGGCGCTTAATCTATGTGCGAACGTCCGATAAATTATTCAATTAAATAATATTGCGGGTTAAGATAAACATTTGTCAGCTGACCTTCATGTACATCAAATGCAATATAGCGTCCGGCTAAATTATAGAACATAGTGCCTGAGTCTTTTTGAGTTACAGCATCACCCGTTTTGAAATGAGTAGGCGGACCGTATACCTCTTCAATTTGTGCTTTTGTGATGCTATGGCCTGGGAATTCTGCAGATACTACTTTACCTGAATCTTTCTTAATAAATAACACTTGGTCATAAACCATTGTAGAAGTTAAATTACCAGCAGGGACTTCGCTGAAATCAATTTTGTGTCCATTGAACGTTACATTATCGTGTTCAATAGCTCTCTTAAAATTCGGATCCAAAATGAAGCTTGAGTCATTACTTGCATAACCCGTGTAGTTATAATAAGGTTGTTCACTTTCGGCATATGCTGCTTGAGAACCAACGTCAATCGGGGATGCTAGGCTTGCGCCAAGTACGGTTGTCAAAGTTACTCCTGTCGCTATAATCACCTTTTTCATGATTAACACTCCTCGTATTTTGATAACCTCTCACTCTCAGATTATAATAATATTACAAATGTTACAAATAATTTCATTAATCCCTTATAAAGCACTCTTTTATGTTTAACTTACATTGCGCAAAATTTATATAACAATATATTAAAAGAGCCTAGTAAGTCGGAAGCTTACTAAGCTCTGAATTAAAGGCTCACAAATGGTAGTTGTGAAACTTTAACGAACCTTAATAGTTCTATAACTTCTGTACTGTCTTGGCAAATAAGTACAAGAGTTGTTTTTATCATTTTATTGATAGCAGTCTTTAGTGCATAAGCAACTATACCAACAAACACATACTTTCAAAATTCAAATGAATTTTTGTAGTACAAAACCTCCTCGATGTCTCCATTAAAGGATCGAGGAGGTTTTGTTTTCCTTACTTCAATTCAACGACTATTATTAGCCTTATGATAATATAAACTCCAATCATGAATGACTTACTATTAAACTCATGTCACCTTTAAAAGTAATATCTAAATCTTCTGAGGTAATGATAAAGTGTGTGCCTTTTTCTATATTGCTTGTTTCTCCGTCTATAATAACCTCTCCGCTTCCCTCAATCACAGAGACCAAGCAGTACTCGTAAGGCTTTTCAAATGTTAACTCACCTTTAATATCCCATTTCTCAACGGTGAAGAATGTGTTTGAAACAAATTGTGTATAGGCTTGTCCATTACGTGTTTCATGTTTCGGCGTTGTATTAGGATTAGTTTGTTTAACATCAATGACAGCTTTACTTTGTTCTAAGTGTAATTCACGTGTATTGCCGTTTTTATCTTTACGATTATAATCATAGATACGATATGTGGTATCTGATGATTGTTGCGTTTCAAGTATCATAATACCTGCTCCGATAGCATGAACGGTACCTGCAGGGACATAGAAAAAGTCGCCTGGTTTTACTTTTACTTTATGGAACAAAGCATCAAATGCTTTATTATCAATCATGCGTTCCAGCTCTTCTTGGTTATCTGTATTCACACCGTAAATAATTTCTGCATCTTCTTTGGCGTCTAAAATATACCAACATTCAGTCTTACCGTAACCTTCTCCATGTGCTTGTGCATAAGCATCATCAGGATGTACTTGTACAGATAATTTATCATTTGCATCTAATATTTTTGTCAGTAACGGTAATTTATCTCTTTTGTCATTACCGAACAATGCTTTATCTTCTTCCCATACTTGTTCTAACGTTTTACCTTGGTGCGGACCATTTTCAATTTCATTTGATCCGTGAGGCAAAGCTGAAATTGCCCAACATTCGCCTGTTAAATCATTTGGAATATCGTAATTAAATTGTGTTAAAGCCGAACCGCCCCAAATGCGTTCTTGAAATACTGGTTTTAAAAATAGTGCCATACATTATCATCCTTTATATTGCTTTTAAAATGTCGTAGATTTCATCTTTCGTATCTGCATTAATCAATCTGTCTCGTGTTGCGTCGTCCATAAGTGTTTTAGAAAGTCTTTGTAATAACTTAAGATGTGTATCGTTACTGTTATTCGGTACGACGATTAAGAACACAATCTTAGGCAATGTGCCGTCCAGACTTTCCCAGTCCACACCGTGTTTGTTTTGCAATACTGCGACTACAGGTTGTTTGACTGCATCTGATTTCGCGTGCGGAATTGCGACATTCATACCAATAGCTGTTGTAGATTCAGATTCACGTTTTAATACTGATGTTTTAACTGAATCAAAGTCTTCAACATAATTTTGATTTTTCAGTTCTGTGATTAATCGATCAATCACATCATCACGTTTCATTTCACTGTTTGTTAATTCGATTAAGCTTTTATGGAAAACACTGTTTTCCTTTGTTTCTTGTACAGTTGTGTCTGCATGTACCGGCTCTGTTTGTGTGTGAGCCTCTTGATTATCAGAAAGTTCTGTTGTTGCACCTGCTCCATCAAGTACAGCCGCTGGTCCATTTTTTTGAACAATAATACAGTTGCTGTTGTGATTAAACTACCGATAATGACAGCAATGAAGAACCATAATACGTGCTCAATGCCACCTAAAACTGCAACAATAGGACCGCCGTGTGCGACTCTGTCTCCTACGCCGCCTAAAGCTGCGATAGCTGCAGCGACCATAGCGCCGATCATGTTGGCAGGGATGATACGAAGCGGGTCTTGTGCTGCGAATGGAATAGCACCTTCTGTGATACCGAACAGACCCATCGTGAATGAGGCTTTACCCATTTCTTGTTCTGAGTTATTGAATTTACGTTTTTGAATAAATGTTGCTAAACCTAAACCGATTGGCGGTGTACATACTGCAACCGCAACCATACCCATCACTGCATAGTTGCCTTCAGCAATTAATGCTGAACCGAATAAGAAAGCAACTTTGTTAACGGGGCCGCCCATATCAAAGGCAATCATTGCACCGATAATCAATGCCAGAAGGACAATATTGGCTTCTTGCATGCCTTTCAACCAGCCTGTTAACGCTGTGAATACACCAGAAATCGGTGCACCTATAATAAATACGAAGATTAAACCGACCACTAATGAAGCTAAAATCGGGATAATGATAATCGGCATAATCGGTGCCATAGCTTTCGGCACTTTGACATTTTTAATCCATTTTGCTACATAACCTGCGATAAATCCGGCTACGATACCGCCTAAGAATCCTGCACCTGCTTCACTGCCGTAGAAACTTCCGTCAGCTGCGATAGCACCGCCGATCATACCTGGAACTAACCCTGGTTTATCCGCAATACTATAGGCGATATAACCTGCTAAGATAGGGACCATAAAGCTGAATGATAAGCCCCCGATTTTTTCTATAGATTTCCAGAATGAATCATCTGGAATAACTAAACCTTTTGCGGAAAGTTCTCCTCCAAGTGTTAAAGCAATTGCAATCAGCAAACCGCCGACAACGATAAACGGAACCATGAAAGATACACCGTTCAATAAGTGTTGATAGACCATTTGCACGCCGCTTTTCTTCTCTTCTTCTTCATAACTTTCATCATCTGAAGCACCTTCGTGATGATAAATACGTGCATCTTGATCAATAATGCGTTGAATTAATTGTTTAGGATGATGTATCCCTTCTCTTACGTTTTCGTTAATCAAACGTTTTCCATTAAAACGCGATAAGTCTACTTGTCTGTCAGCTGCGATAATAATACCGTCTGCTTCTTTTATTTCTTTAGCTGTTAATACGTTTTCAGCACCTACGCCGCCTTGTGTTTCAACTTTAATCTCTACACCCATTTCTTTGGCTGCTTGTTCTAATTTTTCTTGCGCCATATATGTGTGTGCAATACCGTTTGGACAAGACGTAATTGCTAATATTTTCATCCGAATCACACTCCTTACTTTGATTGTAAGCGGTAACAAAGAGGCATAAAAAAAGATAATTACCGTTACTACCGGCAATTATCCTTGAATCATTTGTATTAATTTGTTTTTGAATGGCTGGTCATCTAAATAAAGTAATTCATCCATTGCATTTCCTTCAAACTGTGCAATCGTTTGAATGATGCGTTTCGTCAGTTGAATATCATTTTTTGTAGTCGCTAAGAAGAAGACCATTTTGACTTGATGTTCTTTCCAATAGAACCCTTTTTGGCTTTTGAATATCAGTACATGAGACTTCAACACCTTTTCAGGATTCCCGAGCGGAATAGAAATTTGATTACCGATATATGTGGAAGACATTCTTTCACGTTCTAAAGCACTCTCGATATAGCCTTCTAACACAGCATGATTCTCACCTAGAATCATTTGTGCCCTTTCAAAAATTTCAGCCATATTGAACGGCGTATCGCCCTCAGCTTCAACTATGAAGTTGAAACCCGCTATTTCATCTGCTTTCATTGCAGGTTTCAACTTCTTAGCGGTCAACCTTTCCAACTGATGTTTATCATCTTCGCTGAGCAGCGGCGATACTTGAAGCAGTTCTGCATCCTTCGGCAAATGTTTGATTTTGATATCATGTGTTGTGATTAACAAATCAATATCGGAGAAATCATATTGTTCAATTTCTTCTAATCTAATCGTATCTTTTACAACGATATGCTCGTTTAATTTTGATACTTTTGTCGCAAGCAGTTGAGATATACCAATACCGTAATAACAAGCAATGACGACATTTAAATGATTTTGTTCATTACGGTCTATAGAAGATTGAAAATGAATCGTTAAAAATGCAATTTCGTCTTCTGAAAGCTCTATTCCGGCATCTTCTGACATCTGTTGCCCGATGTCGTAAAGTACGTTGAAAATAAAAGGATACAATGTTTTGATTTCTTTCGTAAGCGGATTGTTTAAATAGACTTGTTTCATAATTCTTAAATACGTACGTCCAAAATGAGAATATAAGTTTTCTCTTAGTATTTTGTCTTGAGTGAAACAAACACCTATACGTTCTTCCATACGCTCTATCATTCGATTGATGTAACTTTCAATAAACAGCTTTTGAACTCCTAAATCAAACTTATTGAAGTGATAACTGATAAAGAAAGAAAACAATTGAGTGGTTTGCTTATTAAGTGTGTAGCTGAGTTTATGGTTGATCTCTTCAACAATTTGCTGGGCAATGGTTAAAGCTTCTTGATTTAAACCGCCTAAATATTCATCATTTCCTCTTCGCTTTATAATCAAAATCAAATGGATCAGCAATTGTTCAATTTGGATATCTGACGTATTAATCTTAAACAGCTTCAAATTGTCTTTAATAATCTGTGCGATGGTTTGTACATGTGCATTAGGCAGTTCATTTAAAATCAAAGCTTCTACACGATGATTGTGTGTAGACAGCTGATTCAAATGCAAAATTGCATTGTTGAGGTCAGTCTGACTTCCGACTACTTCAATGCCTTTGCGCGGCTTTAATTTGATAGCTACATCAAACTTTTCGCACCACGCTTGAATGCGGCTGATATAATCTAGAACTTCCTTCTTTGAAAGATGATAGTCGCTTTCTAATTGATGTGTTGTTAATTGCATTTCATTCATTAACAGCTGATAACCTAATGTCACAAGAATTTTATGATCTCTATCTGTATACGCTTTGAGTTTTGTTTCAACTGTTTCAACGCTGTAAAGTTCAGTGTTTAATTGATAACCCCTCGATTTCACACTTACAATCAAGTCTTTCAAAAACACTGCATTCACATACTTTATATCATTACGTATCGTTCTGTTAGACGCGTTTAAGAAGGCAGCAACATCATCAGATGTTAAAAAATGATTGGCATTATTCACAAAGAGCTGAATTAAATTAATATGTCTTTCAATCATTCTAACCGCCTCCTCATGTTATTACATTTAGTGTAAGCCATTTCATAAGAAATACCTAATACTTAGATAAAGTACAATATTTCACATAAAATTCATAATTCTCCAAAATAATTATAAGTTATTATATTTCCGGCAATCTAATCATGTTATTATACTCTTATTCAAAAGGAGGAGATCACATGCACCAAGCACGTAACAAAAGCACTTTGCAATTTATTTATACAGCAGTCATTGCTGGATTATTATCAGGGATTGTTAAATTAGGATGGGAAGTCATGTTTCCGCCGCGTACACCAGAGCGTAATGCGACTAATCCCCCTCAACAACTGCTTCAACAATTAGGTTTCTCACCTGATTTTACACATCAAACTTACCAATTTTCAGAACAGATGCTGCCTTGGGTCAGCTTTATCGTACATTATAGCTTCTCTATCGTTATTGCTTTAATCTATATCTACTTAGCGAAAAAATACAGCTGGATTTATGCAGGGTATGGTGCTGTCTTCGGTATCATCGTTTGGATCGGGTTCCACCTTGTACTTATGCCTTTAATTCAAACCGTTCCTGCACCTTGGGATCAACCTTTCCATGAACATCTATCAGAATTATTCGGTCATATTGTTTGGATGATGACAATCGAATTAGTCAGACGCTATGCTATTTATAAAGATAAAGCGTTGAAAGCTTAATATGTATCAAAACAGACTGCGTATCTTTTTATCCCTTGAGATACGCAGTCTGTTTTACTTGATATTTACTTCACACGTTGCCACACAAGTTTTTGGTTACGATTATTACCATTCACGATAGTCAGGATATCATCCTCAAGTGAGAATTCACGCGGCTGTGTATCACCTAACCATGTCGGATTCATACTTACTAACATAGTATGGTAAATGGTTGAATGTGCTTCGTCTATTTCAAAGTTGCCTGCATAAGCAAGATAGCCTTCAGCTGCTGTTGCCATTTCTTCTGTTGTACCTTTATGAAGGTCGCCTGAAGCATAAGCAGGTCTGCCTTGTTTCATTAATTGCGCTGACATATAACCATCAGGGTTATACATAATAAACCCTGTTGCATCTTCGCCAAATGGATAATAAATACTTCCATCTTCAGCAACATCTTGATATTTAACTAATTTCCATGTTCCTATAAGTTGTTCCATAAGTTGTGACATCAATACATTTCTCCTTTTATAAACTCAATTATGCGTTCATACCGCCTGATACACTGATTGTTTCTCCAGTGATGGCAGAAGCTTTATCAGAAGCTAAAAAGACAACTGTATCCGCAATTTCTTCTGGTTCTAATAAACGGTTCATAGGCATTTTGCCTGTAATGTGTTTTTCCATGGCTTCTTGTTCTGTAGATTGATCTTGTTCAGCTAGTTTTGCTAATTGATTTTCGATAAGTGCAGTGCGGACAGGTCCTGGTAAGACTGCATTGACTGTAATACCGTCATCAACTGTTTCCAATGCGACAGATTTTGTAAAGCCGATTTGAGCAAATTTTGAAGCGACATAAGCTGATTTGTATGGGTCTGCATTTTCACCATGTGCAGATGAAATAACAATGATACGCCCTTGTTTTTGTTGTTTCATAAACGGCAATACATGTTTTGTCATTAAGAATGTGCCTGTTTGAATGACACCCAGTACTTTATTCCATTGTTCTAATGGGAAGTCCTCTGTTGCGGAAATATATTGAATACCTGCATTATTAACAAGCACATCAATAGAGCCGTAATTAGCATTAATATCTTTAACTGCATTTTCGACATGTGTTTCATTCGTTACATCTACAGTATAAGCGTGACCTTCTTTTAAGCTGTCTGCCGCTTCTTTTGCTTTTTCCTGACTCATATCTAATATAAAGACACGGTAACCTTCGCTATCAAAAGCTTTAGCAATAGCATAACCGATACCTTGTGCTGCCCCTGTAATAATTACATTTTTTGTCATAAATCCATTCTCCTTGTTTTTATATTTATCTGAAAGTTAATACGTTATTTGGTCTTCGTTACATCTCTATTCTCTCTTGTGTATGCTGATTTGTACAATACGCTTTTAACTATCAAATCTATAACAATTTAGTTATAGTAGACATCAATCATTGGTTAGGAAGTGGTCGTATGTATAAAGAAAATGCAAAACAATATTTAGAAGCGATTGCTGCTTATGGCAGTATTTCTCATGCCGCAAAACAACTCTTCATTTCACAGCCCTATTTAAGCAAGTTTGTTAAAGATATTGAAGAAGCAGGCGTGCAGCTGATCGACCGCACAAATACACCTATTACTTTAACTTATGCTGGTGAACGTTATCTCTCTTATCTCGAACAAATGCAACAGCTTTTCCATCAAATGGAGAATGAACTCCAAGAGATTTCAAACCTGAAGAGAGGACGCCTTAAAATCGGTGTCAATCCAATACTTGCATCCCATAATTTATATAATATCTTGCCGAAATTCATCAAAATGAATCCGGGTATCGACGTTAAGCTGATTGAAGACAATGCAAAACAAATCGAAAAACTATTAGAACAGCATGAAATTGATTTGAGCCTTACGATTCTTCCCATTGATAACGAAAATATCGACTATGAAGTACTGTATAAGGAACCTATCTACCTATTGATTCCAAACGATTATATGTTCACCAAAAATATTAAAACACTAGATTATCAATTTTCATTTTCTTACAGCGATTTAAATCGCCAAAAGTTTATCGTGCTGAAATCTGATATGACATTAAGAAAAGTCATGAATCATTTCTTTAATACTTACAACATTGAACCGCATATCGTTATGGAAACCATGAGTATCGACAATGCATTAAAACTTGCGAGTGAAGGTTTAGGTATTACCCTTGTACCTGAAAGTGTTAAAAACAACAACATTCATAAAAGTGCCTATTACTTCAAGCTCGATATTCAAGAATACAATAATACGGTTGCTATTGCTTACCCTAAAAACAGAAAACTCACTAAAGCTTCAAGACGTTTTATTGACACAGCTATTCAATCCTTTACGACAGATTTCAACTCTGAATCAACCTGATTATGTAAACCTTTTCATTAGAACTCGCTGAGTTAGAAGTTTACACTTATAGTGAGAACATAATACAGAAAGGAAGTTCTATATGGGAAGACTTACAGACAAAGTTATGATTATTACAGGCGGTGCTCAAGGTATGGGAGAAGTACATGCCAAGAAAGCAATAGCAGAAGGTGCTAAAGTTGTGATTACTGATATCAATGAGGAAAAAGGACAAAAAACATCAGAAGCTTTAGGGGAACAAGCCCTGTTTATCAAACATGATGTCACAAAACAAGAAGACTGGGAACGTGTTGTTGATCAGGTATTGAAACAGTGGGATAAAATCGATGTTTTAGTGAATAATGCAGGTATTACTTATAATCAATCTATTGAAGAACTCTCATTAGAAGACTATATGAAAATTGTGAATATCAACCAAGTTTCAGTATTTCTAGGTATTAAAACCGTGTCTCGTGTTATGAAGCAGCAAGAAAATGGTTCTATTATTAATATCTCTTCTATGAACGGACTAGTCGGCGGTGCAATCGGCTATACGGACACTAAATTTGCGGTCAGAGGTATGACAAAAGCTGCCGCAAGCGCTTTGTCACCATTTAATATTCGAGTTAATTCCGTTCACCCTGGTGTCATTCAAACACCAATGTTAGAACAAGAAGATGTAAAAGAAGCCGTACAGCGTTTTGAGAAATCTATTCCTATGCGCCGTATTGCACAACCTGAAGAAGTTTCTAACCTTGTTTGTTTCTTAGCTTCTGATGAAGCATCTTATTCTACAGGTTCAGAATTTGTGATTGATGGCGGTATCACAGCGTTGTAAATGCATAACATAGCACAAGTACTTATACTCAATTATTCTTGTATGACAAAATCAGGCAGCCTACCTGCTCTTTGAGCTTGGTAAGCTGCCTTTTATTAATATATTAGAATTTCAACTGATTAAATTTGAACTTCATGCTGCACAGATTCTTCTGGCAATGTTTGGTTACTGCCGCCGCTGCCATAGTTATTCGGTGCTTGATCCCCAGGCAGTACCAATAAATAGATAACGTAGATAGAAATCGCAATTGCCGCAATAAAGCCTAGCACACCTAAAATGAATAATATGCTTAATGCTGCGCCGCTGCTGTCGTTGGCTGCTAAAATCGCGCCGAAGAAGAATATAAACATTGCAACCATCACAATAATACCGCTGACATATGAAATAATCGCAAATAACATAGAACGGTTGGTATCATGCAAGCGTCTTACCATCACTGTAAATGATGGAATCATAATCGCAAGACCGAAGATAGAACTTAATATTCCGCCTGAAAGTACCCCTAAGATAGTTGAAATGACCATGTTAATCCAAAACGGATGCCAATAGTCTGGACGATGAGAACGTCCTTTTACATCGACAAAACGTGTCCAAAATTCTTTATAACTTTTAATGATTTGATTTTCAGATTGGTTCATAACGCGCTCCTCTCCCATTACTTTAGTAACATTATACACAGATAGCGTTAAGCAACTCAAATTAATTTTTAGTAAATTATTTGTTAATTCTCATGTAGTTTACATCTTAATTTAGGTATTTTACGCAATCAAAAAGAGCCTGGTTTGACCCAGACTCCTTTGATATCAACCTTATTCCATAACATCACTTTTCTCAGCTTTTTCTGCTACTTTTCTCATCACAGGATCAATCATCGGTTTAAAGATAATACCGATTAACAAGAAGCCGATACCGAATAAGGATAAGAATATAACCTTCTTCGTTAAGATTTCAGGTACATAACCTCCGACCGCTTCTCTCATCGCATCAATCGCATACGAAAACGGCATAAACGGATGTATCATTTGGAAGAACTCCGGCGTGACTTCAATCGGGAATGTACCTCCGCCGCCTGCGATCTGCAGGACTAACATAATAATCGCAATGGCTTTCCCTGGGTTGCCGAGTAATGACACCAAGGTGTACACAATCGATACGAACACGAGTGATGAAAGGACTGAAAGTCCGATAAACCATCCAACGTGTTCCACTTGTGCTTTCAAGATAATCAAGTCCCCGATAGACACAATCAAGGATTGAATAATACCGATAAGGTAGAACAGTCCCATCTTGCCAATATATGTCTCTCTCGTTGTGAGCTGCTGCGTCATGGCAGTGTGCTTGTTATCTGTCGTAAGCAAGCTCACCATCAGCAATGCTCCCACCCAAATCGCAAGTGCTGTATAGAATGGTGTACTTGCGGAACCATAATCTTTAACAGGGAAAATATCTTTCTCTTTAATATTAATCGGGTTGGCGATGACATCTGCTTGTTTCTTCAAGTCATTTTTCAGTAAATCCACCATTTTATCTACTGCGTCATCATCTTCAATTTCATTAAAGAGTTTATTGGCTTTTGCGATATCCTTCTCGATATCAGGCAAATCATGACGGATAAATTCTGCTAAGTTATGCAAGTCTTCTTTAGCTTGCGGCTGATTCTCATTCAGCAAGTCCACTAAACGATCATAACGGCTAAACAATGTCGGTACATTTTGGTTTACCGTTGCAGTTGTATCTGCCAGCTGCTGTTCCAACTCAGGCAAGTCGTTTCTGATAAATGATGCTGCGCGTTCTACACCTTGCTTGAACTCTGGATAGTAGTGCTGTGCAACTGCCATCGCATCCATATAACGTTGTTCAAGTCCCGGCAATGCACTTTGAATCGTGTCGATTCTATCGCCGGCAATATTTAAGATAGATTGTCCTTCATCGATAACTTGATGAATCGTATTCAGTTTAGACTGTACTGCAGATAGTTTTGTTTCGCCTTCATTCAACACTGACATAATTTCATTAGAGACATTGATGAGACGTTGATTCAAATCAGAGCGGATATAATTTCTCCAGTCGCTTAATGCACTATCCACACGCGGCAATTCTTTTAATAAATCCACCGCTTCGATTTTACCTGAACTGCCGTTCGCTAAGGCATCTCTTAATTGGTTTTGTTTCTTAATCAAGTGATTGACTCTGTTGTTTGCGGCTTCTAACGCTTGTATCTCTTGAGATAAATCCACATGTTCTCTTTCTTCTAACTCTGAAAGAATATCAATCAGCTGCTGGTTAGTCTTGCTTGTCACTTCAAGACGTTCTGTCATATTGTCTAAAGGTCCTTTAAAGTCTTTAGGCTGATCAGAAGCTAAAATACCATACGTGATATTTTCCATCGCATTGAGATCTTTTTGACTGCTTTCTGCTTGCTGCTCTGCCTGTTTGGATAATGATAACAATGCAGTTGAGAGAGACGATTCCATTGCACTGACATCATTTTGATTGAATGTATCGTTGCTGGAATTATCGTTCGTACTCATTTGAGCAGTTTGATAATTTCTTGATGCAGACATGCTTTGCGGTGCTGTATCAGCACGTTCTTGCAAGTTTTGATTTACATTTTGGTTCACGTTTTGTGCATTATCCAGCACTTCTTGATAACTGCCGACACGTTGCTCTACAGCTGATAAGTAACCTTGTGCTTCATTGAGACCTTGTTTGCCTGTCTCAACCCCTTCGCTCGCAATATCGACACCGCGGTTAATGCGCGGGAAGGCTTGCGGTACGTCATTCGATGCAATATTTAAAGCGCGTTCTATATTCGGCAAGTATTCATTCAGTGCGAGAATCAGTTTTGCTTTCTCATTCAATGCCGGTACTGCCGCATTCACTCGGTTTAATTTATCAACCGCATCTAAGACATCGCCTTTATAGTTGTCTAAACCTCTGAACTTATCAGCGTAGCCATCAAGCTGATTTTGGTTTTGATCCAAGTATAAGATTTTCTTTGCGAACTCATTGATTTTCGGTATAGAATCGTTGGCTGTTCCGACTGCTTTTTTAATCTTGTTAATCGTCGGTATTTCTTTTTCCAGTTTGATACCTAAGCGGTTGGCTTCGTCTAACAAGGCTTTTGTGACGGTCTCATTAAACTTCTCATTCGCCTTTTGGACAATGGCACTGGTACCTGCATCTGTCATTTTAGGCGCAATTGCGTTCAGTTTTTGGTTCACTTTATATTCTACATCTGCTTGTTGAGGGTCTTTTCTCAATGTTCCTGTAATTTGATGGGTGAACTTATCAGGTATGTACATCGCAGCGTAATATTTACCCATCCTCAAGTCATGGTCAGCTTTCTTCCGGCTGACAAATTCCCAGTCAAAGTGATCATCTTTCTTTAAGGTATCGACAATGGTGTCGCCTACGTTAATCTGTTTGCCTTTGACTTTATCTCCTTTATCCTCATTAACCACAGCAATTTTTATATTTTTTGTGTTTCCGTACGGATCCCAAGTCGCATCCAAGTTAAACCATGCATAAAAAGACGGCAGTATGGCGATACCGCCTAAAATCACCAGCACACCTGGGTTTTTAATGATTTTCTTTAAATCCATCAGAAACAGCTGGATTGCATTCTTCATTTATACACCTCTAAAATTGTATCTATTTTAAACCTAACATTAATTCAAATTCACTATTTGTTTATTTTGTATAAATTGATATAATGGCTTCATTAGAAAGGGTATATCTCAAATAGTTAATCGGTGTCAACTTACCATAAGACTGTAACCAGTGTACCAAGTCAAACGATAGTTTGTACATAGTAAAGTATAATATTTAAGCGAGGTATTTTCATGAAGAAACAAAAATTATTCGTCTGTATGCTTTCGACTTCATTACTCCTTCCATCTTTCCCCTTGAATAATATCAGCACAGCGGCTTCAGATGAAATCACTGCACCTGATGTTTCACAAGAGGATTCGAAAAGCAGCACACCAAAATCATCGGACACTTCACATACAGAAGATAAAGCAGATGACTCAAAAGCTGCTTCTTCTGAAAATGATGATGACATAGAAAAAGGATCATCTAAAACAACAGAACCAAAATCTAAAGCGTCCACACATGATGAAACAGCGTCAGCACAAAAAGCTGCGGACAATGCACAAGAAAAAAACACGACAAAACCATCAACTAACACTGATACACCTACAAGCGATTATGATAAATATACGTTAGACTTCTTTAAACCAGCAGAACAACGTACAAACAATCATCGTTTCCATAGTTGGTTCAGCCGCTTCTTCCAAAGCAGCCAAAATGAAACAGACCAAGCGCCTTCAACCAAACAGGAAACAACGTCTAACCCAGCACCCAATGGTTCTAATGAAACTTTCTTCATGAATGAAGATACCAACAATCAAACAACACCAGTACAGCCATCAGAAGATGAAACAGCATCCCAACCAGATACCGATTCTGATACACCAGCGCCTGAAACTGATACAGACAACAACGATGTATCTGAATCCTCTAATGAGACACAAGACTCTAATACACAAAATAACAACGCTGACTCTGAAACTTCACCGGATGTCTCACAAGATGACAATGACATTCTCCAGCAACTAGACGAAGCCGGTTCCAACGCTGCTGATGATTCAGCAACTATAGATAAAGATACACAAGAACCTTCAGAATCCAATCCAACCGAAACACCGGATAATGATGGTACTGATACAGGCACTTCATCAGAGAGTGATACAACGCAAGATACTCAAGAAGACACAAAAGCACCTGAGTCAGAATCACAAGCAGATGACCGTGTCTTAGAATCGATACTAGATCAATACAGTGAAGATGCGAAACAAAGCAAAGCAGATTATGATGCGCAAAAAGAAAAACAAGCACAGCCTAAGACACCTCAACAATCCAAATCGCCACAAGCATCTTCAAAACAGTCGAAAGAAAATCATAAAAACCCGCAATTGCCTTCTCAATCAGAGAGGAAACATAAACAAAAACCTGCACAATCGTTTGAAGGTGATTTGAGACGTTCGAACCTCAGAACAACTGCGACCTTCCAATTGTTGCCTAATGTATCAAACCGCTCAGAACAGTCTGGTGATTTCGCAGTCAACGAAAATAAAGCTACACGCGACTTTATTAAATCCATTGCGAAAGATGCACATCAAATCGGACAAGATGAAGATATTTATGCTTCTGTCATGATTGCACAAGCAATTTTAGAATCAGACTCAGGCAATAGCAGTCTAGCACGTGCACCGCATTATAACTTATTTGGTATTAAGGGTGCGTACCAAGGACAGTCTGCGACTTTTAATACGCTTGAAGACAGCGGAAGCAGTATGTATCAAATCTCTGCACAATTTCGCAGTTATCCAAGTGAAAAAGAATCACTTGAAGACTATGCGGCGTTAATTAAAAACGGCATTGACGGCAATCCGACGATTTATCAGCCGACTTGGAAAAGCGAAGCTTCAAGCTATCGTGCCGCAACAAGACACTTAGCTACAACTTATGCGACGGATACACGTTATGCGGATAAATTGAACAGTCTGATCCGTCATTATGATTTAACACAATTCGACAAACAAAAGATGCCTAACCTATCTGACTACCAGCCAAGTACGACAAAAAGCCATGGAGACTTTAAACCGTTTGAAGAAACGACAGGCAACACACCTTATCCGCATGGACAATGTACATGGTATGTCTATAATCGTATGGCACAATTCAATCAATCTATCAGCGGCGACTTAGGTGATGCGCGTAATTGGAATAATCGCGCAGAACGTAAAGGTTACCATGTCTCTGATGCTCCAAAAGCACATAGTGCAGTGGTCTTTGAAGCTGGCCAGCAAGGTGCAGACGGTATCTATGGTCATGTAGCCTTTGTGGAAAAAGTTAATCCAGATGGTTCTATTGTTATTTCTGAATCTAACGTTCAAGGTTTAGGCGTTATTTCTTACAGAACTATAGACGCACAAGATGCATCTGAATTAAGTTATATTGAAGGCCAAAAATAAAATATTCCAAAGATAAAACGCTCCATTCAAAACCAAGCAATTGGTCCTTTGAATGGAGCGTTATTTATAATGATTTTTCTTCAATGAATTGAATGATTAAGATGATTTCGTTTTACGGCGTTTCACAAACCATGTAATACCGCTTCCGATAATAACGAATGCAATACCTAGCGGCAATGCTGAGCGTTTAGCGACTTCACCCGCTGCCGGCAAATCAAAGTTGCCGTCATCATCAAATAAACCGCTTAAGAAGTCATCAGACGGATTGCCTAAAGATAAAGCACGTCCTTGCGAAGGATTTGGAATATCAGGAATTTTATCCAACACACTGTCTCTGCTTAACAGTTTATCTAGGAGACTCGGTCCGCTGAATAGGCCTGTATGACTGCCAAGCAATGGTTTATCCAATCCGCTTTCTTTAGACAGCTGCAATAAGCTTGGTGTGTCTTTTAACGGATCAAAGATACCGCGTACATCTGATTTCAATCGACTGATATCATTATCTACTTTGAGTAAATGATTCAAATGGCGATCAATATCAGAAGTCATTAATTTTAATAGTTCAGCCTTCTTATCTTCTTTCTTTACGATGATATTCGCTAATGCACGTGCTTTAGCATCGTTGAATTTAGAAGCTAATATCGTTTCAATTGCTTGGCGCTGATTATGTGCTTGGTCAATCACATTGCCAAGAATATCGTCGCCTGAAACATCTGAACCATAATGTTGTTTAAGCAGTTGTACAATTTGTGCACTGTTTGGATGATTGCGCATGATTTCTGAAGCTTTATCCGCTGCTTCTTGTTGTTCAAATTTCGTAGATAATAAAGTCTGAATCAACGCTTCTTTATCTTCTGCTTTATCAAACATAGATTCTAATAAGCTGTCGCTTGAGAAGGAAGAGAGTCCATCTAATTGACTTAAGACTTGGCTCGCAATTTGTGAGTCTGTTTTGCCTTTAGTTTCAATACGATCAAGTATAGACTGTGTTTGTTGTTCATCCACAGTACTGCCGATAATGGATTTCACTGCTTCTCGTTTATCTGAAGCAGATTGCAGACGGTCTAAGACAATACTATCTTGTTGTTTTAAGTTTTCTTTAGTCGTTTCAATTTCATTTATGAGATGGTCGGCTTTTGATTTTGAAAGTTCATGGCGTTCAGCTAATCTATTTTCCAGTTCCTGCAAGTTGGCCTCTTTATTTTGAACATATTGGTCTAAATCTTGTTTCGTTGTTTCTCGTGCAGTTGTCACACGATCAATATCATGTCTAATAGTACTTAATGCTTGTGAAGCTTGTGTGTTCACTTCATCCGCTTTATCGTCCTCATTGTCAGAAAGGTCTCTTTCACCATCATTTAGTTTCCCATTATCAACTTTATGAGAGAGTGCTTCTAAATCTGAGATAAATGCATCAATACTTTGATTGGCCTTTTCCTGCTTTAATTGAGCATCTGCCACTTGAGATGAAGTACTTGGATCACTTGTTTGTGCTTGTTGTGAAGTTTGATTCAAATCTTCACGCACTTTTTCTAATCGGTCTGATACATCCGCTGCTTCATTACCTTGAGTTGTTTGATTTTCATTGTGAGTAGAAGTATTTGATTGTGTTTCATTATTTTTTGTTAAATCAGAAGCTGCTTTATCTTCTTTAAGTTGTGTTTCTTTTTCTTTAACATCTTTTAAAATTGCGTCTATTTGCGATACACGCTCTGCTTTATCGATATCTGTTTTGAATTTAGCTTTATCTCTATCATTCATTGTTTTAATAAGATTAATTTCTTTTTTCGCTTCTTCTATACGCGACTTAAGTGTTGTTGCATTAGTATCTTGTGTGGTTTTAATATCTGTTTGGTTTTCCACTGCCACAGCAGGTGTGGACGTTAAGTTATAACTAAATAACGTCGTACTTAACAATACAACAGCACTTGTAAATTTAAATGAATGGCTGAACTTATTTTTATGATTTGAATCAGGGTATCTCTCTTTTTTCATTCACTTCACCTTTCCTCATCACTATGCAGCTATCATTATATTAGTTTACACCTATCATTCAAAGAGGAAACTATTAATTGCTTTAATTCATCGATTTCTAAAGGTCTGTCTTTCTTTCTATGAATCATTCTATGGCAATTCGGACAAAGTGGAACTAAATCAGTTTGCGGATCTACACTAACTTCTTTTCTAGTAATGTACATTGGCTTAGTATGATGCACTTCAATGAATCCTTTACCTAATTCTCCATAATATTCTTCAAAGTTAAACCCACATACTTTGCATGTCATACCATGAGTTTCTATAGCTTTTCTTCTTAGAGATTGGTCCCTCTCAAATCTAGTGCCATAACTTTTTATGAGTTTCCCTTCTTTATACAAGAAATTTTCTAATTCACTTTCTTCAGAAGCAGTGTTTTGTTCATTATCAAAACTATCTAAAATAAATTTAAGCAATTCATCCTTTAAGGATCTCGGCCCTTGAATATTTCTTTTTAATCCATACTTTTTAAGTTCTTTTAATGTTATAGGAGTTTGTGTTTTACTCTTTAATAATTTTAATTCCATGTAATTTCCATAATTTCCATAGTTTTCAGTATTAGTCATAAACTCTTTATCTTCCATAGACTCAGTTGATTTGTTTACATTTTGAATTATACACATATACATAATCCCCGAATAAGGCTTACTAGCATATATAAATACTTTATCGCCTGGTCGCGCTGACTTCATATTGTTACTTTGTTTCCAATCTATAACCTCTAACTTATTAAATGCACCAATTACATCATATGATTTTACATTACACGGTATAACCCAATATTTATTACTCATATCGCACCTCCATATTTTATTTTTTCATAATCCACCTATTTATACATCACACTAATTATATATATTTTAACTTTACCCTTTTCTATCTAACTTGCTTAAACATTTCCTTAATCTTAGAATTAATGTGAGTAAATCAATACACGAGATGTATTGAATAATTAATGGAGTGATAAGCGTGGATACTAAAATAACACAGTTGAAAGACATCTTTGATAATTCTAATAAGATTACGTTCTTTACAGGTGCAGGTATTTCTGTCGCAAGTGGTATTCCTGATTTCCGTTCTATCGGCGGTTTAAATGATGAAATCGCAAAGCAAGGTTTATCGCCTGAATATATCTTGAGTCATGATTACTTGCAAAGTAACCCAGACGGCTTCATGGACTTTTGTCATAAGTATTTATTGTTTGCGGATAAAAAACCAAACGTTGTACATGAATGGATCGCAAAACTTGAAGCGGAACATAAATCTTTAGGTGTTGTTACCCAAAATATTGATGGTCTGCATACCGATGCAGGCAGTGAAAATGTAGATGAGCTGCATGGTACATTAAATATTTTCTACAGTATCAATGATGAGAATGATCAATACTCAAAATTCGATATCATCGACCATAACTTGCGTCATAGTAAGAAAGACGGCAGTCCGCTCAGACCGGCCATTGTCTTATACGGTGAAATGTTAAATCAAATGACAATGTTCAGCGCATTAAGCAAAATCAAACAAGCGGATACTTTAGTGGTCTTAGGTTCTTCACTCGTTGTACAGCCTGCGGCTGGATTAATTTCCAACTTTGAAGGTGAAAACTTAGTCATCATCAATAAAGATGCGACATCTTATGATCATGATGCAGATTTAGTCATTCATGATGATATGGTCAACGTCATCAATGCACTTAATAACATTGACTAATCCTATTGAACCAACAGCCTTCCATCTGATTTTTTGATGAAGGCTGTTTTTTTATGCTTTATTTTAAGATAATGTCACTATTTTATTTATTCACGTATGGTTGAACACGACCTAGGGTAATGAGTAAGTAAGAGGTGATTGTACATGTTTAGTTTAAATAATCAAATCGCATTCGTGACAGGTGGCGCAAACGGAATCGGCAAAGGTATTTCTGAAACATTGGCAGAAGCAGGCGCAAAAGTGATTATCGGGGACATTGATGAAACCAACGGCAAACAAACAGCTGAAGCACTCAATGGTGTATTCTTCAAACTCGATGTGACAGACTCAACTCAAGTAAATAAAGTTGTCGGGGATATCGTTCATCAATTTGGAAAGATTGATATTCTAGCTTCAAATACAGGCGTTTATCCTCAAATCAACATCGAAGATTTAACAGAAGAAGATTGGGATTATGTACAAAATATCAACTTAAAAGGCACGTTCTTTGTGACGCAAGCTGTCTTAAAAGTAATGAAAAAACAAAAATACGGACGTGTTATCGTGACTTCTTCAGTTACAGGTCCGAATACCGGCTATCCTGGCTGGGCACATTACGGTGCATCAAAAGCTGGACAACTCGGCTTTGTACGCAGTGCCGCATTAGAATATGCAAAATACGGCATTACTGTAAATGCTGTACAGCCTGGTAACGTATTAACTGAAGGATTAAAAGCTCAAGGCGAGGATTACTTAGAAGGTACACGCCAGATTATACCGACACATGAATTAGGAGAACCTGAAGATATAGGTTATGCAGTAGCTTTCTTCGCTTCTAAAGAAGCTAAGTTCATTACTGGACAAGCATTGATTATCGATGGCGGCCAAGTATTGCCTGAAGAACCTAGCGGTATCCTATAAACAATAAAATCACAGTTTTAGAGCTTATATACGCATAAAAATAAGACTACCCTGCACCGGGGTAGTCTTATTTCACGTACACTGAAATTTATTGACCTAATGCTTTTAACGTATCTAACGCTACTTGTTGTGCAGATTGAGGGTTTTGACCTGTGATCAGTCTGCCGTCTGCGACAACGAATGATGACCAGTCTTCACCTTTTTCATATTCTCCGCCTTTTTCTTTTAAGGCATCTTCTAGCAAGAATGGCATGTTTTCTGTCACACCCATTTGAGATTCCTCACTGTTAGAGAACCCTGCGACTTTTTTGCCTTTGATTAAATTTTGGCCATTGTCTTTAATATTCAATAATCCTGCGGGACCATGACAAACAGCAGTAACGTAACCGTTATTTGAATAGATTTTTTCTGCTAGTTCAATTAAACCTTTATCTTTTTCAAAGTCCCAAACTACACCATGACCGCCAGCATAATAAATCACTTCATAGTCCTCTGGATTAACTTCTTCTGGTTTTAATGATTGATTAAGCTTTGTCATGAATTGATGATCTGTATAATATTTCCAATCCACATCTGTCATGAATTCTTCAGATAAGCTTGCCGGATCAATCGGCACAAATCCGCCTTTTGGACTCACATAATCTACTTCATAACCTGCTTTATAGAACTCATCTGCGAAATGTACAACTTCTCCAAGCCATGCGCCTGTAGGACGTTCTAAATCTTTATATTTCGAAACATTTGTGACTGCGACTAAAATCTTTTTCATTTGAGTCTCACCTCTTGTTTATTAATATGTTTCACTTTAACACCGCCCTCCCCTGCAAAAGGAATGATTTGCTCAAAATGAAGATGAAGTTATTGTAAATCTCATGCATTCATCTTCTCTAAAAAACTCAAAATAACACTTTGTTCATCTTTTAAATTTTAGCCAAAAGTGCATCAAATCAATGTTTTTGACTATTTTTGACTAAATTGATAAACCGCGTGAGCACAAGGTTTGATTAATTTATGTAAACATTATAGAATAATTGTAGACAACTTGATTAGTGCAATCATTATTTGTCAAATTACTCAAGTTAGGAGGGATAGACGTGACAACAATTCAACAACACAACGGCTTTAAACGCACCTTTCAAAAAGGACATCTTACTTTAGGTTTAAGTATTCCTTTTGATGATAATGATTCAGTTGCGTTAGCGTTTGAACAACAAGCCCAGTTGGCACAGCTTGCGGAAAACTTAGGATTTACCAGCCTATTTGTACGAGACAATCCATTATACAGTCCGCATTTAGGCAAAGTAACCACAAACTACGATCCGTTTGTATTCTTAACGTATCTCAGTGCCAAAACCAATAAGATTGCGCTCGGAACAGCGAGTATTGTTGCGACATTGCGTCATCCGATTCATGTAGCCAAAGCTGCAGCAACTCTTGACTTGGTATCTGGCGAGCGCTTATTAATGGGACTTGCGACTGGAGACCGTTCTTTCGAGTTTCCAGCTTTCAAAGTCGAAACGAAAGACTTGCATATCCGCTTCAAAGACGCAGTCGCGTCTTTAAACGCATTATGGCAAGCACATTCTCCAGAGATTTCGAACTCTATCTTTGAGTTATACGAAGACTCAGGTCTGCAAGTATTGCCGAAGCATCATCACATACCGATATTTGCGACAGGCAACGCAAAGCAAGACTTGAACTGGATTAAAGAAAATATGGATGGCTGGATGTTCTACCCTCAAGAATTCCAACTTCAAAAAGCCTTATTAGAGGCATGGCATGACAACGATGAATTCAAACCATTCATGCATCCATTAGTCATAGATTTATCCAAAGATCCAAACGAAAAAATCAAACCCGTTAAAGGCGGCTATAGACTAGGCAGAAACACATTGATTAACGTGTTGAAAGCTTATGAACGAATCGGTACTAATCACATCATGCTGAAACTCGATACACATGAGAGAACGTACCAAGATATTATGAACGAATTGGGCGATTATGTGATTCCGCATTTCCCACCAAATGATTTCAAGGAGGAACAAACAATATGGAACTATTAGATAGAATTAATACACTTGCAAATAAAGAAAAAGAAGTAGCACTAAGTACTGAAGAAAAACAAGAACAACATGAATTGAGACAAGAATACCTTAAAATGATTCGCGGCCAAGTGGTCAGCACATTCTCAACATTAAAAGTTGTAGATCCGCTTGGTGAAGACGTTACACCAGATAAAATCTATAACTTGCGCGAAGAAATGGGTACTTTAGACTTAAAACCTGAATAAGCAACATAAAATAGATGAATAATAAATCTGGATAGTAACGGGTTGGACACTTCTGATAGAGGCATCCAACCCGTTTTCTTTTGCTTAAGCAGGATGAATAGCTTCCACAAACGTAAAAGTTTCATCCTCATATTCAAATTTTAAAATACAGCAATTTGTAATTTTGATTTGTTTGACCGCTTCTACCGGCAAACAATGATGTGCAAATAGGAATAAAATATCTCCATGACTTGCTGCTACGACATTTTGATGCGGTGTCTCTTTTACAACTTGATGCAAAGTCTTTACTGTACGTGTTTGAACCTCTTCCACAGTTTCCCCGCCATAAGTCGCAAAGAAAGCTCCCAAATCTACTACCCCATTTGGATGCGGAGGATTCAACAGCTCCGACTCCCCTTCAAACAAACCATAATTCCATTCTTTAATTCCTTTTAATCTGGTATAAGGTTCATCAGGAAATAAAATTTCTAACGTATCAGATGCGCGTTCTTGTGTAGATGAAAACAATGCATAGTCTGTCAGATTTAATTGATCAAAATACAGCTTAGCCTTTGCGGCTTGCTGTTTTCCTAATTCAGTTAAAGGCGAATCTGATGCACCTTGAATTTGGTGTTTCTTGTTAAACAAAGTTTGTCCGTGTCTGATTAAATATAATGTCTTTTTCATGATTGTCTGCTCCTCATTTTAGTCCTTTCATCATTTGTATCGCTGTATCTGTACTAAAAATGATGGGTGTTCCCTTTCATCATAACGAATCTCTTCTATATACGGCACTGGATTTTATTACGATTTTGATACATCTTTCATCAAGTATGCTCCAACCGTTTATACATTTTGTTCATTTCGTACAAATTAAAGCAATGAATTTATCATTTTATGCACTTCTATTATTTCAATTCCATGATAAGCTAAAGATAAATATTGTGAATATTTTCACAAAGTAAATATAAGGAGCGATTGAGTATGACAAAAGTATTAGTAGCAGGTGCGATTCCAGAGGCGGGATTAAATCAACTGAAAGCACATTTTGAAGTAGATATGTATACTGGAGACAAATTAATTACTGAAGACGAATTAATCGAACGTATTAAAGATGCAGACGGCTTAATCAGTTTATTATCCACAAATGTAAGCGAAAAAGTCATTGAAGCTGCACCGAACTTAAAAATTATCGCAAACTATGGTGCGGGATTCAACAATATTGACATTCAAGCAGCAAGAGCACGCGGCATCGATGTTACTAATACACCGATTGCTTCCACTAATGCCACAGCTGACCTGACAATGGGTATCTTATTAGCTGTAGCACGCCGTATCCCTGAAGGCGATCAATTATGCCGCACAAAAGGTTTCAACGGCTGGTCCCCGCTCTTCTTCCGCGGACGTGAAGTATCAGGCAAAACAATCGGTATCATCGGTCTGGGTGAAATCGGTTCTGCAGTTGCACGACGCGCAAAAGGTTTCGATATGGATATTCTGTACTCTGGTCCATCACGTCATGAAGATAAGGAACAAGAACTCGGTGCACGCTATGTTTCGCAAGATGAACTGTTGAAACAAGCAGACTTTGTCACAATCAACTGTTCTTACAATGAAAGCATGCGCCACATGATTGATTATGACGAAATTAAAAAGATGCAGCCTACTGCGTACTTAATCAACGCATCGAGAGGTCCGATTGTTTATGAAGCTGAATTAGTCAAAGCCTTGCAAGACAGATTAATCGAAGGTGCCGCATTAGACGTCTTCGAATTCGAACCAGAGATTACTGAAGAACTGAAATCTATGGATAACGTTGTGATTACACCGCATATCGGCAATGCGACATTCGAAGCACGTGATATGATGGCTGAAATTGCGGCAGGCAACGTTGTCAAAGCACTCACAGGCGCAACACCGGATTATATTGTAAATAAATAGGAGTGATAACCAATGGTCGACACACAACAACGCTTTTTTAACATGGAAGATTTGCCACGCTTCTCAGAGGAGGAAGCACAAAAAACTGTCTTTTATCAATCTGAACATTCTGCAGGTGCCGTTTGGTGCATGAAACCCGGCCAATACTTGCAATGTCATACCCACCAAAACGCAGATGATGTATGGATCGTGACACAAGGCGAAGGCACATTCTATACAAATGACGGACGAGAAAGAACCATCAAAGCGGGCGACATCATTGTATCATTACCTGGCGAGGCACACGGTATGACTAATACTGGTGATGAAGACTTTATCATGCTTGGTTTCGCTACACCGATGCCTTTAGACTTCATCCCTTATATACACTAAACGAATCTTTATAATTATCATTTATAATCAACCTCCAAAACTTGAGATGAATGATGTTGCTGAAAGGACGTCATTCATCTTTTTTTATGCGCAATTGACACTGACGTCGAATTTCTTATCTCATAGAATGAACAGACATGCTAAGATAGAGGCATTACTATTTTCAAGGGAGTGCTCGATTATGGATCCGCTTATCAGTTTTATACTCATTTCACTACTCATCATTATTATTCCTGGTCCTGACTTCTTCATCGTTGCGACCAATACGATGAAAGGCAGTACTAAAAATGGAATTATGTCAGCCCTTGGCATATCGAGTGCACATGTGGTCTATTCATCCATCGCCGCTCTTGGCTTAATCTTTATACTCACGAGTTCGTATTATGCATTTACAGCTATCAAATTCTTGGGTGCCGTCTATATTGCGTATCTAGGTGTTAAAACTATATTGAATGCACGTAAAACCAGTAAGATTACGACTTCAAGCTATCCTATCAGGCATATCAGTTTGTTTAAATCATTCAGACAAGGCTTCATGAGTACCATACTTAATCCGAAAGCTATCCTCTTCTACATCTCAGTCTTGCCTCAATTTGTGACTAAGGATGAAGGTTCTTTGAAAATCATTTTCTTATCTGCACTCTTTATCGCTATTGTCTTTATTTGGTTCTTTTTATGCAGCTTCTTATTTACACACATTAAGAAATTATTTAATCAACCGCTCTTTAAATCTATCTTTGATTATGTAGTAGGTGTTATTTTAATCGGGCTTGCGGTCAGTATATTAAAGTTCGAGCAGTAACACACGAAGCATAGAAATCTGTTAAACGGCTAATATATAAGCAAGGTATGTTAGAAAGAAGTAAGTCAGATGGATATAACAAGAGGGATTAATCATATTGGATTAACGGTACCAGACATAGAAGCTGCGACACAATTCTTTAAAGCAGGTTTAGACGGTAAGGTGGCTTACGACAGTCAAACAGAAATGGATCCGCTCAGAGGCGGTAAAGCAGTAGAACGCTTTTTAGACCTTGAACAAGGTGCTAAAATCATCAAAAAACGCATGCTGGTCTTCGGGAACGGTCCTAATATAGAAATGTTTGAATTTGTGAATGCTCATCAGCACAAACCAAGTGCCTTGCAAGACATTGGTTTTACCCATATTTCCTTTTATGTAGACGATTTTGATAAAGCACTGCATCAAATCATACAAGCCGGCGGAGAACCTGTCTCAGAACCTCATGAGAACACACGCTATGAAGATACACTAGGTAATCAAACAATCTATATCAAAACACCTTGGGGTAGCTTAATCGAATTACAGACACTGCCTCATGGCTATTATTATCCAAAAGAGAGTGAAGCTGAAGTCTTCATACCGAAAGAATAAACACATTTAAAAATCTTATATATTACCTTTGAAGTACCTATGCTTAAATCAAAGCATAGGTGCTTCTTTGTTTATTCACATGAAATAAAACAAGTCATAAATCTCGGTTTCAGTATACTTTCAAACAGTGTTTAATACTTTAACTCCTAAATTTTACTATTCAATGAATATGCAATTCATTTCTAAGACGGCAAAGCAAAACGAAACCTATATACCCTCTCACTATCTTATTGTCTTAGAAACATCTGTTATTTCAAATAATAGTAGGGTATTTATATATAATGACAATATTATTATTAGGATAATTTTATTATTTTAGGGGTGAAGCGTTATGTATAAAGTAGGAATCGCTGGCGCAGGTGCGATGGGAGGACGCATCGGGGTCTCTATCAAAGAAGCAGGTTATGACGTGACATTGATTGATAACTGGGAAGAACATGTGAATCGTATCAATGCACAAGGCATGGAAGTACAAACTGAAACAGATACGTATACTGTTGAAATTCCAGCAGTGCTTTCTAAAGATGTGAATGAGCAGTTTGATTTAATTGTTATTTTGACGAAATCCATGCAGTCAGAAGCTATGCTTGAACACTTGCAGTCGATCGGCTGTATCCATGATGAAACAGCTATCTTAAGTATGATGAATGGTTTAGGCCATGAAGAGCGTCTATCTAAATTTGTGCCGATGTCTCAAATTTATCTTGCGGTCACAATGTGGACTGCTGGACTGCGCGGTCCTGGACAATTGTTACTAGAAGGAAACGGTACGATTGATTTGCAGCGTGCTGACGGAGAGAAAGATGCACGTACAGATTTCATTTTAAATGTACTCAATGAAGCTGGACTTCATGCTCAAATCAGCGAAGATGTCTTTAAATCCATTTGGTCTAAAGCCACGTTAAATAGTGTATTAAACCCGCTCTGCACGATCTTAGATAAGACCATTTACGAATTCGGCAGTTATCCAGAATCTCGACAAATGATTGTGCCGCTAATTGAAGAAATCGTAACTGTCGCAAAAGCAAAAGGTGTTGAATTAGACAGTGCAGAACTCTTAAATAAAATCGAAGCGGCCTATCCTAAAGAGACACAAGGTCTGCATTATCCATCTATGCATCAAGACTATAACAATGGCCGTCTGACTGAAATCGACTACCTCAACGGACAAGTCGCAGCTTATGGTCAAGCACTCAATGTCCCTACACCATTGAATACGATGATTACACATCTGATACATCAATTAGAAATGAAAATACAATAATAAGCCATAAGAATAGAAGCGTGCCGTGCACTGCTTCTATTTTTATGACTAGTATCACTTATAAAGAAATCCATACATCACGCATGACGTGAATAATGTGATAATAACTCTTCTTCTACCGTTTTCATATCACTTTGGATAAACTTATCAAAAGCCTGAAGCACCTTTTCTAAAATTTCTTCATGACTCATTTCACTTCTATCATTACGTCGATAGAAATTTTTGGAATAAATTCTCGTATATTCTTTGGATAACTTTCTTGTTTTTAGATGTTCGCATCGTTTTGCGGTTTCAAAAACCAATGTTCTTTCTTCTGTTTCTGCAGGCCCTATCAATAAATATATTCCAGTAAACTTTTGAGTGTTTACAATTTCGTATAAAACTACTCTATTACTAGGTGTCCATTTGTTCTCGGTCTTATTAAGCGGCATTACTCTGTCTAGACTTTTAGTCGTAAAGCGAATATATGATTTACTGCATTGATCCAAAACCAACTCATCATTCTGAGCAATATGTTCTTGCAGCATCTTAGAAATGTCATTTAAGATATCTGGTTTATATTCAAAGATTAAATCCAATGCTCTCTTGTGTTTTGCGTAAATCTGACCGCAGAATTTTTCTAATGTTTCATCTCCCACGATGTGCCTCCTCAAAATACCGATGTATTGATTAATAAAATCTACTACTTTAGGGTTGATAATATTAGCTTTGCTTTCTAAGATTGCATGGATACAATCTAAAATCTGACTGTAAGCAATGCTAGACCATGTCGCACTATCGCTAGCATCATCACCTTCTGGTGTTAAAAATAAAAATAATTGCTCATAGCCAGGATATTCTCTATCAACAATGGCTTGATACTTTTTGAGTTGATGTTTGGATTCTTTACTCCAGATCTTATTCTCAATCACAATCACTGTTTGATTTTGTTCTGATACAACAAGTATATCTATATTTCTCCACTCTCTTAAAACAACGGCATCCTCAAAATCATTTAACAATAACTTGAAAAGCGTTTGATTCGAACTGAATCTTTCTGTTCCATCGATATAAAGCTTAATTAATTCTTTTAGGAACGTATCATTTAGCCCATGAATTTCATTCGGATCCAACAACCAAGCGAGCATATTGCTGTGACGTATTTCAGTATCCACAACACCTAGTACTTCAAATAAGTTAAACTGATTAGAATGCTTTTCTACTTCTTTCAAACAATCAATATCTTTTAGAAATGCTAATAATGCTGTCTCATCTCTGTTCATTATCTTTTCTCCTTATTAGTCTCTCTATACTCCCCAAACCATTTTACCATGTTCATTCAAAAATAGGATTAATAGTATTAATGTTAATTTCACGCACAAAACTACTTTTATCAAAATATCAACATTTTTAAAATTTAAAATTACTATTTTCTATCTCTATTATGCCAATCCAAAAAGCACACTATTTATTAAAAACTTCTATCAAATTGTTGGTAAATAGATTATTCTAATACTAATAAGAAAAATAGATGGGAGATAGTATATTGAAAAAGATTTTTGTGAGTTTAGGAATTGTAGCGCTTGTAGCTGCATTAGGAATTGCGATCGTCTTTGCTTATGGCAGTTATAAAGATTTAGAACTGAAAAAAGAAGAAACTAAAATAGCTAAAGAAAAAGAGAAGAAAGCAAAAGAGAAACAAAAGAAAAAAGAACAGGAAGAAAATGAAAATAATACAGAATCAGTTTATAGTGAAGAAAGCAATACACAAGAAGTATATAATCAATCACAAAATGATACTGCATCTTCACAACCACCTGTACAAGAATCACAACCTGCTCCATCTCAAAATAACCAAGCACCTTCTCAAAGTACGTCTAAATCATCAGACAGCGCTTTTGATGCAGATGCTGAATATGCTAAACAAAAAGAAATGTACGAAAAAGCTGCCAGAGGAGAAATACCTGAACCAGGTGCAGATCTTTCTGGTGACAATGCAGAATTGATGGAACGTGATCCAAGTACACTAACTAATGATGAAGCTGAACAAAGAGAGAGAAGAACGAATGCTATGGAAGCGGATAATCAATAATCTAACGATATTACGAACATAACAAGGAGAACTATAATATGAACAAGCTTTTAATAACTGTATCCTTAGTATTAATACTCGGAATCATAGGTGCTACCGGTTTCTTTGGATATAATAAGTATCAAGAAGTTGAACTAGAGAAAAAGAATCTGGAAGCTCAATTAAAAGATGATAAAGAAAATGATGACAACACACATGATGAATCAGAACATGAGTCTGATAATACTGAGAATATAAATCAATCAACTGAAACAACAACTAATAAACAGGATACACAAGCTACTGACGGAAGTGAGATTGTTAAAGTACACGAAGGTTCTTCACAACGAATGACTAATAAAGATGAATTTGCACATTTAAGAGTCAACAGAGATAATGTTTTCGATTATCTAATAGCTGCCATTAATCAAAGTGAAGATGGAGACGCTTCAAAAATTAAATTTCAGCAACCAGAGTTCTCAGCACAAGGAGAAGGTGTATGGAAAATCCCTGCAAACAATAAATCAGGACATGGCTCTTATACTTTCTTAGTTGAACAAGATGGTCGAGTTTCTTTTTGGGATGGAATGATGAATGAAAAATTTCATGAAGAACATGTGACTTTACCTTAAGGAAATAAAAGTAACTAAGAGTTTGTAGCGAACCTAAAACGTTGTACTTTTTGGTTAAGCTAACTTTCCAAAGGCAAGATTTCTGTATTCTACAGGAGTCTTGCCTTTTTAACTCCCAATTCTTCTTTCGTTATCAAAGTAATTGGTAATTGTATGTATAAATAATTCCAACTCCCTATTAAGCCTAATCTCTTCTTCATAAAGCCTCTTCTTGTTTTATTTTACCTATAATATCTTTAAACTTTTTTCCATACTACACGATAATCGTGCAATTCCTGGCCAGAAGTATTATATTAATTTAGATATATTTACATATGAAAACTCCCTATAAAGCTTTCATTTTTTAAATGCCTGCTCTACAGGGAGTTAATCAAAAAGATTACCATCCTTTTTTCTGTAGTTCATGATATTAGTTATTATGTTGTTTAAATGATGCTTTTGTATGGCCGCGATACTTCCAAAGATGCAGATGACTTTTGATTTCAGTTAATAATATGATTAATGCATCTTCGCTGATACCTTCAAAATCCTTCGCTATGATGAGAGACTTCGCAAAGCTTTGAATTCGATCTTGATTCAAATCTGTTCTAAGTGAAAATACCACAGCATCTATTGTATCCACTGCCTTATAATGCGCATCCCTAGTGCAATAACTTTTCAGCTGTTGTAATAACGAGATGAGTTCTGGTGTGTTTTCATATTGATATTTACCAAGATGCACGACTTCTTGTAATGTTTTTGGCAAATAATACTCAATCTGTGCACGTGCTTCTTCTACTTCAAAATAAAAGTTAACATCACCATCTTCATAGACTGAATCATCATCTTCCCAATCATAATCGATATAGTCTTCATCTTGATAATAATCATCTTTTAACATGCTATGCACCAAGTCAGTCACCGTTAAAAAGGCAATATCGCTTTTTTCAATTGCCTCCTCGAAAGCAACCATCCATTCTCTTTCTGTATATGTTGTTTGAAAGAATTGATTGTATAATCTAACTACTATAGATATAGGTACAATGCCATACATTTCTGCTAACCCACCAAAAAAGTACATTTTCTTCACCATTGTATCCATTGCTTCCTCTTCATTCAGAGGAAAGTCAGGAACCTTCACAAATCGCAGATAGTCTTCAAAATTTTGATACTCACCTATTAAACCTTTTAATAAAAACATACCTTCTGGAGACAAGTTTTTTTGTTGCTCCAACCATTGAATATACTCTTTTTTCGCGACTTCATCGATTTTTAAAGTTTCTGCAATACCATTAATATGTCTGCTTGTTTTCGGGAGTTGATAATGAAGATTTTCATTAATGACACCATTTTCAAATTGATAGCCTCGCTTAACCAAGAATTTAATAACACTGATACCATGCTTTTCAAAATAACTTTTAAATGCCTCTATTACTTCTTTTGGCACCATTAATCCATAGTTATTTTCATACACAAAATAACTTTTTAGCTGATCTTTTAAGAAGCCACTCGAATTATGTCCTGAAACAATCATTGTACACACCATTTCAATCAAATCTTCATCTAAATTAGATTCGATCATTTCATCTGGATGATTATGAAATCGTTGTACAATTTTATCTATGATTTCTTGTTTTTTGAGCTTAGAACTCACAGGTATGTTGAAATTCTCACAAATCGTTAGAAGTTCTGAAACTTTATATTTCTTACTTAGAAGCTTTGAGAAAGTTAAATCTCTAGGATTTTTCATAGATGCACCTCACTAATATAGAGATTGAGTCTATTGATAGTTTCTTTAATGTCATCTTCTGTTGTTAATGGGTTTGTTGTACATAATCGAATCACACGTTGATTGTTTAGTACTGTTGTATATGCTACCGCATAGCCGGAATCTGCTATCTTTTGTGCAGCCATACTATTGAGCTGGTTGTTTTGTGCTTCAGTTAAATCTTCATTTTCATATCTGAAGTTAACAATAGAGAGATTGGCATGAGAAACGATACGCCAATGATCAAGTTGTGATACATAGCTTTCAGCGTACTCAGCTAAATCTTCACCGTATTTAATGCGTTTAATAATTTCATCTTCACCAATAACTTGCAGTGTGATCCATAATTTCAATGCCCTAGCAGGTCGTGTAAGTTCTATACCTAACATTTCAGGATCAATCACATCATCGTCAGATGCAATGTCATCTAAGTATTCCGCATCTTCACCAAAGCTTTGAAGCAGATGTTGTTTTTCTTTCACAACAACCATTGCACAACTGTAAGTTTGGAATAATAGTTTATGTGCATCCCAGCTTACACTGTCGGAACGTTCTACACCTTTAAATAGATGTTCTGCTTTATCTGAGAGGATGTGAGATAAACCATAAGCACCATCCACATGAAGCCATAGGTTGTATGCATCACAGATATCTCCAAGTGTTGTAAAGTCATCAACTGACCCTGTATTGGTTGTACCTGCAGTTGAAATCACAATCGCAGGCTTATAACCTGCTTCTATATCCTTTTCTATTTCAGCTTTTAGACTATCCGTATTCATTGTGAAGTCTTCGTTATAATCAATTCTTCGGATATTTTTCTTTAAGAATCCTGCGACATGTAATGCTTTACCGACAGAATGATGTGTTTGAGAGGTTAAGTAGACAGTCGCTTTCTTAATGTCCTCCATATTGATTTGTGCATCTCTAGCCGCAACTAATGCGGTTAAATTAGCCATTGAGCCGCCAGACACAAACACACCGCCTGCCGGCTTGATTTCATATCCGATTTTACCTGCCAGATAATTGATTAAATTACGTTCAATATTAATCGGCAATGTCGCATTTTTAAAGTTCGAGGCATGTATATTGTTAGCTGTACTCAAAATATCCCCAAGCCATGATAAACGTGATGCAGGACCTGGTATAAATGAGAAAGAACGAGGATGATTCGGACGATATAAGTAATTCAATACTTCGTTATTCAGATCTTTCAGCACATCGTAGATATTACGTCCTTCACTTGGCACTTCCATATACTCATATTTCTTTCTAAGTTCAAGCGGCGCTTGCTGCGTTGCTGGAAGCTCTCCAATATCTCTAGATAAATACTTGTTGACTTCGTCTCTGATAATGGTTTCTAAATCTATATTGTTCTCATTAAAATCCATATCTCTTCTATGCTCCTCTATTTAGATATTTATTCAATACAATTATCACACAAGGGGCTTTTGTCATACAATCATTCACTATGTTTTATAGAAGGTTGCTTTAAGATTTTGCGATTAGTTTTCATTATCTGCCACTACTTGTATAGTATATTGATTTTCGTTAAAATCAATATGAATATAAATTTTTATTATTTTTAAATCATTCATATCTATCATGGAAAGGAGTATTTTATGAAATATATAATTGCATTTTTAATCATTATAGGAACAGCCATAGTATTTACCTTAGTTAAATGGTTAGACGGTAAATGGATAGAAAAAAGAACAGGGAAAACAGCAGCAGAGTTAAGAAATATTAAAAAATGGTTAATCATTAGCTTTATTGGCGGATTAATAATAGGGTCTCTTTATGTCATCCTCTTTTACTTTTAGGAAGATTGATTTAGTTATTAAAGATAGGAAGACACAAAAAAACTTGAAAATAAATACCACCTTATAAGATTCTTTATAGTGATATTCATTTCCAAGTTTGGTTGAAAGTTTGTCTGATACTTACTGTCATACATGCTTCCTGCAAATAGTTAACAACGCAACGCTTGTACTGTAATGGCTGCTTATCGCAATATAGACGTAAGCATACTTTAAGATGATGTATGCTATTTAAGTATGCTTTCTACTGCCTCAGCAACTTTCTTAGGTGATTGCGGGTTTTGACCAGTAACTAAGCGGTCATCTTTAACCACATAAGGTCTAAATGGTAGTTTAGCTTTACTATATTTTGCATCTCTTTTTTTCAATTCAGTTTCTAACATAAACGGAACGAGTTGTTTACGATTTGCTAAGACTTCTTCCACATTTGAGAAACCCGTAAGTGCTTTATTATCAATAAAGTATCTGCCCTTCTTATCCTTAACATTTAATAAAGCTGCGATACCATGGCATACTGCAGAAACTACACCGCCATGATTGTAAATCTCATTGACCGCATTTTGAATCACTTCGTTATCAAGAAAATCAAACATCACACCATGCCCACCTGTAAAATAGATTACGTTATAATCTAATGAGTTCGCTTCACTAATCGATGGTGAGTTCTGTAATAATGCCATAAATGCTTGATCCTCAAAATACTTCTTAGTTAAGCTATCAAAAACAAAAGGCTTTAAACTGACTGGATCAATAGGTGTTTCTCCGCCTTTTATATTATAAATATCAATCTGATAGTTATCGTTATTAAAGTAGTCGTAAAAATGAACAAGTTCACCTAACCATAACCTAGTTGGTTTATCATTTTCTCCAAATTGTGCACTTGATGTATCGACTATCATTATTTTCTTCATGTTTTTCCCTGCCTTTTAGTTATTGATGAAAGACTTGCTCGATGCCTTCTTTAAATGTTGTCACTTTAAACTCAGGAAATCTTTGTTTAAATTTTTGTGAGCTGAAAATATTGTCATATTTATATCTCGGTAATAATTCCATCAATTCTTTAACCTGATTATTAAAGAAACTGCCAAATTTAAACACGCCTATTGGCAATATCATGTATTTAATAGTTTGTCCTGTTACAGCCTCTGTTATTTCTATTAAGGTTTTATAAGTAATACTTTTATCTGTAGGCAAATGCCATGTTTGACCATAAGCATCTGGAGTATTTCCAAGCAATGCAAGCGCACGACTGGCATCCGGCGTCCATATTAATGTTCTTAGGACAGAAGCGCTTACTGGAATTATAGGTTTTTTGTTTGCTTTAATTCTATTAAACACTAATGTATTTGTAATACTTTGTGTGCGATCTGGTCCATAGAATTCCGGTGCACGCCCAATGACTGCTTCAATTGTTTTATCTTCAATTGCCTCTAATACCATTTGAGCCATATCTGCACGAACTTTTGATTTTCGTCCTACTGGAAGAAACGGACTATTTTCTTTTTGCACGTTAGCATTTTTTTCATACATATACGTATTATCAAAGAATGCAAGTTTTGCACCAGTAACTTGACATGCTTTAATGACATTTTCCATCATTTTGGGAAAGTGCGTTTCCCACATTTGTGAATCAGCAGGAAGGCCTACTGCAAAATAAACAATCTCACTACCCTCAATGGCATTTAATGCTTCTTCATAGTTCATTAAATCTGCAGGTATAACTTCATCAGTTTCATGAATTTTTTTAGGTTTTCGACTGACTAATCGAATTTCTTTTGTGAAATTTCTATATAATTCTTTTGCAATTTCTTGACCAATTTGTCCATTACTACCTAATACTGTCTGCATTTTAACCACTCCGCTTATTATTAATTAAAAAAGAGAGAATCAACTCAATGAATCGATTCTCTCTATCATTTGTTCGTATATTATTGATTATTCTTTTTATCAATCCATGTCGTTGAAACATCCATAGCTGCTCGTGCAGCATTTGTTTGGTCTAAAACATTCACCATTACGAAATCATGAATGATACCTTGGAAACGCATTTGTGTCACTTCTACGCCAGCTTCTCTTAATTTGTTTGCATATGCTTCGCCTTCATCACGTAATACATCCGCTTCCGCATTCAAAATCATAGCGGGTGGTAAGCCCTCTAACTCTTCAACTGAAGCACGTAATGGAGAGGCAGTGATTTCTGCTCTTTCATTTGGATCAGTTGTATACTGATTCCAAAACCATTCCATACCTTCTCGTGTTAAATAATAGCCTTCTTCAAATTCATTATATGATTCAGTGTCAAAGGCCGCATTTGTGACTGGATAATAGAGCAGTTGTTGTTGAATAGGTAATCCTTTACGTTGCTTAGTCATAATTGTCATAACTGTTGCCATATTTCCGCCAACTGAATCACCCGCTACAGTTAACTTATCAAGATTCAGATTTTCTTCTTCTGCTACATCTGGTAATTGTTGTAAAACATCATAATTTTGTTCAATCGCAGTTGGATATTTAGCTTCTGGCGAAAGTGTATATTCAGGGAATACGACCACTGAATTGGTACGAACTGCTAATTCTCTAACTAATTTATCATGTGTGTGTCGACTGCCAAAGACCCAGCCAGCACCATGAATGTAATATATAACTGGAAGTTTTTTATTGTTGCCTTTAGGAGAAATAAAACGCACAGGTACTTCTCCCCATTCTTTAGTATTAAAAACAGTATCTTTTATATCTACGTCATATTTATCAACAGGAGAAGATTGTACTTCTTCAAGTAATTCACGCCCGTCTTTAGGATCAAGTTCATAGATTCTTGGGTGCGGTTTGTTTTCATCACTGAAATTCTTTGCTGCTGCTTCTAAAACTACTTTTTTATTCATAGACCATCGGCTCCTTACTTTAAAATTGAATATAAACAAATTAGTAAATCTAGTATTTTTATAACCATAAGTTTAAACCTATAAACCTAGTTTGTAAAAAATAAAGCACTTTGCCTATGCTTTATTTTTTGATATTCATCTCAAGTTCATGTGTTAATGTCTTTAACCAATCTAAAGCATCTGTTAAATCTGAACTATAATATCTTTCAAGACCTGCTTGTCTTACCGATAACAGTCCAGCATCTAACATTACTTTTAAATGATGTGACACTGCGGGACGAGAAATAGGTAAAGAATCTGTGATTTCTTTAACTGTTAACTCCTTCTCTTTACATAATAAAATGAGTATTTGTTGACGCTTTTCATCTTGAAGTGTATTTAAAAATTTTGAGCCTTGTCGAAACACCTCTAAAGTTTTTTCAGCTGATTGTTCTGGCATTTTATAATCTCCATTATATTTATTTTGAATTTCCCTCTTCTGAGTACTATTTCATCGTTTCATAATCCACCTATATATACAAGAGTTTGACTTGAGTAAATCCCCTTTTAACAGCAACAAGATACACACCTTTACCAAGGTTTTCGAATCATTCATCACTTATGATACGTCTTTTACCATCACTTAACAATGGTTTTATTTAATTTAGTATTTCACTGTGCAAGTTGGCTAATACTAGAAGTCAGCAAAATAATTCAACATACTGTGGTTTACAAAATCTGATAATGTGAGAAAGTTATTTTCGATTAAAACACCTAAGTATGTATCGTTAAATTCATTGATAATTTAAGGGGGAGTTCCATGGATCTTGTATTATGCGTTATTAGCTTCTTCTAGTTAGCAATTTATTTACTTGTTCTATCTTTTTGTTGCTCGTATATTTTAGTCCTTCTGTCATACAATGAAATGATATGTCCATATTTGTTTATTCAAAAGTTAAGCTTATGAGTTAAAACAAATGAAACAGACAAAATATGTCTAAACTTTCAATGCTAGTCATTATTTGACCATTTACTAAAATTCCTCAATTATTTCTTTACAATAATTAAAATTATCTTAATCAAACCTATATATTGTTTTAACTGTGTGCTAGTATTAAGAGAAAAAGGCATATAATTGAGGGAAATATATACTTTGGTTTTCCCTAGCCTTACTACTTTTTCTGCTATCATTTACAACCGTAATTGATAAATTCTTCGTTTTTGTTCTCACTTCATTTGAAACAAAAACTTACATTGAGTAGTCACATCAGATTTAAGTTTATTTCATAGAAACTTTAAAACGTGTCGAAAACAACAATATAAAATACACCACTCAACGTGGTTCAAGTTCAAAAAAGTGGTGATAGATATACCTCAAAAGGCTGTCTATCGTTATTTGTGTTTCGTTAAGATATAAGTTTTAGGTGATCATTTAGAAAGGAGTACAGTATGAAAGTTAATATATTAGGTTTTAATTTGTTCGCTAAAGGCGGTACAACCAGAAGCAATATCAATCTCATTAAAGCGTTCCAACAAGCAGGGCACGATGTTACATATTTTAATTACTTACATTATGAAGATGAGGCGATTATGAAATTAGTAATCCATGAAAATATTAACCCTAAGCGTCTTGAAATCAAATCACATAAAGAAACGAAAGCCTTATCAGATGCGGATATTTTAATTCTGACAAGAGAGTCGTTATTCAAAATTGCAAGAGATGTTAAGAAACACAATAAAAACATAAAAATTATCGGAGAGGTTCATGGACCATTATGGTATCTTGAGGACGATGCAGACTTAGCTTTAGATGCGATCGATGCGGTACGTGTAAGCACTAAAGAAATACAAGAAGCATTTAGCAATAGATTCCATTATTCATCGGTTTTCCATTACTATGTCAATGCTGCGCATATTCAAATCAATGAACACCCTATCAATACTAAACGCAACTTGTTCATCAAATCCCGCTTTGAAGACGGCATCAAAGACATTTCTTATGTCATTAAACTGATGGACTACATCGTTAACATAAAACAAGATAAGGCTATTCAACTTTATATTCAAGGTTATGGTCCTTCTGAAGTTTTATATCAAAACTTAATTCACTACTATAACTTAGAAGATAATGTGCATTTAAATCAAAAGGTACCTCAAACCTATATCTATGTTTCCTCATCGCCTTATGAAACTTTGGGCTACTCCATATTAGAAGCTATGGCAACGGGTAATCAAGCACTTATTTATCCAGGTGATGACAATGTGTTACAAGCGATATATGAGAAATACCATAACGTTCACTTTATGAAAAAAGAAGTTGAACATGACTATTCAATATTAAAAAGCATGTTAGAACATAAATATACGAATGCTGAACGTCTAGAAGATGTTAACGCAATGAAAGCAGATTTCCAACCAGAAACATACGCAGAAGATTATCTAACCTTATTTAATAAGGCTATGTCGAACCGCTCGCTTTTACCGATTAAATTAGAACGCAAAATCAAAGGGTTTAATACGAACGGTCTTAAATTTTTAAACAAGCGGAAAAATGTATAAAAGAAAATGATGAACCTTCCAGGTGTCAGAAAAGTATCTTCAAAATCCATTGTCAGAAAAGGAATGAAGAAAATCTACAACGTTCAAAAGAACGGTATGATAGAGCGCAACTTAGATAAAATCAAACCTAAGTCAGACAGAGTTTTCATTGAGTCATTCCACGGCAGTAATTTTAGCGGTGATCCAAAATACATTGCTCTTGCAATTCAAAATCAATTTAATAATAAGAAGATATTTGTCAGCTCTAGAAATGCCTTAGTAGATATTGAAATCAGAAATCACGGCTTTATACCTGTGCGTTTCGGTTCGTTGAACTACATGAAAACATTCAGATCCTGCAAATATGTCTTTATGAACGGCAATTCTTGGGATAGAGTCGACAAGGATAAAAGACAGGTCTTTGTTCAAACATGGCACGGCTTCCCATTGAAGAAAATGGTGAATAACCTCAATGATGAACAAGAAAGAAAAGCGCAGTTTCGTGCTTTCAAACCAAGAATGAAGAAATGGGATTATTTATTAACTTCTTCTAAGACGAATAAGATGCTGCTGGAGTCGGCGTTTGATTTGGAGAAGAATAAAAAGTTAAAAGTCCTTCAGTTAGGGGCACCGCGGAATGAATATTTAATAAAAAATAATAATGAAGCGGAACGTACAAGAATCAGAAAGAAATACCTGCAAGTCGATGCGAAGGATAAGAAATTCGTACTTTATTGTCCAACTTGGAGAAAAGATAAGCGCAGCAGTATAACAGGTGTAGACTTGAAAGCTTTATTAGATCATTTGCCTAGTGATTATGAAATCATCGTTAAACTCCATCCTAATGATTCTAACTTGCGTACTAAATACAATCAGCTAGATCCTCGTATTCATTGCTTTTTCAATGAGTTCGTAGATATTCAAGAACTGTATTTAATCAGCGATGTCATGATAACTGATTACTCATCAACTATCTTTGATTATGCACATTTAAACTTGCCTATTTTACTATTACAAGAAGATAGTCAAAAATATCAAGATGAAATCGGCTTTTACTTTGATATCCATGAAGTTGGTGATTTCTTAACTGCCTCTCAAAACGAAGCATTACTTGCTAAACAAATCACACATATCAGTCGAATAGACTATTCAAATTTAATCAATCGTTTAATGAATGAAGACGATTGGAACACTTCATTCAACATACTTCAAACAATTTTCAAAGATGACTCTAAACGAAAATACAATATCAACCACGAATCTTAAGTAGAAGCGAGTAGGAGAGTAATCATTAATTGAATACTCGTCCTCTCACCACCGTGCGTACGGTTCCGTACACGGCGGTTCAATATCTTGCGAAAGCAGACTCTGCGAGTCGGGCTAGTGGTACTAGTCCCTACTTGTAGAGTCTATTTTTTGTAAGCGCATGATGAACCTCATGCGAGTTTGAAAGTCTCCAATACTTCTTTCTTGAATTCGCAATGCGCATAGCACCATTATGGTCTAATCCGTATTTTCGAAGCATCTTGTATTTTGTTTTGACCTTCTTCCATCGCTTTAGAATAAATTGTCTGATTCGATGGTTTAACCACTCTTGCATTTCGCGGATAAATTTTTTAACAAAACCTCTGCCAAAATAGTTTATCCAACCTCTAGTAATCGCGTTGATTTCTGTTATAATCTCAGTAAATGTGCCATGTCTATTTCTTCTTGTGACCCACTTTAATTTGGCTTTTAAATTTCTTTTTGCTTCCATAGTGGGTCTGAAACGACAAGTGCCATTTATTTTCGTTATCAGACAACTCAAGAACTTTAAACGTGTGGGAGAACCTACCTTACTTTTATCCTTATTCACTGTTAATTTCAGGTCCTTTTCGATAAAGTTTGTGATACTCTCCATGACACGTTGTCCGGCACGTTTTGATTTAACAAAGATGACGAAGTCATCTGCGTATCTCACAAAACGATGTCCGCGCTTCTCTAATTCTTTATCCAGTTCATGCAAATAGATATTACACAACAAGGGAGATATAACCCCACCTTGAGGGGCGCCTGTCTTTCGTTAACAGTTCCTACTGCCAAGCCTGTAATGGACTTTCACCATCAAGTTGCTAATCATGCCGAGCGCACCAAAAAAGCTACAAACAACCTATGTTGATCATAGCTTAAAGAACATATTAAAACCAAAAATCAAATATGATCCGCTTCTTCATAATATGCTACTTTCCTAATTAACTCATTAATGATTTCTTTTTTATTGTTGAAAGCATCCATGAGTAATTGCTGTTATTCTTTAGTAAGCGTCATGCCTTCAAAAACAAGATGACTGACAAACTTCTGATTGTTTTTTGAATTAAGTGTGAGTATTATAACCATCTCTAGTTAAATTTATAAACCTTTATTAAAAGTTCATAACCACTAGATATTTATTAGTTATGATTTTACAATAATTCTAAAAGTTCATTGTCCCATTCATTCATTTTTTCCTTAATTTCTGCATGTTTTTCGCTTTTAATTGATAATTGTCTTAATACATGAACTTCATCAAGTTTATATAAAAATAAAATGATTAACTTTGCTGTCTTTACTTTTTCATTTAAGTTCAAATAATCAAATATGTTTCTATCAGTTATACCTTTAATATTATCGCTTTCATGACTTTCATTGTTAAGTATTAGTCTGAAAAGGTAATTTTCAAAAAATAAGCTTAGTTTTTCTGGCTTTATACTTTCTATTATGATTCTTTCTGTCCTCAACTCATCAATTCCACAGCGATATTTAAACGTACTAAATGCTTCGCAAACCCTTCTCATTGAGTTACCAATATTAGTTTCTGCTTCATTTGCATTCCCATTAGCAAAATCGTAAATTAAATTTAGTTGATTTTTATACATATTACTCAGTTTATTGTTTTTATCTGAATCCAAACCTTTTTCTGATAATACATACTTATTAACTTTAGAAGCTAACTTTTCCCCGTTTCTTAATACTATATCTGAGAAAACTTTTTCTAAGTTGAAATAGACTTCCATATCATGTGTAGTAATTAAAATTTGAGATTTTATATTACCTTCATAAATTTTGTTGAATTGCCTTCTAATATAATTATATATACCAATTTTATTTTCAAAGTCAAAACTTGAAATTGGATCATCTAACACTAAAAAAATATGTTCTTTAAAGAACTCGCTAACTCGTTTATCTTTATTTATTATTGAAAAAAAGTAAACCAATGATAATACATTTTTTTCACCAGTAGAAAGCTTAGATAATGGGACATTTTTCCCTCTCACTAAAAGAGTGTAATATCCTGTTCTTGGTTCAAGAACTAAACGCTGTTTATCGAAAAATATAAGGGCCAATTCATTATTAATATTGTTCAAAGCTATTTCTGTTTTATTTAACTTTGTCTCAATAATATTCTTTTGCTCTTCCCTTCTTTCATAAATTTTTTCGGTTTTATTTAACATATATTCATTAAATTCATTTCTAGAAACTTTTTCTAGATATTCTCTATATTCATCTTTCACTTCTAAATAAGCTATCATATTGTTAGTTTTATTATAATTTGTTTTATGATCGCTTAACTCATCTATTTGCTTATTAAAGTTTCTTATTTCATTATTGACAACTTCAATTTCCACATTTATCTCTTCAATAATTTCATTATATTTACTGTCATCGAAAGAGTATTCGTTAGTAAGGTTATTTATTTTTAAGTTTAAAATAGATTCAATATTACAAATTTCTTTTTCAAGCTTATCTAATAAATTATTAATTTTACTAGTTTCTATATTGGGTATTTCAAATCTTTGAAACTTTCTCGGGAGTTTTTCCATCACGGTATTAATATTTTGGATTTTCTGCTCAATAATATCATCTTCAAAAACTTGCTTTATCTTTTCTCTTAAAACCAGCACATAATCTTCATCTAACGGTCTAAAACATGTTTTGCATATTTTGGGATTTTCTTGTAAATAGTCATCTAATTCTTCTAGGTATTTATTCCCGAATTTTTCAAATATTTCTTCCATATTTTCATCTAAGTTTTTTGAAAAACTGATTGATGATTTATCTGATAGTACCTCATTAATTTCGTCTCTTAAGACTGATTCAAAATTATTATATCTTTCTACTTCATTAATTCTATCTACATCTGCAAAAGAGTCTATTATCTGTTGATATTCATTAAGTTTATTAAATAATATTTCTATACTATTATCATTTTCGTATTGTAAAATTTTTCGTAAGATATCTTCACTTACCCGTTTATTTTGTTTATATTTAGCTTCTATTCTATTTGCTCTCTCAGACCAACTGTCCTCTCCTCTCAATATCTTTAACACTTTATTCATCTCTCTTTTTCTATCGAATTCATTAACAAAATTTTGATATTTATTTTTTAACCTTGCAACTCTTTCAAGGGTTTGTTCGTTGTTCGTTAGTAAATTTGTTAAGTCTTCTTGATCACCAAACATCACAATGGCTTCTAAGTTTTCATTTTCACTGAATTTAATTTTATTTTCTATAAATTCGTTATCATATATAAAAAATCTTGGTTCTGGGTTTTCATTTTCAAAATAATCAACTTTTATTTGTAATGATTCATTAAATAACTCTCCATCTTGGTTATTTTTGTATTCACTTAAAGCTTTTGCTATAGTGGACTTTCCGCTACCATTCCTTCCAAATACAAGAAAATCCCTAATTATATCACCATTTCCTTTTTCAAAGTTTAAATTTATTTGGTCGTAAGGTAAGTAGTTATTATTAATTTCAATGTTTTTTATGCTCATTTAATCCCCTCTTCAAACTAGATTGTACACATAGGCTAATAAAAGTTTGTTAACTATACAAAATAAGAATTCTGCATAACTTGCTAAATCTATTTTTAGTTAAATAATTAATTTCTTTTCCTTTTGTAAAACTTTCTAATTCTTCTTCACTATCCAAAACTTTTGCCAAATAACTTTCCCCTGTAAATCGATCCTTCATACTTGTATACATTACATAATACTTACCATAAAATTCTTTAGCTGATTTTTTCATTTTTTGTAACTGTATCCAGAGCTTTCTCTATATTCGTTGCTATTCTTTTTACAACAGGAACCAAGACACTATTGCCAGCTTGTTTATATAATTGCCCATTCGACATATTTTCAGGTAACTTGAAATCCATTGGAAACCCTTGTGCATTAAATGTTTCTCTAGGAGTTAATTTTCTTATACCGCTATCAGAAAGAATAATTGGAACATTGTGGCCTCCTGTTCCCATATTAGCAGTTAAAGTTGGTACTACCCCTGCCTTATTTTCTCTGACATACTGTCTTCTCCATTGATAAATAGTTTTTAGAATTGAATGATTTTTCATAAACTGTTTCTTGAAATTTAGAGTCTAGGCATGGTATCATATCTCCTTTTTTTCTGTCTGAAAAGATTTGATAAATCACCATATACTTTTAAAAACTGAATATATTGATCTTGACCTTCTTTTCTATATTTCTCCCAAATACTCTTGATTGTCACCCGCTTTAATTTTTCTTTAATTATAACAAAAAAGCACACTGCCTTTGAACAATGTGCTAAATATATTGCTTATATGAATATAAATCTGCTGATATAATCCTTTTTATACTTTTCCATATAATTTGAACAATCTAGAACCTCAACTGCCAACGGTAATATATACTTACCAATTAAAAAATCATACGCTTCATACTTAAGCATATTTTGCGCTTTATGCCATATATCATTTCTTATTTCGTTCAAATAATTCTAAAGAAGCTTTATGATTTCTTATAAAATCAAAGTGAATTCCCAGTTCTAAGCTAATTAATTTTTAAGTTTTTTCAAGTAATGAGCTAAACGTTAAACTATTAAATTTCAGCACTTTGTTGTCATATGAAGGTTTATTTTTAATGATCTTTATCAGAGTTTCTGAATTCCTTGGTATTTCTAAAGGTAGTAATTCATGTTCTTTTTTCAGTAATTCTTTTAGTATCAGCTCAAAAAAATGATAAAAGTGCAAAATAATTTCCAAAAATTCTTCATAATATTTTTCCCATGAGTTTCTTACCATGTTCTTTTATCAAAACGCTCTCTAACACTTGCATAACTACTAAAATATGACTTCCCGCAATATTTAAAGAATTTATCACGACGTCATTATTATTAATATTCGAACTTAATAAATTATTATTTATCTATTAAAATATTATACTTCTCTACATTGTTTATCAATATTCTTAATCCATAATGGTATTCGTATCACTTATGATACGCTTCGCCACGCATAATCTTAAACGATCTATACACCTGTTCTAGCAGAATGACACGCATCATTTGGTGCGGAAATGTCATTTTGCTGAAGGAGAGGGCATAGTTGCTTCTGTCTAAGACGTCTTGATGTAAGCCGTTAGATCCTCCAATGATGTAAGTAAAGTCGCTTTGACCTTGTATCATGCGCTGCTGGATATTTTTAGCTAATCCTTCAGATGTTAACATGTTGCCTTTGATTTCTAAGGTAATAACTGTGGATTGCGGTTTGATTTTAGCTAGCAGCCGTTGTCCTTCTTTTTGTTTTACTTGTTCTATCTCTTTGTCGCTCATATTTTCCGGTGCTTTTTCATCAGGTACTTCCACAATCTCAATTTTTGTGTAAGCTCCTAAGCGTTTTTGATATTCTGCAATGGCTTGTTTCCAGTATTTTTCTTTTAATTTGCCTACGGCAAGTATTGTAATCTTCATCACATTCTCCTTTTTATTTTGAACTTATTCTAGTTATCCACAGGATATCCACCTATTCACAGGTTACTGTCTTAATTAGTACGTTATGTATATAAATTCATAGCTATTCTTGTGGATTTTACTCACATTTCTGTACATAACTTGTAGATATGTGGATAACTCTGTTAATAATGTGGGTATTTCTATGTGGATTGTGCACAAATGGGGATAACTCAACCTTATTTTGTGCATAACTTGCAGGTAGGTCTTACATAGTTATTCACAGTTACGCGCTTTCTTTACACGAAATTGTGAATAACTACCCTACGTGCACACTACCCTAAAAATTATAGCATGTTCTTTTTTACTAAATGAACACTAAATCATAAAAAAAGACCCTAGTTTTTCACTAGAGTCCCTGAACTGCTCCCTGTCAAGTAGACAGGAAAAAAACAAAAAATAATTTATTGGGAATCTGATAAACAAATTTTAAGTTACTGTACAAATGAGTTGATAAATCTCGTTTGTACAGTTTTTTTATTCTCCTAGCGCACTATCGTTTGCTTGATCTGGTAAAAAAAGTGGTGCGCTACGCACACTACTTCTTTTACCAGATTATTTAGGGTAGACATTAGTTAGAAGTTAAGCAATTAATCTTTCCATTTCCAAAGTAATTCTCTCATTGTTGTAAAAATCAATGTATTCTTTAAACTGCGAGCGTGCAGTTTTTATATCCTTGAATTTATAATGTCTATTACCGCGATAAATTTCTGATTTCATTATTCCCCAAAATGATTCCATTGGACTATTATCTATGCATCGTCCGACTCGTGACATGCTTTGAATAACACCTTGCTCATCGAGCAAGAATTTAAAATGTTTGCTTGTATATTGAAAACCTCTGTCGCTATGTAGTATTAAGCCGCTTATATTTTTCACTTTCTTTAACGCTTTATTGAAAGTATTAAAAACCAGCTGATTGTTATTTGAATAACTTATATCATAGCTTACAATTTTACCTGTTCCGAGATCTCTGATAGCGCTTAAATAAAATTTCCTTCCATTTTCTAAAATAAGTTCTGTCACATCTGTTACCCATTTTTTGTTAGCTTCCGTTTCACTAAATTCTCTATCTAATAAATTCTCTGCAGTAATAGTAGGTGTTGAGGGTCTATATCTTTTTCTTGCAGCACGTATGCAAGATTTTAGACCTAATTTTTTCATTAAACGATATACTCGTTTACGACTTACTTTTTTATCCAGTCTTAAACAGATATATATACGAATACGACGATAACCATATAAACCGTTGTATTTATTGAAAATCCACAAGATTTCTTTCATTAATATTTCATCTTCAATTTCACGCTGTGTTTTAAATTCTCTTCTCTTTCTCCACTTATAATAACTGGCTCTAGAAATTCCAACCACCTTACATAACAGAGTTATTGGATATTCATTTTTTAAGTCTTCTATTACAAGGTACTCAACTATTTGTCTAAACGGCGATTGATCAGCTCTCTTTCTTTCTCCTTCAACTTTTTTAAAATCTTGTTTTCCATTTCTAAGTATTTGATTCTTTCTTCAAGAGCTTTTGTTTTAGCTAATGCTTGTTCTTCATCAGTCATTGTCTGAGTTGGCTTACCTTTACCTCTTCCGTCTACAAGACCGGCACTTCCAAATTGTTCATATTTTTTAACCCAACTATATACTTGGCCATAATTAACATTATATTTTAAAGCTGTTTTCTTATAATCTTTTTCTGACTCAATACATGCTTCTACTATTTCTACACGTTCTTCGAACGTTGTTTTTCTCGCTTTCATTGAATACACCCCTAGTAATAGAGAATATGAAACATTCTCTTTTCCTAAAGTATATCGTTTTATCCAATCCCTAACAGTAGAATATGCTGGAATATTATATTTTATTGCTAAATCAACAGCAGAAACACCTTCAGTTAAGTATTCCTGAACAATTGTTTCTTTAAATGCTTTACTATAAGTATTATTGCTTTTCTTTGGTAATAGTACCTCAACGCCATGTACTTTATATTGGTGATATTTAAACATCACCTGTTTACGATTTAATTCTATACCACTCTTTTCTATAGCTTCATTACAACTATAACCTTCATCTATTAAACTAAATGTTAAGAGAAATAATTTAATGTCACTTTCGAGATATTTAGACATAAGAATGCTCCCCCTATAGTTTTGTTTTTTTAGTGTCTACTATAGGGGGAGCATATCACCCTTTAAAATATATTATTAATGTTTCAACTATATTGTGTAAATCGGTGTGGGTTCTGCCTTATCCGTATCACATAATAAAACTTCTTTATTTGTATCAATATCATGATGGTTTAAGACTTGTCCTACACTCATACGTGCTAAGTCTTTCATATTATTATCTTGTGATAGATGGGATAAGTAAATACGTTTTGTATTGCCTGTAATGACATCACACATTGCCATAGCCGCATCTTCGTTAGAAACGTGTCCCATATCACCTAAGATACGTTGTTTTGTTTTCCATGGATAACGGCACATACGCAGCATGTCGACATCATGGTTGCTTTCGAACATGAAAGCATCACTGCCTCTGATCATGCCTTTCATTCGATCTGAAACATATCCTGTATCCGTAATCATTGTAAATTTCTTATAATCATTATGGAAAATGTAGAATTGCGGATCTATCGCATCATGCGAAACATTGAATGATTCAATATCAAACCCAGCTAAAGAATGTGTTTCATAGGGGTTGAAGATGAATTTTTGGTCCATTGGAATCTTGCTGTCTTTCTTTTCAATGGCTTGCCATGTCTTTTCATTCGCATAGATAGGCAATTGATATTTACGTGCAAGCACGCCTAATCCTTTAATATGATCAACATGTTCATGTGTTACTAAAATACCATTTAAATCCGCTATATTTTTATCGATTTTACTGAAGAGTTCTTCCATTTTTTTGCCGGTTAATCCAGCATCAACGAGCAGGCTACCTTTATCACTTTCTACATAAGTGGCATTGCCTGTACTGCCACTCGCTAGTACGCTCATACGTATCAAGCGATTCACCCTTTCTAAGTTACTCACTATTTCTCTATTATGTTTTTCCGAGTACATTTCTATTATTATCTCAAATTATTGAGGCTTTGTTAAAGATACGGCTTGGTCATACTGCCGTTTGAGTGGCCGAACAGTGCCGGACCTCATAAATTAAAAATTTCACCTATCTATTGTACACCTAAATGACCTTTCTGCCCACTGTACTAAGGAAAATAATCTTATTTATACTTTAGGATATTCACCTATCCGCTTCTCCGCAAAGAAAGAAGCATCAATAGCTTCAATGAGCCACTGACACTTCTTTCGTTAACTGCTGCTTATGTTTGGTTTCTCTACGTTTTTAACGTTATTACTATCTTACGATAATTTTAGGGTTTTTAGACGTTGCTTCGACATAATAAGTTTTAGTTTCATTGCTGTCTGCGTGATTCACTTTGATTTCCCAGTTTGCCTGGAAGACTTGAACGTTAGTTTCACGTACGACAGAGTAGTAACCGAGTCGAATATTAGTCACAGCATCATTACGCTTTAAATAACGATTGAAGTACAACGCTTCAATGGCATTGCGTGCACTGATTACTTTTTCTTCATCATTATTTTCACCTTTAGATGCACTAAGTTCATTCATAGCTGTTTGACGATAACTGCTTACCTTGTCCTCATCATCTACTTTGAATTTCACCATAGCTTTATCATTATTCATAATCGGCAAGCCTTTAAAGGTTTGTTCAAAGACTTCTTCATCATTATCTGTACTGAATAATTGATAATCTTCACCTTTATAAATGTTCTTTTTCATGAACATTTTCAGACTTGTGACTTGATCATTACTCACGCTGATGGCTGGGTCGATTGTACCTTCTGCCACTTTCCCGTCATCAGTTGCTTTAATATCTTCTTTAGACTTAGCATAGTTCGTAAAATCTTTTGAGCGTCCTGTCACCAACTGCACTTGCAGCCCTCTGACATCCGGCAGCTCTTTAGGAATACTGATTTCTTCTTGTCTGAAATCCACTTCATTATTATCATCCGCTTCATTGATATGTGATTTATTGATTTTATTCACATACATAATAGCAAGCATGATGTTGATGATGATAAACACGAATATAAAGAGTGTCTTTGCGTATTTCCAGTTCATTCTTCAAGACCTCCATTCGAGTAAGCATGCCATTCACCATCGTATTGAATATACCATTGCGGTTCATATTCACTGTTGCGCTGTACCTCAATATCGTCTTTCTCTTTATCTTTCATCGTATAACCAATCGTCATGTTAGTTACTTTCTTAAAGTCGATATTCGGGTTATTCGCAAGGTTGGAACGTACCGTTTCAGCACCTGGCAAGTCTTTCTTATCTTCATCGCTGTCGATAGTGATATTCGTTTTAAGCAAGGCACGTGCATAACTGAAAATGCCTTTCTCTCCCCAAGCGACTTGAATCGTACTTAAATTATTTTTATTAAAGACAGGCACACCGTTTAAGAAACTTTGATATGTGAGTTCACCAGAAGTTTCATCTGTATCAAATAATCGGAAATCATCTGTGAATCCGCCATGTGCATTAATATAATCAAATGTACTTGGTATAGTTTCCAACATATTTTTAGATTTCGATTCATCTTCAGACAGATTCGTGTAACGATACGATTCATTTTTAGAATCATAGCTCGCAACACCTGTATTGTTATTATAAGTCGTGCTACCGCTCTTAGTACTGCGTACCACGACAGAATCATTAAAGAGAATAGAGTTCATCGCTTCTACACTGATATGGTTAAAGATAGTACGATATGTCTTTAAGTGTTTAGGCTTCTCTGGTGCGAAAATATGCGTAGAGGCATCTATTGTATTTTTATTCGTAATAATATCTGCGAAAGGTGATAAATCCGGTTGAATCTTGTCTTCTAAATCTTTCACATTCTTGCTTGAAATCGATGTATTCATACGCATTACATGATGATGATCACTGCCGATTGCATAAATCACTGCAGTATTCTTTTGATCAGCATCGATAATCAAACGGTTGAAATTGAATTTATTTGAGACCTTCGCATCCATATTCAAGACTTGTCCTAAATACATAGATAAAGGCATATCATAAGAAAAATCAAGAACTAAGAAGCGATCGCTCAACTCTGGAATAAACAAGTTATGCGCATGATACACCTCATTAGCATTCTTAATTTCTTGGTTCTTTAATACTTTGACAATTTTCCGATTCATATGGCGTGTTTCTAATGCACCTTCAGATTGATCACTATCAGAGATAACCACTTGATAAGGTGTTATCACACTCTCCATAGATTCAGAGTTCGCCTTGCCGATAGTATTTTGTGTATCTTTCTTATTATCCTGACTTTCAAGATTCGCCAAGTCCGGTGAGAAATTCCACATCAAATACGTTAAGACAATACTCATCAGCACCAAAAGTGTAAGTATGACTGATTTTGCGGCTTCTTTATGCCTCATCCCAATCACCATCTTCTATAACTTCACACGGTAACGTGATGAAGATTGATGTTCCTTGACCCTCGACGCTGTTTGCCCAAATACGGCCGTTATGTGCTTCCACAATCTCTTTTGAAATCGCCAGCCCTAAACCAGTACCGCCCATCTTGCGTGTACGTGCTTTATCTACACGGAAGAAGCGATCAAAGATTTTATCTACTTTATTAATCGGAATACCGATACCATTATCTTTAATACGAATTGTCATACGGTTATATAATGGGTTCGGTTTCACGTGAAACTCAACTCGTTTATTGCCGCGCGAATATTTCATCGCATTGGTAATCACATTATCAAATACTTGTGTCATCTTATCCGGGTCAATTTCTGTAAAGATGGTCTCTTCAGGAATATCTCGTACAAATGTCACATCTTTCGCCGCCATTTCATGACGGTTGATAATTTTATTAATAAACATGTTGAAATCTACAATCTCTTTGGTAATTTGTTCTGAATCATTGTCCATACGCGATAAGTTAAGCAAGTCATTTACCAAACGAATCATACGTACTGTTTCTTCTCTTGTGACAGATAAGAATTGCGGCGCAATCTCAGGATCTTGCCAAGCACCTTCTTCTAAGGCTTCAAGATAGCTGTTCATAGAAGTCAGCGGTGTACGCAGTTCGTGTGAAACGTTCGCAACAAATTCGCGGCGTTCTTGTTCAACTTGCTGCTGCTCAGTTACATCATGCAGCACAGCAATATAACCTGACACGAAACCTGTATCTTGAACGATTGTACTGAAACTTACACGCGCAATAATACCTTCAGCTTCATTAATATCTAGTAAGAAACTATTATTGTTTTCTTGCATTTCATCAAGTGCGAACTCATCTTCTAGGTTAAGCACACTTAACATGTTATAACCCATTACATCTTCTTTAGCCATGCCCAGCATTTTCAAGGCCATATCATTCACAATACGTACACGGCCGCGTCTGTCCGTCGCAATAACCCCATCACTCATGTGCGTGATAACAGAGTCTAAACGACGTTTCTCGCTTTCTGTATTCGCTTGTGCTTCTTGTACCCGCTTCGACAAGTTATTGAAGGCCAATGCAAGTTCGCCGATTTCATCGTTCCCATAAATCTTCACGCGCTGTGTATAATTCCCTTTTGACATCTCTACAGTTTGGTTACGCATATCCGTAATCGGTTTTGTAATCGTACGGGCAATAAAGAACCCAAGCAAACCAGTGATGAAGAGGGAAATTGCAGTACCTACGATAAAGATTTGGTTAAAGTTGTTCAGCTGATCATACACATTATCGATATCAGCTTCGATATAAATATCGCCGATAACCCCTTTAGAAGACTTTACAGGCAAGTTGTAAATCCATACACGCTGTTTACCCTTGCCGTAGTCTTTTAGTATAGTGTGGTCATTGGCTTGTCCTAATGAAAGCGCCTTTTGAACATAAGTATCATTTGCCTTTTGATTCACAATACTATTAGAAGATTGTTTCGTCGTTGCGACAATGATTTGATTCTTATCAATATAGTTGATCTGTTCGATTTCTTGGCGGTTCGCATATTCATTAAGCAGATTTTGAATCTCTTTTTGCGCGTTGACTGAACGGTCTTCTTCATTTACCTTTTCCACGTTGATCTCGATTTGTTTTGCATACTGCGCAATATTGTTTTTAAATGTCTGCGTTAATTCTCGTTCTAGGTTATTAGTGAAATATAAACCAATAATCTGCATACCGATAATAATTAATAAGACATAAACAATCACGAGTTTCGTGTGAAGGGATTGAAATTGTTTAAGCCATTTCATACAACGCCGCCTCAGTCATGCTGCTGCAGGAAGTATCCAACACCGCGGCGTGTCACAATATATTCTGGGTGTGACGGATCATCCTCGATTTTTTCTCTTAAACGACGGATTGTCACATCGACAGTACGCACATCGCCGAAGTAATCATAGCCCCATACAGTTTGAAGTAAATGTTCACGTGTCATTACTTGTCCCATATGGTTAGCCAGATAATGGAAAAGTTCGAATTCACGATGTGTTAATTCAATATCTTTTCCGCGTTTCTTAATAGAGTATGCATCCGGATAAATCACAATACCTTTGATTGTAATTTCATTCGGCGCATTATTTGCTTCTTGTGCCGGCTGTGTATAACGACGGCGCAAGTTCGCTTTCACACGTGCAATCAATTCACGTGTACTGAACGGTTTTGTGACATAGTCGTCTGCGCCAAGTTCTAAACCAAGCACTTTATCAATTTCAGAGTCTTTCGCCGTTAACATAATAATCGGCATTTCATATTTTTTACGCACTTCGCGGCAGACTTCCATACCATCTCTGCCAGGAAGCATAATATCTAGAAGTACGATATCTGGTTCTTCATCATAAATTAAGTCGATTGCATCATTACCATCATACGCACAAAAGACTTCATAACCTTCTTTTTTCAAATTAAATTCTAGAATATCAGCAATAGGTTTTTCATCGTCTACTACAACTACTTTTCTCGCCATAATCCTAAACCTCATTTCTAATCATAATCGTACATGAATAATTTTATTTAGACATAAGTATCTATTATATAATTTACCATTTTTTACACGCCAATTCTATTTTTCATATCAAATTTATAGCGTAATCCACGACCTGATTTCCATATAAAACAATATTTTAAGAAGTCATTTATAATTTGAGGCGTTTCAAAAATGGGGGAATGTCTAAAAAAGAGAGGATTCATGTGTGTTCATGCTATTGTAGCACTTCTTTACTTTTTATACTAAAATCGTGTTTTGAATACTTTGTATCAGAAGTGTAAATAAAATAAAAGTTTCGCATTCTGTATTTACATTGCCTTTACCTAAAAAAGGCAAAATAAAAATGCCCACCCTATTGGGTGAGCATTATACGGTCTCGACGGGAATCGAACCCGCGATCTCCTGCGTGACAGGCAGGCGTGTTAACCGCTACACTACGAGACCTTAAATGGTGACTCCTACGGGACTCGAACCCGTGTTACCGCCGTGAAAGGGCGGTGTCTTAACCGCTTGACCAAGGAGCCGTTTTTTAAGCACAAGATAGATTATAGCACAGCTATTTTAAAAAAGACAAGCTTTTTCAAAGATTTTTTGTATAATTTTTACATAACCCATTTTAGGAGGTAAATTATGAATCAATCTACTACTTCTGGGGGTCATGCTAAGAAAGAAAAAAGATTGTCTCTCACACAAATCATCATTCGTATTCTTTTCTTAACTATCGGTTCAATGCTTACAGCCGTAGGACTTGAGCTCTTCTTAGTTCCAAATAAATTGTTAGATGGCGGGATTGTCGGTATCTCGATTATCTTATCTCATTTAACAGGATGGTCTCTTGGTATATTTATTTTCTTACTTAACTTGCCATTCTTCTTTTTAGGCTACAAGCAAATCGGTAAAACTTTTGCAGTGTCCACACTTTATGCAATTACAGTCATATCTGTAGGAACAATGTTATTAAGCGGTATTCCTGCAGTTGTCAAAGAACCGCTGCTTATTACTATCTTCGGGGGTGCCATTGTAGGTATCGGTGTCGGATTAGTAATACGTGCCAGGGGAAGTATGGATGGTACAGAAATCATGTCTATTCTTGTACATAACCGTCTGCCGTTTTCAGTCGGTGAAATCGTTATGATTTTCAACTTCTTTATTTTCGCAGTCGCAGGTTTTGTCTTTACATGGGAAAGTGCAATGTACAGTGTTGTTGCTTATTTCATTGCCTTTAAAATGATTGACTTGATCTTAGTCGGTTTAGATGAATCAAAAGCTGTATGGATTATCAGTGATGACTATAAAGAAATCGGAGAAGCCATTAACGACCGTTTAGGGCGTGGTGTGACATATTTGCATGCGGAAGGTGCTTATACCGGCGATCCGCGCAAAGTCGTCTTCACGGTCATTACACGTGTCGAAGAAGCCAAACTCAAAGAGGTTGTGCTTCAAATCGATCCTAAAGCCTTCTTATCCTTCGGTAATGTTTCTGAAGTACGCGGCGGTCATCACCGTAAGAAGAAAATCCATTAAAATATATGATTTCAAATCAAAAAAGATGCGATGCAAGAAGAAAATTCCTGTCTCGCATCTTTTTTAGTTCATACATTTATCATGCTTTGTTTTATCGTCTTACCATAATAGTTTCAACATGTTTGTTTGTGTACGGTCTGGACCTACAGAGAAGATTGAAATACCGACACCGCATAGTTCAGAAATACGTTCTAAGTAACGGCGTGCATTATCTGGAAGTTCTTCTAATGATTGAACACCTGTAATGTCTTCAGTCCAGCCTGGTAATTCTTCATAGATTGGTTTACAACGGTTTAATGCGTTCAAGTTTGCTGGGTATTCTGTGATTTCTTCGCCATCCAACTCATAAGCAACACAGATTTTAACTGTATCTAAACCAGTTAAAACGTCGATAGAGTTGATAGATAAATCTGTAATACCGCTCACACGACGAGAGTGGCGCAACACTACTGAGTCGAACCAGCCTACACGACGCGGACGTCCTGTAGTTGTACCGTATTCACGGCCGACTTCACGGATATGATGACCATCTTCATCGAATAATTCAGTTGGGAACGGACCATCGCCGACACGTGATGTATAAGCTTTGCATACACCGATAACTTTAGATACGAATGTAGGTCCGATGCCGCCGCCGACTGTTACGTTACCAGCAATCGGGTTGCTTGATGTAACAAATGGATATGTACCATGGTCGATATCCAGCATTACACCTTGTGCCCCTTCAAATAGAACACGTTCGTTTGCGACAATAGCATCATCTAATAATTTAGGTGTGTCTGTCACATATTCTTTTAATCTTTGACCAGCCGCATAGTACTCTTCGAAGATGTCTTCGAAAGCAGGTACTTCTTCATTGAACATACCTTTGAAGTAAGCAGCTTTGTATTCAAGATTAGCTTTTAATAATCTTTCAAATGTTTCTTTGTCTAATAAATCCGCCATACGGATTCCGATTCTTTGTGCTTTATCAACGTATGCTGGGCCGATACCTTTCTTAGTCGTACCGATTTTATTATCACCACGAAGACGTTCTTCATACTCATCTTGTAATAAGTGGTAAGGCAAAATGACCTGTGCACGATTTGAAATACGCAAATTATTTGTTGGAATACCGCGTTCGTTTAATGCGTCCAACTCTTTTAATAATGCAACGGGATCTACTACAACACCGTTACCAATAACAGAAAGTTTATCTTGATAGAAAATTCCTGACGGTACTAAGTGCAATTTATAAGTTTCCCCGCCGAATTTGATAGTATGTCCTGCGTTATTTCCGCCTGAAAAGCGTGTGATAACGTCCGCTTGTTCCGCTAAAAAGTCTGTGATTTTACCTTTACCTTCGTCTCCCCATTGTGTCCCAACAACTACGATTGATGACATAAGAGCACCTCCAAGTTATTCTCAATTAACCATTCAATATTCTATCAATTGTAAGCGTGTAATGCAAATAGAAAACGAACATTAAATATTACAGTTTTTTGGCAATCACATAAAAAGCATTTTTCATATAAAACACCCTTAATGCTTGTAACACCAATATTTCAACGAAGTTTCATCCATTTTTATTACACATACTTATTGACAAAACATACCTTTTAAACCGACTTAAAACCGTACATTAAACATAAACATCATTTTATTGTACGTAAAAATATTTTTTCGCACAAACTTCAATATACCAAATACCCATTAAAAAAAGACCAAAACACAAGTTTGGTCTTTCCTTTAATTACGGTATTGCAAAAGCAAATTACATCATATCTGCATGTGCATAATCTATATCCGTAAACTTATTATATTGTTTCATGAAGTGCAGTTTGACAGTACCGGTCGGGCCGTTACGCTGCTTCGCAATAATGACTTCTATCTCACCGTTATCATCATTGGTTACAGGTTCCATTCCGCCGTCGTCATCTTCTTCTCCATCTTCGCGATTATAGTAATCATCACGATATAAGAAAGCAACGATATCCGCATCTTGCTCAATCGAACCGGATTCACGAATATCACTCATCATCGGACGTTTATCTTGTCGCTGTTCTACACCACGAGATAACTGACTCAGTGCAATAACAGGACATTCTAACTCACGTGCAATAGCTTTAAGTGTTCTTGAAATCTCAGATACTTCTTGTTGGCGGTTATCTGACATACGAGAACCGCTTCCCATAATCAACTGCAAGTAGTCGATTACAATCATATCTAAACCATGCTCTTGTTTCAGTCTGCGGCATTTTGAACGCAAGTCTGTAATTCTGATACCCGGCGTATCATCAATAAAGATTTTCGTACGTGAAAGCTTTCCGACCGCAACTGTGAAACGGTTCCAGTCTTCTTCAGTCATCGTACCTGTACGCAAGCGGTTAGAGTCAACGTTGCCTGAGCTGCAGATCATACGTGTTGCAAGCTGGTCTGCACCCATCTCAAGCGAGAAGATACCTACCGTATAATTACTTTCATGTGTTGCGACTTTTTGTGCAATATTTAATGCGAAGGCAGTCTTACCTACAGAGGGACGTGCAGCCAATATGATTAAATCGTTGCGGTTAAAGCCTGCAGTCATTTGGTCTAAATCACGATAACCTGTAGGTATACCTGGTGTCTGACCACTGTTTTGGTCAAGTTCTTCAGCATTTTCATAAACTTGGCCTAAGACATCGCGGATGTCTTTAAAGCCTTCTGATTCTCTCGTTGAGGCAAGTTCTAAAATCTTACGCTCAGCATCGCTTAAGATATCATCAAGTTCAAGTTCTGAATCATAGCCGTCTTTTGCGATTTGATCAGCAACACGAATCAAATTACGTTTCGCGGCTAATTTATAGACAATTTCTCTATAGTATTCAATATTGCGTGTAGTCGGTACATTGCTTGCCAGTTCAGCAAGATATTGCGGTCCGCCCGCTTCGCTCAATGTCCCTTCTGATGTCAGCTGGTCCATCAAGGTTACGACATCAATTTCGCTGTTTTCCTCAGAGAGGTGCATCATCGCACGGAATATGTGTTGGTGAGCGCCTCTATAAAAGGACTCAGGAAGCAAGACTCCCTGAGTTTCCCCGATGAGCTGCGGATCAATAATAATGGCACCTAAGACAGATTGTTCAGCCTCATTGTTATGGGGCATCTGGTTTTGTTCATACATTCCATCCATTTTTGATTACACCTCTGATTATTTCCAAATCTTTCTTATTGTTCAACTGTGTGAACACGGATTGTACCTTCGACAGTTTTGTCTAATTTTACTGGTACATTTGTATAACCTAATGCATGGATACCATTAGGCAATTCCATTTTACGTTTATCAATTTTAATATCATGTTGTTTTTGTAGTGCTTGTGCAATTTGTTTAGTACTTACAGAACCGAATAATTTACCGCCTTCGCCTGATTTCGCAGTCACTTCTACTTCGATTTCTTCAAGGCGTTTTGCTAATGCTTTTGCATCTTCGATTTCTTGTTCTCTTTCTTGTTCAGCACGTTTGTTTTGCTGTTCTAATTGTTTTAAGTTGCCTGGTGTTGCTTCCACAGCAACATTTTTCTTGAATAAGAAGTTGTTTGCGTAACCTACTGGTACGTCTTTTACTTCGCCTTTCTTGCCTTTGCCTTTAACGTCTTGTGTAAAAATTACTTTCATTATCCTTCACTCCTACTGATTTGTTCATCTATGGCTTGTTGTAATTGTTCTACTGCTTCGTCTACTGTTACACCTTTAATTTGAGTTGCCGCATTTGTTAAATGTCCGCCGCCGCCCAATGCTTCCATTGTCAGCTGAACGTTGATAGAACCGAGTGAACGTGCAGAAATACCAACTAAGTCGTCTTCTCTGCGGGCAATCACATAAGATGCCTCTACACCGTCTAAACTTAACAACTCATCTGCAGCTTGTGCAACTGTAACAGGATGATAAATTTTATCATTAGAACCATGTGCAATCGCAATACCATTATCTTGCAATTTCACAGTTCGGATTAATTCTGAACGATTGATATACGTATCAATATCGTCTTTTAAGAAATGCTGCGTCAAGATCGTATCTGCACCATGTGCACGTAAATAACTTGCCGCATCGAATGTTCTTGAACCTGTACGCAATGTAAAGTTGCGTGTATCCACAATAATACCTGCATACATAATTGTAGATTCAAGTCTTGTCAGACGCTGTTCTGTCGGTTGGTATTCAAGCAGCTCTGTCACAAGTTCTGCTGTAGAGCTGGCATAAGGTTCCATGTATACCAATAACGGATGAGAGATAAAGCTTTCGCCGCGGCGATGGTGGTCGATGACCACTTTGCGGTTGGCTTTATTTAAGATGTTCTCATCTAAGACCATTTCAGGTTTGTGCGTATCGACAACTACTAATGTTGTTTTCGATGTCATAGTATCCCATGCTTCATCAGATGTGATAAAGCGGTCTTTCAATTCTGGTTTCTTATCGATTTCATCCATGACACGACGCAATGTCGGGTCAATATCTTCATCGTTTAAGACAACATAAGCATCTAAGTTGTTCATCATCGCAAAACGCGATACCCCGATTGCTGCACCGATAGCATCTAAATCAGGACGTTTGTGCCCCATGATGATGACTTTGTCGCCTTCCATTAAAATATCTTTCAACGCATGAGAGATAACGCGTGCACGTACACGTGTACGTTTCTCCATCGGGTCAGTCTTACCGCCATAGAAACGAACGTTGCCGTTAATATGTTTGATGGCTACTTGGTCGCCGCCGCGGCCTAATGCAAGGTCTAAACCTGATTGTGATAAATCCCCTAAATCAATCAAGTTCTCTGAGCCTTCGCCGACACCGATACTTAAAGTTAATTGGGCACGATAGCCCACACTTTTCTCACGCAGATTACGCAAGATATCAAAGTTCGACTCTTCTAATTGTGCTAAGATACGTCTGTTTAAATACGCAACGAATTGGTCTGAACTGTAACGTTTGAAATAAATGTCATATTCAGATGCCCAACGGCTGATAACACGTGTCACCATTGAGTTGATTTCAGAACGTTGTGTATCATTCATATTTTGTGTAATTTCATCGTAGTTATCTAAGAACAGCGTCGCAATAATCGGTTTCGATTCTTCATATAACTCATAAGTCTGTACTTCTTCTGTAATGTCGAAGAAATACAATACATGTTCATCTTCAGAATAACGAACGCGGTAATGATAACTGCCGTCTGTAATTTCGATTTCTTGTGTCTTTTCTAATTGCTTCAGAATGTTAGGATACACTTCATTTATCGGATCTGAGATAACATTGCGATCTAACCGATCAGACATGAAATGGTTCATCCATTCTACATCTTCGTTCTCATCAAGGACAATAATTCCGATTGGCAAGCTTTTAATCGCGATACTGTTTCCTGCTGAAATTTGTCCGCTCAAATCATCTACATAATTATCCAACCGTAAGAATGCATTGCGCAACGCAAATGCACTGATAATAATCATGACAATCAATACTGCCGAAGCAATACCTGCAATCAATTGATTAAAGATAAACCATACAACTACTAATGCGATTGCAGTCAGTACCATCAGCAAAAAAGGTATCATCAGTGCTTTCTTCGTGGATTGACGATTCATTCTATCACCTCAAATCATTTTTTGATAAATCTTTTCAGATTGAAACATAAATCTACAACACCTAAAAGGCCTACGATAGGTATGATAGGTGTAATTAAAAATCCGACAATCATTAATAATATACCCACTGCTGCCGGTAATCGTTTTACTTTAGCAAAGAATGCGATAAAACTTAATCCTTGAATGAACATAATAAACGATAAGATGACTTGCATATTTAAAACAATACTTTGGAATGTACCAGGTTGTGTTGCGAACATGACACACAACAGTACTACAAAGTAGATATATGCAATCACACGTTTAAAATGCCAAGCATACAGCGGTTTAAATACTGGGGTTGCTATTTTGAACTTACGTAATATCGGGAACGTAACAATTAAGTTAACCAAAATCATGATAAAAATGATAATGATAGCATAACTTGGTAATTGGACTGCTAATTGTCTAAAGCCTTCTTCAAATACACCGCGTGAAGAAGCGTCCAACCCGCTCATTGCCATTGCGTGATATAACTGATCTTTTAATGGCTTCACAAGTACTTGTGAAAGCGGCAGCTTTTCAAAGACTTGAAGCAGCATAAACGCTGCTAATGAAATAATACTCATATATGTAGTCGCGATATAGAGTATACGTTCTTTGGAAGTACGTTCTTTCAATAATTGGCCTACAACCAAGCTTAAGATCAAGATAAAGATGATATAGCTTAGTACCAATTGACTTCCGAAAAGAACAGCCAATACAACTGTAATCAACGCGGCAACACCGAATGACATAATAGACTTATGCCATAGAATTATCCCAGGCACCGTTGCAACGAAGAATAATATGATTCCGGCAACCGGTAAAAAATAGGTGACTGCAGCAACTATCAGCAAAGCTAATGTCGCTAGAAGCGTCGCCTTCAGGTCTATTTTTGCAAACAAATTCGCCACTCCTATACTTTAGTAACTATAAGAATTATTTTAACATAGTTGGCAAGAATCACCTACTTGATATCACTGGTATCCTATATGTTTTTAAGCCTGTCGGTCTTCTTTGATTCTCACTTTTTATTTTCATAACTGAGACATAGAATTCCCTAATGTTTCTATTGATTTTAAATGAGGTATAAATTAATAAAATACATATTTTTTAAATTCTTAAAGGAGGCGTTATATGTCAGCCGGTGCAATCATTACATATGTCATTGTACTACTTTTGTTAGTCGTTTCAGTTATCCTTTCTGTTCGAGAATCGAAGAAAGAAAAAGGATACATAAGCCAGAAAATGATAGTACTTTCTCTGAGTTTAAACGCAATTGCCTCACTTATTATTTTGATTTTCGGTATCATGCAATTGATGACAGGCGCTTAACATACTCTGTGCAAGGACAAAAATTTGTTAAATTTATATTAATTCACGAAAACGCTATCGAAATATGTTGCAAACCACGATATAATGAGTATGTCAAAGAAGATTTTATATTAAGAAGGAGCAGCGGAATATGCAGAAAGTTTTCTTAGCAGGAAGCAGCCTTGCGCTGTTTTTCACAAGCATATTATGTTTCGTATTGCATGCCTTGATTAGAATGAGTATCACTGGGTTTGTCTTTTTAAACGCTGGAAATTTTCTGATTCCATTAGGTTTTGCATTCGTTACACTGAGCATTATGGCATTGATCGCATTTCTATATGTCGATACTTCACAGCGTTCAGAAGCTCAAAAACAAAAGGTAAAAGGGTAGACTTCCGTTTGTCTGAAGTTAGACACCTTGATGTCTAACAAACCCTTTCAATACAGTATTTTTAATCTATTCTATTTCAATCGATTATCCTTAGAGGGTAGTCGGTTTTTTGCTTTTTATCAGGAAATAATGGTTTAGGAAATAAAAAATCGGACGCTATGTTGGTAAGGCATAGCGTCCATGTGGTAGGTAAATATATATATTGGAACGAGGTTGGATCATCTTAATTCATTTTCCAACTACTCGATGATCCCATTTATTTTGTTGCTGGGCCGATTTTTTCTTTTCCGCCCATAAATGGTACTAATGCTTTTGGAATCGTGATTGAACCATCCGCATTTTGGTAATTTTCAACAATCGCTGCAAATGTACGACCTACTGCTAATCCGCTTCCGTTCAATGTATGAACTAATTCAGGTTTAGCATCTTTGTCGCGTTTGAAACGAATGTTAGCACGACGTGCTTGGAAATCTGTCATGTTAGAACATGAGCTGATTTCTTTGTAGTCATCATAACTTGGAAGCCAAACTTCTAAGTCATATGTTTTACTTGAACTGAATCCTAAGTCGCCTGTACATAAGATGACACGACGATATGGTAATTCAAGTTCTTCTAAGATTGCTTCTGCGTTGCTTGTTAACTGTTCTAATGCATCCCAAGAATCTTCAGGTTTTTCAAAGCGTACCAACTCAACTTTATCGAATTGGTGCAAACGGATTAAACCACGTGTATCACGTCCGGCAGAACCCGCTTCGCTTCTGAAGCATGCTGACTGTGCAGTGAATTTACCTGGTAATTTATCTGCAGGTAAAACTTCTTCGCGGTAGAAGTTAGTTAAAGGTACTTCTGCTGTTGGAATCATGTAGAAGCCTTCTTTTTCAATTTTGAATAAGTCTTCTTCGAATTTTGGAAGTTGACCTGTACCATACATTGCATTTGCATTTACAAGTTGAGGTACCATCATTTCAGTATAGCCGTGCTGAGTTGTATGTTTTGTTAACATGTAGTTCATTAACGCACGTTCTAATTGTGCACCTTCATTTGTTAAGAAGACGAAACGTGCACCAGATACGCGTGCAGCACGTTCGAAATTAGCCATACCTAATTCTTCGACTAAATCCCAGTGTGCTTTTGCTTCGAAGTCGAATTCGCGTGGTGTACCCCATTTTTTAACTTCAATATTATCTTCATCAGTTTCGCCTTCAGGTACATCATCATGCATGATATTAGGGATTGTAGATAATCTATAATTCAACGCATCATCCACTTCATGTAATTCAGTATCAATATCTTTGATTTTATCGCCAAGTTCTCTCATTTCTTTAATAGCGTCATCCGCATTTTCTTTGTTGCGTTTTTTCTCAGCGATTTCACCGCTTACTCGGTTGCGTTCAGCTTTCATTTCTTCTGCTTTACCGATTAATTCACGACGTTTGCCATCAAGTTCTAATACTTCATCCACGATTTTCGGATCCATATTACGTAATCTTACTTTCTCTTTTAAGCGATCAGTTTCATTTCTAAACAATTTAATATCTAACATGTTTAAGTCATCCTTTCGAAATATGTGTAGGGGTATAATAATAAAAATTAATAATATTTTAGAGTAGCTTTAAAAAAAGATAAAAAAATACCACGCCCCTACAAGGGACGTGGTATACGTGTTGCCACCCTATTTAACAGTATGTATCAAAAATTGATGCACACTGCACTCTCACTAAAATAACGGTTAAAACCGGTTGTTCACTCATATGCAGGTAGATTCACCGCTAAGCCTTAATTGCTTATTCACACCAACCATAAGCTCTCTGAAATTATTACTTAGGACTACTTATCCTGCGAACAATGTTTTATTAACTTAACTTCACTATAGCAAATACTATTTTAAATTGCAACTCAAATATAAAATTTTTCTGAATTCAAGAAAAATTCATGTTATTTGCATTCTGCATCAGTATACGCAGCTTGCTGTAAATAACGCGAAACTTGCGTGATATCTTGATGGAATTGACGGTCTTCTGTAATAGAAGGCGTAATGTTTCTTAATGTCTCATATTTTTCACGCGAACGCGGCGATAATTGATCGATGCCTTTCAGTTCCACTGCTTGCAGCGCAATAATTAATTCGATTGAAAGCACTCTGCGCGTATTATCCACAATCTGATAACCATGTCTTGATCCGATTGTACCCATTGAAACATGATCTTCTTGGTTAGCTGATGATGGAATGGAATCAACACTTGCCGGATGTGCTAATGTTTTATTTTCTGAAACTAAACTTGCAGCCGCATATTGCATAATCATCGCACCGCTTTGCAATCCAGGTTCAGGACTTAAGAAAGCAGGCAAACCACCGTTTAATTGCGGATTAACTAAGCGTTCTAAGCGGCGTTCTGCGATATTGCCTAATTCGCTGACTGCTACTTTTAAGAAATCTAACGCATAAGCAACAGGCTGACCATGGAAGTTGCCGCCTGAAATCACTAAGGTTTCATCATCTTCATGGAAGATTAACGGATTATCATTAGCCGCATTCATTTCACGTTCCAATTGCTGTTTCACAAACTTCAATGTTTCAAAGCTGGCACCATGGACTTGCGGAATACAGCGTAATGTATACGCATCTTGAACTCGGATTTCACCTTGATGTGTAGTTAACTGAGAATCTTCTAACCAATACAGCATACGATCCGCTACTGCACTTTGTTCTGGGAAGTTGCGCACATCATGTACTTCTGGACGATAAGCATCTGTAATGCCGTTTAATGCTTGATGTGTCAGTGCCGCAATCCATTCAGATTGATATGCCAGGCTTTCCGCTTCAATACAGCTGATGACACCTTGTGCTGTCATTGCCTGCGTTCCATTAATCAAAGCTAATCCTTCTTTTGCGGAAAGTTCTAATGGTTGTCGTCCTAGCATTTCAAGTACATCTTTACTGTCTCTTTCTTCTTGCTGATAAAAGACCTTGCCTTCTCCGATTAATGCTAATGCAAGGTGAGATAACGGTGCTAGATCACCTGATGCACCTAACGAACCTTGTTGCGGAATAATCGGAATAATACGTTCATTGATGAAATAAATCAATTGATCTACTAAGTCAGTTGTTACACCTGAATGCCCTTTTAACATAGTATTCAGACGTAATACCATCATCACTAATGCCACATCATGCGAAAACGGATCCCCTGTTCCACAAGCATGGGAACGAATTAAGTTCACTTGTAATTGATTGTATTGCTCAGGGTCGATTAAGACATCGCTGAATAAGCCGAACCCTGTTGTAATACCATAAATCGTTTCTTTATTTTTAATGATTTCCTCCACAATAGCACGGCTCTGCTTTACACGTTCCATTGCTTCAGCTGAGATTGCTACCTTATCTTGCTGGTGTAAAAATGTCTTGATATCTTCAATTGTGAGCGATGCTCCGTTTAATTCTAATGTCAATTGAATTACCCCCTCAGTAAAATAAATGTATACAATTATCACAAGTATACGCTTACATTTTGGGTAGGACAATAGCTTTAGCGAAAGCCGTAGCGTGTTAATACGTCACTATTTTAACAAGCTAAAATACAGCTTTTGACTTCTTCATTACTTTCATGAGTTGAACATAGTCGTAAAGCCGATACTAGAAGCAGAAATGCAGATGATAGAAGACTGCTCATCCTTGTCATGACGCATGCTTACCGAATGTTAATAAATACTTAAATTATATGTATTGACTTACCCATTCGATAGGTATAGTATATTCTAATGCATTAAGAAATTAGTAAAAAATATGGACTAACAGGCTCATCTCATTGGATTGAGATGTGCTTAAATTTTATAAGCAACCATCAACACATCGAGAAACCTAAAGCTCCATTTATGAAGCTTAAGATTCAAAATTGATAGGGAATATGGAGGGATTATGGTGGAAATTTTAACAGATGTTACTATTCCAAAAAGACAAGATGAAACCCATAAAGGGGACTACGGCAAGATTCTTTTAATCGGCGGTAATGCGAATTTAGGCGGCGCAATTATTATGGCTGCTCGTTCATGTATATACAGCGGAAGCGGACTGATCACAGTCGCAACGCATCCGACTAACCATGCGGCACTGCATTCACGCTGTCCAGAAGCAATGGTTATTGATATCAACGATACAAAAATGTTAACGAAAATGATAGAAATCTCAGATAGTATTTTAATCGGACCTGGACTAGGCAGAGATTTCAAAGGTAATAACGCAATGACATTCTTACTCCAAAATATTCAACCGCATCAAAACTTGATTATTGACGGAGATGCAATTTCTATTATGAGTAAATTGAAAGTAGAGATTCCGGACTGCCGTAATATCGTATTCACACCTCACCAAATGGAATGGGAAAGATTGAGCGGTATTCCGATTGAAGAACAAACTTATGAACGTAATCGCGAAGCAGTTGATCAAATCGGCACAGCGGTAGTCTTAAAGCAGCATGGTACTGAAATCTATTTAAAAGATAAAACTTACAAATTAGAAATCGGCACACCTGCGATGGCAACAGGCGGTATGGGTGATACACTTTCTGGTATCATTACTAGCTTCATCGGCCAATTCGATGATTTCAACTATGCGGTTAAAGCAGGTACTTATGTACACAGTTATGTTGGCGAGTATTTATCTAAAGAAATGTATGTAGTACCGCCATCAAACTTAATAGCGGAAATTCCATATGCGATGAAACGTTTAGAAGAAAAAGAAGATTAAACTTAATGAATTTATAGTAATAAAAAAGCTTTCTGCTTAACCGATGGGTTTTGCAGAAAGCTTTTACTTTATCTATTCACTTAAATTATTCTTCTTCGTTATCTTCATCTTCTGAATCCGCATTTTCAATATCTTCATTCACGCGATCCATGAAGTCTTGTCTTACTTCTTTTCTTTCGCCGTCTTCATCTTCAGTTTCATCGACAACTTCTGTATGAATTGTACGGTCGTCATCGTCTGATTCAATCACTTGTTCTTCGACTGTCGGTGTCGGTTCGTCTTCTCCAGGAAGTGCACCGCTGTCAGAAGTACCTTCTAATTCATCTTCTGGTTCTTCTTGAACTTTTGCGACAGTAGATACAAATTGATCTTCGCCTAGACGAATCAATCTGACACCTTGTGCTGAACGTCCGTTTTGAGAAATATCGCTGACATCGATTCTGATAATGACACCATGATCTGTCACAATCATCAAGTCTTCTTCGCCAGTTACGGTAGTGATACAAACGATATCACCGTTTTTCTCTGTGATTGTCGCTGTTTTAATACCTTTACCGCCGCGATTAGAAAGACGGTATTCACCAATCGGTGTACGTTTACCGTAACCATTTTCAGTGACTACAAGCACTTCATCTTCACTATCGCCATTCGCAACTGCAAGTCCCACAACAAAGTCGCCTTCACGTAATGAGATACCTTTTACGCCTGCTGCTGTACGGCCGAGTGGTCTTAAGAGTGATTCTCTGAAGCGGATGAGCGATGCACGAGAAGTACCTAATAATACATCTTTTGTGCCGTCTGTTAGACGTACCGCAACAAGTTCGTCTTCATCTCTGAAGTTGATTGCGATTTTACCGTTTCTGTTAATGTGCGAGAAGTTGCTTAATGATGAACGTTTCACAATACCGTTTTTCGTTGCGAAAACAAGATAAGCATCTTCTTTTTCTAGGTCTTTCACCGCAATCATCGTACTGATGGATTCATCATTTTCTAACTCAATTGCGTTGATTACAGGGATACCTTTAGACTGACGTGAGAGTTCCGGCACCTCATAACCTTTGAGTTTGTAGACACGGCCTTGGTTTGTAAAGAACAATACATGGTCATGGGTACTCATCGTAACAATCTGACTGACAAAGTCTTCATCCAGCATGTTCATACCTTGTATACCGCGTCCGCCACGATTTTGCGAACGGTACGTTGAAACCGGTAAACGTTTGATGTAGTTGTTATGACTTAATGTAATAACGATTTGTTCTTCTGGAATCAAGTCTTCATCTTCGATTTGATCAAGACCGCCAAGTTGAATTTCAGTACGGCGTTCATCACCGAAGCGTTCTCTGACATCAATTAATTCATCACGTACTAATTGCAATAATTTTTCTTCGTCCGCAAGGATTTCTCTCAACTCTTCAATATAAGCAATCAAATCGTTATATTCAGATTCGATTTTGTCTCTTTCTAAACCTGTTAAACGTCTTAAACGCATGTCCAAGATAGCTTGTGCTTGGCGTTCAGAAAGTTCGAAGCGTTCTTGCAAACGTTCCATTGCGACTTTATCTGTTTCTGATTCACGGATTGTCGTAATAATCTCATCGATATGGTCTAAGGCAATTCTTAAACCTTCTAAGATATGTGCACGATCTTCGGCTTTTTTCAAATTGTATTCTGTACGTCTGCGTACAACTACTTTTTGGTGTTCTAAGTATTCAACTAGCGCTTCTTTAAAATTGATTAATTTCGGTCTGCCGTTGATTAATGCAATCATATTCACACCAAATGAAGTTTGCAGCGGTGTTTGTTTATATAAGTTATTCAAGATAACACTTGCGTTGGCATCTTTTCGAATATCAATAACTACTCTGACACCTGTACGCAAACTTGTTTCGTCACGCAAGTCTGTAATACCGTCTATTCGTTTATCACGTGCTAATTCTGCTATCTTTTCAATCATACGTGCTTTATTGACTTGGAACGGGATTTCAGTCACAACGATACGTTGGCGACCGCCGCCGCGTTCTTCGATTTCAGCACGTGCACGCATTTGAATAGAACCGCGTCCTGTTTCATATGCACGGCGAATACCGCTCTTGCCTAGGATTAAACCTGCAGTCGGGAAGTCAGGACCTGTAATATCTTCCATCAATTCCGCAATTGTAATATCAGGATTGTGGCTTAGGCTTAAAATACCATTGATGACCTCTGTCATATTGTGCGGCGGAATGTTTGTTGCCATACCTACTGCAATCCCTGAAGCACCATTTACTAAGAGGTTCGGGAAACGTGCCGGTAAGACTTCCGGCTCTCTTTCTGTCCCGTCATAGTTATCAATGAAGTTGATTGTATCTTTATTGATATCTCTTAATAGTTCTGTAGAAAGTTTCGTCATACGTGCTTCGGTATAACGCATTGCAGCTGCACCATCGCCATCCATTGAACCAAAGTTGCCTTGACCGTCAACAAGAGGATAACGATAGCTGAAATCCTGAGCCATACGCACCATAGCCTCATAGATAGATGAGTCCCCGTGAGGGTGGTATTTACCCATTACGTCACCTACGATACGTGCGGATTTCTTATACGGTTTATCAGGCGTCATTCCTTGTTCGTTCAAACCGTATAATATACGACGATGTACCGGTTTCAAACCATCTCTGACGTCTGGCAAAGCACGAGATACGATAACACTCATCGCATAGTCTAAGAACGATTCACGCATCTCGTTACTAATATTTCGTTCAATTATTCTTGATTCAGGATATTCAGCCATCAAGATTGCCTCCTTAAGTTATTAATTCCGTAGCTGTTGCAGTGATACATACTTTTAAGATTAGAAATCCAAGTTTGCATAGACTGCATTGTCTTCGATAAATTGACGGCGGTTTTCAACGACATCGCCCATCAGCATTTCGAATGTCATATCCGCTTCAATCGCATCATCCAATGTTACTTGAAGCATTGAGCGGTGTTCAGGGTTCATTGTAGTTTCCCATAATTGATCGGCATCCATTTCCCCTAAACCTTTGTAACGAGAAATTGACCATTTCGGTGTCGGTTTCAATTCTGATTTTAATTTCTCTAATTCACGTTCGTTAAAGACATAATACTTTTGTTTGCCTTGCGTTAATTTGAATAACGGCGGTTGTGCAATATATACATATCCCGCTTCAATCAACGGACGCATGAAACGGTAGAAGAATGTCAATAACAACGTTCTGATATGCGCACCGTCCACATCGGCATCTGTCATAATAACGATTTTATGATAGCGCGCTTTCGTAATATCGAATTCTCCGCCGATACCTGTACCGAATGCTGTAATCATGGCACGGATTTCGTTATTGTTTAAGATTCTGTCTAAGCGTGATTTTTCAACGTTCAAAATCTTGCCTCGTAATGGCAGAATCGCTTGTGTTCTAGAGTCTCGGCCTAATTTTGTAGACCCTCCGGCAGAGTCGCCTTCGACTATGAAGATTTCACTTTCGTCCGGGTTCTTGCTTGAACAGTCTGCTAATTTACCAGGTAAGCTGGACACTTCAAGTGCTGATTTTCTGCGTGTTACTTCACGCGCTTTTTTAGCTGCGATACGGGCACGAGATGCCATAATGCCTTTCTCCACGATAATACGAGCTACTTGAGGGTTTTCCATCAAGAAACGCTCCATATCTTCTGTGAAGAGTCTGTCTACAATCTGGCGTACTTCCGTATTGCCTAATTTTGTTTTCGTTTGTCCTTCGAATTGAGGATTACTGTGTTTGATAGACACAATTGCTGTTAAACCTTCACGTGTATCTTCACCAGATAAACGCTCTTTATCCTCTTTGATAATACCTTGTTTTGTACCATAGCTGTTCAATATACGTGTCAACGCACGTTTGAATCCATCTTCGTGCGTACCGCCTTCATACGTATGAATGTTGTTGGCATAAGATAATAAGTTTGTCGCAAAGCCTTTGTTGTACTGCAATGCGATTTCGACTTCTACGTCATCTTTGCGGTCATGAAGATAAACAGGCTCATCAAATAACGGTTCTTTGTTTTCGTTGATTAATTCAACGTAAGATTTAATACCGCCTTCATAGTGATAAGAATCTTCTCTTACCTCTTCTTCGCGTTCATCGCGTAATGTAATCTGAATGCCTTTGTTTAAGAAAGCTAATTCACGAATACGTTTTTGAAGGATTTCATACTGATACTCAGTTGTTTCAGTGAAAATCTCAGGGTCCGCTTTAAAACGGATCACTGTACCTGTACCTTCCGCTTCTCCTACAACTTTCAAGTCGTATTGCGGAATACCGCGTTTATAAGCTTGGTTATACACTTTATCATTACGGTGTACATAAACTTCTAAAGTTTCTGAAAGTGCGTTAACTACAGAAGAGCCTACACCATGCAAACCGCCTGATACTTTATATCCGCCGCCGCCGAATTTACCTCCGGCATGCAAAACAGTTAAAATAACTTCAACTGCAGGACGGCCCATTTTTTCTTGAATATCTACTGGAATGCCGCGACCGTTATCTTCTACGCGAATCCAGTTGTCTTTTTCGATAACGACATCGATTCTATCAGCATAGCCAGCTAATGCTTCGTCAATACTATTATCTACAATTTCCCATACGAGATGGTGCAGACCTCTTTCTGAAGTAGATCCGATATACATACCCGGACGTTTACGAACGGCTTCAAGCCCTTCTAATACCTGTATTTGTCCAGCACCATAATCTTCCGTGTTGTTCACATCTGACAATGCTTCCACCTTCACTTTCTATCACTTGATAATTTCACCTTGGTTTATTCGGTAAAGTTTTGCATGTTTCATAATTTCATGATCAATACCTTCTACAGACGTTGTTGTCACAAAGGTCTGTACCTTATCTTGAATTGTACTCAGCAGGTGAGTCTGACGGGAGTCATCTAATTCACTCAGCACATCATCAAGCAATAAGATAGGGTATTCGCCGACTTCTTTGTTGATCAGTTCAATCTCAGCCAGCTTGATTGATAATGCAGATGTACGCTGCTGTCCTTGCGAACCATACGTTTGTGCGTCCATCCCATTTACGTTGAAACCTAAATCATCACGATGCGGGCCGTAGAGTGCCACACCGCGTTCTATCTCTCTGTCCATATTATCTGCCAGCAGTTGAAGTACCTCTTCGAACAACGCTGCTTCATCCTCAGTATCAGACAGCTTCAAGCTTGGACGGTAATTGACCTCTAAAGATTCTTTGTCGTCAGTAATACTGGCATGAATCGGTTGTGCGAGTGTTTCCAATTCTGCAATGAAATGGGCACGTTTAAGTGTCACTTTCAAAGCATATTGCGCAAATTGCTGATTCAAGACTTCAATCATGGTACGATCCGTCTTTTGTTTCGTTTGCAATTGCTTTAAATAATTATTTTTTTGTTTCAAAATACGCTGGTACTGGGATAAGTCGTTGAGGTACACCGCAGACATCTGACCCAGCTCCATATCGATAAAGCGGCGTCTGACTTGCGGAGATCCTTTGACGATATTCAGGTCCTCTGGGGCAAAAAGAACAACATTCAAGTGTCCGATATACTGTGTCAGACGATGTTGTTCCAAGTGGTTGACTTTAACCTTTTTGCCTTTTTTAGTTATAAACATCGTAAGCGGCATCTTGCCATGTCTATAACTCAGCTCACCCTCTATTTTAGCATACTCAGCACCAAAACGAATAAGCTCTTTATCATTAGCTGTTCGATGACTTTTAGCTAATGCAAGTGTGTAAATAGATTCTAATAAATTGGTTTTGCCTTGCGCATTTTCACCAATCAAAATGTTTACATCAGGATGGCAATCTAATGCGACTGCTTCGTAATTGCGGTAATTTTCAAGCTGGAGTGCATTTAATTTCATTGGTCACCTTGATGTGCTATTACAAAAGAACCCACTTCAGGTATTTCAATTTGATCGCCATCTTCAAGTTTCTTTCCGCGACGCGTTTCTCTTTCGCCGTTCAAGAAAACTTCGAAATCTTTTAAAAACCATTTTGCCTGTCCGCCTGATTCGATAATGCCTTCGGTTTTCAGGAATTGTCCTAAAGTAATGTCACCTTCAACCATGATTTTTTCAGTCAACACACTCACTCCATTTCTTTGTAAGGTCATTAATATATTATACCTTTTTTTGTAATAAATTTCATGTGTTACAGGTTGATTTCTAGGCTTATCTCAATAAAATTTCAGCTGTTTTTCAAAAACTTGATTTTTTTACCTCACTATTGCTCATTTTTTGCATTTTAAAAGGTGACATTGAAAAATTTTGTTGTCCCGATATTTTTATCCAAATCATTTTTAAAGTTCACTGTGCGACATCTGAGGGCCTTTAAAATTGATTTAAACTCCATATTTCATTTTCAACACGAAAAAACGGAAACCCTGCAAAAAGGATTTCCGTTTTTTACGTGAATGTCACTGTTTATTTTCGGACTAGTAAGTTCTGATTGGAAGAATTAATTGAACTACTGAATCGTCATCTTTAGGTTTTAAAGTGAAAGGTTTCATGGTACCGAAGAATTCTACTTCAACTTCGTCGTTATCGATTGCTTTTAATGCGTCCATCATGTATTTAGAGTTGAATGAAATCTTCAAGCTGCTGCCTTCAACATTATTTGCGTCTACATCTTCTTTAACCGTACCGATTTCAGGTGATGTAGAAGAAAGTTCAACTTCTTGATTGCCTGTGCTTAGTTTGATGACATTATTGCCGCCTTCGCGTGCAAGCAATGAAGCACGATCAATTGCGTGATAGAAGTCGCTGTTGCTCATTTCAATTTTTGTTTCATAGTTTTCAGGGAACAAGCGAGAAGTATCAGGATAATGTCCTTCAAGCAATCTTGAAATGAAATTAATGTGTCCGACTTTAAATAACACTTGGTTTGAAGCAAAGAAGATATTGATGTCATCTTCTGAGTCCGTTACGATTTTGTTTAATTCAGCTAAAGCTTTACCAGGAATGATGACATTTTTATTTTCGATGTCCTCATCTTCTAATTTTAATTTTCTTACAGCCAAACGGTGCGAGTCTGTCGCAGTGCATATTAATTCATTATCTTGAATCAACCAGTTCACACCAGTTAAAACTGGCCGTGTTTCTGAGGTGGACACTGCGAAGTTTGTTTGCGCGATGACATTTTTTAAGACTTTGATTGGTAATTGAATTGCATCATCTTGAGAAACTTGCGGCAGCAATGGATATTGATCTGGGTCTAAGCCGCTTAAGTTAAACTCTGAATGACCCGATGTAATTAAAGTTTGGAACTGTTCGTTTGTTGATAACTTAACATCTTTGCCTGGTAATTTTTTAATAATATCTACAAAGAAACGACCAGGAAGTACGACTGATCCTGTTTCTGAAATTGTGACAATCTCTTCTCCGTCGACTTCTTTAGGGATTGAAATTTCAATTGAAATCTCTGAATCTGAACCAGTCAAAATGATACCTTCTTCTTTCGCATCGATTTTGATACCAGTTAAGATAGGCAATGTTGTTCTTGGTGAAATTGCTTTTAGCGTGTCATTTAATTGATTTATGAAATAGTCTCTTTTAATCGTGAATTCCATCATAAATTTTAAACTCCTTCCAGTCGTTTATAAATTAATTATATAGGTTTTAAAACCGTAGTAATAGTAGTAGGGGCTGTGGATAAGTGGATAATCCTGTAAAAACCTTGCTGTGAGAAGTTATACACATGTGGATAATCTGTGTATGATGTGTACAACTTCTGCACATTGTCCACAATCACCTTTTTATCTCTGTAGTATAACAGCTCGGTTGTCTCACTTAATTTTACCCTGATCTGCTAGTAAATTTCTAAAATGTTTACTGATTTCGAATTTCTTTTTCCAGATTTTCTACTTCTTGCTTGAATAATGTATCTTTTTCCATATCTTCACGAATAGTTCTGTGCGCATGAATCACTGTTGTATGATCGCGGCCGCCGAATTCTTCTCCGATTTTCGGTAGTGAGAAATCAGTCAGTTCGCGAGAAAGATACATTGCGATTTGACGCGGATAGGCGATGGATTTTGTACGTTTTTTCGCAATAAAATCTTCAAGTCGCACGTTGTAGTATTGTCCAACCACTTTTTGAATATCCTGGATTGTTATTTTCTTAGATTTCGGTGTTTGAATAATATCTTTAAGTGCTTCTGCAGTGAGTTCAGTTGTAATCGGTTCGCCTTGTAATCTGGAATAGGCGATAACACGAGTTAAGGCACCTTCTAATTCACGGATGTTGGATTGGATTTGGTTTGCGATATAAGTTAAAGATTCTAACGGAATATCGACATCTTCTTCTTCTAACTTTTTCTGCAGAATTGCCATACGTGTTTCGTAATCAGGCGGCGTGATATCAACGATCAAGCCCCATTCGAAACGAGAGCGCAAACGATCTTCTAATTTTGAAATTTCTTTAGGAGGTCGGTCGCTTGAGATGACAATTTGTTTTTCAGCTTGATGTAATTCATTGAAAGTATGGAAGAATTCTTCTTGTGTCTGCTCTTTGTTTTGGATGAATTGAATATCGTCAATCAGCAGCACATCGATATTTCTGTATTTTTCTCTGAATCTTTCTGTTTCATTATCTCGGATTGATTTAATGAATTCATTTGTAAACTTCTCGCTGGATGTATAGATGACTTTCGCATCTTTATTATTTTGCAAGACGTAATGCCCGATTGCGTGCATTAAATGTGTCTTTCCTAAACCAACGCCTCCGTAGATGAACAACGGGTTATAAGCTTTTGCGGGTGCTTCCGCTACTGCCAAACTTGCTGCGTGCGGGAAGCGGTTCCCAGGTCCGATAACGAAAGTTTCAAATGTATTATGCGCATTGAATTGGTCTTCGCTGCTGTTTTGGAAGCTTGGTATTTCGGCTTCTTTTTCATTATTTTGTTCTTTCACATCAGTTTTAAGTTGTGCATCAGCTGTCAGATCATTTTGAATGACAAATCTTGGCTTAAGCGGCGTCCCAATCGCATTTTCGAATAATTTTTCAACAATACCGGTATATTGTTTTTTCAAAAATTCTTTGATAAATCCATCATTCACTAAAATAATGGCCTCAGAATCTTCGATTCCTACCAATTTTGTTTTTGGCGGCTCAAACCAAGTGTTATAACTTACTTCTGTCAATTCGTCTTTAGCTAATTCAAGAACTTTTCCCCAAATTTCTTTTTTTGACAT